>CAVPHA010000024.1:0-27199 GCA_963704125.1 uncultured Acidobacteriota bacterium | reverse complement strand
TTCTTCAAAGCACGGGTAGCCGCTGCGATGGCCGATGTCAAGGGCAAGACAAGTCGCCGCAGCGGCGACCCTTGACATCGGCGCTCTCAGCGCGAAACAAACCGAAGCCGCGCTCAATCTCTTCGACGACGTCCGGGCCATGACCTGGCGCCTGCTCCACCCCTCGAGCTGACTTATCGCTTCAGGGTCACCGGCTCGTTGTAGCGCCGACTTTCAAGTCGGCGTCATGGCCACCGTCAGCGACACCGACGCCCACTTGGAAGTGGGCGCTACAAAAGGCGCCCTATTGCCGCCCCGGGTCGGAGGGAAAAGGGCGATCCTCGGGGCACACCATTGTGCGGGATCACCCAACCGGCAACGCGACACGTTCCGCACAATGGCGCTGCCGGGCTCCCCCGGGAGGAGCGCCGCTGCCTGGTTCTCCCGGCAACGAGGCAGGCCGCCGGCGTACCATCGGCGTGGTCGCAGCCCTTCCAATTCACCCACGAGCGACCGCGCCGATGGTACGACGCTGGACCGCCGAAGGCGGATCAGAAGGCCGGAGAAGCGGGCTCACTTGGATCGGCTCCTTGCGGGCGGGACGCCCGCACCACAATTAGCCCTCTCCTCCACCAGGTCGACGTCGCGCAGCGCAGCAAACAGTGGCAGCGACGGGGGCAGAGACAGCGGCAGTAAACAGGATCCGACCCGCTCCCGCGGCGAAGCCCTCAACCCACCACGACCCCGCGCAGCGCCCGAGCCTCGGTGAGCAATTCCCGAGCTGCCACCAGCAACTCTCCAGAATCGGCGGCCGTCGCTGGGGCGGCTACCGGTTCGTCGGGGTCGCCGAGACCCGAGTCGCGCATGCCGCGCATCTTGTCGAGGATCAGATCGCGGATCTCCTCGGCGTTGTCGACCCCGCGGAAGTACCCGAGGTGCATGTTGTCGGCCTCGGAGAGCCCTTCTTGGGACTCGTCCGAACTCTCGGCCCCACCGCCGCCGGCGGTGCGGACCTGAAGATCCGAGATCCCGAAGATCCTCTGGATCGGCCCCTGTTTGAGCGAGAGGTTCTGGATGTTGGCGAATGTCATGGTACGTTCGCGAACCGTGGTGATGCCCTCGCGGATCCGCAGACTGGTGTCGGTGGTCATGTACCAGCGGTAGCGGTAGTCAAGCCGGACGATCAGGAACGACAGCGGGAGTTGGACGAGAAAGAACCCCACCGCGACGATTTCGAGAAAGGTCGCCAGCTCGCTGCTGAACGGGAATGCCGCGAACTCGACCCCTCCGGAAACAAAGGCGAGACCGATGACGAGACCGATCACGGTTCCGAGCTGTTTGAGGCCCCAGAGGACCAGACGATAGTGGTAGTAGCCCGGCGCCGCGTTGAAGACCCTCTCCGAGCCCGGGCTGCCCAGCGGCGGCTCGGGTTCGGGCGGCACCTTGAGGCAGCGGGTGATGAGCCGGGTGAGCGCGGCCTCAGCCATGGCTTTCTCCCCCGCCGCCCGATGATCGTCGCTCGAGAACCGTCCGGATCGCACGGAGCTCGGCCACCGCTTCGCGCAGGACTGTCGCCACCTCGGACGATGGCGCGGTCGCGGTGGGCGCACCTCCCGCGGCGACCGCGATCGACGCGGGCTGCCCCTTGGCGCCGCGCATCCGCGAGTAGAGAAAGTCGCGCAGCGCGCGATACTCGAGGATCCCCTCGATCACCATCTCGGCCTTGGCGCTGCCGCTCGCGGTCTGGATCTGGATCCGCGCCAGACCCAACCAACGTTCGACGAAGTTGCTCGTCAAATGGATGTCCTGGATCCGGGCAAAGGTGAGGTTGATCTCCTTGCGGAAGAGAATTCCCCAGCGCATGGACACGCCCTCGTCCGAGAATCGGTAGTGCATGGTGTGGTAGCGAAAGTAGAGCGGCACCAGCACGAAGGGGAAGAACGGCCCCGCCATCAGCGAAGCGAGCACGTAGTAGCTCATGAGCGATGCGTCGGGCCGCTCGATCCGGAAGATCTCCTCCGGGGTGAGCGAGACGGCTGCGGGTTCGGTTTCCATGGTCATCTCCATTTCGCCCGCGATGATCGATGGGGACATCATACGCGGGTTCGGGGGCATGGGCGGGGCCGACGAGGTTTTCGGTGCCAGCGACCGCAAAAGCGACAGGGTCAGTGGCAGCGAACAGCGACAGCGGCTCTGAAGGTGGGCCCAGGCCCACCCTACTTATCGCTGCCCCTGACCCTGCCGCTGTCGCCGATTCCTGACGCTGTCTCGGATGCTGTCCTCAGCACCGGCCTTCTGGGGCGCTGTGACGCTTTGGCGTCCCAGCGTCCCAGCGTCGCACCATCGGCGTGGTCGTTCGTGGGTTATTGGAGGGCTGCGACCACGCCGATGGCGCGCCGGCGGCCTACCACGAAACCGGGAGAACAGACTTCATCGAGCATCCCGGGGGAGCCCCCCTTGACGTTTTTCGGAGCGCGGTTGGTCGCCGGAAGGTGGCTGAGCGAAAAACGTCAAGGACGGCACGCCCGAGGGGGGCTTCGATTCCTCGGATCCGGGGCGGTTTCGGCCACGGATTCGGTCTCGGACTCGGATACGGTCGCGGTGACGGCCTCGGTCCCGGATACGGATTCGGTCTCACTCCCCTCGCCGCACCCACGCCTCCCACGCCTCATCGCCCACTTTGCGGGTGAAGACCTCGTGGCCCTTGGCCCTCATGGAGTCGATGAGCGGCGCGACCTGGAAGGTCGAGCGCACGAGGAGCACTTCCCCGACCGCCATCCCGGCGAGCGTTGCGCTCACCTGACCTACCGGGGTCTCGCCCCGGGCGAGCATGGCGTCGGCGTCGAACTCACGCTTCGCTCGATCGGCAATCCACTCCGGAGCCTCGCCGCCTTCGGTCGGTCCGGCACCGTCGTCTTCGAGAGCGCCGCCATCCTGCCCCAGCGCCGCGCGGAGACTCCTGACGAGCTCGTTGACCGGCATGTCGGCGACCCGCGCCGCCTGCTCGAGGGTGGCAATCTTGGCCACCGTGCGGCGCAGCACCGGGTTCTTCAAGGCCTTGAACTTGGGTGCGATGGCGATGAGCGCCGCCTCGGCCTCGGGAAAGGCGTCGAGGAGATCGCCGACCTTGCTCTCTGGGCTGATGTTCATACTCCGGCTCCTTCACCGGGCGCCTCGGCGAGCAGGCGGCGCTCGCCCTCGAGGGCGCGCAGCGGGGCGATGTCCTGGGTCACCTCGAGGGTACCGAGGAACTCGCCGTCCTCGTCGCGCATGGCGAAGTAGCGGATGTGAACGAAACGCGGCCCCATCTGGATCCAGAACTCGGCAACGTCGCGTTTGCCCGACTTCAGATCCGAAACCACCCGCTCGACGATGTGGACGCTCTTCGGCGGGTGGCAGTCCTCCACCTTGCGGCCGATGATCGCCCGGTTGCGGGCGAAGACCCGGTCGGTTCCCTCCGAGAAGTACGCCACCCGGTCATCGGCGTCGACATAGGTGATGTCCATGGGAAGAGTGTTGAGCAGCGCCGTCAGCTGGCGCACGCTGAGGTGACCCGACGGCAGGGTGATGGCGCCGTCCGAGGGCAGCTCGACCGGCTGCTCCGGCAGCTGCGGCAGCACCGGCAGCCAGATCCCGGCGGGTTCCACCAAACCCTTGCCGAACTCGTCCCACTGGCCGCGCACACTTTCCCAGTCGCGCACCGCGAGGTGTTCGAGGCACATGGGCCAGAGGATACGGTCCTCCTTCGAAGTCATGCTCTCGATCTGTTCGAGCATGGGCTCGAGTACGGTCTCGACCACGAGACCGAGCTGCTCGGCGTCGAGCTCGCCCGCGTTGTCCAGGAGATCGGTCGCAGCGGCGATCTTGCCCCTGATTTCATCATGGACACCCCACATGACCTTGGGCGGGCCGGCGATCCCGGCCTTCTCGAGGAACGGGAAGACGAGGTACTCCTTGCGCAGATAGTGGACCTCGATGCCGGTGAGTTCGTCGTGGGCCTGGCGCCAAGCCGCGAGCACCAGGTCGAGGTCATCAGTCGAGGATCCGATGGCGTTGACGGCCGCGCGATAGGTCCCCGTCAGCTCGCGGATCTTCGCGTTTTCGAGCTGGAAGGTCTGGACCGGGTGGCCCGTCGGGACGTCGACCGGCGCGCACGAGCGGCCGCCGCCGAGGACCGCGGCGTGGACATCGCACATCCGCTGGATCTCGGCCTGCTCCATCCCCTCGGCCATAAGCGAGTTCTCCATGGCGGCGATCTCGGTGACGCCGACCTCGGCGAGGAGCGCGCCGAACTCATCTTTGACTTGATCGGGGTCGGCCCCGTCGTGGAGCTGCCTGATGATCCCCTTGAGGGTCTCGATCCGGTGACGCGAGTTGTCGAGTAGTTCGCTCATGGTTCCTCCTACGAGCGAATATGAGCCTCAGTCGCGACTTCGTCCTTGATGTAGATCAGGTTGAACTCTATAAACCGGGCCCCGAAGGGCCCGGTTGGTCGATTGGGATGGCGAACCGCCGATCAGGGATTCGTCTGCGCCCAGGCGTTGGTGGTGCCGTCCTCGAAGCCGTCTACGAAGAGAACCAACCCGGAGGTCGGCACGCACTGGGGGAACCTGAAGGCGCCGACGCGGAGTTTCCAACCCGCGCCGCTGGTGACGGGAATGTACTGATTGACATACCAGAAGGTGCAGTCGTCCATCGGATCGACGGTCATGTCGGTGTAGTCGCCCCAGCGGTCGCTCACGGTCTGCGAGCCCGTGCCGTTGATGAATGACCCTTCACCCTGAGACATCTCGCCGAGCGAGTCGGTAACCAACCGCCCCGTGTACCACGAACTCGGGTATGTGCTGGTCCCATCAGAGGCGCTGTAACCGAGGGCCATGTTGCCGCCGTTGTCCATGGCGATGCTGCCCATCCAGCGGTGGATGCCGTCGACTGTGCCGGGGGCGTAGGTGCCCTGCTGGTGGATGAACGGCGCGGCCCCGTTGGGGTCGCGGATCTCATACCACCGAAGTCCGGCCACTCCGGAGCCGGCATCGACCGACTGGTTGGTCACCAGCGACTCGTGGGTACCGAAGTTCCGGTAGGCGAGCCGGTTCATGGGCCGCCGCCGGTAGGAGAGGATGTCGACTTTGTTCGTTGTGTTCGGCTGCGGGATGCAGTTGCGCGAGCCGGGCGAGCACGGGAAGGCCGAGTTGAAAGCTGCGGTGGGAATCGTGTGGACGAGGGTGAAGGTCGAGCTGGCCGGGGTGACGAAATCGGCGTGGAACCTCCACAGATTGATGGCGTCCTGCGTCGCCCCGCGGTTGTCATCCTGGGTTCCGACGTAAAAGTTCGGGCTCCCCGCCGGCGGCGGGGTCCAACCATCGAGATCGGACGGCAGCAGACCATCGCCGACGTTCTGACCCGAACCGGTGCCGGTGGGCGGCGCCAGGAACGAGATCATCATTGGGCTCGGGTTGCCGGCGATCATCTCCTGGCGGTTGACGGCGTAAGCGCCGACGCCGACAAAGGTCGAGCTGAACTCACGGGTGCTGATGTAGTAGGCGTCACCCCAGACCCCGTACTTGGGGTAGTCGGGGAAATAGGCGCCCGTCGAAAAAGCATATCGATAGTAGGTTCCGAGCGGATCGGGCGAGGTCGAGATGGCGACGCAGTTGTAGTAGGGCGGCGACGCGGTGAACTGGGTCAGGATCCACCGGTCGGCGAACTGATCGTAGAGCACAATGGGGTCACCGTCGTTGGAGGTCTGGCAGGCGCCGCCAAAGCCGGTCCACAGGGTGTTGTTGCCCGCGGGTCCATAGAGCAATACTCCACTCTTGCTGTAGATGGAATAGTGGACGTTGGTCATGGCGACATAGTGATTGGGGCCGACCTCGCCGACCGGATCGGGCGGGGAATAGCCCAGGACGTTCGGCGTGGCGTCAAAGCTGATGGCGGGTGACGGGATGTCGGTTCCCCCAACTTCGGTCTGCACCACCGGGTCGGCAACCAGAGGTCCGATGGGGAAAATCACCCCGGAATCGGGATCGATGAGATTTGCGGGTGGCGGAACGATGGGCCCCGGGGGGATCGACCTCAACTGCGGCGACACATCGAACTGCACCGCCCTGGACCAGCCGCGATAGATCGCGTCCGCGGGTTCCTCGGCAAAGGCCGCACCCACGGCAACCACAATCAACACAGTCAAACACGCTCGTTGGAAACCCCGCGACATGGTACCTCCATTGTCATCCCCGGCCGCGCCGGGCGTTGTTAGCAGTTCATCGGTTGCGATCAACGATACTACAAAAAAACGTAAACAGAACCCGCTTCTCGTTTGTTTCGACTTTTTCTAAAAACCGGGTTCCTCGGTCTGTGTTCGCCGTGGAGACGCGGTGAACAGGCGTACCAACCCCGCCGCCATCAACGAATCGGGAACCCAAGATAGCGGAAGACAGCGGCACACTCCGAGCAGTGGCAGGTGTGGCGTCGCCAGGTGCGGACATAGCGGGACCTAAGCGGCTGCATGGCGAGCAAAGATGGACTGACATGACCGCCGCGCTCTCGCATCAGCGGGACGCGCCGGTACCGCATCGTAAACCCGGGGTTCGCCATCTGATCCACCAGGGCGTCCAGCCCGACGCGTCTGTGGCGGAAGTCTGCCGTTGCGATCATCATTTTCCTCGCCAAGTGTACGCCATTTCCCGCGACTTTGTTGGCCCAGATCCGTGATCGAGCGCACCCGAAACGGGCAAAAACCACCTACGGCCAAAGCCACCCGAAAAAGCCGGCGGTGACACAGCCGCAGATGAATGCATCGAGGAGAATCGGCAGCCAAAGGGATGCGATCGGGATCATTCGGGCCTCCTTGTTGTCTGCAATGAGATTTCGACACATTTATATCAGGCCCAGGGAGGCGGCGTCTACCCGGCGATGACGGAGGCGGCAGATCTTGGCAACCGCGTCACCGGCCTTCTGGGCCGCTGGAACGCCACGGCGTCCCAGCGACCCAGCGTCGCCCGATCAGCGCGGTCGCGTACGTAGGGGATTCGAGGGCTGCGACCACGCTGCTAGAGCGCCGGCGGCCTGCTTCGTAACCGGGACAGCCAGGATGAAGCGCCCATCCCGGGGGAGCCCGGTATGACATTATGCGGAGCGTGAAACGGTGCCGGGTGGTCGGTCCGGCACAATGTCAAACCCGGCACCCCGAGGGGGCGTATTTTTCCGCGTGCCCTGATCTGTTACGGCACTCAGGACTTCAAGACCTCAGGACCAACTGACCCGGTACTTGCAGACATGACCCCCGCTGGCGCGGCACTCCTCTTCGATGATCCGAACATTCTTGGCGCCGCACATTTCGAGGGCCTTGCGGTACCAGCCGACCACCGTCAGACAGTCGGGCTTCGAAAAGGTCTCCGCATCGTGGGTGGTCAGCACCCCTTCGCGCTCGCCCGTCGCCTCGTACTCACGCCAACCGACGTCGTAGTAGAGCCGGTAGATCTGCGGCGCCTTGGCGAGGAACGCCTGCGGGTCGCCCGGGCGCGAGGAACGCGTTGTGCAGGGTCGCCAGATTGACCTCGGCCGACGACTCGCCGAGGCGTTCGAAGACGCGGGTGCTGCCCCCGCCGAGCGCCTTGACGATGGCGTCGTCGAGCCGTTTGCCGACCGCGAAATCGACCCAGGCCACTGCCACGAGTCGTCCGAGGATCTTCTGGTCCGCTTCCGGCAGGCTGTCCATGATTCTGCTCAGGCCCGTCTTCGCCGAACTCGTTGCGGACGAACTCGAGGCGGGACTTGAGAATCGAGCCCTTGATCTTCTGATCGCTCATGATTCGATACTAGCAGTTGTGCCGACGATTGCGCCAGCGGCACCACCCGGCGATACCGTCGGATGGCGCGACAGCCACGCCCATGATGAACGTCGCCGGCAGCAGCGCCTTCACCTTCAATGCTAAACTCAAACCAGGCTTCCGTCTGATTTCGGCATCGCCGAAATCCCCATTGATCAGAATGAGGCATGATGACGACATCTACTGTTTCGGGCAAGCTGATGGTGGATGAGGCAGTCCGATCGGGCCCGACGCTGACGGCGGGTTGGCTCGTAGGGTCCTTGATCCTCCTCGCGGTTATCGTTTCGGCCGTCGCCGTCGCGGTGGTTTTGCGCGAGCGGCAGCACCGCCGACGGCGGGCAGAACTCGAAACCCGGCTCGCGGATCTCGAAGGCATCCTGATTGGACTGACGGCCAACCCGCGGAGATCCAAAAGAAGGGTCGCGACGGCGCCGAGTGCAGATTCGTCGACCACGAGCGAGGAGTTCATCCCGCGGGGACCCCTGTCGACCGCGATCTCGATCCTCCGCCACGATCTCGGACCGGGTCTGCCGGGCCCCGATCGGATCGATCTGCGCGCAACCATTTTCGCCTACGAGGAGTTGGAGCGGCCACTCACCCCCACCGACCTCGCCGACGGTCTCAACCTCTCCCTGCGATCGCTCCAGCGCGGGCTCTCGGGATCGCTCGGCTGCACCCCGAGGGAGTTGATTTTGGCGGTCAAGATGCGCGAGGCGAAACGACTGCTCCTCGTGGAGGAGTTTCGCGTCCAGGAGGCGGCACGGAGCGTCGGATTCGACGATCCCTTTCACTTCTCCCGTCGTTTCAAGACCTACTACGGGATGTCGCCGTCGGAGATGCAGATACGGCAGAACCGCAACGTTGCCTGAACCTGGCCCGCCCGCACTGACCGCATGGCACCGAGTCGAGCCGGATCGCAGAAACGAGCCGACGGCCCCGGGCGCAGCGCATTCCCTGCGCGAATGCAGGGCCTCACGGGCTGGCAGGGTCCGCCGTCCGGATGGCAGCCGCACGCTCTTCGACTTCGTCGGCCTCGACGTCCCGTCCCAGCTTTCTGAGGCACGTGGCGTATCCATCGAGAGTCTCGAGGATTCGCGGGCTGTCTGAGCCGTAGGCCAGCTCTCCCACGGTGAGCGCGCGTCTGAACAGTGCCTCGGCTTCGCTGCACCGATCCTGCTTCAGCCTCACTATGGCGAGATAGTAATTTGTTTCTCCGACCACCGGGTGGTCCAAGCCTCGGCCCGCCTCGCTGATGGGTAGAGACTCCGTCAACAGCTCGGCTGCGGTTTCGAAATCTCCCTGCAGGTACGCCAGGACGCCCAGGGAGTGGAGGGCGCTGCCGACATAGGGGTGGCTGTCGCCGTAGGCCCCCCGGTAGATTTCGAGTGCCTGGCCATAGGCCTCTTTCGCTTCGGCCAAGCGGTCCATGTGACGGAGCGCGGCGCCGAGGGTCGTCAACGAGTGTCCGACATGCGGGTGGCCGCCGCCGAGGATCTCACGCCGAATCTGAAGCGACCGTCGCGCCAAGGCCTCCGACTCCTCATGACGATCCTCGAGCGCCAGAATCGCGCTGAGTTCGCCGAGGTCGCCGGCCACCGACAATGACCAGTCACCGAACTCCCGTTCATCGATTTCGAGGCAGCGGAGCATGAACCCCTCGGCCTGGTCCAGCCGGAGCATCTTTCTGTTCAGCAAGGCGAGATCGAAGAGGGCATCGGTCAGACCGAGAGCTATGCCGTCAGGGGCGGAATCGAGGATCTCCACCGCCCGCCTCAACCTGGGCTCCGCGTCGCTCCAACGACCCCGATCCTGGTCGATTCCCGACCGGTCGATGAGCAGCCGCGCATCGAGCGGCGATCCCTCCCTGCCGCCGGCGGCGATGACCGCTATTGCCTCGTCAAAGAGCGCCTCCGCCTCGCCGTAGCGACCCTCCGCCCGCCGCAGGAGACCCAAACCCTGGAGCGAGTACACGAGCTCGACGTCATCGGCGGCGAGGGCCTGGCGCCGCAGGCTCAGCGCCTCCTCGAGCAGGGGCGCCGCATCGTCGAACTGCCCGAGCTGGTAGTGGACGGTCCCGAGGGTGTGCATCATCCGGGCCCGCGCGGCTTCCTGTTCCCCGAGGGCTTCGTCGATGGTCTCGGCCCCCCGCTTGAGAAGTTCGCGGACCGAAATCTCGTCGCCCTGAGCGACCCTCGGCGACGCGTGCTCGAACAGCCCAACGAGGAAGTCCGAAACGCCGCGGGCGGTGGCCGCCTCCTCCTCGGCACGCCGGGCTTCATTCTCCGCTCGCAAATACTGCACGGTCATCCCGACACCGAAGAGAAGCAGAACGGCCCACACCGCAGTTACCATCCAGCGTTGCCGGCGCAGCCTGGGACGATTGCGGATGACCTGCAGCATCTCGGCGGCATCGATTGCCGTCGGGCGGTTCTCGGGCACCAGACTTTCGAGCCGGAGGATCAGCGCGGTGAAATCGGCCGACAAGCCCACCACCGGCTCGACTTCGGCCCACATGGCTCGGCGATGCCGTTCCGGGGGGCAGGTCATCGGGGATCGCCCGTTGCCCGGTGAAGATCTCCTGGAGAATCAACCCTGCCGAATAGAGGTCGCTGGCGGCGGTGGCGGGTTCGCCACGCGCCACCTCCGGACTCATATAGCCGACGGTTCCCAAAACCATGCCGACCATGGTCATCTGAGGCGAGTCAGGCGAGCCACCAATCGCAAGTTCGAGTTCGCCGTGGCTCTCCAGGGAACCGCCTCCGGCGGACCGAAAAACCGAATACTGTCCCGACAGCGAATCCGGGTCCTCGACCGGCCGCGCCAGCCCGAAGTCCAGCACCTTGATGCCGCCGCCGGCGGTGAGCATGATGTTCTCGGGTTTGAGGTCGCGGTGGATCACACCCTTGCCGTGGACCGCAACCAGGACATCGAGGAGTTGCTCGGCAATCCTCGCTTTCAGTACCTCGTCCAACCCCTCGTCCATGGCCTCCCGGAGACTGCGACCCTCAACCAGTTCGAGCACCAGGCAGTCCTGTTGCTCGCCCTCGATAAAGTCGTGAAACTGACAGACGTTGGGGTGGTCGAGCGAGGAGAGGATCTTGGCCTCGCGGAGAAAACGGGCCTTGCGGATCGGATCGAGGCGGTGATCCTGCCGGATGAACTTGAGGGCGACCCGCCGACCGAGGTTTTCGTCGAGCCCGATATAGACCGAGCCCATTCCACCCTGCCCGAGCTCCCCCACCACCCGGAAGTGGCCCATCCGGGTCTCCTGGGCGCGCGAAAACTGACCATCCGACACCTCCGTATTCTACGTCTTTCTCGGAATTCACTTCGAATCTGCGACGTAATCGCGAAAAGCCCCGACCCGGCAGCCTGTCGCGTTTGTCCAGGTTCGAGGCGCATCCGTCCATTCCCTCTCCAGTCCCAAGGACCGATCTTGATCGGTGCAGGGCTGGGCTCAGGTGGATTCCCGCCGTCCGGATCCCTCAGTACGACGAGGCCCCTCCTCCACGCCTCGAGCGGGCACAATGGCCTTTGAGGCCGCGGTCTTTCGGACCGCGGCCTCATTTTGCCGGGCGCCGACGAATCAGTCGCCGTCGCCGATCGAGGCCCGTCCTCGCATGATCCGCCGCTCGATATCGTCCCTCGTGATGGGTGTTCGATCGGCCGGCGGCAGATGAGGTCGGTTGAGGTAATCGTGGATCTCAGTCCGCAGGTGGGCGCGCATATCGTGCCCCCTCCGTCGCTGCCGTTCGCCACGCAGTGCCGCAATGTCGATGGGCGCCACCACCACCTTTTCGCCCTCCCCCGGATCGGCCTGCGCCAGCACCCGCCCGTCGTAGTCGACGACCATGCTCCCGCCCGGCCACGAAAAGGGTGGGTACTGCGCCATGGCCGCTCCCTGGTTGGCCGCGACCACGTAGGTCGTGTTCTCCGCCGCCCGCGCCCGGTTGAAGAGGGTCCACCAGTCCATGGGCGAACTCGGGGAAGACCAGGAGCCGAACATCGAAGAACGGTTCGTAGCCGACGATGGTGTGCTCGATGATCTCGCACATCCGCCGGGTTCGGCCAGCGATCTCTTTCCGCGTAGCTGGGCAATCGAAAGCGGTCTGGCAGGCGGCGGCGTAGTACATGGGCATCTCCCGCACGGAGAGCAAGCCGAGGGCCGCGCGCATTCCACGCCCGCCCGACAACCCTGCGGTCGGATCGCCCGCAACCACAAATCCAGTATCATTCTGAGCACCGCCATGCCACGACGCGGCGCCTGCCCACGGTTTGAAATTTGGAGAACCCTAAGCTGTCGCCATCGTTATCGCCATCGCAATTCGGAATCGGCGAGACGCAATCGTTCCGGTTGTTTCTCAAGGTAAATGCCGAAGCACCGGCGTAGGTGTGGTGGCCGGTACCCCCCCATCGAAAACCGATAGCGATGGCGATAGCGATCGCGACGGGCTTCGTGGGATCTATGTCTTTTGAAGCGAGCGAAGCGAGTCGAAGAATCCCCCGAAGCTCGGTAGGAGGATCAAGGAACAGCTGTCTTCCTACCCTCGGGAGACCCTTCGACTCCGCAGCCTCGGAGGCTGCTCCGATCAGGGTGACAGATCTTTTTTCAGCCGCCGTCGTTCCAAGGGCGGGCGCCGACTGGCGCCGTGGCGGTGCTCAGGGAACCGTCAAACTCCACCTCGACGTGGCGCCGGTTTCGAACCCGTCGCTGAAGAGCGGCTGGCCGATCTCGTCGGCCCCGATGTCCGGAGCACCGTCACGGGGTTGACGGTCGAAATCGTCGTCGCAGAGACCGGACGCCAATGGCGCTCCGGCGCCCACCGGACCCGAGGCGGGATCGACCAGGTGGAGATCGCCCGATGCGATATCGGCAAAGAGGCCCAGCGGCGCAAACTCGAGATTGTTGGTGACCAGCCCCGTGCCGCCGCGATCCCAGATCCGGTTGGTAACCAAATTGTTGGCCAAAGTGACCGAGGTCGTTATGTATCGCCACTCGATGGATGAGGCGCTCGGCGCCTGGGTCGAGGCCACCGTGTTGTGGTAGACCTCGGCGTCATCGGCGCCCCACAGACCGATCCCGGTGTCGAAACCATCCGGTGAGGCGAAAAGATCAGGATCGCCGGCGGCGACAAAGTTGTTACGGATGATCCCGCCCGTGTGGCCGTCGGCGCCCGAGCCGAGGCCGAAACCGATACCGCGGGCGCAGTCGATGATCAGGTTTTCCTCAACCATCGTATCGACGCACTGACGCCACATGTGGATCCCGTGCTCCGAGAGACCGGTTGCGCACCAGAAGCCCTCGATGCGGTTGCGGCGAACCAGCCAACCCGTCGCCGCGTGGGCGTCGAGCCCGCCGGTGTAGCAGTTGTTTCGGATGTGCGGCCGCCCATCGACGGTGAGCTCGAGATGCGAGCACTGGAGGGTGCTGTTGTCGACCGTGCCGGCGCCGACCGGATTGACCTTCACCGCCTGCTCGCCGGGGTCGATGACGTGGACGTTGTGGACCAGGATATTGTCGATGGGCGTTTCCGGTCCGCTGATGTGGATAGGGTGGTTGTAGGCCGGCATCAGGGTGAGGTCGGCGATTGTGGTGTCCGAGGCCTGAACGCTGACCAGCTCTTCGGTGACATAGCCACCGTCGAGGGTCACCGCCTCGCGATCGCCGCTCGCCGACCGCAGGGTCAGACCGGGGACCGAGAAGACGAGGCGGTGTGTCGAATCGCCACCGCTCATGTCGTAGAACCCGTCGTGCAGGAGGATGGTCGTACCGGAGGTAGCACCGGCAATGGTTGCGCGCAGGTTGCCCGCGTCGGATGGGTACTTCTCGATCGTGGGTCCTGACGCCGGCGGCAGCGCCTCGCACGGTGTCTGTGCGGCAACCGGTTCCGGCAGAATCAAAAGGACCGCAAGCGCCGCCATCTCGGACCACACGTGGTTCATTAATTACCTCAGGATCCATCATGATGCCTACGGGAAGCCCCGCAACACACCCAGATCACAAACCGACGGTGAAACCCGGCACGCCGGTGATCTTCATCACCCCGCTGAGTTGCGACCCCTCAACGATGTCCAACCAAGCTGGAAGAGTCACGCGGCGGTCTTTGCTCGGCCTCGACCGACCGCAACTCTGAGGTCCCTGGGGCGCGGAGTTGCTGCGGTAGACTCAACGGGTGACCGTCGAAGGCGCCGCCCCCACCCTCCTCGACGACGAGGCCCTCGGCTACCTGGGTCGAATCGGAGAGCAGCTCGACTTTGCCGATGGCGAGATCATCCTCCATCAGGGCGACTCGGGCACGGCTTTCTGGGTGATCCTGAAGGGCGAGGTCGATATCCTGCTGCGGTCGGATGACGACGGCGACCAGAGCCTCCTGCGGCTCGGGCCCCGCGAAACGTTCGGCGAGCTGGCGATCCTGCGATCGGCGCCCGTCGGCGCCGACGTGGTGGCGGTGACACCGGTGACCGTGCTTCGTTATCCGGGGGAGTACCTGCCCACCGCACTTGCCGAGTGCACGCCGCTTCGTCACTCACTCCTGAGCCGGATGGCGCACAACGTCCACCGGCGCACGAGCCAGGCGATGAACCTCTACAAGCAGACCCGCGCCCTGGCCAATCTCTACCAACGCGGTCTGCCCGACGATGCCATGATCGGCAACTCGGCGCGGATGCGAGCGGTGGGCAAGAAGATCGAAGAATCTGCGACTTCCCGCAGGCCGGTCTTGATCACTGGTGAATTCGGCACCGGCAAGCTCCTCGCGGCCCGCATGATCCACGCCGCGTCGAGACGGAGCAACGCACCCCTTATCGCGGTTGACTGCCGTGAACTCTCCGTCCGCGACGCCAACCGCCTGCTCTTCGGGACCGGCAAGGCATCCGATGCCGAGCTGTCGGCAGAACGCTTCGGCGCCCTCCATCTCGCGCACGGAGGCAGCCTGGTCTTGCGCGGGGTCGAAGCTCTCAACGCCGACACCCAACGCGAACTCGCGCACCACTTCGAGGCCGAACGGGAAGTCGAGACCCGGCCCTTCCCCGATGTCCGCATCGTCGCTACCGTCGACAGCAATGTTTGCGGCCCCGGTCTTGCCTGCCTCGACATAGAGCTCCGGGAGCAGTTCGGGACGACCATCGAGATCCCCACCCTGGCCGAGCGTCCACGAGACATCGTGCCCCTGGCCAAGACCTTTCTCCACACCATTGACCGTGACCATCCTCTCCGGCTGACCTCGTCCGCCGAAAAGGCCCTGGTCTCGCTCAAGTACCGCCATCGCAACGTCGCCGAGCTCCGCTCGGTGATCGAACTCGCGGCACGGGTCGCCGATGACGAGATCCGCGCCGAGCACATCTTTTCGGGCTTCGACGGCGAACGCCCCATCGGCTTCGAGATCAGCAGCTTCTGGTTCGTGCGCTGGTTGGTCCGGGGAGGAGGACTGCGAGTGGTTCGGATCGGCGCGGCGGCGTTCTTCATCGGGATCGCCGCCGTCTGTCTCGCGGCCGCCCATTCAGTGGCGGCCGGATCGGCCAACGCGGCCGTGTGGATGTTCTGGGAACCGGCCGTCTTTGGTCTCTTTCTTTTGGTCGGCTCGGTGTGGTGCACCGTCTGCCCCCTTTCGAGCGGCGGCCGCGCGGTCCAACGCTGGTTCTCCCTCGACCGCCCCCCCCCGGCGTGGATTCTCCGAACCGGAACCTGGCTTTCCGCCGCCGGCTTCGTTCTCATCCTGTGGTCCGAGGAGTTCTTCGACATGGCCGAGAACCCGTTTCCGACCGGGATTCTCCTGCTCGCCCTCATCGGTTCGGCCGTCGTGTGCTGCGTGCTGTGGCAGCGCGAGGTCTGGTGCCGCCACCTCTGCCCCCTCGGCCGGCTCGGGGTCGCGTTGTCGCCGGTGGCGCCGCTGACGGTCGCCGCCCGCCAGTCCATCTGCGCCTCCACCTGCACGACCCACGACTGCTACAAAGGCAACGCCGAGGTGCCCGGCTGCCCGGTCTGGCACCACCCCCAGCTGGTCAGCGAAGCCCACCGGTGCAAGACCTGTCTCACCTGCCTCCAAAGCTGCCCGCACGGCTCCGCCGGTCTCTACTTCCGGCCCCGGCTGCGCTCGGCCTGGCACCTGGTGAGCGCCGAGAGCTACATCGTGCCTTTCGCCCTCACGATCTTCTTCCTCTCGCCGGTGTTGATCCTGATTCAGAGGGGCGGAGTTCTCGCCGACCCTCGCTGGTTGACGCTCTCGTGCTGGTCCAGCCTCCTCGCGGCCGCGCTGGTTTCACCCGCCTTGTCTCCCATGATTCAGAGCCGAGGCCGCAGCACAGCGCTGGCGGCGGCCGCCGCCTGCGCCCTGCTGGTGCTCGGCTGGGGCCCGCTCATGGCCTATCAGATGGGACACATTCCGTTCTTCGAATCCCTCGTCGTCGTTGCGCAACCGGGTACGTGGTGGGCCCGCTGGCCGGGACCGGCGGTGACCGGCATGAGCCTCATCCGGGTTGCATGGGTCGTCTTCGCCGCCGTCCTGTCGGCAACGATCCTGTGGAACGCCAACGGCTTCGCCAGGAAGTCCGGTGTCGAGATCCGCATCTCAGGATGGACGATTCTCATCGTCATCTGCACCATCTACACCTTCGGGATGCTCTGGCTGGTGGCGTGAGGAACTGAGACCTGAGGGCCCGAGGGCGTGAGGGCTTGGGGGCTTGAAACGGATATTCCCCACGTTCATCGGGTCCCCAAGCCCAGGCGCCCGGCTGCGCCGGCCATGCCCCCACGCCCTGACCTCCGGATTTGCGCCGCCCTCGGGAAGGCGCTATGATCCTCTCATCCCGTCCACGCCGGAAAGGACTCCGGAATGGAAACCCCACGTCAACTCATCGTTCTCTGGGCCGTCTCGGTGGTTTTTTGGAACCCGGTTGCCCGGGCCGTCGAACCTCCCTCGGCCGCTCCGACCCCGCAGCCGGGTACCCTCGCCTCTGTGGCGAGCACGCGATCTCTCACTCGCGGCCCCGGGGCCGACGTCTCGACTCCCATCATCATCACCGACGACAATCTCGCCGAGCTCGCCGATGGCGCGGTCGTCACAATCGTCAGCTCGACGGTGGCTGAGTTTACCGAGTTCACCGTCGAACCCGAGGTCGATCCAAAGACACGCGAACGATGGCGAAAAAGGGTCCTCGCCCAGAGCAAGGTCCTCGCTCGCGCTGAGGAAAAGCGAGACGCCGTTGTTACCGAGATCGATCGTCTCGGACGAGGCCGGCTCGACTCACGAACCCTCGATCGCATCGCCAAGGCGGAAGTGAAACTGCGGGCCGCCGACGACGAGATCAAGAGAGCCAAGGCCGAGCTCTCGAAGATCGTCCGTGATGCGAGGAAGGAGGGAGCGCAGCCGGGATGGTTCAGGTAGACATTAATTATGAATTCTCAATTATGAATTATGAATTTCCATCGCAGGGCTTCACCTAGTGTCGGAGGTGCGATGTGCGATGTCATTAAGAATTAAGAATTTAGAATTTAGAATTGAGTAGATCGACATAGGCGCGAGCCTCGAGGTCGTCGGGCGCGATGCCGAGGGTGGCCATCAGTTCCTCGAGCAATCCGCGCCCCATCATCGGCTGATTGTCCGGGCTCGAGTACGACCTCGAGCTCGAGCCAGTCGCCGAGGCCTTCAACCTCGTCGAGGTGGATCCGGGTCTGTCCGATCAGATAGAGAGTGCGCCGCTTGCGGACGGTTCCGACCACACCCAATGCGGCCCCCATGACGGTGGTCATGGCCTCGGGATCGCTCGTGGGCGTCTTGAAGAACTCCGACTCGGTCGGGCCCTCAGTATCGAGCCGGCGATAGAAAATGAGCTCCCCCCGGTCGTCGGAGAACTTCCGCAGTTTGAGCCGCCCGGTCTCGCAGTGGAAGAAGACGTCTTCCTGGACGATCAACTCGGGACCGTGATGTGCGCCGGCGCGGACCAACGCTTCGACCGCGGCGCGATCTCTGAGTCGTGCTTTGATTTCGATGTTGCTCGGCATGTGGGGAGGATAACAGCGACCGGGGCTGCGGCAGCGACCGGTGCCGGGACAGCGGCAGCATCCGCGTATGCGTCCGAGTCCGTGTCCGCGTCCGCTCCCTCTCCCTCTCCCTACGAACGATCCATCAGCGGCCGAAACAGCGACAGCGGCAGGGACGGATACAAGACAAGAGACAGCGACCGGGGCGGCTTGATCATCCTGGCAGCTTTGAGGACTCTGAAGGTGGGCCGAGGCCCACCCTACGTAAGAGGTCGAAAGCGCGTGGGTCCGTAGGGTGGGCCTGGGCCCACCTTCAGATCCGATGCGGCCTCGACGACGCGCCCAGGCGGTTCACCCCGGCGGCGCTCGCTGCATCTGTTATCCTCCCCCGCCGGAGATGTGATGGTCCTGCCGTTCGAAAAACCCCGCCGCAGCGATGTCGAAGCGATGGTCCGCTTGGCCGTCCCGGTGGTGGTGGTCCAGGTCGGGATGATGCTCTTCGGTGTGGTCGACACCATGGTTGTCGGCCGCCTGTCATCCCAGGCGCTCGCTTCGGTCGCCCTCGGCCACGTGGCGGTGATCACGATCTCGTCGTTCGGGGTCGGTGTTCTCCTCGGCATCGACCCGTTGCTCAACCAGGCCCTCGGGGCACGGGATCGCAACGCGTTCCGCCGGTCGGTGCAACGAGGATTCATCCTGGCGGCCGCCCTGATGATCCCCAGCACCCTGTTTCTGCTGCCCATCGGCGCGGTCCTGGCCCTCCTCGGCCAACCGGCCGAAACCGTTCCCCTTGCCGCGGCCTACTCGCACATCTCGATTCCGGGACTTCTGCCCTTCTACGGCTGGGTCGTGCTCCGCCTGGCGATGCAGGCGAAGGGGCGCCTCAGACCCATCGTCGCCACCGTGATCGCGGTCAACCTCTTCAACCTGGTCGCCGACTGGGCGCTGGTCTTCGGCGCCGGCCCCATCCCTCAGCTCGGGCCCATCGGCTCGGCCTGGGCGTCCACCATCGCCCGGACATTGCTCTTCGTCATTCTCCTGACCGTCGATCGAAAAGACCTCTGGCCGCTCCTGCGTTTCGACCGCGAGTCGTTCCGCTGGCGGCCACTGATCCGAACCGTCAAATTGGGCCTCCCCATCGGCTTCAACCTCCAGCTCGAAATCGTCGCCTTCTCCGTGATCGCGCTGCTCATGGGAGGGCTCGGGACTGTGACCATGGCGGCCCACCAGGTGGCCATCAACATCGCCTCGCTCACCTTCATGGTTCCACTCGGCGTATCCCAGGCCACCGCCGTTCGGGTCGGCAATGCCATCGGCGCCGGCAATGGCGGCGGCGCCCGACGGGCGGCATCCTCCGGTCTCATCCTCGGCGCCGGGTTCATGGTGCTCACCGCGATGCTCTTTATCGGTCTACCGGTGTTGTTGGCCAGAGCCTACACCTCGGTCGAGGAGGTCGTCGTGCTCGCCGCGACGCTGATCCCCATCGCCGGTTTCTTCCAGGTCTTCGATGGTCTTCAGGTCGTCGCTGCCGGGGTTCTCCGCGGCGCCGGCGATACCCGCGTGCCGCTGGTGGCGAACATCCTCGGTTTCTGGCTCATCGGCCTACCCACCAGCCTGGTGCTCGGCTTCCGCCTCGGCTTCGGCCCTCAGGGCCTGTGGTGGGGGCTCGTCGCCGGGCTCGTCTCCGTGGCCGCGTTCCTTCTGCTCCGCGTCGCAATCAAGCTGCGGGGATCAATCGAGCGCGTCAACGTCGACTGATTCGAATTATGAATGATGAATGACACTGCAGCAGATCTCCGCTTCCATCGGTAGCCGGGTGCGATGCAATTAAAAATTAAAAATTCAAAATTACATTACTCCGTCCCAATCCGTGGAATCCCGGCCTCCTCGAGCATGGCCTCGAGCTCTGCCACCCCGCCCTCCAACACCTCGTCGAACTCGGCCGCGATGTCGTTCAACTCCGCCGTCAACTCGGCGAAGCGCTCCACCGATGCCGGTGTTGGGAACCCCGGCGTATTCTCAACGACACTCACGAGATACACGAGCTGGTTGTCGAGCTTGGGCGGGAGATTGAGCATGTCCTGGCTTGACTCGAGTTTGGTCTGACGGAGCTTCGATTCAATCGTGTCGAGGGCCTCGGAAACCTCTTCGGCGCGCGGTCTGGATCGCCTCGTCGTCGACCCGACCGGCCCAGCCCTCGACCCGATCGCGAACCGTGCCGATGCGCTCGATGAGCTCGTGCGATCTTGAGAGCTCGGTCCAGACCTGACGAGCGAGTTCGAAGCGGGCGGCCACCGCCGCGGGATCGAGATCCAGCCGCGGGTCGGGCACGACCTCGAAGCTCGCGGTCTCGGTCCAGTCCCCCACCGTCATCCGCACCTGATAGGCGCCCGGAGGCACCATCGGTCCCTCGGCCGATCCCCAGAGCACCGCGTCATCGACGATGGTGGCGTCGGCAAGACGGAGATTCCAGACCCAGCGGTTGGCGCCCGGCCGGGCATCGAGCTTGGCCGGCTCGAAGAACTCGGCGAAGAGCTTGCGCCAGATGTTCGGCGCCCGCTTCTCCTCTTCCTTGCTCGACATGCTTCTCAGGACCTCGCCTTCGCCGTCGAGGATCTCGAGGCGGACCTCGTTCGCGTCCTCATCATCGATACCGTCAGGCAGGAGGTAGTGGATCATGGCGCCGAATGGCGGGTTCTTGCCGACCGGACCTCGGCTCGGGCCACGGGCGCCACCGCTCCCGTCGGCCCAGCGCACCGTCGGTCGGGGAGTGAAGAGGTGGAGATCGCCATCCAAAACCTGCGAGGTCAACTGCCGCAGCGGGCTGAGATCATCGAGGATCCAGAACGACCGTCCCTGGGTCGCGACGACCAGATCGCCGCGCTTGACGGCGAGATCGGTCACCGGCGTAATCGGCAGATCGAGCTGGAACGGTTGCCAGCTCGACCCGTCGTCGAGGGAGACGTAGAGGCCGCTCTCGGTGCCGGCGAAGAGCAGCCCGCGTCGTACAGGGTCTTCACGCACGACGCGGACGAAGTGATCGGCCGGAATGCCGTTGGCCCCGTCGGTCAGCAGGCTCCATGTCGCTCCGAAGTCGTTGGTGCGGAAGATGTACGGCCGATCGTCTCCGGTGCGATAACGGTGGACGGCGATGAAGGCGCGACCCTCGTCGTGCGCCGAGAGCTCGATGCTGTTGACCGTGCCCCACTCGGGCATGCCCGCCGGAGTGATGTTGCCCCAGGTCGCGCCGTTGTCCTGAGACAGGTGGACCAGCCCGTCGTCGCTGCCGGCCCAAAGGAGGCCCGCCCGGTGGGGCGACTCTTCAAACGCGAAGATGGTGCCGAAGACTTCGACACCGGTGTTGTCGCGGGTGATGGGCCGGCCCGCATAGCCCTGCTTGCTCTCGTCGTCGCGGGTCAGATCGGGACTGATGATCTCCCAGGTCGAACCTTCGTCGATGGTTCGGTGAACCACATTCGAACAGTGATAAAGCGCCGCAGGGTCGTGCGGCGAAGTCCTGATCGGGGCGTTCCACTGGAACCGATAGCGGAGATCCGATGCCTGCTGCCCGACCGCCATCTGGGGCCACGCCATCACCTCCTGCTGGAAACCCAGCTTGCGATCAAAACGGTTGATCGAGCCACCGTAGCAGCCGCCGTAAGTGATGTCGGGATCGCGAGGATCGACCGCCACGGTGGCGGTCTCACACCCCGCCGGCTGGTACCAGTGTTGACGGTCGATGACCCCGTCCGGGGTGCGGCTGGGGATGGCCACCGCCGAGTTGTCCTGTTGACCGCTGTAGAGCCAGTAGGGCCACTGATCGTCGACCGTGACCCGGTAGAGTTCGGCGGTCGGTTGGTTGCTCTGCGCCGACCACGACCTACCGCCATCGAAGCTGATGTTCGCGCCGCCGTCATTGCCTTCGATGAGATTGGTCGGATCGGTGGGATTGATCCAGATGGCGTGGTTGTCGCCGTGCGGCGTACGCACCGGCCGGAAGGTCGCGCCGCCGTCGTCGGACTTCCACATAAACACGTTGAGGGCGTAGACGGTGTTGGCGTCTTTCGGATCGGCCGCGATGTGGGTGTAGTACCAGGCCCGCTGGCGCAGCTCGCGGTTGGAGTTGACCAGCGGAACTTGGCGCCGCCGTCATCGGAGCGGAAGAGACCGCCATCGTCGTGCTCGATCAATGCCCAGACCCTTTTCGGGAAGGCCGGCGAAACCGCGACGGCGATGCGTCCCAACTCACCGTTGGGAAGGCCATTGGCGAGCTTCACCCAGGTGTTGCCGCCGTCGGTGGTCTTGTAGAGACCACTGTCGGGGCCGCCGGAGATCATGTCCCACGGGGTGCGCCGCGCCTGCCAGATCGCCGCATAGAGCACCCGTGGGTTGGTCGCATCCATGGTGAGATCGACCGCACCGGCTTCATCCGAAACAAAGAGAACCTTGCTCCAACTGAGGCCACCGTCGGTCGTTCGGTAGACCCCTCGTTCCGGGTTGGGGGCGAAGATGTTGCCGAGGACCGCAACGTACACGATGTCGGCATCGCTGGGGTGGACGAGGATCCGACCGATCTGGCCGGCCTCCTCGAGCCCCATGTGCCGCCAGCTGTCGCCGGCATCGGTGGATTTGTACACGCCGTCGCCCGGTGAGACGTTGCCTCGCGGGCAGGCGGAGCCGGTCCCGGCCCAGACGATGTTGGGATCGGAGGCCGCGACGGTGACGGCGCCGACGGCCGCCGAACCGAAGGCGTCGCCGGGACGCCGCTCGCGCCGCGGTCCCTGAGGCATGCCCTCAACCGGCGGCCGGACAATGCCCAGCTCGGCCAACTCCGGGTCGATCTGCCCCATGATCCGCGCCGCCTCGACCGGATCGAACTCGCGCACCACATCGGAGACGTTGCGCCAGTCGATGCCGGCATTGGTGGTCTTCCACACCCCGCCGCCGGTCGACCCCATGTAATAGGTCGTCATGTCGCCGGGCACACCGGTGACCGCCGTGACGCGGCCGCCCCGGTAGGGGCCGACCAGACGGAAGGACATGGAGTTGAACAGATCGTCGGGAACCACCGCGGCTTCTGCAGTCAGGGTAGCGGCGGCGATCACGAGGGCAAGCAGAGTTCGGCGCATCATCAGACCTCCATCCGAACGCCGGAGAGGATATCAGCTCGCTGTAAATGCTATCCTGCGCCCATGAATGCTGCCACCAGAAACCGTACGATCCTGGGCGCGGTTCTCCTCGTTGCGGGAGCGATCCTCGCCTACAACATGTTCTTTCAGCCTGACCCCGCCCAGGCATGCCGACCACGATCACGCGATCGCCAAGCTCGACGCCGGTGGATTCCTGTGGGTCGAAGCGGCCGACGGCCACCGCCGCAACCTCGTCGGCCGACCCGACAAGGTGCTGGTCCTCCACTGGTTCGACCCACAGGCCGTGAATCTGAGTGAGCAGACCGCGGCCGCCAGATTCGCCGCCGGCCTCGCCGACGATCCCATGGTCGACGTCCTCTTCATCGCTCAGGCGCCGTCCTGGGCCGGAGTCAAGGCCACCGCAACCGCGGCAGGCATCCCGGAAGAGCTCCTCTACCTCGACGAGAACAGCAAGACCGGAGATCTCTGCGGGGTGCGCCGGATTCCCGAAACCCTGGTCTTCGACCCGGCTGGATTCATGGCCTACCAGGCGCGGGGAGCGGTCAACTGGTCGTCGCCGTCGATGATGGCGCAGATCAACCGGGCCAAGGGCGGCGTCGACGAGATCCACTGAAATTCTGTGCGGCTGAGGCCTGACGGCCTCTTCCGCGCAGAATTTCAAACGAGGACGGGTTTTCATCGCAGAGGCGAAGGGAAATTCGCCACATGATTGCTCCGGACAGGTGCTGATGAAGCCGCAACTCCTGATTGACCGCACGAAGACGCCCGACGGCAAGGAGCTCGTGCTCTACGAGCGGGACGGCGTGTTCACCATCCGGGTGAATGGGCTCGAGCTCATGTCGAGCCGGGCGCACGGGTCCGAGGAGGCGATGGCCGATCTCGTGCTGGCCGAGGTCTCGACGCGACCACCCGCGCGTTCTGGTCGGCGGGCTCGGGATGGGCTACACCCTGCGAGCCGTGCTCGATCGGGTCTCCTCTTCGAGCCGGGTCACCGTCGCCGAACTGCTGCCCGAGATCGTCCGCTGGAATCGCGATCGTCTGGCCGATCTGGCGGGTCTCCCCTCGACGACGCCAGGGTCGACGCTGGTCGTCGACGACGTCGGCAGGGTCATGGCGTCTGCACCCCGATGACTTCGACGCAATCCTCCTCGATGTCGACAACGGCCCGGCCGCCCTCACCGACCGGCGCAACGCTCGGCTCTATCTCGCCGATGGCCTCGCCGCGATCAAACGGAGTCTCCGCCGGGGTGGGATCCTCGGGGTCTGGTCCGCGTCGCCCGATCAAGAATACGAACGGGCCCTCAAACTGGCCGGCTTTCGTTTCTCGGGTCGAGACGGTCCCCGCTCGCCGCGGCGCCAAAGGACCCAAGCACACGATTTTTGTCGCCCGATCGTGACGGGGTGATCACACCAGAGCGGGATTCATCGGGGACCGGTTGACCGGCCGCTGGTTTCGGCACCTTCAGAGGTGGTCGATCACGAATCCGGATGCCGATGACGACGAGCAGGAATCCACCCGCGATCTCGACCCGCGATCCCCACCTCGTCCCGACCCGGTCGCCGATGGCGATACCGACAAGCGAGATCGCCGCGGTCACCACACCGATGATGACGCTCGGCTGCCAGATCCCCACGCCCGACCATGGCGAGGCTGACACCGACGGCGAGGGCGTCGATGCTGGTCGCGACGCTGAGGGCGACCAGGGTCCACCCGCGCGACGGATCGGTCTCGCTCCCGTCGTCTCCAGCGGTCCGGCTCGGAATCCGGAGACGACCATGCGAATTCCGATATAGGCGAGCAGAGCAAAGGCAATCCATCCGCCGAAACCACCGACGAACCGAACGGCTCGCGAACCCAGATACCACCCGATCACCGGCATCATGAACTGGAAGAGCCCGAGGTGAAACGCCAGCCGCACCGCCGGTCGAGGCTGATGCAGCCGGCCGCCGGCGCCGCCCGCCAGCGAGACCGCAAAGGCATCCATGGCGAGACCCACGGCGATGGCCAGGATTTCGAGGATGGTCAACGCGATCCCGTCAACCGCGTCAGGCTTTCCGCCAGATCGGCCAGCAGAAACGGCTTCTCGAGAAACTCGATGGCGTCGCTGCGGAGGAGTTGCCGAAGCTCGTCATCGGCGGTGTATCCCGAAACCAGCAGGACCCGTACCTCCGGATTGATCTCGCGCAGGACTGCGAGGGCCTCTCGACCGTTCATGTCCGGCAACACGAGGTCGAGGATCACCAGATCGACATCGGCGCCAGTTCTCCTCGAAGTACTGGTGGCCTCGCCGCGCCCGGCCGAACGCGACCACCGAACAACCGAGGCTCTCGAGAAGATCCGTGAACGCCGAACGAACGCCGTCCTCGTCGTCGACCACGCAGCACCCTTCCGACGCCGAGCGCGATCTTTTCGGCGATGGTGTCGACCCTGATCCTGTCGGATCGGTGAGCGTGGCAAGACCACGGAAACCGTGGTTCCGCGACCCATCTGGCTGGCGATTTCGATCCGTCCGTCGTGACTGGCCACGGTGCCGTAGGCGGCCGCCAGCCCCATCCCCGTTCCCTTTCCGGGTGGCTTGGTCGTGAAGAACGGTTCGAAGACCCGCTCCCGAACGCTCTCATCCATCCCTTCACCCGTGTCCTCGACGGTGATCAGCAGCAGCGAGCCCGTCGCCGCGACGGCTCGTCCGGTTCTCGAGCGATCCGTGGTCTTGAAGACGATTTCCCCGCCCTCCGGCATGGCATCGCGGGCGTTGAGCGCGAGGTTGAGCAGGACGTTCTGGAGCTGCGTCGGTCACCCTCGACGACCGCCGAAGCCGCCTCGAAATGCCGCTTGACGCTGATCCGCCGGTCGATGCCGTGTCGAGAATCTCGGCGACCTCGTTGATCAGCTCGTGCATATCGACGGGTCGGTGTTCGTAGCTTCCCTTGCGCGCGAACGCCAGGAGCTTGCTGGTGAGATCGGCGGCGTTGCGGGCCGGGGCGAGGATCTTACGGGCGTGGGCCGCGACGGACTCGGCATCGACCAGCCCCCGCGCGAGCAGATCGGCGTGCGCCATGATCGGCACGAGCTGGTTGTTGAAATCATGGGCGATCCCGCCGGCGAGCTGGCCGATGGCCTTGAGCTTCTCGGACTGACGGAGCTCGCGCTCGAGATCCGCCCGCTCGCCATCGATCTGTTTGCGGACGGTGATGTCCCGCAGGAGACCCTGGATGCCGATGATCCGGCCATCGGGATCGCGAATGAAAGTGGGGGTCACCTCGCCCCAGAACGTCGACCCGTCCTTGCGGAGGTACTCGAACTCCAGCGGTGGGACCTCGAAGTCTCCTCCTTCGGCCAGAGCGAGAGCGTGCTGAAACGACTCGACCCGCCCGTTCGCGGCTCGCGGTCGCGAACAGGTCCTGGACGTTGATCTCGAGGAACTCGTCCACGGTGTAGCCGAAGAGCCGTTCCGCCGATGGACTCGACATACTCGATGCCGAAATCCAGGTCCTGGAGAAACAGGACATCGCGCATGTTGTCGGCCAGCAGGCGATACCGTCCCTCACTCTCCCGAAGTTCCTCCGCCTGCCGCGATACCGCCAGCAGCGTGTTGGAAAGACGCGACTGGAGGGCGCCGCTGACCACCAGGATCACGGCAGTGAACCCGGCGAAACCGGCGAGCTGAGACACCCAGGTCTGGGGTTCGAGGAGGAAGGGGTCGGTCACCTGAAGACCGGTCAGGAGCCCACGGCACACCGCGGCGCCGATGGCGCCGACCGCGACGACGAATCCGCCGAGGACCCAGAAACCCGCCCGCTCGCCGAAGACGACACCGATGGCCAAGCAACAGGCGGCCAACCCGACAAAACTCGACGTCGCGAGACCCAAGGTCACGAAACCGGCCAGCGACATCGCCGCCACCAGCCCGATGAGCAACGAGAACACGGCGCCTGACCGGGATGTGTGCCCTGACCAGAACGACGATCACGATCGCGACGAAAGAACACGAGATCGGTGATCACGTTCGCGTGCCAACCGCGGGAGGTGACGCGGACGAGTCCGATGGCCGTGGTCACAACGCCGAGGGTGAGCGCGAGAAAGGCCATGCGATCAAGGAGATCGCTCAGCGCCTGCCGGGCTTCGTTTCTCGGGTTGATTTCCATTTTCTCGATCGTCCATCCAGTTCATCGGCAAATGCGGACCCACCTGAGGAGGCGGCAAACGCCGTCAAAGACGGATTCGGCGAGTTTAGCAGGCTGCGTCCGCGTCGGTTCATCTA
>CAVPHA010000023.1:0-33928 GCA_963704125.1 uncultured Acidobacteriota bacterium | reverse complement strand
CGGTTCGGGCCGACCAGCGCCAGCTGGTTTGCCAGATCGACGATGTAGAGGGTGCCCGTCACCATGTAGAGCATGCCGATAGCCGAGTCGGATGAAGGTCCCGCCGATGGTGCGCCCATGACGAGGTACTCGATGGCCGAGGCCACTGCGCTGCTCGAGCGTTCTTCGCCTGGGAAATGAGGGCGTACGACGACAACGACGAAATTTCGAGGAAGACGAAGCTGTTCGAAGGCGTCGCCGGTGACGGTCATCCCGGCGAGACCGGTCATGCACAGAAGATACGCCGCGTAGAACAGATACTGTTTGTCGCGTGGGATCTCGGCATCGATGCTGCGCGGCGCCGCAAGCAGCACGATGGCGCAGATCCCGGTAACCACCACCAGCACCAGCGCGTTGAGCAGATCGATGCGGAGACGATGCCCCACGGCACCGGCCAACCGCCCTCGGCGTAGGAGATGGTCCCGGTCGTCAGCACCCGGTGCAGGAGAACCCCCGCGTTGGCGAACGAGCTCCAGGCCACCACCAGGGCCACCGACCACGCCGCCATGGGCCTGCGGACCAGGATGCACAGCGTCGCCGCGAGCAACGGCACCGCGATCTGCAACGCCGGCAGATCATCGCCGATGAGCGTCCAGAAACCTTCGATCACGAGGCGTCCTCATCGGCTTCGATCCGTCGGATCTCATCCTCTTCGATGGTGCCGTAGGCCTCTTTGATCCGCACCACGAGGGCCAGCGCCAGGGCCGTCGTCGCGACCCCGACGACGATGGCGGTCAGCATGAGCACGTGGGGCAGAGGATTCGAGTAGACCTCGAAGCCCGCGGCCTCGATGGGCGCCGTCCCGCCCCTCACCTTCCCCATGCTGACGTAGAACATGATCACCGAGACCTGGAATATGTTGAGCCCGATGATCTTCTTGATCAGGTTGCCGCGGGCGATGACGACGTAGAGGCCGGTCATCATGAGGAAGATGACCACCCAGTAATTGTAGAGGCCCGACTCAATCATCGGTGCGCCCCCTGCCGGCGAACTGGAAGAAGATCGTCGCCATCACCGCAGCCACGGTCGTCCCAACGCCGAGCTCTACCAGGAGGATGCCCAGGTGCTGTCCGTGGGTCGGGTCATGGGCGAGCGCGCTATAGGCGAGGAAATTCCCGCCGGCGAAGATCGCCGCGATGCCGACGCCGCCGTAGAGCAGCACTCCCGCCGCCATGAAGATCTCCAGGACCCGCGGACGGAAGACCTCCTTGGCCTTGTCGAGACCGAAGAGCAGGGTGTAGAGGATGATCCCGGCGCCGAAGATGACTCCCGCCTGGAACCCGCCCCCGGGACCATAATCGCCGTGGAACTGGACATAGAGGGCGAAGAGCATGATCAGCGGGATCAGCAGCTTCGACAGGACTCGGGGGATGAGGTGGGAGATCACGGTCGTCCCTCCGGCTCCGGGCGTCTTTCGTCGCCGGAAACGATCGACGATGGCATGACCACCGAGCAGCAGCATGACCCCGACGCAGGCGGTGAAGATCACCGTCGTCTCGCCCCAGGTGTCGTAGCCCCGGTAGGACGCCAGCACCGCGGTCACCATGTTGGGCACGCCGATCTCGTCCTCGGTGTGCTCGATGTAGTGCGGCGCCACGTGCTGGTGGATCGGCGCATCGGGGTCGCCATAGCGGGGCATGTCGAAGGTGGCGTAGACCAGCGCAGCGCCGGTCAGAACCACGGCCATGAGCGGCATGACCTGGAACCGGTTGTGCTCCGGGTGCTCCTCGCTCTCGGTGAGGCCGAGGGTCGCGAGCATGAGGATGGTGGAGATTCCGGCGCCCACCGCCGCCTCGGTGAAGGCCACGTCGACGGCATCCATCACCGTGAAGAGCGAGGCCGAGAGCAGGCTGAAGATCCCCATGAGCATGACTGCCGCAAAGAGATCCTTGAGCCGGATGATGGCCACCGCGACCACCGCCAGGAACGTGAAGAGAATCAGGTGGACGAGATCAAGCACTGTCGTCCACCTCGTGCCGATCGACGAGCTCTCGCCCCTGGAGCGGGTCGAGTCCGCGCAGGAATGCCGCCTTGGCCAGAGCGTGGGTCGCGAGCGGGCCGGTGGTGAGCAGGAAGAAGAGCAGCATGGCGAGCTTGGCGGCGCCCAGGGTGAATCCCTCGTGCAGCATCAGACCGAGTGAGGATCAACCAAGTCCCGAGGGTGTCGGTGATCCCGGCGGCGTGGATCCGGGTGTAGAAATCCGGCAGCCGCAGCAGCCCGACGCCGCCGATGATGACGAAGACAGATCCGGAGAGGATCAGCACCCAGCTCAGAACCTCGACGGGCGCTCGCCATCAGTAGATCTCCTCCGAATCGTCGTCCTCCATCCCGGCGAGATCGCCGAAACGGGTGAACTTCATCGCGGCGATGGTGCCGATGAAGTTCATCAGGGCGTAGACGAGGGCGAGATCGAGGAAATCCGGCCGGCCGCTGAGATAGCCGATGAGCGCGATGAGCAGCACCGTCTTGGTGCCGAAGCTGTTGACCGCGAGGATCCGGTCGAAGACCGTCGGCCCGGCGATCGACCGGGTCAGGGTCAGACCCATGCAGACCACGATGGCTGCGGTGGCGGCGGCAAAGACCCCGGTCACTCGGTCTCTCCCTCGAGCCGGGTCACCCGGCGGTCCATCTCGCCCTTGAGGAGATCGTCGGCGACCTCATCGGCGATGGCGTGGACGGTGATCTTGGTGCCGTGCACCCGGATCGAAACCGTCCCCGGCGTCAGGGTGATGGAGTTGGCGTAGAGCACCCGGCCGAGATCGCTGTGCTGGGTCGTCGGCGCTTCGAAGAGCCGCGGGCTGACATCCGGCCGGCCGAGACCGAGGATCCGCCGCGCCGTATCCAGATTCGACTTGACGACCTCCTTGGCGATCCAGGGAAGATACATGGGCAACCGGGGCAAGAGGTGGATCGGCACCCCCTCCTCGTCGACGATGCCCATCCGGCGCGACAGCCACACCACCAGCAGACAGCTGGCGACACCGAAGGACGTGATCAGGACGGTGTAGTGGCCGGAGTTCAGCAGCCAAACCGCCATGAGCAGAAGAAAGAGGGCGACGGCGTGTTTCACGAGCGAGTCTCCTCGGTGACGCTCAACCCACCAGGATCATCGCCTGGGGAAATGCCCGAAGCAGTCCTGAATCGGCCGCGAGCACCGTGCAGCCGCCGGTCGCACGAGCACCTCTCTCCCGCCTCTCCCGGCCTCCGTCGAGACGACGCCTCGCCGCTCACCGTCGTTGCGAGACCTAGATTACCCGAGAATCCGTCAACCCGCGTCGAGCACCCTCGCCGCGTGCTCGAAATCCTCTTCTTTGACATAGAGGACATAGGCGAAACGGCCGCAGTCGGCGACCACGCCGCCCGAGGCGAAGACGTTGATGTTGGCGTCGTAGAGCTTGCGGTGGGTCTCGGCCAGCGCGCCGAGCTTGTCGTCGCCGCGGACGATGAGCGCGTGCTGCGGACCGGTGAGCTCGATCCCCGCCTCCTCGGCCGCCTTGATCAACCGGCTCGGCGATCGCGGGAAGAGCACCAGTTGGGTGCGGTCGGATCCCATGGGGATGGCGTTGAACGCCATCAGGCCGACCCCCGTCTCAGCGAGCTGCGAGAGAAGCTCGTATGCGGCGCCCGGACGGTCCTTGACCATGGCGTGGTAGTAGTCGGCGCACACGATGCTGGCTGACATGGAGGCCTCCGGCAGTTTCATCTCCGGAGGATGCGGGTTGCGGCCGGGGGATGTCAAGCGGGGCTAGGGTTCGTGAGGTCCTGAGGTCTTGAGGACCGCCGCCGTGGCCGTAGCCACACCCGCGACCGTGGCCGTGGCCGAGGCCGTTTCTCGGACCGTGGCCGATCAGTAGATTCACTCTCCCCCGTTCCCGGGCTCGCCTATACTGCCGCCATCGCACACCCGATACGGAGGACCGCATGAACCAGGTCATCGACACGCTTCGCGCCAACCGCGAGACCGCCCTCGCCGAGATGATCGAGCTCGTGAGGATCCCGAGCATCAGCCCCGGTCTCCCCCACCCCGAAGCCATCACCGAGGCGGCCGACTGGCTCGAGCGCCGCCTCGAGCGCGCCGGGATGGACGAGGTGCGGCAGCTCCGAGCCGATGATCACAACCCCGTCGTCTGGGCCCGGAAGCACGTCTCGGATGACCTCCCACGGTCCTCTTTTACGGACACTACGACGTCATGCCCGCCGATCCCCTTGACGAGTGGATGAGTCCTCCATTTGAACCCGAGATCCGTGACGGCAAGGTCTTCGGCCGGGGCACCGCCGATGACAAAGGCCAGGCGATGATGCACATCGACGCGGTCGAGGCCCTCCTCGAGGTCACGGGCACGCTCCCGGTCAACGTCGTCTTTGCAATCGAGGGTGAAGAAGAGGAGGGAAGCGAAGGACTCGAGAAACTCCTCGACAGCGACCGCCAGCTCTTCGCTGCCGACGTGGCCGTCATCAGCGACTCGCCGTTCTTCGCCGACGACTGTCCATCGGTCTGCTACGGTCTGCGCGGCATCGCCACAGCCGAGATCAGGGTGGAGGGGCCTGCGACCGATCTCCACTCCGGCAATTACGGCGGCGCGATCGCCAACCCGGCCGAGTTCCTTGCCAGAATGTCTCAATGACCTCAAGACCGAGAAGGACGGATCACGATCGCCGGGTTCTACGACGACGTGCTCGAGCTTTCGCCAACCGAGCGCGAAGGCTATGCGTCGCTGCCGTTCGACGAGGAGGCGTTCTGCCGAGACTCGGGACGGAGGGGCCATACGGAGAAGTGAACTATTCGACCCTCGAACGAATCTGGGCCCGACCCTCGCTCGAGATCAACGGGCTCACCGGAGGCTTCGGCGGTGAGGGTTCGAAAACCATCGTCCCGGCCCATGCGACGGCTAAGGTCAGCATGCGATTGGTCCCGAACCAAGACCCCGACCGCATCCTCGATCTGTTGGATCGTCACATCCGCGCCATCGCCCCGCCGGAGGTTCGGGTCTCGATCAGCCGCGGCCACGGCGGTCATCCGTTTCTCGCACCCATCGACAACCCGCACGTCCGTGCCGCCTACGAAGCCATGGGCCGGGCCTTCGACAACAGAGGTGTACTACATCCGTGATGGGGCCTCGATCCCGATTGTCGCATCCTTGAACGCAAAGCTCGGCGCGACCTGTCTTCTGCTCGGATCGACGTCCCAGAGGGACGCATCCACGGCCCCAACGAAATGCTCATCGTGGACAACTTCCACCGCGGCGCCGAGATGATCGCGCACCTGCTCGAGTTGATCAAACAGTACTTCCATCACACGGAGGTGTGGGCATGCGTTATCTGACGAAGACAGGATGTTTCGCAGTCGCGATGTCGATGTCGATGCTCGGCTGTTCCACCGAGCCTCGAGTCGACGACATCGAGCAAAAAAATATGGCCGTGGTTCGCGGCGCGCACGCGGCCCTCGCGAATGGCGACTTGAAGTCTTCAAGGCGGGCTCTTGCGCCGGACTACCGGCGGCACTGCCAGGCCATGCCGCCGGAGTTTCAGGAGCTCGAAGGAACTGATGTCTTTCTCGCCTTTCTCCAAGAGTTCGTTACCGCGGTACCGGGTTACGAGGACACCATCACCCAGATGATGGCCCAGGGTGACAGGGGTTGCCTATGTGTCGACGATGAAAGGCGTTCAGACAGGACCCATGGGCGATCTCCCCGCGACCGGCCGAGAGTTCACCCTGGTCAACGTCATCATCCAACGGCTGGAGAACGGCAAGATCGCGGAGACCTGGGTCAGTTGGGACAACGTCGCGTTTCTCAGCCAGCTCGGGCACTTCCCGCCGCCGGGATCCTAGCCTCCACTCCTGACCCGGTCTCGCATACCGGCTTCGGCACTACTCGATGGCGTCGAGCGCCTCGAGTAACTCCGTTGAAGATGGCCGTTGTTTGTAGTCCACGTCCTGGCGGAAGTACCGGATCTCGCCGTCGGCATCGACGATCACCGCGGTCGGGTGCGGGACCTTCGGATTCGACGGGTTGACCAGACCCCAGCCGGAGATCACAACCATCTCCTCATCGGAGAGCAACGTGAATTCGATGCCTTCCTTGGCCGCGTACAGACCGAGTTTTTCCGCCGAGTCGGGGCTGATCGCCCACACCTCGGCGCCGCGCTCTTCAAATGCTTCGAGGTTTTTCTGCAGCTCCACGAGCTGACCACGGCAGAACGGTCACCAGAGGCCACGATAAAAAATCAGCACCCTGGGGCCGTCGATCTTTGCCAGCGACGCGCGGCTCCCGTCGGCGGCCGGAAGATCCAACGACGGCGCCACCGAGCCGACCTCTGGCATCGGAGTCGCGGCGAGCAAAGGAACAGCCGCTGCAGCGGCCGCGGTCAGCAGAACGAATCGAGTCAACGATTTCATGTTCATCGAAATCCTCCAACCGCTTCTTTGCCTCCGGGGGCGTGAGCGGTTACCCGCGACGATGATAACCGCCCGCCGTGACCCGGCGTCCGTATCCGTGTCCGTATCCGTATCCGATCCCGTACCCGTACCCGTGTCCGTACCCGATGCCAGCGGCAGCGACAGCACCAGCCCGATGGACGCTGCCACACGGTGAATGCCGGTGGTCGCGGGGCATGAATGCCCCGCCTACAGTTTTCATCGGGCACGGGCACGGACGCTGCCACGGACTCTGCCTCGGATGCTGACACTCGGCCGCTGCCACGGCCCCTGTTGCGGCTACGGCCTCGCGCCCGACACGGGCCAGGGCACGGGGAAATCGCGTTCATCAGGACAGGCGGCACCCGATGCCGCACCGGGTTTGAGGGACTGGAGCCTCCCTCGGGTGTGCCGTCCTTGACGTTTTTCGCTCGGTCACCTCCCGGCAACCCCCCGCGCCCCGAAAAACGTAAGGGGGGCTCCCCCGGGACGGACGATGAAGTCTTTTCTCCCGGCTCAGAGGCAGGCCGCCGGCGCGTCATCGGCTTGGTCGCAGCCCTTCCATCCACCCATGCACAACCACGCCGATGGTGCGACGCTGGCCCTCTGCCGAGATTCTGGGGATCGATAGCTCTCCAGAGATGATCGAGCTCGCCCAGCGCAGGGCGGTTCCCATTCGCCTCCGCTTCGCCCACGCCGACATCCAATCCTGGCAACCGGAAAGACCCTACCACCTCATCCTGTCCAACGCTTGCCTCCACTGGATCGAGGACCACGCCTCCCTCCTCCGGAGGTTGGTGTCGATGTTGAACGATGGAGGGGTTCTCGCCTTCCAGATTCCCGCCAACCACGATCGACCGTCCCACCTCATTCTCGACGAGCTTTGCGGGAGCGTGCGGTGGAAGCACCGTCTTGCAGGTCTTCGCGCGAACCACGTGCGGGAACCCGACTGGTACGCCGACGAACTCGGCAGGCTTGGGTTCCATCCCATCGTCTGGCAGACGACTTACTTCCACCGCCTCGGCGGTGAAAACCCGGTTCTCGAGTGGGTCAAGGGAACGACGCTCCGACAGATGCTGGACCGGCTGGATCCTGAGCAGCGCGAGGCGTTCCTGGCGGAGTACGGCGCCCGTCTTCGCCGAGCCTATCCGGCGAGAGAAGGGATGACAGTGTTTCCGTTTACCAGAACGTTCGTGGTCGCCTCGAGGACCTGACCGCGTCCGACGCCGTGGCGGTGGCAGTGGAGGTTGCGGTGGCCGTATCCGTGGCCTTGTCCGTGACTGCAGCTCCGCAGCAAACCAACACCCCGTCCCGCGCGGCCCTTGACGCCATCAGATTATGTATGTATTGTACTAGTGTGAATAGTACAAAAGGACTGACATGCTGATTCTCGAAATCGACACCCACAGCCCGGTACCGATCTATGAGCAGGTCGCCGATGGCGTGCAGCTGTTGGTTCGGCGAGGAGATCTGGTCCCCGGAAGTCCGCTGGCATCGGTCCGCCAACTGGCCTGCGATCTGGAGATCAACGCGAACACCGTCGCACGGGCGTATCGAACCCTGGAAAAGGAAGGCATTCTCGAGACCGCGGGGCGGAGAGGAACTCGGGTCGCCGCTGACGCACCAAACCGCGTTCGCGACGCACTGACCGGACGGCTCGACGACCTGGCGGACAAAATGATCCGTGAAGCGGCACACCTCGGCGTTGATCCCGACGATCTGATCACCGCTCTGAAGAACCGACTCGAATCAAAAACCAAAGGTACGAAGGTATCTGGGAGAACAACATGACCATGGTGATCTTGTTTGTCGTCGTGCTCGCTCAAATCATCCTGTTTCAAATCATCAGTGCACTCGCAAACCGTTCGATCCTCGTGGAGGAGGTGTCTCAGGTAACGGGGCCTGTCCCAGAATCAGTCACGAAACACTCCCGAATCGCACCTATGGTGAGAATTGGGATCGGAGATCCTGGGCGAACGACCCCGCATCCTGGTGTATTTCGGTTTACAGGGGGCGTTGGTGATCGGTGGAATCTACCGCTTTCTTCGACCGGCCGTAGGTATTTCTTCAATTTCGCAGTACATCCCGAGCCTCAGAAGAAACCCGAAAGTCTCCATCCGCCTCGGCGAGGAACTGGCGGGGACCCAGCTGCGATTCTTCCTCGTCGCCAAGACCGGTCTCGTATCGCTCCTAGGCGTCCAGGTCGTCAAAAATGTGCTCGGAGCAACCGGCAGCGCCGCGGCCCCGACCTGGTACACATTCGGTTGGTGCATCCTTGCCGTCCTCGCGATCATGTACGGCACCTACCTCAGAAAAATCGGGAGAATCTCAAGCCGGATGCAGGAGCAGATGGGTTCCTCGAATCCGTAGGCGAAGAAGCCATCACCTGGCGATTGCTTGATTTGAAAACCTGATTACCCGATGTGCAACGCACATCGGTTGCAGCGAGTGCCGCCCGGTCGCCGCAGGCGGCCCGGCGGCGCTCGGTGCAGTCAGAACCCTTCGTGCTCGGTGCGCTCGATGATCTCGTCCTGCAACTCCCTCGAGATGTCGCAGAAGTAATCGCTGTAACCGGCGACTCGGACGATGAGATCGCGGTGGGATTCGGGGTCGGTCTGGGCTTCGCGCAGGGTCTCGGCTCGGACAACGTTGAACTGGACATGGTGGCTGTCCATCCCGAAATAGCCCTTGACCAGCCCGGCCAGCAGATCGATCCCAGCCTTGCCCTCGAGAAGCTGCGGGGTGAACTTCTGGTTGAGCAGGGTGCCGCCGGTGCGCAGGTGGTCCATCTTGGCGGCCGATTTGAAGACCGCAGTCGGACCCTTGCGATCCGCCCCCTGTACTGGAGAGATCCCTTCTGACAGGGGAAGCCCGGCGCGGCGACCGTCGGGCAGGGCGCCGATCACCGAACCGAAGTAGACGTGGCACGTCGTCGGCAACATGTCGATGTGGTACTCGCCGCCGCGTTCGTTCGGCCGGCCGTCCACCGCGTCGAAGAAGGCCTCGAAGCAGCGCACCATGATCTCGTCGGCACGGTCGTCGTCGTTGCCGTACTTCGGGGTGCGGTTGAGGAGCAACCCGCGCATCGGTTCTTCCCCGACAAAGTCGCCGGCGAGGGCCCGACAGAGTTCGGCAAGGGTCAAGCGCCCGTCGTCGAAGACGTGGTGTTTGACCGCCGACAGACTGTCGGTGATGGAGCCGATCCCGACCCCCTGGATATAGCTCGTGTTGTAACGCGCGCCGCCGGCGTTGTAGTCGCGCCCGCCGGCGATGCAGTCGTCGATGATGATGGAGAGAAACGGCGCCGGCGCGTTCTCGGCGTAGGCCCGCTCCCAGACTGCGTTGCCGCGGTGCTTGATCTCGACGAAGTGATCGACCTGCGCGCGCCATGCCGCAAAGAGCTCATCGAAGGTGGTGAACCCGGCGGGCTCACCGCTTCGCGGGCCGAGTTGCTTTCCGGTGCGCGGGTCGACCCCGTTGTTGAGCGCGAGTTCGAGCAGTTTGGGCAGGTTGAAATAACCGGTGAGGATGTAGGCCTCTTTGCCAAAGGCCCCGGCCTCGACGCAACCGCTGGTGCCGCCCTCGCGGGCGTCCTCAACCGATTTGCCCTGCCGCACGAGTTCCTTGACGACGGCGTCGGCGTTGAAGACCGACGGGAAACCGTAGCCCTTGCGGATGACCTCGAGCCCGGCGCGGAGAAAGCGATCCGGGCTCGCGGCCGAGAGCTGGAGATTATTGGACGGCTGCAGGAGGTGCATCTCGTCGATGACCTCGAGCAGGAGATACGAAACCTCGTTGACCCCATCGATGCCGTCGCGGGTCAGGCCGCCGATGTTGATGTTGGCAAAATCGGTGAAGGTGCCGCTCTCGGCCGCGGTCACGCCGACTTTGGGCGGCGCCGGATGGTTGTTGAACTTGACGAAAAAGCATCCCAGCAGCTCCTTGGCGCGCTCACGGGTGAGGGTGCCGTCGGCGAGGCCGCGATCGAAGAAGGGGCGCAGGTGCTGGTCGAGATGACCCGGGTTGAAGGCGTCCCAGCCGTTGAGTTCGGTGATGACGCCGAGGTGGTAGAACCAATAGGCCTGAAGGGCCTCGTGAAAGTCGCGGGGGGCGTGGGCGGGGACCCGCTCGCAGACCTCGGCAATCCGTTCGAGCTCGGCGCGGCGTTCCGGATCCGCTTCGGCGGCGGCTTTCTCACGCGCGAGTTCGGCGTGGCGGCGGGCGAAGACGATGGCCGCGTCGGCGGCCACATCCATGGCTTGGAGCTGGTGGCGCCTGGCCTCGCCGTCTGGGTCATCGTCGTTCCCGAGGGCCTCGAGGGCGGCCGCGATCTCTCGCCTGAAGTCGAGCAGGCCCTTGCGATAGATCTTGCCGTCGGCCACGGTGTGGCCCGGCGCCCGCTGCTCCATGAACTCGGTGAAGACGCCGGCCGAATAGGCATCGTGCCATTCCTCCGGGAGCTCTCCGAGGACCCGATCGCGAAGCGACTTCCCTTGCCAGAAGGGGATCACCTCGGCGGCGAAGCGCTCGATGTCGTCCTTTTCGACCCGGTAGCTGGTCAACGGCCGCGAGTTGAGGACCTCGAGATCCTCGACGGTGTGGCAGGTGATTTCGGGGTAGGTCGGAGTCGCCTTGGGGGCCGGTCCGCGCTCGCCGACAATGAGCTCGCTTTCCCCGAGATAGAGGCTCTTATGGGTGCAGAGATGGTGGAAGGCGTGGGCGCGCATGAGCGGCGCCGGCCAGCGGCCCTCGTTGGCACGGGTGAACTCGGTCAGCAGCAATGCCCGTTCGATGGAAACCGAGGGGACGGCGTCCAGGCTCTTCCGGCGCAGCGTGGCAACGCGTGGATTCACTTCGCACCTCCGTTGTGGACCTCGAGCCCGTGTGCGCGCAATTGATCCACGACCGCATCGATGTCGTCTTCACTCGGTGTTTGAAACTCGACGTCGGGCGCTTCCCCACCCAGGCGGCGATGTTTGTCGACCCCGGTCGGGTGATAGGGCAGCACGAAGACCGGGTGGCGGTTAGGCAGCCCACCGATGAAGGCGGCCATGGCCTCGAGGTTGTCGTCGTCGTCGTTGAAACCGGGGATGAGCGGGAAGCGAATCCAGATTTCCGCGCCCTGCCCGCTGAGGGTCTCGAGGTTGTCGAGAATCCGACCGTTGTCGATCCCCGTGTGGCGCTTGTGGATCTCGGCGTCCATGTGCTTGAGATCGTAGAGCAGCACATCGGCCAACCGAGCGATGTCGCTGACGATCTTCCTCGAAGCAAACCCGCTGGTGTCAACCGCGGTGTGGAGGCGTTTTTCGCGACAGAGCTCGAGACACGCGGCGAGAAAGCTGGGATAACACATGGGTTCGCCGCCGGAGAACGTCACTCCCCCACCCGACGCGTCGAAGAACGGCCGATCGCGCTCGATCTCGGCCACCAGATCGGCGACCGCCCGTGGCTCGCCGATGAGCTCGCGGGCTTCGCCGGGACAAGCCTCGGCGCACGCGCCGCAGCGACGGCAGGTGCCGTCGTCCCATCCCGGTCCGCGCGCCGGCCGCACGCCGTCGGACTCCGGGCACGCCTCGACGCAGGCGCCGCACGAGAGGCACTTCTGCTCGTTGATGGCGACCTCGGGCGCGCCGTCGAGGCTCTCCGGGTTGTGGCACCAGTCGCAGCGGAGGGGACAGCCCTTGATGAACACGGTGGTGCGGATCCCGGGGCCATCGTGGATTGAACAGCGCTGGATGTTGAAGACCGCCACCCCGGATGGGGTGTGTTCGAGATCGGCGGCCGAGTGGTGCTTCGTCATCGTCCTGCACACAGTCTATATCGGGGAGCCTGGTGTTTCTTGTTTGATTTGCGAGAACGAATTACGGCTACTGCGATCAGAGCGCCTTCACCCGCCAGTTCCGCAAATCGACGGGGCTGACGCCTCGCCAGTACCGCCGCAGACATCATCCCCAGTGGTGAACCCGTCGGCTTGAGATCGGATTCATCAAGGACTGGTCGAAGACCACCCGCCTGTGTTCCCGGTTTCGAACCCATCGGCAAAAAGCGGGATACGCCGGATCGCATCCTGCTCAACCGCCTCGAGAAACAGGTCGAACTCGGTCGTCATGCATACCGGAAATCGCAACCCTCTGGTGAGAACGCTCATCGTCTGGTGGCCGGTCCCGGCAGAGACCGCTGGAACGCATTCGGCCGCCGTCACGGGAGCCGACGGAGGCCACGGCTCGTTGGGAACCGTGAACGGCTCCAGCCCCACGAGACTGTGGACCACGTAATTCCGGCGTGCCATGGAACCGAAGTGCAGAGGAGACAGGGCCAACAGATCGCTGTCGATGGCATTTGCCGCGGTCACTCCGCCGGGAATCGAATCGCCATCGTCATACGCAGCACAGGTCACGCGGTCGTCCGTCACCATCAGAATCAACATCGGCGCGCCATCACGCAGCCAATCGACCCATCCGTTGGGCGCCAAGCCGAACTCGTCGGGGGTCGTACCGTCGAAGGTGCCCATCAATAGGCACCACGCATTGCGCGACCCGACATAGACACTGTACTGCTTGAAATCATCGGTGATACCAGGTTGCCCCGGGGGGTTCGAACAGCCACCCGCGGGGACATTGCTGAGTGGCTCCTCGAAACAGATCGACTGGTTGGAGTTGTCGCCATGCCTCGAGATCACGACCACTCGGATGTCGATTCCAAATACGATAAGGGGGCCCACCAGGTGATCGTACAGTTCCTCTTCGAGGCTCAGGATCGGGAGGCTCATGGATCCAGAGTTGTCGACCACGATCACGATATCAAGTGCTGGCTGGAAACCGAGCGACTTTGTCGATCGCGGCCCTTCGGCGGCAAACCGCCGGGGATGTGCGGCGCCGGCATCGCCACGAATCGGCCAGCAGAACAGCAAGATCGTCAGAAGACAACTCACGGCAGAAACGCAAACGCGAGAGGAGTGGGTCATGGGTTCTTCCCTTCTGGCGGGACGTTGATTTTCCCGGTGGCACTTTTTTTTGATTATTACACTCACTCTCAATCAAGGCAAGTCCACTTCCGATTTCCGGGTTTCTTCGGCCGGGTTGAGGGCGGATCCATGTTCTTCAAGCGCGACAATCACACTCGCCGGCGTCGACACCTTAGCGTCGTTCGACCCATGAGGGGCATCGACAACCGTCCCATGGAGAACCCACGACACGGTGCGGTCGAAAAAGTGGCGCACCGGCCGGCCGGCCGGTGCGCCCTTCGTTCTAGTCCCAGGCCGAGAGATCGCCCGATTCGTAGCCATCGAAAAAGATCGCGATGATGGTGTCGATGGTGGCCGTGTTGTTGGCCGTGATCGGGTCGATCTCGTTGGCGGTGACGGAGGAGGTGTCGCTGAAGGAACCCCAGACCGGGTGGTCGAGGACGGTCTCGATGGTGATCTGGGTCGAGTCCGACGGCGCCATGGTGCCGAGATCACAGGTCAAGGTGTCGCTCGCGAAGATGCAGTCCGGCGCGCCCGGGGTCGATGAAACAAAGATCAGCTCGCCGGGGAGCGGGTCCGTGACGGTGACCGATGAGGCCGTCAGCGGCCCGTTGTTGGTCACGGTGATGATGTAGGTCAACGGTCGCCCCGAGGGCGCCGGCTCGGTGGAGGCAGCCATTTCGATCTCGAGATCGGGGCCTTCGAGAATTTCGACCATGTGGTCCTCGACCTCGCCGTCCAGCGCGATTCCGTTGTACGACAGCCCCCCGGTGGAATCGAAACGGAAGCGGGCGAAGGTGTTGCCCAGGGTCGCTCCCACCGGCACCGGGAAGGTCAACGGATTGACGCCCGCGACGAGCGCCTGGTCGGTGAAGATCTGCTCACCGGCGTCGGCCCAATCGCCATCGGCGTTGAAGTCGATCCAGGCGTTGAGCAGTCCGGCGCCCGAGGCGGTGACATCGAGCGAGGCGTTGAGACCCGCACCGATGCCAGAGGTGAAGACGACCCCGTCCTCATCGTCGTTGCCGTCGAGATCGTCTCCGTCGGCCAGGGCCGTCGGCTGGCCGTCCGGTTCGCCGTCCACCGACGAGCCGAGAAACAGCCCGTACCCGAGGATGTGGCGCGCGCCGTCCGAGCCGGAGAGAGTTGCGTAGGTCGGGTCTGGGGCGTCGCCAAAGTCAAGCTCCTCGATGAAGAGCAGGTGGTCCTCAACCTCGCCGTCGCCGGCCGAGCCTGTGAAGGACAGACCGCCGCTGGTGTCGACCCTAAACCGGGCGAAGGTGGTGCTGCCGCCCGCCGCTGTCGATGGGACGCCGAATCCGAGTGGGTTGACGCCTGCCGAAAGCGGCTCATCGGCGAAGATTTGCTCACCGGGACCGGACCAGTCACCGTCGGCGTTGAAGTCCACCCAGGCGTTAAGGAGGCAACTCTGGGAGGCCACAATATCGATCGCGGCAAGCCCACCCGGCACCAGCTGCGAGGTGAAGGTCACACCGTCCTCGTCGTCAAGGTTGTCGATGTCATCGCCCGTCGCCGAGGACGATGGCAAACCGTCATCCTCGTTGTCCACGAGAATTCCGAGATAGAGGGGGCCTCCGAGGACGTGGCGCGCACCGTCGGAGGCGAGGAGAGTCGGGTAGGTCGGATCCGGCGCATCACCGAAGTCGTAGAAGGGGACCGTGGCGAAAGATGTAGGCCGCGCCCGAGCGAGTCCCGGCGACGTCCTTCCAGGCAGCACCGGTCACGAGAAATTCGCCGGCGACGCTGACGGCGGATCCGAATTGATCACTGCCCGCGCCGTCTGCAGCGGTGACCTTGGTCACCTCGCCCCAGGCATCCTGTCCTTCGTGATTTCGGGAGTAGAGGTAGGCCGAACCCGAGTCGGATCCGACGACGTCGTCGTGCGGGGCGGAGACGACCAGATTGCCTCCTGACGAATCGATGAAACGGCCAAACCACATTCCAGACGACGATGACGAAGGCGTGATCTTCGTGATTTCTCCCCAGTTGTCGGCGCCGCCGTTGTTGCGCTCCATGACATACACGGCGCCTGTGCCTCCTTCATCCGGCGCAGCGACAAAGAGCAGGCCTCCGTCGATCACCACCGTGAGGCCGAAGTTGTCGTTCGAGGCGCCGTCCGCGGCCGTCACCTTGGTCATCTCTCCCCAGTTGTCGGCGCCTCCCTGGTTGCGATGGAAAAGATAGACGGAGCCCGCAGAAGAACCGTTGTCGTCGTCTCCCGGAGCGCCGACGGCCACGGTATCGCCGCTGATGGAAACTCCGAGACCGAAGTAGTCCTCGGCGGCTCCGTCGGCGGCCGTCAGCTTGGCCACCTGGCCCCAATTGTCGGCGCCGCCGTGATTGCGTTCGAAGATGTAGGCCGCGCCCGCGTCCGGGCCGTTGTCATCATCGTTCTGGGATCCGACCACGAGGACATCGCTGGAGAGCGACACCGTCCAACCAAAGAAATCATCGACGTCCGGGGTGGCTGCTTCGATGATCTTCACCTCACCCCAGTTGTCGGCCCCACCATGATTGCGTTCGAAGATGTATACGTGGCCAACACGATTCATGCCTCCGGCGCCCCACGCGCCGATGGCGACCGTGTCTCCGGACATGGAGATCGAGCAGCCGAAGTAATCGGCGCTGACCGCGTCGGATGACACCAGGGTCCGGGCCTCACCCCATGTATCGGCGCCGCCTTGGTTGCGGTCGAAGAGAAAGGCCTCACCCGCAGCTCCGGACCCGATCGCACCGATGACCAGCCGATCGACGGTCGCAGCCGCCGCCGTTCCGAAGTACTCCCATGCGCCCAGCGTCTGGTGAGTGATGGTATCGAGCTCATACCAGAGTCCGGCCTCTCCGCCCAGACTGGCGAAGAAATATGCCGACCCCGTGTCTTGGTCCCCGTCATCGTTTTTCGACGCGCAGATGATGAGATTCTCTCCGCTGACCCCGAGAGACGCTCCAAAATAGTCCCCCGCCGCGCCGTCCGACGCGGTGAGCTTCTGGAACTCGCCCCAGTTGTCGGGGCCGCCGAAATTCCGTTTGAAGACGTAGGCCGAACCGGACTCGCTCCCGTTGTCATCGTCACGATACGAAGCAACGAGCACAGTGTCGCCACTCATGGAAAGCAGACGGCCGAACTCGTCGACGGCCGCAGCATCAGACGCGGTGAGCTTCTTGACCTCGCCCCAGTTTTCGGCGCCTCCCCAGTTGCGTTCGAAAACATAGGCGGCGCCGGACGAAAGACCCGCGTCATCATTCGCGTTGGCGCCGATGAGCATTGTGTTGCCGTCGACGGCGACCGACATCCCGAAATAGTCACCCTCCGCCGCATCCGAAGCCTTGACCTTCTTGACGAACCCCCAATTGTCCGCCCCTCCCTGATTTCGCTCAAAGACGAAGACCGATCCAGAACCACCGAGACCCGGGTTGTCGTCGTTGCGGGCGCCGATCACCGCGGTGTCGCCGCTGATGGCCACATCTTCACCAAAGAAATCACCGGCTTGGGCATCGGGCATGGTGAGCCGAACCACCGCTCCCCAATTGTCCGCGCCCCCCCAATTGCGCCCGAAGATGACGACGGAACCACTCGAGGATCCGGCGTGGGAGTCATAGGGCGCCCCAGCCACAACAAGATCCCCGCTGATGCCGACCGAGTCCCCGAGTTGGGAGTTGGTGGCAAGGCTGTAGGTGAGCTTGGCGACCTCACCCCAATTGTCGGCGCCCCCGTGGTTTTTCTCGAAGACGTAGGCCGCCCCCGAGTCTCCGTTTCCCCGTGATCCCACAACCACCGTGTCGCCGCTGATGGCGACGTCCTCGCCGAAGAAGTCTCCATTGTCGTCATCCGCCGGCCGGAGGATCCTGACTTCGCCCCAAGCATCGGGGCCGCCGTGATTGCGCTGGAGAATGTAAACACATCCCGAGTTCGAGGCAGCACCTTCGTTGAATGGAGTTCCCACCACCGCGGTATCACCGCTGATAGCGGATGAAAATCCGAAGTGGTCGCCCCAGTCCGCATCCGATGCATGGACCTCGACGATCTCGGAGACTGTCAACGGCCCGATGACGAATCCCTCCTTGGGCGAAGCATCACCACCTGCATGAAGCGGCACTCCATGTGTGAGCAGCGCACAAAGGAACAGTACCGAAAATACGACGCGTGAGCTATTGGTCATCTGGAGCTCCTTCCGAATCCGAGTCCATGGTGTGCGACGAACTTCTGATTTGCTCGGAGGATCATCGCCCTTTGTATGACCAGACGACATCTGACGGAAAAACGGATCACACCAGGTCCGGTGATATTCTTGCTGAGAGGGAGTTCGCGATCGTTTGTGGTCAGTAGGACCGGTCATCCACCAACACAACCGAAAACCGGAGCGTCGATTTGTTCACCATTTTCTCGCCGACGACCGCGCCACCGCCATGAGCGACGTCGGTGAGATCACCCGCCTGCTCGAGCGGCTCGACAGCGAGAACCGGGTGACGGTCGGGACGCCGTTCTTCAGGAACTCATGCCGCTGGTCTACTCCGAGCTCAAGATCCTGGCGCGGGCCAACCGCTACCGCTGGAGCGGGGTCGAGTCCCTGGGAACCACGAGCCTGGTCCACGAGGCCTATCTCAAGCTCGCCGATCAGATCGTTCGGACTTCGCCAACCGGCGCCAGTTCTACGCGCTGGCGTCCAAGGCCATGCGCTCGATCCTCATCGACAACGCCCGCTGGCACTCCCGGCAGAAGCGCGGCGGCGGCCGGAAGCCGGCGGCGCTCGAGGACTCCATGCTGGTCTCCGCCGAACGATCCGAGGAGCTTCTGGCGTTGGACGAGGCGCTGAGCAGCCTCGAGGAACGCGAGCCTCGGCTGGCCCGGATCGTCGAGTGCCGCTGTTTCGGCGGGCTCACCGTCGACGAGACCGCCGAAGCGCTCGATGTGTCGTCGGCGACGGTCAAGCGCGGCTGGAGCCTGGCCCGGACCTGGCTCTACCGAGCGCTCAGGACCGCCGCGGTCTGAGATGGGCCTCGACGATCTGAGCCGTTTGGAGGAGCTGCTCGCCGAGGCCCTCGGGACGCCGACCCGAGAAGCGTTCGGCCTATCTCGACGAAGCGTGCGCCGGCGATGAGGAGCTGCGTCGCGAGCTCGACGAACTGCTGGCCCTCAACGACGACGCCGCCGAGTTCTTCGACCAGCTCTCCGGCGAGATCGCCGGCGCCGCGCCCCTCGAGCTCGAGAGCGCGGCCCACACCGGACTCCGCATCGGGCCCTACCGCACCCTCGCCGCCATCGGCCAGGGCGGGATGGGGGCGGTCTACCGCGCCGAGCGGGTGGACGGCGCCTTCGACCAGGAGGTCGCGCTCAAGCTCCTCCACCGCGACATGGACACCCCCGAACTGCGGGCGCGATTCCTCGCCGAGCGTCAGCTGCTCGCCGGGCTCTCGCACCCGAATATCGCCCATCTGCTCGATGGCGGAGTCACCGACGAGGGCCGGCCCTTCTTCGTCATGGAACTCGTCGAGGGCAAGCCCATCACCCAGTACTGCGCCGAAAACGAGTTGCCGTACGGACGAGGTCCTGCGCCTCTTTCTCGGCATCATCGACGCGGTGAGCTATCTCCACCGCAACCTGGTGGTCCACCGCGATCTCAAACCGAGCAACATCTTCGTCGACACCGACGGTCAGGTGAAGCTGCTCGACTTCGGCATCGCCAAGCTGCTCGCCGATGCGCCGGAGGCCGCGCACCTCACCCGAACCGGTCAACAACTCATGACCCCCGAGTACGCCGCCCCGGAGCAGATCCTCGGCGCGACCCGGTGACCACCGCCACCGATGTCTACGCCCTCGGCGCGGTGCTCTACGAGCTGCTGACGGGACAACGGCCGCACGAGGCGGCCGTACCGACGGCGACGGGCGCCGACGCGGGAGCTGCCGCCGACCCCGAGCTCGGTCCTTCGTTCAGCGACACGACCGCCGGCGACGTCGCCGCCGCGGCGATCGAGGCGGGCGCCGGCTCCCGAGCACCGGATCTCACGCGATCTCGACGCCATCTGTCTCAAGGCGCTGCGACCCGATCCCGAAGCGCGCTATCCCTCGGCCGAGCAACTCGGATCCGACATCGAACGCCACCTCGAAGGTCAGCCGGTGGGCGCACGCGCGGGGACGCTGAGCTACCGCGCGGGGCTCTTTGTCCGACGCCACCGCACCGGGGTGGTGGTCGCCGGCGTCCTGGTCGCCCTGATGGTGATCGGTCTGGTCCGCGAGATCAGCCTCCGCGGCGAGGCGGAGAGGGCGCGCAGGGAGGCCGAGATCGAGGCCGCCAAAGCGGTCGCGGTGTCGCAATTCCTCGGCGATCTGCTGTCGTCGGTGGACCCGACAAAGGCCCAGGGCGAGGAGGTGGCGGTGACCGATGTCCTCGAGCAGGCGTCCGCGAGGATCGCCGAGAGCGACGAGCTCGCGGGACAACCCGAGGTCGAGGCGGCGGTGCGCCGGACCATCGCCGAGCACCTATATCTCGCTCGGTCGGTACGACGAAAGCGCGGGAGCACCTCGAGCGCGCGGTGGAACTGCTCGGTGGCCCGAGTCGCACGACCCGGAACGCCCTCGCCGCCGCCGCCGAGCTCGGCGTGCTCTATCAACGGCTCGGGCTGGTCGACCGAGGCCGAGACCCTCATCCGAACGGGTCCTCGAGATCCGGATCGAGACCTTCGGAGAGGATCACCCCGTCGTCGCTGACGTCGTTGAACCAGCTCGCCGACCTCCTCTTCTCCCAGGGGCGGATCGACGAGGTCGAGCCCCTCGACCGCAAGACCCTCGAGATCCGCCGGCGGGTCCTCGGCGAGGACCACCCGGACACCCAGCGATCGCTCAACGGGCTGGCGGCGACGCTCCACAACCGCGGCCGGTACGACGAGGCGGCGCCGCTGTTCCAAGAGGGGCTCGACTATCCGCCGGCGAACCCTGGGTGACAAGCCACCCCGACACCCTCCTGCTCGCGAACAACCTCGCGGCGGCCTATCTCGAGCTCGGGCGTTGCGCCGAAGCCGAGGCGCTGCTGCAGGAGGTTGTCGCCGGTCGAACCCGGGTGCTCGGCGAGGACCACGATCAGACCGCCATGTCGATCCACAACCTGGGCGTGACCCTGGCCCAGCTCGGGCGCTACGAGGAGGCGGAGATCGAGCTGCGCCGGGCGATCGCGATCCGGGAGCACCTCCCGGGGGAGCGGAGATCGCTGCTCTTTTCCATGAGCTATCTGGCCGATGTCGCTGCGGGCGCAGCGAGCAGTACCAAGAGGCCGAAGCGCTCTATCTCGAGACCTGGAAGCTCCAACGGGAGGAACTCGGCGACGAGGACGGGGAGACCCTGAAGACCGCCAGCGGGCTGGCCGAGCTGAACTCGCTCCAGGGCGATCTCGACGAGGCCGAGGCCCTACTCGACGAGCATCCTCGAGACCCAGCTCCGGGTCCGCGGCGAGGAGCACCCGGACACCCTACAGAGCCTCACCACCCTGGCGCACATCCGCAACGAGCAGGGGCGCTTCGTCGAGGCGCTCGATCTCTGCGACCGGGCCATGGAAGCCGGCAGGCGATCCCTCGGCGCCGACACACACCGCGGTGCTCCAGGCGGCGATCGAAAAGGTCGCGGCGCTGCAAGGGTCTGGGTCGGGAGGACGAGGCCCGCGTCCTAGCCGATGAGATCGTCGACGGGCTATTCGAAAACGCTTGGCGATGACCACCCGTCGACCATCGAGGCGCAGAAGCTCGTCGACTGAGCTTCCCGTAGAAACCTCGACTCTCGGTCATTCGTGGTCTGTGTTCTTTTCGCCGGCGAGGGCGCCGGCCCTACAAAGAGCCATGCGCCATTGTTGGGCCGGCGCCCCGCCAGCCTGAATTGGCAGAGAGCCGGTAGGTCTCAGCGTCTGATTTCCGGTGATTCAAGAGGCCCTACTGGATGAGTCTCGGTTATTACCAGGGGAGATTGTCGAGATTCGTGTTGCCGCCGGAGAGAATCAGCCCGACCCTTCGACCCTCGAAACGGTCGCGGTTGGCAAGAACCGCCGCGAGCGGCACCGCGGCCGAGGGTTCGACGAGGATCTTCGCCCGTTCCCAGAGCAGCCGCATGGCCCGACGATGGTCCGCTCGTCCACCGTGAGAATCCCCGGCCAGTCCGCCGCTGAGGATGCGGAAGGTGCGCTCCGACAGCGACGTCAGGAGCCCGTCGGCGATGGTCGTCGGTTTCACCGAGGGGTAGAGCCGGCCGTCGCGAAGCGAACGGAAGGCGTCGTCGGCCCCGGCGGGTTCGGCGCCCCAGATCTCGATCTCGGGGCGCAGCGAGGACACCGTGATGGTCGTTCCGCTGGCCAGTCCACCACCCCCCACCGGCGGCATGACGACATTCGAGATCCGGCACCTGTTCGAGCAACTCGAGAGCGGCGGTGCCCTGACCCGCGATCACCCGCGCGTCGTCGTACGGGTGGATGAAGGTCGCGCCGGTCCGCTGCTGAACCCTGGCGAGGGTCGTTTCCCGCGCTTCGAGGGTGGGCTCGCACTCGGTGATGACCGCGCCGTAGCCCGCGACCGCCGCCTTCTTCACCGGCGGCGCCGATAACGGCATGACGATGTACGCGGGAACGCCGCGCAGACCCGCTGCCCGGGCCAGCGCAGCCGCGTGGTTGCCCGACGAGTGGGTGCAGACTCCGCGGGCCGCCTCGTCGTCATCGAGGGAGAAAACCGCGTTGGTGGCGCCGCGGGCCTTGAAGGCGCCGACCTTCTGCAGGTTCTCGCACTTGAAAAAGAGAGACGCGCCGGCGATGGCGTCGATGGAGGCGCAGGTCGCCACCGGGGTGCGGTGGATGATACGGGCGCGATGCGCTCGGCCGCGGCTCGGATGTCGGCGAGGGTGGGATCGTCGTGCATCCCGGCATCGTAGCAGGACGAGGGGGAAACCCGCGTCCGCGTCCGTGACCGTTTCCGATTGTCCCGCTCCCGCTCCCGACGAACGATGCATCGGCGGCAGCGGCTATACGCGACGCTCGGTGTACCTTCGAGGTAGGCCGCCGGCGTGCCATCGGCGTGGTCGCAGCCCTTCCAATCAACCCACGCGCGACCACGCCGATGGTGCGACGATGGGTCGCCCGACGCCAAAAGCGTCACGGCGGCCCAGAAGGCCGGGATGAGGAACACAGGAACCGCGACTGCATCCGTAGCAGTATCCGTGACCGTGACCGTGACCGCGTCCCGGCGCGCGACAGTCGACAGCCAGGATGGCTGTCGCTACACCACCCGAACGGCCCCTGTGTAGCGATAGGCTTCCAGCCTGTCGACGGCAGCGGCAGAAGCCGACCAGGGCACGCGAAAACCGCGCCCCATCGGGGTGCCGGGTCCGTATCCGTCGGAGCGACGTTTCGCACAATGACGCCGTCCCTCGCGGGCGCGATCGGGCTGCGACTCCGGCCACCGGTAGGCACGCGGCGTCCTTCGCATGGAGGCCGCAGCCGTCCATCGCCGCGGCGAGCGCGAGTCATCTGCTGCTACGCCGCGGTGAAGGACGACGCGTCCAGGCGAGCCGGGACGGCAGTACCGATGTCGCCACCGGAACGACTGCCCCGTGAGTCATCCTGACGTCGGACCGTGAAGGTCGTGGAGCCGATCACGAAAACCGGCTGGCTGTCGCTTACTCCCGAGAACATCACCTGCGAGCGACGGACGAGCCTGCGACAGCGTGGAGCAATCGTCGAGCCGCGCCTCGGCACATCAAGCACAATCAACAGTTCCGAGTCGGACCGTCAGAGGCCTTCGGAACGTCAAAGCCATGGGCTCAAACTGCACCGCCTGCAACCTCAGGAAGATCTTCAGACTGTGGCTCGCGGGCCCAAAGCCGCGGCGTTTCAGCTGCTGACCGAGTCCTTCCATACCCGAATCACGCCTCCGAACATCGCCAGGACAAACGATCCGCTTCGAAGATTGCGAGACAGCTCCACGGCCGCGACGCAACCGTTCAGAGACCGCGTGTCGACCCCGCGCGATCCAGCCTTCGACGGTCATGAGGATGCTCAAGCTGGGACTGCCGCCAAAGGAGCTGCGGCCGGGGCAGCGTCCGGGGCAGCGTCCGGCAGATCACCTCCTGGTCGTTCTGAAACTACCGAGTAGCCGAAGTGGTTGCCGGCCTCTTGTAGCGCCGATCTCCAGATCGGCGTCATGGCCCTTCTCGACGGAAGCCGACGCCCACCAGGAGATGGGCGCTACAACGGGCGTTCCGGATCCATGCCCGGGAGCGGGAGAAGAAGCGATTGTGGGGCAGGCTTCCAGCCTGCCGTCCGCTACCCCGCCGGATTCTCGAGCACGAGAATCGCCTGATCACGCCACGCGCCGCGTTTCCAGTAGCGTCCCGGCACGCGTCCGACCTCGCGATAACCGACGGCTGCGAGCATCCCCATGGAACGCTCGTTGTCGGCGATGACGGTGGCGATGAGCATGCGCAGACCGAGGACCTCGAAGGCGTACTTCGACCGCACCCTCGCCGAGTCGGTGCCCGAGCCCGCCACCCCACAGATCGCGGCGGCCGATGACGCTCCCGGAGACCGCCACCCGGCTCTGCCAATCGATGGACCGCAGACCCGAGAATCCGACGTGGTCGCCGTCGAGGGTCTCGACGGCAAACTGAACGCTGCCCTTGTCGGGTCGCTCGGCGGCGCGGAAGAACTCCTCCTCGGTGCCGCGGGTCAACGGCCAGTCCCCGGTCTCCAACCACGCCGTGATCGTGGGATCGTTGAACCAGGACAATGCATTCTCGAGGTGCCGCTGCTTGTCCAGGGGCACCAGCCGGACCCTGTCGCCTTCCCATCCGTAGGCCATCAGTCGTCTCCGTCATCCAGATTCGTGACCCGCACGGTATCACCACGCTTCAAACCCGTCGCCTTGGCCGCCGAACCACCGTTGACGGCGAGCTCGAGCAGACCTGCCGAACCCTCGAGGAGGACCACCTCACCCGGGTCGCCGTCGCCGTAGACGCGGACCCGCCGCGCCGGGATCTCGGCCGACCACGCGGCGGTCGATCCGCCACCCACCGAGTCCGCCGGCAGATTGGTCGGCAGGTTTCCGAATCGGTCGACCGAGAGCACGGTCGCCGAATAGCCCGAGGTCAGCGGCTCCGGCTCGGGCAAAGGACACGCCACCAGGAGATCCGGATCGACCCTCTCGCCGAGTTCTCGGAGCTCCCTGCCGAGGGCGAGACGAGCCGCCGCGGGCGCGAAGATGTCGCGGCCGTGAAATGTCCGTGACGGCTCGGCGATTCCCATCTTCTTCCAGTCGAGCGCCACCACCTCGGAACCTGGTCCGAGACACGCCGCGAGGCCGTTGTCCGGCGCGACCAGGAATCGCTTGCCCAGGGCCGCCGCGAGCACCCGCCGCCCGGTTCCGACACCGGGGTCCACCACCGCCGTGACGACACACCCGGCCGGCAGAAACGGCCACGCACACCGGAGTCTGGAACGAAGCCTCCCAGATGTCGCCGGGGGGGATGAGATGGCGCGAGATCGATTCGGGGTACGCCCGGCGCGTATTTCTCGAGCACCGCATGGAGCACGCCGACATAGTGGTCGGTGAGGCCGAAATCGGTCAGGAGTGCGACGGGACGCATCGGAAAAGCGTAACACACAATGAATCGAGGTGCTTCTCTCCTTTTTTCTGGTGAACGGCTCGCGAGCCGTTCACCAGAAAAAGAGAAATAGTAAACCGCTCAGGCTGGTAGGATGCGTCTCGGAGGCACACCATGCGCGAAATGCAACTCTTCCTCAACGGGCAGTGGCTCGACGGGGACGATCTCATCACCGTTCGCTCCCCCTTCGACGGCCGCGAGGTCGCGCGGGTGGCCCGCGGCGGCCCGGCGATCCTCGAACGAGCCGCGGCGACCGCCGCGAGCGAACCGCCGAGACCATGGCGAACCTCCCGCCGTCGGAGCGCGCCGCGATTCTCGAAGGGACCGCCGCCCTGGTTCTCGAACACCGCGAGGAACTCGCGACCGCCATCTCCGAGGAGGCCGGGAAACCCATCCGGCTCGCCCTCATCGAGGCCGACCGCTGCGCCGACACCTTGACCGAATCAGCCGCGGTGGCGCGCCACCCCGAGATCGAGGCGCGCGACCTCGCCGGATACCCCTCCGGGCACGGCCGCCTCGCCCTGGTGCGCCGGGTCCCGGTGGGGCCGGTGCTCGCCATCACGCCGTTCAACTTTCCCCTCAATCTGGTGGCCCACAAGCTCGCTCCGGCGGTGGCCGCGGGCTGTCCGGTGGTTCTCAAGCCGGCCAGCCAGACCCCGAGCCCGGCGCTCATGCTCGCCGAACTGCTCGCCGACGCCGGCCTGCCGCCGGCGCGCTGGCGGTCATCCCGTCGAAAGGATCCGACGCCGAGATCCTGGCCACCGACGATCGCTTCAAGGCCCTGACGTTCACCGGTTCCATGGTGATCGGCTGGCACCTCAAGAAGCTCGCGTGGAACCGCCGCGTCACCCTCGAACTCGGCGGCAACGCCGCCGTGGTCGTCGAGCCCGACGCGGGCGATCTCGCGGTGGTGGCCGCGAAGATCGCCGGCGCCGCATTCGGCTATGCCGGGCAGTCCTGCATCTCGGTCCAGCGGGTGCTGGCCCACGAAGACATCTACATCGCGCTGCGGCGCGAGCTGATCGAGGCCACCGCGGCCATCCGTCACGGCGACCCGGCGCTCGCCGACACCATCTGCGGTCCCCTCATCGACGAGGCCAACGCCGACCGGGTCGCCGAGTGGATCGCGAGCGCCGACAGTCCGCGGGCGGCCGAATTCTCGCCGGCGGTGGTCGTGAGGGCAACGTCATCGAGCCGACCCTGATCGAAGAAGCGCCCGCCCTCGAACCCGTCGTCGCCGACGAGGTCTTCGGTCCGGTGGCCTGCCTCGATCCCTACGAGGACTACGCCCAGGCCCTCAACATGGTCAACGACTCGCGCTACGGTCTGCAGGCCGGGGTCTTCACCTCGGATATCGGCAAGATCCAGGAAGCGTGGCAACGGATCGAAGCCGGCGGCATCATCCAGGGCGATGTCCCCACCTGGCGCACCGATCCCATGCCCTACGGCGGGGTCAAGGACTCCGGGATCGGCCGCGAGGGCCCGGCCTACACCTACCGCGAGCTCACCGAGGAACGGTTGTTGGTGCTGAGTCGGTGAGGAGTGAGGAGTGAGACGTGAGACGTGAGACGTGAGAGGGTCTCAGAGCTGCTGTCCAAACCAACTTCTCACCTTCTAGAATTCTTGCCTTCCGAACCTCAGAGCAGCGATTCCGCCTTGAGCAGCTCCTCGACCTTGGCCTGGGTCTCGGCCTTGGGGCCGCTGGTGTCGATGGTGTGGAAATAGCACTCTGCGCCGGGGTTGGCGGGCTCGAAGTCGCTGCGCTGCTGTTCCATCAACTCGACGCGCCCGTCGGACCTGGTGTCATGCTGCTGGCGTCCCTCGAGACGTTGGCGTTGTTCATCGCCGCCACAGGTGGTTTGGAGGAAGACCAACCGCGCCCCGGTGCGGCGGGCGGCCTCGATCACCGGCTCGCGCTCGGACTGCCTCTTGAAGGCGCCGTCGACCACCACCGGAAATCCACCGTACAGGAGGTTCTCGGCCCGGTCGCAGACCTCGGTGTAGGTCCTGCCGTTCATCTCGGGCGAGTAGAGCCCCTCGTTGTAGGGGACGTAGACCCGCGTGTTCTCACCCACTCCGGAAATCTGTTTGCGGACCGCATCGGTGGAGAGAATGTGCCAGCCGTGGACCTCGCGGAGATAACGGGCAACCGAGGTCTTGCCGGTTCCCATGAGACCGTAGAGTACGATCAGCGAAGGTCGCTTCTTTCCCCCGGCATAGTCGTAGGCGAGACCGAAATGGCGCCGCGCGAGGTTTCGCTGGACGCGCTTGGCGGGGTCGTCGAGGGCCGGGTCCGACGCGGTGAAACACGCGATCTTGCCGCGAACATACGCGCGGTAGCACTTGTAGAAATCGAGGATCTCGACGAGCTCGGTGTCGCCCGACGCCTCGACATAGCGGTCGATGAAGTGTTTCGCGAGATCCCGACGTCCGTTGAAATCGAGATCCATGGCGAGAAAGGCGAGATCCACAGCGATATCGCCGCAGCGGAATCGTTCATTGAACTCGATGCAGTCGAAGATCACCGGCGGGTCCTCGAAAAAGATATTTCTCAGATGGAGGTCGCCGTGACTTTCCCGGGTGCGGCCTTCGGCGATCCGCCGCTCGAAGAGATCGGCGTGCTCATCGAAGAACGTGTTTGTCCAGTCGCGGATGTGCTCGAAGCGCTCCTTTGACACCAACTTGCCGACATAAGCCTCGGTCTGGGAGAAAGTTCTCGTCGGTATTGAACCTGACCGCCTCGACCGACCCGTAGTTGTCGATCCCCTCACCGGTTGCTGCCGACCGGTAAAAGGGCACGAGGACGTCTACGAGCGCCTCCATGTGGGCTTCGGAGAGTTCACCGCGTTCGAGGACGCTGGTTCCGAGGAGGTTTCCGTCGAGCTCGCGCATGACGACAACCCAGTCGATGACCTCGCCCTTGCCACCCAGGGCCGGCCGAGAGCCCTCGAGGGTGATGGGAACCGCATCGATGTAGACCGAGGGCGCCAACCGGCGGTTGAGAGAGACCTCGGCGCGGCAGTTCTGCTCCCGCAGCTCGATGGTCGAGAAATCGAGGAATCCGAAGTTGACCGGTTTCTTGAGCTTGTAGACACGGGTACCGGTGAGAAAGACGGAGGAGATATGGGTCTGGAGAAATCGGACCTCGTCGACCGGGTGGTCGTAGAACGACGGTTCGGAGAGAATTTTGACGAGGGCGGCGTGATCCAAAGAAACCTCCATGTGCTCACGATGGCGAACGTTGTCACATCGACGGAATCCGGTCAACACGCGCCGGGGGTGAGGAGGTTAGGGAGTTAGAACGTCAGCGCTCGCTTCGCTCGCTGCCAGAAGAGTTCCGTCGATCCGCCTCGCAACCCGAGGATGGTCCGAGGACCCGTCGTTTGGTCGATTGCTACTGAACGTTGGCGCAGATTGCAAAGACCCGATTGATAGTTGACTCGTCATCGAAGTGGCAGAGCCACCCCGACAGGTCGAGTTCAGGCTTGGAAACGTTTGGGTCGAGACCTGAACAGCCACCTCCAATGACACTCTTGCCGACTGGGCAGTCAATCGTCACCCAATCGTTGTCTTCTGTGTGCATAACAAGTTCGAGACCCATGTCGAGCGTCCCCCCCACAACAACATCCCCACCGTTGAGGGTTCCACCCACAACGACATCCCCACCGTTATTGTTGAGATACAGCGTCGAGGTCACTCCGTTGCTGCGAGCCATGATCTCGTTGCTGTCGATCCCGATGTTGGCGCCGTTCGTGGATCCGACAACCAGGGCCCCGCCACCGCCGGGCGAGACATCCGGGCTTCCGACGACATGGAGCGGCGCCTGGGCGTTGGCCCTGCCGACACCCAAAAGACCGCCACCCTGGGCGTTGATCAGCAGCGACGGCGTGCCGAGCCCCTCGATCCAGATCTCGTTTCGATCGATGTTCAGACCGGAGATGGGGTTACCGATCAGGAGCCCGTTTGCGGAACCGAGAGCAAGATTACCGTTGATCTCGACATCCGAGTTCACCACGCAGGTGTCACCCAGGGTTTTCTGTCTTGGGTGAAGCGTCAGTGTAAGAATCTCCGCCCGCGGGTCGGACCTGGATCTCCAACCACGGCGAAACCTCACCCGCGAGGTTGCGTCCGAAATCGAGCTCGACTGCGAAAACACCGCTCCTGACCTGGACATCGAATCGATCGACCCGACCGAGGAAGCGTCCTTCAACGGCGGCGTCCCAAAGATCAAAGGTGATATCGAAAACGCCCTCTGCGGGCAGGCCCTGGTGTTGGAGCCGTCCCTGGTAGGTGAAGGCCGTCGCGAGTGAATACTCCGAGGTCTGGGCAATTGAAAAAGACTGAAGAGTGAACAGGACGATGCCGATGGCGAAGCCAATCAGGCTCTGACGTCTGATACGTGTCATTTCATTTCCTCCCGGTCGGTTGAAGTCAAAATGGGGTTCGTCGCTTCTCATGGCGAAACCGCGTCCCACGCCGAGGTCGAGCCGGTCTCGAAGCCATCTGCAAAGATCCCGCCGCCACAGAGGCAAGACGAGCTCTCGGACAGAGACCCGGCGGTGCTGCCTTCCTCACCGATCTTGGTCAGAACCCAATCACCGTCCACCGCTCGAGAGGACTCGGCGAGTTCTCCCACGAGAAGGAAGCCACCCCCGATCGCGGCTGTCTCACCAAGCGGAACAAGCCTCCCCTGCTGGCGAAACTCGACCGATTCCCGATCCTGCGGGGATTCGGCCTCCGCCACCGGAGCAACGCAACTGATTACCAATATCAAGAGCATCAGGAAGCGAATCGTCGCTCGATTCGGTCTGTTCATGGAACCCTCACCTCCGGTTGTAGTTCGAGCAATCAGCAAGACAGAGACCCCTGCCGACAGATTTGCTCACGAACCTCTTTTGCGCGAAACCAGGGTGGTCGGGGATAATCGGGTCATGACCCCGGCATATCGGTGGCGGAGAATCGCCACTTCATTGATCGTTGGAGCAGCGACCCCTCTGTGGTCGATCGGTTGTACATCCCCGGCGACCACGGATGACGGCGTTGTTGTGACCCGTTGCGATCACTGGGGAGCGGCCGCGCGGGCGGGGATCGAACTCAATGACAGGATCGTAGCCTATGAGGCAGGTGGCACAAGGGTCGCACTGACATCGCCTTTGGAACTCGATGCCCTCGAGATCGAAGAGAGCCCGAGATCCCCGATCAGCCTCGTCATCGTGCGCGACAAGGCCCTCCATACGTTGGTTGTCAGGGGTGGCATCTGGGAACTCGAGACTCGACCCGCGGGGTGGACCGACCCGGAGTCCGACGCCACGACCGAAGAACGCGTCGGGTACCTCACTCGGCGAGCGACCGAAGCCATGGCCGCGTCTCGACCGCGCGAGGCGGCGTGGTGGCGCGCAACGGCCGGTGATGTTCTGCTCGACTCCGAGCGATATGACGACGCCCACGAGGCCCATGAGCACGCTCGCGCCCTGCTGACCGACCAGCGCCTGAAGGCCATGGCCTTCGACCTGGAGAGCCGTCGGTTCTTCGATGCCGGCCGGTTCGAGGAGTCCCGCGCTGCTCAGCTCGAGGCCCTCGCCATCCGCGAATCGATGGCTCCAGACGGTCCGGGTGTGGCCTCCAGCCTGTTCTGGCTCGCCCGGATCGCAGCTCGCGAGCAGGATTACCAAGAAACCGAAATGCTGCAGCGTGCCGATGAGATCCTCGCCCGGTTCGACGGCGGTCACGAGCTCCGCGCCCATGTTCTCAGCCTTCGCGGGACCATGGCATGGGGTCGTCGCGAACTCGACAACGCGGCGTCGAACTACACGGCCGGACTGGAACTGCTCGAATCATTGAGTATCGAGACGCCCCAGCGCGCCAGCCTTCTTGCCAATCTGGGTCTTGTCGCCGACCTCCGGGGTGAGATGGGCAGAGCCGAGAAGCTGTTTCGCGCATCAGCAACGATGGATGAACAACTCGACCCCCACAGCGTTGATGCCGGCTACACCTTCAACTTTCTGGGGATTATCTCCAAGCAGAAGGGCGATCTCGAGACGGCCCGAATCTACTATGAAAAGGCTCTCAAAATCTTTCAACAAGAGACCCCCAGCAGCATCGAAACCGCTGGGATACTCAATAATCTCGGCAACATCGCCACCAAACAAGGTGACTACGCAACCGCGGAGCGCTTTCATCGAGAGGCTCTCGTGATCCGCGAAGAGCTGGTCCCGGAATCCCTCGACCACGCGGCGAGCATGCACAATCTGAGCACCGCCATTCGCAAGCTCGGCCAAACCACCGAGGCCGAGGGTCTCCTCATCGAGGTGCACAGGATCTATCATGCCCGGGTCCCGAGGAGCCTCGACTTCAGCAATCTCCTCACCAGCCTTGGTGAGCTCAGATTCGACCAGGGCCAGATCGAAGCCGCCTCGGCCCTGCACCGCCAGGCTCTGGAGCTCAGGCGGCTCCTTGCACCGGGTCGCTGGGAATGGGCGGAGAGTCTTTTCAGACTTGGTGAGATCGCCCTCGTAGAGGGCTCGACCGCCACCGCCGAGAGGCTCTGGCGCGAGGCGATCGAGGGAATCGAAGCCAACCGGTCCCGCAGCGAGTGGACCGCCCGCGAACAATCGCGCTTTGCCGCGCCGTTCCACCGCTACTATCGCGAACTCGCGCGGCTCCTTGTCGACGACGGTCGGATCGAGGAGGCATTCGAACTTCTCGAGTCGGCCAGGGCTCGGGCATTGAGAAGTCTGCTGGCGTCACGTCGACTTGCCCCACCGGTCGATCTCCCGGCCGAGCTCATCGACCGACGACGGCAGTTCGAAGACGATCTCGATCGACTCAATGCTCGACGCACCAGAATTGCGTCGAACGACCTTGGAGCGACGGCCGCGATCGATGCTCAACGCGACGAGATCCGTCAACGGCTCGCAGAGGTCGACCTCGAAGCTCGGGAACTCTCACCTCGCACAGCGCTCGAAGAGCCGGTTCCGGCGACGCTCGAGGCCATCCAGGGGGCCCTCGATCCGGGAACGGTGCTGCTCAGCTATTCCGTGGCCGAAAACGGGACGGATCTCTTTGTCCTCGGTCCTGGCGAGGACGCCGATCTCGAGGTTCACCGGCTTCCCATCGGCGACTCCGAACTCTCTGACCGGATCGACATCTTCCGTGCGCTCATCGAACGGGGTCGCGGGGGCGATGGTGTCGAACGAGCCGTCATTGCCCAGGGGAGTCGGCTTTTCAAGGCGCTTTTGGAACCGGTCGAGCATCATCTCGAAAGCGCATCGAGGGTCCTGATCGCGGCCGAGGGCCCGCTCCTTTCGCTGCCGTTTGCCGCCCTGGTCCGCACCACCGAACCCGACGTCCAGTGGGTCGCCGGCTGGCGACCTCGGCCATGGTCCCATCCGCCGGATCCCTCCTTGAGTTCAGCGACATGCCCCTGGATCTTCGGATCCCGCAACCGATCGTCGTGTTCGGCGATCCCAGCATCCCACTCGACGATGATCGAGCTCGAGCCTGGGGATTGACACCCCTGGCCGGTGCACGGACCGAAGCTGCGGCCATCGCGGAGTTCTTTCCCCAGGCAACGGTCTACCTCGGCGACGACGCAACCGAGGATCGCCTCAAGAACCTCGAATCACCGCCACGTTTGCTTCACCTGGGAGTCCATGGTCTGGTCGACCGGCGGTTTCCGCTGGATTCCTTCCGCGGTGCTCGCCCTCACGGATTCGGCGCCGGAAATCGTTGACAACGGCCTGCTCCACGTGGAGGTCGTCGAATCACTCCGCCTCGATCGCAGTCTCGTCGTGCTTTCTGCCTGCGACACCGGAATCGGCCGCGAGTTGAACGGTGAAGGTCTCATTGGCCTGGCGCGCGCATTTCAGGTCGCCGGCGCCCGGTCCCTGTTGGTGACGCAATGGCCGGTTTCGGATCGCTCCACCGCCGCCCTCATGTGCGGTTCACCGCCATCTCAGTCGCGGCGCGCCTCCCGATGTCGCCCTCGCGTCGGCGCAACTCGAAATGCAGACCGCATCGGCGCCTCCCACTCGGGGTGGACTGGATCCAAGCCATCCCCTTGCCTGGGCCGGTTTCCAAATCGTCGGACGCGAGCGGGTCACTTTCCAACGACGGTGAACGACACGAGCGGAGACACGACCTCACCGCCGTTCGTGAGTTTGGCGGTCACCCTCCGATAGATCAGCCCCGAAGCGGGCTCCAAGTCCGTGGGCCACCGGACCGACGATTCGTGTCCGACCATCGCGCTCCAGATCGGTTCTCCCTCATCATCGAAAAGCTCCAACCTCTGGTCCTGGACATTTCCCACCGATCGCCACCTCAACTCGATGGGTGGCAAAGCGAGTTCACCGAGGGGCGCGATGAGTTCGATCCGCTGCCGAGTCTCACTTCCACCGGAACGGATCACATCACCCGCTCGGGGTCCTGGAACTTCGGTCCTCGGAAACACGATCACGATGGTGATGAGAGCTGCGGCGGCAAGAAGCGATGCCGCCCCGCCGATTGAACGAGGGTGCTGCCACCAGCGCTGTTCAGATCGCCTCGCAAAATGTCCCGGCCGGCACGTCGGCGTCGAAATCTGGCCTCGTCGGTGACCTCGAACAGCGCTCGGGCGATCTCGGTGCACTCCTCGCACATCGTGACGTGATCGAGGGCTGCCTGGTGCCGCTTCGCATCGAGCTCGCCGCAGGCCAGACCTTCCAGGTCTGATCGTCAAGGTGATCGCCACCGGCGGTCTGCCACTCGTCGGCAGGCGGAAAAGCATGGTCAGTATCGTGTTCCATCAATCCCCCGTTCACGCAGCGAAGCCCTCAGATCCCTCTTCCCACGAGCGATCAGATTTCGGGCTTTCTGATAGGACCA
>CAVPHA010000022.1:0-42011 GCA_963704125.1 uncultured Acidobacteriota bacterium | reverse complement strand
AGCGCGACCTCACGGCCGAGCTTCTCATCCTCGGCGCGCCAGACTTCGCCCATCCCGCCTGCGCCGAGCTCGCCGGTGATCGTGTAATGGGCGAGCTTTGCTCCGATCATCTGTCACCACCCTCGAGTTCGGCGTCCCAGTTGAGCACCACCTTCAACGGCTCACGCTTCTGGGTGGTCAACCCTCGAATCACCAGCAGTTCCTCACCATTCACACCCACATCGAACGGCCGACGAAACGTCGTTGCGAGATGCCACGAGTGCAGATCTCTCACCCGACCCACGTCGAAGGTCTCGGCATCGCCGGCGACCTCGGCGACAAAGAGTTCGCCTGCGGCCGAAGCGAAGAAGAGCTCATCTCCGTCCCGACTCCATCGCGGGAAGGTCCCACCGTTCGTCGAGACCTGCCAGCGCCGCGCCGGCTCCGGAAAGGTCGTGACATAGACCTCGTTGTCCCCGGACTCGTTGGAGGTGAAGGCCATCCATCGACCGTCGGGTGACACGGTCCCGAATCCTGCGTCGTACTTTGACACGACCAGCTCGATCATCTGCCCGTCCGCGGGACGAACGGCGCACAGATCGGTGTTATTGTCGGCCCCGGTTTGCTCGTAGACAATCCACTCGCCGTCCGGCGACCAGGCCTGTGGATAAAGCTGCTTGCCGGTGGTCTCCAGCAGCAGCTCGGCATCCTCCGACCCGCCGACCTCCTTGATCCAGATCCCGTCGGACCCATTACGGGCGGAGGCGAACGCGATCCTGCCTCCATCGGGCGACCAGGCCGGATACCAGTCGTTGGTAGGTTCAAATGTGAACCTGGTCCTCAGTTTCCGCTCGAGATCGCAGACAAAGATGTCCGCGGTCCCGACGGCTGATTCGAGCTCGGTGACGGCCGCAAACCGGCCATCCGGCGACACGACGATATCGAAGAGCAGATCTCCCTCTCCGAACTCCGAAAGCACCTCGCCCGCCCGGTCGACCCAGACGATCTCGCTCCGGGTCTCCGACTGACCGGTGTTGTAGATCAGCAGGCCGGTGTCGGAGACCGAGAACGCGCCGAGCCGGGCGCCTCCGATGTACAAAACGTCTTCGGCCAAAGGAACGGCATCGCCGACGAGCTGCGGCGTCTTCTGATCGAACGGCTGTGCCATGAGGGTGCCTTCCCGCATGAAGAGAAGTTGGTCGCCCGCGATCGCCGTGTTCGACGCCGCCGCGAGGAGCTCTCGGTCCGGGCCCGGGTCTTCCATCGACCCCACCATCACCCGGTCTCCTTCAGGGCCGCCGGCAGAACGCGCGAGGTAGAGAAACCGCCCGTCGGGAAGCCACGTGGGAAGCCTGTGGCTCGTGATGCCTGGAGAAATCTCGGTCACCGGGACCGACTCGCCGCCCCCCGCCGAAACGAGATGGATCGAGGAGTCATGCGTCGGCGCGAAGAGGATCTCGTCGTTGTCGTCCCACGCGCCTCCCTTGCCGTTTCCAGCCATACAGATCGTGACTGGCGGCCCGCCGGACGTATCGATCTTCCGCAACTTGCCGTCGACCGAGAAGTAGCCGACCCGCCGACTGTCCGGCGCCCAGAACGGGTAGGCCGCACCGTCGGTCCCCGGCAAAGGCCGGGCAACCGAGTCTTTGATCCGTCGAATCCACAGCAAGCGATTTCCTTCCGAGTCGACGGCCCCGAAGACGATCTTGGAGCCATCCGGGGAGACCTGGGCCGCACCGGGTGCAATCGCCTGAAGCCAAAACACCGTTTCCTCGGGTGGGGAGATCTCCGCCCGAAGCATCTCGCGCTCGTCTGCTGTCGGGCGCACAGCAAACCAGGCGCTGAGAAAGAAGAGGGCCATGGACGCAGCAGCAATCGCCCACGGCACGCCGGTTCTCGACCGATGAGTGTCGGGCGGCTGATCTTCCGCCGGGTTGGATGAAGCAGAAATCACTTCCGGATCGCGTTCGTAGTCCTCGAGTACGATACGGGCGTCGCCGATGGCCTGCAGACGCCGCCTCGGCTTGCGCTGCAGGCAGCGAGAGATGAGTTCGCGCAGTCTCGGCGGCGTGGATTCAGGAAGCTCGTCGAGTTTCGACCTCGTCCTTGAGCACCGACGCCAGCACGTGGGAGACCGTCTCGCCGTCGAAGAGCTTGTGGCCGGTGAGCATCTCCCAGAGCGACGACGCCGAAGGCCCAGATGTCGGCCCGTTGGTCGGCCGCCGTCCCCGCCGCCTGCTCGGGCGACATGTAGGCGGCGGTCCCGAGGATGAGCCCGGCCGCAGTGGCGTGCTGGGTCATGGTCGGCGACAGCGAGAGGCTCGAGTCCGCGCTCCCGGTCTCCCACGCCTTGGCGAGCCCGAAGTCGAGGACCTTGACCGTGCCGTCGGGTCTGAGCTTGATGTTGGCCGGTTTGAGATCGCGGTGGACGATGCCCCGCTCGTGCGCCGCCTCGAGTGCTTCCGCGATCTGACGAGCGATGGGAACCGCTTCGTCGAGGGGAATCGGGCCGCGCGAGATTCTCTCGGAGAGGTCCTCCCCTTCAACGAGTTCCATGACGAGGAAGGTGACCGCTGACGCGGTCAATTTTGAATTATGAATGATGAATTTTGAATTTCCATCACCACCCGACTCAGCGGCCGTGCCCGTGCCCGTGCCCGATGAAACGGTCTCGCGGGAGGGTGTGAAACCCTCCCCTACGATGCTCTCATCGGCCTCGACGGTCTCCAGACCGAACAGCGTCGCGATGTTCGGGTGGTTCAGAGACGCCAGCACCTTGGCTTCGCGCTCGAAGCGCGCCATCCGCTCCGAGTCACCGGCGAATTCGCCGGGGAGCATCTTGAGCGCGACCTCGCGGCCGAGCTTTTCGTCCTCGGCGCGCCAGACCTCGCCCATGCCACCGGCGCCGAGCGGCGACAGGATGCGATACCCGCCGACCTTCTGTTCAGGCTTCACTTTGAGATGCTCCCCTGTTATCGAGATTGTATCTCGGTCACAGTTGCAACACAAGCGAGAGCAATCCCATTCTCGCTATGGGTTCGAATCCCTGCAGAATGTCGAAATCAGAATCTGGTCAGACTTTGCGCACCAGCACGACCGTCCGATCATCGACATAGGGCACGCCCCGCACATAGGCGTCCTGATCGGCGCTGATGGTGGCCGCCAGATCACCGAGGGACTCCTCCCGGTGCTTCGCGCAGAGCTCGGCGAGCCGTCCTTCGCCGTACTCCTCTTCGTCGGGATTCTCGGCCTCGGTGAGACCATCGGTGTAGAGCACCACCGTGTCGCCCGATTCGAGGGTGATTTCCTTGGCGCCATAGATCCCGGTCGGGAGGATCCCAAGAGGCATCCCGGTGGATTCCATCAACTCGATCTCGCCCCCGGCCCGCAGCACGATGCCGGGGTTATGGCCGGCGTTGCAGAAACGCACGATTCCGGTCACCGGATCGAAGGTTGTGAGGAAACCCGTCGCGTACTTTTCGGGCGGCGTGCGCTCGAACAGGAGGTGCGAAACCCGACTGCAGATTTCCTCCGGTTCGACGCCATCGTGGATCGGTCCCGCCGCCAATGCTTCGAGGGAAGCGGTCAAGAGAGAGGCGGCAATCCCTTTGCCCGATACATCAGCGACAAAGATCGTGCATCGACCATCATCGATGTGCTCGATTTTGTAGAAGTCTCCCGAGACGCCGCGAGAAGGGATGTTGTGCGCATACAGCTCCCACCCGTCGATCTCTGGAAGACGGTCCGGCAACAGACCGACCTGGATCTGACGCGCCAACGCGACATCGCGCTCGAGACGCTCGCGTTCCAGCGCCTGCTCCGCGAGCCGGGTGTTGCGGATCCGCATGGCCGCCACCGACGCGAGCGAGGTCAAGAGCTCCATATCGCCCTCGTTGAACTGGCGGATGCCCAGGGTCGATCCGAGCACGATGAGTCCGATGGCGCCGGACGGGTCGAGCAGGGGTGCCGCCACCAGCGAGCGGACGCCGGCATCGAGAAGGCTCATGGCTTGGTTGAAGCGTTCATCCACCGCGGTGTCGAGGACGAGCGCGGCCTGTCCCTTCTCCACGACCTGCTGAACCAGGTTGCGCGAGTAGAGCGTCTTCGAGTTCTCACCCTTGATGGAACGGCTCGCCGCCCGGTAGTACTCACCATCGGCGCCCTTGAGAAGAATGGTGCCCTCCTCGGGACGGAGGTTGTCGAACGCACGGTCGAGAATCAACTCGAGCAGATCCTCCAGCGGAATTGCCCGATCGAGCGACTGGTGGACCTCGTTGAGCATCTTCAACCGTGCGGTGTAGCGCCGGAGGACGTCGTCCTCCACCTTCATCGCGCCGCTCGAAATCTCCTGCGGCTCCCTGAGAAGCTCCGCCGCCGACCGGAAGACGGTGTGACCGTCGAACTCAATGCCCGCCGGGGTCACCGGTTCCTGCCCGACCGCCTCGGTGACGTTGACGGTGGTGCTCCCGATTCGCAGAACGGTGCCGATTCCGACCGGCGTCGGTTCGGTGATCCGACGACCGTTGAGCAGCGTCCCGTTGCGCGAACCGAGGTCTTCGACCAACCACTCGCCGCCCTTGCGAAAAAGCCGGGCGTGGCGGCGCGACATGGATCGATCCGGGACCGCGATTTCGGCGTCCGACGACCGACCGACGGTCACATCCTTTTCTTCCGGCTCGAAATCGAACGGCGGGCCCGTCGCGGGTACCACATGCAGGGAGATCGTCACGTTTTCATCACTCCAACCTGGTTTCGGCGCATCATCATACCGCCTTCACGAGAGATGCAACCCGAGAAAACGATCACACCTTCCCACCCGGGGCTCGCGATTGGCTCCGGCGGGGAAGATCCTCTCCATCATTCATGTTCTGCGAAGTGAGAGCGACTTGACACCTCGAGGTCCGAGGCGGAGAATCGCCGACTGGCGGCGTCCCCGCGGGACGATGGGCGCACGGAGGAACGACATGCCCCTGTACGAGTACCAGTGCCGAGATTGCGAGACCCACTTCGAGAAGATCGAACGGGTGTCCGCACCTTCGGACGGCGTGTGCCCCTCGTGCGGCGGAAAGGCCCGTCGGCTCCTCTGCGCCCCGGCCCTCCAATTCAAGGGCTCGGGCTGGTACGTCAACGACTACGGTAAGGGTCATGGGAACCCACCGCCACCAACGGCGGAATCCGCCACCGAGTCCACCGGCGAATCCAAGACCGAATCCAAGACCGAAACCGCGCCAAAGACGGAAACTCCGGCAAAGACCGAAACCACCCCCAAGAGCGATTCAAAAGTCGCCTAGCCGGCCGGGCGCTATTGGCTCTTCCTCTTGAGAAAATCCAAGACCTGTCATTGGGAGCGAGCGTAGCGAGTCGAAGAATCCCCCGAAGCTCAGAGCGATACAGGGAGAACTCGCGTCTTGCCAACCCTCGGGGGACCCTTCGACTCACTCGTCGAACTCGTTCGCTCAGGGTGACGTGCCGGCGGTGGTTCTGTTTTCGGCAAGAATCTCGGTTTTTGCAAGAGGCTCGGCTGACAGCCGTCCACGGTCAGTCCTCCGCGTGTTAGCATGATCCGGACTGTCAAACCCTGATCATGTTCAGCACGCTAGCGGCAGACGACTCTGGAGGAAAAATGGCGGACCCCAAACTCACCGACATCAGGGGCATCGGGCCCAAGACCGCCGAAGGGCTCACAACCCTGGGCATCGACTCGATCAAAGCCCTTTCCGCAGCTCCGGTGGAACTTATTTCCACCCTTCCCGGTTTCTTCGCGAGTCGCGCCCAGGCGTTGAAGGACGCTGCTTTCGAGCTTTCAGGGAAGACCCCAGCCCGGAGGACGCCCGCGAAAAAGCAGACTAAGCGACCCACGACCACCGCTGCCGTCGCGAAAAAGGCCGCAGGGACCCAGACGGCTGCCGTGAAGACCGAAGCGAAGGAAAAGCCGAAAAAGGCTTCGGCCAAGAAGCGCAAGAAGAAGGCAGCGGAGAAAAAGACCAAAAAGAAGACCAACGCGGCGAAAGAGAAAAAATCCACCAAAAAAGCCGCCGCGAAAGAGAAGCTGAAAAAGTCCAAGGCCAAAAAGAAGAACGGCGAAAAGAAGAAGTCCAAGAAGAGAAAAACGTCCAAGAAGAGGAAATAGCGACTCCGAGGCTGCCGATCGAGCACCGTCTCGACGATGCCGATCTGCGTGCTATTTGCTATTGTTGCGGTCGACTCTCGTTGAAGACTGTCCATGACCCGCTATCACCTCCCCTCCAGTTTCGATCTCCCCGCCCTTGCGGCAAAGCTCGCCACGGATCAACGCCTGGTGGTCGGAAAACGGCAGAGCCTGACGACGACGTACCTCGACACCTTCGATTGGCGTCTCTGGCGAGCCGGCTTCGCGCTCGTGGAAGAACGGAACGGGACCCTCCGCCTGGTCCTTCTCGAACACGATCGGGAACCCCATGTCATCACCGTGGGGGAGCGCCCCCGGCTGGCGGGTGACCTGCCGACAGGACGCCTCGGCCAGACCATCGGTCCGATCCTGGGTATCCGAGCCTTGATCCCACTGGGAGTCGCCCGCGTCTGCCGCCGCGACGGCCGGCTCGAGAACACGGACGGCGAGATGCTGGCGCCGGTGCGGATCGAAGAAGTCGAGCCCCTCGACCCCGAGGACCGCGCTACGGCGCCGCCCATCGTGACTCTCGAGATCCGCGGTCGATCGCTCGACGCTCTCCCCGGTTTCATCGATGGTCTCGCCGCCACAGCCGGGCACGGCATCGAGGCGGTGGCGGTGGCGCGCGGCCGGGTTCCCGGCGACTATCAGTCCGGCCTGCGGCTCTCTCTCGAACCCACGCAGCCCGCGGAACCGGCGCTACGTATGATCCTCCTCGAACTCCTCAACACCCTCGAGGCCAATGTCGAGGGCACCATCGATGACCTCGATGCCGAGTTTCTCCATGATCTTCGAGTAGCCTGTCGGCGGACGCGATCGGCCCTGACCCAACTCGCGGGGGTGCTTGCCGGCGAGGCCGTTGCCTCCTTCAACCTCGAATTCAAGTGGTTGGGAGCGGTCACGGGCCCGCTCCGCGATCTCGATGTCTTTCTGCTCGCGATTCCGGCCTACCGTGCTGCACTTCCGGACCACCTGGTGCCGGATCTCGACCCCCTCGAAGAGCTGATCGTTTCCGAGCGCGCCCGAGCTCACACATCGTTGGTGCGCGCGCTGCGCTCCCGACGCTTTGCCGATCTCGTCGCCGGCTGGCGGGTCGTTCTCGAAACCGCCGACAAAGAACCCACGGCAGCGGGAGCTGCAACGGTGGCCGATCTCGCCGCGCGGCGGATCTCCAAGGCCAACCGGCGCATCCTCAAACGGGGCGCCGGGCTCGGCCCGAATCCGCCGGCAACGGCCCTACATCGTCTTCGCATCGACGCAAAAAAACTCCGTTACCTCCTCGAGTTTTTCGGCAGCCTATATCCGGCGCCGAGAGTCAGCGAACGGATCAAGGAGCTCAAACAACTCCAGGACATTCTCGGCGGATTCAACGATATGCAGGTCCAGCGCGAACGGCTCACCGATTTCGCATCCCGGCTCCACGCCGACCCTCGGATCGATATTTCGTGCATCCTCACCCTGGGCCGGATCGCAGGAAACCTCGAGGCGCGCCAGGAGGAGTTTCGGTCGGCATTTCGCGACGCCTTCGCCCGATTCTCGAGCCCACCCGTTCGAGCCGCCTTCAAAAACCTCGTCGGCAAAAAGGAGTCCAAGTGAAGAGCATCGCGGTCTGGACCGTCAAAGGTGGGGTTGGAAAAACCTCCACCGCCGTCAATCTGGCCCACGCCGCGGCGGCGGACGGGCTGCGCACCCTTCTCTGGGACCTCGATCCCCAGGGCGCCGCCAGCTTCTATCTTCGAATCCCTGCGACCTCCGACGGCGCGCTCGAGTCCATCACCAAGCGCTCGGTGGACCCGGCAAGTCTTGCCCGCCCCACCGAGTTCGACAATCTCTCCATGCTGCCCGCCGACTTCGCCTTCCGCCACCTCGATCTCGCCCTCGCGGCCGCAAAGAACCCCCGCAAACGGTTTTCCGCCAAGCTCGCCGGTCTCGCGGACGCATACGATCTCGTGCTGCTCGACTGCCCACCCTCCGTTTCGCTGGTCTCGGAGACCGTCGTCAAAACCGTGGACGCCGTCCTGGTTCCGGTCATCCCCTCGACCCTCTCCATGCGCACCCTCCACCAGGTCCGCGCTTTTGTCGCCGATCACGGCCGCGGCGTCGAGGTCCTGCCGTTCCTCTCCATGGTCGACGGCCGCAAGCGGATGCACAGCGAGATCGGTCTTGCGTGCCTCGCCGACCCGGCCTTTCTCACCACCGCGATCCCCTCGGCCTCGGTGGTGGAAAAGATGGGCTTGACCCGCGCGCCGGTCGCGGCCACCCTGCCGTCGCAACCCGCGGCCCGAGCGTTCAACGCGCTGTGGCGGGAGATCAAAGCCAGGATCGGAGCTTGAGACCATCGGGAGATTGCCGGTCACGCCCGGGATTTGCGTTTCGGTTCTCGAAGCGAGCGAGAACAATCACTATGAATTCTCAATTTTGAATTTTGAATTTTGAATTTCATCGCAAACCCTCGGGAGAATGCTGCGATGGCAATTAAGAATTAAAAATTGAGAATTGAGAATTCGTGATTCGACCGCGCGAGTCACTGCGCGGCCGTCAGCAACTCCTTGTCGGGATCGACGACGACCTCGACACCCGAATCGACCGCGAACGTCGCGCGTCCTCCGGGCATGGCGACGAGCTCTCTGCGGTCGCCGATCTGCACCGGCAGCGGCATCTCGAAATTCGAGTCGTTCCACTCGAGTTCGATGAGATCGGCGCCGGCCTGCCCGGTGCGGCTCAGTTTCCACTCCGGCAACTCGGCGGTGTAGAGATAGCGCTGCCAGAACCAGTCGAGTTCGAGCCCGCCGATCTCCTCGACCAGATCGATGAACTCCCGGGTCGTGACAAACCGGCAGGCCTCCGGGTGATCGCCATCGGCAAAACGCCAAAGGACCTCGGCCATGACCTCCTCGCCGAAGATGAACCGGAGCATGTGCAGCACCCACGCGCCCTTGCCGTAGATATCGGGCGAGTAGGCCTCGGTGGCGGTGAGGTTCGAGCCCTTTACCACCGGACGATTGTTCGTCATCCGGCTGCGGAGGTCCTGCATATAGTCGAGATAGCGTTCTTCGCCGGCAGTGTCGAGGACGAAGAGGGCCTCGGCGTAGGAAGCGAACCCCTCGTGGAGCCAGAAGTCGCCCCAGTCCGATGCGGTGATCTTGTTGCCCCACCACTCGTGGGCGACCTCGTGCAGCAGCAGCTCGTCGAAACCGAAGACGTTGTCATCGAACCCGCTGCCGTAGGCGACGAGGGTCTGGTGCTCCATCCCGAGATACGGGGCGTGGGCGACCCAGAACTTGTCGGCAAAGAAGGGATACTCGCCGAACCGTCGACCGAGGACGGTCAGAACCCGGGGCATCTGCGGCCACATTTCGCGGGCGTCGTCGACGGCTTCGGGGATCGCCCAGAACACGAGGGGCTCGCTCAGATTCCCGTCGATTCCCTCGTAGGCGATCTCCACCGGTTCGTAGGGCCCGATCGAGACGGTCACGCAGTAGTTGTTGATGGGAAATCCCACCCGCCAGAAACTGGTGACGGTCCCGTTGGGGTTGGCCGTCTCTCCGAGAAACCTCCCGTTGCTCAGACCGACCTGGCCCTCGGGAACCGTGAGCGCGATCTCCATCCCCTCGTCCGGCTCGTCCGACGGGTGATCCTTGCACGGCCACCAGTTGTCGCCGCCGTCGGCTTCACCCGTGACCCCGATCCAGGGTTCTCCCGACGGCGTCTCGGACCACACGAAACCGTCGATCCACGGCGGTCTGAGCGCGTCCTTGGGCTGCCCGTGGTAGCGGATGGTCACGACGTGGCGATCACCCGGACGCCATGGAATCGGCAGCTCGGCGAGGACCAGCCCGTCATCGTGGTCGAAATCGGCGGGCTCGCCATCGACCGCGACCGATTCCACCTCGAGCCGGTCGTCGAGGTGAATCTCGAATTCACCGACAGCGGCGACGGTCTCCACCGTCACCCGGTTGACGCCGCGGATGCTCCTGTCGGCGGCATCCACCTCGACGTCGAGGGCGTAGTGGCGGACATCGTAGGCGGCCATCAGCGGCCGCAGCTCGCCCCCCGAGTCGTTCATCTGACTCTTGACATACCAACCGATGGCGATGAGGACCAGAAAGACCATCAAGAGCACCGCCGGGATGGTCAGCAGAACCGCCTTGAGCCAGAAGGGGAGCTTGGTCACCCGTGGTTTCCCCCCGCGACGGAGCACCAAAATCCCAACGGCGCAAATCGCCCCGATGAGGATCACGAGGCCCCAGGTCCCGAGGGTCGGCACGAGCGGGAAATAGCCCTCGACCGCACGGGCGCGGATCATCATCGCCCGGTGATCGTCGAAGATGGGATCGTTGCTTTCGAGCACGCTTTCCCACTCATCGGCCCGGTCGTCGATGAACCAGCCGTCGACCACCGGGGTCTCCTCGCTCTGGTCGACACAGACAAAAAAGAACTCGTCATCGGAGGGGTTCCACCGGACCCCGAGATAGAAGACGTCGGTCGGCGCATGCATGTCGGCATCCGAAACATCCACCGAATAGAACGTGCCGTCGGGGAAGGTCGGCACCATGGTCGCCACCGCTTCGACCGATGCCTCGGGAGAGCGCGCCGGCCGGCCGCCGCGATCGCGATAGAGCTCGACCGAGAAGCGCACCTCGTCGTCTCCCCGGGTGCGGGTCCAGCAGATGCAGACCTCCTCCATCTTGCGCGATCGGAAATCGGCGGCCTCGAAGCGCTGGACATAACGCCCGTCAACCGCCGACGGAACCCAGCCGTACCCCGACTCGAGGGTGCCGTCGTCCAGGACGACACCATCGTCGCAGTCCGTGCTGCCGAGTGCGCTCGCGCTCCCATCGGCGACGGCCGGCGCGAGTGCTCGTTGGGCGCCGGCAACCGTGGACAGAAATGCTGTGATCGACAGGAACAACAGGATGCGGACTGAAATCGAGTTCATCGCCGGATTCTACAGCTTCGCGATGAACCGCTGCAGATCAGTCGCCACGGACGCGGTGTGCATGTAGGTGTTGGAGGGGCACTCGACCGCTTCGCCGCGGGGCAGCACATCGAGAATCTGCTCGACCTCACTGCCCCCGTGGAGGGTGTCCGCCAGCGCATACGCGATCGCCACCGGAGCGCTGACGGTTTCGAGCCCGGGAAAGAGCGAGTAACCGAGAACCGCCCGGGCGGAGAGCTTGAGACGGACCGGATGGGCGGCCCTGAGGGTGCGTCGGTAGCGGGCCATCTGTTCCGGGTCTTCCCGCACGTTGACCCGGAAGCGCTCGAGATACCACTCCATGAACGGCCGAGCCAGGTGGTAGATGGACGCCGGCATGTAGGTCAGGGCCTTGCCCCACCCGGGAAACCGAAACTCGGCGTTGGGACCGACGAGAAACGCGCCCCGGGCCTCGAGCCGCTCGTTCTTGAGCGCCTCGAGAACGGCGTTGGACCCCATGGAACTGGCGAAAAACACCCGCCGCTCGGGGTCGATGTCGAGTTGCCGGCAGACCTCGATGACGTCCTCACCCAGACGGAGAATTCCGAAATCCGCCGGCTGCAGATGATCCAGATCGAAGACCGCCGACCGTTTTTCGCGGGTTTCCATGTAATAGACAGGTCGGTCGCGCACCAAGACCTCGAGGAGGGGTCGCCAACCCTCGATCACCGAGACCCATCCGGCAACAAAAACCAGCGGCTTGGCGCCGGTGCCGGGTTGCCACTCGTAGACCGTCAGGCGAACGCCTTCTTCCACCTCGACCAGATGGCGCCGGAAACTCACACCCGAGGCGATGGGGTCCGTGTCGGGCACGAGGGAAGCGTACCATCGCCCGTCGAGTTACAATGAATGCGTGAGCCACAAGATTTCCACCCATCTGCCGATCTTCGACGACCAGCCCGCCGACGACGAGGCGTCCTGCTCGCCAAAGGTCTATGTCAGCAACGAGGAGAAATCGATCCTCGACACCATGCGGAATTTACGCGACCAGGCGATCGAGCTTCGGCGGCGGCTGCAGACCACCGAGTCCTCGGATGATCGCAGCCGCATCGAGGCAGAACTCGCCGAGCTGCGAGCCCGGCGCTCCGACCTCGCCATCCGCCGCGAGCAGGCCTATAAGCGCAAGATGATCATGCTCGGGCACCTGCCGCCGGATGAGGAGATCCGGTTGTTCTGACAACCGACCATCCTCCTCCCCTACCTCCCGCGAGAATCCCCCAACATACCTATCCCGTTCGCTCAGGTGAGTCAGTTCTCACTCCGGCGATGGTTTGGTCGCAGGCGCCTAAAGGACCTGCCTACAGAGTCCTAAGCAATACTCATTAAACAACATAACTGTAGGCGCGCCCTTTAGGGTGCGCGACCAAATCGTGCTGAAAGCCCTTTGCCGTCGGCCAACCTGACTCATGGGGATAGGGATGTCCCCAAAACAAGCTCGATTGCGCAAATATTTGTCTCGACAGTTTCGGTTCTTGAGTATAGGATTCATTCCATATTAGCGAGCCTCAGCCGACCGAAAAAAGGAATCATCGACGTTCGCGGTTCGAAAACGCATGGCATCGACTCATGATTCCCCAGCCGCTGTCGGCAATCCAAAGGAACGCGTAGGGGAGGAATGATGAATCGAAACCTGAAAACCTGGCTGGTAATTGCGTTTTGCGCGCTCGTGAGCAGCTCCGGCGTCGCGACCGGCGATGAACCGGAGGCGATCTACCGCGGCGGCTGGGAGGTGGTGCGGTTTGATGTGTCGCCGCCGCTCAGAGACATGAAACCACTGCCGATCGAGGCCGGGATGCCCTACGGAGGGTTGATGATCGACCCTGAAGGCAACTACACCGAACCCCTCGGACCGCAAGACTTCGACATCATCGTCCAGCCGTTCGTCGGCGACGGTGAGATCCCCTCGCCGCTCGTGAGCTTTGACGGCCCGAGCAACCTCGCCGGAGTGTCGCCTCCGGACCCGGTGGGCGATATCGGCCCGATCCACTACGTGGCCATGAGCAACCTTTACTTCGCGATCTACGACAAGGCCGGCGCGTTGCTCTACGGCCCCGCCGCAAACAACACCCTATGGGCCGGCTTCGGCGGCGACTGCCAGACCAACAACTCCGGTGATCCCATCGTCATCTACGACCAGCTCGCCGACCGCTGGGTCTTGACCCAGTTCACATCGAGCGGACCCACCTACTACAACTGCGTCGCCGTGTCTCAGACACCGGACCCGACCGGCGCATACTATCGCTACGCTTTCTCAACCGGCGCCAACTTCCCCGACTACCCGAAGTACGGCATGTGGCCCGACGCACTCTACATCAGCACCCGCGAGTTCGCCGGAGCGTCCTTTGCCGGGGTCGGAGCCTACGCGGTCAACCGGGCCCAGCTCGTTGCCGGCAACCCGGCGCCGCAGGTCATCTCCTTCCTCGTGCCGCCGGGCGGCACCCCGTACAACGTCGGTGACGGCCTGCTGCCGAGCGACATGGACGGGATCAATCCGCCGGCCCCCGGATCGCCGAACTACTTCATGGGATCAATGGACAACGGCGGCGGGTACGGTGCGCCACAGGACGCGCTGACGCTTTGGAAGTTCTTTGCCGACTTCGTGACCCCGGCAAACTCCGCCTTCCTCCTGGCCGCCACGATCCCCATCCTCCCATACGACACGGTCCCGGCTTTTTGTTCCGGCCGCTCCTGCGTTCCCCAGCCGGGCACCGCGAACAAGATCGACAGCCTCGCCTACCGCCAGCGTCCGATGAACCGCCTCGCCTACCGCAACTTCGGCAGCCACGAGTCGCTCGTGACCAACCAGTCGGTCGAGGCCTCGGCCACCATGTCCGGCATCCGGTGGTGGGAGATCCGGGACCCGAACGGGGTCCCGACCCTCTACCAGGAGGGCACCTATGCCCCGGGTACCGTGGACGGGATCCACCGCTGGATGGGCTCCATCGCACAGGACTCGGCGGGCAACATGGCCCTCGGCTACAGCGCCTCGGACGGCACCTCCACCTACCCGAGCTCGTGGTTCACGGGCCGCCTCGCCGCCGACCCACCGGGAATCATGAACCAGGGAGAGGCTTCGTTTATCAACGGCACCGGATCTCAAACCGGGAGTCAGCGCTGGGGCGACTACACCTCGATGAACATCGATCCCATCGACGACTGCACCTTCTGGTATGTCAACGAGTACTTGCCAACCACCAGCAGCGTCGGCTGGCGGCTCCGCATCGGGGCATTCAAGTTCAACGCGTGCGGCTCTCCCGACTTCTACCTCGGTGGAAGCCCCAACCCGGTCGACATCTGCGCCGGGACGGATGCCGTCTACAACATCACCGTCGGCCAGATTGCCGGATTCATCAATCCGGTCACCTTGTCGGCGTCCGGCATCCCGCCGGGCACCACCACGAGCTTCGTTTCGAACCCGGTGATACCACCGGGGGCGAGCACTTTCACCATCGGCAACACCGGGGCGGCAGTTGCGGGCAACTATGTCGTCACTGTCAACGGCCTCGCCACGTCGGGCGAGACTCATGACCTCCCGCTCGACCTCAACGTCTACAGCTCGACGCCGAACGCCCCGGCGCTGGTCATGCCGGTGGACGGTGCCCCCAACCAGCCCGTGCGACCAAATTTTGAGTGGTCGGCGGCAAACCAGGGCGCAGCCCATACCCTCGAGATCGCCACCGACGCGGGGTTCAGCAATGTGGTCTACACCACCACCGTGCCGGGCACCACCGCCACACCGAACACCGACCTGAACACCAACACGCAGTATTACTGGCGGGTCATGGCGGCCAACACCTGCGGCGCCGGCCCGGCATCGGCGACCTGGTCCTTCAGGACCCTGGCGGCACCGGGTGACTGCGGCGTCGGGACCACTGCGATGATCCACTTCAGTGACGACTTCGAGTCCGGCGCAGCGGGCTGGACATCCAGCGGAACCGGCAACACCTGGGCGCTCGGCACCGGCGTCAGCGGCTCGGGCCCGCACTCGGGCGCCAACGTCTTCCACGCCAACGATGTCAGCACCATCACAGACCAGATGTTGATGACGCCGCCCATCGTCCTGCCCTCCGGCGCCGGCCACACCGCCATCAGCGCCCAATTCTGGAACTACCAGGAAATGGAGGATCTGAGCGGCGGTTGCTTCGACGGCGGGATCCTCGAGATCACCACCGACGGTGGATCCAACTGGACGTATCTCCCGACCGGTGTGATGGCGACCGATCCCTACGACGGGCCCATCAACGGCGGGTTCCAGAACCCGCTCATCGGATTCGACGCATGGTGCGGCGACCCGCAGGACTGGTTGCGCTCGGTGGTCGATCTCAATGCCTACGCCGGTGAGACCGTCCAGCTGCGCTTCCGCCTCGGCACCGACAGCTCGGTCAGCCATCCCGGCTGGGATATCGACGACGTCTGGATCCAGTCGTGCGTCCCCTACAATGCCGACCCCATCTTCGACGATGGTTTCGAGTCCGGAGACACCTCGGCGTGGGACAGAACCGAGCCGTAGGTTCACTCGATCCGCACGCAGCACGCGCCCCCGAAAACGGGGGCGCGTTTTTCGGCGGCCGCGGATTCGGGCACCCGCAACTCCAACCGGATCCGGCCGAAAAAGGAAAGAACGGAGTTTGGAGGTGGGTTATTAGGCGCCCGAAAGGGCGGCGATCTCCGCGTGTCGAAAGCAGCTCACGAGGTGATCGTTGACCATCCCCGTCGCCTGCATGTGGGCGTAGACGATGGTCGGGCCGACAAACTTGAAACCACGCTTCTTGAGATCCTTGGAGATGGTCTCGGCGAGGGGCGTCTTCGCCGGAATCTCGGGCAAGCGTCGTCCAGGCGATTCTGGATCGGCCGACCGTCGGTGAAGCGCCAGATGTAGTCCGAGAAGCTGCCGAACTCAGCCTGCACCTCGAGAAAGGCCTGCGCGTTGCCGATGGAGGCCGCGACCTTGGCGCGGTTGCGGACGATGGCCGGGTCGGTGAGGAGCTCGGCGACCTTGGCCTCGTCGTAGCCGGCCACCATCTTCGGATCGAATCCGTCGTAAAGCCGTCGGTAGCCCTCTCGTTTGTTGAGGATGGTCGACCAGCTCAAGCCCGCCTGGGCGCCCTCGAGGATGAGGAACTCGAAGAGCGTCCGGTCGTCCCGCACCGGCACGCCCCACTCCTCGTCGTGATAGGCGACGTAGAGCGGATCGGACGCCGCACCAACCGCAGCGATTCTTTTCAGCCGTCAATTTCCACATGCCTGTTCTTCGCCCAGAAATCTGAGCTTCACCTTGCGCCCGAAGAGCTTGTGGAAGAGATTCGCCTTTTTCTTGAGCGACCACCCCTCCATGAGGAGACCCGCCGTCCCGTCGAGCCACAGGGTGAGTTCGTTGTCGCTGAGCTTGGCGGTGAGATCGGTGACCCGCTGGACGTGCTCGCGATCGAGGGCGTCCGCGACCCGCAGCAGCGAAGCCAACCGGGTCACCCGAATCCGGTCGTTCTCGTCGAGCGCCATGAAATCCAGGTGGTGTTCGGCCGGATGGGCCTTGCGGTGATAGCGCGCGACGTTGGCGACGAGCTGCATTTCGTGGTCGCTGAAGTTGGGCAGTTCGGTGTGTGAAATCAGGTATTGCGAGTGCTTGTGGTGGCCCTTGAAGCTGACGAACTGGCCGATGTCGTGGAGCAGCGCCGCGGCGTGCAGAATCCGCCGATCGGCGGCGCCGAGACCGTGCAGCGAGCGCAACTGATCAAAGAGCCTGAGCGAAAGCTTGGACACCTGCATGGCGTGGTCGCAGTCGAAATGGTATTTGCGCCCGACGGTGAGCGCGCTCGCGAGGACCTCGCGTTCCTGCCGGTCTTCGTGATCGCGGTGACCGATCAACTGGCTCACGAGATCGTAGAGGACGCCCTCCTTGATGCCGACGTGCGGCACCTGGATCTCATCGGCGCCCGGCGAGATCGGCCAGACGTTCGTAGACCATGGCCGCGGGCAGGATCACATCGGCGCGATCCTCACGCAGACCGAGCTGGTCCACCCGCTCCCGATAGGACAGCCGAGCCAGCTGCTCGATGATGGCCCGCAGAGTGTCCACCGGCAGGTGGCTGACGCTGAGTTCATCGGGGAACCCGCCGAGCTTGGCCAGGGTCTCGATATTGCCGCCGGTGGCGACATAGCCGGCGAGCTGGCTCCCCTCGGGCATGGATCCGGCACCTTGAGCACCGAGATGTACTCGGCGAGGAGACGGCGGAATCGACCGGGATCGGCGCCCGCCTCGGTGAGTTCCTCGAGCAGTCGGACCGAACCCATGGTGTGGGACTCGGACCAGTAGGTCCCGTTCTGGTCCACCAGCGAGACCTCGACGCTGCCGCCGCCGAGATCGACCAGCAGCCACATCCGGTTTCCGAGAGGAATGCGACGCGCCACCGCGAGGTGAACCAGCCGCGCCTCCTCCGAGCCGCTGATGGCCTCGAGCCGGAGACCGGTCTCATCGAGGACCCGGGCGATGAATTCATCTCTTGTTCGAGCTTTCGCGGACCGCACTGGTCGCCACCGCCCGGTAGTGCTCGATGCCGAGTGCGTCCATCTGGCTGCGAAAACCCGCCAGAGCCGCAACCGCCCCGTCCATGGCGCCGGCCTCGAGCCGGCCCGAGAGATAGACCCCGTGGCCGAGCCGCACCGGCGCGCGTTCGCCGGCGAGGGTCTCGTACTCGCTCTCGCTGGTGAACTCGGCGGCGAGGAAACGGATCGCGTTGGATCCCATGTCGACGCAGGCCACCCGGACCGGAAACTCGATATCGAGCCCGATCGGAGGAGTCGCGAGGCGGGCGGTCGGGTTGGATCATCGGGTCTGCCACGGGGGTCAATCTTGTCACATCCCGCTGGGTCGATTCATCCCGCGTCCGTGTCCGTGTCCGGACCCGTGCCCGTGCCCGATGATCCCTTGTGATCGTACGTCGTGGGTCGTCGTTAGGGGTCAGGGGTGAGGAGTTAGGCAGAGAGCATATCGCCTTAGCCCTCACTCTTCACTGCTTCACTCCTTGCAACTCACTCCGCCACAGACGGAAGCCCCGCTACAGCAGCGCCTTGAGCATCCCCGGCGTGACGTGCCACTGGAGTTCGGCGCAGTTCGGACCGAGCCTGGACCAGCTTGGCCGGATGACGGCGACACAGGCGACGGCGGCGGTCGGCATGGCGACCAGGCTGCCGCCGGTGAGCACCGAAACCAGATCCGGACCAGGTGGGCTCATGACCGGTGACGAGGATCCGCTCGGCCGCAGCGCCGGCGGCCAGGACGGCCTCGACCACATCGGTCCAGCCGCCGCCGTAGAACGACGGCACGATCTCCATGGGTGCGGTCCACCTTCCCGGCCTTGTTGGCGAGCTCGGCGGTGGTTCGGGCGCGCACGGCCGGCGAGCTCAGGATCAGATCAGGCGCGGCGCCGACCTTGGTCAGAGAACTTGCCCATCCGTTTGGCGGCCTTGACCCCACGCGGCGCCAGCGGCCGTTCCCGATCACTGGAGAGCCCGACTCCCCAGTCCGACTTGGCGTGGCGCATGATCAGAAGTTCGGGCACGGGTCCGTTCCTTCAGCCTCGGACGTCGATCGATCGAGCACGTCCTGCTGCACCACCCGACCGTCGTCGAGCCGGAGCGCGGTCAGATGACCCGCCATAGACGCAGCCGGAATCGAGACAGATCACCCCGCGGGTGCGGTACAGCCGAGCATGGCCCAGTGTCCGAAGATGACGTATAGCCCTGGCGCAGCACCGCCGAGGTTGCGAACCACGGCCGGTAGCCCGCGGGCGCGATCCCCGGGGATCCGGTGTAGTCGAGGTCGGCTCGTCCATCCGCGCCGACCATCCGGATCCGGGTCATGGCCACCGCCGCCGCGGCCAGCTGGTCCTCGCGCGGGAGATCGACATGCCACGGCTGGTTCCTCTTGGCGTGGATCGCGGCGAGCAGTGAATGCGACTCGTCTGCCCCGCAATCCACTCCGATGGCATCGACATAGCCGTGCGCCAGCTCGATGTTCCACTCCGGGGCGAGCCCGGCGTGCACCAGAACGAACCGCCCGAACTGGTGCATCAGCGGCCGCTGACGCAACCATTCGAGCAGCTCCTCGCGATCGGGCGCCTCGAGGACCTCGTCGAGGGTGTCGGACTTCTTTGCGGGAGCGACCCCGCAGGCCCGCGCGAGCAGGTGCAGATCGTGGTTGCCGAGAACCGCCGTCACCCGGTCGCCGTGGTCGACGGCCCAGCGCAGCACCTCGAGCGAGTACGGGCCCCGGTTGACGAGATCACCCACCAGCCACAGCTCGTCCTTCGCCGGGCTCCACTCGATCCTCTCGAGCAGCCGCTGAAAGGTCCGCCAACAGCCGTGGATGTCTCCGATGACCCAGGTCGCCACTGATCCCTCTCCCTCTCCCAATGAAAGTACATTATCCACGTTTCCCGTGGCGGTGGCAGGAACAGGTTCGAGGGATAGAAGCCTCCCTCGGGTGTGCCGTCCTTGACGTTTTTCGCTCAGGCACCTCCCGGCGACCCCCCGCGCCTCGAAAATCGTCAAGGGGGGCTCCCCCGGGAAGAGCGTTCCGGAACGGCTCTCCACGCAACGAAACAGGCTGCCGGCGGCCCATCGGCGTGGTCGTAGACCCTCGAATCCACCACCCGAGCGACCGCGCCGATGGGACGACGCTGGTCCGCCTTCGGCGGCCCAGAAGGCCGGAGCTGCCGGAAACCGGGCAACGGCAACGATCGGTTCGGACATCCCTATTTTTTTGTCAAATCCCTACGATAGCTTTGCGCCCTTTGCGTCTTCGCGGTTCAACCTGCGATGGTGCGATGTCTTCGCGCCCCTGGCGTCTTTGCGGTTCATCCGTTCACAATTCAGGATCATCATTCATAATCACCCTTGGAGGCGCCCATGTCCTCGATGTTCAGGTATTCGGAGCTCGCGCGCAGGATGCAGCCGTCGCCGATCCGCGAGCTCTTTCGCATGATCCAGCAACCGGGGATGATCTCCTTCGCGGGCGGCCTGCCCGACCCTGCCGCCTTCCCCGTCGGGCCCTTCGCCGACTGCGCCGACGTCCTCTCGCGCGACGGCCGCGAGGTGCTGCAGTACGGCGCGTCCGAGGGCTACCCGCCGCTGCGCGAGATCCTCCTCGCGATGATGGCCGACCGCCTCGGATACGAGGTTCGGCCCGACGAGCTTCTCATCACCTCCGGCTCGCAACAGGGGGCCAACCTCGCCGCCCGGGTTCTGCTCGACCCCGGCGACGTGGTCATCGTCGAGGCGCCGACCTACCCGGGGACGATCCACACCCTGCGCAACGCCGGCGCCCGCTTCGCCACCGTGCCCTGCGACGCCGACGGGATGCAGGTGGAGCTGCTGCCCGAGATCGTCGCCCGAACCGAGGCCGAGACCGGCCGCCGGCCGAAGCTGATCTACACGGTGCCCGATTTCTCGAACCCCTCCGGCGCCTGCATGAGCCTCGAACGCCGGCACCGTCTGGTGGCGATGGCCGCCGAGCTGGCGATTCCGGTCCTCGAGGACGACCCCTACGGTAAGCTCCGCTACGCCGGCGAGGCGCTGCCCAATCTCAAACGCATCGCCGGCGGCTCGCCGCAGGTGATCTACGCCTCGTCTTTCTCCAAGGTGCTGGCGCCGGGAGTCCGGGTGGCCTGGATCGTCGCAGAACCCGAGTTCGTCCGCGCCCTGGTGCTGATGCGTCAGGGTGAGGATCTCTGCACCTCGACCGTCACCCAGGCGCTGGTGGCCGAGTACTGCCGCCGCGGTCATCTCGAGAGCCACATGAGCCACATCCTCGAGGTCTACTCCGGCAAGTGCCGCGCCATGCAGCGCGCTCTGGAAACCCACCTCCCGCCGGAATCGGCGAGCTGGACCGAACCCGAGGGCGGGTTCTTCTTCTGGCTCGAGCTCGCCCGCGGCTCTTCCCGGGAGCTCTTCGACCGCGCGGTGGCGGAAAAGGTCGCCTTTGTCCCCGGCGCCGCCTTCTACCCCGGCGACGACGAGCAGATCGGCGAGATCCACACCGGTGATCGCTTCGCGCGGCTCTGCTTCACCTTCGCCGACGAGGCAGCCATCGACGAAGGCTGCCGGAGACTGAGCCGAGCCCTCGCCAGCTGAGGGCAACCAGTCCGACGACCCTACTCCGTCATCTCCACATGGCACGAGATGCAGACCAGCCGCGCGCCGGTCACCTCGTCGCCGACAACACCGGGTGAGTTGCGGAGATCCATCCGGTGGCTGGCCGGCACCGCGACCGCGCCCATGTCCTCGGCGACATCGGCGTTGTGGCAATCGAGGCAGGGGTTTTCGGTCAGCGTGATGGGGCCGAGATCCTCGATCGAATGCGGGATCACCGGCGGAAACTCGGCGTTGGGTCGGGCCTGCAGCTCGCTGTCACCGGGATCGACGGTATTGAACTTGATGGGCGCCTGGGGCGGCTGCTCGAAGGCGGTGCCGGCGGCGAGGCCGATCTCGGAATCGGGGATGGTGGCGACCGCCTCCGGGACCGGCGCCTGCGGCCGGCGGCGCTCGAGGCCTTGTCCGGACCCGCCCGAGGAGCAGCTCACGACAAGCGCGAGGGACAACAGGATGGCTGTGTGTTTCATGGCTGCCTCCCTCAGGCCTTCCGCACCCGGACGGCGCACTTCTTGAAGTCGGTTTCCTTGGAGATCGGGCAGGTGGCGTCGAGGGTCACCTTGTTGATCGGGACCCCTTCGTCGAACCAGGGGACATAGACCATCCCCCTCGGCATGGTGTTGCGGCCCGCGGTCTCGACCACCGCCCGGACCTCGCCGCGGCGCGATTCGATGACGGCGACGTCGTTGCGGTCGAGCCCGCGGGCGGCGGCGTCGGCCGGGTTCATGAAGACCTGACGGCCCGGGGCGCCGCCGAGTCGAGTTCGGGGACCCGCCGGGTCATGGAGCCCGAGTGCCAGTGTTCGAGCACCCGGCCGGTGCAGAGCCAGAGGTCCCAGTCGGCGTCCGGGCTCTCGGCCGGAGCGGCGTAGGGGCGGAAGAAGATCTTCGCCTTGCCGGCCACCGAGACCGGGTCGCCCCCGGACGAGCCGCGAAGCGTCGCCCTCGGGAATCGCCTTGAGAGCCGGGCCGTAGAACTCGAATTCGGCGCCGTCGGTGACATAGGGGTCGTACTCGCCGTTGAAGCGCCACCGGGTTTCCTTGCCGTCGATGACCGGCCAGCGCAGACCGCGGACGTCGTCGCGGTAGTAGACATCGAAGTGCGGCGAGATCGTGGGCGTGATCGACTCCGAAGCGGCGGTAGTCCTCGAAGAGCGCCTTCTCGGGGAACCAGTCGATCCCCGCCGCCTCGACGGTGCAGTTGCGCGTGGTCGGCGCCCACCGGATCGGGCCAGGCGAAGGCCTTGGCGTCCGCGGTTTCGAAGAGCACCTCGTAGAGGGTCTGGTCCGGTCGGTAGCCGGAACGCTGCGGCATCGGCGAGCACATCGGGGAGGAATCCCGCCTCGACGCCGTCGATCGCGACCCCGGGCACCGGCTGCCTGCCCCAGACCTCGGCCAGGGTGAAGCGTTTGGAGAACTCGAGGATCTGCCAGACATCGCTGCGAGCCTCGCCGGGCGGGCTGACCACCTGGCGCCAGCCTTGAGTCCGGCGCTCGCTGTTGCCGTAGAGCCCCCACTTCTCGTAGTGGGCCGCGCACGGCAGGATGAGATCGGCCACCTTGCAGGAATAGGTCGGGTAGATGTCCGAGACGACGATGAAACAGTCCTTCTCGCGGGCCGCCGTGAGCCAGTGGTTGGCGTTGGCGGTGGACTGGAAGGGGTTGGTGACCTGGACCCACAACCACTTCAGGCTGCCGTCCTCGAGATCGCGCATCATCTTGGTGATGTGGCTGCCGACCTTGGGGTTGAGGGTCCGGTTCGGGAGCTTCCACAGCTCCTCCGAGAGCTTGCGGTGGGCCGGGTTGGCGACCACCATGTCGGCGGGCAGGCGGTGGGCGAAGGTGCCGACCTCGCGCGCCGTGCCGCAGGCCGACGGCTGGCCGGTGAGCGAGAACGCGCCGTTGCCGGGTTTGGCCTGTTTGCCCATGAGCAGGTGCACCATGTAGGCCTGCTCGTTGACCCAGGTACCGCGGGTGTGCTGGTTGAAGCCCATGGTCCAGAACGACACCACCTTGCGATCCGGATCGGCGTAGATGTCGGCCAGCTGCACCAGCTTGGCCTTGAAGACTCTCGAGATCCTCGTCGGGATCGCCCTTGGCGAGCTCGGCGACGAAGTCCAGAGTGTAGGGCTCGAGGGCGGCCTTGAAATCGTCGAACGGTGATCAGCCAGTGGGCTGCCGCGCCTGCGGTCGCCTCTGCTCGACGGTATGGGTCCGATCGGGATCGAGCCCCTGGGCGATGGCCTCGTCGCGGGTGAGCACGACCACCCGCTCCCGCTCCTGGATGTCCCTTTCGGCGGGATAGGCGAAGTCGTCGGTGGCGCGCATCCCATAGCCGATGTCGGTGGGACCGGTGGCGAAGACGCAGTGCCTGTCGACGAAGTCGTGTCGACGACACCGCGGGTGACGATCTCGCGGGCGATGTAGTTCCAGATCGCGAGATCGGTCTGGGGCTTGAAGATGATCTCGGTGTCGGCGGCGTCGGAGGTCCGGTTTCGGAGAGGTCGTCAGATTGACGATGCTGCGCCTTCTTGTGCGCCAACCGGCGCTCGACCACCCGCGACCACAGCATGGGGTGCATCTCGGCCATGTTGGCGCCCCAGGTGACGACGGTGTCGGTGAGCTCGATGTCGTCATAGCAGCCGGCGGGTTCGTCGATGCCGAAGACCTGCATGAAACCGGCCACCGCCGAGGCCATGCAGTGGCGGGCGTTGGGGTCGATGTTGTTCGATCCGCCAGCCGGCCTTCATGAGCTTCACCGCGGCGTAGCCCTCGGGGATGGTGTACTGACCGGAGCCCATGATCCCGACCCCGGTGGGACCGAGCTCGCCGTGGGCCCGCTTGAACTGACGCTTCCATCTCGTCGAAGGCGCGCTCCCACGACACCGGGGTGAACTCGCCGGCCTTGTCGAAGCGACCGTTCTTCATCCGCAGCAGCGGTTGGTGGAGCCGGTCGGCGCCGTACATGATGTTCGCGTTGGCGTAGCCCTTGGCGCAGAGCAGCCCGCGGTTGACCGGATTCTCCGGATCGCCCTTGACCGCGATGACCTGATCGTCCCGCGTGCCGACCACGACCCCGCAGCCGACGCCGCAGAACCGGCAGACGCTCTTCTCCCAGGTCAGACCCATTTCCAGATCCGGCAGCGGCCCGGCAGTCGGCCATGGGAACGCCCACGGCCGCTGCGGTGGCGGCGGCGACGCTGGTCTTGACGAAATCCCGACGTGACAGATCGTTGTTCATTCGGTTCTCCGATTCTCGGCGTCCTCATCGTTCGAGGGCAGCTTGTGGTGGACCACCAGATCGGCGGTCAGGACATGCGGGATGGTCTGCAGCTGCCGCAGACCGTTCCTGGTGCTCCTCGATGGTCTCGTGCTCCTGGACCACGATCAACCGGCCGGTCGCATCGTCGCGGGCGTGGACCTCGAGCCACGCGAAGCTCGCGCAACTCGGATCTCCACAGCATCGAGGTGCTCCGGGCGGACCATGAGACACAGACCCGAAACGCTGCGCTCGCGTGCGTGTCATCATGTCACTCCTCCGTCCTGCCGTTCATCGACGAGACTGACTCGATGGGATAACAATAGGCGCTCATTCTTGCAAATCCTTGACCATCGTCAAGGACGGAATATATTCAGTCGGGCTGATTCTCGACACAGATCATCGTCCCCGCAGCTTCGATTCACGGTCGATGCCGAACCCAGTGAGAAGGAGGATCAACGTGGAGAGATCCAGCGCCCACGGACTCCGGACGCGCTCCTCCCGGGCTCGAGCTCCCTCGCCGTCCTGCTCATCGTCTTCATCACGATCTCGATGCTCGTCCTCTTCTCCATCGTCCGCGGCGGGGTCGGCCACGTCGCCGAAAGCGAAGGCGGCACCGGACCGCGTTCGGCCCCGCCGATGTCGACGGGCGTCGATTTCGACATCGAGTTGTTGCCCGGAACCGAGGAGGCGAGCACCGATCCCGACGACGGCGAGTTTCCTCGTCCCGCCCCCACCCTGGTCCGAGAGCGGTTTCTTCCCCTGCACCGAGTGCCACTCCGAGATGGAGCTCAACCCCGAACCGCCGGATGCTCGAGGAGATGCACGACGACATCGTGCTCGACCACGGCCCCACCGACCGCTGGTGTCTCGACTGCCACAACCCCGACGACCGCGATGTGCTCCGACTCGTCAACGGCCGGCTCATCAGCTTCGACGAGTCGTATCTCCTGTGCGGTCAGTGCCACGGCACCATCTTCCGCGACTGGCGGCAGGGCATCCACGGCCGCCGGCAGGGCTACTGGAACGGCGGCAAGAGCTATCTGCTCTGCGCCCACTGCCACGACCCGCACGCGCCCTGCGTTCCACGCCATCGAGCCGCTGCCGCCGCCGGTGAGGCCGCAGTACCTGGCCCGAGGGCGCAGGAGGAGATCGAGGAGGCCGCCATGACTGATCGCGAGCGACCCGACGCCTCCCCCGAGTGAGCAAGACCTTCGACCGGCGTACGCTCTGATCAGCACCGGACTCGACCACCATGGCCGGGATCTCGGCCGCCGCGTCCGGCAAGAGCGCGGGCTGGGTCGAGCGACTGCTTCGAAGCGCCGCTTTGTCGAGCTCTCGGATGAACGTCGGGAGGAGATCCTCGCCGAACTCGAGGCGACCTGCCGAAAGAAATACGGCCGGGACGACATCACCGTCGAGCGACACCCCGGCCATGGACGGCGTCGAGTTCGCCTATGGCCTCGATCTCTCGCGCTGCGTCGGTTGCCGGCGCTGCGTCTACGCCTGCGTCCACGAGAACAACCAGTCCCGCGACCCGCAGATCCACTGGATCCGGGTGCTCGAGATGGGAAGGACCACGGCATCGATTTCGCCGAGTCCAACATCTACTACGACCCCGAGGAGGTCCCCGAACCCGAGAGCTTCTATCTCCCGGTGGCCTGCCAGCAGTGCCGCAAACCGGCCTGCACCAAGGTCTGTCCGGTCAAGGCGACCTGGCAGGAGAAGGACGGCATCGTCGTCATCGACTCCGACTGGTGCCTCGGCTGCCGCTGCTGCATGTCGGCCTGCCCCTACGGCGCCCGCCACTTCAACTGGACCGAGCCGACCATCGCGGACGGACGAGATCAACCCCGACATCCACGTCTTCGGCAACCGGCCGCGGCCCAAGGGCGTGGTGGAGAAGTGCACCTTCTGCATCCAGACGAACCCGCAAGGGGCGCTACCCCGCGTGCGTCGAGATCTGCCCGGTCGGGGCGCGCAAGTTCGGCAATCTCCTCGATGAGGACGGGTGAGATGCGCTACCTCATGCGCGAAAAACGGGTCTTCGTCCTCAAAGAAGAACTCAACACCCAACCCCGCTTCTACTACTTCTACGCGACCTGAGGGAGGAGCAGCACCATGATCAGAGACATCGCCTCCTTCATCACCGGGTCGGCCCGGATCGCCTTCAAGGGCGGACGCGACCTTCTACGCCTGGATCGCCTTTCTCGGCCTCGTCTGCCTCTGGGGTCTCACCGCCTGGTGGAACCAGTTTCAGCACGGGCTCATCACGACCAACATGCGCGACCAGGTCTCCTGGGCCTTCTACATCGGCAACTTCACCTTCCTCGTCGGCGTCGCCGCGGCCGCGGTGATGCTCGTCATCCCGGCCTACATCTACGACTGGAAGCCGATCAAGGAGATCGCCATCTTCGGCGAACTCCTCGCGGTGAGCGCCATCGTCATGTCCATGCTCTTTGTCTTCGTCGATGTCGGCCGTCCGGACCGGGTCTGGCAGCTCATGCCCGTTCATCGGCAGCATCAACCTGCCGAGCTCGCTGCTCGGCTGGGACGTCATGGTGCTCAACGGCTATCTCGTGCTCAACCTCATCATCGTCCTCCACCTGCTCTACACCGGCTTCCACCGACGGCCCTACAACCGCAGCTTCGTCGTCCCGCTGCTGCTCTTCTCGATCCCGGCGGCGGTCGGCATCCACACCGTCACCGCCTTCGTCTACGCCGGCACCGCCGCCCGACCGTTCTGGAACTCGGCCATCCTCGCGCCGCGCTTCCTCGCCTCGGCCTTCTGCTCGGGGCCGGCCATCCTGCTCATCCTCTTCCAGATCCTCCAGCGGACCACCACATCAAGATCAAGGACGAGGCGATCTGGAAGATCGCCGAGCTCATGGCCTACGCCATGTTCCTCAACCTCTTCCTCTTCGGCGCCGAGATCTTCCGCGAGTACTACTCCGACACCCACCACCTCATCCACACCCAGTACCTCTACAGCGGGGTCCACGGCCACGATGCCCTGGTGCCCTACGCCTGGACCTCGCTCATCTGCAGCGTCGTCGCGTTTCTCCTGTTCCTGATCCCGGCCACCAGGAAGAACCTCGTCACCCTCAACCTCGGCTGCGTCCTGATCTTCGCCGGGGTCTATATCGAGAAGGGCATGGCGCTGGTCATCCCGGGGATGACGCCCGACACCCTCGGCGAGTTCTACGAGTATGTCCCGACCCTCAGCGAGGTCCGGGTGGGCGCCGGGATCTTCGCCGTCGGTTTCCTCGTCTTCACCCTGCTGTGCAAGATGGCGATCCCGATCCTGCAGAAGCCGGCGCCCGGAGAACACGCTCTCACAACCGAGCGGATCTTGCCCTTCATGAGATAGACCTGGAAGGCGAGACCCGCCTTGGTCGCGAGACGTTTGAGCTCGGCGAGGGGTTGGCCCCCGACCCCGGCATCCTGGTTGTCGCCGTAGAGGAAACAGACTGTCTTGTCCCTCACCTCTGACCGGCAGGATGAAGCAGTCCCTCGGCGACGGGCCCGCCGAGCGCCATGACGAGATCGGAGTTGTGCGGCATCGCCGGCAGCGGCCCGAGCCAGAACTCGACTCCCTGGAGCAGACCGGAGAAGACCGACGGCTCGTCGGTCGGGATGCTGATCGCGCGCACCGCCGTCTCATTGACGCCGACACCCTCGCCTCGCCAGCCCATGATGGTGTCCCCGCGTCGGACCAGCATCATCCGGCGACGGAAGAGGGGCGAGCAGAACCCGAGCATGGCGTCGGCGATGTCGTCGCGCATCTCGACGTTCTGCATGGCGAGCGACGCGGCCGCGAGCAGCGCCTCGAGTTCCGGTCTCGGCCGCTTCGGGAGCGGGTCGGGCGGGTCTTTCCCTCGGAGGGGGGACCTCGCCCTCCCGTGCGAGCGCCACCTCACCGGAGATGTCACTGGTGTTCTCGACGGGCGCATTTTCATCTTCGCGAAGCGACGGGAAGAGAACCAGTTCCTCGGTGCTGAGCTCGAGCGCATCCTCGGCGACCGGAGGCGTCGGGGTGCGTCGCCGCTCACCTTTCCGGCGGTCTCCGCCGGCCGCGTACGACGGGGCGGGGCTGTGCTCCAACTGCGTCCGACGAGACCCGAACCGCGGCCGTCTCCCTGGCCGGCCGATGTCCGGCCAGACGTCGGATGAGCCCGGCGTAGCGGGCGGTGATGGGCGCCTGGTAGTGACGGTTGAGCGCCTCGACAAACCTGATCTCGAGGGTCACGAAGCTCGCGACCATGCAGCCGGTCTGCTGCGCGATCTCGTCCTCGACGAGGAGATCACCGGGGCTCAGGGTGGCCACCGACAGGGTCTTGCCCTCGATCTTGAAGGGGACGACCCCGAGCCGGCTGGCGATGCGCGGCGTGAGCATCCGCACCGCGACCGGGCTGGCGAACTCGAGTCTCGGATCCCGAGACCGTTCTGGTCTTGTGGAACTTGCCGAGCGCTTCGAGGACCGCGGTCTCCGACATCAGCTGGAGATCGATGATCTCGGTGTCCAATCGCCCGAGTCGTCCCCGCTGCGCGTCGCGGGCTCGGCGCAGGTCATCCTTCGTCAGCAGGCCCTGCTTCGCCAACCAGTCGCCGAAACTGTGATCGTCCATCTCGTTCCAGAGTATAGCGACGAACCTAGCGACCAAGGAAGTAAAGAAGATAACCGCAGAGGACAATGACCGCCCAGAAGGCGATGGAGCCGGTGGTCCAGGTCCGCGCGAAAACGCCCTCGGGCCCGTTCAGGCGATAGACCAGGCGGAAGATCGAGTCGAGCAGCGCGAGGATCGGAACGCCAATAACGTTGACCACTCCACGACCGAGCCTGACCGACCCGCGGATCACGGCGGGCAGGGCCCTGCGGTAGGACCAGTCGAAATCGAGGTTGGTCGACCGCAGTTCGGGCGGATAGAGCCCGGTTTTCTGGAGAAAGACAAAGGCCAAGGCCGAGAAGAGCAGCAGCTGGTACTGGGTGATGACGTGGGTCGTCGTGTAGGGGTGGTACTCCATGGGGTACGGCAGCACCCGGTAAAGGATCTCGGGATAGACGCCGATGAGGATGCACCCGAAAGCCATGACCACCATGGCGAAGAGCATGTAGCAGCGGCGCTTCGTTGACCCGTTTGCCCGAGTCGTGGGCAAAGAAGGCGAAGTACGGGATCTTGATCCCCGAGTGGTGGAAAACGCCGGCGGAGGCGAAGAGGAGCATGAGATAGATGACGACGTGGTGACCCGCGGCGGTCTCATCGAGGATGAGGGGTTTGGTCACGAAGCCGCTGAGAAACGGAAACGCCGAGATCGACGCGGCGCCGACGATGCACAACCCGGCGGTCCAGGGCATGGACTTGTAGAGCCCGCCGAGCTCGGATCCGAGGCAGGTTCCGGTGCGCAGCAGCACCGCCCCCATGGCCATGAAGAGCAGCCCCTCGAAGATGATATTGGCAAAGGCGTAGGCCGCTGCGCCGTTGATCGCCAATTGGGTGCCGATGCCGATGCCGACGACCATGAAACCGAGCTGGTTGTTGAGCGAGTACGTCAGCACCCGGCGCAGGTCGTTCTCGATGACGGCGAAAAAGATCGGGAAGGCGGTCATGACCGCGCCGATGATGATGAGGATCCCGGTTCCCGGGAATCCCCGGGCCAACGCATAGATCGCCATCTTGGTGGTGAAGATGCTGAGATAGACCGTGCCCGTCGCCGTCGACTCGGGATAGGCGTCCTGGAGCCAATTGTGGAGCAATGGGAAGGCGCACTTGATGCCGAAGGCGATAAAGATCAGCAGAACGCCGATGCTTGCCGATGAGAGGAGACCGTCGGCGCCGATGAGCTTGCCGAAGTCCAGCGATCCGGTGTCGACAAAATGGAGGATGACCCCGGCGAGGAGGATCACCCCGGACCCGACCTGAATGACGAGATAGCGCATCCCGGCCCTGGCGGCGCGTTTCGACCGTCCGGCCCAGACCAGGAAGACCGAGGTGACGGCGGTGAGCTCCCAGTAGATGAAGAGGGTGATGAGATCGCCGGCGAAGACCCCGCCGATGGCCGATCCGACATAGGTCAACGCCGCCACGAGCTGGATGTCGTCACGAACCCCCAGCCCGTAGATCCCACCGAGGATGGCGGCGATGAAAAAGACATAACCGAAGACCAGGCTCAGACCGTCGACGCGGACCGGGGTGAGTTCATAGCCGAAGACGACGAGGGTCTGGACAAAGCCCTTGTCGAGGGCGAGCAGGTGCATGAATCCGAGCACCGGAAACACCACCCCCGCCCACGGCTTGACGCGGCTCGGCAGCAGCGGCACCAGCAGCCCGCCGAGGATCAGGATCGCGCCGGGAGGGAGGAACTCAATCGCCGTCATAGTAGTCCTCGTCCCGCATCAGGATCTTGCGCAGCTGGGTGGCGGCGAGCACCAGGGCGACACAGGAAACAAAGCCGTAGATGCTGGAGAAACCGGGCCAGTACTCGAATCCGAAATGGAGGTGATGCTTGTAGGGGAAGAGATCGGCCAGCGCGAACCCGGCGCAGATGACGTAGAGCGCGTAGCAGACCTTGTCGACGTTGCGCTTGTCGTCGAGCCAGTACTTGCGCTCTTCGCGCTGGTGATCGCTCATGGCACCATCCCCATCAGCAACTGCCAGATGTCTTCGGCGTAGAAGAAGAGCACGATCCCGCCGAGGGCCGTGGCCACCGGCGGCAGGACGCAGAGCAGCGGCGCTTCGTGGATCCCGGAGCCGCTGTGATCGCCGTGGCCGTCATCGACCGGCGCGGGCCGGAAGAAACCGCGCACCACCACCGGCATCAGGTAGCCGATGGAAAGCAGCGAGCTCGCCATGAGCACCACCATCATCACCCACTGGCTCGGCCTCGGCCGCGCCGAGCATGAGGAACCACTTGCTCCACGAGCCGCCCATGGGCGGCAGCCCGATGACGCTCAACGAACCGAGCAGAAACGCGCCGAAGGTGAAGGGCATCCGCCGCCCGAGACCGTCGAGCTCGCTGACCTCGGTCTTGTGCGCGCCGACCATGATGGCGCCGGCGCAGAAAAAGAGGGTGATCTTGCCGACGGCGTGCATGACGATGTGCATCCCGCCGCCCATGACTCCCGCCGTGGTGGCGAGCGCCGCCCCGAGGACGATGTAGCTGAGCTGAGAGATGGTCGAGTAGGCCAACCGGGCCTTGAGGTTGTCCTTGCCGAGCGCGACGCACGAGGCCGCGATGATGGTGAAGGCGGCCACCCAGGTCAGCCAGCGGCTGGCGTCGGTGGCGGCGAGAAGATCGATGCCGAAGACATAGACCACCACCTTGAGGATGGTGAAGACCCCGGCCTTGACCACCGCCACCGCGTGCAGCAGGGCGCTCACCGGGGTCGGCGCCACCATGGCCGCGGGCAGCCAGCGGTGGAACGGCATGAGCGCGGCCTTGCCGGTGCCGAAGGCGTAGAGGGCGAGCAGGATCATCAACTGGGTGCCCTCGACCTTGCCGGCGAGGATGCCGCCGGGTCGTGAAGTCGGTGGTGCCCGTGGCCAGCCAGGTCCACACCATCGCGAAGAGCAGAAAGGCGATGGAGGTCCCCATGAGGATGCCGAGATACATCCGGCCCGCGTTCCGCGCCTCCTGTGGTCCCGGCGTGGGTCACCAGCGGGAAGGTCGAGAGGGTGATGAGCTCGTAGAAGACGAAGAGGGTGAAGACGTTGGCCGCGAAGGCGACCCCGAGGGCGCCCGAGATGGCGATGGCGAAACAGATGTAGAACCGGGTCTGGTGCTGCTCGTGGTGGCCGCGCATGTAGCCGATGGAATAGAAGGTCGTCACGATCCACAGCCCCGAGGCGACCAGACCGAAGAGCATTCCCGAGGGGCTCGACCTCGAAGGCGAGCTCGAGACCCGGGAGCACCTCCCAGAGATCGAATCCCGGGCCTTCCGCCGGCCTGGACCTCGGGGAGGATCACCCAGCCGACGATGGCGAAGAGCGAGCCACCAGTGAGTAGGGTGCCGGTCTCCCGGAGATTGGGCCAGCGTTGGAATGCGATGATCAACACCACCGCCAGGAGCGGCCACGCGACGGCGAGTCCGACGGCGGTCGCCGCGGTCACGAACCACCGCCGATGAGCATCCGCGCCGCGGCCGACGCCACCCCGGCGCTGAGCGAGGTCCAGACCCCGAAGACCAGCGTCGAGCCGATGAGGATCCAGGTCGGCAGCAGCATGCTCAGCGGCGCTTCGGTGATCTCGTCGGCGCCTTCGGGCGGCGCTTTGAAATAGCCGACCTCGACGACCCGCCAGATATAGACCAGCGCGAGGAGCGAACTCAGCAGAATCAAGACCGCCACCGGCCAGAGCCCGGCCTCGAGGGCGCCGAGAACCAGATACCACTTGCTGACGAAGCCCACGGTCATGGGCACGCCGACGAGGCTCAGACCGCCGAGGACGAAGGCCGCGAAGGTCAGCGGCATCCTTCTGCCGAGACCCTCGAAGGCCTGAAGCCGGGTCGAGCCCATCCGCAGCAGCGACGCACGCGAGCACGAGGAAGAGCCCGCACTTCATGACGGCGTGGTTGAAGACGTGGACCAGACCGCCGGTGAGGCCGGACTCGTTGGCAAAGCTCAGACCGAGGACCATGTAGCCGATCTGGGCCACCGACGAGTAGGCGAGCATCCGCTTGATGTCATCCTGGAAGATGGCCACCAGCGAGCCCACGAACATGGCCGCGATCCCGAGCATCATGGTGATCGCGCTGGGCTGGGTGCCGTCAAAGGTCAGGTTGATTCGGAAGACCGAGAACGCAAACCGAACCAGCAACGTAGTAGGCCACCTTGGTGGAGGTGGCGGCGATAAAGGCGGTGACCATCGCCGGCGCGTAGGTGTAGGCGTTGGGCAACCAGGTGTGGAGCGGGAAGACCGCCAACTTGATCCCGACGCCCATCGCGATGCACGCCGCCGCAACCAGCACGGTGCGGTTCGGGCCGACCAGCGCCAGCTGGTTTGCCAGATCGACGATGTTGAGGGTGCCCGTCACCATGTAGAGCATGCCGATGCCGAGCAGGATGAAGGTCCCGCCGATGGTGCCCATGACGAGATACTGGATGGCCGAGGTCAGCGCGCGCGGCGTTCTTCCCTGGGAGATGAGGGCGTACGACGACAGCGACGAGATCTCGAGGAAGACGAAGATGTTGAAGGCGTCGCCGGTGACGGTCATCCCGGCGAGACCGGTCATGCACAGAAGATACGCCGCGTAGAACAGATACTGTTTGTCGCGTGGGATCTCGGCATCGATGCTGCGCGGCGCCGCGAGCAGCACGATGGCGCAGATCCCGGTGACCACCAGCAGCACGAGGGCGTTGAGCAGATCGATGCGGAGCTCGATGCCCCACGGCACCGGCCAACCGCCCTCGGCGTAGGAGATGGTCCCGGTCGTCAGCACCCGGTGCAGGAGAACCCCCGCGTTGACAAACGAACTCCAGGCCACCACCATGGCCACCGACCACGCCGCCATGGGCCGGCGGACCAGGATGCACAGCGTCGCCGCGAGCAACGGCACCGCGATCTGCAAGCGCCGGCAGATCGTCGCCGATGAGCGTCCAGAGACCTTCGATCACGAGGCGTCCTCATCGGCTTCGATCCGCCGGATCTCATCCTCTTCGATGGTGCCGTAGGCCTCTTTGATCCGCACCACGAGGGCCAGCGCCAGGGCCGTCGTCGCGACCCCGACCACGATGGCGGTGAGCATGAGCACGTGGGGCAGAGGATTCGAGTAGACCTCGAAGCCCGCGGCCTCGATGGGCGCCGTCCCGCCCCTCACCTTCCCCATGCTGACGTAGAACATGATCACCGAGACCTGGAAGATGTTGAGCCCGATGATCTTCTTGATCAGGTTGCCGCGGGCGATGACGACGTAGAGCCCGGTCATCATGAGGAAGATGACCACCCAGTAGTTGTAGAGGCCCGACTCAATCATCGGTGCGCCCCCTGCCGGCGAACTGGAAGAAGATCGTCGCCATCACCGCAGCCACGGTCGTCCCAACGCCGAGCTCCACCAGGAGGATGCCCAGGTGCTGTCCGTGGGTCGGGTCATGGGCGAGCACGTCTGTAGTCGAGGAAATTCCCGCCGGCGAAGATCGCCGCGATGCCGACGCCGCCGTAGAGCAGCACTCCCGCCGCCACGAAGATCTCCAGGACCCGCGGACGGAAGACCTCCTTGGCCTGGTCGAGACCGAAGAGCAGGGTGTAGAGGATGATCCCGGAGCCGAAGATGACTCCCGCCTGGAACCCTCCCCCCGGACCATAATCGCCGTGGAACTGGACATAGAGGGCGAAGAGCATGATCAGCGGGATCAGCAGCTTCGACAGGACTCGTGGGATGAGGTGGGAGATCACGGTTCGTCCCTCCGAATCCGGGGTCTTTCGTCGCCGGAAGCGATCGACGATCGCATGACCACCGAGCAGCAGCATGACCCCGACGCAGGCGGTGAAGATCACCGTCGTCTCACCCCAGGTGTCGTAGCCCCGGTAGGACGCCAGGATCGCGGTGACCATGTTGGGCACGCCGATCTCGTCCTCGGTGTGTTCGATGTAGTGCGGCGCCACGTGCTGGTGGATCGGCGCATCGGGGTCGCCGTAGCGGGGCATGTCGAAGGTGGCGAAGACAAGAACGGCGCCGGTCAGAACCACTGCGATCAGCGGCATGACCTTGAACCGGTTGTGCTCCGGGTGTTCCTCGCTGTCGGTGAGGGCGAGGGTCGCGAGCATGAGGATGGTGGAGATTCCGGCGCCCACCGCCGCTTCGGTGAAGGCCACGTCGACGGCATCCATCACCGTAAAGAGCGAGGCCGAGAGCAGGCTGAAGATCCCCATCAGCATGACTGCGGCAAAAAGATCCTTGAGCCGGATGATCGCCACAGCGACCACCGCCAGGAAGGTGAACAGAACCAGGTGAACGAGATCAAGCAATGTCGTCCACCTCGTGCCGATCGACGAGCTCTCGTCCCTGGAGCGGGTCGAGTCCACGCAGAAATGCCGCCTTGGCCAGGGCGTGGCTGGCGAGCGGGCTGGTGGTGAGCAGGAAGAAGAGCAACATGGCGAGCTTGGCGGCGCCCAGGCGTGAATCCCTCGTGCAGCATCAGACCGGTGAGGATCAACCAAGAACCGAGGGTGTCGGTGATCCCGGCGGCGTGGATCCGGGTGTAGAAATCGGGCAGCCGCAGAAGCCCGACGCCGCCGATGATGACGAAGACAGAACCGGAGAGGATCAGCACCCAGCTCAGAATCGCACCGGCGCCCGCCATCAGTAGGTCTCCTCCGAGTCGTCGTCTTCCATCCCCGCGAGATCGCCGAAACGGGTGAATTTCATCGCCGCGATGGTGCCGATGAAGTTCATCAGGGCGTAGACCAGGGCGAGATCGAGAAAGTCCGGCCGACCGCTGAGATAACCGATGAGCGCGATGAGCAGCACCGTCTTGGTGCCGAAGCTGTTGACGGCGAGGATCCGGTCGAAGACCGTGGGTCCGAGGATCGAGCGGGTCAAGGTGAGACCCATGCAGACCACGATGGCTGCGGTGGCGGCGGCGAATACGCCGATCATTCGGGCTCTCCCTCGAGCCGGGTCACCCGGCGGTCCATCTCTCCTCTCGAGGAGATCGTCGGCGACCTCATCGGCGATGGCGTGGACCGTGATCTTGGTGCCGTGCACCCGGATCGACACCGTCCCGGGGGTGAGGGTGATGGAGTTGGCGTAAAGCACCCGGCCGAGATCGGTGCGCTGCGTGGTCGGCGCGTCGAAGAGCCGCGGACTGACGTTCAGCCGCCCCGGACCGAGGATCCGCCGCGCCGTATCGAGATTCGATTTGACGACCTCCTTGGCGATCCAGGGGAGGTACATCGGCAACCGGGTCAGCAGGTGGATGGGAACGCCTTCCTCATCGACGATGCCCATTCGACGGGCAAGCCACACAACCAGGAGACAGCTCACGACGCCGAACGACGTGATCAGAACCGTGTAGTGGCCGGAGTTCAGCAGCCAGACCGCCATGAGCAGCAGAAAGAGGGCGACGCTGTGCTTCACGAAGCGAGCCCCTCAGAACTCTCAACCAGACCCGCGATTTCGGCGCACAATCCCAATCGGTCCACCACTCCCGCGATCGAGTCACCGTCCAGCTCGCCAGTTCCGGCACCACACACCCGCCTCTCCCGCCGCCGTTTGCTGATCGAATCACTCCCGGCGTCGTCGCAGAGGGATAGATTACACGAGAATGTTCAGCCGGCGTCAAGCACCCTGGCCGCGTGGTCGAAGTCTTTTTCGTTGACATAGAGCACGTAGGCGAAACGGCCGCAGTCGGCGACAACGCCGCCCGAGGCGAAGACGTTGATGTTGGCGTCGTAGAGCTTGCGGTGGGTTTCGGCGAGGGCGCCGAGCTTGTCGTCGCCGCGGACGATGAGCGCGTGCTGCGGACCGGTGAGCTCGATCCCCGCCTCCTCGGCCGCCTTGATCAGCCGGCTCGGCGATCGCGGAAAGAGCACCAACTGGGTACGATCGGCCCCCATGGGAATCGCGTTGAAGGCCATCAGGCTGACCCCCGTCTGCGCGAGCTGCGACAGCAACTCGTACGCGGCGCCCGGGCGGTCCTTGACCATGGCGTGGTAGTAATCGGCGCAGACGATGCTGGCTGACATGGGAGCCTCCGGCAGTTTCATTCCCTGAGGATGCGGGGTGCGGCCGGGGGATGTCAAGCGGAGGGCTAGGGGTCGTGAGGTCCTGAGGTCCTTGAGGAACCAGCCAGCCGTGGCCGTAGCCACACCCGCGACCGTGGCCGTGGCCGAGGCCGTTTCTCGGACCGTGGCCGATCAGTAGATTTCAACTCTCCCCCGTTCCCGGGCTCGCCTATACTGCGCCTATCGCACACCCGAGCCGGAGGACGCATGAAACAGGTGATCGAAATGCTGCGCGCCAACCGCGAGACTGCCCTCGACGAGATGATCGAGCTCGTGAGGATCCCGAGCATCAGCCCCGGCCGACCGCACCCGGAGGCCATCACCAAGGCGGCAGACTGGCTCGAGCGCCGCCTCGAGCGCACCGGGATGGACGAGGTCCGCCAACTCGGAATCGAAGGGCACAACCCCGTCGTCTGGGCCCGGAAACACATCTCCGATGAGCTCCCCACGATCCTCTTCTACGGCCACTACGACGTCATGCCCGCCGATCCCCTCGACGAGTGGACGAGCCCTCCCTTCGAGCCCGAGATCCGTGACGGCAGGGTCTTCGGTCGCGGCACCGCCGATGACAAGGGCCAGGTGATGATGCACATCGACGCCGTCGACGCCTTTCTCAAGGTCAAGGGCACCCTGCCGGTCAACGTGGTTTTCGCCATCGAAGGGGAAGAGGAGGAGGGCAGCGAGGCCCTCGAGAAGCTCCTCGTCAGCGACCGTGAACTCCTGGCCGCGGACATCGCTGTGATCAGCGACTCGCCGTTCTTCGCCAGCGACTGTCCGTCGATCTGCTACGGCCTGCGCGGCATCGCCACAGCCGAGATCCGGGTCGATGGGCCGGCAACGGACCTCCACTCCGGCAACTACGGAGGGGCGATCGCCAACCCGGCCGAGTTCCTTGCCCGAATCGTCTCAGACCTCAAGGACCGGGACGGCCGGATCACCATCGACCGGTTCTATGACGACGTCCTAGAGCTCTCGCCGGGCGAGCGCGACGGTTTTGCTTCGCTCCCGTTCGACGAGGCAGCCTTCTGCCGCGACCTCGGGGCAGAGGCTCCCTACGGCGAGGCGAGCTTCTCGACCATCGAGCGCATCTGGGCGCGGCCCACCCTCGAGATCAACGGGCTCACCGGTGGCTTCGGCGGCGAGGGATCGAAGACCATCGTTCCCGCCCACGCCACCGCCAAGCTGAGCATGCGGTTGGTGCCGAACCAGGAGCCCGATCGGATCCTCGATCTGTTGGAACGACACATCCGCACCATCGCCCCACCCGAGGTTCGGATCACGATCAGCCGCGGTCACGGCGGTCATCCGTTTCTCGCGCCCATCGACAACCCCCACGTCCGCGCTGCGTTCGCGGCCATGGAAAGAGCTTTCGACGGCAAGGTGTACTCCATCCGGGATGGCGCATCGATTCCGATCGTCGCCTCACTCAGCAGCAAGCTCGGCGCGACCTGCCTCCTGCTCGGGGTCGACGTCCCCGAGGGACGGATCCACGCCCCCAACGAGATGCTCATCGTCGATAACTTCCACCGCGGCACGGAGATGATCGCTCACCTGCTCGAGTTGATCAAAACATAAATTTCCATCACACGGAGGTGTGGGCATGCGTTATCTGACGAAGACAGGATGTTTCGCAGTCGCGATGTCGATGTCGATGCTCGGCTGTTCGACCGAGCCTCGAGTCGACGACATCGAGCAAAAAAATATGGCCGTGGTTCGCGGCGCGCACGCGGCCCTCGCGAATGGCGACTTCGAAACCTTCAAGGCGGCTCTTGCGCCGGACTACCGGCGGCACTGCCAGGCCATGCCGCCGGAGTTTCAGGAGCTCGAAGGAACTGATGTCTTTCTCGCCTTTCTCCAAGAGTTCGTTACCGCGGTACCGGGTTACGAGGACACCATCACCCAGATGATGGCCCAGGGTGACAGGGTTGCCTATGTGTCGACGATGAAAGGCGTTCAGACAGGACCCATGGGCGATCTCCCCGCGACCGGCCGAGAGTTCACCCTGGTCAACGTCATCATCCAACGGCTGGAGAACGGCAAGATCGCGGAGACCTGGGTCAGTTGGGACAACGTCGCGTTTCTCAGCCAGCTCGGGCACTTCCCGCCGCCGGGATCCTAGCCTCCACTCCTGACCCGGTCTCGCATACCGGCTTCGGCACTACTCGATGGCGTCGAGCGCCTCGAGTAACTCCGTTGAAGATGGCCGTTGTTTGTAGTCCACGTCCTGGCGGAAGTACCGGATCTCGCCGTCGGCATCGACGATCACCGCGGTCGGGTGCGGGACCTTCGGATTCGACGGGTTGACCAGACCCCAGCCGGAGATCACAACCATCTCCTCATCGGAGAGCAACGTGAATTCGATGCCTTCCTTGGCTGCGTACAGACCGAGTTTTTCCGCCGAGTCGGGGCTGATCGCCCACACCTCGGCGCCGCGCTCTTCAAATGCTTCGAGGTTTTTCTGCAGCTCCACGAGCTGACCACGGCAGAATGGTCACCAGAGGCCACGATAAAAAATCAGCACCCTGGGGCCGTCGATCTCTCGCCAGCGACGCGCGGCTCCCGTCGGCGGCCGGAAGATCACAACGACGGCGCCGCCGAGCCGACCTCTGGCATCGGAGTCGCGGCGAGCAAAGGAACAGCCGCTGCAGCGGCCGCGGTCAGCAGAACGAATCGAGTCAACGATTTCATGTTCATCGAAATCCTCCAACCGCTTCTTTGCCTCCGGGGGCGTGAGCGGTTACCCGCGACGATGATAACCGCCCGCCGTGACCCGGCGTCCGTATCCGTGTCCGTATCCGTATCCGATCCCGTACCCGTACCCGTACTGTCCGTACCCGATGCCAGCGGCAGCGACAGCACCAGCCCGATGGACGCTGCCACACGGTGAATGCCGGTGGTCGCGGGGCATGAATGCCCCGCCTACAGTTTTCATCGGGCACGGGCACGGACGCTGCCACGGACTCTGCCTCGGATGCTGACACTCGGCCGCTGCCACGGCCCCTGTTGCGGCTACGGCCTCGCGCCCGACACGGGCCAGGGCACGGGGAAATCGCGTTCATCAGGACAGGCGGCACCCGATGCCGCACCGGGTTTGAGGGACTGGAGCCTCCCTCGGGTGTGCCGTCCTTGACGTTTTTCGCTCAGTCACCTCCCGGCAACCCCCCGCGCCCCGAAAAACGTCAAGGGGGGCTCCCCCGGGACGGACGATGAAGTCTTTTCTCCCGGCTCAGAGGCAGGCCGCCGGCGCGTCATCGGCGTGGTCGCAGCCCTTCCATCCACCCATGCACAACCACGCCGATGGTGCGACGCTGGCCCTCTGCCGAGATTCTGGGGATCGATAGCTCTCCAGAGATGATCGAGCTCGCCCAGCGCAGGGCGGTTCCCATTCGCCTCCGCTTCGCCCACGCCGACATCCAATCCTGGCAACCGGAAAGACCCTACCACCTCATCCTGTCCAACGCTTGCCTCCACTGGATCGAGGACCACGCCTCCCTCCTCCGGAGGTTGGTGTCGATGTTGAACGATGGAGGGGTTCTCGCCTTCCAGATTCCCGCCAACCACGATCGACCGTCCCACCTCATTCTCGACGAGCTTTGCGGGAGCGTGCGGTGGAAGCACCGTCTTGCAGGTCTTCGCGCGAACCACGTGCGGGTCCCACTGGTACGCCGACGAACTCGGCAGGCTTGGGTTCCATCCCATCGTCTGGCAGACGACTTACTTCCACCGCCTCGGCGGTGAAAACCCGGTTCTCGAGTGGGTCAAGGGAACGACGCTCCGACAGATGCTGGACCGGCTGGATCCTGAGCAGCGCGAGGCGTTCCTGGCGGAGTACGGCGCCCGTCTTCGCCGAGCCTATCCGGCGAGAGAAGGGATGACAGTGTTTCCGTTTACCAGAACGTTCGTGGTCGCCTCGAGGACCTGACCGCGTCCGACGCCGTGGCGGTGGCAGTGGAGGTTGCGGTGGCCGTATCCGTGGCCTTGTCCGTGACTGCAGCTCCGCAGCAAACCGAGCACCCTACGCCGCGCGGCCCTTGACGCCATCAGATTATGTATGTATTGTACTAGTGTGAATAGTACAAAAGGACTGACATGCTGATTCTCGAAATCGACACCCACAGCCCGGTACCGATCTATGAGCAGGTCGCCGATGGCGTGCAGCTGTTGGTTCGGCGAGGAGATCTGGTCCCCGGAAGTCCGCTGGCATCTGGTCCGCCAACTGGCCTGCGATCTGGAGATCAACGCGAACACCGTCGCACGGGCGTATCGAACCTGGAAAAGGAAGGCATTCTCGAGACCGCGGGGGCGGAGAGGAACTCGGGTCGCCGCTGACGCACCAAACCGCGTTCGCGACGCACTGACCGGACGGCTCGACGACCTGGCGGACAAATCATCGTGAAGCGGCACACCTCGGCGTTGATCCCGACGATCTGATCACCGCTCTGAAGTACCTGACTCGAATCAAAAACCAAAGGTACGAAGGTATCTGGGAGAACAACATGACCATGGTGATCTTGTTTGTCGTCGTGCTCGCTCAAATCATCCTGTTTCAAATCATCAGTGCACTCGCAAACCGTTCGATTCTCGTGGACGAGGTGTCTCAGGTAACGGGGCCTGTCCCAGAATCAGTCACGAAACACTCCCGAATCGCACCTATGGTGAGAATTGGGATCGGAGATCCTGGGCGAACGACCCCGCATCCTGGTGTATTTCGGTTTACAGGGGGCGTTGGTGATCGGTGGAATCTACCGCTTTCTTCGACCGGCCGTAGGTATTTCTTCA
>CAVPHA010000021.1:0-653338 GCA_963704125.1 uncultured Acidobacteriota bacterium | reverse complement strand
TATGGTGGACGGCGTTTCTCACGACGTTGTCGAAAGTCGCTGCTCAAGCAGCTCCGGACGGCCTCGGACGAGTCCGCCGGCCCCCACCGACTTCCAAGGCGGACCTCGCGATCTTCGGCCGCGGCCTCGAACTCGGCGTCGGCCACCACGCCCTCGAGGAGGGGTCCCGAGATCGACGACCCGACGGGGCGACTCCCCGCCCTCGACCGGTTTCGAGTCGCTCGAGCAGCAGCAGTCGGCCGATGAGCCCGTCGAGTCCGTGCGGCTTCGAGCTCGATCCGATCCAGCGGTCCGGCGGCGGCCTCACCGGCACCGAGAGCGCGCCAGCTCGAGGGCCACCGCCAGCCGCGCCAACGGCGAGCGCAACTCGTGCGAGACATCCCGCAACAACCGGTGTTGGAGCATCCGACGAGTTTCTCGATGCGCTCGGCCATGGCGTCGAAGTCCCGCGCCAACTCGCCGATCTCGTCCCGCCGTCCGCTGACCTTGCCCTCGACCCTGGCGCTGAGATCACCGCCGCTCAAGGCCCGCGTCGCGCGGCGAAAGGGGGCGACCGGCGAGCTCAAATAGCGGGCGAGCCAGAAGCTCAGACCGCCGACCACCAGGAAGAGCACGCCCAGGCGCCAGGCCAGCGCTTTCGGGTCGAGCAGATGGACCAGCCGGGGAGGGCTTTGATGGGCCGCCACCACGGCCAAGCTTCGACCGTCGGGGTCGACCACCGGACGGGCAACGAGATAGAGCATCCCCGATCGCTCCGAGATCTCCTCACCCGCTGACAGCACCCGATCGGCAATCTCGAGAACCTCCTGCGGCGTCTCGACCCCGTGGAGCTCTCGACCCGTCTCGTCGAGGACGAAGACCCTGGCGGGTGTCGGAGGGCCGGCGCCGGTCCGGCTCCCCGCCCGTGACCTCGTCCGCGCGGCATGCCGTCGACACCCACCTCCGCGATGTGGTCGGCGGCCCTGTCGACCGACGACCGCGCCCAGTCTTCGGCGTCCCGGCGCCAGTCTTCGAGCCCGGGCCGAGAGCGCGTGAAGAGCGGCGAGGTCACGACCAGCACCACCACCACGACCGCCATGGCGAGCCAGAACCACAGGAAGATGCGGAGAAAGAGGCTCCGCATCACCGCCTCCCGCCGGAGCGGACGTACTGATAACCGACTCCGCGGATGGTCTTGATCCGCTCACCGCCCGTCTCGGTGGGGCCGAGCTTACGCCGCAGATTCGAGATGTGGACATCGAGAGACCGGTCAAAGCCGCTCGCCCGCCGAAAGAGCGCGGCGCGAGAGAGATCGTCCCGGCTGACGACGCTGCCCGCCGACCGGATGAGGGTCTCGAGGAGCGAGAACTCGACCCCGGTCAGGTTGATCTCCAGGTCCGCGACAGAAACCGACCGGGTTCCGAGATCGATGACGAGGTCATCGACCACCATGCGCTCGGATCGTTCGGCGGGGGCCTCGGCGCGACGGAGGATCGCCCGGATCCGCGCCGCGAGCTCGCGCGGGTTGAAGGGCTTGGCCAGGTAGTCGTCGGCGCCCATCTCGAGACCGACGATGCGATCCACCTCCTCGCCGCGCGCGGTCAGCATGAGTACCGGGACCGACGAGGTCTCGCGGAGCCGGCGCAAGACCTCGAAACCCGTCAGGCCGGGGAGCATGACATCGAGGATCACCAGATCGTGGGCCCCGGACCGGGCTCGGTCGAGACCGGAAGGGCCGTTGAAAACCACCTCGATTTCAAAACCCTCGCCACCGAGGAACTCGGCGACGAGCTCGCACAACTCGACGTCATCGTCGACAAGCAGGATCGTGTTCATCAACCGATCCTATCGCATGGGTTCATGAACCGAAACCCGGTTGAGATTTCTTAAGCTTTCACCAGGGTTCCCAAGACACAACCGGTCAACAATGAAGGTGGCCGCGGCGTATATTCCGCGACAGGAAACACGCCGGACCGGCGGCCCATCGTTCGAAACAGAACGCTTGCCGCTCGAACGGCAAAAACACACGGAGGTTCGACATGAAAGCCAGAAACATCATCCTGACCATCGCCTCGGTAGCCCTCATCGCTACCGCCGGGCTCGTCTTCGCACAGCAGGGGCCGGGCAGCTGCGACGGTTCCGGCCCCCGCCCGCACGGCGCCATGGGCGGACCGGGAGGCGGCGGATTCGGCGGCGCCGGCGAGCACGGATTCCTTCGCATGCTGCCGCGTCTCGCCGACAAGCTCGATCTGACCGAGGCTCAACAGAGCCAGATCCAGGCCATCGTCGAGGCCGGCAGGCCCGAGATCGAGAGCCCTCATGGAGCAGGCGCAGACCGCCCGCGATGAGTTCCGCGACCTCTACCCCAAGGGCAGCTATGACGAGGCTGCCTTCCGCGCCCACTTCGAATCACAGGCGCAGCTCCACGTGGAGATGCAGCTCATCGGGGCCGGCATGATGTCCCAGGCTTGGGCGGTACTCACTCCCGAGCAGCAGGAAGAGCTCCAGGACCTCATGGAGTTGTTCGACAACGGTCGCGGCGGACCGCGCCACGGCGGCGGCAAGCGGGTCGGCGGCCCGGTAGACAGTCCTCGAACCTGAACCGGCGGCCCCACGCGGGGCCGCCTTTTTGTGGTCTTGAGGGCTTGAGGTTGTCGCTGCATCGGTCCCTGTCCCTGCTGCGGACGCTGCCGCTGCTCCGGACGCTGTCGCTGATCACAGATCACGACTCACGATGTCCGACCGCGATCGCGAGAGTCCACCGGGCGGGGACGAGGCCGCCGTCTTCTAAGATGCCCTCGCACTCGAAAAGGTGTAAACATCGGGTAAATCTCATGAATACGAAACACTTGGGAATCTCCTCCGTACGATCGTGCGATGGAGGAGACCTTGGCCGTCCACAACACACAAAACCTTCAATAAGGCCCCGAGGATGGGCCGCCTTCGGAGCCCTTCTTCTAGCCGTCCCAACCCTCGGCGCGGTGGAGCCGCCCGCCCAGCAGATCCCGCAGGTCGACGGAACGGATCACCGTCGACGGCGTCCTCGATGAGGCGGCGTGGGCCGGGGCGTGGTCCATGACCCTCGACTACGAGGTCCAACCGGGGGAGAACACCCCGGCCCTCGCCGAGACCGAGGTCCTGGTCTACTACGACCAAAGCCGCCTCTATGTCGGCTTCCGCGCCCGGAAACCGACTGAAGCCCCGCGACATCTGCGGCGCAGGACTTCGGATGGTTTTCCACACTTGATCGACGAACTGACGAGACTACTATTCTCGAATCCTCCGGAATGCACATCATCGGAGGGATTCGGCGGAGTGTTCGGGGACTGAAACCCTGTGGCACTTCCAGGCCCCGAAAGACACAGAACCCCGCGCCGTTGACGCCGAGTTCGAGCGGGTCGCAAAGGGGCTCCAACAACCCGCGCCGGTTTTGGAGAAGAGCGGCAGCCCCCACACGGTGGCCGGATGGCACCGAGAACCGACCGCCAGGGAACATCAACCAACTCAACCCAGCCTCAGGAATTCACGGGGAACGAGCGTAGCGAGCTTCCACGGGAATTACTGAGAATTACGGATCATTGTATTGGCCACTGATGCAGTTCCGCACGCGGACTGCCAATGATCGGCTACGCTCTACGATACCTCAAGGGAGATTGAATGAAGTACTACTACCACCCCGGATCGTCCAACTGCCGCAAGGTGAGCGCCGTCATCGAGATGCTCGGTGTGGAGGCGAAATACGAGTTCGTCGATCTGCCCAAGGGCAAGCAGGCGCAGCCCGAATTTCTCGCCATCAACCCGAACGGGATGGTGCCGGCCTTGGTGGACGGCAAGACCACCGTTTTGGAGTCCAACTGCATCCTCATCTACCTCGCCGAGAAGACCGGCTCCGACCTCTGGTCCGAGAATCACAAGCTCGAGATCCTCCAGTGGATGTTCTGGGAACAGTCGCACTTCATGTACGCCACCGGGATGCTCTTCTTCCAGAAGCTCCTCAAACCGATGCTCGGTCAGGAACCCGACGAGGCCCGCATCACCGAAGCGGTGGCCAAGTTCCGCCGCCACGCCAAGGCGCTGGACGACCACCTCAAGGACCGCGAGTGGTTGGTGGGCGACGCCATGACCCTCGCCGACCTCGCGGTGGCGGCCAACCTGACCTACGCCAAGGCCACCGAGCTGCCCATGGACGAGTTTCCCAACGTCCAACGCTGGTACGCCGCCATCGAAGCCCTGCCGGCATGGCAGGCCACCCACCCCGCCCTCGCCGGGTAATCGAACCGCCAAGACGCAAAGTACGCTAAGAAATCATTCAAGAAAAACCCGGGCTGTGCCCGGGTTTTTCTTGAAATGGTCTTTTGCGATGCTTGGCGTTCTTTGCGTCTTCGCGGTTCATTCCTCAGCCGATGCGGTAGCGCGCGATGTCGGGATTGATCCCCGACGCCTTGTACTTCTCCCAGGTGTAGAAGCCGCTGCCGGTCTTGGCGCCGAGCTGACCGGACTCGACCAGCCGCTTGAGCAGCGGGCTCGGCTTGTAGAACGTCCCGAGCTCCTCCTCGAGGACCTCGCAGATAAAGAGCATGGTGTCGAGGCCGACATAGTCGGCGGTCATCAGCGGACCCATCTTGTGGCCGAGGCAGTAGGTGCACTTGTCGACATCGTCGACCGAGGCGATGCCCTCTTCAATCACCCGGATCGCCTCGTTGACGAAGGGCACGAACATCCGGTTGATGGCGAAACCGGCCTTGTCCTCGGCGGCGATCTCGATCTTGCCGAGGTCGTGGCAGAGCGCGACGATGGTCTCGTAGGTCTCATCCGAGGTCGCGAGTCCGCGGATGATCTCGACACCCTGCTGCATGGGCACCGGGTTCATGAAGTGCATGCCCATGAACTTCTCGGGCTTTCCATAGGCGGCGCCGAGCCGGGTGATGGAGATTCCCGATGTGTTCGAAACCAGAATCTTGTCGTAGCCGAGCTCGGCCAGGGTCCGGTTGATCTTCTCCTTGAGCTCGGGCCTCTCCGGCACGGCCTCGATGATGAGGTCGCAGTCGAGAAGATCTTCACTCCGAGTGGTCGTACTCAGCCGGTTGAACGCGGCGTCCCTGGTGTCGCCGTCGATTCCCTTTTCGCCGCCGGATTTCTCAAACGCCTTGACCAGCCGATCGAGGCTCCTCGAGATGGAATCCAGGCCTTTTTCCAAAACGCCCGCATCCACATCCATCACCAAGGTCTCGAACCCGCTCTGAGCGGCCACCTGGGCGATCCCGTTGCCCATGGTGCCGATCCCGATGACGCCGATCTTTTTCAACCCGCTCTCACTCATGCCTGGCCTCCGTTGCTCGATATGAGTCGATTCGCCGCATTGCGGCAGCGCGACTGGAATTGTAACTCAGTACGAGTTGGGCCATCGCGATTTCTGCTTTCCTCCTCGATGTGGTCTAATTGCCGCTGCGTTTCGACAGACGGTGGAGTCGAATTGTCGTCGATTGTGTTATTTGGTTCATAGAATCTGACAGAAGGAGAGGTCCATGAAACGTGCGTCGTTCATTATTGATTCTGGCCGTTCTGGTCGCCGGAACCGGCATGGCAGCAGAGTTCAGCGCCAACCCCAACTCGGCGGGCCAATCAGCCTCGTTCCCCGAACTCGCACCGGGGCCCAACAGCATCACCCAGAGCACAGATCCCGTAACAATCACGGCTGGCAACTCGGTATCATGCAACAGCGGCTCTCACACCGACAACAGCTATATGCGTCGGTTCATCCTCGACACCGACCACGGCATCGTCAATCAGTTCGATGTCACGAGCGTCGATGTTGGTATTGAAACCGCGACATCGAGCACCGGTGCCGGACAGCCCATCGAGATCCGGCTGTACTCGATTCTCAAAGCCGACGCGCTGCTCTTCGCCAACATCACCCAGGTCGGCGTGCTCGCGACGACCCTTGCCGACACATCCGCCACCATCGAGAATTTCGTGGTGACCGGCTCCATCGTCGATCCGACGACCCACGATCTCGTGGTGGAGGTCTTCACCCCGAACGGCCAGGCAACGGGCGAGACTATCTTCATCGGATCCAACGCCGCCGGCCAGCTCCACCCGAGTTACCTCGCGGCCGCCGATTGCGGAGTTACCGAACCCACCGACACCGCCGTCATCGGTTTCCCGAACATGCACATCGTCATGACCGTCAATGGAACCGAGCTTCCGGTTGAGTTGATGAGTTTCTCGATCGAATAGAAAAATCCCGGGCTACGAATTCTGACAACCGGCCTCGGCAAGGGGCCGGTTTCTTCTTATCCGCAACGCGGCGGTGGCCACACCCCGTTGATCGCCCGAAATCGACATCCAACCGATGGCCCGGTTGACGCCGACTCCGTCCCCGGCTATACACACATCATGGGAGTGACGCCGTGATCATCGAGATCGACCCCATCGATCCCGAGCCCTGGCTCGTGGCCCGCGCCGCCGACGTGCTGCGCAAGGGGGGCGTCGCGATCATTCCCACCGACACCGTCTACGGGCTCGCCTGCGGCATCTCGCACGACAAGGCGATCAAACGGATCTACGCCCTCAAGGACATGGACCCCAAGAAACCGCTCGCGCTGCTGGTGCGCGACATGACCACGGTGGGGGTCTATGCGCGGGGGGTGACGACTCCCTACTACCGGTTGCTCAAACGGGTTCTCCCGGGACCCTACACTTTTATCTTCGAGGCCACCGCCGAAGTGCCCAAGATCATGCTCCGCAAGCGCCGCACCATCGGGGTGCGGATGCCGGACCACCCGATCACTCTGGCCCTCCTCGAGGAGCTCGACGAACCGCTGCTGACGACCTCGGTCCGGACCCCCGACGACCAATGGGTCATCGAGCCCATCGAGGTCGAGTCGACCCTCGACGACCGGGTCGATGTGGTGGTGGACGGCGGTCCGCTGGTCGCCCAACCATCGACGGTGGTCGATCTCTCGGGACCCGTGCCGGTCCTCGTCCGGGAGGGCAAGGGCAACGTCGAAGCGCTCGAGCTGTTCGGTTAGCGAGCAGGTGAGGGGTGAGGAGTTAGGGGTGAGGAGTTAGGAGTTAGACGTGAGACGTGAGACGTGCGGAACCCCTCTCACCCCTCACCAGCGACCGCAGGGAGCGCTCACTCCTCACTAGCGACCGGAGGGAGCGCTCACCCCTCACCCGCTACTCCGCCAGCCGGATACCCTGGGCCTTCGGGCTGAGCCTTATTTCCTGCGGCAGGTGGCGGCCGCTGAGCCAGACGATACGCTGGTCTTCGAGCAGAGAGCGGATCCGCCGCACCGCGCGCAGGAGATCGTCCGCGTTGTCCACCGGCCGCAGCTCACCCCAGCCCCCCGGCGGCTCGGCCGCCGGTCCCGAGAGATCCCAGACGAACAACGGGACGTGGAGGTCGGCCAGATACCGCCGCGCGATCTCGGGCGAAAACCTGCTCCCGTCCTCGCGCTTCGGCCCCAGCAGCAGCACCACCGCCCGGCGCCGGTTGCCGCCGGCGGCGCGCATCCCCGCGATCGCCACCGCGTCTGACAACATCAGGGGGCCGGCAAGCGTGGATGCGGCCGATGTCCCGATGGTGGCCGCAACCAGACCCTTGGAACCCGCGACCGGTCGGTCCGACATGGGGAAGAGCAGCGCGGCTCTGGCGCGGTTGTCGGGGGTCACAGGTTCGGGTGAAAGCACCCGGATCTGCACATCTTCGCCAAGGTCATCCGACGATCGGTTCCGGCCCCCATCCCGCCGCGCCTTCTTTCGACGGTGCTCGATCTCGGGCTCCATCTCGGCCAGGCGGTTGATCGTCGTCGGATCGCGGACCACGAGCAACCGTGCATCCGGTTGCTCCGTCGCAACCACCCTGAGAGCCTCACCACCGGAGAAAAACCACCCTTCCATGGCCGGGACCGGGGGCAGCTCGTCGAGATCATCCAGGACCACCGCCACCGCGGTGAGCCCCGATGCGTGGACTCCCTCGAACTCGGAGCCGAAGACGAGCTCCCTGCGGATAACCACCTCGGGCGAAAACTCGAACACCGCCGCCAGGACATGGACCTTCTGTTCCGGGATATCCACCAGATCGATGTGATACGGCGGGCGGACCTTGACCGGGGCGCCGTCGAGATCGACGGTGATCCGGCGCGGCTTGTCGAACTCTGGGCTCGACCAGGTGAGCCGGGCTCCGGAAACAGCCCCTGCGGCGTCCCGATCGGCGACGATCCCGGCATCGGCGCCCTCGTCGGGCAGGTTGATCCACTGCCGGGCTCGACCCAGTTCGGCGCCCGCGGCGTCGAAGGCCACCGCTTCGAACTCGCCGGGCCGGAGGTCGCGCCCGAAATCGCACTGGGCCTTCCAGGGTTCCCCTTTGATCTCGGCCAGGATCTCGCCATCGAGGCGGAACTCGACCCGGGAGACCTCGTTCGAGACCGCCACCTCGACGTTGTGGACCCCGATCACGAGACCGACGAAGAAACTGACCAGCTCGATCATCGCGGTTGACTCGCAGGGACCATGGGAGGGTTCACCCGACCCGCGATAGCGCGACGCCGACGGCCTGCGCGATCCGCTCCCGAACACGGCCCGGTCGATAATCTGCGCGCCAGGCTTCGGTTCCCGCTGCGGCCTGCGCCGCCGCCGCCGCCGGGTCGCCGAGCAGTCGTTCGAGAACGCTGGCCCACGCCGCTTCGCCATCGGCAACCGCCACCGCCGACGGATCCTCGAGCCCATCGGCCGACCAGGGATCGACCACCACCGGAACTCCGGCCGCCATGGCCTCGAGGATCTTGATCGGCACCCCCGACCCGCTGGTCATGGGCGCGATCGCCACCGTCGCACGATCGAGGAAGGGCCCGAGGTCGTCGACATCACCGTGGACCTCGATCCCCGGCCGTGACGCGAGCCGGCGGAGGGCCGCGGCGGGGCGGGCGCCGGCGAGAACCCAGCGTGCCGAGGGTACGGCGGCGTGCAGGGTCGGCCACACCCGGTCGGCAAACCACAACGCGCCCCGAACCGTCGGTCGGTACCCGAGATTCCCCGACAAGAGAACCGTGGGCTCGCCATCGGGCCGGATCCCGCGTCCGGCCTCCCGGCCACCGGTCACCGGAACCACCATCCCCCGGGACCCTGCCCCCAGGGCGCGCAGATCCCGGCCGCTCACGGCGGTCGTGACGACGGCGTGGCGGACGAGCTCACCCTCACGCCGAAGGCAGCGCTCGGCTTCAAAGTGGGAGGCCGATCGGAGCACAATCCCCTCCGAGGCCGCCGCCCGATCGTAGTGGAGCGTCATACAGTCGATGGCGTCGAAGAGCAGCGGCAATTCGGGATGCACCTCCCGGATCACATCGAACGCCCAGGCGCAGCGGACCATCTGGATCACGGCGAGATCCGGCTGCCAGTCGGCGAACGGCGCCGGCGACGACCCGGCGCGCCGCCTTCGAGTCGTAGAGCCCCTCCTGGGCCGGTCGACCCCGGAGGATCGCGGCGGCCACGCCGAGGACGGCGCGGCCGGCGTTCACGGGCAGATGACGGATCGCGGGACCTCGGAGATTCGGGTCGGCGCCGTCGGCCGGAGGCGGGCAGACGAGAAGACACTCGTGTTCGGCCAGGGCGTCGAGCCACTGGACGGTCCGGAGCTGATTCCCTCGCCACGGAGGCCAGGGGAATCGACTCGAGACCAGCAGGATCTTCATCTATCGGTCGTAGAAATCCGCGATGGCGCCGACGATCTCGCCGATCTCATCCTGGGTGAGTTCGGGGAAGACCGGGAGGGCGAGGACCTCACGACTCGCCTGTTCCGCCACCGGACAGTCGCCCTCGGAATAGCCCAGCTCGCTGAAACAGGGTTGCAGGTGCAGCGGCAGCGGGTAGTAGACCGCGCAGCCGATCCCGCGGTCGGCGAGGTGTTGCCGCAGCTCATCGCGCCTGGGCGCGCGGATGACGAACTGGTTGAAGGTGTGACCGCGACCCGAAAGGGCGGCCGGCAGACCGAGAACCTCGTCGAGACCCTTCTGCATGAAGAGGTCCACCAGCCGCATGGCGTTGGCCCGCCGGCCCTGGATCCAGCCCTGGACGTGCGGCAGCTTGACCCGGAGCACGGCGGCCTGGATGGCGTCGAGACGGAAGTTGCCGCCGACCACCGGGTGGAGATAGGGGCCGGACTGGCCGTGGACCCGTAGTTCGCGCAGCCTCGCGGCGAGATCGGCGTCGTTGGTGGTCACCAGTCCACCGTCGCCGAACCCGCCGAGGTTCTTCGACGGGAAGAACGAAAAGGCGCCCACGAGTCCGTGGCCACCGACGTATTTGCCATCGAAGTCGGCCCCCCACGCCTGGGCGCAGTCCTCGAGGACCGGTACCTCGCCCGCGGCTTCGGCGATAGCGGCGAAATTCGCGGCCTGGCCGAAAAGATGGACCGGGATGACCGCCTTGGTTCGGTCGGAGATCCGATCGCGAAGCGCCGCCGGGTCCATGTTGAAGTCCACCGGATCGATGTCGACAAAGACCGGTGTCGCACCGAGGCGCGCCACCACCCCAGCGGTTGCGAAGAAGGTGAAGGTCGGCACGATGACTTCGTCGCCAGGGCCTACGTCGAGGGCCATCAGCGCCACCAGGAGGGCGTCGGTCCCGGACGCAACCCCGATGGCGTGATCGACCTTGAGCCAGGTGGCCGCCTCATTTTCGAAGCGCTCGACCTGGGGACCGAGGATGAAATACTGGCCGGCGGCGATCTCGGCCAGGGTCTTCTCCATCTCATCGCGCATGGGTTCGTACTGACGTTTGAGATCGAGCAGGGGTACGGGCATGACGGGACTCCTGTGCTGAGAGTTTCAGCCGATTTCGGCCGTCACCGAGGACGGTTCGGACAGGGTACACGAAACCTTTCGACCCGTCGCTCTGTTAGAATCACCGCCCAGCATGGCCGGAGGATTGGGATGCATATTTGCGTGGTAGGAACAGGTTACGTGGGTTTGGTTACCGGAGCGTGCCTCGCCGATTTCGGCATCAGCGTCACCTGTGTCGACAAGGACGAACATAAGATCGACATGCTGCTGCGCGGTGAGATGCCGATCTACGAGCCCGGTCTCGACGCCCTGGTGGAGAAGAACTCCAAGGCCGGCCGGCTCCACTTCACCACCGATCTCGATCCGGCCATCCGGCGCGCCCTGGCGGTCTTCATCGCCGTCGGCACCCCGCCGAAGGAGGACGGATCGGCCGACCTTTCATATGTGATCCAGGTGGCCGAGTCCATCGCCGACAACCTCGACGGCTACAAGGTCGTCATCACCAAATCCACAGTGCCCACCGGCACCGGCCAGCTGATCGAAAAGACCATCTCCGAGCGCACCACCAGCAGGCACCCGTTCTCGGTGGTCTCCAACCCCGAGTTCCTCCGCGAGGGCTCGGCCATCGGTGATTTCATGCGTCCCGACCGAGTGGTCATCGGCGCCCGCGATCCCCAGGCCATCGCCATCATGAAGGACATCTACTCGCCGCTCTTCCTGCGCGACACGCCGTTCGTCATCACCAACGTCGAGTCCTCCGAGCTCATCAAGTACGCCTCCAACGCCTTTCTCGCCACCAAGATCACCTTCATCAACGAGGTCGCCGAGCTCTGCGAGCTCATCGGCGCCGATGTCCATCACGTCGCCAAGGGGATGGGTCTCGACAATCGCATCGGCCCCAAGTTCCTCCACCCCGGTCCCGGCTACGGCGGATCGTGCTTCCCCAAGGACACCCAGGCTCTCACCGAGATCGCCCGCAACGCCGGCCGACCCTTCGACATCGTCGAGACGGTGGTCGCGGTCAACGAGCGGATGAAGGTTCGGGCGGTGGCCAAGGTCCGAGCCGCCCTCGGTGACAAGCTCGAGGGAAGGACCGTGGCCATGCTCGGTCTCTCCTTCAAACCCGAGACCGACGACATGCGGGAGTCGGCATCGATCCCCATCATTCAGGCCCTGGTCGGCGAGGGCGCCAAGGTGCGCGCCTTCGACCCGGTCGCCATGGACAACGCCAAGGCCATCTTGCCCGCAGGAATCGAGTACTGCACCGATGCCTACGACGCCGCCAGCGGCGCCGACGCCCTGGTCATCGTCACCGAGTGGAATCAGTTTCGCTCACTCGACCTCGAGCGGATCAAGTCCGCGCTCAGCGGCAACGTCGTCGTCGACCTGCGCAACGTCTGCAGCCCGGAACGAATGGCCGATCACGGATTCGAGTACATCGGTGTCGGCCGCGCGGCGATGGATCTTCCCGAATAACCGGCAATCGAAGAAAGAGGAGAGAAACCCATGACCCTTCGAATCCTGATGTCCGTGATCCTCGCCGCCTCGCTCGGCGGCGTCAGCGCATGTTCCGCGGAAAACCACACCGAGGAGGACTCCCAGAGCCAGGCCGAGACCGCCTCCCAACCCCTCGGCGTCACCGGATCGACCGCCACCGGCACCGTTGTCGAGACGATGAACGCCGGCAACTACACCTACGTGCTGGTCGACGCGAACGGCGCCGAGATCTGGGCCGCGGCCACCCGATTCGACGTCGCGGTCGGCGACACCGTGGTGGTCCCACTGGAGATGCCGATGCAGGACTTCTACAGTGAAAGCCTCGACCGGACCTTCCCCGTGGTGTACTTCACGTCTCAGATCCTGCACGAAGGCCAAGCGGGTTCACCCGCCATGCCGCCGGGCCACCCGCAGGTCGGCGGCGCCATGGCCGCCTCACACGGCCCATCCACCGAGATGGAGGTCATCGAGCCGGCCGACGGCGGCGTCACGGTGAACCAGGTTTGGACCGAAACCGAAGCTCTCGCCGGGACTCCGATCACCGTGCGCGGCAAGGTGGTCAAGTTCAACGGCGGCATCCTCGGCACAAACTGGATCCACCTCCAGGACGGCACCGGATCGGCGGAAAACGGCGACAACGACATCACCGTCACGACCCTCGCGACGGCATCGGTGGGCGACGTGGTGACGGTCACCGGCACCCTCGTCACCGACCAGGACTTCGGCGCCGGCTACACCTACAAGGTGCTGCTCAAAGACGCCGAGGTGGTCGCGGACTGACCGCCCAGGAGTCGACGGTTCACAGCTGAGCCTATTGCAGAAATCAATACCGCCTCAAGGGCGGGTATAAAACCCGCCCCTACGAATTCTGTGGAAAGTACCGAGGGGAGGGTTTTACACCCTCCCAACCAAGACAGCTGAGGATTCAACTGACCAACCGGCAAATTGATTTGTAAAAGACTCAGTTCACAGTCGACAGTTTCGTCGCAGAACTTTTTTGGCTTGTGCGGCTGCAGGTTCCTGGAGATGACCTACAAACTGAGGCACTATTTTTGAAACACAGGGGACTCGGGGAACCACGGAGATTCCACGGGGCGCAGTCATTTTGACCTGGGCTCCATCTGTGTTCGGAGGGTTGCGGGTTTTCTCCGGAAGATGTGATGAGTCAGCCGATCCCCCGTGGCGACTCCGTGGTTCTCCGTGCCCTCCGTGTTTCAACTCGAACTTCCATGTGGCGGGGGCCGACGAAACAACCAACGATTCGCCGGTTCACCGGTGATCGATCTGTCGACTGTTGACTTCCAATCCGATTGATTTTCGTCTCGGCGAGCCGGTTCCCGCTACACTTCCGGGCATGACTGATCTTGCGACTGTCCGCCTCGACATCTGGCTCGACGTGGCCTGCATCTTCAAGACCCGATCCCAGGCGCAGGCGGCCTGCACCAAGGGCCGCGTCCAGGTCAACGGCGATCACGGCAAGCCGCATCGCGCGGTGCGCGCCGGCGACGAGATCAGGATCTCGCTGCCGGGCGGACGCAAACGAATCATCGAAGTCGTCGCCCTCGAGTCCACCAGTGTTCCGAAGGCGCGCGCCCGCGAACTCTACATCGATCACACGCCGCCCCCCTCTGCAGAGGAGATCGAGCTCCGCAAGATGCAACAGCTCTCGATGCCGCCGCGACGAAGCCGCGGTATGGGGGCGCCGAAAAAGCAGGAGCGCCGGCGGTTGCGTCGACTGAAAGAGGGCGAGGAGCCGTAGGCGAAGTCGTCAGAGGCAAGGGGCACGACCACGGGAGCGGGAGTGATCCGATACAATCCCTCCCGCTGCGCTTCGGATGCGCAATCGGAGGAATGAATGAACGAACCCAACTGGGACACCCTCATCGTCGGCGGCACGGTGCTGACCATGGAGCCCGGCAGCGAGCCCGTCGCCAACGGTGCGATCGCGGTGGCGGACGGTCGGATCGCCGCCGTCGGGCTGGCCGAGGATCTCTTCGAACACGCCCCCACCGGTGGGGTGATCAATGCTGCCGGCTGTCTGGTACTGCCAGGACTTGTCAACACGCACGCCCATCTGGCCATGACCCTGATGCGCGGTCTGGCCGACGATCTCCCGCTGATGGAGTGGTTGGAGAACCACATCTGGCCGGCGGAGAAGAACCACATGGACCGCAAGGCGGTCCGCCTCGGCACCGAGCTCGCGGTCGCCGAACTCCTCCTCGCCGGGGTCACGACCACGGCCGACATGTACTTCTTCGCCAACGAGGTCGCTTCGGTTCTCGCCCACGCCGGGATGCGCGGCGTCATCGCCGAGTCGCTCATCGACTTCCCGACCCCGCGCTGCAAAACTCCCGAAGAGATGATGGCCAAGCAACGCGAACTCGCGGATGAGTACCGCAAACATCCGTTGATCACGGCTTCCATCGCCGCGCATGCACCCTATTCGGTGTGCGCCGCCAATCTCGTCAAGGAAGCCGAGCTCGCCGATCAGCTCGGCGTGTCGCTGCAGATCCACCTTTCCGAAACCCGGTGGGAGGTCGAGAAGCTGATCGAGGAAAAGGGCCGGTCGCCGGTCGCCTACCTCGCGGATCTCGGGGTGCTCTCCGATCGGACGGTGGCGGCCCACTGCGTCCATGTCTCGCCCGACGACATCGATATCCTCACGGAGTTCGAGGTCGGAGTCGCCCACAACCCGGTCTCCAACCTCAAGCTCGCGTCGGGGGTTGCGCCGGTTCCGGCCATGGCCGAAGCCGGGGTGAAGCTCAGCCTCGGCACCGACGGCGCAGCGTCCAACAACACCCTGGACCTTCTGCGAGACATGCAGCTCGCCGCCCTTCTGCACAAGGGTGTCGTCGGAGATCCGACGGTCCTGCCCGCCCGTTCGATGATCGAGATGGCGACGATCGGGGGGGCGAGGGTCCTCGGGCTCGACTCCCAGATCGGAACTCTTGTCGAGGGCAAACAGGCCGACATCACGTGTATCGCGGTCGATGGCCCGCACGCCACTCCGAGCTTTGACCCGTGGTCACACCTGGTCTTCGCCGCCCGCGCATCCGATGTCCGCCACGTCCTCGTCGGCGGCAGATTGGTGGTCGGCAACCGGACTCTCAACACCCTCGACCTGGAACGCATCGAGGCCCAGGCCATCGAGTTCGCCAAGGGACTCTCGAAGTGACCGATACCGCTGGGATCTGGATGAATCGCGGGGGTCGGGATGCTCGACCAGAGTGTTTCCGATGCCACGGTCGAATGATGCCCGCGACGAGCGTAGACCTTCTGCTAACACCTACCTAATACCTAATACCTAATAACTTCAGTTCGCCCCATGTTCGCCGGTCTCAGCGGTGTGATCGAGCGCGTTGACATTCACCTTGACCTTGATGGGTCCGGTGCGTTTCGGATTGGTGATCGGCGCCGGGTAGGCGAGGTCGATCGAGACCGCCAGCCTGGCATCCACGTCGAGGAACCGGACACCGGCGCGATACACCAGGCCGCCGCCGGATTCGGGGCCTGCGACGCCGATGAGCTTGCAGTGAACCACCTGCGCCATGAGCCGCACGATGCCATCGGGTAGCGGGAGCGCGATCCTGCACTTGCCTCTCGGGTTGAGCGCCGAAGCCAGTTCGAGGCACGCGCCCTCGGAATTCACATCGACCACCCGAGCGGGTCGATTCCCGCCAATCGTGACGTTCACACCGTGCGCCGGAGCGGCGCGACGAGAGCGACGACGTTCGTCCATCGACTCCCTCCCTTTACCGTTTCCGGCCGGGCGTCCCTCCAGTACACGACAACGAGTCGTGACGTCCGGTCAGTTGTGTCGGAACAGGGGAGAGATTACCCGATTCTTTCCGTCCGGTCCAGCGGGATGAAGATCCTCTATCCGACGAGAACAGGTTAGAATCGATCCCGAACCTCCGGGAGGACACCATGGCTGGCATTCCGCAGAAGATCCTCGTTGCGACGGACTTTTCATCCACGGCCGACAGCGCCGAGAAACTCGCCTTTCAAATGGCCCGGCTGCTCGGAGCCGAGCTCCACCTCGTTCACGTGCGGGTGATCCTGGAAGACCCCCTCATGGCGGAGGAAAAGCAACTCGAGATTGAACGCCTGATGTCCTCTGCGGATGACGCGACCGAGCAAGCGTTTGCCGAGGGCCGGCCCGGAGAACCAGGGATCTCGGTCGAGACCCACCTGGTCCGCAGCATCTCGGCCGCCGAGGCCATCGTCGAAACCGCATCCGAGTTCGACTGCGATCTGATCGTCATGGGCACCCACGGTCGGCGCGGGATCAAACACCTGCTCCTCGGCTCCGTCGCCGAGAACGTGGTGCGAAGCGTCGACATCCCGGTGCTCACCGTCCGCCCCGGCATCGAACTGCCCGCCCAAGGGCCGAAGAAAATTCTGGTTGCGCACGACTTCTCCGAACAGTCGGCAACAGCGATCCGCGCCGCCCGTGACTGGGCCGAGGTCTTCGACGCCGAGATCACCCTGCTCCACGTGGTCGAGCCGGTGGTTTATCCCGAGTTCTACGCTATCAATGCCCTGTCCGACGATGTCATGACCCGGCTTCGCGACCGGGCCACCGAGGCGCTCGACGAGGCGGCGCGATGAGATCCTCGGCGATCTGCCGGTGAACACCGCTGTCCTCATCGGCCGGGCGGCCGACACCATCATCAACGAAGCGCAGCCGGAGTCTTTCGACCTCGTAATCATGGGCACCCGCGGACTCACCGGTCTCGAACAGCTCGTGCTCGGTTCGGTGGCCGAGGCGGTGCTCAGGAGGTGTCCGGTGCCGTTGCTCACGGTGAGTGGTGAGGAGTGAGGAGGTCAGCGCTCCCTCCGGTCGCTAGTGAGGAGGTTAGTGAGCGCTCCCTCCGGTCGCTGTCAGCGCTCGCTTCGCTCGCTGGTGAAGACCGAGATTCTTCTCTAACTTTCTAACTCCTCCACGACTCCTGACTCTTAACCCCTGACTTCCTCACCCTCACCCCGATTGAACCGTTCATCGCCGCGTCCAAACCATCGGTGATGACGGCCTCGACGGCGTCGGCGGCTCGTGCAACGGCCTTCTCGGCAATCTCGACTTCGGCGCCCTCGAAGGGCGCGGTGACCCACGCCGCGAGATCATCCCCGACCTCTCCGCCACGGACCCCGACCCTCAGCCTCGGGTAGCCTCTTCCGGCCGCATCGCACAGATCGCGAAGCCCGTTGTGGGTCCCGGGCCCACCGTGCTTGCGCAGCCGCAGCCGACCGAGGGGCAGATCGATGTCGTCGACCACCACCAGCGTCTGCTCGGGCTCGAGGGAGAACCGATCGAGCGCCCAGCGAAAGGCGCTTCCCGAGAGGTTCATATAGGTCATCGGCTTGACCGACGAGCACCCCGTCACCGAGGTCGAGGGACCTCAGATCGCCGAGCAGATACCGCTCCCAGGCGCCAATGCCGTGCCGGCGCGCCAACTCGTCCACGACCCGAAACCCGACGTTGTGTCGGGTTTCGGCGTAGCGCGGCCCGGGGTTCCCGAGACCGAGCACGAGTTCGATGGCCATTCTCGGCGAGAATGAGGACGACTACTCGCCCGCTTCTTCGTCCTTGCCCTTGGAGATGATCTCGGGCTCGGCGCCCTCCTCGACCTCTTCGCCCTCGGCCAGGAGGTCTTCCTCTTCCTCCTCCTCGATGAGGCGAGGCTGCTCGACGACCACCACAACCCGGCTCGGGTCCTCGAGGAACTTGGCGCTTTCGGGAAGCCTCTCCTCGAGATCGGCCACGGTGACGACGATCGCCGATCGCCATCTTGGTCGATGTCGATGTCGATGTGGTCGAACATATCGCGCGGCAGCACCTCGACCGCGAGCTCGCGCGACACGAAGTCGATGCGGCCGCCCTGACGCACACCCGACACTGTCGCCGATGAGATCGATGTGGATCGTCACGTTGAGCTTGTGGCCTGCGGTGACGCGGATGAAGTCGATGTGGACGAATTTGCCCGAGATCGGATCGACCTGAAGCTCCTTGATCATCGCCATCCGCTCCTCCGTCGTGTTCTTGAGCTTGAGGAGGAAGATGGTGTTCTCGCCGGCATCCTGCTTGAGGATATCCCTGACGGCGAGGTCATCGACGGAGATCGCCACCGGAGGCAGCTCGCCACCGTAGAGCACGGCCGGGACCCGTCCCTCGGCGCGCAGACGACCCGAGGGGTTGGTTCCCCTGTCCTCGCGCTTTTCAACGATCAGAGTGATATCAGCGGTTTGAATTGTCGTTGCCATTCTCGATTTCTCCTTAGACTCAGCCCCATCCCTGACGATGGGTCAATGGGATTGGGTTATACAAACAGGCTCGAAACGGACGCTCCTTCATGAATCCGGCGGATCGCCTCGCCGAGCAGCACCGCGAGCGAGAGCTGCTCGATCTTCGGACTCTTCGGCCGCCTCTTCACTGAGACTCAAGGTGTCGGTCACCAGCACTTTCTCGATGATGCTGGAGTTGATGCGTTCGACCGCTGGACCGGACAGGACGGGGTGGACACCCGCCGCATAGACCGACCGCGCACCACGTTCCATCAAGGCTGTCGCCGAACCCACCAGGGTTCCGGCGGTATCGATGATGTCATCGATGATGACGCAGTCGCGGCCTTTCACCTCACCGATGACGTTCATGATGACGGCCTTGTTGGCCTCGGGGCGGCGTTTGTCCATGATCGCCAGATCGCTCGTGAGCCGCTTGGCGAAGGCCCGGGCGCGTTCGACGCCACCGGCGTCCGGCGAGACCACGACGAGGCGGTCGAGGTTCTTTCGGCGAATCGCCTCGATGAGGATCGGCGCGGCATACAGATGGTCGACCGGGATGTCGAAGAAGCCCTGGATCTGGGCGGCGTGAAGATCGATGGTCAACATCCGACCCGCCCCGGCGGAGGTGATCAGATTGGCCACCAGCTTGGCGGTGATGGGCACCCGCGGGGCGTCCTTGCGGTCCTGACGGGCATAGCCCATGTAGGGCATCACGACGCAGACCCGTGCGGGCGACGCCCGGCGGAAAGCGTCGAGGATGATCAACAACTCCATCAGGGATCTCGTTCGCCGGTCGCCCGGTGGGCTGGACGATAAAGACATCGGCGCCCCGGACATTGTCCTGGATCTGGCAGAAGATCTCGCCATCGGAGAAGCTGCCGAGACGCAGGTGTCCCATCTCGATCTGCAGATACCCGCAAATCGCCTCCGAGAGCACCGGGTTGGCGCGACCGGAAAAGACCTGTAACGGATGTTCTTTGAGCATCTTCGTGCCTGCCTCTTGGCTGGGGCGGAAGGATTCGAACCTTCGAATGCCGGATCCAAAGACCGGTGGCTTACCGCTTGCCGACGCCCCAAGCGTCGCGAATTATAACCGAGCGCATCGCAACCGACGGAAACGGGCACAACGCCCGGTGCCGAGACCGGCACGATCACTCGACGTCGAGACTCACCCTGTTCATGTCCTCGGTCCAGAAATCATCGTTGAAGAGCTTAGCCGCCAGTCGATCCATGACCTCGGATCTGCTGCCGCCGCGGCGTTTTTGGCTGTCGGGAGTCGGCACCGCGAAGTGGCTCACGGATTGCTGGTACTCCTCGATCACCCGTTGATCGATCTCCTCTCGAGTTTCCTTGTTGAGGGGGTGGGCAATATCCCGCATCTGTCCGTTCCGCGCCTTACGAGCCGGCATGGTCACGAATGAACTGATTCTCCCGCCCCTCGATCACCCGCAGATCGTTGATGATGAAACAATCATCGATCACGATGCTTGCGAAGGCCCGAATCTTCCCGCCCTTGGCCGGGCTGATGCGCACTTCAGTCACCTTCATCCCCAACCTCCATCACCCGCCGATCGAATCGACCCTGCAGATCAACTACGAGGGCGTACAAGGTACCTTTCTGCCGTTCGCAGGTCAACCGCGCGTTGATAACCGAGCCTCCTGCAAAATTCCCAATTCTCGGAGAATCGTCGTCGGTGGTCGTCTCGCCGGCGGGGGCGTCGGCGTCACAAAGGGCTGCACATCCATTGTCGGGGCCGGCGCCCACGCCGGCCTGAAGTCGCGGAGGGTTGGGAGACCGATACATCTCCGATTTTCGAGTTCTGCAAGAGGCTCAATCAGCATCGATTCCGGCCGTCGGAACCCGCACCCTAGGCGCCGCGACCACCAACCGGGTCATCTCATCACCCGGGACAGGTGGGAAAAACCGGCAGATCGGGCAGCGACGCCTCTACGGGCCACTCCAACCGCTTGAGCTCGAGCTCGACCCATCGACCGTCGGGGCTTTCCAATCTGATCCTGCCGGGGACCGAGCTGGTGTGGGAACTCAGTTCAAGACGCCAACCGGCGCTTCCGTCGGCACGAAGCTCGACGAGCTCCACCACCCGCCACGGGTCTGCAGCCAGGCGAAGCTGAACCATCCAGCCGACGCCACGCACTTCAAGATGGCCGCCATCGCCGAGTTCGACCTCGTCGCCGGGCAGCGCCGGCAGCCGGCCGCCGAGCAGCCGGACCGCCTGGCTCAGAGGTAGGCTGCCGACGCCGAGCACCTCCTCGAGATCGTCGACCTCGACGGCGACACCCTTCGTCCATGTCGAAAAAGACCGTCGGGCCGAGGGCCGACCATGCGGTCAGCGACACCGCAGAACCGAAGGGTTCGGAAATCGTCATGCGGCCTTCGTCCCCGGCGGTGACGACCGCCAGCCGCATTCCGCCCGACCGGGCGACCCGAAGGTCATACAGGGCCGCGATATCGCCCGTGATCGGTCGATTCAACCGGGCAACCGCGACGGCGAGCTCGTCGGAATCCATCTCGATCCGGCTCCCGGTGGCGCAGCCGACACAGGCCACCACACACAGGAAAACGGCCGACGCCCGGCGGCAATGAAGACTATTGCGGCGGCCCATTGCCGAGACTGTCGAGCAGGGATCGCACGTGATCGGGGTCCTCACAACCCTGGTCCAAGGCGAGACGGAGATAGCGCCGTCCCTCTTCGACCTCGCCGATTGGCCACCAGAACCTCACCGAGATGGGCGAGCAGGGTGCCGTCATCCTCGTTGAGCTCGATGGCCCGCCGGAGCCAGAATTCGGCCTGATCAAAGGCGCCGAGTCGGTAGTGCACCCACCCGAGGGAGTCCAGATACGCCGGATTCTCCGGCTCGACCTCGACGGCGCGGGTGACCAGATCGAGCGCCTCTTCGAGCCTGACGGCGCGATCCGCCCACAGATAGCCGAGATAGTTGGCGGCGTTGGCGTCGTCGGGGTTGCTCTCGAGCAGCTCCAGAAAAACTCCCTCCGCCTCGTCGAAGCGGTCGAGGCGCTCCAGCGAGGCCGCCTGGGCAAAGAGAAGGTCGCGATCGTCGGGGAACCGCTGCCGGGCGGCGCCGGCCTCACGTTCGACATCCGACCAGCGTTCCGCGGTCTGGAGCACCTGAAGCCCGAGCAGCACCGAGGCCGGATCGTCGCTGTCGAGTAGCGGGCGCAGCCGCTGCCAGGCGCGCGGATCGGAGGAGCGGATCCTGAACTCCGCCTCGATCGCCTGCGCCGCCAGCCGCGCGCCGCCATCGAGCCGCGGCTGAAGCCGCATCAACGCGCTGATTCCGTCCTTCCAGTCCTCCTCCTGCCGGAAGGACTCACCGAGCAACCGCACATACTCCTCACCGACCTCGCCGGGGTCGGCGACCCGCGCCAACCACTCCCTGGCGACGAGGGGGTTGCCGGCCACGAGTTCGATCCTCGCCCCGGTCACCGCACACCTTGCGGCGTTGGCTGAACCGGCGTCGGCGGCGACCGGCTCCCATGCGCGGTCGAGCAAGCGGCGAGCTTCGTCGAGCTCGCCCATCCGCGACAACGCCCAGGCCAAAGAGAGCTCTAAGTCGATTTCGGTCGGGTTCTTCTTGAGCAGCGAACGAAACTCCTTGGCCGCCTCGGGATAATTCCCGACAGCCGAAAAAAGATGGGCCCTGAGGGTCCGTCCCCGCACCGAGTCGGGCACTTCACGGAGGACACGATTGACAACCTGAAGCGCCTGAGTCGGCCGGTCGGCATCCCACAGCAAATAGGCGGCGCGCAGCAGCTGGTCGAGGTCGTCATCGTCGAGCGAGGCCAACATGAGATCGGCGGCTTCGCCCGGCCGATCGAGCTCGATGAGAAGATCCACCGCGGTGTCGCGGCACTGCTCGCCCATGACGGGGCTCGCCGCACACTCGGCGAAGAGCTCGGCGGCCTCCTCTCGACGCTCGAGCTGAAGCAGAAGCGTCGCGTGGTAGGAGATCAGCTGTGGCGAGCCCGGGCGGTTTCTTCTCAGCTCGGCGATGACCGCCTCGGCCTCGTCGATCCGGTTCATCCGATGCAGCAGCTGGCCGAATGCGAGCTGCAGATTCGGGTCGTCATCGCGCTCGTCGAGCACCTCCTCGAGGGCGGCACTCGCCTCGACCGTCCGCTCCGGGTGTTGAACCGAATACTGAGCGAGGGCGAGGGCGTAGACCCGACGACCGTGCCAATCGAGCTCATCGACCCCTTCGAGGAGCGATATCGCCCGGTCGGTCACTCCGAGCCGAAAAAGGAGGTCCGCAAAACCGATCCGAACCTCCACCACCGACGGGTCCTCGGCAAGGGCCCGCTCGTACGCGGCGAGCGCCTCGCGATACCTGTCATCGCCTTCCAGGAGGCGTGCCTCGAGGAACGCAGCCAGCCCGGCGGGAAGTCGGTCATCGGATGGGTCGAATTGAGGCTGCTGCGCCCGCGCCGGCCCAACCAGGACCGCCACAACCGTCAACGCGATTCCTACTGCTGTCGATAAACGTCGGTTCATGCGAATTTCGTTTCTTCCATACAATCTATTCAAGTGAAATTTTCCGCCGGTTCTTCCCGTAAACGCCGATGAGTGTACCTGGGACGCCAAACTGAACAAGCCTCGGGTTCCGTCGGGCCGGCGTTCGGGTGCTACACTTACGCGCCATGACTGATTCCAATGCCGCCGACCCGCTGTTCTCCGATCTCGCCTTTTCCGATGTCGATCTGCCCGATGCGCTCCTCGCGGCGATCGATGATCTCGGTTTCGAAAGACTCACCCGGGTTCAGGAGGAGGTCCTGCCGTTGTCCCTCGAGGGACGCGATATCGTCGCCCAGGCCCAGACCGGATCGGGCAAGACGGCGGCCTACTTGTTGACCCTTTTCAGCCGGATCCTGCGGACTCCCAGGCAATCCGCGGTGGAAAACCCCCGCGCACTGATCATTGCCCCGACCCGCGAGCTCGCCGTCCAGATCGCCTCCGACGCGGAAAAGCTCGCGATGCACACCTCAATCAGTGTTCACGTGGTTTTCGGAGGCATCGACTACAAGAAACAGCAGAATCGGTTTGCGAGCGGGGTCGATCTGCTCATCGGCACCCCCGGCCGCCTCATCGACTATCACCGCAAGCGAGCCTACTCGTTGCACGACACCGAAATGGTGGTGGTCGACGAGTGTGATCGGCTCTTCGACATGGGTTTCGCCGAAGACCTCCGGTGGCTGCTCCACCGCCTCCCCTACACCGACAAACGCCAGTCCCTCATGTTCACCGCCACCCTGTCGCGGCGGGTGATGCAGCTCGGTTGGCGCGAGATGACCAACCCGGCCGAAATCGTCATCAATCGAGCGCAACTCACCCCCGACACAGTCCACCAGGAGCTCTACCACGTCGCAGCACACGAGAAGCTGTCGCTCTTGCTCGGCCTGCTCGCCCGTGAGGGCGGCGAGCGGATCATGATCTTTCTCAACACCAAGCACGCCGCCCGCCGACTCGTCGAGGACCTTCGCCGGCACGGCTATGTCGCCCGCGATCTCACCGGCGATGTCATGCAGACCAAGCGGCTCAAGGTGCTCGACGACTTCCGCGACGGCAAGCTGCCGATTCTCGTCGCCACCGACGTCGCGAGCCGCGGGCTGCACATCGACGGCGTCACTCACGTCATCAACTTCGATCTGCCGCAGGATGCCGAGGACTATGTCCACCGCATCGGCCGGACCGCGCGAGTCGGCGCCGAAGGCAAGGCCTTCACCCTCGCCTGCGACGACTATGTCTACTCCCTCGACGCGGTCCACAAGTATGTCGGCTACGAAATCCCCGTGTGCTTCGCACCCGAGGAGCTCTTTGCCGAGGTCATCCCGTTCCGGCACAAGCCCCAGGCGCGACCGGACCGGGATCGCCGCCCACCCAAGGGCCGCAGGCCCGCCGAGCGCCGTACGGACAGCAGACCATCCGAAAACCCGCCGCCCGCGCCCACTGAAAGCGCGGCTCAGTCGCCCGCGGACGGCGCGACGCCAAAGAAGAGACGTCGTCGACGACGTCGCCGGCCGAGCACACCTGCGACGAACTCCGAGGGGTAGAATCGCGCTTCCGAGATTGGTTCTGTCATCGCGGTTGCCCGGGAGTGCCCCCCGTGACATTGTTCGGCGGCAAGTTCCAGGAGACGACCAGGTCCGGCGGATGCCGAACAATGATCAAGGACGGCACGTCCGATCGAGGCCACGTCCGCGTGTCCTCGAGGGGCCTCGCCCCGTTGTCTCTCACGCGTCCCATCGCGTGGCCGGGTCGGCGAGACTCGGTTAAAGTTGAGGGGATGAAGATCCACCACTTTCTGCTGTTCGCGATCGCTCTGCTCGCCGCGGCTATGCTCCCGGCCGCCCAACAACCGCCTCCTCCCAGTGTCATCGCCGCCTCGGTCGGCGACTCGGTCTTCCTCATGGATCCGTCGACCGGGCAGACCATCGGGTTCGACACCGGACCGGTGGGGTGGCTCTTCCCCGCTCCGGGAGGCGTCCTCTTCGCCCCGAACGTCATCGACGGCGTGACCACGGTGATCAATCTGCGGACGCTCCAGGTCGTCGATCGCCTGGACGGGCTCACGATGCCCTATTTCGGCGAGACCCCGGATCGCTACATCGCCCTCGCCGGCGAAGTGATGATGGTGACGTATCCGGAGCGCGCGGTGATGGCCATCATCCCCGCCGTCATCGCCCACCCCTGGCAGGCCATCGTGGCGCCCGACGACGCCGCCATGTTGATCCTCGAACGGCTCCCCGACGGCTCCACCGGGATCCACATGACGACGATCAACCTCATCACCCGGCAGGTTGTCTACCGGCGGCCGCTGGCCGGCGACATCATCCACATGGCGCTGTCGCCGCAGCTCGGTCTGCTCGCTCTCGCCGATACCGAAAACAACCGCGTTCACCTCGTCGAGCCCGCCACCCTCACGCCCATGGTCGACTACGTCACCCAGGGCGCGCCCCGGGACGTGGTCTTCGCCGCCGACGGCAAGACCCTCGCCATTGCGGTCGAGACGGCCGACGGCGGCGGCGTCCTCCATCTCGGGCTGTACAAGAGCGGGAAAAAGGGTCTCAGGCTCGACAAGGAGTTTTCCATCGGACTCACCGGCGGTCCGATCCGCATCGACCGCTCACCGGGCGGTAACCTCATCGCCGTCGCCCTCGACAACGGCTCGGTCCAGATCGTCAACATCAAGGAAAAGGCGGTGGTGACGGTCATCGATCTGCCCGGCGTCCCACGCGATCTCAGGTGGTGCGACCCCACCCGCGAAGGCCCGATGATCCCGCAATGGACCGACGGCGAGCCCGCCCAACTCGATTTCGGCCCGTTCGTGCCCAAAGTCTCGGACGACAGCTCGAGCGGTCTCGAGGAGCCGGTACGGAAACGGCCGCCGGACTGAGGGCCCGGGCCCTCGCCGCGGGTTTCGATCTCGTCGGCATCGCCGCTGCCGGGCCGGTCGAAACCGGCCCGCATCTCTGCCGTTGGCTCGCCCGGGGCATGCACGGCGGGATGGGCTACATGGCCGCCACCGCCGAACAACGGTCGCACCCCGGCCACCTCCTCGAGGGCTGCCGGTCGGTCATCGTCGTCGCCATGAGCTATCACGATTCGCACCCCGACTCCGACGCCCACCCACCCGACGACCGGGTCTGGATCTCGCGCTACGCCTGGGGCCGCGACTACCACCGCATCCTGAAGAAACGTCTCATCAGGCTCGGCCGAGAGCTTGAGACGCTGCACCCGGGCTCGGCCTGGCGCGCCGTCGTCGACACCGCGCCGTTGCTCGAGCGCGAGTGGGCGGCCCGCGCCGGTCTCGGCTGGATCGGCAAGAACACCATGCTGCTCAACCGCCGGCTCGGCTCCGAGCTTTTCCTCGGCGCCCTCCTCACCGATCTCGAGCTCGAACCCGACACTCCCGCCACCGATCACTGCGGACGGTGCACGGCCTGCCTCGACGCCTGCCCGACCGGCGCCTTCCCGAGACCCTATGTCCTCGACGCCAAGCGCTGCATCGGCTACCTCACCGTGGAGCACCGCGGCGAGATCGACCCCGAACTCGCCCCCGCCATGAGTGAAATGGTCGCCGGCTGCGATCGCTGCAACGAGGTCTGCCCGTGGACAAGAAAGGCCCCGACCGATCTCCACCCCGAGTTCGCCCCGGCCCCGCATCGATACCGTCCGCTCCTCGCCGATCTCGAGACCCTCGACGAGGAAGGATGGAAGCTCTGGCGGCAGGGCAGCCCGCTCGGGAGAATCCCCTTCAAACAGCTCCGGCGAAGCCTCGCGGTGGCCAGGGCCAACCTCGAGCGGAGGAAAACGGAACGGTCCATCACAGAATGGGACACGGATGAACGCGGATGAACGCGGATCTTCCTTGAGGGTGGCGTTCGGTTGCCGGCAGGCGCTTGCAACTTCGTAGTGGTGCGATCGGAAGCGTGGAGGCCCTCGTTTTGATTTCGCAACGAATTGACCCTCGACGATCCCCTGCGCGCGGGACGCGCGCACCACAATTGGTCCGCTCCTACAGACAGGTCTTGTCCACACCCCAAAGAACCGCCCGCTTTTGTGGCTGCAGGCGTCCCGCCCGCAGGGGGTCGATAGGGTTTTTCGTGACTCCGTCCGGAGCGTCTCGCCAACTTGAAAAAATCCGCGAAAATCCGCGTTCATCCGCGTCCCATTTGCGATCTGTGCTGTCGTTGCTTCCCAGGCGCTTTGGCGGTCCAACCAACCGAAAAAAAACCCGCGCTGAGCGCGGGTTTGAAGACTCGGTTCTGACTCCTGACTAGGTCTACTTCTTCAAGGGCCGCAGCAACATGGTCAGATCGCGGCCTTCGAGGCGGTCGGGCATCCTCTCGAGCTTGGCGGCATCCTCGAGGGCCTCAGCCACTCGCCTGAGCAGATCGAAGCCGTTCTCGGGACGACGCATTTCGCGCATCCGAAACATGATCGTCACCTTGACATGCTTGCCCTGTTCGAGGAACTTGCGGGCCTTTTTCGTCTTGGTCTCGAAGTCGTGGATGTTGATGTTGGGCCGGTACTTGACCTCTTTGATGTCGACCTGGTGCTGCTGCTTCTTGGCCTCACGAGCCTTCTTTTCCTGCTCGAAGCGAAAGCGTCCGTAGTCCATGATCTTGCAGACGATGGGGCGGGTGGTGGTGGCGACCTCAACGAGGTCCAAACCAGCATTGCGGGCCATTCTCAGGGCCTCGTCGACGGGGACAACACCAACCTGTTCTCCATCGGCGCCGATGAGGCGTACCGGCGAGAGCCGGATTCGTTCATTGATGCGCACCTGGGGTGCATCTGGGTCGTCTCGGAACGCGAACTTGCGGATGATCTGCCTCCTTTGTTTCTCGGTTGTCCTCGCAGCCGACCGAACACCCGGTCGCACTGGATTCGCAGTATATCAAATGAAAACAACAGCCGGGACGGTTTCCCGTCCCGGCGATTTCATTGACAGACTCTATCGTTCGCCCAAGACCATCGTCCAGTTGCTGCAATCGCCGGATTCGAAGCCATCGCCGAAGAGCATGTCGCACGGGGCGTCGAGGGTCAGCCTGAGCTGCCAGGCGTCGATCGTGCCGACATCGGAGCCGTAGTTGTCGACCACCTTGAAGGTCCAGACACCGGCCGCAGGACGGCCGTCGAACGCTACCAGCGGCTGGTCGGGCTGGAAGGAGCCGGTGAAGGGCGAGCTGCCGCTCGCGATCGGCGTCGTCGCCTCGTCGTCGAAGTGCGTGTCGGTGTAGTTGTCGCCGTTGCTGCCGTGCTGGTCGGACAGCAGGACCGTCGTGCCGTCGGGCCCGATCAGATACAGATCGAGATCTCCCGTGTAGGTGTGGGTGATGTCGACGACGACGTCGACATCGAGGATCGGGAAGCCAGCGTCGACGGTAATGAACGACGACGCACCCGTGGGGTTGCTGTCGGGAATCGCCACCGGCGTGTCGGTGGCATCGACGACGACGCCGGCTTCACCACCGGTGGTGAAGCTGTAGTAGCTCCCCCCGTTGTCGTCGACGGTGAGGTTGCCGAGCGCGTCGGCGGTGTGAATTGAAAAGTAGTAAGTCGTGCAGGGGTCGGTATCGTTGATGACGACCGAGTGGGAGGTTCCCAGACCCGGGCTGGCGACCAGGGTCGACGGTGGCATCGTGGTCCCGTAGTAGACCTCGGTGGTCCCTGCCTCGTCGGTGTCGAAGGTCAGCGTCAACGACCCCAGACCGGAGGTCAGCTGAACATTGGAGACCACCGGCCCGGCGCAGTCGAGGACCGCGGTGTCGGTCTTGACCCCGGGTGACCCGGCGCCGGTGTCGGCATCGTTGTACGCGACGGTGAGCACGTCCCCGTGCATCACCGCGAGCTCTGTCCCGAGCACCGCCGTGCCCCGGAACTGCACGACCCCGGGGGTTCCGAGATCCGCGACCTGAACCGAGACCGAGCCGCCCGACGACGCCGACAGGGTCACATCGAAGGGCGGCTCGCCGTCGAGGTCTTCGTCAAAGACATCGATGGTCACCACCGAGTCGCAGCGATAGATCGTGCCGTCGAGCACCACCACCCCGTCGGAACCCGCCGCAACCATGGTCGTCGCATCGGTGGGCAGGTGATTGTGGGCCGTGACCCGGACCAGCAGATCCGAGCCCGGCGACGGCGCATCGATGGGAAACGTCGCCGTCCCGGTGGCGTCGGTCAGACCCGCGCCGAGCAGCGCACCGTTCTGGGTGACGCCGACCATGGCCAGGGGAACCGGACCGATGGCGCCGTCGTTCACGGTCACCGTGAAGGTGTCGGCCACCGGCGGCACCACCGGCGGGCGCACCCACCGTCACCGCGATGGGCGCCCGGGTGAAGGGATCCAGGGTCGGGTCGCCGTTGAGGTTGTACATGGGCCAGTAGTAGCTCCTCGTTGCCGCCGCTGCAGGGTGACCTCGGAGAGACCGGCGTAGCAGGCGGCGATGTTCGAGTACAGCCCGTCCCAGTCGCCGACGGTTGCCGGCCATGTCGGTGTCGAACGAGGGCGTCGAAGAAGCCCTTCTCGAGCCAGTCGTCCTCGTCCCAGTAGGTCGATGTTGGAGCCGCCCCAGTAGGAGACGAAGCCCTTGTCGGCTGGATCACCGTCGACCTCGCCGAAGACATCGGCGTTGGTCGCCCACTGGTTCGAGTGAGCAGCAGTGGCCGACGCCGAGCGGGTACTGGTCGGCGTTGGCGAGGTTGGGCACGTCGCTGCTGTCGAACGGCGGATCGCCGGACCATCCCGCTCGGCCCGCAGTGGGCCGAGTACACCGCCCAGGCGCGGCCGGTGTTGAGATCGGCGATGAGCTGCTGCGTGGTCGGGTTCTGCGTGTCGCCGTACCAGAGCTCGCACTCGGCGCTGTTCGGCGCCGGCTCCATGAGTTGGGCGATCACGTCCTCGTGGGTCGTCACGCCGTTGGGGATCGTAGTCGTCACCGGCGAGGATAGAGCGCCCGGTTGAGCCACGCCGAGTTGGCGGCGGTGGGCTGCTCGTAGTGGAGGATCTTGTCGCGCATGTTGGCCAGCTCGGTCGAGTCGTCGATGGGCCAGCGGGCGATCATGAGATCCGGGTAGAGATCGCCGTCCATCTGGACATAGGGCAGATCCGTGCCGCCGGTACCGCCGCCCGGATGGCGTGTAGGTCGCCAGCGGCGACGGCGAGTCGCCGATCATGAGGATGTAGACCGGCGGGGTCGGCCCGTTGTAGAGGCCGGTGATGTAGCTCTTGATGGCCGTCGTCGTGGTGCCGGTGACATCGGTGGTCACCACCGAGACGTTGTAGCCGGTGCTCGTCTTCCACTCGACAAACGGCGCGAGATCGGCGACGAACTGCGGCGGGGTGATGATGAGAAACTCCACCGGCGCGCTGTCCGGGTAGGCCCAGCCAGCCGGCATCGGTGAGGTTGAGGTTGACGGCCGCGGCGGCTTCAGAAACGAATCGTAGTGGCGGCTCGACAGCCGCTCCTTGACGCGGGTGGTCGCGGCAAGATCACCACCGCTGATCGTCACGGTAATCCGCATTCGGGTGGCGATCTCGACGGTCCCGGCGGCGGGGTCATAGCTCGCCGCGGCGGCGGTCAAGAGCAGCATCTGGTGGTCGCGCAGACCGAACGGTCCGGCGAGAGAGGGCGCGCGACGCTCGACGGCGCCGGCATAGGCCTTGGCGTCGAAGGAGAATCGCCAGTCGCGTCGCCTCCTGGCAGTCGCACTTGGGCATGGGCAGCTGGACCGGATAGACCAGCGACGCCAGGTTCTCCGCGGCCAGATTCAGCGTCGCACGCTCGAGGACCGTGGCTCGTCACCTCGGCGGTGGCGCCGAGGGGAATCTCGACGAATCGCCGCAGGGCGGGAAGCATGGGCTCACCCGCCTGGCCGATGCGCCCGAGACCGGGCACCTCGAGCCGGGTGAAGGAACCGGCCTCAGTGGTGACGTTCTCCACCGATCACCCCGGGGATCACGAGATCGAACTCCACGGTTTCGGCCCCGGTCTTCGCCGACTTCGATTCGGGCCTCGGAAAACGGCCGATCATCGGAGAAACCAACCCACTGTTCGTCCGCAGCCGCACCGCCGACGAGCGCCATCAACGCCAATGCCAATACCGATTCTGAGTCGCATACGAACCCCTCCGCCCGATGGCAACCGGGCATCTAGATCCAGAGCATGATGACAGTATTGCAACCCTTGTCAATTCTGATACTTAGAACGATTCCTGATAGCAGAAACACGCCCCCTCGGGGTGCCGTCCAGAGGGGAGCCAGGCACCCGTCCGTGGTTCTCAAGAGGGCACACGGAAACCGCGTTCATCGGGACGTGCCGGGTGCGCAATTGTGCCTGATCGACCATCCGGCAACGCGGTGCGCTCCGCACAATTGCGACACCGGGCACTCCACGGGGAGGGCGCCTGATCCTGGCTCTCCCGGCTCAGAGGCAGGCCGCCGGCGCACCATCGGCGTGGTCGCAGCCCTCGCAATCATCCCACGAGCGACCACGCCGATGGTGCGACGCTGGGGCGCTGGGACGCCAGAGCGTCCCAGCGGCCCAGAAGGCCGGTGACGAGGGTGCCATGCTCGGCAGCGGCATTGCGGCAGGCTTCAGCCGCAAGCCGGCGGCAGGGGCCGGCAGGCAGGCGGCAGCGAACGCATATACTCCCCCGGTGCCGCAACGATCCCACCCACCACCGCCATCCTCCTCACCGCCTCGGCCTTCGCCTCGGGGCTCGCGGCGCTGGTGCTCGAACTCCAGTGGGGACGCCAGCTCGCCCTGACCTTCGGCGGCTCGACCAACGCCGTCGCCGCGGTGCTCACGGCCTTCATGCTCGGTCTCGGCGTCGGCAGCTGGCTCGGCGGCCGGATCGCCGATCGCCTCGCCCGACCCGCGTTGGCCATCGCCATCATCGAGATCGCCCTGGCGGCGATCGGTCCCCTGCTCGGTCTCGCCCTCGCCTCGCTGCCGAATCTCGCCGCCGCCTGGCTGCCCGGGGTCGCCTCCGCCGGCGACCCGGTCTTCGTGGCGTCGCGTTTCCTCCTCGCCCTCGGTCTGCTGATCGTCCCCACCACCCTCATGGGCGCGACCTACCCGATCCTGGTGCGCGCAACCGCGACGGATCTGGGTCAACTCCACCGCGGCATCGGCCGGCTCTACGCCGCCAACACCCTGGGCGGCGTCGCCGGTGTGCTCCTGGCCGGATTCGCCATTCTCCCCGCAGCGGGCATCCCCGGATCGATCATCGCCGCGGCCGGCGCCAATCTGGCGGCTGCAGGCGCCGCGGCTGGCCGCCCATCTTCGCTCCGGGACCCGGCGATCATCAAAGACTGAGGAACGACGAGGCGTCCGGGACGGCGCCGCCCCGTTGCCGTGGGTCCTCCTCGGCGCCGCGGCGTGTTCCGGCGCCGTCGTTCTCGGCGGCGGAGACCCTCTGGCACCGGGCGCTCAAGATGGTGCTCGCCAACTCGACGACGACCCTGACCCTGCTTGCTCGCCCTGACCCTCACCGGGCTCGGGTCTGGGGGCCGTGGCGGGCGCCCCGTTGCTGCGGCGCACCGAGGTCTTGGCGACCTGGGCCAAGCTGCAGATCGGCGCCGTGGCGCTGCTCATCGTTCAGGCCGCTCTCATGCCCGAGATCGCCACCATCGTGCGACTGATCCGGCCCGAGACCGGGTGGGCCCGGGTCCTGGTGCCGCCCCTGACCGTGGGTGGGATGCTGGTGCTGCCCGCGACTCTGCTCTTCGGCGCCGCCTGGCCGCTGCTGCTCAAGGCCGCCACCCCACGGGTCGATGACGGCGGCCGGAACATCGGCCGGATGGGTATCGTCAACTCGATCGGCGCCGCCGTCGGGGCCGCGCTGGTCGGCCTGGTCATGCTGCCGAGCGCTGGGCTTCGGCCGCTCCATGCTCGCATGGTCGCCGGTCTCGGCGCCGGGCTCGTGGTGCTTGGGTCTCGCAGGCCAAACCGGGCACTCACTCGCGGACCAACCGCCGGCTGAGGACCTTCGCCGCCACTGGCCTGCGCGGCACTCGTCGTCTCCGCCGCGGCCCTGCCCGTCCTTCGGTCGGGTGCCGCTGCCCTCCCTGGTCGTGGGCGCCGAAGAGATCGAGGTCCTCAGCTACGACGAGACCGCGTCGGGGACCGTGGTGGTGACCGAACACTCGCCGACCGGCGCCCGCGCCATGTACGTCGACAACAACGCCGTCATCGGCGCGAGCTACGACGCCCTCAAGGTGGCGCGGATGCTGGGTCTGGTCCCCACCCTCCTCCACCCCGATCCGCGGCGCGTGCTGGTCATCGGTTTCGGCGCCGGCGTCACCACCGCCACCGTCGCCGGCGCCCCCGAGGTCGAGACCGTGGACGTGGTGGAGATCGTCCCGGGCGTCGATCGACGCCGCCCACCGATTCGAAGACCTCAACCACGGCGTCGCCCGCGATCCGCGGGTCCGGCTGCACGCCAACGACGGCCGCAATCACCTGCTGCTCCACCCCGGGCCGTGGGATGTCATCACCTGCGACCCCGTCCACCCGCTCTACGGTTCGGCGCCGCTCTACTCCCTCGATTTCTTCTCACTCGCCCGGAGCCGTCTCGCCCCGGGCGGCATCGTCTGCCAGTACCTGCCGCTCCACCGGATGCCCGATGACGCCTTCCGTCGCGCCATCGCCACCTTCCAGAGTGCTTTCCCCGAGAGCTGGGTCCTCTTCGGTCTCGGTCACGCCATGCTCGCTCGGCTCGGACCGGCCCATCGAACTCGACTGGCAACGCTGGCAGGAGGCTGCTCGACCACCACGAACTGCGCGACGATCTCGGCGCCTCGGCCCTGGCGACACCGGCCCAGATCGCCGCCCTCTTCCAGCTCGATCCCGAGGGCTGCCGCGCGGTCGGCGCGAGCTGAGCCCTCGACCGATCTCCACCCTCATCTCGAGTTCCTCGCCCCGGCCGCCTACCAACCCGGTCTCTGGACCGCCAATGCGCAGATTTTGGTCCAGTCATACACCTCACCCATCGGACGCATCGAGAACCTGCCTCCGGGCATGGACTCCCAACTCCAGCGTCTCGTCGCCGGCAAACGCCTGCTGCTCTTCTCGCTGCTGGCGCGCGCCGACGGTGATCTCGCCGGCGCCCGACAGTGGCTCGCCCAGGCGATGCAGATCGCCGGCGACGATCCCGAGGTCGTCTTCTACGCCCGCCAGTTGGCGGCGGAGACCCAGGGGCGGTAGACAGCGGCAGGATCAGGGACAAGGACAGCTGCCGGGACGGAGGTCACGGCAGGGACAGCGGCAGGGGCAGCGACAGCGACCGCACCCGGCAACCGCAACCGAAGCCGCATCGGGTGCGGGGATGGAGCCTCCCTCGGGCGTGCCGTCCTTGACGTTTTTCGCTCAGGCGCCTTCCGGCAACCACCCGCGCCCCGAAAAACGTCAAGGGGGGCTCCCCCGGGAGGCACGACGATGCATGGTTCTCCCGGCCCGGAAGCAGGCCGCCGGCGTCCGATCGGCGTGGTCGCAGCCCTCCCGGTCACCCCAGAGCGACCACGCCGATGGGGCGACGCTGGGCGCTGGCCGAAAGCGTCCAGCGACCAGAAGGCCGGGGATGCGGGTGCCGTTTCCGGGACCGTAACCATATCCGTGGCCGCATCCGTATCCGACCGTCCGCATCCGTTTCCGAATCCGCTCCCGTTCCCTCTTCCGACGGCGCGCTGCCACACGGGGAACGCCGGTGGTCGCGGGGCATGAATGCCCCGCCTACAGTTTCATCGGGAACTGACGCGGACGCCGCCACGGACCCTGACACTCGGCCGCTGCCGCGGATGCTGCTACCGGCTACGGACACGGACGCTGTTACGGCTACGGCCACGGGAGCGATATCGGGACGCGGGAGTGGCAACGGGAGCAATTGCGGCACCGCTCCCATCACCCCTCACCAGGCGTCAACCTACTCCACCGGTTGGGCGATGAACCTCGACCACAGCGCGATGGCTGCGATGCCGACACCGAGGAGAATCCACGGCGAGATACCGGCGAAGGCGTCGGGCAGATAGCCGATGACGATCGCCAGCCCCGCCCCGAGGAGCGCGTACGGCAGCTGGGTTCGCACGTGGTCGACGTGATCGCAGCTCGATGCCATGGAGGAGAGAATCGTGGTGTCCGAGATCGGCGAGCAGTGATCGCCGAAGACCGATCCGCCGAGGATCGCCGCCACCGTCGCCTCGAGAATCATGGTATCGCTCGGCGCCTCAGCCAGAACCAGCGGCACGGCGAGAGGCGTCAGAATCGCCATCGTTCCCCAGGAGGTCCCGGTGGCGAAGGAGACCGCCGCAGCGACCAGGAAGATGGCCACCGGCAACAGCCCCGGCGGAACATGCGGGCCGATCGCTCCTTTGATGTAAGCCGCGGTCGCCAGATCAGTACAGACCTGGCCGAGCGACCACGCCAGGGTGAGCACCACGAAGGCCATGAGCATGCTCTTGAAACCGTTGATCATGGCTTCGAGCGATTGCCGCACGGTCAAGGCCCGCTGGCCGACAGCGAGGACGATGGCTGCCGTCAGACCGACGAGGCTTGCCCAGAGCAGGACCGTGAACGGGTCGGAAGCGCCGATGATATTGCTCAAGGAGAGACCCGCCGCGCCGTCCGCGATCAGGCTCTCGCGACCGGTCACATAAAGACCGGCAAAGGTCGTCGCAATGACCAGGATCACCGGCACGGCGGCGTTCCACCAACGCCTCGGCGTGTCGTCATCCGGCGCCAGCCCGGTGCTTTCGTAGTCGGCCAGCGGCTGCGAGCTCGCGGCCATCAGCTCGCCGGCGCGAGCCCGGCGTTCGGCCGCGAGCATGGGACCCCAGTCACGGCCGGACACCGCCACCGCGAAGGTGATCGTCAAACCGAAGATCGGGTAGAAGGCGTAAGGAATCGACGCCAGAAAGACCCCGAACGGATTGAGGTCGGAACCCGCCTTCTCGAGCGCGTCTCCCACCAGCGAGACCTGATACCCGATCCACGTCGAAACCAGAGCGATACAGGCCACCGGCGCGGCGGTGGAATCCACCAGATAGGCGAGCTTCTCGCGACTGACGTGATGGCGGTCGGTCACCGGACGCATGGTGTTGCCGACGATGAGGGTGTTGGAGTAATCGTCGAAAAAGATCGCCACCCCCATCAACCAGGTCACCACCTGGGCGCGACGCGGCGTCGTTGCATAGGGTTCGAGGGCCTTGACCACCCCGTGGGTGCCGCCGCTCCGGCTCATGACCCCGACCATCCCGCCGAGCAGAATCGAGAACAGGATGATGCTCATCTTGTCGGAGTCGGTCAGCGCGTCACGGGCATAGGTGTCGATGACCCGCAGGAAACCCGCCGCGGCGTTGCCGTTGGCGAGCAGGGTCGCGCCGAGCCAGACGCCGACAAAAAGCGACAGCACGACATCGCGGTACGCCAGCGCCAGGGTGATGGCGACCAACGGCGGCAACAACGACCACCAGCTCTGGGTCGCCGCCTCCGCCGACGGTGTGAAGACAAGAAAGACGCCGATTCCGCCAATCACCAGCACGATTTTCAGCCAAGACGACATGGGCGGAGATATCAGGCACGGGGCGGGACCGGATCTGCGCGCCTCCGCAGCGTGGGGACGGGATGATCATCGGGAGCACCGCCGCGGAGCAATCACGACGGACTCGCGCCCAGTACACGCACCACGCCGCACGGCGGAAATCCGATACCATGAGGCCGTGCCCACCTACGACGACGACGCCCTGATTCTCGATCACCACCCGTTCAAGGACCGCCACCTCATCGTCGCAGCCCTGACCCGTTCACACGGCGTGATCCGCGGCGTTCTGCGCTCGGCCCGCGGCGGCAAGTCCCCGACCGCGGGTTCGGTCCAGATTCTCTCCGCGGTCCGACTCTCCTTCTTTCGCAAGCCCTCAGCCGAGCTCGCCACCCTGCAGCGGGTCGATCTTCTGACCTCCTCCTTCCCCCTGGCCACCGATTTCAGCCGCTCGACCGCCGCTGCGGTCGTCGCCGAGCTCCTGATGACCTTCTGCCCGCTCGACGAACCCGCGCCGCGCCGCTATCGACTCGGCGCCGCTGCTCTCGACGCCCTCCTCGCCGGGTGCGACCCCGATCGGGTCGTCGCCTATGTCCAGTTCTGGATCCTCCACCTCGGCGGGTTGATGCCGCCGCCCGAAGACCTCGAGCCGAACCCGTCGGCCGATGAGCTCGCCTTTCTGGTCGGCTGCCGCCGGGTCTCCCTCGCCGAGCTCGCTCTCGAGGTGCCGGCCGCCGCCGCGCGCCGCCTCGACTCCATGGTCCGGGGCGATGCCGAAAGACCGCTGCGGGCGCTCGATTTCTACCGCACGCACCGTGAGGGCTGAGGAAATGTCTTCCGTCACCCTGATCCGCGATGACGGCGTCACCACGTTGCTGCTCGAAACGCCGATTCTGGCGCGCAAGATGCTGTCGGAGATCGCCGCCGCCCTCGACGGGCTCGCGCGCGAGATCTCGCTGCATCCCCTGGTCCTCGCCTCGGCCCACCCGACGATCTTCTCGCCGGCGCCGATCTGACGGAAATCGCAGCGCTCGATCCGTCGACGCTGCGTCGAATACGCCGAGCTCGGGCGCGGGGTCGCGGATCGTCTGGCCCGCCACCCGACGCCGGTGGTCGCCGCGGTGCACGGGAGCTGTTGGGGAGGCGGTTTCGACCTCGTGCTGGCGTGCGATGCCGTGGCGGCCTCGCCGGACGCCACCTTCTCTCATCCCGGTGTGCGCCGCGGCCTGGTCACCGGTTGGGGCGGCACCACCCGCCTGGAGAGGGTCATGGGATCATCGGCGACGCGATGCGCCCTGCTCGAGGGGACCGATCTGGGCGCAACCATGCTCCACGAGCTCGGAGTGGTGAGTGCCTTGGCCGATGATCCCCGGGCCGAAGCCGCCGGCCATCGCTCGCAGAATCGGCCGGCTCCACCCCTCCCGACTCGGTCTCTGGCGGCTCCTCCGAGACTCGGTCTTCGTTGACAGATTCCGCGCCTTCGTGGTAGAAAAGTCATGATATTCGGCAACTTGTCCGGGTTTCGGACAGGGAACGACCAACCCTGGTTACACCACGATTCCGACAGAATCGGGGCCGGTTTCGCAGGGTGATCCAACCGCCGGAGGCGTGATCAGGAGAGCACATGAGCGGTACGATTCTTCTCGCAGACGACAGCCTGACCATCCAAAAGGTCGTCGAGCTCACCTTTGCCGACACCAATTATCGCGTCGTCGCGGTTTCGAGCGGTGACGAGCTGCTCGACCGGATGGGCGACAGTCAACCGGATCTGATCATCTGCGATGTCATCATGCCGGGCAGAGACGGCTACGAGGTGTGCCAGCAGATCAAATCGAGTTCCGAGTGGCTCCATCTTCCGGTGATCCTCCTCACCGGCACCTTCGAGCCCTTCGATCGTGACCGCGCGATCGCCGCCGGATGCTCCGAGATCATCACCAAACCCTTCGAGGCGAGAAAGCTCGTCGACACCGTCGAACGGCTCATCGGAGGCGGGGTCACCAAAGCCCCCGAACCCGCCTTCGACGGTCCAGCCGCGGCCAACGAGGGCGAGACCTGGCCCGAGGAAGCCACCCCCGTCGGGATGCCCCTCGAAGCCGAGGATGACGGACTTCGGCACCCAAATCTCGGCCCCCGAAGGCGAGGCCGACGGCATCGAGTTCACCACCAGCGGGTTTGCCGAAATGGAAGCCGCCGGCCGTAAGCCGAGAACACCTCCAGCGGCGACCGGGACCGACGACGGACTCGAGTACGAGTTCGACGGTCCCCATGCCGGTGACTCCGAGGAAACCACACCGTCGCCTTCTCAACAGCCGCCCCCGACCGACGTCTCCGCGCAGACGGTGAGAATCGATCTGTCGGCCATCGCCGACAGCGCCGAACCTACGGGCGATGCGTCGCCGTTCGACGCCCCCGAAGGCTCCCCCTACGACAGCATTGGCGCTGGTGAGGTCGACGTCCCACCCGAAACCGAGGCCGAAGTCGTGGCCGAAGCCGTTCCCCAACCCTTCACCCCGCTCGATGACGAACCCTTCGAGGCCGTCGCTGAAGAGGTCGTCGAGGAGACCTTCAAAGACGAGCCATCCATGGCCGACACCTCGCCGGTGGATCCACCGCGCGCGGACACCGGACCGGTGGAAGAACCCCGGGGTAACGCAGCCATTCAGCTGACCGACGACGACATCGACCGGATCGCTCGACGGGTGATCGAACTGGCATCGGACCGCCTCGAGCAGATCGCCTGGGACATCGTCCCCGACATGGCGGAGATCGTTGTCCGTCAACGAATCCGCGAGCTCGAAGCGGAAACCGAATCATCGACCCCAGATCCCGTTCAGTGATCCCATTGCTGCGAGCGATCGGCGAGGCCGCGACGGCTCAGTGTCGCGCAGCGGGGTTCTGAGATGATATCTCGAGAAAACTTCCACGACGACGCCGTACGACTCGTCGGCGCCGCACGGCCGATCGTCGAAAACGTCCTCGTCTACCGGCGCATCGACTCCACCCACGCCTGCACCCTACGCATTATCGAGCAGGCTGAAGCCGAGGAGGTCGTCCTTCCGACCACCCTGATCGTCGCCGCGGAACAGGAGCGGGGGCATGGGACGGGCCGGTCGATCGTGGTTCTCCCCTCCGGGTGGGCTCTATCTGAGCTGGCTGGCCGCAAAGCTCGCTCCGGAAACGGTGGCCCAACTCCCCATGATCGCAGCCGCCGCGACCCACGAGGCCCTCGTTCGACTGGGAATCGAGGGTGCGGTCATCAAGTGGCCCAACGACCTTCTCGTCGATGGGCGCAAGCTCGCGGGCCTGCTGTTTCATGCCCGCCACGGCGCCACGACCTGGGCCGTCGTCAGCGTCGGCATCAACCTGAAACAGGCCCCGTCGATCCCGGGCGATGAGCCCGAGACCGACCGCCGCGGTGGCCGATTTCCTCCCTGACGGGGATCACCGGCTCTGGGCCGAATCCATCGTCAAGGTGTTCATCGAGGAACTGCGCGATCGGAATCGACAGTCCCGCAGCCGCAGATCGCCCGCTGGCGCGTTGGTCTCGCCCACCGAGAGGGCGACGAGATGGTGGTCCGCCGAGGCGACGGATCGGAGATTCGCGGGCGTTTCGTGGGTCTCACCGACGACGGGCACCTCCGCCTCGAGGCCGATGGCACCGAGCACCAGATTTCAACCGGGGATGTGATCGAGTAGCTCGATCCATACCTATCCCTTTCGCTCAGGTTCGTCAGTTCTCACTCCGGCGATGGTTTGGTCGCAGGCCCTGAAGGACCTGCCTACAGAGTTCTAAGCAATACTCAATAAACAACATAACTGTAGGCGCGCCCTTTAGGGTGCGCGACCAAACCGTGCTGAAAGCCCTTTGCCATCGGCCAACCTGAGTTATGGGGATAGGTATGGCTCGATCTATTGCAGCCGTTTGATGAACTGGTCCGGCGGTTCGAACCCGATGAGCCGGAAGATCTCCGCACCATCCCGGTAGACCATCACCGTCGGCACACCACGCACCTCGAACTCATTGGCGAGAGCGACGGCCTCCTCACTGGCCCGGGTCTGGTCGACCTTGAAACGGACAAAACCCTCGAGGATCTTCCGCACCGCCGGGTCGGAGAAGGTCTTCTCATCGAGCTCGCGACAGGGGGCGCACCAATCGGCGTAGAAGTCGACAATGACGGGCTGACCGGAATCGACGGCATCACGGAAGGCCCCACCGTCGTAGGTCAGCCACTGAAGGTGGTCGCCGTCGGTGGTGGCTTTGCCGCCGCCTCCGAGCCCGAGGGGAAGCATGGACAGGCCGACCACCAGGAGGCCGGCGGAGACCAATCGCATGACCCGATCGATGGCCGGCTGTTCGTGTCCGGTCCGGTCGATCACCAGGAGGTAGAGCGCACCGATGGCCAGGGTCAGACCCATGAGCCAGTCGCCGCCGCTGCCGGGCAGCATGGGCGCGGCGAAGTAGGCGGCCATGGCGATGAGGATCACCCCGAAGACCCGGCGGACACCGATCATCCAGGCGCCCGAGGCCGGCAGGCGATTGATCAGGCCGGTGAAGGTGCCGAGCAGGAGATAGGGCAGCCCCAGACCGGCAGCCAGGGCGAAGAACACAAAGAAACCGAAGACCGGATCTCCCTTCTGGCCGACGAAGGTGAGCAGCCCGATCACGAAAGGACCGATGCAAGGCGCGGCGATGATGCCCATGAGGAGACCCATGATGAGAGCGCCGAGCATTCCGCTTCGTCCGCCGGAGGCCTGCATGGCCCAGGCCGGAGGACGGATTTCCCAGGCGCCGAACATGGACGCCGAGAGAGCGAGTAGGACGAGGACGATCACAACCACCACGATGGGGTTCTGGAGCGCACCGCCGAAGATCGCGCCACCCAGCGCGGCAAGGACGCCGAGGACCGAGTAGGTCAGAGCGATCCCGATGAAGTAGGCGAACGCGAGGCCGAAGGAGTTGCCGCTGCCGCCTTTCGTCTGCTGCGAGAAGAACCCGATGGTGATGGGGATGAGCGGGAAGACACACGGTGTCAGATTGAGCGCCAGACCACCGAGGAAGACGGTGATCAGGAGCAGCGGTAATGACATCCCGGCCAGTCTGGACGCGTCATCATCGGTGTGGTCGGGCGCCGCCGATTCGGATCGGCCGCTCGTGGGAATCTCGAAAAGCGCCTGGTTGATCGGCTGCGAGGAGCCGCCCGGGGCGACGATCTCGAGGTCCACCCCCGCCTTGACCGCGACCGGCGGCAGACACTGGGTGTTGTTGCACGCCTGCGCGGTGACCTCCACCCGCGGCCGGACGGTCCCATCGGCGGTTTCCGGAACCGTCAACCGGCCGACGAAGACCACCTTGCCCTCCCAGACCTCGATGGGCACGTCGGAGAAGTCGAACTCGAGCTCTTCGCCGTCGGGGAAGACGGTCAGCGGCTCCGGCCAACCCTCCGGAACAAGCCACGCCACGGTGGTGGGCATGGAGAACTCGTCTCCCGGTTCATCCGAGTTGATGTGCCAGCCCGCCTCGACGTTGACGACGGCTGCGAGCTGCAGCACCTCGCCCGCCACGACCGGGCTTCGGTCGGGTACGAGTTCGACGGTGAATACGGGTTCGGCTTTGAAACCCTGCGCGGCGGGCGCAAACGCCACGATCCAAACCAGAATCGCAAGCAATGATGTCTTTTTTTGCATGGCCATTTCCCTTGTTTCGGTCAGGATGCTCGCTCGGGGTCGAGTTCCGGCGCATATCGCCGGATCAGACGCTTGACCTCTACGGGATAGCGATCCCAGTTCTTATTGATCAGATCCGGGCGTCGGGTTACCGTCGCTTCCACCGCCCGCTCGAGACGCCAGCGGGCGATCTTGTCGTGATTGCCCGAGCGCAGCACATCCGGGACGCCGCGACCATCGACCTCCGGCGGACGGGTGTAGGACGGGTGGTCGAGCAGACCGGCGTTGAAGGAGTCCTCGATGACTGATCCCGGGTCACCGACGACCCCGGGGACGAGACGCGCCACCGCCTCCATGATCACCATGGCGGCGACCTCGCCACCGCCGAGGATGAAGTCGCCGATGGAGACCTCGTCGAGCTCGAGGACTTCCGAGACCCGCTCGTCAAATCCCTCATAGCGACCGCACAGGAGCAGCAACCGGGGCTCGCCGGCGAGCTCCTCCACGAGTCCCTGGTCGAGCATCCTTCCGCGGGGCGACAGCAACACCGTACGCACCGCATCGGCCCGGGTTTCGAGCTCGCGCACCGCTGCGATCACCGGCGGCGCCTGGATCACCATCCCCGGCCCGCCGCCGTAAGGCTCGTCGTCGAGTTGCCGCCACTTGTTGTCGGCCCAGTCGCGCATGTCGTGCACCGCGATCCCGATCAATGACTTCTCCACAGCCTTGCCCAACACACCGGTGGTGCGGAAGCCGTCGAAGAGCTCGGGGAAGATGGTGAGAATATCGAAATGCACGGTGTCGTCCTATCCAGCCGCGTATTGAAACACAAAGAGCCGCCTCGACCAAACTCCGGGGTGTCATCCCATCGCAAATCAACGCAAGACATCGCAAATGGGACACGGATGAACACGGATTGACACGGATTTTTCTCTTACGGTCGATTCCACGTTCCGGGAGGACAACCGACTTCGTGTGTGACGCTGATGGGGGTCTGCGATAGGACTGTCGTTTTTGATCGCAGACGGATTTCACGGACCCAGGTCTTGAATCAGCCAGGAGACTGGAACCGGGCACCCTCCGTGCAAATCCGTTTCCGAATCCAAAACCACATCGTGAAAGCAACCGATCCCGCCGACCCGAAGTTGTACCGCAATTGCGTACAACCAGACCCACTCTTAAAGAAGAATCCGTGCTATCCGCGTTCATCCGTGGCAATCCGTGTCCCATTGCGATGTGTGATGGGACCGGCTGCGACCTACGCGGTAATGGCGTCGTCGTCGAGGAGTCCCGGAGGGGCATCGATGGTGACGACACCCTCGTCCAAGATCGACGTCCGTGACGATTTCGGGGACATAGGGCACGAGGAACTCGCGCCGCCCGCGGCGGACGACGAGCCGTCGCTGCCCGGGTCCCTGATCGACGCCGGTCACCTCGCCCAGTTCATCGCCCTGCGGCGACCGGCACGCGAGGCCCACCAAATGGTGTTCGTAGTAGTAGCCCTCGGGCAGCTCGTCGAGGGCCTGTTCCGGCAGATAGAGACATCGCCCGCGCCAGGTCTCGGCCGCGTCTCGATCGCGCAGATCGCAGACCGACAACAGCCACCGCCCCTTGTGGAAGCGGATCTTGAAGACCTCATGAAACTCACTCGGGGAGGTGTCATCGCCCACCCCGAAGGTCATGCCGTCGGTCAGTCGCTCGGGAAAGTCGGTGATGATATCGACCAGCACGTCGCCGTGGACGCCGTGCGGCTTCCCCGCCCGGCCTACGATGAGCCAGTCGCGCCGGTCGTCGGAAACCACTACTCCAGGATTTCCAGCACGAACCGTTTGTGGATCTTCATTCCGGCCGCTGAAAGAAGCGTCCTGATCGCGCGCGCGGTTCGGCCCTGCCGGCCGATCACCTTGCCCAGGTCTTCTTCCTTAACCCGCAATTCGAGAACCGTTGTCTGCTCGCCCTCGACCTCGGTCACGTGCACGTCTTCAGGGTTGTCCACCAGCGCTCTCGCGATTTCTTCGAGAAGCTCTTTCATCGCACTCACGGGGAACTCCTTTCGCGTCGAGACAACACCGGGGGCCGCCACGGCCCCGTCAATCACTGCTGCTGGTTCTTCGCCTTGAGGATCAGCGACTTGACTGTGTCTGACACGCCCGCGCCCTGATTCTGCCACTTGGTCACTTTTTCGAGATCAATACGGATCTCGGGCGGTTCCTGGTTGGGGTCGTAGATACCCACCTGGTCGACGTAGTCGGCATTTGGCGTCTTCCTCGAGTCCGAGACCACCACCCGGTAGATCGGTTTCTTCTTGGCGCCTCCACGGCGCAATCGGATCATCAACATCTCAACGCTCCTCCCTGCTCGCGATCACTTGTCTTCATGTTCGGTTATGACTATGACATGCCCAGCTGTCGCTTCAACGTCTTGGCGTCGGCTTTCCCAAGGCGTTTCATCAGCTTACGCATTTGGCCGTATTGACGCAAGAGGCGATTGATCTCCTCGACGCTGGTGCCCGACCCTTTGGCGATCCTGCGCTTGCGCGATCCGTTGAGGAGCTGGGGGTGCCTCCTCTCCTTCGGGGTCATGGAGTCGATGCACGATTCGAAACGCTTGAGCTGCCGCTCCTGGCTCTCGGTGACCCCGCCCGTGGGCATCATCTTGTTCATTCCGGGCATCATGTCCATGACTTGCTGCAGCGGTCCCATCTTCTTGAGGCTGTGCAGCTGGTCTCTCAGATCCTCGAGGTCGAACTTGTTCTTGCGCAGCTTGGCCTCGAGACGCTCCGCCTTTTTCTCGTCGACGACCTCCTGGGCCTTTTCCACCAGGCTGGCGATATCCCCCATCCCGAGGATCCGGCCGGCCATGCGGTCGGGGTGGAACTGCTCCAGCGCTTCGAGTCGCTCGCCGACGCCGGCAAAAACGATGGGCCGACCCACCACCTCGCGCACCGACAGGGCCGCACCGCCACGGGCGTCACCATCGAGTTTTGTCAGGACGACGCCGGTGATATCGAGTCGCTCGTGATAAGCGCGGGCGGAACGAACCGCGTCCTGACCGGTCATGGCATCGGCCACGAAAAGGATCTGTTTGGGTTTGAGAATCGTCTTGAGCCGCTCGAGCTGGTCCATGAGCTCGTCATCGATATGGAGCCGCCCCGCGGTGTCGAAGATGAGAACCTGGTATCCCTTGATCGAGGCCTCGCGCAGCGCCATTCTGGCGATCGCCTCCGGATCGTCCATCTCCCGGGTGTCGACGGTCGGGATATTGGCCTGTTTGCCGAGAACCAGGAGCTGCTCCCTCGCCGCCGGCCTCGAGGTGTCGGCAGGAACCAGCAGGGGAAAGAGGTTCTTCTTCTCCTTGATCCACTTCGCCATCTTGGCCGCGGTGGTGGTCTTACCCGAGCCCTGGAGTCCGACCAGCATGACGACCGCCGGCCGGCCCTTGAACTCGAGCTCGGTGGTGGCGCCGCCGAGCAACGCGACGAGTTCGTCCTGGACGATCTTGGTCACCATCTGCGCCGGCGTCACCGAGGTCAATACCTCAGTTCCCAGGGCGCGCTCGCGCACCCTGGCGACGAACTTCGTGACCACTTCGACCGCCACGTCCGCCTCTAAAAGCGCGAGTCGAATCTCGCGCAGGGCGTTGTCCACGTGGTACTCGGTGAGGTGTCCCTCACCACGCAAGGTCTTGGTGACCCGACCGAGACGTTCCTGCAGCGTCTCCAACATGGGACGCGGAAGTCTAAGGTGAGGAGTCGCCTACGGTCAAGGGCAAGACCGATAATCGATGCGCGGTCGATCGATCCGATGGTCGACCAGGGGCCCGGGCAACGGATGCCGATAGAGCGGTCACGAGCCGTTGACGCATCGGGCTGCTGCGGACCATGAGAGGCAGCGGCGATGCATCCGCAAGTTCCCAGAAGGCAATGAGTTGGTGCTGCGTCGGTCGACGCGACCGCGCGATTCAGGGTATAATTGCAGGTTGAGATGGAGGACGCCCACACGATCATCCTGCCGCCCGAGGCGGCCCTCGGCGACGATCTCGGAGTGCGCCAGATTCTCGAGCTCTTCGTCGCTGCCGCTTCTCTGAGGTGGGCCGAGCTCGAGATTCGGGTTCGAGGCTCGAACCACGAGCGGACCCTGACTGTCGGTCGCCGCTCGAAGCAGTCAACTCCCATCGATTTGGAAATCGACAACACGACCACCGCCGTGCTCACCGTCGATACCGGGACGCTTCCGTCGAAAGGGACACTCAAACTGCTGACCGCCGGCCTCGGCCGCGAACTGCACCGCCTTCGACTGCTCGCCGAAGCGACCCTGCTGCGCGGCGCGATCGAAGCCACATCGGCGGCGGTCATCCTTTTCGGCTCGACCGGCAACATCATCTTCGCCAATACACCCGCGGACGAACTCATCTCCAAACAAACCGAGGACGAGCTCACCGTCGACTGCCAACGGCGGCGGCCCGCAGCCGCTCTTCCACCTGATCTGCAGCCGGGTCGGTGAGCTTCTCGATGCCGGTGCCCACCAGCAATCCGTTCGCGATCGGCTGCGCATCTCCAACGGCGCCGAGGTCACCACCGAGTTCGTGACGCTCGAAACCGGCGCCGAGGGGCTCGGCCGCGTGGTGCTGGCGATCGTCCGAGAGATCGCCGGACCGCCGGACGATCTCGTCGACAGGTACGCCGCCCAACACCGGCTCAGCCCCCGCGAACGCGAAATTCTGCGGCTCCTGGTCCAGGGATATGACACCGCCGGGCTTGCCATGCACCTCGGGATCAGCCCCCACACCGTTCGCGATCACCTCAAAAACGTCTTTCGCAAGACCTCGAACCGATCGAGAAGCGAACTCATCGGCGCCCTGGCCGGGGCAGGAAACCACGGCCGATAACGCGGAGATTCGGAGCATCGCCCTCGACATGTCATACAATGAACACACCAGGAGTGGTATTGGAGGTCATCCCATGCGGCGTGCTCTCGCCCTTGCGGCGGTCATCGTCTTATTGATCATTGCCGAGCTGGCACATGCGTCCGGCTATGTCGTCATTCTCAAGAACGGCCACAAGATCCGCTGCAAAGAGGCGATGGTAGTCGAAGGCGACGTCGCCATCATCACCCTCTCTACGGGTACGGTATCGAGCTTTCCCATCGCTCAGATCGACCTCATTGAGACCGAGCGGTACAACCAACAAGGGCTCGGTGATGCGGTCGAGATCGAGGAACTCGCGGTCTATGGCGACGCGATTCCGACACCGACCCCGAGGGCATCCCTCGGCACCTTCGTCACCCTCGATTCAATGGACCGGAACCCCGAACTCAAGACCACAATGGCCCCGACCCCGACGCCGACGCCGGGGATCCGAATCCAGACCTTCCCGTATCACGACGAGCGGGTGACTCGCGCCTTCGAGAAGATCTTCGACGACGAGAAGCTCTATCTCTACCACACCAGTGGCGGAACCGAGCAGGGGTACTTTTTTGTGCAGGCCGTGACCGATTCCGAATCTCAGGTCTTCCATGCTCTGCAGACGGTCTGCCAGGCGTTTTACTTGATCCGCCAGGCGGATCCTGAGATCGCGCCGAAAGTGGTCGAGCTGCAGATGGTTCAGACCTCGCGCAAAGCCGCGGGCACGTTCAGGATCACACCCGAGGACGCCAAGGCGCTCTTGGACGGCAGCATCTCGGTGCAGAACTTCTACATCAGAAACGTGATCTTCTGAGATCGAGCGCTTGCGTTGCTCGCTGTAAACAGGTGAGCGTTCCCTACGGTCGCTGTGAAGGGTGACGCGCTGGGCGTGCCGTGTCCATTTTCTTTCTAGCCCGGCGAACCGCGCTCAGCTTCCTGACGTCCTAACTTCCTGACTCCTGACTCTTCACCCTTAACCCTTAACCGTTAACTCTTAACTCTTAACCCTTAACCCTCAACGACCAGCCCTCCCCTCTCCACTTCGCCGTCGCGGCGCCACGATGAACCACGCCACCGCCACGACCGCCGAAAACCCCGCGGCCACGAGGAACGAACCCGACCCGCCCACGGCGGCATAGAGCGGACCGGCGGCGGCGGTACCGAGGACGATCCCGAGACCGAAGCACAGCCCCGAATACAACGCCTGCGCGTTGCGGCGCGCGCCATCGGGGACCATCTGCTGGACCAGTTGGACCCCGGCGAGGTGCACCACGGCAAACGTGACGGCGTGGCCGAGCTGTGCGACCACGAGCAGGGGCGCGGTCGGCGGCAGAGCCAGCAGAAGCCAGCGCAGGGGGGTGAGGCCGAGGGCGAGGCCGAGCAGGGCCCGCAGAGAGAACCGACGCTGGAGACTCGCTCCAGTGACGAAGGCCACGAGCTCGGCGAGGACCGCGATCGACCAGAGGCCGGCTACAACGCCGGTGCCGAAACCGTGCTTGGCGAGGTGGATCGAGAAAAAGGCGTAATAGGGTCCGTGCGAAACCTGCTGCAGGGTCAGAATGACGAGAACGGTCCATACCTCGCCCTTGACCCAGGCGCCCGACCCGACGGTCCGCAGGGGTCGAGCTTCGTTCTCGAGGGCGAGGGCGATGAGGCCGAGGACAACCAACGAAACCAACAACGCCGACGGAAACAGACCGAGCCGACCTCCACCAAGAACGAGAGCCGACACCGCGGCGCCGGCGATGAACCCCGCCGATCCCCACCACCGCACGAACCCGTACCCTCGCAGCGGTGGGCGTTCCAGAACCGCCGCTTCGACGAGTGGGAGGATCGTGCCATAACCAAGACCCATCACCAGGAACGCCAGCCCGAGGACCCAGGTGTCGGTTGCCCGGATGACGACGACCCCGGCCGCGACGGCGACGGCCATGTGGACGCTGAGCAGACCGGGAAACCACCGGCCTCGGTCGACCCAGCGCGCGAGAAACGGAGCGTAGCCGAGCTTGGCGAGCGAAAACGCCGCCGTCACGAGCCCGATGGCCACCGCCCCAAGCCCGCGTGCGGCGAGGAAAGGACCGAGGAACGGCAACATCACCCCGAGCACACCGAAATAGCAGGCGTAAAAGGCGCCTGCCTGTTTTGACGGAACCGCGATGCTCGGATAGCGTTGAGTCATGAACGAAATCGCAATCGTTGGAGCGGGTCTCGCCGGTCTGACCGCCGCGCTCCGGCTGACCCATGCAGGATATCGGGTCCGGGTCTTCGAACGCTATCCACGTCCGGGGGGCTCGCCCGCGCCCTCGACGTCGGAGGCGAGCCTCTGGAGGCCTTCTACCACCACATCTTCACCACCGACACCGCCTACATCGCCATGGCCGAAGAGCTCGGCCTCGGCGGCGAGATCGAGTGGCTGCCGTCGAAGATGGGGATCTGGGCCGAGGGCCGGTTGTGGGACTTCGGCACCCCGTCTTCGTTGCTGGCTTTCGGACCCATGCGTCTCATCGACAAAATCAGGTTTGCCCTGTCCACCCTCTGGCTGCAACGACAAACCGACCCGCGACCGTTCGAGAACCTGACCGCCGCCGACTGGATTCGGCGCCACCAGGGAGAACGAACCTGGAAGGCGGTGTGGGGCCCGCTGCTCTACCAGAAGTTCGCCGATGATGCCGAACGGGTCGCCATGGTCTGGTTGTGGCGCAAGATCTCACTCAGGGGACGCTCCCGGTCACGATCCGGGATGGGCGAGTGCCTCGGTTATATGCGTGGTTCCTTTATTCGTCTTGTCGAGGTCCTGGTGGCGAAGATCGAGGCCGCAGGGGGCACGCTTCCATCTCACCGAGGAGGTCCATCGCCTCGAAACCGAGGGCGATGGGCTTTTCCATCGTCACGCGGCGCGGGTCGCACCACGCCTCGAGGGTCCTGGTGGCGGCGCCGGTCCCCGATCACCTCGCGGTGGCGGGTCACCTGCTCGCCGGCGATGAACGAGACGCACTGACCCGACTCAGGGCCACCGGTGCGATCTGCACCATCCTCGAGCTCGAGCAGTCACTGACGCCCTACTACTGGCTCAACATCGCCGATCCCGAGATGCCCTTCGGCGGCCTCATCGAACACACCAACTACATCCCCGCCGCGCGCTATGGCGGTCGGACGGTGCTCTACATCTCCAACTACCTCTACACCGACCACGAGCTCTACGGCGCGCCGAAATCGAAGATCATCCGAACCTACCTCCCCTATCTGCAGCGGATCAACCCGAATTTCGACGCATCGTGGATCAAGGCTAGCCATCACTTCCGGGCCGACTACGCTCAACCGGTGGTCACCACCGGGTACCGCGAGCAGATTCCCCGGATGCGGACCTCGGTCCCCGGGCTCTACCTTTGCTCCATGGCCCAGATTTTTCCCGAGGACCGCGGTCAGAACTACGCCATCGCCTATGGCGACAAGGTCGCGGACTGATGCTGAAGATCTCGGGGTGGGGGTGAGGAGTTGAAGTGAAGGTTAGACGTGAAAGTGAAGGTTGAAGTCAGAAGTCAGAGGTTGAAGGTCAGGAATTGACTCAGGTCTGGCGGCTCGGTTTCAAGCGAGCGATGCACCTCACATCGTCGCTCTTCACAGCTCGCTCCTCACACGAGCTGACTCACTCTAACCTCCTCACCGCCGCCCAATCGTGTAGTACTATGTTGCCGCCTCGGCGATCAACGCCGACGAACACCTGGGAGGCCGAACTCGATGGCAGGAAAAGCAGTAGAATTCACCGACGCGAATTTCGAGACCACTGTGCTCAACTCAGCCAAACCGGTCCTGGTCGATTTCTGGGCGGTATGGTGCGGCCCGTGTCGGGCCGTGGCCCCCATCGTCGAGGAACTCGCCGCTTGAGTACGACGGGCGGGCGGTGGTCGGCAAGCTCGACGTCGACAGCAATCGCGACACTGCCATGAAGTACGGGATTCAGGCCATCCCGACTCTGTTTCTGATCAAGGACGGCCAGATCGCAGACAAAATCGTCGGCAACGTCGCGGACAAGAACAACATCAAGGCGAAGCTCGACGCTCTTCTTTGAGAGATCGCACCACCGGGACACGGTCTGAGCGGCCCATCCGACGTCGAGGAACGGGGTGATCGGCCGATCGTCCCAGGCCGCGATTGGGAGGAAGCAATGGACATCCGGACCATCGGCATCGTCGGGGCCGGTCAGATGGGCTGTGGCATCGCCCACGTCGCCGCCCTCGCCGGGTTCGACGTGGTCATCACCGACATCGATGCCGAGATCCTCGACCAGGGGCTGGCGTCCGTCACCCGCAACCTCGATCGGCAGATCCGCCGCGGCGCGGTGGAGGCGGCCCAGCGTGACCCGATTCTCGGTCGGATCAGCACGAGCACCCATGTCAAGGACCACGCAGCGTGCGAGATGGTCGTGGAGTCAGCCGAGGAACGGCTGGACATCAAGGCCGAGATCTTCCGCCAGCTCGGCGAGACCTGTCCGGCGTCGACCATCCTGGCCTCCAACACATCGGGGATCTCCATTACTCGGCTCGGAACGGCCGCCGGTCGGCCGGACCGCGTCATCGGCATGCACTTCATGAATCCGGCGCCGATGATGCGCTTGGTCGAGGTGATTCGCGGTCTCGACACCTCGGCTGAGACCGTCGAGGTCGTCAACGCGGTCGCCCGCAGCATGGGCAAGATTCCCGTCGAATGCGCCGATCACCCCGGATTCGTCTCCAACCGCCTGCTCATGCCGATGATCAACGAGGCGATCTTCGCGGTCGCCGAGAGTGTCGCCGAACCGCAGGCGGTGGACGAGATCATGACCCTCGGCATGAACCATCCCATGGGACCGCTCGCCCTGGCCGACCTCATCGGACTCGACAACTGTCTTTCGGTCATGCGGACCCTGCACCGTGAGTTCGGCGACCCCAAGTACCGCCCCTGCCCGCTGCTCATCCGCATGGTGGATGCGGGCCGCCTCGGGCGAAAATCGGGTCGCGGCTTCTACACCTACCCGGAGGACTGAAACGGTGCTGTGTCAGCTCTGCGGCGTCGCCAACCCCGACGGTCTCGAACACTGCCGGAGCTGCGGACACCTCCTGCTGGTCGTGTCTGGGGTCCAGCTGGCCGAGATCGAGGCGGACGACGAGATCCTCTTCGAGGCCCAGGAGCAGCTCGACGAGCATCTTCTGGAGAGGATCACCTCCCTGGAAGAAGCCATCCGGAAGGTCGGCTCGACGGTCTCGACCTTCGCTGAGAGGCTGGGCCACCTGGAGCACAGTCTGGCGGTCGCCCATGCCGGGGTCGAGAACATCGCAAATCTTCTCGAAGAGGAGGGGGTCGTCACCCGAACCGAGATCGCCGACGGTTGGGAGCGAACGGCGAACCGCGAGCTCACGGCGCGCGATCTCGCGCGCCGGCTCCACGCGAGGGCAGGCCGAATCATGTCCCACGCCCGACACGAGGGCCATGCCACGGAGGAGTTTTCCCGCAAGCTCATGGACCTCGAACCCGCACTCCTCGAGGGCGACATCACCGCCGTGCACGACGTCCTCGCCGAGCTCGGAAAATCCGACCCACGCAACGATGAGCTCTGGAGCTTCATCGGTGAAGCGGCGTTCTCAACCGGCGAGTCCGAGATCGCCGAATCCGCGTTCCGGCAGGTCCTCGAGCTCAGAGGCCCCCACTTCGAAACCCTGGTCTATCTCGGCAACTCGGCGGCGGACCTCCGCCACTGGGACCAGGCTCGCGACGCCCTCGAACGGGCGCGGACCATGGTGCCCGAGTCGTTTCTCCCCGATTTTGCCCTCGGCGGCATCGAACTGCGGCGAAGCAACCACCACAAAGCCATCCACCACCTCGAAGCCAGCATTGCCCGCGAGGAGTTTCCGCAGGCGCTCTATCTTCTCGGCAGCTGCCGTCTCCAACTCGGTGAGAGCGGTCGAGCCATCACAGCTTTCAAGCGGGCGATCGAGCTCGACCCCGGATTCGAAGAGGCCATCGACCGCCTCGGCGCCGCCTACCTCCATCGGGGTTGGATCAAGCTCGCCCTCGCGACGTTCAGACGCCTCGAGAGCTTGGATCCCCACCGCTTACGTTATCGCGAAACCGTTCGCTTGCTCGCGGACCAACCGCCGAAGACCCTCTCCATCGGCGCGACGCGACTGGTGGAGCGCGCCGACCGCGCCCTGGCCGTCGGTCAGAGCGAGCGGGCCCTCGATCTCTATGAGGCGGCGGGACGTGAGGCGCCGGAGGAACCCGCGTTGCACGCCACCGCGGCTCTCCTCGCCTCGACGCTCGGTCGAACCCGACGCGCCGTGGCTCTAGCCCGACAGGTGCTCGATGACCGACCCGCCGGGTCGGCCTGTGCCGCCGCCGCCACCGCGGCGCTGCTCGAATCCCTGCGTCTGGCCGGAAGGCCACGGGCAATGCGGCGAGTCGCCAACGCCATTTATCGCGAAGGAACCGATGATTTCAGTCGCGGCATCGCGGCGTATGAACTCGCGCTGGTGGAATCCGAGCTCGATGGCGACCTCGGCCGGGCCCGCGCCCTGGCGCGCGAGGCGCTGGAGACCACCCCGAGGGAGCTCCGCAGCTATCCCCTGGCCGCCCTTGCCGCTATCGCGCTGCGGCGCGGCCGCCTGTCCGAGGCCCACAGTTATCTCGAGCGGGCCACCGAATCGCGTCAGATTGTCAGCCCGCGGCCCGTCGGAGAGGCCTTTGCGGCCGCTCTCGATCTCGGCGGCCACGCACCGACGACGACCGGACCGGTCTTTGAGACCGGCATCGACCACGAGTTATTGACCCATGTCCGTCGCCTGTCGGGCCTCGCGCGAGACCTCGCGCGACGCTGACCGGGTAGGATCCACGAGGAGCAACGCATGCGCTGGAGCCAGAACTTCATCCACACCCTTCGCCAGGACCCCGTCAGATGCGGAGGTCGTCTCTCACCGTCTGATGGTGCGGGCCGGTTTTATCGCCAAGGTGGCGGCCGGGATCTACAACTACCTCCCCCTGGCGACTCGCTCGCTGGCCAAGCTCTCGGCGATCGTTCGCGAGGAGATGGCCGACGCCGGTTCCGCCGAGTTGACCATGCCCGCGGTCCAGCCGGCCGAGCTCTGGCAGGATTCGGGGCGCTGGGCCGAGTACGGCCCCGAGCTGCTGCGGATCAAGGATCGGCACGACCGTGAGTTCTGCTTCGGTCCGACCCACGAGGAGATCATCACCGACATCGTCCGGGGAACCGTGACCTCGTACAAACAGTTGCCGGTCAATATGTTCCAGATCCAGACCAAGTTCCGCGACGAGATCCGACCCCGATTCGGCCTCATGCGGGGCCGTGAGTTTTTGATGAAGGACGCCTACACCTTCCACGCCGACGCCGAGGATCTCGATCTCGCCTACCGCGCCATGGAGCGGGCCTACCGGCGGGTCTTTTCCCGCTGCGGCCTCCGTTACACCCAGGTCGAGGCCGACACCGGCAACATCGGCGGCTCCGAGTCGCACGAGTTCATGGTGCTCGCCGAAACCGGCGAGGATGCGATCCTGTCCTGCCCCGAGTGCCACTACGGCGCCAACGTGGAGAAGGCCGAGACCGGCGCCCTGGAACCGGCTCCGCCCTGGCCCCTCGACCGTCCCGACGCCCCCCGTGAGCTCGACACCCCGGATCAGCGGACCATCGAAGAGGTTTCCCAGTTTCTCGGTATCGCGCCGGCGCACCTGGTGAAGACCCTCATCTTCGAAACCGATGAGGACTTCGTTGCCGTCCTCATCAGAGGCGATCACGAGGTCAACGAGATCAAGCTCAAGAACGCTCTCGGCTGCCGCCATCCTCCAGCTCGCCTCCGAGAAGAAGATCCTCGAGATCACCGGCGGCCCACTCGGGTTTTCCGGACCCGTTGGTCTGACCGGCATCAGGCTCGTGGCCGACCCATCGGTGATGGAGCTCGATGTCGCCGCAACCGGCGCCAACAAAGACCACACCCATGTCGTCGGGGTGGTTCCCAATCGCGACTTCACTCCCGATCAGATCGTCAACCTCCGTCTCGCGAAGACCGGCGACCCCTGCCCGCGGTGCCAGGGAACCCTCATCGAGAACCGCGGCATCGAGGTCGGCCACGTCTTCAAGCTCGGGACCAAATACTCCAAGGCCATGCGCTGCACCTTCCTCGACGCCCAAGGCGAGGAGCAGCTCATGATCATGGGCTGTTATGGCCTCGGTGTGAGCCGGACCATGGCCGCCGCCATCGAGCAGAACCACGACGACAAGGGCATTGTCTGGCCATTGCCGCTGGCGCCCTACGAGGTGGTTCTGGTGTTGCTCAATTCGGACAAGGAAGACGTTGTCGAAGCCGCCGAAGAGCTCTACGGCAAGCTCATCGAGGCGGGCATCGACGTCCTCTTCGACGATCGGCCGGAGCGCCCCGGGGTCAAGTTCAACGATATGGACCTCATCGGATTCCCGGTTCGCATCGTGGTCGGCAAACGGGGTCTCGATTCGGGCGAGGTCGAGCTCAGCCTGCGCCGCGACGGCGAACGAAGGCCGACACCCATCGCCGAACTCGTCCCGAGCGTGAACGCACTGCTCGACGAGCTGCGCGGAGAGATCGAGGACTGAGCCGCCGCGGCCAGCCGGCCGAGGCCGTGCCAGCGGCAGAGGCGATGGCAGGGGCAGCGACAGCGGCAGGAACCGCGACCGAGGCCGCACCGGATACGCGGGACCGCGTCCACCCTCGGGCGTGCCGGGTACGGCATTGTGCCGCAATTGACCTTCCGGCCACGCGGTACCTTGCGCACAATTGCCGACTACCGGGCTCTCCCGGGAGGCGCGCCGACTGCCTGGTTCTCCCGGCTCTGAAGGAGGCCGCCGGCGCACCGATCGGCGTGGTCGCAGACCCTTCCAAGCCACCACCCGACGCGACCACGCCGATGGGGCGACGCTGGGCCGCCGAAGCAGCGGACCAGAAGGCCGGGGATCCGGGAATCAGCGGCAGCGGCAGCGGCAGCGGCAGCGGCAGCGAACAGTAACCGACCCGGGCCCCACGACCCAAGGAAGTTCAAACCTCCCGGGAGAGAATCTCGCCGGCGATCCGGCCAAGCTCGCCCTTCCCCTGCACCAGCACCTTGAGATCCGACCCCATGCCCTCGGGATCGAGGAGCCGCTTGATCTCCTGTCGTGCAGTCACGGTCTCGGCGTCGAGATCGGCCTCCATACCGAAGCCGGCCTCGTCGAGCGCGTCTGCCGATCCCGGCCCGAACGAGGAACTCCGCCAACGGCATGCAGCCCGATCTCCTCCCAACCACACGTCGCCGCCGCCCGCCGCAGATCGTCCCAGTTGACATGGGCCGTCAAGTCCTGCTCTCCGGGCGCATCGAGGAGATCCCGCCCGAACCGGTGCCGCCGGTAGCTCACCAGCGACCCGTGCCGCCGTCCCCGGGGGTCGTAGAGCCGAGCGCGCCTCGTAGCCGTAGTCGAGGACCAGCGACGATGCCCTCGCCGGCCGCCTCGAGCGACGTCGCGGTGGAACTGCTCGGCCGCGAGGTTGACCTCGGCGATCTGTCCATCGACCAACGCGACGCCGTGTCCGGCGAAATACCGAACGAGCTCGTGGCCTGCCGGCCGGCGCCGCCACACGAGCCGCTCCGTCCTCCACCGCAACGGTCATTTCCATCAGACCCGCCGGCGTCTGTTCGACTCGATGGACCGGCATGGCGTCGTAGAGTTCGGAGGCGTGGATGACCGATGGGCCGGTCGCGTCGCCGCCTCATCGCGGCGCTGATCTCCACATCGACCGCGCCCTCGGCGAGCCGGCTTCCGGCGCGCTCCCGCATGGCCGCAGAACGATCCACCACCATCGCTCGCGGTCAGGACACCGGGCGGCGTCGGCGCCCATCCCGTCGAGGACCGCAGCGACAAACGAACCGTCACCGCCGGCGAGATCCACCAGGCGAAACCGGCGCTCGCGATCCCCGACGAGCTCTGCTCAGGAACCCCGCCCAGGTCAGCTCCGTACCAGCGGACGCGGTGGGCGCGGTGAGGTAATCACCGTCCCGGCCCCACGGCATCGTCTCCGAGGTGTAGTATCCGTGTTCCGGATGGTACAGGGCGAGCTCCATGAACTCGCGAAAATCGACCTCGCCCCCGCGCTCTTCGATCTCGCGTAAGATCCACATTCTCAATAATTGTAGCTCTCACACCGGATCCCCGCCATCCGGAATGCGGCTTGCCTTCCGAGTGTTTTTATGGTAGAACTACGCCGCTGCTTTCGTTGGAAAGTGGGCCATTGGCCCACTTTTTTAATGGAGCAAAGAGGGGTTGGAGCTTTGAATCTGGACCAGCAAACCTTCGATCGAATCGCCGCGATCGCGGCGGATGAGGGGCTCGAGCTGCTCGCCGCCGAGATGGTGGGGAGCGGGCCGAAGGCGGTGCTTCGTCTGGTCGTCGACGGACCCGACGGGGTGACGCTGGATCAGTGTTCCGCGGTGTCGCGCCAGGCTTCGGCCCTGCTCGATGTGGATGACCCGATCGGCCACACCTACACCCTCGAGGTGAGCTCGCCGGGGCTCGACCGGAAGCTCTACTCCGAGGATGACTACACGCGGTTTTCCGGCCGCCGGGTCAAGTTGAAGATGAAGCCCGGCTTTCGTGAACACCGGGTGGTGATCGGCAAGATGCTCGGCATCGGTGACGGGATGGTCCAGGTTCAGGACGAGGGTTGTGAACCGATATCGTTACCCCTCGAACAGGTTTTCGAAGCGCGCCTCGATGTCGACTGGGACGCGATCATGAAGGAAGGGAAGAACCGGCAATGAAGCTGGACATCAAAACCCTCGTAGGACAGCTCGCGGCGGAGCGGGACATCGAAGCCGACAAACTGGTCGATGCCATCGCCGAGGCGATCTCGTCGGCGGCGCGCAAACAGTACAAAGACCGCGGCGTCCACACCGAGATCGATCCCGAGACCGGCGAGGTCGAGTCGTGGCGGATACGCATGGTCGTCGAAGAGGTCGAAGACCCCGAGATCGAGCTGACCCTCGAGGAGGGCCGGGCTCTCGATCCGGAAATCGAAATCGGTGGGATCATCAAGCTCGAGGCATTGGACACCTCGTCCCTCGGCAGAATCGCCGCCCAGTCGGCGCGGCAGGTCCTGTTCCAGCGCGTCCGCGAGGCCGAACGGGCGGTCGTCCACCGCAACTACTCGGAACGCGTCGGCGAGATGATCAACGGAATCGTCAAGCGGATCGACCGCGGGGCCATCATCATCGAACTCGGCGACACCGAAGGCGTCATCCCACGCAACCACCAGGTCCGGCACGAGCGCTACACCCAGGGTGACCGCGTCCGAGCCGTCGTGGTCGAAGTCACCATGGACGCCAGCCGGCCCCAGGTGGTCATGTCCCGAACCGACCCCACCCTGCTCGAAAAACTCCTCGAGATGGAAGTGCCGGAAATCTACGACGGCACCGTCATCATCAAGCTCTGTGTCCGCGAACCGGGCGAACGGGCCAAAGTGGCGGTGTCCTCTAAGGACCGCGATGTCGATCCGGTCGGCGCCTGCGTCGGACTCAAGGGCGCCCGAGTCCAGGCCATCACGCGCGAGCTCAAGGGCGAGAAGATCGACATCATTCCGTGGAACTCGGATTTGGTGACCTTCGCCCAGAACGCCCTCGCCCCGGCCAAGATCAATCGGGTCGCGGTCCGCGAAGAGCCGATCAAGATCATCGTCCGCGACGAGAACGGCGACAAGATGCTCGATGAGGACGGCAATGCCGATGATCCAGGAAGGGCGGGAAACCGTTCTCGACGTCATCGTCGGTTCAGAACAGCTTTCCCTCGCCATCGGCAAGACGAGGCCAGAACGTCCGTCTGGCGTCACGGCTGCTCGGTTCCCGAATCGAGATCAAATCCGAGGATGCGGTCAAGGACGAACTCGCCTCGGCCCTCGCCTCCATGCTCCGCGAAATGGAGGGGATGACCGAGGGGGATGAGATGCCCGAGGTCACGAAACCAGCCCACGAAATCGTCTACGACGAACTCATCCCACTCGATGAACTGCCCGGCCTCACCGATCGCCTTCGCGAGCGCTTGGAAGGCCACGGCATTCACACCATCCAGGACATTTTGGCAAAGACCCAGGACGAGTTGTCGTCGATCCCCGGCATCGGCCCGGTGACCGCGCAGAAGATGTTGGACATGGCCCAGGAAACCCGTGATGAGGCCCTCGCCGAGATCGCTGATTCGCTCGGTGCGGAGGAGTAACGATGCAGCAACTTCGAGTCGTAGACCTGGCCCACACCATGGGCATCACGGCCAAGGAGCTGATCTTCAAGCTCCGGTCCATCGGCGTCAGCGTCGCAGGCGAGGAAGACACCCTCGATCTGTCGACGGTGCGTTCGATCATCACCGGCGAAACGCTGCAGCGCCGCCCTCGCGAAGTCATCGTCCGAGCCGAAAAACAGATCGAGGACACCAGCGTCACCACTGCGCGCGACCGTATGGTCAAGCGCCGCCGGCGCCAGGTCGTCAAGACCGACAAGGAAATCCTCGAAGTCCGAGCCCCGAAAGAACCCGCCGCGCCGGCCGAGATCGCCGAACTCGAGTCAGCCGGTGTCGCCACCATCGAAGAACTCGACACCGAAGAGGCGGCCGAGGCCGCCCAGGCCCCCGATGTGTCGCTCGCAGAGACTGCCGAATCCACCGAGATCGCCGTCGTCGCCTGAGACCGCCGATGACGAAGATCGTCATCGAAGCCTCCGACGACGAGGGTATCGAGGAATCGGACGAACTCGATAAGGAACTCGCCTCCGACGTGGAGATCACCGAGGAGGAACTCACCGCCCGGCGAGCCGAGGGCGAAGAGGAACCCCCGCAACGAGTCCGCCCGGGACGCGCCAAGACGCCTCTCGAGAAGACCCTTCGCGAGTTGTCGCCGGACGAGATTCGGCAACGGCTCAAGGCACAAAAAGAAGCCGAGATCGCCCGCAAGGCCGAGAAGAAGGGGAGCGGGAAAAAGGCCAAGTCCGCCGCCGACGCGCAGGAGATCCGCGAACTTCTCAACAAATTCGAAGAGCAGAAGCTCAAAGGCCAGCAGGAAGGCGCCACTTCACCCAGGCCGGCGGCTCCGGCCCACCGGCGGCAGGATGGGAAAGAAAGGGCGTCGGCAACAGCCGCGCGACACCGAGCGTCGTCCGGCGCCGAGGCCGACCCGCGTTCTTCAGTTCAAGGACGGAGAGAAACCCGAGGGGCCGATCCTCCTGTCGGAGATGGTCACGGCGAGAGAGCTTGCCGAAAAGCTCAACATCACCGCCAAGGACCTTCTCGGACTGCTGATCCAAAAGGGCGTGATGGTCACGACCAACCAGGCTCTGCCGCACGAGCTGGCCGAGGAGATCTGCGCCGACCTCGAGATCGACGCCATGGTGGCCACCGCCGAGGAGCTCATCGATTTCGAGCGCGAGGAGTCCGAAGAGGATCTCCGATCGCAGATTGCTCGGCCGCCGGTGGTGACGGTCATGGGTCATGTCGACCACGGCAAGACCTCGCTGCTCGACGCCATCCGTTCGACCCGCGTTGCCGAAGGCGAAGCCGGCGGCATCACCCAGCACATCGGCGCCTCTCGAATCGAGGCATCCGACGGCCGCACCGTGGTCTTCATCGACACACCGGGCCACGAGGCCTTCACCCAGATGCGCGCCCGAGGCGCGCAGGTCACCGACATCGTGGTCCTCGTGGTCGCGGCGGATGACGGCGTCATGCCCCAGACCAGAGAGGCCATCAACCACGCGCGGGCCGGCAACGTGCCCCTGATCGTGGCGGTCAACAAGATCGACAAGGCCAACGCCAATCCGGACCGCGTTCTCCAGCAGCTCGCCGAACAGGAAGTGCTGGTCGAGTCGTGGGGCGGCGAGGTGCCGTCGGTTGCGGTTTCGGCCAAGACCGGGACCGGCATCTCCGATCTCCTCGACATCATCCTTCTGGTCGCCGAGATGAAAGAACTCAAGGCGGCCGAACAAGGATCCGCGCGCGGTGTGGTTCTCGAGGCCCGCAAGGACAAGGGCCGCGGCATCGTCGCCACGGTTCTCGTCCAGCAGGGCGACCTGGCGATCGGTGATCATTTCTTCTGCGGTTCCACCTTCGGTCGTGTCCGCGCACTCACCGACGACAGCGGCAGCCGCGTCGACAGCGTCGGTCCGTCATCACCCGTGGAGGTGACGGGATTCGAGGATGTGCCGGCGGCGGGCGATATTCTCCAGGGAACCGACGACGAGGCCAAGGCCATCGAGGTCTCGTCCTTCCGCAGCCAACGCGACAAGGAAGAGGGTCTCATGGGAACCCGAAAGGCGACCCTCGAGAACCTCTTCGAGACCATCGCCGAATCGGAGACCAAGGAACTCAACATCGTCATCAAGGCCGATGTCCAGGGCTCGGTCGAGGTGCTGCGGGAGACCCTCGGCTCGCTGGGCACCGAAAAGGTGACCATCAATGTCCTGCACGGATCGGTCGGGGCCATCACCACGAACGACGTGATGCTCGCCTCGGCCTCCAACGCCATCATCATCGGTTTTGCCGTTCGTCCCGAGCGAACCGCCCGCGAGTTGGCCGAGACCGAGCAGGTCGATGTCCGCCTCTACACCGTGATCTACGATCTCGTGGACGACGTCAGGAAGGCGATGGTCGGGCTGCTCGATCCGATCTTCAAGGAGGAAGAGCTCGGTCACGCCGAGGTTCGCGAGATCTTCCGGGTTCCGAAGATCGGCGCCATCGCCGGCTGCCACGTCATCGACGGCGTCATCACCCGCAGCGCCAAGGCGCGACTCCTCCGCGACAACGTCGTGGTCTACGAGGGCGAGCTGGCCTCGCTGCGACGCTTCAAGGACGACGCCAGCGAGGTCCGCCAGGGCTTTGACTGCGGCATCGGCCTCGCTCGCTACAACGACATCAAGGAAGGCGACGTCATCGAGGCCTTCAAGATGGTGGAGGTGACGCCCGAGCTGTGATGCCCCGCACGACGGGCGCCGAACAACTCTCAGACAACAATGCACGATCGCGGCGGGAACGCCGGACGATCCTGAAACCGCGACGATTCTCGAAGAACATGAGGAACATCTACATCGGTGTCGCACGGCTCGGTCTCCACATCCCGGAGGCGCGAAGCCTCAAGGACGAAGCGGAGCCACACTCGTTCCCTCGTGGAACGGCTTCGCAGCCGCCACCAGGTCATGGTTCTGGAGACCGACCACCAGAACCTCCATCAACGAGCCGAATTCGCCATCTGCGCGGTCTCGACCGACGTGGTGGACCTCGAAGCACGGCTGCAACGGGTCTCGGACACCATCGATCGAAACTGGAGCGGCCATATCCTCGACTGGGACGTCGAGATGATCCAGGTCTGAGGCTGTCGCCCGGACCGAACGGAAGGACGAGGGATCGTGAGCAACACATTCAACCGCAACGCACGGCTCGAGGGGGAGATGCGTGCGGTCCTGGCGGAGCTGCTGCAGCACGAGGTCAACGACCCACGGCTCGCCGGAGTCACGGTCTCCGTCGTTCGCCTCTCCGCCGACCGCTCGCACGCCCGGATCTACTTCTCGGTGATCGGCGATGACGAACGCGTGCGCCAGGCCGGGCGACGGATTCGCCGCGGCCAACCCATTCATGCGCCGGGAGCTCGGCCGGACCATGCGGCTGCGAACGGTTCCGTCACTCGAGTTCTTCCGTGACGCCAGCTACGAGTATGGCGACCACATGGAACGGGTCTTCAAGAAACTTCACGACGACGGCATCCTGCCCCCGGACGAACCCGGCAGGGCGGCGAGGGAGAGCAGCAGTGACCCCGACCGGCAACGACCCGCACCTCGCTGTCGAGCGACTCCGCCGCGCCCACCGTGTGCTTCTGACATCACACCGCAACCCTGACGGTGACGCCATCGGCTCCGAACTCGCTCTCGCCGAACTCGCCGGCTTCCTTCGGTATCGAATCGGTGATCGTCAACCGTGATCCGGCTCCGGCCACCTTGAGCGAGCTACCGGGAGTGGCGGCCGTGATCGTGGCCGACGACCTCCCCGAGGATTTTCCTCACGGGTACGACCTGGTCGTCACCGTGGAGTGTCCCGATCTCGACCGTGCCGGTTTCGACGGGCTCGACTCGGTCGCCGATCCTCAACATCGACCACCACATGGCCAACCCGGCCTACGGCGAGGTCAACTATCTCGACGAGGAGGCCCCCGCCGTCGGTGAGATGGTCTGGACGATGTTCAAGGCCGCCGGAGTGGCGCCGTCGGTGGACGCCGCCACCAACACCTATGTTGCTCTCGTCACCGACACCGGCGATTTTCGCTACTCCAACGCGCGACCGCGCGCCTTTCGCGCCGCCGCCGAGATGGTCGAGCGAGGCGCCGAGCCGCCGACCATCGCGGAATGGGTGCACGACGGACGGACCGAGGCCTCGGTCAGACTCCTCGGCGAGGCTCTGAAGACCCTGCGCTTCGGCTGTGACGGCCGACTCGCCAGCCTCGCCGTCGACGAAGCGGCATTCGCGCGCGCCGGCGCCGACGCCGACCGACACCGAAGAGATCATCAACATCCCCCGCGCCATCGCCGGCGTCGAGGCGGTGGTCTTCTGCAAGCAGTGGGAGCCCGGCATCGTCAAGGTGAGCCTTCGCTCGCGCGGCGAGGTCGATGTCAGACAGCGTCGCGGCCTCGTTCGGCGGCGGCGGCCACACCAATGCCGCAGGCTGCACCATCGAGGCCGATCTCGAGACCGCCAGAGACATGCTCGAAACCAGCCTCACCGAGCTCCTCGGAGGTCATGGATGAGCCAACGGCGCCCGCCCCGCTTCTCCGGTCTGCTGCCGATCGTCAAAGAGACCGGACCGACATCGCACGACGTCGTCGACAAGGCGCGCCGAGCGCTCAAAGAACGCCGGATCGGTCACACCGGCACCCTCGATCCCATGGCGGAAGGGCTGCTGCTGCTGTGCGTCGGCCACGCCACCCGACTGCAGCAATACCTGCTCGGTTGGCCCAAGACCTACCGCGGCGTGGTCCGACTCGGGTTCGCCACGACCACCTACGATCGCGAGGGCGAGGAAACCGAACCACGCGGCGAGGTCCCATCCTGCGATCGCGAGGTCCTGGCGGGTCTCGAACAGCAGTTCAGCGGCACCTTTGACCAGGTCCCGCCGCCGTACTCGGCCAAAAAGGTCGATGGCAAGAAACTCTACGAACTGGCACGGAGTGGTCAGACGGTCGAGATCGAACCCAAGTCGGTCACGGTCCACGATCTCTCCCTGCGGTCGACGCGAGAACAAGGAAATCGATCTCACCGTCAAGACATCCACAGGCTTCTATGTTCGGTCCCTCGCACATGACATCGGCGGCGTTCTCGGCTGCGGAGGCTATCTTCACCATCTGTGCCGACTCGCCATCGGACCGTACGACATCGAGAGCGCGCTTCCCCAGAAGGCACTGGACGAGGCCCGCGATCCGGCAGAGATCCTCGATTCCGAGGCCTGGATTCCACTCGACAAGGTCCTCCTCCCCTTCCCCGACACTCACGGTCAACGCCGCTGCGGTCGACCGATTCATCCACGGCCAGGACGTGGTGGTCTTCCGATCCGGTTCCGAGATCGATCGAGACCGAAGACCAGGTGGTGATTCGCGGGCCGACCGGGGCTCTGATCGGGATCGGCACCGTCAAGTCGGTCCTGGCGCGAGGTCGAACCTTGAATATTCAACCGGCAATGGTCCTCGCGGAGGACCGAAGCCACGGCCGAGGGCGCTGATAAATAAGGTCGCGAGAATTGCCAGAGAAAGAACTTCCTGCTAACGTACCTGAGCCTCCTCGCCACCGGAGGATAGTGGAGAATCGATATGAGTCACTTTGACGCCCAGAAACCAGAAATCATTGACGAGTTCCGGACCCACCCCAACGACACGGGGTCGCCGGAGGTGCAGATCGCACTGCTGACCCGTCGCATCCAGTTCCTCACCGAGCACTTCAAATCCTTCAAGAAGGACTTCCATTCCAGGCGTGGCCTGCTCAAGCTCGTCGGCCGACGCCGGCGTCTGCTCGAGTACTTGAAGGGCAAGGACATTACCCGATACAGACAGCTCGTGGAGCGCCTGGGCCTGCGCGGCTGAGATAGGAAACCCCAATGAACGTCACAACGAAATCCGTCGATATCGGCGGAAAGGAGCTCATTTTCGAGCTCGGCAAGATCGCGAAACAGGCCAACGGCTCCGTCGTCGTCCGTCTCGGCGACACCATGGTCCTGGTGACCGCGTGCGTCGAGGACGACATTCGCCCGGGCGTCGACTTCATGCCCCTCACCGTCGACTACCGTGAGAATGCCTATGCCGGCGGCCGGATCCCCGGCGGCTTCTTCAAACGCGAGGGCCGTCCGACCGAGCGTGAGATCCTGACCTGCCGGGTCATCGACCGGGGTCTTCGCCCGCTCTTTCCCGGACGGCTGGCGCCGTGAAACCCAGGTCATCGCCTGGGTGTTGTCGGCCGATCCCCAGCACTCAACCGACGTGCTCGGCATCACCGGCGCCTCCATGGCGCTGATGGCCGCCAAGGACATCCCGTTCGACACGCCGCTTGCGGGCGTGCGCGTCGGTCGGGTGAACGGCGAGTTCGTCCTCTTCCCGACCTTCGCCGAGCTTGCCGAGAGCGAGCTCGATCTCGTCGTCGCGGGCACCGAGGATGCCATCGCCATGGTCGAGTGCGGCGCCACGGTGCTGCCCGAGAGTGTCATCCTCGATGCCCTCGATCTCGCCCATTCCGAGATCAAGAAACTCATCGCCCTGCAGCGCGAGATCGTCGCCGAGCGCGGCGTGGTCAAGGTGCCCTTCGAGGCCCCGTCCAACGCCTGGACCGACGAGTTCGAGAACGCCCTGCGCTCCAAGTGGACCGACGAGCTCCGCGAGGCCATGAAGACCCTCGGTAAGTTCGAGCAGAAGGACGCCATCAAGGCCGTCCGCCAGAAGGCCCTCGACGAGACTCCCCGAAGACGATCGCGAGGAGCAGACGCCGTGGGCCAAGAGCGTCTTCGGCTCCATGGTGAAGGACATCACCCGCGCCACCATCCTCGACGAAGGCAAGCGCCTCGACGGCCGCGCCTTCGACGAGATCCGACCGGTGAGCTGCGAGGTCGGCGTGCTTCCGCGCACCCACGGCTCGGCGCTTTTCACCCGCGGCGAAACCCAGGCCATCGTCACCTGCACCCTCGGCACCGAGTCAGGATTCACAGATCGTCGAGGCCTTCGAGGGCGACTCGCGCAACCCCTTCATGCTGCACTACAACTTCCCGCCGTTCTCGGTGGGCGAGGCTCGGTTCCTGCGCGGACCCGGCCGGCGTGAGATCGGTCACGGCGCCCTTGCGCGGCGTGCTCTGGTCCAGATGATCCCGGACCAGGAGGTTTTCCCCTACACCCTGCGTGTGGTCTCCGACATCCTCGAATCCAACGGCTCGTCATCCATGGCCACCGTCTGCGGCGGTTCCATGGCCATGATGGACGCCGGCGTTCCTCTCAAGAGCGCTGTCGCCGGTGTGGCCATGGGCCTGGTCTCCGATGGCAAGCGTTTCGCGGTGCTCACCGACATCGCCGGTCAGGAAGACCACTACGGCGACATGGACTTCAAGGTCACCGGCACCACCGAAGGCATCACCGCCCTCCAGATGGACATCAAGGTCTCCGGTCTGAGCCGGGAGATCATGGAACAGGCCATGGAGCAGGCCCGTCGAGGCCGGCTCTTCCTGCTCGGAAAAATGGCCGAGGCCATCACCGCGGGCCGCGACGAGGTTTCGCCCTACGCGCCGAGGATCTACTCGATCAAGATCGACGTCGAACAGATTCGCAACGTCATCGGCCCCGGCGGCAAGATGATCCGCTCCATCGTCGAGCAGACCGGCGCCAAGATCAACGTCGAGGACGACGGCACTGTGCAGATCGCTTCGAGCGACGAGGCGGCGGCACAGAAAGCCATCGACATGATCATGGGCCTGACCAAGGTGCCGGAGATCGGCGAGGAATTCGAGGGTGTGGCCAAGCGCATCGAGCCTTACGGCGCCTTTGTCGAGATTCTTCCGGGACAGGATGGGCTGCTGCACATCTCCGAGACCTCCCTGACCCGAATCGCCGATATCCGCGACGTTCTCAACGAGGGCGACACCATCAAGGTGCGGATCATCGACATCGACGGCAACGACCGTATCAAGCTGTCGCACCGCGTCATTCTCGAGGACGAAGCCCGCGCCCGCGGTGAGGATGTCCCCGAGCGCGACCCCCTCCGCGGCGGACGCCCCAGCGGTGGTGGTGGGCGCGACAGCCGAGGCGGCCGACCGCCACGCCGGGACGATCGAGGTCGCCGCTAGGACCGAAATTTCATCAGAACACGACAAACCGGCCTCATGGCCGGTTTTTTTTGTAGAGGCTGATATATGGTGAAAGGGAGCCAATATTCGGATGGATATCGAAGGTCCTTTCTCGCCACGAATGACTCTACGACGAGGTCATCGCCGGAGGGTCTTGATCTGTGTCTGAAGATCAAAACAAAGAGACGCTTATCCGAAGGCTTGCCGAGGCCCGTTCCACGGTCAAGGAACTCGAGGCCGTCCTGGCCGGGCAAAGTCAGGTGTCGGCGCGCGAGGAGGATGATCGCTATCGATCTCTCTTCGACAGCTCGGCCGATGCAATTTTGATCATCGAAGGCGATACCTTTGTCGACTGCAATCAGGCCACCGTCGACATGCTTCGGTACGAAGACAAACAACAGCTCCTCGAGACTCACCCTTCAGAACTTTCGCCGCCGTTCCAACCCGATGGTCGCGAGAGCTACGAAAAGGCCAACGAGATGATCCGGATTGCTTTCGAGAGGGGGAGTCACCGTTTCGAGTGGGATCATAAACGAGCCGATGGCGAGGTCTTTCCAGTTGAGGTCCTTCTGACCCCACTTGCAAACTCCGGCCAGATGAAGCTCCACGTCGTTTGGCGCGACATCACCGAACGCAGGCAGCTGGAATCGCAACTTCGCCAATCGCAGAAGATGGAGGCCATGGGAAGACTCGCCGGCGGCATCGCCCACGATTTCAATAACTTGCTGATGATCATCAACGGCAACTCGGAAAAACTCGCCGCGGCAGTGAGTTACGACGAGGATCTCGCAGAGACGGTCCGCCAGATCGGATGGGCCGGTCGGCGCGCCGCTGACCTCACGGCTCAACTCTTAGCATCAAGTCGGAAGCAGGTTCTGCAACCGGCGATTCTCGACCTGAATCAGGTCACAGCGAGGGCCCACGGTCTCCTGCATCGCGTCATTGGAGAGAATATCGAGCTCATCACCGAACCGTCAGCCAAACCGGTCATGTTCAAGGCTGATCCGGGGCTCATCGAGCAGGTGATCATCAATCTCGCAACCAACGCCCGGGACGCTATGCCTTCTGGAGGAACCCTGAGCCTCCACGTCTCCGAACAGACCATCGACGACTCTCAAACCATAGATGGCCTTCAGATTCCGTTTGGCCGTTATGCCCTGCTGGCGGTGACGGATACCGGGGTCGGAATGGAGACCGAGATCAGCGAGCGGGCCTTCGATCCGTTTTTTACGACTAAACCCTTGGGGAAAGGTTCCGGCCTCGGGCTCTCGATGGTCTACGGCATCGTCCGACAGAGCGGCGGGCATGTGATCATCCGCAGCGAAACCGGAGTCGGGACCAGGGTGATGATCTGGTTTCCCGCCGTCGACGGTCCGGCGACGAGAATCGCGAGGGAACCGGCCCACGTGCGGGGTGGCGACGAGACGATTCTGGTGGTGGAGGACGATGAAACTGTCGCGCTCATCACCGAGGAGATGCTCAGCGAGGCCGGATACACCGTATTGACGAGTCGAAACGGAGTTGAGGCCCTCGAACTCCTGGAGGATCGAGGAGCGGAGGTCGGGTTGATACTCACCGATGTCGTGATGCCCCTCATGGGTGGTCCCGAGCTCGTCCAACGGCTCATTGATCGTGGTCCGACTCCACCGATCATCTTCGTATCGGGATACACTGACGACCTTCTTGGTCCCTTCGACCAACTCGATTACACGACGGGTTTTATCCAGAAACCATTCGATCGAAGCACCCTCCTTCGCACGGTACGAAATTTCCTGGACCGGCACGAGAATTGACTCCACATCCGGGGGCATGTCGCGTGAATTGCCGCAACTCGGCAAAATTCTCTTGATTTTATGCCGCACTTCGAAGAGAATGAATGAGTGTTCATTCATTTGACCTGGGACCCGATCCGCATCACCCGTGCGGGCTCCCTCATGCATGCCCTTTGGAGGTCTTCGTGGACTATAAAGTCGATCTTCGCGACATCAAATTCCAACTTTTCGAGTGGCTGCCGACCGCCAAACTCCTCGAAGCCGAGAAGTTTGCCGATTGGGATCTGGAGAATGTCGAGATGGTCCTCGACGAGGCTCTCAAGATCGCTCAGGAGCAGCTGGCCCCCTGCAACAAGATCGGCGACCGGGTCGGTGCGCAGTGGGCGGACGGCAAGGTGACCCTCCCCGAGAGTTTTCACAGCGCCTACCAGACGGTCACCGAAGGCGGCTGGATCGGTCTCCTGGCCGACCCCGAATACGGCGGCATGGGTTTGCCCGAGGTCCTCGGCACGTCGGTCAATGAGTTCTTCTCAGGTTCCAACGTCGCCTTTTCGCTGACTCTGATGCTGACCCGCGGCGTCGGCCAGATGATCGCCGGTTTCGGCACCGAAGAGCAGCAACAGCTCTGGGTGGCGAAGGTTCTCTCCGGTGAGTGGGCGGGAACCATGTGCCTCACCGAGGCGCAGGCTGGTTCCGATGTCGGCGCATCGAAGACCAAGGCGGTCAAAAACGGCGACGGCAGCTATCAGATCACCGGCGAGAAGATCTTCATCACCGCCGGCGAACACGACCTCACCGACAACATCATCCACCTCGTCCTGGCCCGCACTCCGGAGGCGCCGGTCGGCACCAAAGGGCTCTCGCTCTTCATCGTCCCCAAGGTCAAGGTCAATCCCGACGGCACCCTCGGCGAGTCCAACGACGTCTACTGCAACAACATCGAAGAGAAGATGGGCATCCACGGCTCGCCCACCTGCACCCTCGTCTTCGGCCAGAACGACAACTGCACCGGCTACCTCCTCGGCGAGGAGGGCCACGGCATGAAACTCATGTTCCACATGATGAACGCCGCCAGGATCGAAGTCGGCCTCCAGGGCGCCGCCGCCGCCGGGGCGACCCAACAGCAGGCGCAGGCCTACGCGCATGAACGGCTCCAATCCCGCAGCTGGAAGGAGATGCGCAACCCCGAAGCGCCGCAGGTGCCCATCATCGAGCACCCTGACGTGCGCCGCATGCTGCTCACTTCCAAGGCCTATGTCGAGGCCATGCGGGCAATCCTCCTGCAAACCTCCTACTACCTCGACATGGCGCACCTCTCAGAGGGCGAGGAGGCCGAGAAGTACCAGTCCTATGTCGAGCTTCTGACTCCGATCTGCAAGGCGTGGTGCTCCGAGTGGGCGGTCCAGGTCACCCACATGTGTCTTCAGGTCTACGGTGGCTACGGCTACACCTGCGAGTACCCGGCCGAGCAGTACATGCGCGACTCGGTCATCGCCTGTATCTACGAGGGCACCAACGGTATCCAGGCGTTGGACTTCGTCGCCCGAAAGCTCCCCATGAATGGCGGCAAACCCATCCGCGAGATCCTCGGCGCCGCCGAGAAGACCTTCAACACCGCCAAATCCGACCCCGAACTCATGGAGCCGGCCTGGATGCTCGCGGCCGCGCTCAAACAGATCGAGACCATCTCCAAGGAACTCACCAAGCGCCCGGACGCGATTCAGATGGTGCTTCTCAACGCGCCCATGCTGCTCGACATGGTCGGCACTGCGATCGGCGCCCACCTTCTCCTCGACCAGGCCATGCTGGCCAAGGGCAAGCTGGCCGCCATCCTCGAGGAACAGGGCGTCGGCACCGACGACAAGAAGGCCTACAAGACCTTCCTTCAGGGCCACGACGAGGCGGCCTTCTATCACAACAAGGTCCAGACCGCGATCCACTTCTGCTACCGGGCGCTGCCGACCGTGGCGGCCAAGGGCGCCGCGATCCGCTCGGGTGAGCGGGCGCCGTTCTTCGCGATCATGTAGCAATTCGCACCGCCGGCGACCGGCGGCACGAATTGCGGTGGCGCTCGGCGGCACTCGCGCCAAGACATCGCAGATCACACCCCCGCCTCTCGGCGGGGGTTTTTCATGAGTCGAAAGTCGTGAGCCGTGAGGTGTAAGCGACTCCTCGGTTTCCGGAGGGCCATGAGGCTTTCGTTGAGGCGGGCGTTGAACACGGCACGGCGGAATCCCGATGACCCAGGGATTTGCTGGGTCGACTCGCCAACACCGCCCTGATCATCACACTCGGCGCGCAGCCCGGAGACACGCCGCAGGGGCAGCGGCAGGGGCAGCGGCAGGGGCAGGGGCAGGGGCAGGGGCAGTGAACCGTACCCCGCCGTCAGCGATCCTGACCTGCGACTGGAGCTAATACCTGATACCTAATACCTTTACGAAAAACGGGGCCCGCGCGGGCCCCGCGTCGCATGATTGTCTGTCGCGCCTTCCCGGTCCGGTTGGCGCGAGTGCCGCCGAGCGCCACCACAATTCGTCCGACGAATTGTCAGGCGATGGTCACATCGTCGCACATAAACACATCCTGGATCGCGTTGAGCAGTTTGACGCCCTCGGCCATGGGTTTCTGGAATGCCTTGCGGCCGGAGATCATCCCCATGCCGCCGGCCCGTTTGTTGATCACCGCCGTCGTCACTGCCTGGGCGAGGTCGTTGGAACCCGAGGAACCGCCCGAGTTGATGAGGCCGATGCGGCCCATGTAGCAGTTGACCACCTGCCATCGAGTGAGCTCGATGGGGTTGTCCGGAACCAGCTTTTCGTAGACCAACGGGTGGGTCTTGCCGAAATTCAAAGCGGTGTAGCCGCCGTTGTTGGTCGGCTGCTTCTGCTTGACAATGTCGGCCTCGATCGTGACGCCGAGGTGGTTGGCCTGGCCGGTCAGATCCGCGGAGGCATGGTAGTCGGTACCATCGTGCTTGAACGCGGCGTTGCGCAGGTAGCACCACAGCACCGTGAACATCCCGAGTTCGTGCGCCTGCTGGAAGGCGTCGGAGATCTCCATGATCTGTCGGCGGCAGTTCTCCGAACCGTAGTAGATGGTCGCGCCGATTCCGGCGGCGCCGAGGTTCCAGGCCTGCTCGACCGAAGCGAAAAGCGTCTGATCATAGAAGTTGGGGTAGGTCAGGATCTCGTTGTGGTTGATCTTGACCATGAACGGGATCTTGTGCGCGTACTTTCGCGACATCGATCCGAGCACACCGAGGGTCGAGGCAACGGCGTTGCATCCGCCCTCGATGGCGAGCTTGACGATGTTCTCGGGATCAAAGTAGATCGGGTTCGGTGCAAACGACGCGGCGCCCGAGTGCTCGATACCCTGATCCACCGGCAGGATCGAGACATAACCGGTACCCGCCGCGCGGCCGTGGTCGTAGAGCGACTGCAGCGACCGCAGCACCTGGGGTGAGCGGTCGGTCTGCGCCATGATCCGATCGATGAAATCGGGTCCCGGTATGTGGAGCTGATCCCTGGCGATGCCGGTGCACTGGTAGTCGAGGAGTGACGCCTGGTCACCGAGAAGCTGGCGAATAGTGTCGATCATTGAAGTACCTCCGTTGATGCCGGAGTATTGTACGCGATCCAGACGCTGGATGTTGGTTGGCTTGCTCAGAGGTTTGCCACAATCCCGCGCTCGTATGTCTGTCCTCTCCCTGGTTCTCCCGTCGCCGGAGAAAACGACGCGTGCCGAAGATGGCACGCGTCGGGAATCTGAGTTGATCGAGGCCGGTCGATCGAGTTACTTGATCGTCATGTTCTTGAGGTACACCGGATCACTGGGAAACGCATCGACGGTGAACTCCCCGCCGACGCTGTCGTATTTGATCCTGGCCCCGACAAACATCCGACCGACGCCCGTCCAGACACCCTTGTCGTCCTTCTTGAATTTGAGCAGGACGAACGAAAGCGGATAATCGGCGAGCTTGGAACCGTTGGCCGCATCCCCTCTGCCGCCGAACCCGATGTACTGGTCGGTGATCAGGATGAATTCCCTGGTGTCGCCGGTTACGATTTCTCTGGCGTAACGAAAAGGCGTCTTTCGCGGATCTCTCCCGGGTCCTCCGCCGCCCCTCGGATCGAATCTCACCCACCCGGCCTCGGCCTTGTCGACCAGGGCTGCGGCGACGGCATGATTGCCTTTTTCGGTCAGGATCGTGATGAGTTCCTGCCGCTCACTATCGCTGGTCAAGTGGGTGACGCGAAAGTCAATGTTGTCGGCTGCCGCCCGCTCGATACTCACCACGCTGATAGCCTTGGCTTTGATGTGGTAATCCACCTCGCCCGGTTCCGCCGCCACGACCGTCTGCACGGTGAAGACGAGCCCCACCCCCGCGAGAATGCTGCCGAACTTGATTGTTGCTCTCCTAGCGCCCATGGAATGCCTCCTTGTTTTCGACCACGGTGCCACTGTAGCGACAACACTTCCTGATTGGAATACGACGAAACTCGAGCCACCGCGCCGATCGCCCGAATACTCCAGTAAAGCTTAGAAAACGAACCTGATAGCCGTCATGTGAAAAGTCGTAAAACATCCTCCCCGACTACGATTCCGCGATCTTGACCTCTTCGGTGAACTGGATTCCGAGGCGTTCGAGCTCTTCGAGAGCCGGCTCGTAGAATTCCGGCATTACCGGCACGATGACCCCGGGCCGGGTAAAGCGCCCTTCGAGGATGAAACGCACACCCACCGCCGCGGGCAGACCCACCGTCCGGTTCATCGACGAGTCGCCACCGGGGATCCCGAAATCGATCATGGTCGAGGTGATGTACTCACGACGATCTGGGTACTCCGCCATAAAGGTGTGCTGCAACACCAACATGTCGCGCTCGCCCTCGTTGTAGGACATCTTCTCGAGCATCCGCGCGGTCAGGATATCCACCGGGGCGCTGGGGCCGGGCAGTGGATCGGTTCCGAGCAGACCGAGCCACTCCATCTTGGCAATCTCGGGGCCGGCGGCGTCGATCCCGAGGTACGCCGCGACCTTGTTCTTGAGGTCGGACGTCTCATCGGTGCCGGTCAGGCGAGCGGTGACATCGGCATAGGTTTTGCCCGCGAGGCCGTCGATGGTATCGGTGCCGAGCCAGCCGAGTCGGGCGACCTGTTTCATGGAGGCGCACCAGCCCGGGTTGCGCAGCGTGCCGCGGAACATGACATCACGCGGGTGGATGCCATAGACCTCCTCGTAGGGCATGGAATCGCGGTTCGGGTAGCCCTCGAGCTCGGTGGGAACGCCTTCGAGTTCCACGTTCACCTTCCAGACATGGTCGAAGAGCTCTTTGCCGGGCACCTCGACGATATCCCCGTAGCGCTTGTAGCGGGCGTTGTTGAGACCCTGCGAGAAGAACGCCGCGCGGGCTCCACGAGAACTTGTAGCCGTATGGATTGTCGTTGGCTTCGGGCGCCGGCAGACCGCCGCAGTAGGACTGGAAGGTGGTGATCTTACCGCCCTCGGCGCGGACACGGTCGATGACCTTCATGGCGGTCATGTGGTCGATGCCCGGGTCGACTCCCAACTCGTTGAGGAGGATGATGCCCTTTTCCTTCGCCTCGTTGTCGAGGGCCATCATGTCGTCCTTGACGTAGGACGTGGTGACCATGTGCTTGCCCTCGTCCAGACAGGCCCTGGCCACCTGCGGGTGGTACTGCCACGGCAGCAGGCTCACGGCCAGGTCGTGCTCGGCGATAATGGCTGCGAGCTTGTCGGGTTCGGTGGTAATGTCGAAGGCCATTGGGGTCCCGTTCGGGTGACCGTCGATGATCTCCTCGGCCTTGGAAACCGTCCGGCTCGCGACGGTGACGGCAAAACCATGATCGAGCAGGTAGCGGACGTGGGCGCGAACCACCAGGCCGGCCCCGAAAACGACGACTTTCTTCATACTGAATCCCCTTTCACGGTCGGTGCCGCCGATCTCACAGCGGCTCGATTCTCTCCATGAACTCGAGACCCTCGGCACGCAGTCGCGCGAGGATCGAATCGCAGATTTCCGGGTGGCTCGGCAACAGACAGCCGCGCAGTTCGAGCTCACCCGTCAACAACATCTCCACCGCGATGGCAGCCGGCAGCCCGACCGTCTTGGCCATGGCCGACATCCGCACCGGCTCGCCGTACTCGACCATGGTGAAGGTCTGCCGTTCCGATGCCCGGTCGCTCCCCGGGTACTCGACCTCCATCTCGTGGACGATGATCACCATGTCGCGCGACTTGGGCAGCGGCGCCAACCGGGTCTCGAGGAGGTGCGACAACATGGCTGCAGCGGTGTCGCCGGCACACCCGGTGGGCTCGGTGTCGAAGAGACCGAGGAACCGGAGGTTCTCCATCAGCCGGCCGGTGGGGTTGAGCTCGAGAAACAGGGTCGCCGCCGCCTCCACCCTATCGAACGGCACCGGGATCGGCAACATCATCTCCACCACCTCGCGCGGCGACCGCTCGCCGAGGTTGGGGATGTGGATCGAATCATTGGTCAGACCCAGGGCCACCACCTTCGCCCAGGTCTCGCAGAAACCCGGATGGCGAAGAGTGCCGCGGATCATCGTGTGGACTCCGTTGAGTCCGAAGTGCTCGAGATAGGACAGTGAGTCTCGGTTGGGATAGGCCTCGAGGCGACCGACTCCATCCACATCCACCGGCCAGGTGTGTTGGAAGAGCCGGTTGTGGGGGACTACCCGAATCCGACCGTCGAGCAGGTACTGGGCGCCCGCCCCGCCCGATGTGGCGACGTTCCACGGGTTCCACGTCACCAGATACTGCAGAGGGTTGGACAGCGAATCGGGCGCCGGTACCCCGCTGCCGAACGACCGGAATGCGCGCACGACTCCACCCGCCTCGACCGTGGCCCGCACCGCTTCGGCGGCCATCATGTGGTCGATCCCGGGGTCGAGCCCCATCTCGGCGAGCAAAAGGACGCCCCGCTCGCGCGCCCACGAATCCAGATTCCTCACCTCGTTCTGGAGATAGGAAACCGAGACCATGTGGACCCCGGCCTCGACGCAGAGCCGCGCCACCCGTCCTTGAAAAACCGGGGCAAGCACGTTGGCGACCACGTCCGCGGTGCCGATCCAACCCGCCATCTGCTGCTCGTCCGAGGCATCGAGGGCGATTGCGCGGCCGTTGGGGTGGCCGGCGACACGCGTCCTGGGCAAGCTCGAGCTCGCGATCGGCAACCGTCACCTGCCAGCCGTGGACAGCCGCGTCTTCGAGCAGACGCTGGATGAGATAGGGGGCTGACCGACCTGCACCGAGGATCAGAATTCGTCTCATTTGTTGACCTCGCGAGGATCAGCGACCGAGAGTCGCGACCATCACGGCCTTGATGGTATGGAGACGGTTCTCCGCCTCGTCGAAGACCCGCGACTGCGGTCCCTCGAAGACCTCGTCCGAGACCTCGCAGATTTCGGGGAACTGCCGGGCAACCTCGGTTTCGAGATTGTGGAACGCGGGCAGGCAATGCAGGAAGATCGTCTCCCGGCGCCCGGTTGCCGCCATCAGACCGGGGGTGATCTTGTACGGCTTGAGCAATGCGGCGCGCTCGGCGATGAGTGCTTCCTCGCCCATGGAGGCCCAGACGTCGGCATAAACGGCGTGGGCGCCGGCGACGCCGGCGTTCACATCGGCGGTAACGGTGACCGAGCCACCCGTCCCACGGCAGATCTCAGCCACCGTATTGACCAGGGTGACCTCCGGGTGAAGCGACTCGGGCGCCACGATCCGGACATCCATCCCGAACTTCGCGCATCCCACCATGAGCGAGTTGGCCATGTTGTTGCGTCCGTCGCCGACATAGGCGAGCGCCAGACCCTCGAGACGACCGAAATCCTCCTTGACGGTGAGCAGATCGGCGAGGATCTGCGTCGGGTGCCAGGTGTCGGTGAGCCCGTTCCACACCGGTACGCCGGCGAACTCGGCCAGGGTCTCCACCGTCGCGTGGGAAAAACCGCGGAACTCGATGCCGTCGAACATCCGGCCGAGGACCCGCGCCGTGTCGGCCACGGTCTCCTTCTTGCCGAGTTGGATATCGCCCTTGCCCAGGTACTCGGGGTGGGCGCCTTCGTCGATGCAGGCGACCGTGAACGCGCACCGGGTGCGGGTCGAGGGTTTTTCGAAGATCAGCGCGATGCTCTTGCCCTCGAGGGTCTTGCCGCGCACACCGGCACGCTTGTTGGCCTTGAGGGTGGCCGCGAGCTCGAGCAGATCGGCCAGTTCGGCCGAGGTGAAATCAAGCAGCTTGAGGAAATGACGACCGCGGAGATTGCCTGCCATGAGAGCCTCCAGGCGGGACTTTGTGAATTCCCGCACAGCGTCGGCATCGTACCCTTCGCAAAGGGCTTTGCCAAGCCAAAACCGGGACCGGCTCCGAGATCCGCGGGGGGAGCTGAATCTCAGCCCCGCCAGCGCTCTTCGAGGAGGCGGACGATGGTCTCGTAGCCGCTGCGGTGGGTCTCGCTGAAGTGGTTCGCATGATGCGAGTCGACGTCGAGCACGCCCACGATCCCGCCACCGGCCTCACGCATCGGTACCACGACTTCGGAGCGACTCCGCGATCTCGCAGGCGATGTGGCCGGGGAAGGCCTCGACATCGTCCACCACGAGGGTCTCGTTGCGATCGACCCCCGCCCAGCACACGCCGACGTGACGCTCGAGCACGAGACACGCGACCGGCCCCTGATAGGCCTCGACCACGAGATCATCGCCCCGGAGCATGTAGAAACCGGTCCATGAGACCCCGGGCACCTTGTGGTGGAGCAACGCGACCGCCGTCGCCCGGTGGGCCACCGGGGTCATCGGTCTTGGCAATGAGCTCGGCGAGCTGATCGTGAATCCGGGTAAAGAGTTTGGTGAGGGCTTCGTCGTTCATGTATCCATCCCGGGGGATATCATACCGGGGCCGTTTCCGTATCCGAATCCGCGACCGTTTCCGTATCCGTGGCCGTGGCCGTCGCCTCCTCCGAATCCGTGCCCGATCCCGACCAGGGCACGCGGAATCCGCGTTCATTGGGACGTGGGCACGTAATTGTGCCTCATCAGCCATCCGGCACCGCTGCGCGCTGCGCACAATTGCGTTGCCGGGCACTCCACGGGAAGCGCGATGCGGTCTTCTGTTCCCGGCGCAGAGGTAGGCCGCCGGCGCGCCATCGGCGTGGTCGCCGCCCTTCCAACCCGCGCTCGGCTGGCGAGCGAGTCAGGCCGTCGTCGCGAAGCGAGGACGGCTCTGACCGCAGCCAGGCGAGGGTGGGTCGCGGTGCGCAAGGCGCACTAGCAACCACCCATGCACGACCACGCCGATGGTGCGACGCTGGGATGACCCATGTCAAGGGCATGACGAATCGCCTCGGAGGCGACCCTTGACATGGGTCATCTCAGCGGCTGGTTGGGAGTGCATGAACAACCCGGAGGTGACCATGCACGACGAACAGCAACTGACCCGATTCGACGCCCTTGAGAAAGCGACCACCGCAGCCGGCATCGCGATCTCCCTCGTCATGCGGGTTCCAGCACCACTCAAACCCATTGCAGATCAGGTGATTCGCTCCGCCTCATCGGTTCCTGCCAATATCGCCGAAGGTGCTGGACGGTCAGGAAGAGACCGCATTCACCATTGCCGCATCGCCTACGGTTCGGCCAAGGAGGTCGACACCCACCTGCGACTCCTCGTCGGCGCAGGTGCAATCGACGCTCCGCGTACCGATACCTCGCTCCAGCTCTTCGACGACGTCCGCGCCATGACCTGGCGGCTTCTCCATGGTTAGGATCGCATCGGGAGGGTGTAAACCCTCCCCTACAACCCATACCGGAAATGCACAGGTATCTCCTGAGTCATCAGGAGGGTCACGTCTTCGATCCAACGAAATCCGTGGGTTGTCGGCTGACTTCTCGATTCCTCAATTCCCAGTTGGGATCACTCCGCCTCCATTTCCGGACCGATGCCGACCAGGGCACGCGGAATCCGCGTTCATTGGGACGTGCACGTAATTGTGCCCCATCAACCATCCGGCACCGCGGCACGCCGCGCACAATTGCGTGCCGGGCACTCCCCGGGAAGCGCGATGCGGTCTTCTGTTCCGGCGCAGAGGTAGGCCGCCGGCGCGCCATCGGCGTGGTCGCCGCCCTCCAATCCACCCATGCACGACCACGCCGATGGTGCGACGCTGGGGCGCTTGGACGCCAGGGCGTCCAAGCGCCCCAGAAGGCCGGAGACGAGAGAATCAAGAACCGAAACCGTAACCGAGGCCGAGACCGAAGTCCGCGTCCGTAGCCGTGACCGAGGCCGAGGCCGAATCCGCAACCCACGCCGTCAACCGCCCCGCCGACCCGAACATCGTCACGACCCTCGAAGCGAAGAGCCGCCGAATCGCCACACCGAACGTCAGCGGGAGGGTCGCGGGGCCTGAAGGCCCCGCCTACAGTCCTGAGAACCTGGCCGCCAAACCACTCCCAGCACCATCAATCTGCACCTCGCCCACTCTCAACCGCGATGCCTTCGCGACCGCTTTGCGTCTTTGCGCCTTCGCGTTTGCGACGCTGCGATGGTGTGATGTCCTTGAGTCCTTGCCCCTCGCGGTTCACCGGGCGGCGCTCGGCCCCCCTACATCTCCTCCGGTATCGGGATGCCGAGCAACTCCTCGAGCAGCACGTCCATCTCATCGACAAAGAGGGTGAAGACCGCGCGACGGAGGGCGCGCGCCGCACCGTCCTCTTCGGGGACCACCGGGTTGGAGTGGTACAGCCGGTGAAAGAGCTGCGCAAGATTGTGGACATGCTGAGCGAGGACGGAGAACTCGAGATTCGCCACCGCCTGGGCCACCACGTCGCGACGTCGGGCGCACTCGAAGACCAGGCCCCAGAGATCGTCGGGGATCTCGAGCTCATCGAGCCCGTCGATTTCGCTGCCATCGAATCGACCCTCGCCCCTGCGCTCCATGAGCTTGGCGAAGATCTTGTCCGCCCGCACCGCCGAGTACTGGAGATAGGGACCGGTGTCGCCCTCGAACGCGAGCGCCTCATCGAAGTCAAAGGCGAGAACCCGGTTTCGCGACTGCCGCGCCATCAGGTAGCGGAGGGCGCCGACGGCGATTGCGCTTGCCCTCTCGGCAATCTCGACCGGGGCGCCAGTGCCGTCGAGACGACCGACGACGGCGTCCTCGGCCGCATCGACGAGCACATCGAGAAACTCGTCGGCGCGGACGCCGATCCCCCGCCGACCGGACATTTCGACGTAGGCCTTGGACATCTCCTCGTCGCTGAGACCAAAAGAGGTCCCGCTGCGCCGCTCGATGACCTGAACCGCTGCCGGCGTCAACGCCACCATCTCGTAGGCAAAATGAACCGAGGCGTCGGCGGCTTGGGGATGGCCGAGCACCCGGACTGCCTCCTTGACGACCTTCTGCGGATAGGACTGGCGAACATCGATGACGTTGTAGACCCGGTTCGCCGCCCCGAAGCTGCAGTTTTCCAAGCGTTGGTCCAAATCCGAGGTGGTCGTGGCGAGCAACCGGTCACCCTCGCCGTAGCGGACCGGGGCCGCCGGCGCGCCCTGATTCCAATCGGCGTACCTACGGTATCCGAAATCGTGCCGTGACCCGTCGGAGTCAACGAGCAGGCCGAGCTTCCACAACTGGTACGCGATGTCCTTGCCGGTGTAGGTCACCGTCCCGTTGGAGCGCACCAGGATCTTGTCCGGATCGTCCATCTCGACGAACTCGGGGCTGTCGGCGAGGGACATCACCCAACAACCGGCGTTTTTGCCCTCGGATTCGAGCCGGACCGCTCCCGACGTCTCGAGGAGATCGAAGGCGCGCTGCCAAAACCCCAGGTGAAGGATGTCGGACTCGTGGGGGAGGAGGTCGTAGCCGATGCCGAGCCGCGCCATGGTCGCGAGGTGGCACCTGACGTTGGCGTCGGCAACCGCCGCGGCAAGCCGCGCCACCGCCCGCGGCGGACAGAACTCACCTGCAATGATCGCCCCTCGCAGGAGTTGGTGGGCCTGGTCGAGTTCGACGCTCCCGGGCCCCGCCTCGACCGCATGCAGGACCTCGGCCCGGTGGGCCTTGAAAGCCTCGTCCTCGGCATAGCGCGCCGTCACCCGGGGATAGAGAGCCCAGCAGAAGTCATCGAAATCGGAGGTCGAAGCTTCGGGCACACCGCCCGGATCGAGGGCGAGGGCATGCTCGACCAGTTCGTCTCGCCGCACCGGTTCGATGCCGAGAGATGCAGCGAGCTCGGTTTCGGGGAGATATAGCAGCCCAACCACGACATCGGCGACCTGAACGCCGGTGTCGTCGATGTAGTTCTGGGTTTCCACCTCGAACTCCAGGTGGCGCAGGCACCTGACGAGAATGTCACCGAGAACGGAGTTGCGCAGGTGGCCGATATGAGCGGCCTTGTTCGGGTTGATGTTGGTGTGCTCCACCACGGTTTTAAGGGTGGTGTCCAGTTCGTGGCTGCGCTCACCACGGAGAAGGCGGGCGAGAATCTCGGTACGGTCGAGCCAGAGATTGAGGAACCCCGGGCCGGCAATCTCGACCCTGACGACCTCGGGCGGCCACTGGGTGCGCGCCGCGACGGCCTCGGCAATCTGCCGCGGGGCTCGTTTGAGCACTTTTGCCAGGGGCAGGGCGCCGGGCCAGGCAAGGTCACCGAGCTCCCTTCGGGGCGCAACCTCGAGAACCACTTCATCCGGCCGGTGATCGAACTCGGCCTCGACGGCGGCGGCCAGGGCGGCGGCCGCACGATTTCGGATTTCGTTGAGTGGCATCGGGACTCCTTCATCTGCCGCGAGATTCTACCCCTTCTCACAAACAGGCCTTGCTCGATGCAAAGCCTGTCGGTAAACACGGGGGTTCGCGCAATCGGCCGCAACGCCGGCTCTTCCGGGGCGGTCGCAGGCAGCGACGCCGAGACACACCACAGGCGCGGCGGGTCAAATCCGAGAGCGGCTCAGATTGTCGGTTTTCGCGGCTCAGCGAAAGACGAACGAAATACCGATCTGGAGCCCGAGCCCGCCAACGGTCACGTCTTGCTCGTCGATGAGGTTGTACTTCGCCTGGACCTCGGCCCAGCGATAGATGAGCTCGGCCATGAAGTTGATCCCCGTCGGCTTGCCGTAGCGAAGACCGGCGAGTCCGTAGAAACCAACGCCACCGCTGAGATTGACGTTGACAGCGTTGATCTGGGCGTAACTGAGGCCCGCACCGAGGTAGGGGCGCAGCTTGTGGCCGTCATAGAAGATGTAACGCAGGCCGAGGTCGAATGAACGGTACTTCACGGACTCGTCGGAGGGAGAAACCTCGGGGATGACCTCGACGCCTTCCGCCTCGAGAAACCCCGTAGCGGCGGCGTCGACCATCCAGTGGGTCCCGCCGAGACTGAGACGGAGACCGAGACCGAACTCCCATTCGCCGTCAACCACGTCGCCATAAACGCCGTAAACATCGACTCCACCACCCGCCAGGGCGGGGCTCGCGAGCACACAGCAAGCGGCCATCAACAGGAACACTCTGCGCATCTTCACCTCCAAGGGGCTCTGTTTTCGGATTCTTCAATGATTCGGTCGCAAGTCCAACACGATCATTGTAGTACATGTCCGGCCGGGAGAATGTGATCTCGGGGGCCAACGAGTAAAGAGTGAAGGGTTAGAGAGTTAGGAGTTAGGAGTTAGGCAGAGAGTGTGTCTCACCCGTCACCCTAAGCTCACCCTTAACTCTTCACTCTTCACTCTTCACTCTTCACTCTTCACCCTCACTCTTCACGGCAACGTCCCGACATAGCCGGTCCTTGTCACGCCTGGTGTCCATCGATCCTGACCTCAAGGGATCGCCACTTGCGCTGGCCGACACCCGATGTGGTGAAGGTGAGAATGTAGCGCGAGGAGAGCTCGTCGAGCAGGGTTCGGGCGACCTCGGGCATGTCCTCGGCACGCGGGATCCGGCGATAGAGCCCCCCCGAACCGTCGGCGATGAGGGTCAGAATCTCCTCATATGACGGTCCGGCGGCGTCCTTCTCCGGCGGCGGCTCGACCCCAAGCACATAGATGGGGGTCTCGAGACCCCTGGCGATTTCGGTCGCCTCGGCCGCCGAGATCTGCGACGCGTTGTCGACGCCATCGGTGAGGAGAATCGCCGCTCGTCGGTGGTGATCGGCCTTCTCCATCGCCTCCGGAACCCGGAGCACCATGTCATACAGGGCGGTGGTGCTCCAAGGTTTGATGGTCTCGAGCATTCTCGGCAGCAGGTACCAGCCCATTCCGAACGGAAACCGCTCGACGACCTGATCGTTGCCGAAGGTCCACAACGCGAGCTGGTCTTCCTGGCGACGTTCGGCAAGAAAAGCCATGATCAGGTTCCGGCTGCCCTCGAGCTTGCGACCGGCCATGGAACCCGAGGTGTCGAGGATGAAGCCGAGGCTGATCGGCAGATCGCTCTCGAGGTGGAGGTCGCGGATCGGCACCGCGTAGCCGTCGACCAAGAGGTGGAACTTGCTCTCGGCAACACCTCTGACAACCCGACCCTTGGCGTCGCGCACCGTCACCGGCACCACGACGGCATCGACATCGACCTGACCCGAGTACTGGGCCGCCGCCGGCCGGGTCGACCACCCGACCGCAGCTCCGACTGCGGCGCAGATCGCGAGCACGAGGAAACCAGTTCGTCCGAGACATCTCAGTTGGCCTCGTCGCGGTCGATCTTCCCGAGCAAGGCCAGCCGGACGTCCCGGTCGCACTCGCGCCGGAAACGGTCGCCATAGCCCGCGACCACCGGCCCGCTTTCGTCGAGATCGATCCGGACCAATCGGTGGGTGGGCACGAAAAACGTCGATGGTGCGATCAAGGCGGCGCTCCCGGCCCGCTCCTGCGTCAGCCAATCCTCGACCGACTCGAGGTCGAGACCGCGTACGACGACACCGAGTGCGTCGATCTGGAGCAGAAGACCCCAGTGTTTCTCCCTCGGGTTGGCGCAGTGGAGCACCACCAACGAGCCGACCTCGATGCTCAGGGCCGGGTGGTCGTCAGCCGCCATGGCTCTCCCCTCCCGGCTGAGAAAGCTCGAGCAGCACACCCCCCGTGGACTTGGGATGGACAAAACAAACCAGGCAACCGTGCGCACCCTGCTGCGGCTCGTCGGAGAGGAGCCGGTATCCCTGCTCGGAAAGCGCGGCCATGGACGCGCGGATGTCGTCGACACGGACGCAGAGGTGATGGAGACCGGGACCGCGGCGCTCGAGGTGCTTGGCGATGGGAGACGACTCCCCGGTGGGTTCCAGGAGTTCGAGTCGGGTGTCGCCCAGCGGCAGGAAGCCGACCTTGACACCCTGTTCGGACACTTCCTCGACCCCTTCGAGCTCGAGGCCCAGGGCCTGATAGAACTCGGCGCCCTCGGCGAGCGAGGAGACCGCGATTCCGATGTGATCGAGGGTGGGTTTGGTCATGATTTGAGTCTCCGGTCAACGAGCCTTCAGGATCTCGCGCGCGATGACCATCCGCTGGATCTCGGAGGTGCCCTCGCCGATGGTGCAGAGTTTGGCGTCGCGCCACGCGCGCTCGACCGGGTAGTCGGTGGTGTAGCCGTAGCCGCCGTGGATCTGGACCGCCTCTTCGCCGACCCTGACCGCGGTCTCCGAGGCGAAGACCTTGGCCATGGAAGACTCGAGGGTGGTGGTCTCGCCGCGGTCCTTGAGCCTCGCCGCTTGCATGGTCAGCAGCCGTGCCGCCTCGACCCCGGTGGCCATGTCGGCGAGCTTGGCCCGGATGAGCTGGAACGAGGCGATGGGTTTGCCGAACTGCTGCCGAACCCCGGCGTAGTCGATGCGTGGCGTCGAGGGCGCCGCGGGCGATCCCGAGCGACAGGGCGGCGATGGAGATCCGGCCGCCGTCGAGCACCTTCATCGCCTGGATGAAACCCTCGCCCTCGTTGCCGAGCTGGTGGTCGGCCGGCACCCGGCAATCCTCGAGCACCAGCGACGAGGTGTCGGAGCAGCGCATTCCGAGCTTGTCCTCCTTCTTTCCCGGGCTCACTCCGGGACGGTCGAAAGGCACGAAGAAGGCCGAAATCCCGTGGTGGCCTCCCTCCTTGGAGGTCCGCGCCATCACCACCGAAGCGGAACCGACGGTGGCGTGGGTGATGAAGTTCTTCGAGCCGTTGAGGACCCACTCACCGCCGTCGCGAACCGCGGTCGTGCGGGTGCCGCCGGCATCCGAACCCGCCTCCGCCTCGGTCAGGCCCCAGGCGCCGATCCACTCTCCCGAGGCGAGCTTGGGCAGGTATCGCGATTTGAGTTCGTCCGAGCCGAAGAGAAAGAGATGGTTGGTGCACAGCGAGTTGTGCGCAGCAGCCCCGAGGCCGACCCCGCCGTCGGCGGCGCCGATCTCCTCGAGAATCAAAACGTACTCGACATAGCCGAGCCCGGCCCCGCCGTACTCTTCCGGTATCAGGACGCCGAGCAGGCCGAGTTCGCCGAGTTGGCCGAAGAGCTCGCGTGGGAAGTGCTGCTCGCGATCCCATTGCACCGCGTTGGGCGCGATCTCGTTGCGCGCCAGATCGCGAACCATGTCTCGGATGGAAAGCTGATCATCTGAAAGCTGCAGATCCACGGACACCTCCACTCCAATTCGATCGACCGGCGCGCACATTCTACGCCACCGGGAATCTACTCCGGGCTCCATTCGGCAATCTCGATACCGGTGTAGTAGTGAGTCAGAATCGCATCGTAGGTCATCCCGGCTCGGGCGAGACCGTAGGCGCCGTTCTGACACAGACCGACCCCGTGCCCCCACCCACGACCGAGGAAATGGGCCGTTCGTTGGCCGTCGGGAAGGGTCCGGATCTGCATCTCGAAGAGGGTCTCCGGGAGATCCAGCACCCGACGGACATCGAATCCCTTCACCAGCCGGCGGCCGCCGTTGCCGTCGATGACGGCCAGCTCACGACCCGGCCGGATCGCGCCTCGGCGAACGATCTCCAGCCTCTCGAGATCCGGGTTCGCCGAGGGTCATCCTCGAGCTCGATTCCAGCTCCGCTCGCGTCTCCAGCTCCGCCAGGCCGACCGGCGATCGGCCTCTCCGCCACCCGCCGATTGGACCACCACCAGGGCCAGGATCCGGTCTCCCAGACGATAGCGCTCGAGGGTGGTGCCGGGAAGCACCCGGAGTCCCGAAGCGCCGCTGTAGCTTCCACCCCACCGCCAGACCAGCGGTAGGGGCTGCGGCAACGCCTCCGATTGATCGGCCCGCCGCGGGTAGATGGCGGCGCCATCGGGATGGGGCACGAGATCGCCGCTGTCGCTGAGAATCACCTCCTGGATCTCGAGCACCGCCGAAACCGCCTCGAGGTGCCACCCGTCCCGCCAGGAACTCGGGGTGGTCGGCGGCAGAGGGATCTCGAAGAGATCGGCGAGCTCGAGCAGCCGACCGGCCCCCACGTCGGTGACCAGGGGGCTCGATTCGTCGAGCCCGGCCGCGGCGAACAGCGCATCGATCCACTCCGTCAAACCGGGTTCACCGGGCAGCGGAAGGGCCTCGCCGTCGCAGAGCGCGGCCACCGACGGCAGGAGATCGACGGGATCGATCTCGCCCTCAGCCAGCCCGAGGGCGCGTCGGGCCAATCGACGCCGGAATGCCCGCACATCACCGATCGGCGTCGCCGATCCCTCTCCGGCGAGCAGGATGGCGCGGTCCCAGGCGCAGACGACGCCCGTGAGATAGGGGGTGCCGCGACCCGAGAAGAGCTCGGCGGAATCTTCGGTATGACCACCACAGGTCGAGGTGTACATGGCGTCGATGGGTTGGCCGTCATAGATGGCGATGAGCCCGGCGGTCTCCCGAACCGCCCGATCCGACAGCGAGTGCTCGGCGCCGGCGCCCCAATAGGCCTGGCATGCCGGGGTCGCGCAGATGTCCCAACCCTCGTTCTCGTGGTCGCCGAGATGGGCCACGGCGTAGGTCCTGGCCGCCACCGCCTGGGCCTTGAGGGCCTCGAGCTCGGGGAACTGTGACGGACCCATTTCCACCGGCACGACGCCGCGGAGGTACTCCTCCATGGCCAGCTCGTTGATGAACACCAGCTCCTCGCCACTGCTCCTGGTCCGGAACCGGCCGCGATAGCGCCGGCCGCCGACGGCGGTCGGCCAATCACCGGCCGGGGTGAGCACGATCTCCGAGGCGCTCTCGAAAACCCCCGCGGCGCCGGTGATCCGAACGGTCCCGGCGCCCGACACTCGAAAGGCGTCGGCAAAACCCGCCGCCACGAGCTGCGCCTTGGCGTCGGCGGGTTCGCCGCCCGGCCAACTCACCCGGACCCGGACGAGGCCGCCGCTCGCGGGTTCCTGCCACACCCGGGCGCCGTCTCCGAGCTGCCGGGCGAGGCCGTCAACCACCGAGGCGGCGGCCTCGGAACTCGACCACGCGCCCACCTGCCAGGCCATCGACCCCGCCGCGGTGATCTCCAGAGGACCCCACAACCAGACCGCCTCGTCCCCGGTTTCGGCCCGGTAGGCGCGGCCCGGTTGCGGCAGGGTCACGGCTCCCTTGGTGGTGTGCAGGAGCACCCGGATCGGCTGAGTCCCGGCCGTCGCAACGACACCGGATGGCACCGGTCCCATCGGCGCCGGGGTTGGGATCGGCGTCGGCGTCGGTGCGGCGGCTGCGGGAGTCGGGGTGGCCGTCGCTCTCGAAATCGGTGTCGGTTGCGTGGTGCCGCTTGTCGCACAGCCTGCCGCCACGGCGAGCAGGAGGGGCCAGGGAAACTTCACTGAGACAGTCCCCCTTCGCGCGAGGCCAGACGTTCGGCGCGAAAGTCGCGCCCGCGAAGCTCGATCCGGCTGCACATCTCCCACAGCCGGGAGCGGATCCGCTGGGACACGCGGTCGGTGAGGCTCTCTTCGCCCGTCTTCTTGGGAAAATCGGAGTAGTTCGTGGTGAAGACGGTCAGCCGGTTTTCGAGGTACCGGGTGTTGACCAGGTAGTAGAGCAGGTCCATCACCCATGGGCTGGTCTTGCCGGCGCCGAGCTCGTCGAGCACGAGGAGATCGCAGTCCACGAGGGGCTCGCAGAATCTCGTCGGCTGCTCCCCGAACCGTCGAAGGTCATCTGGATTTCGAGCACCAGTGAGGTGAAGTCCGCGAATCGACCACGCACCGGCGGCCGCTTTTCCCGCAGGATCTGCTGCAGGGCGGCCACGGCGAGGTGGGTCTTGCCGGTGCCCACCGGTCCCATGAGCACCAGCCCCTTGTCGACATTCGGATACAGGTCGACAAACTCCTGAACCAGACGCAGGGCCTTGCCGAGGGTCGGATCTTCAGAGTTCCACAGATCGAAGTTGTCGAGGGTGCAGTGCCGGTAGCGATCCGGAATCGCCGCCCGCGAGACCGACCGCTCGCGCACGCGGGCTTCGGCGCACTCGCAGCGTCTCGCCATCTCGATCCCGTTCTCCTCGACGAGGATCCAGCCGGTGCCGTCGCAGAGGGAGCAGGTCTGGGTTTCGGTGGTTCTATCAGTCATGTGGTGAGTATAACCTTCATCGATCACCCGAGGGCAAACGGGGACAGGCTAGAACCCCGATCCCGGCTGCTTGAGGAACTCGATCTCCTCCGCCGTCGATTCGCGGCCGAGGATGGCGTTGCGGTGCGGAAAACGGCCGAACCGGTCGATGATCGCCTGGTGCCGGAGGGCGAAATCGAGATAGAGAGCAAAGGTCTCTTTCCACTTTTCGGGAACCGAGTCCGCAAGTTGGGAGAACAGTCCGACGCTGCGCTGCTGATCCGCCGGATCCTCCGAGTGCTCGAAGGGCAGGTAGAAAAAGACCCGCTCGATGGGCCGCAGCAGACCATCGGCGCCGGAGGCGAGGCCCTGATCCGCCAACCGGCGGGCCTTGGCATCCTCGGCGAACGCGCCCGGGGCTCCCCGGTGGATCACCCGCGGCAGCTGGTCGAGAAGGAGGATCAGTGCCAATCGGCCCCGCGGTGATCCGCTCCAGTGATCGAGGATGCCCGCGGCGGCGGCCGTGGCCGCCTGACCGAACCGGGCGCCGAGCAGATCGTCGGTCTCGGCGCTCGAGCCCCACCACAGCGAGGATTGCCTCCTACCGACGTCGGCGTCGTCGTCGCTGGTGCCGAACCAGAGATCGAGCAGTTGGTCGCGAATCGTCTCCATGACCGGTCCCTCCCCGCTACACAACCTTCCATCACCGCGGTGGGATTCCACGTTACGATGACGCGGCCATGAAGGTGCTTCAACTACTTTCCCAACGACCGTCGCTGACCGGCAGCGGAATCACTCTCGACGCCATGGTGCGACACGCCGCCGCCGTGGGTTGGGAGCAGCGGGTGGTGGTCGGGGTGCCGAAGGACGACCTCACACCCGAGATCGGCGGCCTCGGCGCCGAGCGCATCCACCCCCTCGTCTTCGGCGGGAGCCGGCTGCCGTTTCCCGTGCCCGGGATGAGCGATGTCATGCCCTACCCGAGCACCGTCTTCAGCGCCATGACCGAACGGGAGGTCGAGTGCTACCGATCCGGCTGGCGCGACCACCTGCAATCCGTCATCGGCGCCTTCAATCCCGACATCATCCACTCCCACCACATCTGGCTCATGTCGTCGCTGCTCAAGGACATCGCCCCCGACACCCCGGTGGTGACCCAGTGCCACGCCACCGGGCTGCGCCAGATGGCGCTCGTCCCCAAACTTGCCGACGAGGCCCGCTCGGGTTGCGCCCGCAACGACGCCTTTGTCGTGCTGCACCGGGGCCACGCCGACGACCTGGCTCGGATCCTGGGTGTCCCCGAGACCCGGATCCACGTTGTCGGGGCGGGCTACCGCGACGATCTCTTCCACGCACGAGGACGCGAGACGAACCCGGCGCCGGCGCTGCTCTACATCGGCAAGTACAGCGCCGCCAAGGGTCTGCCGTGGCTCCTCGATGCGTTCGAGCGACTGACGCCCAACTCATCCCGATCTCCGACTTCACGTCGCAGGCGACGGATCGGGCGCCGAGGCGGAGTCACTCCGCGAGCGGATGGCCGCCATGGCGCCGAAGATCGTGCTTCACGGTCAGCTGGCACAGACCGAGCTCTCCGATCTGATGCGTCGGTCGACCGTTTGCGTCCTGCCCTCCTTCTTCGAGGGGTTGCCCTTGGTGCTTGTCGAAGCCCTGGCCTGCGGCTGCCGGCTCGTGGCCACCGCTCTCCCCGGAGTCGCCGACGAGCTCGCGCCGCGGCTCGGCGCCGCCCTCGAGCTCGTCGAACCACCCGCCATGGCCGGGGTCGACACCCCGGTCGAGGACGAGCTCCCGGCCTTTGTCGACCGGCTCGAAGCCGGGCTCCGGCGCGCCCTCGAGGCGCCCCCGCTGGGGGACCAATCCGCGGCGCTGGAGCCATTCACCTGGTCCGCGGTCTTCGAGCGAGTCGAGCGCGTCTGGCGGTGCGTGATCGACCAGGCGTCGAAAGTTGAACCGCAAGGACGCTAGGAACGCCAGGCATCGCATATCATAAGCTGACTCGGCGGACCTTCGAGGCTGTCTGACTCTCGTTGGAGCGGGTCAACACACCGGGAGGATCTGAAGCTCGGGCCCAGGCCCAGCCTACGTAGCGACGCTAAGGTCGCAAAGAGACATCGCAATCATCGCATGCGAGCAGGGGTTCTGGGGCGGCACGCCGCTCTCAAACCCCTGACTTGCGAATGTGATGCTTGGCGTTCTTTGCGCCTTTGCGGTTCGGTCCGTCGGAGCCGCCTCAGACCGGGTTGGGCATCTCGATGAACTCGACCTCGAGATCGTGGCGCTCGGCGAGCCAGCGCCCGACGGCGCGCACGCCGAAGCGCTCCGTCGCATAGTGCCCGGCGGCGACGAAGTGGACGCCGTCCTCGGCGGCCTGGTGCAGCACCCACTCGGTCGCCTCACCGGTGATGTAGGCGTCGAGCCCCGCCGCCACCGCCTGGTGGTACTCGCGCTCGGCGGCGCCGGTCACGATCCCCACCGATGAGATCTCTCGCCGGTTGCCCTGGAAGATCTGCGGTTCACGATCGGTGGCCTCGGCCACGGCGGCGAAGAACTCGTCGGCATCGACCGGTTCCCGGAAAACCCCGCAGACGCCGGCCGAAACCCCCTGGTGCTCGGCAAAGGGCTCGAGTTCGCTCAGCCCGAGTCGAAGACCGAGCTGGGCGGCGTTGCCCAGCTCCATGTGCCGATCGAGGGGCAGATGGTAGGCGATCAACGATACGTCGTTGGCCAGGAGGATTCGGATCCGCTCGCGAAAGGACCCCACCAGTCGCGGCGGTTCGCTGGCGTTCCACAAGACGCCGTGGTGAACGATGATGGCATCGGCCTCGCGGTCGACGGCCCGGGTGAAGAGCGCCCTCGATGCCGACACCGCTGTGACGACCCTCCGCACCTCTGCCGACCCCTCGACCTGCAACCCGTTCGGGCAGTAGTCCCGCACGGCGTCTGCCTCGAGGATTTCATCGAGATCGGCGACCAGTTGAAGGAGATCCATGCCACCATGGTAACTCACCGCGGGGGTAGAATGATGGAGTTGAAGTGCAATTGAAACGACTCCTCCTGCTTGGATGCCTCGCCCTCGGTGCGGTCTCCTGCACGCCTGCCGACCCGCCGCAGGACAAGGGATTCCGCGTCCGTCTCCTGACCTCCGCCAGCCTGAGCGGACGTTGGGAAAGGGCCGCGGAGAGAGGCCTCGGGCTCATCGCCGCCGAACTCGACGCCGAGATCGCCCGGTCGCGCGCCGCAGGCGCCGCCGAGCAGCGATCCATGCTTCGCGCCCTGGCTCGGGATGGAATCGACCTCGTCTTCTGCGTCGGCCCGGAGGTCGAGGCCCTGGTCTACACCGAGGCGGCCACCTTCCCGAACACCGACTTCGTCATCATTCCCGGCGAGATTCACGGCGCCAACGTCGGCAGCATCGTCTTCATGCCGGAGGAGGCCGGATTCCTGGCGGGAGCGGTCGCGGCCGCCGCCACCGAGGCCACGGCCGTCGGTCTGCTTCGCGGCGCCGGGCGGCCCTGGTTGGAGCGTCTCGAGGCCGGTTTCATCGCCGGTTTTCGATCGGCCGTACCCGACGCCGAAGTCATCTCGGCCCAAGGGCTGGACGGTCCCTGGCAGCTCAGCGCCGCCGGGGTCGAGGTGGCGCTGTATTCGACCGATCAGGTTGACTCCCAGGTTCTCGCCGCCGCCCACGACGCCGGGCTGTTTCTCGTCGGCGCCGACCCATCCCTGCTCGACGACGAACCGGACATCGTCATCGCCGCTGTCGACGTCGATGTCGCCGAGGCGATGCTGAGGATCGCCCGCGAGGTCCACGACCGGACCTTCAGCGGCAAGGTCTACGCCTTCGACCTCGGGTCGGGGGTGCTCGATGTCGAGTTCAATCTCGGCATCGCGCCGGCGGGACGTGACAGCGATCTTCGCGAAGCCCTCGAACGCGCCCGCTCCGAGATCACCGCCGGTTGGATCGAGATCGAGGACCTCGGGATTGGGCAATAGCCGCCCTCTCCTTGCTGTTCTTCGGCATCGATGGAGGTACCCACGATGAGCGTCGTCATCTATCACAACCCCGGTTGATCGAAGTCCAGGCAGGCGCTGCAGTTGCTGCGCGAGCAGGGCATCGAGCCCGAGATCATCAAATACCTCGAGTCACCGCCGGATGCGGCCACCATCGAGAATCTGCTCTCGCAGCTCGGGATGGATCCCCGCGAAGCTCATGCGGAAGAAGGAGAAGGAGTACAAGGAACTCGGTCTCGCCGACAACACCCTGAGCCGTGCCGAGCTCGTCGCCGCCATGGCCGCGCATCCGCGACTCATCGAACGCCCCATCGTCGTTGGTCCCAGGGCACCGTCCTCGGTCGACCGACGGAGAAGATCCTGGAGGTCCTCTAGCGGCCGGGACAGCGCCCGGCACAACCGTGCAGGATGACGCTGGGTGATTCAGAGCTGTAGGCGGGTCGTTTACGCCCGCGACCAATCCGTTGAGATTCCGCGTAGCGACCCTGCGGATCTTCGCCTTTACAGTCATGAGGATGTTCAGCGGCACCGCCGCGACAGCGACAGCGGCAGCGGCAGCGTCCGGGACAGCGTCCGGGACAGCGGCAGCATCAGCATCCGGCAACCGAAACCGAGGCCGCTCCGGGTCCGAGGGACTGGAGCCTCCCTCGGGCGTGGGTTTGACATTGTGCCCCATCGACCTCCCGGCACCGCGGTGCCTCCCGCACAATGTCATACCGGGCTCCCCCGGGAGGCACGATGCGGTCTTTTCTCCCGGCTCAGAGGCAGGCCGCCGGCGCCCGAGCAGCGTGGTCGAAGCCCTCAAATTCTCCACCTAAACGACCACGCTGCTCGGGCGACGCTGGGGCGATGGGAAGCCACCGCGTTCCATCGTCCCAGAAGGCCGGTGATGCGGGAAACCGCAGGGGCAGTCTCCGGGACAGCGTCCGGGACTGCGGCAGACAACTGCGCAGGCGACAGCGTCAGCGGGCCGCGGTCAGCGTCCGGTGTGGTCTCCTGACCCGATGTTCACGCACGTCCTGCCGCTCTAGAGACGTGGCCGATGTCAAGGGTCAAGAGCGAATGCATCGCCCTCGACGGCGACCCTTGACCTCGGCCATTTCAGCGGCTGGTGGAGGGGGCATGAACAACCAGGAGGTGATCATGCGCAACGCCCTACCATCCACCGGCCTCATCGCCCACCACAAAGCTCTCGAAGCCGCCGGCATGCGCAATCGCTCTCGTCTTACGGGTGCCGGCTCCTCTGAAGAGTCTCGCCGATCAGGTGATTCGTTCCGCTTCGTCGGTGCCCGCCAATCTCTCCGAAGGTCACGGCCGATCAGGCCGCCACCGCATGCACCACTGGCGCATCGCCTACGGCTCAGCGAAAGAGGTCGACACCCACCTGCGTCTCCTCGCTGAAGCAAACGCCGTCGATGCCACACGGGCCACAACCGCAATCCAACTCTTCGACGACGTCCGCGCGATGACCTGGCGGCTGCTGCATCCGAATCAATCCTCGAGGTCACGCGGGAAAGGACCTCCCTCGGGTGCCGGGCCGGTGCCAGTCCACCCACCGGCAACGCGACAGCTGCGCCTGGCGTCCGGGCTCCGGACGCGCCTCGCCTGGCTCTCCCAACGAAGGAGCCGCCGGCGTCCCATCGGCGTGGTCGCAGCCCCTCAAATCCACCACCCGAGCGACCACGCCGATGGGGCGACGCTGGGGCGCTGCGCCAGAGCGTCCCAGCGCCCAGAAGGCCGGTGTTGCGAGAAACCGGTGACCCGCACCGCGCGTACGCTACACTCCACGGATGCCTGAAACCGGACACGCCCCGACCCCGCGAAATCAGTTCTCCTTCTCCCGGGTCAAGACCTACCACCAGTGTCCGTTGCGCTATCGCTATCGCTACCTCAAGGGCTTCAAAGAGGTCTTTCGTTCCATCGAGTCCTATCTTGGCAGCATCGTGCACGATGTCCTCGAGTGGCTGTACAGCGAGCGCGAGAAGAGCGAGAGCCCTCCTCTCGAGGCCGCCCTCCAGTTGTTGGCCGACCGATGGACTGCCGGACTCGACGAGGAGATCACCGTCATCCGCTGCGGCGATCACGCCGACGGCTATCTCGTCACCGGCCGTGAAATGCTCGAACGGTTCCACCGCGGCACCTTCAGCAAGGATCGTTCCGAAACCATCGCCCTCGAGCAGCGACTCAACCACACCCTATCCGATGAGATCGTCTTCACCGGTTTCGCCGATAGGATCGGGCGGACCGAGAGCGGCCGGCTCTTTGTCGTCGACTACAAGACTTCAAAAAAGGAAGGCGACCCATCCGAATTCTCGGAAGGGCTCCAGGCGCCGCTCTACGCGGCCTGCGCAATGCGGCACAACGGCGAAGAAGAAGCCCTTGCCGGATATCACTACCTCCGGCACGAGAGCACCCGGTGGCAGTCGGTCGATGCAGCGCGGGCACGAGAGCTCCTCGACCGATTTCACGAGCTTGCCGTGGAGGTCAACTCCGCCTCCGAGTTCGAACCGCGGCCCGGCGTCCTCTGCGCCTGGTGCGGGTTCAATGCCATCTGTCCGGCCGCTGATGTGCCGGACGCGCTCTCGGGCGGGCTTGAAAAGGCACGCGAGATCAGGGATCGCACTCCCTCCTTGTTCGAGACACAGTCTTAATAAAAACCCTATTCCCACCGGGGTCTTCGCGATGGGTTGGCGTACAATGTGCGCGATCACGCAAACCTTGGAGGAACAGATGGCATATGAACTCCCGCGGCTTCCGTTTGGCCCCAACGACCTCGAACCCTTCCTGTCCGCCGAGACCCTCGACTACCACCACGGCAAACACCACAAAGCCTATGTCGACAACCTCAACAAGCTGACGGCCGGCACTCCCCGCGACGGCGCCACCCTCGAGGAACTCATCAAGACCACCGACGGAGGCGTCTTCAACAACGCGGCGCAGGTTTGGAACCACACGTTCTACTGGAACTGCCTGAAGGGCGGCGGCGGAAGCAATCCGAGCGCCGCGATCGAAGCCCGGCTCAGCGAGGCCTTTGGCGGCTTCGACTGCATTCAAGGAGGCGTTCAACAAAGCCGGCGTGGGCCGGTTCGGCTCGGGTTGGGCGTGGCTGGTCAAGAACCCTGACGGTTCACTCGCCATCACCACCACCGCCAACGCCGAAAACCCCATGCGGGATGGCGCCACCCCGCTGCTGACGTGCGACGTCTGGGAGCACGCCTACTACATCGACTTCCGGAACGCTCGCGCCAAGTACCTCCAGGATTTCTGGGGCTGGGTGAACTGGGAGTTCGTGGAGAGCAATCTCTAGGGGAATTCTCAATTTTTAATTCTTAATTCTTAATTACCGTCGCAAGGCGCCCGTTGCGATGGTGCGATGAAATTTAGAATTCAAAATTAAGAATTCAGAATTGATGATGTCGTCCGCCCACTCGCGGTACGCGTCGTAACCGGCGGCGATGATCTCGTCGACCCGGTGAAAATCGAACCAGCCGAACCGGCCGACCTGCGGCTCGATCATGGGCACATCGATCTGACTGCACGTGGCGAGGCGGTGCTGCATGATGTGGAAGGAACGGAAGACCGTCTCCCAGCGCGACACCCGCGCGCTGATCTCCCCCTCGACCTCTTCGGTGCGCTGACGACGAAGCCAGGCTTCGACCCGACGAAAGGCCGACGGCCACTCGACCGAAATCGGCATGGTGGTCATGATGGCCCCGCTCTGTTCCTGGCGGGTGGGCGGACGAACCACGTTGACGGCGAGCACCGTGCCCACCGCCATGGCGGAGGCAGCGGTCACCGGAACAGGTTCGACCACCGCTCCGTCCACCAGCCGACGTCCGTCGAGCTGGCGTGACGGCAGGATGCCGGGAATCGAAGACGAGGCGCAGACCGCCTCGGCGAGATCACCGGCATCGAGGACGACCATCTCGCCGGTGTCGAGATCGGCGCAGACCGCCGCGAACGCGATCCCCAGGTCTTCGATGAGGATCCCGCCAAAGCTCTCACGCAACATGTCATGGAAGGCGGCGCCGCTCACCGATGTCACCATGATCCGGCCGAGTCGAACCCAATCGATGGCTCGGAAGAGGCCCTCCATTTCACGTGCGCTCAGGCCTTGAGCCGCCATCGCGCCGATGATGGAACCCATGGATGTCCCGGCGATGGCCGCGACCTCGAAACCGTCCTCCTCGAGGCCCTTGAGGACACCGATGTGGGCCAGTCCCTTGGCCGCCCCACCGCCCAAGGCCAACGTGATCACATGATCTGTCATGGGTCAACGCTACGTTGCGGACGAGGACCAGGTCAAGAAAAGACCCCGGCCGACCGCCGGGGTCTTTCCGTACCGAGATGTGAATGTGTCGGTCGGATCGATTACGCGGTGGCGACCTTGATCTTGACCGACCGCGGCTTGGACTCGTCGCGCTTGGGGAGCGTGAGGGTCATCTCGCCGTTGACGAAGCGGGCCTCGATCTTCTTGGTATCAACCGAGTTCGGGACCGAGAAGCTGCGCTCGAACTTGCCGTAGGAACGCTCCACCCGGTGGTAGGTCTCGCCCTCGGCGATCTCCTCGAGGGTGCGCTCGCCCTTGAGGGTGAGCACGCCGTTGTCGATGGTGACCTCGACATCCTCGGCCTTGAGACCGGGGAGATCGGCGGTGATGACGATGCCGTCTTCTCGCTCGAGGATGTTGACGGCGGGCGTCCACGCGCAGGCCGCGGTCTCTTCCTCCATCTGGCGGATGGAACGGCCCATGAACTCGTTGAAGAGTCGGTCGATGCCGGTGTTCCAGTTTGCGGGACGGTTGATGGGCTGCCAACGAATCATGTTTCTCATTTTGAGTACCTCCTTATCAATTTCACACGCAAGCACAATGTAATACCTGCGTGATTAATTGTCAAGTCTCAGAAATCAATATTTTTAGTACGTTGTTATCAGATTTTGTGTCAAGCTATTCACACTTTTCGTCAGACGTTAAGAGAGCAAGCCGTGTCAATGAACGACCAATCTGCGGAGCCTGGTTACCGACCCGCGGTGCATTGGGGTCAAGCGGCCATCACCGGGCACGCAGGATCCGCCCTCCTCGGGATGTCGGGGTATGACATTGTGCCCGATCGACCTCCCGGCACCGCGTCACGCCCCGCACAATGTCATACCGGGCTCCCCCGGGAGGCGCGATGCGGTCTGCTCTCCCGGCTCAGAGGGAGGCCGCCGGCGTACCATCGGCGTGGTCGCAGCCCCCCAATCATCCCAGGAGCGACCACGCCGATGGTGCGACGCTGGGGCGCTGGGACGCCATCGCGTCACAGCGTCCCGGAAGGCCGGTGCTGCGGGTCCCGTAACCGAGACCGAGACCGCAGCCGCGGACGCGGCCAGGACGGGAGAGTATGATTGCGCCATGGCCACCAACCGCAACCACGATCCTCCGGGCACGGCTTCGGCACCGCGCCGGTCTTCCTCGCCGCCATCAGCACCATCCTCGGCGCGGTCCTCTTCCTGCGCTTCGGCTACGCGGTCGCGAACGTCGGCCTGCTCGGGGCCTGCCTCATCATCCTCATCGGCCACGCCGTCACCATCCCCACCGCACTGGCCATCTCCGAGATCGCCACCAACCGCCGGGTCGAGGGCGGCGGCGAGTACTTCATCATCTCGCGCTCCTTCGGCACCACCATCGGCGCGACCATCGGCGTCGCGCTCTATCTCTCGCAGTCGATCTCGGTCGCCTTCTACTCCATCGCCTTCGCCGAGGCCTTCCAGCCGCTGGCGCCCTGGCTCGAGGGCCTCGACCGGGTTGGTCTTCGACCCGCGGATGGTCTCGCTGCCGTTCGTCGTGCTGCTGCTGGCTCTGATGATCATGCGCGGCGCCGACGCCGGAGTCGTCGGGCTCTACCTCGTCGCCGCCGTGCTCGCCGTCTGCGCTGCTGCTCTTCTTTCTCGGCCCCCCCATGGAGGGCGCGCCGCACGGCATCTCGCTGCTGACGAAGGTCGCCGATGCCGACGGTTTCTTCGTGGTCTTCGCCATCGTCTTCCCGGCCTTCACCGGGATGACCGCCGGCGTCGGGCTCTCCGGCGACCTCGCCAATCCGCGAAAATCGATCCCCCTCGGCACGCTGTCCGCGACCCTCGCCGGCATGGTGGTCTACGTCCTCGTCGTCGTCAAGCTCGCCGCCTCGGCGTCGCCCGACGCGATGGCCGCGGATCAGCTCATCATGGGCCGAATCGCCCTCTGGGGTCCGATCATCCCCATCGGTCTCGCCTGCGCCACCATCTCGTCGGCCGTGGGTTCGGTGCTGGTGGCCCCGCGGACGCTCCAGGCCATCGCCAACGACCGGGTGGTTCGCTGGCGATCCATCACCGATTTCCTCGGCCGCGGCACCGGCGGCGCCAACGAACCGCGCAACGCCACCATCATTACCGGCGTCATCGCCGTCACCTTCGTCGCCGCGGGCAACGTCGACTTCGTCGCCCGGATCATCTCCATGTTCTTCATGGTCACCTACGGATCCCTCTGCGCCATCTCCTTCCTCGAGCACTTCGCGGCCCGGCCGAGCTACCGTCCGACCTTCCACTCGCGCTGGTACCTGAGCCTTCTCGGCGCCGTCGGGTGTCTGCTGCTGATGTTCCAGATGGACCCGGTCTTCGCGCTGCTGGCGATCATCGCCATCGCTCTGCTCTACCGTTTCATTCGAGCCTCGAGGACCGCCGACGGCGACGATCTCGGGGCGATTTTCCGGGCGGTGATGGTCCAGGCCACCCGGCAGATGCAGATCGGCCTCCAGAGCGTCGGAGCCGAGTCGACGGCGGACCAGTGGCGGCCGAGCATCATCATGGTCGACGGCCGCACCTTCGATCGTGCGGCGCCGCTCCAGCTGATGGCCTGGTTGTGCCACCGCCACGCCGTCGGGACCTATCTCCACTTCATCCCCGGGCTCCTCGATCCCGAGAACTACCGCGAATCCAAGAAGACGATGAAGAAGCTCGTCAAACTGGCCCACGAGCGGGCCGGTGGAGTCTTCGTCGACACCATCATCAGCCCGTCGATGAGCTCGGCCCTCGCCCAGAGCCTCCAGGTGCCCGGGATCTCGGGCATGGAGAACAACGTCGTGCTCTTCGAGTTTTCCAAACACGACCCGCCCGAGGTCCTCCAGGAGGTCTACGACGGCAGTCTCTTCGCCGCCGCGACCGAGATGGACATTCTGGTGCTGCGCCACTCCGACGTCTTCTTCGGCAACCGCGATCGGATCCACATCTGGCTCACCTGGCACGACTACAAGAACGCGAGCCTGATGATCCTCCTCGCCTACATCCTCCTCGGCCACCCCGGATTGGAGCGATGCCGAGATCGAGATCCTGGTCGCCGCTCCCGAGGAACGCGCCGCGGGCGAAGAAGCCAAGATCGAGGAGACGCTGGCCACCGGACGGATTCCGGTCAGCCCGCGCAACGTCCGGATCTTCCCGACCGACGCCAAGGTCGACTTCGGTCAACTGGTGGCCGAGCACTCGACGACGGCCGATCTCGTCATCCTCGGATTCACCATGCCGCGGTTGAACTCCAAGGGCGCCGAACTGCTGCAGCGCCACCCCGAACTCCAGGATGTTCTCTTCGTCTGCGCCGACACCCGCATGGCCATCGACTGAAGAAATTCTCGATTTTGAATTCTCAATTCTTAATTTTCATCGCATAAGCCCCGATAGCGTCTGCGTCTGTGTGCAGGTGCGGCGTTGCGACGTTGCGACGTTGCGATGGTGTGATGGTGTGATGTAATTCAAAATTCATAATTCAAAATTCATAATTGACGGATTCGATTCTCGAATCCGTTCTTGATATGATGAGTGGCTATGACTCGCGACTCTCATCACGCCGGTTCGTCGTCGCGACCGGCTGGTCTCTTTCACATCAAGAGCGGTGAGATTCTCGGCGATCTGCCCCGAGGGATCGCCGAGCGCGGCTACCACCTCTACCAGGAACGACGGGTCACCCGCATCGTCTGGACCGGCGACGGGCTCGAGTCCGAGATCTCGCAACCGGCCTGCACCGTCCGGCTCACCGACACCGGGGGTCCGTTCACCGGTTGCCGCTGCACCGCCTGCGACGATGATGACGGTCCGTGCCCGCACGCGGTCGCTACCCTCCTCCAGTGGCTCGATGTCCGCCCGACGATGCAGCGCTTGGGTCCCGGCGCCGCCTGGCGCGCCAACTCCCGCCACCCCTTCATCGCGCCCGGCCGGGCGACCGCGGAACGCCTCGATCTCAGCCATCTCACCGGTCACGATCTCCGCTCCGCGCTCGAGCTCCAGCTCTCGTTGCAGAAGACCGGCGCCGCCACCGCCCGGATCTCGGGCCACGAGGTCGAGATCCACATCATTCTGCCATCCGGCGGTCGGCGGGTGGTGGTCTTCAGCGCCACCCTGCTGCCATCCGCGCTGCCGCTGCTGCGCTCGCTTCCGGGGATCAAGCTCGCCGGCGATCTCACCGGACTCGAGCTCTCCGAGGCGCGACTCCACCCGGTGCTGATCGCATCGTGGAACGAGACCGGCATCACCCTCGAGCCGGGCTACCGTCTGGGCAGCGGCAAGGTCCTGCGCGGTTCGAGCCTCGAGGGCCACATCTTCGGGCGCTGGGCCCGGATCGCCAACCACCTGTGCCGCGTACTCGACCCGGCGACGCCGCTGGTTCCCTTCCACCGCCGCGGAACCCAGGTGCTCACAGGCCAGGATGCCCTCCGTTTTCTCAACCTCGATCACCCGCAGCTGCTGCAGCACCCCTGGTATCTGCCCCAGGGCCAGTTGGCCGCGTTTCGGCAACCCATCGCGCCGAAGCCGGTTTCGCTCGAGGCCGAACTGACGCCGAACGGAAGGGTCCGCATCCGACCGGTTTTCAAGGCCGCCGGCTGCCCTCTCGAGTGGCCCGAAGCCTACGAACTCCTCGACAAGGGATTCACCCGCATCGGCGACGCCATCGTTCGCGCACCCGATCTCGGGCTCTTCGAGGAGGCCGGGTTCAGGCTGCCGAAGACGACAGCCGGCCAAAGGACTCCTGGGTACCCGGATCGCCCTGATCCGCCTGGTCTCCGAGACCGGGCTCCCGGTCAGCGGCGGCAACGAAGGGCTGTCTTCCCTCGCCGATCTCCTGCAGGGACGATCGTCGCCGGAGTGTCCGGAGCCACCCGGTCTTCGTTCCCGGCTCCGCCCCTACCAGCGCGAGGGCGTGGCCTGGCTCTGGAACCGCTACCTGGCCGGGATCGGCGCCCTGCTCGCCGATGACATGGGGCTCGGAAAGACCCACCAGGTCATGGGGCTGCTCTGCCTGGTCCACGAGGTTCAGCGATCCGAAGGGCTCCTGGTGGTCTGCCCGCGCGGGGTCCTCGAACACTGGCACACCCTGCTCCGCCGATACGCCCCCGATCTCGAGGTCCACCTCTATCACGGCCCGGGTCGTTCCCTCGCCAAGATCGACGGCGGCGTCGTGGTGCTCACCACCTACGACATCCTCTTCCGGTCGGCGGATGAGCTCCAGGATCGGATCTGGGAGGTCGCGGTCTTCGACGAGGCCCAGCGCATCAAGAACTCGCGGACCAAGGCCGCCCGCGCCGCCCGCAAGATCCCCGCCGCCTTTCGCATCGCGCTTTCGGGCACGCCGCTGGAAAACCGCCTCACCGAGCTCTGGTCGGTGGTCGATCTGATCCTCCCCGGCTATCTCGGTTCGGAGCGGGAGTTTCGCACGAACCACCGCAACCCGACCCACCACCAGCTCCACCGCCTCCGAAGCCGGCTCTCGGTGCTCACCCTGAGACGGATCAAAGACCAGGTCCTGGCCGATCTGCCGGAAAAGGTCGAGGACATCCGCTTCTGCCGGATGGTCGCAAAACAACGGGCGCTCTACGAGATCGATTCGTGAGCTCGGTTCGCAGCAGATCGCCAATCAGCTCCGGGATCCCGCCTCGAATGTCCCCTACATCCACATCTTCGCGCTGCTGACGCGGCTCAAGCAGGTCTGCGATCACCCTTGCCTGGTCGACGACAATCTGTCATCGAGCTCAGATTCCGGCAAGATCGACGTCCTCGATCAAATTCTCGATGAGGCTCTCGCCGGCGATTGCAGCGTGGTGGTCTTCTCGCAGTACGTCACCATGATCGACTTTTTGTCCAGCCACCTCGGAAAACGGCGAATTGGGCACCTCACGCTGACCGGCTCCACCAGGGACCGCGGTCGGATCATCCGACGCTTCAACTCGGAGCAGCACGAACGGGTGCTCCTCGCGAGCCTCCTCGCCGGCGGGGTCGGCATCGATCTCACCGGCGCTTCCGTGGTCATCCACTACGACCGTTGGTGGAATCCGGCCAAGGAGAACCAGGCCACCGATCGCGTTCACCGCATCGGTCAGAAGAAATTCGTTCAGGTCTTCAAGCTCGTGACCCGCGACACCGTCGAGGAACGGATCGACGAACTCATCCGATCCAAGCTCGAGCTGATGGAACAGGTCGTCGCGCCCACCGAGAACGTCCTCCGCGCATTCGACCGGCACGAGCTCGCGGCCCTCCTCGGGATCGAGGTCGACTCCTGACCGTCGTGCCGGCGCCCGCGATCGGTCGTTCCGGGGAGAGATGAGTTGGCGGCCGCGTTGTGGTAGGGTGCGACAAATGGTGTACCGATCATGACTCCCGACTATGTCATCTGCCTCGAGTGCGAAAGCCCGACCTATGTCTTCGAGTGGAAGGACGGCCTCATCAAGGAAGCCGTCTGCGAGGTCTGCGGCAACGACGACGCGCAGCAGTTCGCCACCGAGGACGAGTACGAGGACCTCAGCATGGACCGGCGTTTCGATCGAACCCTAACGGCGACACCTGAGGATTAGCCAACCATCGAATGGCGAAACTGAGCTTCCTCTGGCACCTGCACCAGCCGTCCTATCGCACCGCGGACCGTGTGTCTCACGCACCCTGGGCAGCGGTGCACGCCGGCGGCGCCTACCGAACCCTCGCCCAGGCCATCCTCTCAACCGGCGGCCGCGGGCAGGTGGTCAACATCGTCCCCACCCTCCTCGAGCAGCTCATCGCCTACCGCGACGCGACGGTTCACGACCCGGTGATCGAGGCATTGACGACGCCCGCCGGCGATCTCACCGAGGCGCAACGGGGACTCCTGGTTGCGTGGGGCTTTCACGTCAGCTCGCGGCAGATGAGGCGGTACCCTCGACTCGCCGAACTCGGCCGGCTGCGCCAGGTCTCGAATGACCGGTTCCGGCTCTCCGAGGCCTTCGGCCCGGGCGATCTCCGCGATCTGCAGGTGCTCTTTGTTCTCGCCCAGGCGGGTGAACAGGCGTGGCTCGACGACCGGCTGAGTGGACTCGCTGCACAGGGACGTGGATTCTCACCGAGAGATCACGAGGCGGTCACGGCGTGGCTCGAGGCTCAGCCGGGTGAGCTGATCGGCCTCTGGCAGCAGCTTGGCCGGGCTGCCGGGCGTGGAAATTTCGACCAGCCCCTACGCCCACCCCATCATGCCGCTCCTCGCCGACACCGGAATCGTCGTCGAAAGCTGGGCCCCGCACCCGGCTCCGGCGGTCCCGCACTTCGTTCACCCGGATGACGCCGCATGGCAGCTCGAGCAGGGACTCGCCCTCATGCGGTCCGCAGGCCTCGACCCCGTCGGCTGTTGGCCGCCCGAGGGCTCGGTCTCCACCGAGGTCGATGGGGATCTACGCCGATGCGGGCGTCGAGTGGTTGGTCACCGACGAGGGAATCCTGGAAAAGAGCCTCGGCAGACCGCTGCGCGACGGCGGGGCGGCGGCGATCGAACTCTACCGACCGTGGACGCTCTCAGGGTCGAGTCCGGTGCTCTTCTTCCGCGATCGCACCTTGTCCGATGCCATCGGTTTCACCTATGGCCGCTGGGACGATGAAGCGCGCGCCGCCCGCTCGTTGGTCGACGATCTCGTCAAGCTCGGCCGCACCCTCGCGGAGGACGCGACCATCGTCCTCGCCCTCGATGGCGAAAACCCGTGGCTCCACTATCCGGACAGCGGCGGCCGGTTTCTCCGCGAACTCATGGCGGCCCTCGGTGAGACCGGCGACGATCTCGAGCCCGAGACCCTCGCCACCCTGGCCGGCGCCGCCCGACCCACCGTCCTCGAACGGCTTCACCCAGGCTCGTGGATCAACGGCGTCTTCGCCACCTGGATCGGCCACCCCGAAAAGACCGCGGCCTGGCGACTGCTGGCCGAGGTTCGCAGTGCCATCGAGCAATCCGGCGTCCCACGCCCACCATCCCTCCTGGTGGCCGAAGCCTCGGACTGGTTCTGGTGGCTCGGCGACGACAACCCAACCGAACTCGCGCCGCTCTATGACGAGATCTTCCGCCTTCACCTCGCAGATGCGTGCACCCAAGCCGGCATCGCACCGCCGAGGGGATATCGAGATACCGCTCAAGACCATCGCCAGAACCGTTGCGGTTCCGGTCTCGAGTCAGTGGCAGCCGCCGCGGTTCGACGGCCGGGTCACCTCCTATTTCGAGTGGTGCATTGCCGCTCAGGTGGAGACCGACGACGACCAGCCGATCCGGCGGCTCTCCATCTGGGGCGGGAGCGGCCGGCTCTTTCTGCTCATCGAGGGCGCGCGGGCGATGCAGGACATCGTGGCCGACCAGGGTCTGACGGTTCAGTTCGAACCCGAGAACGGACCCTCCGGCCACCCTCGTCATCGATGGTGATGGTTGGTCCGGCGATGGTGTCGAGTGCGCCGTCGGACGGGTCGCCGAGCTGGCCCTGCCGTGGGACACCCGTCGCAGGGCTCGTCTCGATGTCCGCAGCGGCGAGCGGAGTGCCCTTGGGGGCGCGGTCATCCTCCTCGAGCCCACGCCCGTGGACGAGTGGACGAGACCATCAAACGAGGAGTGAGACATGTCCGAGCTTCGCTACTGTCCGATCAAGGGCCGCTGGGCCATCATCGCTCCCGAGCGACGGATGCGGCCGCTCGAGTTCCTGCATCCCAACGCCGCGCGGCAATGCCTCCATCTCCCGAGATCGACCCCTTCGCGCCGGGCAACGAGGACCAGACCACGCCCGAGATCTTCTCGCTCCCGGCCCTCGACGCCACCGCCGGCTCGCGGTGGCAGGTGAGGGTCTTCGCCAACAAGTTCCCCGCTCTGCGCGTCGAGGGCGAGGTCGTCCGCGAGGGGGTCGGTCTCAACGACAGCGTCAGCGGTGTCGGGGCCCACGAAGTCATCGTCGAGTGCCCCGAATCGACCCGGGAAATGGCGGATTTTCGGGTCGACGAATTGCTGCAGGTGCTCATGGCGTGGCGCGCCCGCATCGTCGATCTTCGCCGGGACACCCGGCTGCGCTATGTTCTGATCTTCAAAAATCAAGGCCAGGAGGCCGGCGCCTCGGTCAATCACGCCCACTCGCAGCTCATCGCAACGCCGATCATCCCCTCGGTGGTCGCGCAGGAACTCAAGTCGGCCCGCGAGCACTTCAAGAGCAAGGAGCGCTGCCTTTTCTGCGACCTCATCCACCAGGAACTCGAGCTCGGCGCCCGGGTCGCCATCGAAACCGATCGCTTCGTCGCCCTCAACCCCTACGCCTCGGCGCTGCCGTTCGAAACCTGGATCCTCCCGCGGCGCCACGGGCACGATTTCGCGACCGCCGATGATGCTGAACTCCGAGGGTTGGCGGTGATCCTTCGCGATCTCCTTCGCCGGCTTCGCTGGCTGCTCGAGGATCCTCCATTCAACCTCGTGCTCCACACCGCTCCGAGTCCCCACCCCCGACCCGGCCACCCGGATGACTGGTCGACCATCGAGCACGACTTTCACTGGCACCTGGAACTGGTCCCGCGAATCAGCCGGCGGGCGGGTTTCGAATGGGGATCCGGCTACACCATCAACCCGACCGCTCCGGAAGAGGCAGCCCGCCACCTCAAGCAGGCCGATCCCGACGGCCTCAGCGAGGGTCCTCCGGTATTTTCTTGAGCAGCGCCCGAACCGGCGCGGCCTCGGTCCCATGCAGCGGCATGGGGAGCGCCACCAGGATGTAGCGGCCGGCGTCGACGCCCTCGAGGTGAAGACCTTCGATCCACGTCATCTCGCGCTCGATCAGGGCATTGTGGGCCTCGAGCTCGGTCGACGAGAAGACGTCGACGGACGGCGTATCGACCCCGAGGGTCGACACCCCATGGTCGGCCAGCCAGTGCACCAACGCGGCCGAAATCCCGGAAAAACCATCCTCGATCGGGGCATCGACGTCGTGGCTGTCGGTTCGCAGCAGGACCTTGGGGTCACGGGGAACCCAACCCAACGGCAGGTTCTCGGGACGGGCGCCGACGCCACTGACGTACACGCGTACCACCTCCGCCGGGCCGATGAGCCGGCCGAAGGGAATCTCATGGGTCGCGATTCCCATCGGCGTGAGGTGGAGGGGCGCATCGACGTGGGTGCCCACGTGACACGTGGTGGTCAACGCGGTGACCATGAGACCATCCGACATCGTCCGGCTCAGCTCGAAGACCCGGTCCCCCGGCCACACGGGAGTCGTGGGACTCAATGGTCTGCTGATGTCGATCCAGCCCTCGCCGCTGAAGAAATCGGCCGGCCGGACGTCAGTCCTCGGCACGATTTTCCTCGTAGTCCTGAACCGTCTCGATGTGCCGACGAACCAGATTGACCAGTTCGTGTTGGTCCGCGATCGGCTTCGCGACATAGTCGTTCGCGCCCGAGGAAAAGAGCAGGCGCTCTCGATCGCCCTTCATGGCGTGGGCGGTCAGCAGGATGACGGGCAATCCCACCCCACCGGGCAGCGAACGAATCCGGCGGGTCAACTCGACGCCATCGACTTTGGTGCCGCCCACCCGCGTGTCCTTCAACGAAACATCCATCAACGCGGCGCTGATCGGCCGCGACATGATGATCTCGAGGATCTCGTCGCCGTCGTCGCTGCTGATGACGTCGTACCCGCCCAGACGTCGAAGGATCGTCTCCACCAACAGGGCGTTGGCAGGATCATCCTCGACGACGAGCACCGTTTCCGACATTGGTCTTCCCTCCGAGCACCTACAAAATTACCACGCTCAGCCCGCGACAAACTCGTCGATTTCACGGCAATTGACGATTTCGTCCGCCCTTGCACCGGCGCGGCGGGCGACGGCGACTCCCCAGCGGACATTGTCGAGCCCATCAATGGAGTGCGCATCAGGGTTGATGACCAGTTTCAGCTCCTTCTCGAGCGCCCGCCGCGCCCACCGCCAATCGAGGTCGAGGCGGTACGGGCTGGCGTTGATCTCCACCGCCACCCGGTTTTCCGCACAAGCGTCCAGGACCCGCTCGAGATCGACGGCGTAGCCGGGTCGGGCCAGAAGCAGGCGACCTGTGGGATGACCGAGGACCCGGCATGCCGGATGGCGAACCGCCGCCACGATCCTCTCGGTTTGGGCCTCTTCGCTGAGCCGGAACGACGAATGGACCGACGCCACGACATAGTCGAGACCGGACTCACAGCCCTCGGGAATATCGAGACGGCCGTCGCCGAGAATGTCCGCCTCGAGTCCTTTGACAATGCGCAGACCGGGGTTGGCCGCATTCCAGGCGTCGGCCCTCGCCCACTGATTCCGAAGTCGCTCCGCATCGACTCCGTTGGCGTAGGTGGCTGCGGGCGAGTGGTCGGCCACGCCGAAAAAGCACCACCCGAGACCCGCCGAGGCAGCCGCCATTTCCTGAAGCGAGGCAATGCCATCCGAGTCGGTGGTGTGGTTGTGGAGCACGCCGCGAAGATCGGCGAACTCGACCAACAAGGGCACGGCGCCGCCGGCTCGATCCAACCACCGCGGTTCCTCCCGAAGTTCCGGCGGGATCCACGGCAGACCGAGCCCTTGAAAGACCGATGCCTCGTCCTCACCGGAGAGGACGTCGCCGCCGCCTCGATTCTCCGCGAGGTCAAGCAAAGCTGCGGTGAAGGCATCGCTCCCCGTGGCGCGAATCCACGTCGCACCCTGATCGAGGGGCGGGGCGAACCAGAGCCGCAGCGCGAGACCGTGGTCGGGTCGAGACAACCACTGGCCCTCGACGATCATCTCCGCGTCGCCGAGCGATCGAGCCACCCTGCCCGCATCGCCGGAGCCGTCCATCGTCACCACAAAAGCGATCTCGCCGATGGTTTCGCACATTCGGCGGAGCTCGCCGGCCACACCGACGGACACCACACCCGGCAACCCCGCCAGGAGCTGACGGTGTCCCTCCGCGGCCGCCCACGCCTCGTGCAGGAGCCTCTTTTCTCCCGATCGGTTGTGGAAGATGACCGCCTCCAGTACCGCGGCCTGAGAGGCGGGTCCGAAACCCTTGAGACCGAGCAGACGATTCTCCCGACAGGCGTATTCGAGCTCGCCGAGGGTCTCCACCCCCAACCCCTGCCACAAGATCCGCACCTTCTTCGGTCCGAGGCCCGGCAGGTCCATGATCTCGCGCACGCCCGGCGGCACCCGGACTTCGGCGTCGATCAAGGCTCGCGGCCGATGACCCGACACAAGCTCTTCGAGAACCGCTGCGATCCCCTTCCCCACCCCCTTGAGATCGAGGACGGAGCCCGAGGCAACCAGTTCATCGAGATCGGCCGGGGCGGCTTTCACCGCTCGCGCGGCCGTCGCAAATGCCCGGACGCGGTGGGGGTTCTCGCCCGCGACCTCGAGGAGACGGGCGATTTCACGGAGGGTTTCGGCAGCTGTATTTCGGTCCATTCAGAGGTTCCCCCTCGGTGTGACCCGGTTCAACAAGAATGATTCCATCTCTCGCGTCATGATATATTTGTCGCCGATCAGATGAGCCTTCTGACACGTTTCAAATCGAGCCTGACCTACCCCATCGCCGCGACTCTGGTGTTGGTAACGGTCGCACCGGTGGTTCTCTCCGGTTGGCTGTTTGCATCCTACAACCGCGAGCACCTCACCACCGTCGAAAAGCTCTACCTCAACCGCCAGGCGGTGAGCCTGGCCAACGAACTCGATTTCTTCTTTTCCAGCCGGAGCAGCTATCTCGAAAGCACCGCACGCGCTCTGGCGGTCTCCGCCGACGTGAACGTCGCCTCCTTCGAGCCCTTCCTCGAAGAAATGGCGAGAGCGGTCGGTCCGTCCTATTCCTATCTCCAAATCCTCAACCGAGATGGCGAAGGGAGCTACGTCTACGATCCTCAGCTCGAGGCCGCCAAGGTCGAGCAGCTCTCCGAGATCGTCCGATCGACCCACGACATCGCTTTGGCCGGCGAGCCGTCCCCCGAGTTTCGGCTCGAACTCTCGGCCGACCGTTCCCCGTGGGCGATCCTGGTATTCCCGTTCCGGGCGGCGGATGGTACGACCTGGGGGAGCCTGGCGGGTGTGCTTGACTTCGCCGACCTCGAGCAGGAGTTCAACGACAACACCTTCAGCGGTCTTTTTGTATGCGTCATCGACGGCGGTGGACAGGTGATCCTGAGTTCGGCGCCTTCCCTTCGAGGAGAATCCCTTTCGGAGTCGCCCCTGGTCCGCGACTTTCTCACCCGCCCCCTCGCGCTGACCTCGACGTATACCAATCCGCTCAACCCCGACGCCGGTCAGGTTCTCGGATCGGCGGCGCCGGTGACCAGCCTGGGGTGGGGCGTCATTCTCGAGCGACCGACCTCCATCGCCTTCGCACCGGTCCGAGTCATGCAACAGCGCACGCTCATGGTCAGCGCGGTCGCCGGTCTGGTGGCCCTCGGATTGGGCATCATTCTGAGCCGCCGACTGATCAATCCCCTGCAGGCCCTGGCCCAAATCTCGAGCGAGATCTCCGATGGCAAGCTCAGCGTTCGTTCGGAGGTCCACGGCGAGAATGAGATCGCCCAACTCGGCGGTAACTTCAACCACATGGCGGAGAGCATCGAATCTCTGGTCCGCAAGCTCAAGCACGCCCTGCGGCAGAACCAAGAACTCTTTTTAGAGACGATCCGCACGCTGGCCGCCGCCATCGATGCCAAAGACCCCTACACCAAAGGTCACTCGGAGCGTGTGAGCGCCTACTCCATGGCCATCGCCCGCCACCTCGGGCTCGGTTTCGAAGATGTCTTCCACATTCGCATCGCCGCGATTCTGCACGACGTCGGCAAGCTCGGCATCGAGGATGGGATCCTCAACAAACCGGGTGGTCTCACTGACAAAGAGTACGAGATCATGCGTCGCCATCCTGGAATCGGGGCGCAGATCATGGCGCCCATCAGCAAACTGAAATCCATCATCCCCGGCATCCGCAACCACCATGAAACCTGGGATGGCAAGGGCTACCCGGACAAGCTCGTTGGAGAACAGATCCCCATGGTGGCCAGGATCATCGGAGTTGCCGACACCTTCGACGCCATGACCACCAACCGACCCTACCAGAACGCCATGCCTTTCACCCATGTGGCCGAAAAGATGAAGTCCATGGCCGGCACCCGTTTCGATCCCACGGTGGTCGGCGCCTTCGCCGCAGCCGTTGCGGCGGGCGACATCATGCCGCCGGAGGTCGCATCCCATGGGGAAGACACCGGGTCGCACCAGGAGGAATCATGAAACGCCTTTCGCCGTACGCCGTCTGCTTCGTCATGTTCGTGGTGTGTGCAACCGGAATCGTTGCCGTCCACGCCTCGCCGTCCCCGGATCCGAAGAAGAACAAGAAACAGAGCGCCACCGATCCCTTGCTCGCCCAGTCGCTGATGCGGCAGGGCTATGTCTTCATGCAGCAGCAGCGGTACGAAGAAGCTCTCGAGCGTTTCCGCCAGGCCGATGCCGCCAACCCGGGCAACGCCACGACCTACAACATGTCCGGGCTCTGCTACCTCAGCCTCCACCAGCTGGACAAAGCTCTCGAGAGCTTCGACACGGCGCTCGGAATGATCCCGGGTTTCACCGATGCCCGAAACAACCGCGGCACGACCTACCTCGCCCTCGAGCAATACCGTCTTGCGGAGGTCGATTTCATCGCCGTTCTCTCCGACTCCACCTATCCCCACCGCTGGAAGGTCTACTACAACCTGGGTTTGACCTATTTGGGCCGCGGTCAAGCCGGAGCGGCCGAAGAAAACTTCACCAAGGCGATCACCGCGACGAACCCGGTCTTCGAAGCCTACCTGCGTCTCGCCGAGATCGCACAGTCGCAGGGGCGGATCGACTCGGCCCTCGGTCTCTTGGAAGAGGCGCACTTCAAATTCCCCGAACGGCTCGACGGAATCCTCGCTTACGGCCGGCTGCTGATTGATGCGGGTCGCCCGGATGAGGCGCGGCCGCTTCTCGAGGATGTCATCGCCTCCGATCCCGGATCGCCATTGGCTACAGAGGCTCGGCTGCTTCTCGGCCTCCCCTGATGCCCTTCAACTACCTGCTCACCAACCTCCTCATCGACGTTCCGGAAGCGGTCGGTGCGGTCTTTGTCGATGACGAGGGCGAGACCGTCGATTTCGTGACCCGCCACGGTGAGCCGTTCGACCTCAAGGTCGAGGGCGCCTACCAGGGCCTCTTCACCCGTCGACTGGGTTCGGCCTTCGCCACAGCAGGCATCGGCAGCCTCGAGTTCTTCATGGCCGAGGCCAGCGAGCTCGCGACGTTGACGCACCTCCTTCCCGATGGCTACTATGTGGTGCTCGTCGCGCGCAAACCCGTCGCACGAGCTCGGGCGCAGCATCATCTTCGCCAAACCGCAAAAATGCTCGCCCGCGAACTCGAGTAGCTCAGCGATCACCGAGAATCCACGACCGGCCGGCACGGGCCGATCCGATGACAACCAAGCTTCCGCCGACCATCGGCCGGCGCGAACCGGGAGACACAATGGCCGGAACATTCCTGAAGAAACTCAAACGCGGCCTCTTCATGACCCACACCGAGTTCCTCGAAAAGGTCGGCGAGGCTCTGCAACGAACCGGGCCCGTCGAACCCGCGCAGATCGACCGTCTCGAGGAGGCTCTCATCGCCGCGGATGCCGGGGTCGGGCTTTCAGTTCGGCTCGCCGACGAGCTTCGCGCCGAGGTCAGGGCCGGTCGAATCACCACCGCCGAGGAGCTCCGTCCAGCGGTCAGGCAGCGTCTCCTGAAACTCCTCAACGACGCCGACAACCCTCGTTTCTCGGGCGGCGGACGACCGACTGTGACCCTCGTCGTTGGGGTCAACGGCACCGGGAAAACCACGACCATCGCCAAACTGGCCAAACGGCGTCAAGAAGCCGGGTCCTCGGTGATCCTCGCAGCTGCCGACACCTTCCGCGCCGCCGCGGTGGAACAGCTCATGGTCTGGGCCGAGCGGGTCGACGCGCCGGTGATCCACCAGCGGGAAGGCGCCGATCCCGCGGCCGTCGTCTACGACGCCATCGCCGCCGCCAAATCACGCAACATCGACGAGGTTCTGATCGATACCGCCGGGCGCCTCCACAACCGAGCCAATCTCATGAAGGAGCTCGAGAAGGTCAAGGGCATTGCCGCCCGCGAGGTCGACGGCGCTCCACACGAGGTTCTCCTGGTGCTCGACGCCACCACCGGGTCCAACGGGATCGAGCAGGCGCAGAAGTTCGGCGCCACCGCCGGGGTCGACGGCGTCGTCCTCACCAAGCTCGACGGAACCGCCAAGGGCGGCGTGGTCCTCGCCATCGCCGAGACCCTCAAGCTGCCCGTGCGCTGGATCGGGGTCGGCGAAGGCATCGACGATCTCCTGCCCTTCGATCCGGTTGATTTCGTCGACTCGCTGCTCGAGTCGGAGGCGTGAACACTCGACGTTGAGGCTTGACTCCGACTCCGATACACTGGTGTGTACCTCGGATCGGGAACGAATTGGGTTGAATTCACCAGATGATGAACATGGGGGACGCGGCGCCCGGGACACCAAGTCGGAGCCCATCTGGCGCTCTCTCCCACCGGAACCGACCCACGCGGCGGGTCGAGACAATGCTGTTGATGTGATTGACACAAAATGGATGCAGCACGCCATCGAGCTCGCCGCCAGAGGTCGATACGGCGCCTCCCCCAACCCCATGGTGGGTGCGGTGGTGCTCGACCCCGCGGGTCGCCTCGTCGGCGAGGGGCACCACGCTCGCTGCGGCGGCCCCCACGCCGAGGTGCACGCACTCGCCCAGGCGGGTGAGAGCGCCCGCGGCGGCACCATGTACGTCACCCTCGAACCCTGCGCCCACCAGGGTCGGACCCCGCCGTGCGTCGAAGCCATCATCGCCGCCGGTCTGAGACGCGTCGTGGTGGCCATGAAAGACCCGAACCCCATCGCTTCAGGCGGACTCGAGCGCCTCCGCGCCGAAGGCATCGATGTCGCCGAGGGAATCAAGTCCGAGAGCGGTCGAATCCTCAACCGCCGGTGGTTGCGCTGGGCGCAGACCCGCCGGCCGTGGGTCAGCGCCAAGGCCGCGGTGTCCCTCGATGGTCGTATCGCCACCCGGACCGGCCGCTCGAAGTGGATCACCGGCGAGGCGGCGCGCAACCGCGGGCTCGAACTTCGCGAAGAACACGACGCCATCCTGGTCGGCGTCGGCACCGTCATCGCCGACAACCCCCGTCTGACCCGCCGTCTCGGTCTCAACCTCGGTGATGATTGGCGACGGGTGATCCTCGACTCCAGGTTGCGGATTCCAACCGATGCCGTCGTCGTGGCGTCCGATCCCGAGATGACCGTCGTCGCCCACACCGCCGAAGCCGCGGATGAGGATCGCACGACGCCTCGCCGACGCCGGGGTCGAAGTGGTGGAGCTTCCCGCCGACGATCTCGGACGAGTCGATCTCGGCGCGCTCCTCGACCACCTGGGGCAGCGCGGCATCGCCGCTCTCCTGGTCGAGGGCGGGGCCACCGTCCACGGCTCGTTCTTCGATGGGGATCTCGTCGACGAGCTGTTCTTCTTTGTTGCCCCCCTGATCATCGGCGGGGAGGCGCCCGCCGCTGTCGGCGGCTTCGGAGCCGGCGATCTCGAGCTCGCGCGTCGCTTTCACTTCGACGAGGTGCGCCGCCACGGCGACGACCTCGAGCTCCACTGCGTACGCCCGGAGGATGCGGATGTTTACGGGTCTGATTGAGACCATCGGCACCGCCCGACGCATGGTCCGCTCCGGCGGCGGCGCCCGCCTCGAAGTCGAGGTCGATTGGCCCGACGCGTCGCCGCCTAAACGGGGCGACAGCGTGGCCGTCAACGGCGCGTGTCTCACCGCGCTCGAACCGTCGGCCCGATCCTTCGCCGCCGATCTGTCACCCGAAACCCTCGACCGCACCCTCCTCGGAGAGCTGCGACCGGGCAATGCCGTCAACCTCGAGCGCGCCCTCAGACTCGGCGACCGTTTCGGCGGCCATCTCGTCCAGGGTCATGTCGACGCCCACGTCCGGCTCGTGTCCATCCTCCCCGAGGGCGGTTTCCAGCGCTGGCGACTGTCGCTGCCGGCAGCGCACAGCCGAGAGATCGCCGCCAAGGGCAGCGTCGCCCTCGACGGGGTGTCGCTCACCGTCTCGGCCCTCGGCGCCGACTTCTTCGAGGTCGCGCTGATCCCCCAGACGCTCGATGCAACAACCCTCGGCAAGCTGGCGGTCGGCGCCCGCCTCCATCTCGAGACCGATGTCCTCGCCAAATACGTCGCCCGACGCCTCGATCAACCGGGGGAGAAGCAATCGACACCATCCGCCATCGAGGAGATGTTCGGAGGTGGTGGTGCGTAGAGTCGAACCCGCCTACCCGGATCTCTTCCCCATCACCCATGTCCAACGACCGGGCTACCTGCCCGGTCCCAAGGTCAGTCTCGATCCCATCAAGCTCGGCATCGTCTGGGAGGATGCCCCGCAACGGATTCTTCCGGCGGAGGGATCGGTGCCGCGAGAAGCGGTCAGGGCGATGTCCTTCGCCCGCGTCGCCCGCGAACGCAGCGATGTGCTGCATCGGGTGCTCGAACGGGGTGGTTCGGTCCTGCTTGTCCTCGACGACCCGAACATCACCCCGGAGGAGCTCGGCCTCGATGGAACACCCGGGGACCTGCGGGTGAGCGCCCTGCTGCCGGTCCTGCCCTTTCCGCTCTCGGAGGGTCTGAAAATTCCCGCCGCCTGGACCGACTGGCGATGGGGCGCGGTCCTCGGTCTCTTCCCGTTCCCGGGGGCCGACGCCGAGGTCGAGCGACGAATCAAACAGCTCAAAGGCGACGGTGCTCGGTTCGCCGTGGCGGCGCCGCTTTTTCTCACCCCCAAGGACCGCCACCGCATTCTCGACGGCTGCGACGGGACCGGGGTTGCCGACGAGCTCGAGAACGCGCTCTTCCACGCCGATGTCGGCCGTGGTCTGCACGCCCTCGAACGACGGGCCGGCGTGACGCTGCAGCGAAGTCGGGATGGACCCCTTCATCCCGTGCATGGTGCCCCAGAGCTATCAATCCAACGCCGTTCGAACCGCCGCCGTCCTCCGCCTGTGGGCGCGCCGGCTCGATCAGTGCCACGAGGAGTCCTCGTGGGGTTGGCGGCTGCGCCGCGCAGCGACCGCCCTCGACCGCCTGCCCAACGACCCGGCGGTCCTCGCCATGGAGGACAATCTCCGCGTCGTCCCGGGCTTCGACCCCTGGGTCGAGAGCTTCACCCGCGCCCTGTGGTACGGCGGCGAGCCCGTCGACTCGGCATGGCGGCGCTGGTCGGGAGAAGACGAAAGCGGGTGATTCGCGAGTATCGTGAATCACGAATTTCGACTCAGCTCCCCCGGGTCGGAAGAGCTTCCTCGATTCGGTTGTTGTCACAGTTGCGAGAAACGCACCAGGAGGAAAAATGCCCGAAAAAGTATTCAAGCAGATCATCGTGACCGGATGTTCAACCGAGAGCTACGAGAAGGCCATCGAGGCCGCGGTCGAGAAGGCGTCCGAGAGCCTCAGAGGACTTGCCTGGTTCGAGGTCACCGCATTTCGCGGCGGTATCCGCCCCGATGGAGGCCTCGAGTACCAGGCCACGCTCAACGTCGCGTTCAAAGTCGACTAGCGATTCACCATCGCAAGTCGCCGATTTCGGCGACATCCTTGCAACCTCGTTGCCGATCACGGTACCATCCGCCGCGCGTGGGGCCGTAGCTCAGTTGGGAGAGCGCAGCGTTCGCAATGCTGAAGTCGAGGGTTCGATCCCCTTCGGCTCCACCAGGAACATCGAAATCGCCGCCCGTTGGGCGGCTTTTCTCGTTTCTGGTTCCGCCGATGGCTCTCTCAGCTCTGAGGGTCGGCGCCGGTCACGGTCGGTATCGGCGGTCACCACCGGATCTGACGAGGGGTTGGCGGCCCGACCCGATCTCGGGTACGAAGGAGAAACTCGGCAGGTCCGTGGGGACAGCGACCCACGCGCCTGGTGACAACGGCGCATTGAGCCGCTCCGAGACGCCCGGATTCGCAACGTTTGATAGATACAACTCAACCACCCCGGTCACGTCGTCATAGGCCAAATAGACCGCCTGTGAACTGTCGGGACTCCACCTCAGCCAATCTTCGTAGGTGATCGGCAGCTTGTTCGAATGCGGGGGTGAAAGGCGGAACGGGGAGTCCTGGGACGTCGTGTCGATCACGTAGACGCCCTCACTCAGACCGGCCTCTTCCGCGGTGAACGCCAGGTACCGACCATCCGGGCTTAAGACAGGCCAGTCGGTGGTGATGGAGCCGGCATAACCCCGGGTCATTCTCGTGGCCCGGCCCGGGCTCGCCAAGTCCATCACATACAGACCGAGAACCTTCCCAGCTGGATTACGAGTCGCGTAGTAGACCCTTGCACCGTCCGGCGACGGACCAATCAACCAAACCTCGGACTCACTGCCGGTCAACGGCGCGCTCAGTTTCACGGCAGTCCCCGGCGAATTGAACTCGGTCAGGTACAACTCGCGACCCTGCGCACCGATGGTCGCCCCATAGACAAGCGCTGTGCCGGTCTTGATGAAAGCAAATCTCCAGGTCTGGCCGTTGCTCACCAAAGTCGGATTGATTTTGGTGGTATTGCCGGGATGACTAAGGTCAGCCAAATACAACTCCGGCAACCCGCGTTTGTCCTGATCGGCCCGGTACACAACTCCGGTTCCGTTCGGCGTGACCAGAAATGGGTGCAGGGAGTCGACGTTGCCGTCGTTTGGCAAAGCTCCGTTGAGCTTCCTTGGCTGGCCGGGATTGTCGAGATCCACCACATACAATTCTCGCCTGAATTGGACGTCCTGGTCGGCAAGATAAACGACCGATCTATTGTTGGGCGTAAAGCTCAACCGAGCTCGATCTACATAGCCACCTTGCGGCAATGTGCTATTCAGTTGGGTCGTCTGACCTGGATTGGCCAGATCGACGAAAAACAAATCCGGACCCGAATAGTCCTGGCCGTACGCCACATACGCGATCTTTGTCCCGTCTGGACTGAATACGCCCCGAGATTCACGCATGTTGGTCAGTTGCCCTAATCGCAGCGAGACGCCGGGGTGGTCAATCTCGACGAGATACAGATCGCTGTCGCCGGGAGTGTCCTGATCACCCGCGTAAACAGCCCGCGGACCGTCAGGGCTGATTTCAAACGGCCAGATTCCATTGGCAAAGCCGGCTTCTTCATTCAGCTTGGTTGCGTTGCGGGGGCTATCCGTGTCAACGATGTACAACTGCATGACAAGAAAAGAACCAGAAGTACCTTCAGCGAGATAAACGACCTCCGCCGAATTGACGACGAGCGGGCATGCCAGTACAGCCGCGACAACAAAAATCGACAACCAACCGGGGCCGTGGTTTCGGTTTCTCATACTCAAGTAGCGGTGCATACTCCTCCTTCTCAGAACAGCAGTACCAAAAATTCGATAAGTTTCTGATTTCAATACAGTTTACCACAACCCAAGCGTCCTGTCGCCAACCTCCTGTCAGCGCCGGGGTTCAGGTATCTTGGAGAATCGATCGGGCTACAATAACCCCCGTTCATCATGGACTCCTTCACCACCACCGCCGTAGCCACCTTGCTCGCGACTCTCAAGATCTTCCTGGTGGTCTTTCTGGCGGGTTTCCTCGTGCGGCGGAAGGTCCTCACGGACGCCATGGTGACCGCCCTGACCAAGGCGACCATCGTCCTCTTCCTCCCCTGTTTGATCCTCGACAAGATCCTGACCAATCTCTCGCCGGCCGAGTTTCCGTTGTGGTGGACCCTGCCGTTGGCAAGCATCGCCATGACCCTGGTTGGGCTCGCCCTGGCCACCCTTGTCTTCTTCCGCGAACTCCCCGCGAAACGCAGCATGCTCGCCGTCGCGAGCATGCAGAATGCGGGCTACCTCGTCCTGCCGATCGGCGCCGCGCTCTATCCCGGGCAGTTCGACGAGTTCGCGCTCTATGTTTCGCTTTTCATCGTCGGTTTCAACCCGATTCTCTGGAGCCTCGGCAAGTTCCTCGCCACCAACGGCGCTCCGCGGCAGGCCGATTGGCGGGGGTTCGCGAATCCGCCCCTCGTCGCCTGCCTCTCCTCCATCGCTCTGGTCTTGACCGGGGTGAGTCGGTTGATTCCGACGCCGGTGCTGGAGACGGTCGAGCTGGTGGGCGAAGGGGCGGTTCCGGTGGCCACCGTGGTCCTCGGCGCGATGCTCGGCGGCATGAGCCTGCGCCTCCGGCCCCACCTTTGGGACGCCGCCCGCGCCATGACGGTGAAGTACGGTCTGCTCCCGGCCCTCACGGTCGCAGTGCTCTCTTTCACCGAAATCGGAACCACCAACCCGCTGCTCGCCCGGTTCCTGGTGCTGCAGGCCGCTTCGGCCCCCGCCGTCGGCCTGATCCTCCAGGTACGAGCCTACGGCGGCGACGAGCAGAAGGTCGGCGCCGTCATGCTGCTGAGTTACATCCTGTGCGTCGTCAGCCTGCCGGTGTGGCTCGCGGTGTGGGAGATGGTGGCCGCGGGCTAGGGGCGACGTCCGAAACCGTAGCCGTGGCCGTGGCCGTTTCCGTATCCGTATCCGTATCCGTATCCGTGACCGTATCCGAGTCCGTAGCCGCGGCCGTTTCCGAATCCGCGGCCTCGACCTGATCCCGATCCCGACGGCGCGCTGCCTGAACAGTGACCGAGGCCGCCGCCACGGTCGCTGCCACGGTCGCTGCCACGGTCGCTGCCACGGCATGGTCACCCCCGGGTTGTTCATGAAAGCGCGTGTAGCCGCTGGGATGGCTCGAGTCAAGGGCAAGACAAGTCGCCTCGAAGGCGACCCTTGACACGAGCCATCCCAGCGGCTGGGGGAAGGACATGAACAACCCGGAGGTAACCATGCACGAGCAACAGCAAACGACCCGATTCTACGCCCTCGAGAAAGCCACCACCGCAGCCGGCATCGCCATCTCCCTCGTGATGCGGGTGCCCGCTCCGCTCAAGCCCATCGCCGATCAGGTGATTCGATCCGCTTCCTCGGTACCGGCGAATCTCGCCGAAGGCGCCGGTCGTTTTGGAAGAGACCGCATGCACCTATACCGCATCGCGTATGGGTCAGCAAAGGAAGTTGACATTCATCTTCGTCTCCTCATGGGGGCTGGTGCAATCGACCCGTCCCGCAGCGAAACCACGCTCCAACTCTTCGATGATGTTCGTGCCATGACCTGGCGTCTCCTCCACCCTTAGCCTTCCTCACCCCGATAACCTCATCGGGAGGGTGCAAAACCCTCCCAGACAATTCATACAGGAGTCGCACAGGTATCTCCTGAATCATCAGGAGAACCAAGGTCTTCGATCCAAGAAAACCGAATCCTCCCCGGCCGACCTCTCGATTCCTCAATCCGCTGTTGGGTCGAGTCCGGACCCGATCCCGATCCCGACGGCGCGTTGCCTGAACAGTGACCGAGGCCGCCGCCACGGACGCTGCCACGGACGCCGCCACGGGCTGCCATGTTGTCAGCGGGCGCCGAATGCTCTACGCTCGTGCCGGGTGCGCACCGATCATCACCGACGGTGACGCGACAGACCCGCAGACACGAACAAACACGGACTTGATCTGAAAGGACAGGTACCGACATGGACGCTCCCACCTATGGGCTGGTCGGCCGCGGGCGTACGGCCACCCACATGGCTCGCTATCTCGAGCTCGAAGGCCAGCGCGTCATCCCTTGGCATCGCGGATTGGCTGACCCACCCGGCGCGGTCCTCGGCGAGGCGGAGATCGTCCTGCTCGCCATCAGCGATGATGCGCTCGCGCCCTTCATTGCCGACAACCCCGAGCTCCGAGACCATCCGTTGGTCCATTTCTCGGGCAGCCTGACCATCGCCGGCGCGTCCGGCCTCCACCCCCTGATGACCTTTGGTCCCGAAACCTACGATCTCGGGACCTATCGATCCATCCCGTTCGTCGCAGAGACCGGGAGCCTGGGATTCCAGGAGATCTTCCCCGGTCTTGCACAACCCGTCCTGGACCATCGACCCCGAGCTCAAACCCCTCTACCACGCGCTCTGCGTCCTCGCCGGCAACTTCACCACCCTCCTGTGGCTCAAGGCGATGGACGATTTCGAAATGCGGCTCGGTCTTCCCCGGGAGATGCTCAGGCCATTTCTCGAACAAACCGCCGCCAACACCCTGGCCCACGGCCGCGCGGCGATGACCGGTTCCCTCGCGCGTGGCGAAACCGGCACCATCGAGCGCGACCTCCAGGGTCTCGCCGGTGATCCGTATCGCCAGGTCTATGCGGCGATCGCGCGAGCCTCCGGCTCCCGGGAGGTCGGCCGATGATCATCCACGATTTCGCCAGGAAAAAGCGCGACGGGGTGCCGATCTCCATGGTCACCTGCTACGACGCCTGGAGCGCGGCCCTCATCGCCTCGACCGAAATCGACTGCATCCTGGTCGGCGACAGCCTGGCCATGGTGGTCTACGGCCACGACACGACCCTGCCGGTGGAGATCGACACCATGGCGGCCCACACCGCCGCCGTCCGCCGCGGCGCCCCCGACGCCTTTGTCATCGGCGACATGCCGTTTCTGTCCTACCGGCGGGGGCTGGAATCGGCGGTGGACAACGTCGCCAAGCTCATGCGGGCCGGCGCCCAGGCGGTCAAGCTCGAGGGCGCGGCGGGCAATGTCGAGCTCATCCGGCACCTGGTCGAGTCGGGAGTGCCCGTCATGGGCCACCTCGGTCTGACGCCCCAGTCGGTCCACCAGCTCGGGGGCTTCAAGGTTCAGGCGAGAAGCGACGAGGCCGCCGCCGCCCTCATCGACCAGGCCCGCGAACTCGAGGGCGCAGGGTGTTTCGCCCTCGTCCTCGAAGCGGTGCCGACAGCCGTCGCCGCCGAGGTCACGGCGGTGCTCGAAATCCCCACCATCGGCATCGGCGCCGGTCGCCACGTCGATGGCCAGGTGCTGGTGCTGCAGGATCTTCTGGGCATCACCACCGCCTTCCGGCCGAAATTCGTCCGCACCTGGCTCGACGGCTCGACGCTGATCCGCGACGCCCTCCAGGCCTATCACCGGGATGTCACCGACGGGAGCTTTCCAAACGGCGAGGAGAGTTACGAATGATCGATGTCATCGAGAATCTCGGCGACGCCGACCGGCGGCTGGCGCAGTTCCGCGAGAGGCGAAGTCGATCGGCTTCGTCCCCACCATGGGCGCCCTCCACGACGGCCACCTGAGCCTCATCGAGCGGGCCCGGATCGACAACGACCGGGTCGTGGTCTCGATCTTCGTCAACCCGACGCAGTACGACGATCCCGAACGATCTCGAACGCTACCCGCGGACCCTGGCCAGCGACCTGGACAAGGCGGAATCCGCCGGCGCGGATCTGGTCATCCACCCGGCGCCCGAGGACATCTACCCCGACGACTACCGGTTCCGGGTCAGCGAGATCGGTCTTCAGCCGCGAACTCGAGGGCGCCCACCGCAAGGGCCATTTCGACGGCGTCCTGACCGTGGTGCTCAAGCTGCTCAACATTGTCCGGGCCGACCGCGCCTACTTCGGCGAAAAGGACTGGCAGCAGCTCGAGCTCGTCCGCGACATGGCGGCGGCTTTCTTCCTCCCCACCGAGATCGTCTCCTGCCCCACCATTCGCGAAGCGGACGGCCTCGCCATGAGCTCGCGGAACATGCTCCTAACGACCGAGGAGCGGGCGCTGGCACCGGAGTTTCACCGGATCCTGGCGAGCGGCGCGTCCGCCGAGGAGATTGCACGGCAACTCGCCGAGCGGGGGTTCGTCGTCGATTATGTCGAAAAGCGTGGCGATCGAATTCTCGGCGCCGTGCGGCTGGCGAAAGTGAGGTTGATCGACAATGTCCAAATCTAATACCCGAATCGTTCTCCAGGTCACCGGGTCGATCGCCGCCTTCAAGGCGGCATCATTGGCGTCGCTTCTCGTCGAGGCGGGGGCAGAGGTCCAGGTTGTTCTCAGCGCGGGCGGGCGCCATTTCATCGGCGATTCCACCTTCGAGGGTCTGACCGGCAGACCGGTGCTCGAGCGATCTCTTCGAACGCGGCCGAGCGCACAACCACATCGACCTGGTCGAGTGGGCGGATCTCCTGCTCCTCTACCCGGCGTCGGCCAACCACATAACCCGACTGCGGAGCGGCCTCGCCGACGACCTCATCGGCTGCCTCTTTCTCGCCAACAACTTCCGCAAACCCTACTGGATCGCACCCGCCATGAACAGCAACATGCTCGCCCACCCCGCGGTTGCCGACGCGATGTCTCGTCCTCGAGGGATGGGGCTGCCGGATCCTGCCCACGGGCGAGGGGCGACTCGCCTGCGGCGAGATCGGCTACGGCCGTCTGCTCGAACCCGAGCGGGTCTTCGAGCTCATCCGCGAGGAGCTCGGATGAGAGTTGTCGTCACCGCCGGCGGCACCGAGGAGCCCATCGACGGCGTTCGGCGGCTCGAGCAATGTCTCCACCGGCAAGACCGGCGCCGTCATCGCCCGCACCTTCGCCGAACGCGGCGCCGAGGTCCTGCTCCTGCACGCCGAACGGGCGGTGCTCGGACGAATCCGGTCTCGAGCGGGACACCTTTCTCAGCTTCGCCGATCTCGACGCCGCTCTCCGGCGAGATCTCGGCGAGAGCGATTGGGACGCCGTCATCCACCTCGCCGCGGTCGCCGATTACTCGGTTGCCTCGGTCGAGGTCGACGGCGGCACGGTCGTTCCTGGAAACCAGGGCAAGATCGGCAGCGGCCGTGGTGTCGTCATCCGCCTCGCGCCCAATCCGAAGATCATCGACAGTCTGAGAACCTGGTCGCGGAACAAAAAGATCCGGGTCGTCGGGTTCAAGCTCACCAACACACCTGATGCGGCCGTTCGCGTCGCCGAGATCCGGGCGCTGCTCGACCGCGGCACCACCGATCTGGTGGTGCACAACGATCTGAGCGAGATCACCGCCGAGCGCCACCCGGCAGAGATCTGGACCCATCACGGCCCATTCGCACGAACCGCAACCAAGACCGAGCTCGCAGAGGTGCTCTTCGGGCTCCTGCAACCGCGCCCCGCCGGCAACGACGGGCGATATCTGGAGACACACCCATGATGATCGAGATGCTGAAATCCAAGATCCACCGCGCCACGGTCACCGGCGCCGAGCTCGACTATGCGGGTTCGGTGGCCATCGACCCGGCGCTCTGCGAGGCCGTGGGTCTGCGGGAGTTCGAAAAGGTCGATGTCCTCGACATCGACAACGGCGCCCGCCTCACCACCTACGTCATCCTCGGCCAACCCGGCGAAGTCTGCCTCAACGGCGCCGCGGCCCGGCTGGTTCATCGCGGCGATCGGGTGATCATCGCCGCCTACGCCCAGCTCGATGTAACCGAGGCCGATGGATTCCGGCCGAAAATCGTGCTGGTGGATGAAATAAACGCGATCACCCAGCGGTTGGATCAGCCGTAGAAGAACGCTGGCGTATACTGCCGGCAGTAACCACCAAACAACCCCAGGAGGCCCCCATGAAGAAGACTGATCACGAGCCTGATGATCTGCGTCGCAGCCATTCTATTCACCACCCCGTCGGCCCTCGCCGATGACGAACCGACCTCGGCCGAGCTCAAGATCGAAGCGAAGCAGGCCAAGATCAATGAGGTCGCCGACGAAACCCTGCAGACGCTCTTCAAAGAGCGTCCCAAGGCGAAAGATCTCTACAACAAGGCCGTGGGCTGGGCGGTCTTCGACAACGCCAAGGTCGCCTTCGGGATCTCGGGCGGCGGCGGCAACGGCGTGGCCGTGTCCAAGACCACCGGTGAGAAGACCTACATGAAGATGGGCACCGCCGGGGTTGGCCTCGGCATCGGTGTCAACAAGTACCAGGTCGTCTTTCTCTTCCAGGATGAAACCACCCTGAAAAATTTCGTCACCAAGGGCTGGCAGGCCGACGCCAGCGCCACCGCCGCGGCCGGCAAGAACGCGGCCGACGCCAAGACTGACTTCAGCAACGGGATCGCCATCTACCAGTTCACCGAAAAAGGCCTGATGGTCAACGCCGATATCGCCGGCACAAAGTACTGGGCCAACGACAACCTCAACGAGTAGATTCACCCTGGCCCCAGATATGGTCCGGACGGCTGGGGAACGAGCTGTCGGTAGCATCCAGCGTGAAGAATTCGACCTTAAGTCAATCACTGAACCCGAGAGACGACAACGAACAAAAGGAGAGAAGGAAATGTCGATGAAAAAGAACCTGATCATTGCCCTGGTCGCCGTGGTGGCCATGGGCGCCGGACTGGCCATGGCCCAGTCCACCACCTATGAAATCAAACAGGGCACCGTGCTCCAGTGTCTACGGCAACCACCTCGTCGTGCAGATGGCCGACGGCACCGTCAAGGATGCCGATGTCCCCGCCGACTTCCTCTTCGAGGTTGACGGCCAGAAGGTCCCGGTCAGCCGAGCTGAAGCCGGGCACCAAGCTCACCCAGACCATCGCCACCATCACGACGCCCTCGAGGTCAAGACCACCGAGGTCCGAGAAGCCGAGGTCGTCCAGCGGATCGGCCAGACCCTGATCTATCGCGACAAACTCGGTCAGATCCACAAGATCACCGGGATTCCCGAGGGCTTCACCCTCTACCGCAACGGCAAGCCGGTTCCCATCGAAGCCCTCGCCGGCGGCGACCGGGTCACCGCGCACATCGTCCACACCGAAGAGACCATGATCACCGAAGAGGAGATGAGTGTCGCCGGCGCCGCGCCGAAGGCGCCCAAGGCCAAGCCCGCCCCTGTGGCGAGGCCAGCAGCACCGAAGCCGGCCCCGGCTCCGGCTCCGGCCCCGGTTCTTCCCAAGACCGGCAGCTCGCTGCCGCTCGTCGGCCTCCTGGGCCTCGCGGCGCTCGCCGTCGGCCTCGGCATCGGTGTCATCCGCCGCTTCTAGCACTCGTTGAACCGAGAACAAAACGCCACCGGGAAACCGGTGGCGTTTTCTTGTCCGCGTTCTCGAGAGGGCCCGAAATCGCGGCGCGCAAAGGGCACGCGGGAGTCGCGCTCCAACGGGCGTGCCAGGTACGGCATTGTGCCGCTGCCCCGGACGCTGCCACTGAGCCGCATGCAAAAATCCAAGACCTGTCATTCTGGGCGAGCGTACCGAGTCGAAGACTCCCCGAAGCTCAGAGCGAAACAGAGAGAACTCGCGTCTTGCCAACCCTCGGCGGACCCTTCGACTCCCGCGTCGAACTCGTTCGCTCAGGGCGACTGCCGGGGTGGTTCTGCCCTCGGCGAATCAATCACGATGTGGACCCAGCCAGTTCGGAATGCTTCACCTCAACCGCGATGACCGTGGGAGGCCTGCGGGTCTCCGCGTCTTCGTGGTTGCCAGCTGCGATGAATCGTGCCTTCGCCGCGCGCGCGGGTTAGAATACCGTCACCGACCGACCCGATCGGGTCGACTTGATCAGATGTCGATCGCGACATCGGAGGGAAAGTCCATGAGAAGCACGCGCAGTCGCAGTTTGTCCGCAAGAACCGCCACGGTATTCGGGCTGGCGGTCCTCGCCCTGTTCGCCACAATTCCGCTGTCTGCTCAGGAGATCGCCCACACCCAGTTCTTCCCCATCCTCGCCCGCACCGCCGGCGCCGGCGGCACCCAGTGGGTGACCGACATGACGGTCCACAATCACTCCGACAACGACCTCGTGGTCGGGGTGTTCAGTTCCTCGAAGCCGACAAGGCCAACGTCTTCAACCCGAGCTTTCCCAACCCGCTTCACCCTCGGGGCGCGGGAAACCCGTCTCTTCACCGAGGATGCGTCAACGAGCTCTTCGGTTTCGAAACCGATATCAAGGGCGCGATGGTGGTCACCGTCGATCCGCAGCTCGTACCGGGCTCCGGCAACCCGGTCGGCTCGGAGATCCTCGCCACGACCCGGACCTACAACACCGGCGACCCGGCCGGCACCTACGGCCAGACCGTCCCGGCCACTCGGCAGGGTCATCAACGCCGCCCGCGACCAATTCGGTCGTCACGGGGGTGATCAACAGCACCCGATTCCGGTCCAATCTCGGCGCCATGAACCTGACGTTCATCGACGACCTCAGATCAAGATCAGGGTGCTCGACGCCGCACGGCGACGAGGTCTCCCGGTCAAGGCGAAGACCCTGCTACCCGCCTCGGTCAGCCAGTGGTCGTTGCAGAGCCTCGGTGTGCCCAAAGCGACGGTCCGCTCACCATCGAGCTCTGGATGCACCCGGACGACGTGCTCGCCGATCCCTGTGCAACCAACTTCCCGAACCATGTTCATCGCCTATGTTTCGAAGGTGGACGGGAACCCGGACGGCACCGGGGACGCGGAGTTCATCTACGCCGCGCCCAACGACCCCTACGACTGTCAGTACCAGCCGTAGAGATCTCGGTGAATCAACGCCTGACGAAATCCGGCGGCAAATCCTCGGGCTACCGGATCTTCGCCAGCGCTTCCTCGGCCTGGTTGATCCAGTCCGACGCTTCGGGGTCGCCGGCTGTGAGCGCCGCTCGCGCCAGCTCGAGACCTCGTTCGAGGGCGGGTTTCGCCTCGTCTCGCCGGTCGTTGTCGCCGAGCGCTTCACCCAGAACCAACTGGTTGGGTGGATAGTCCGGAAAAGCCTCGGCGGCCGCCTCGGCGGCCTCGAGCCCGAGTTCCGGGTCGCCGGGACCGGTGGGCCAACCCGGGGCGCGGAGGAGGACCAGCCCGAGCACCCGCTGGCCCCCAGCGAAGTCCAACCCCGGCGCCGCCGCAATGACCTGGTTGAGGAGATCGACCATCACATCGAGTCCGTCGGTGGCGGTGGACGGACGCTCGCGGGCCTGCTGCCCGACCGCCAGGGCCAGGCGATAGGTGCACTCGGAGTCGGCAGGGAACAGCCGGCGGCACCACTGAGAGATCTGGACGCCTGTGGTGGCGAGCTCCTCGCGGCGGGTGCCGTCCTCCTCGTGTTCCACGAGCCAAGCGGTTGCCCTGGCCGCCCCGATGAAGGCTTCGACCGGAGCCCCGTCGACCTGCGCCGCCTCGAGGAAGAGCCCCTGCGCCCGTCGAACGGCCTCCCTGTCCGGCACCTTGGCGAACTCGATCTCGGCCTCGGCGAGAGCCGTGCGGTCATTCCGGCGCGTGCTCCCGGTCGGCGGCTGCGCTGCTCCGAGCTCGGCAACCGGTGGCGGTTCCTTGAGCGCCGAGGTACAGGCCACGGCCAGGGACAGGGCCGCGAGGCAGGCCGCACCCCGCGCCACGATTCGTTTCACTTGGCGGCTCCGCTGAACGCCTTCTCCGCTGATTCCAGCGCCGCCTTGTTCACGGGCTCGAATCGGTCGAGCCGAACCCCGGTCAGCGCCTCGGCGGCATCCGGTCGCTGGGAAAGCCCCAACAGGATTTCGATGAGTTCCGCCTTCTTGTTCGGGGCTCACACGATCGCCGACGGAGCAGACGACCGACACCGGGAGCGGCGGCGATTGGTGGACAATCTCGAGATCGCCGGCGAACGGCAGCCGGTCAAGCGCCTCGGTCTGTTCGGCGTCGAGCAGCACGACGATCTTCTCGCCCCTCGCGGCCTTGCGGAGCGAGGTCAGCACCGCACCCGAAAAGGTGATGGTCAGGGTCGGCGGCAACTCACCCCAGTCGCCGAGCGCCGGTCCACGAACAAAGGTCTCGGAGTGGCCCGCGAGGCTGACCAGCTGCCACCCATCGAGGTCAGCCGGCCCGTGCACCGCTCCCTTGCCGGCCACCAGCGACCATGGTTCTTCGGTTTTCCGACCGGTCGGCACCGCCAGCATATCGGGCCGCAGATCGAGCTCCTCTCGGTGCTCGAGAAAGAACGGCAGGGTGACCAGGCCGAGACCCACATCGTCATCGGCGAACCTCGTCATCCCCAGTTCTTCGCTCTCGAAGTACTCGGCGCCGAACTCGCCGGAGTCCCATCCTCCGGAGGTCGCCACCGCGATGGCGAACCCATCCATGGCGGGTTGCGCTTCGGCGGTGGAACCCGGGTATCCGGGGGCGCAGACAACCATCGTCAGATCCGCGGCCCGGCCGAGCGATCCGACCAGCAGAACAACCAGCGCCGCCGGAATGGCGCGGTGGCCGACAATCTTCGATAATCCATCCATGAGGTCATCATACCGTGGCGCTTGTTGATCGATCCCTCGAGAAGCGGCTCGAACCGTTTTTTGTCCGGCTGATTTCCCGTCGGTGGTGGGTGGTCGCCGTTTATTCGGTGGTGGTGGCTGTCGCAGCCATCCTCGCCTCCGACATCCCGAGGGACAACTCGCTCGAGAACATGGTCGTTTCGTCGGACCCCGATGTCGCCGCGTCGCACGAGTTCGAGCAAATTTTCCCCGAGGCGGCCACCGTCTTTCTCATGCTCGAAACCGACGACCCCTTTGCCGCGGGCCCGCTCGATGATCTCGAGAGACTCGAAGCAGAACTCGACGCCATCGATGGGGTTGACGCCTTCTCCATGGCCACCGTCTGGCGCCGGAGCCGACCGGGGGCGGGTTCCCCAGCCAACGATCTCGAGACCTTCCGCGAGCTCGCCGGCGGGAGCGACTTCTTCCGCCGCCAGGGGCTCCTCGGCGACAACTTCCTTGCCATCGTCCTCGCCCTCGATGCGCCCGAGCCCGAGATCCGGGACAACCTCCTCAGTCGGATCAACGAGATCGTATTCGCCGCACCCGAGTGGTTGGAATCCATCGACCGCATCCGCCGGGTCGGGCGACCGTGGATCGACTCCTGGCTCGAACGCGAAACCACCGCATCGAGCGTGAAGTACTTCCCGCTCTTCGCTGCGTTCATTGTCAGCCTGATCCTCGGACTCTACCGCTCCTGGCGGGCGTTGGCGGCGATTCTGCTCTCACTCGGGGTGGCGGTGCTGCTCGGGATGGCTTTCGCCGGGCTCGTCGGGCTCGGTTTCACCATCGTCTCGGCCCTCGTCCCCCTGACCCTGCTGGTCACCGCCACAGCGAGCCTGGTCTACCTCCACTCACGTTTTGTCGATCAACCCTTCGGCGTCGATTTGGAAATCCACCGGATTCGGGCTTTGGCCAACAAGTTCGTCGCGGTCACGGCCTCGGTCTTCGCCGCCGCCGTCGGTTTCGCCGCGCTGACGGTCTCGAACATCCGACCGATCCGCGAGCTCGGCATCTGGACCTCCGGGGGTCTGTTGCTCGGCTGGATCGTCTGCTTCACCCTCTATCCCGCCCTCCAGACCCTCTTTCGGGCGCCGACCCGGCGCCACCGCCAGGTCGCGGGCGCCTGGGTCGAACGCGCCGCCGATGTGATTCCCCGTTGGTCCTACCGCTGGCGTTGGCCGCTGGTTCTCACGGCATTGGCACTTGCCATCGCCGGTCTCATCGCGCTGCTCGGCATCCCCGGTGTCCTTCCGGGAATGAAACTCGAAACCAACCCCCTGGCCTACATCGACGCCGACGAACCGGTGGCGAGGGACACCCGCTACTTTCAGGATCATGTCCTCGGCATCGTCGTGGCAAAAGTCTGGATCACCACACCCGAGTACGGCGTGCTCGACCCGGAGGTCCTTCGCGGTCTCGACATCCTGACCCGGGAACTCGAAGACGAACCCGAAGTGGGCTCGGTGGTGGGCCTGTCCTCGATTCTCCGTCTCCGCCGCTATCTCGCCGGTCTCGGCGACGGACTTCCGGCCGATCCCGCGACCTTTGACCGCATGGCCGCCGATCTCGAACAACTCATGCTCTCGGAACCGTCCATCTCCCAGTGGGTCGATCTCGACTCCCTCTCGTCGACCTACCTGACGGTCACCACGGCCGCCGGATCAGAGTTCGGCCTCAGCAATCTCGCGGCGGCCATCGAGCGGGCGTGGGGCCGGGCGGCCGAAGCCCAGCCCGCCCTCGCCGACTGCAGTTACCGGCTCGCCGGCACCGGTGTGCTTCAGGCGACCATCGCGAGTCACCTGACCCCCACCCTGGTCGAGAGCTTCGCGATCACCTTCTCGATCATCTTCGTCACCTTCATCTTTGTCTTTCGGTCCGGTCCGGCGAGGGTCAACGCCATGGTGCCCTCGCTCTTCGCCATCTTGGTGACGTTTCTGGTCATGCGGCTGACGGGGATCCCGCTCAATATCGCCACCATCCTCATCGCCACCACCGTCCTCGGGGTCACCGAGAACGATCAGATCCATTTCTTCTACCACTTCCTCGAGAAACGCAACGGCGCCAACACCGAAGCTGCATTGGCCCACGCCATCCGGGTCGCAGGCCACGCCATCCTCTTTGCCACGATCATCAACGCGGGCGGCTTCCTCGCCCTCGCCATCTCCGATCTTCCGCCGATGCGGCAGTTCGGCATCGTCACTTCCATGGCCTTCGCCCTGGCCATGCTGGCCGACTTCACGGCGCTGCCGGCGGCGTTGTGGATCTTCTTCAGGGAACGGCCGGGTGCAGAGGATGAGTCGTCGGACTCGTCCGCGGGCGAAGAACAAATGTGAGGCGCCACCGTCGATCGATGTCGAGACCTCGAACCCGAGGCGCCCGACCGGTCGCCACGGTGGACCTGCCATACTATGAATCGCGCAGGGCCGAACGTCACAAGGAGCCGATTTCCAGCATGAAGCGGGCTATCACACGAGCAGCCCTCGTGGCTGTTTTGATCATGAGTTTCGTCGCGCCGATCGCCGCCCAGGAACCGGGCGTGATCTTCGGTCGGGTTGTCGATTTCAACGATCTTCCGCTGCCCGGCGTCACCATCGCCATCGCGGGCCAGGCGACCCGCTCGGTCCTGAGCACCGTCGACGGTCGGTTCAGAGCCGTGAATCTCTCTCCCGGCACACTTGATCTCACCGTGGCCATGCCTGGATTCGTCACCATCGAAAAGTCCGTCGATCTGGCGTCCGGTGAGATCATCGAGATCGACTTCCAGATGCACCCCGCTTTCGAGGAGACCGTCGTCGTCTCGGCCTCACGAACAAAGGTCCTGCTCGAGGACACCCCCACGACCATCAGCGTCATCGGCCGCGACACCATCGAAACCCGAGCGGCCCAGAACATCGGCGACCTCGTTCGAGAGGTTCCCGGCGCCAACGTCGTCCAGTCGTCGGCCCGCGATGTCAACATCGCGACCCGCGGCCCGAGCCCGTTCCTCACCGGCAGCCAACTCGCACTGGTGGACGGCCGACCGCTCTATTTCGATTTCTTCAACGTGATCTTCTGGGATCTCGCCGCGGTCCAGGCCAACGACATCGAGCAGATCGAGGTGGTCCGTGGGCCCGCCTCGACCATGTGGGGCGCCAACGCGGCCACCGGGGTGGTCAACATGGTCACCCGGGCGCCCCGCACCTCGCAGGGGCTCGAGTTTTCCGTCGTCGGCGGTCTCATCAGCCGATCCGAGGCGGCCGGCGGCACCGGCGCCATGGGCAGCTTCAACATCCGCTGGGCCGATGCGCCCACCGACAAGATCGCCTATCGGCTCTCCGCCGGGGTCTATGCCAGCGATCCGTTCGAACGGCCCACCGGCGTCATCCCCGAGGTCCCGACACCCATCGATCCTCCCGGTGATCGTCGGCGGCGGCTCGTACGAGAACGTCACCTACGACAACCGGGGCACGGTCCAGCCCAAGTTCGATCTTCGGATCGATCAGGAAATCGCCGGCGAGGGTCGGATCCTCTACGCCGCCGGGATCGCCTTCACCGAGGGCATCATCCAGACCCCCATCGGACCGTTCGACGCCCAACCGGGAACCAACCTCGCCTACGGTCAGATCGGCTACAACCGCGGCAGCTTCAGGATCCAGCTCTTCGCCAACTACATCCAGGGCAAGGCGCCGAGCCTGATCTCCGTCGACGCCGAGGGCGACCCTCTCAACATCGACTTCACCAACGGGGTCTATGACGTCGATGTCGGTTGGAGCGATCTCTTCGGTGGCAGGCACCTCCTTTCCTTCGGGGGCAACCTCCGCTACAACACCTTCGATCTCTCCATCGCCCAGGAGGCCGACAACCGGTTCCAGACCGGCGCCTATATCCAGGATGAGATCAATCTCGGTGAGTTCCAACTCGCCCTTGCCGCCCGCGCCGACTATTTCACCAACCTCGACGACATCAACTTCTCGCCGCGCGTCGCCCTGATCTGGACGCACTTTCCCGGCCACTCCTTCAAGCTCTCGGCCGCCCGGGCTTTCCGAACGCCATCGGCCGTCGAAAACTACCTCGAACTCTCGATCATCGGCGGCTACATCCCCCTCAACGACTTCGACCCACGGGTCACGGAACCGTTCCCCCTCATCGTCAACAACTATGGCAACCCGGATCTCAAGGCGGAGACCATCGACTCTCTCGAGTTCGGCTACTCGGCCGTCCTGAGCGGCGGCCGGACCAGGCTCGACGCCAACTTCTACGTCAACGAGATCCACGACACGATTTCGTATTCGCCGTCGCCGGAAGCGCTCATCCTCGCCGGAGTCGAACCCTACTACACCTCCGAGAACCCACCCCCGGGCTGGCCGCTCAACCCAATCGTCCTCGACTTTCTCGCTTTGCAGGGGATCTTCCTCCCGGCCAACACCCAGTACCTCAACATCGGTTCGATGCGCAACAGCGGGCTCGAGCTCTCCATCAGCCATACCTTTCGCCGTGGCGTGACCATTTTCGGCAACTACTCCTACCAGACCTTGCCGGATCTGCTCGATCCGATCGGCGACCCCTACCGACCACAGTCACAGACGATCAGCACGCCGCCGCTCCAGCGGTTCAACGTGGGCGCCACCTACAACGGCCAGACCTATCTCGGCAACCTCACCATCAACCACACGGACGAGGCGTTCTTCGCCCAGGGTCTGCAGCCCCTCTACTACGGCTACAGCGATCCCTACACCCTGGTGAGCTTAAGCTTCGGTCGGCGCTGGAAGGACGGCTGGCTGACCACCAACCTGAAGGTACTCAACCTCTTGGACGAACCCGTGAAACAGCATGTCTTCGGCGACCTCACGCGACGGACGGTCATGCTCGAAGCCCTTTTCCGCTTCTAGCCTGTCCCATCCGGAAACTCCGATGGGGACAGCGTCGTTCCCGATGCGAAACGAGGGGTTTTCGTGCAAGGTCAAGGAAGATGAGGATTTACGCGGAGGCGTACTCCTGTACGCCGCACAAGGAAATCCGAAATCTGACGCCGAGATTGCCGAAAAGCGCCGTTTCTGGACGGGAACTCTGGCCTGCGGTTGAGCCTCCTGCAGTATTCTCTTCCGGCTGGTCGGTTGAATCCTCATCGGTCTGGCAGGGAGGGTGTAAAACCCTCCCCTGCGGTACCTTCCACATCATTCGTAGGGGCGGGTTTTCATACCCGCCCTTGTGGCGGTGTTGATTTCTGTAGGGGGCTGGACCTTCAAACGCTCAGAGGTTTGCAGCATCCGCGGCGATCTCGGCGGCGATCTCCTCCATCGCCGCCGACAACGCCTCCACCACGGCGTCGGGCTGGGAACCATCGGCGTTCCGGGTCACCTCGTAGGTCTTCTGCAGCAGCGGATCTTCGTAGCTCTTGGCTTGTCCGTCGCGAATCACCACCGCCAATTCGACTCGCGCTTTGACGCCGGTTGCTTCGTCTGCCTGCTCCGAAGGCCATGACCCTACCGGTCACTTTGAACGACGGTCGCCCTTCCTCGGCCGGACCGAACTCGGCGGCGAGCTTCCGCTCGACCAACTCACCGACCCCTGACGCCCACCGGTCGGTGGCGTAGTACTCGATCCGAGTCGGCGACGTGTGGATGAGGATCTGACTGCGCCCGAGAGATTCGGTGGTGGCGAACCTTCCGACCACCAGATTGATCGAGGTCTCCACCTTCCCCGACGGGCTCATGTCGAGAGTGTAATAGTCGATATCGGGGGCCGATGCACAGGCCCCGAGGACCAGGAGCATCAGAGGTACGACGAGCTTGATCCGCATCACTTCCCTCCACCAGAGCGGCCCTTGGGTTTGGCCCCCCGGACCAGAGCGTTGGGCTGGTCGGCCAGCGTTTGTGAAAACTTCCTCAGGTTCCGGGTGGTCTCCTCGAGGTTGAGGAGGATCTGTTCCAGGGTCGGACGTTGACTCTCGACAAGATCGCTGGCGTTGCCGCTGACCTCCTGGAGATACTGCAGCGTCACGGCCAGGGACTCGGTCAGCTCCTGCACCTGGCGGGAGGCCTCCGCGCTCAGTTTTTCGAAGTTGACCATGGTTGCGTTGAGTGGCTCGCGATTCTCCTCGACCGCACTGTTGAGATTCGTCAGCAGCTCGGAAGCGGCCGCCTCGAGGGCCGCCAACCGGTCGATGATCAGTCCCAGACCGTCGCGATTCTCCGAAATCACCGAATGCACGCTGTCGATGGTCGAGGCGCCCGACTCCAGAACCTTCTCGAGCGACGCCGCGACCATGGTCAGATCCACCATACTCTTCCCCGGTCGCCGCAGCGACCGCCTGTGCCCGTTCAACCCCGAGCAACGCGACGAGACCGTCGAGCACGGTCTCCAGTCGAGTGATCACCCCTTCGAGATCCGGCATCTCGACAAAGCCCCCGCTGTTGGTGCGGGAGGCGATCCGATCGCCGGAAACGTGGAGCGGCTGGTCCTTGCCACCGGTGGAGATTTCCAGGTGTTTGGCCGTTGTCAAGCTGATCGATTCGATGGATGCGACGCTGCCGTGATTCACCGGTGTGCTGACCGGGACCTCGAAGAGGACGCGGATCCGCGAACGGTCATCAGGATCGGTTTCGATGTCCACGACCCTGCCGACCTCGACGCCCCCGAAACGAACATCGGCCCCGAGATCGAGTCCGATGATGCTGGTGAAATCGGCGGAGAACCGATTGCGCGCCCCACCCGTCGAACCACAGCCGCGAATCGAGGCGACAAACGCCACCAATACGAACACGCTGGCCAGGACCATGAGGCCGGCCTTGATTTCGGTTGCAGTGAAATTGCTCTTTTTCGCTGGCATGGTCCTCTCGATTCAGTCGATGTCGGTGAGCGAACGGGCGTAGGCCGTGTCAGCCGAATCCAGAGAATCCGGACGACGGGCAAAAAACTGTTGGACATACGGGTGGTCGGATTGTTCGAGCTCGGCCAGGGACCCGATGCCGACGACCCGGCCCTTGTGCAGAACGCAGACCCTGTCGGCGATGATCCTGACGCTCTCCATTTCGTGGGTGACCACGATGCTCGTCAGATTGAAGGTCGACTGCATGGTGCGGATGAGCTCGTCGAGCCCGGCCGCCACGATGGGGTCGAGGCCGGCGGACGGTTCGTCGTAGAAGATGATCTCCGGATCCATGGCCATGGCGCGGGCGATCCCGGCCCGTTTTCTCATCCCGCCGCTGAGCTCGGACGGGAGGTAGTCTTCGACCCCGCTCAGACCGACGAGCTCGAGCTTGATCCGGGTCATGATGTCGATGGTCGATTCCTCGAGCTTGGTGTGTTCGCGCAGCGGCAGGGCGACGTTGTCGGCGATGGAGATCGAACCGAGCAGCGCAGAACCCTGAAAGCACATCCCCATCTTGCGCCGGATCTTCAAGCGCTCGTTCTCCGACATGGCGGTGAAATCTTCGCCGTGGATCAGGATCCTCCCCGACCGCGGGCGCATGAGCCCGACCAGATTTCGCAGCAGGGTGGTCTTGCCGGAGCCGCTGCCGCCGAGGATCACGAAGACCTCACCCGGCCGGACTGCGAAGTTGACGTGCTCGATCACCACCCGGTCGCCATAGGCGACCTCGAGATCCTCGACCACGATGATCGCTTCGGTGGCATTCATCAGACGTAGTAGAACAGAACGGTGAAAACGAGGTCAATGACGATGATGAGGAAGATGGCGGTCACCACCGAGGCGGTGGTTTGGCGACCGACCCCCTCGGCGCCACCCTCGACCTGGAATCCGCGATAGACCCCGACCCAGCAGATGGCGATGCCGAAAAAGACGCTCTTGATCATCCCGGTCACGAGATCCTTCTCGACGATGGCGCTCAGCGTCTCAGTCACGATAAATCTGGCTGTCGACCCCGACGACGAAGACCGCCGCCACCCAACCGCCGACGATCATGATCAGGATGGCGAGGGCGGTCACCGAGGGCACCGCGGTGATCATGGCGAGGAACTTCGGCGCCACCAGGTACTTGATCGGGTTGACGCCCATGACCTCCAGGGCATCGATCTCTTCGTTGACCTTCATGGTCCCGATCTCGGCCGTGATCGCCGAACCACACCGGCCGGCGATGAGAATCGCGGTCATCAGCGGCGCCAGCTCGCGCATGGCCGAAACCGCGACGAGATCGGCGATATAACGATTGGCGCCCCACTGCCCGAGCGTGTAGGAAGCCTGCAGGGCGATGATCACGCCGATGAGGAGGGAGATCATCCCGACGATGGGCAGCGAGCGCACCCCGAATTCGACAAAGCTCTCGACGCTGTTGCGCCACCTGAAGCCTTTTCCCTTGATCGGCGCAACGACCAGCCAGGCGACGGTGTCGACCATAAGGACCGAGACCCTCAGGGCTGCCCCGAGCTGCCTGAGGGTCCACCGGCCGAGACGCCCGACGATCTCGATCATCAATCCGATCTCACCACGAAAATGCTGTCCAGCCGGGCGAGCTCGAGGACCTTCATCACCGAGGTCGAGGGCGCCACCAAGGTAAAGCTCTTGCCGTGCTCCTTGGCGCTTCGAAGACCCTCGACCAGGGTCGCGACCCCCGAAGAATCCATATAGGTTACCGAGCCGAGGTGGACCCCGACCCCGGTTGCGGCTTTCGGCACCGCTTTGAGCACCGCCTTGCGCAACTCGGGTGAGCTGTAGAGATCCACATCACCCTCGACGCGGATGATGGTCTCGTCTGCCGTAGTGCTGTTCTCAATCCTCACCGTCAACCTCGTGTTTCGCCGTCCTCTGGAGTCTCATGGTGACACAGTTTCCGCTGGTCGTCCCGGGACAGAAGCGAACCTCGTCAAAGACTTCGTAGATGAGTTTCACGCCGAGCCCACCAGGCACGACCTCGTGCGGAGCGGGCGCGACCAGGGGTCGGTACTCGCTGCACTCGCTCGGGCAGGGCGTTCCCTGGTCGCTCACCGTGATCTCGATCCACTCCGTCGACGCCGAGAGTACCAGCTCGACCGTTTCATCGGTGCGGCCTCCGTAAGCATGGCGCATGGCATTGGAACACGCCTCATCGACGGCGAGAACGACCTCGTGACGCCGATCGGCGACGAGACCGCAGACCTCGAGCCAGACCTGAACCACACCTCGGATCACACCCAGAAGCCGGGGGTCGGAGGACACCTGGAGACGGATGTCGTCAGGGCGCATGACCGTTGTACCTCAACGCGATCATCGTGCAGTCGTCGTGCGGAACCAGCGGCGTGCAGTACCGGTCGACATCGGCGAGGACGGCCTCGACGAGCTCCCTGGGCGATCGGCCCGGGTGCTGCCGCGCCACCTTCTCGAGCCCGTCAAGGCCGTATTCGTCGAGGTCTAGGTCACCGGCTGTCTTGACCTCGCCGTTGCGCGCCTCGACGATCCCGTCGGTGAAGAGCAAGAGGGTCTCCCCGGGCTTGACCCGGGCCGTTTCGTCGCTCCAATCGACCCCTTCGAGGATCCCGAGAGGCGGCCCTGACGCGGGCAGCAAGGTCGACACCCGGTCGGCGGAAATCCGCAAGCACCGGGTGGTGGCCCGCGTTGGCGGCCATCAGGTTTCCGGTGCGCAGGTTGAGAGCGACCAGCGCCGCGGTGCAGAAGGTGCCCCGCCGGCTCCGGCCCACCATTCGTGCGTTGAGTCGCCGCATCACCTCGGCGGTGGAATCGACGCCGGTGGCGCAGAGGCGAAACTCGGCCAGGAGCAGCGCCATGGTGAGGGCCGCCGGAACCCCTTTGCCGCTCACATCGCCGATGAGCAGCCCGACGTGGTCATCATCGAGCCGGGCGAAGTCGTAAAAGTCGCCGCCCACGACCTTCGCCGGCCGCGTCAAGCCGTAGACCTCCAACCGCGGGTCGTCCATCCGCCAGTCGCTGACAAGAAAGCTCTCCTGGATCGTCCAGGCGGCTTCGATGTCCTGATCGATCCGCTGTTTGTCGAGGAGATCCCGGTGAATCCTGGCATTCTCCAGCGCCAGACCGGCGCTGTTGCCCGCCGCGGCCGCAAGCAGCATGTCGTCCTCGGAGTACTCGTGGTTTGCCAGATCGGTGTCGATGTAGAGAATCCCGTAAATCGAACTTCGGGTTCTGATGGGCACGCACAGAATCGAGGTCAGCTTGAGCGCGGCGATGCTGGCGCTGGGGTCGACCACACTGTCGGTGTGGGCCGATTGAAAGAGCACGTTTTCACCATCACGCACGACCCTCCGGGCGACGCTTTCGCTGATTTCGATCTCGTCGAGTCCGGCCAACCGGGGGACCCCGTCACAGATCGTGTGCACGTGACCGCATACGGAACACGGTTGAAGCTCGTGGTTTTCACCCGAAAAAAGCACCGCGCCCCGCTGAGCCCGCACCGCCCGCATGGTGGTTTCGAGGATATTGTCCGCCAGCTCGCACGGGTTGAAGTTGGACGACAGGGAGTTCATCAGGGTGTAGGCGGCCTCGAGCAACTCCTTCGATCGCGACGAGGTCGGGGCCTTTCTCACGGCCCGACGGATCGATCACGGTCTGGAGAAAGACCGTCTTCTCGATCGGCGCACTCTCGACCCGGGGTTCGAGGACAAAGAACAGCGATGTCGTCCCGATACGGATCTCGTCACCGTTTGCCAGATCGACCGCGGTGATCTTCTCGCCGTTGACCAGGGTGCCGTTGCTGCTGTCGAGATCGCGGCAGGTATAGGCGCCGTTACTGTGGCGGATCTCGAGGTGTCGGCGGGAAGCCGCGAGATCGCGGATCACCAGGTCGCAGTTCCCGCCGCGACCGACGACGATGGACGTGCCGACGGCGACCCGTCGGACATCCGGTCCGCTCCCCGTGACGACAAAAGCTCGGTTCATCGAAGACACCTCTCTGGATAACACCCTGACGCTACCGTGGCTTCCCGCATGGTGCAAGTTTGGTTCGGGGACCACGATTCGATAGAATCTGATGAGGACGCTCTCAGCAGATGGACGAGGCCAAGAGCCGAACCACCGGGAGGCGACGGATGAAGATGCCGAACCACATCCTCTGCGGACTATTGCTGGTGGTCGCAACGACGGCCTGCGACTCGGTGGACCTCACCATCGGCGTCGTCCCGGGAGCCCCCGGCACGCTCGAGGTCGTCAACGCCAACGACACCGCGTGGGTCGATGCCCACCTCCTCGTCGAAGCCGTTGAAAGCGATCACAGCACGACCACGTGCAGCGAGCAAGACGTCGGCACATGGCGGCCGCATGACTCGATCACGATTCCCGCCTGCGGCGACAAGGTCCGTATCACCCTGACCACCGGCGCCGGCACGGCGCGGTTCTCCTACGCCAACGGCGAACTCTTTCGGGTCTTCGGACGCAAAGAGGTGCCGGTGGCCTCATCAACCGCCGCACCTTGATCGCGGCACGACAGGAGGTCGAGATGCACCCGAAACTGACTGTGTTGTTCTTGGCGCTGGCGATCGCGACGGTCGGCTGCGGCGGCCCGCAGGTGCTGACCGAGAAGCGGATGCTCGAGTGGGGGCCCATGCTCAATCTCTACATGGGAACCAATATGGAGGGAGGCAACTCGTTTCCAGAGGCCCTCGATGAGCTTCCGCCCGAGCTCTCAGCCGATCTCGAGCGGCGCGACGGCTGGGGCAACCCCTTGCTCTACCGGTTGCTGCGGATTGACAAGTACAACCTGATCTCCGCGGGTCCGGACGGCGAATTCGGGAACGCCGACGACATCGTCTTGGAAAACGGCGCCCTCTACGACCCGATGAAGATCTACGCCGTCAACCCGCTGAAGCTCTGAAGCTCGTCCCGGATATCGGGCGAGAGATCGGCGCGCTGCAAAGCGAGGGCCGCAAACGGTGCCGGCATGTTGAGCCGCCCGGCGAGGCGCGCCAGTCGAATCAGAAGACCCTCGGGGGTGGAAGAGTCCACCCGCCCGGCGAGCCAGTCGAGGGTTGTCTCCACGTCGCCGTGCAATCCCTCGCGCATGAGGAGTTCGACGACCCGGGTGGCCAGTCTCAGGTCGATCTCGATCGCGGGCGACTGGCGCACGATCTCGGCCCAGATCTGCGCCGGCAGTCCCGGGTCACCGGCGCGCACCGCCGCCTCGATGGCGGGCAGCACCGCCGGGATGGCCTCCTCCACGGCGCCCATCTGAGCGGCGGTGAACCACAACGCGGCGGCCGCGTCCGCGTCGGTCGGGGCGCGTGAGAGCACGCTGCGTAGGCCGACCACCGCCTCTTCGCTGCGCCCCAGCTGGGCAAGCCCGAGGTATTCCTCGACCAGTGACGAGTCGTGGACGGTTTCATACCGATCATGGGCGGGGTCGACAAAGCGTTCCTCGATCCGGAGCGCGGCGACCAGAAACGCGAAGGCCAAGCCGAATACGAAGCCCCCGACATGGGCCAGGAAGCCCACATCGCCGAGATCGGCGATGCTGAAAAAGGCCCACATGCCCATGGCGAAGGCGAGCTCGCCGACGGCCCAGAGTCCGAGCATCAACCACGCCGGGGCCGAAAACGTCCCCTGGTAGATCCGGATCATCCAGACGAAGTAGACGAAGGTGATCCGGCTGTCCCAGTAGCGCACGGCGAAGGCGCCCATCACCCCGGCGATGGCGCCCGACGCGCCGATCAGCGGTTCCATCAGATTCGGGTAGCGGGCAACGAAGACCAGGGCCGCCACCACGCCGGACAAACCATAGAACAAGGCGAAGAGCGGACGCCCCCAGGCGTCTTCCATGGCCGGTCCGACGAGATAGAGGATGAAGAGATTGCCGAGCAGGTGCAGCAACCCCGCGTGGATGAAGGTGTGGGTGACGAGCGTGATGGGGTGGATCTCGGCGGGCACCACGCCCCAGCGCCAGAAGGGCAGCCGGTTGCGGGCCGAAAAGTAATCGTCGGTGAGCGTGTCCAGGACTTCTTGCTGCTCCCGCACCACGCGGTCGTCGGCAGGCCGAGGAGAGTCCACGGTGTCGCGCTGGCGCAGCGAGTAGTATATGTAGCCCTTGAGTTGCGGCTCGAGTTCGAGATAGGGGTGGTCGACGTAGTACTCGACCGCGCCGACTTCAGCCTCCACCACCGCCGTCTCGTTGCCGGGTGCGGCCACGGTGTAGACAAAGGCGATCAGGCAGAGCCCGATGATACCGAGGGTCACCCACGGCATCCTCCGGACCGTCGCCTGGTCGTGGCCGATGGGTAGCAGCATGGTTCTCCCCAGGTCGGTGGTTTGGGCACTTCCATGTTGCCACAGATCCCGGGGCCGTGGCCGTATCCGTATCCGTGGCCGTTCCCGTTTCCGTATCCGTATCCGTATCCGTATCCGTATCCGAACCCGTGGCCACTCCTGCTCCCGCTCCCGGACGCTGCCACGGACGCTGCCACGGACGCTCCCGGACGCTGCCACGGACGCTGCCACGGCATGGCCACCCCCGGGTTGTTCTTAAAAGGACGGGTAGCCCGTGAGATGACCCATGTCAAGGGCATGACGAATCGCCTCGGAGGCGACCCTTGACATGGGTCATCTCACGGGCTGGTGGGAAATGCATGAACAACCCGGAGGTGACCATGCACGAGCAACAGCAAACGACCCGATTCGACGCCCTCGAGAAGGCGACCACCGCAGCCGGCATCGTCTTCTCGTAGGAGCAGGTGCTGTCGAACCGTCCCGCACCGAAACCTCGCTCCAGCTCTTCGACGACGTCCGAGCCATGACCTGGCGCCTCCTCCACCCCTAGCCTCTCTCTTCCCATCGTTCCCAGTGGGAGGGTGTAAAACCCTCCCCTACAACGAATACCGGAAGGACATAAGTACCTCCTCGACCATCTGAATTGCCGACGTCTTCGATCCAACAAAATCCCTAAGTTCCCCGGCCGACCTCGCGATTCCTCAGTCCGTAATTGGCCGAAGTCCGCGGTCCTTTCCGCAACCGTCCATGCAGAACGAAGGAGCCCGAAATTCAAAATTCACCATTCATAATTCGGCGATGGCCCTCACGCCCCCAAGCTCACCTCATCCACAATCCCGACGACCACCGCCCGAATCGGCGCCTCGGGCTCATCGAGAACCTGCCTCGCTCCGGTGCCCTCATCGAGGATGAGGACGGTCTCGCCGGCGCCGGCATCAACGGTGTCGATGGCGATGACATAGTCCCCGGTTGCTTCGCCGCCGAGATCGAGGAGATCCACCAGCAGCATTCGTTTCCCTGTGATGATGGGGAGATGGATCGTCGAGACCACCGTTCCCGTGATCCTGCCGATCTTCATCATTCCACCTCGTGCACGGCATCGACGATCCCGATCACCGCGTGATCCACCGGCACGAAGGTCTCCGGCATGGCCACGGCGGCCTCGCGGCTGGCGACAAAGTAGACCAGCTCATCGGGCCCCGCCATGTTGACGGCATCGGCCGCCACCACCGCCCCGCCCTTGGGCTCCAACCGGCGATTCAGGGGCTGGAGGATGAGCAGCCGTGTCCCCTCCAACCCGGGAGTGATGGTCGATGCGACCACGGTTCCTCTCACTCGTGCGAGATGCATTTCAGCCCTCCTCCTGTCTCAGTCGCGTCCAGAACTCCGAGCGTCGCCGCGATATTGGCCAACATCTCCTCGTGGAACTTGGGGATGACGACATCGGCGACGAGGACCTCGGGCGAGGCGCAGCCGATCCACCGCCACCTCCACCGCTGCCTCGACCTCCGCCAGCGGGCCGGAAAACGCGCAGTAGCCCTTGCCGCCGATGCGGTCGGCCGATCCGATCTCCACGAGCGAGACATCGGCGCCCTTGAGACCGGTGTCGGCGGCGCCGATGACGGCCGCAACGGTCCGGGTCTCGATCATGCCCAGCGCCTCTCCCGAACTCAGACCTCGGCGGCCGAGGAGGGCCTGGATCACATCGGGATGGACGGCGGGCAGAAAGAGCTGATCGAGCAGGGTCTCGGTTCCGGCCTCGAGACCGGCCTGATATGCCTCGTCGACGCACGCGACATCGCCGGCCACCAGGATCAGATAGTTCCCGGGATGAACGGTCCCCGCATAGGCGATCTCCACCGGCGCCCGTTTGACCATGGCGTCACCAGCCCGGACTCCGAAGGCGATGGAGCCGAACTCGAGCAGCGCGATGGCAGATTGATCCGCGAGGGTCACACGATCCTCAGACCGCCGGCCACCGCGAGCCGGCGCTCGCGGGAGAGGCTGCGCGGTCGAGTCAGACCCTCACCGGTGGGGCTGGCGATGGAGAACGACGTAAAGCCCTCACCGCCGTCGCCGAGTCCGGCGAGGGTGGCGGCGTTGGCGACAAAAATACTGACATCGATCTCCCGCGCCATCCGAGTGATGACATCGACGTTGCGGGTGAAGACCGACGCCGTGTGGCAGCAGCCGCGCTCGGCCTGCACCGCGAGCTCGATGGCGCGATCCACGTTGGGCACGCGCGCCACCGGCATCACCGGCATCATCTGTTCGGTCCAGATCAGGCTGTGGGTCACCGGAACATCGGCCACCACCAGACGACGGTCGTCAGCGCCCGAGACCCCGATGGCGGCGAGAATGTCGCCGGCGTTCTGTCCGATCCACTTGGGGTTGATCTTGCCGGGGGTCCCGTCGTGTTTCGCCTCGATGAAAATCAGGCGTTCGATCTTGGCGAGCTCGTGCTCGGCGAGCAGATAGCCACCGTTCGCGACCATGGCTTTGAGGAGACCATCGGCCACCGAGGCGACCACGAAGACCTCTTTTTCGTCGGTGCAAATCAAATTGTTGTCAAAGGAGGCGCCGCGGACGATCTCGCGACCCGCGAGATCGATATCAGCCGTCTCGTCGACCACCACCGGTGGGTTTCCCGGCCCGGCGAGGATCCCCCGTTTGCTGGTCTTGCGAGCCTCCTCCACCACCCCGGGACCACCGGTGACGAGGAGGATCCGGATCCCCGGATGGTTCATGAGCGCCTGTGCGCTCTCGATGGTGGGTTCGAGGACACAACTCACCAGATTTGCCGGCCCACCGGCATCGGTGACGGCGGAGTTGAGCAGCCGGATGGTATGGGCCGAAACCGCCTTGGCGTTGGGGTGGCAGTTGAAGACGATGGCGTTGCCGGCCGAAACACCGGCAATGGTGTTGTTGATGATGGTGGCGGTCGGGTTGGTTGTGGGGGTGATGGCGCCGATGACTCCGAAGGGCGCGGATTCGGTGAGGGTCAGACCCCGATCGCCGGTCCATGTCTGGGTCTCGAGGTCCTCCGGCCCGGGGGTCTTCTCGATGACCAGGAGGTTCTTCTTGACCTTGTCTTCCACCCTCCCGAGCCCGGTCTCGCGGCGGGCCATTTCGGCCAGCTCGCGGGCGTGCTCGCGCATCACCGATCGGATGCGATCGATGACCCGGTGGCGTGCCTCGAGACCCTGCGCCCGATACCCGAGAAAGGCGGCGCGAGCGGCTGCCACCGCGGCGTCAACGGTGGCGTGGACGCCATCACTGCCTACCGCCATCAATGAGACCGGCTTGGGCCGAGGCGTCTGTGACGGCTCGCCTATCTTGTCGCGGACCCTCGCGATGATCGCCTGGATGTCATGATCGTTGATCGTTCTCATAGGCGTCTCCGAGGGTGCCAGGCTTTAGACCCTTGGGAAGTTGCAGCAACTTCCCAAGGTTCCTAAAGCCTGGCACCCGACCCGTCGTTCAGCTCGCCCACTCGCCGTCGGCCGCGGTCTTGCGGTAGCGGGTCTCGCCACCGACCTCCCAGCTGTCGACGATGGCCATGATCACCGCATCGCACGGGCGATCGCGGGTACCCTCGGTCTGCCGCGCCGATGAGCCCGACGCCCAGAGCACGACATCCCCCTCGCCGGCGCCGACGCTGTCGATGGCGACCACGCTGCCGGTGGTTTCCACACCGTTGAGGTCGAGCTGCCGGACCAAGAGGAACTTCTGCCCGAGGAGGCCCTCGTCTTTGCGGCTGGCGACCAGCGTGCCGACCACCCTCCCGAGGAGCATCAGCCTTTCCGTTTCGGAGTGGCCGCCTCTGTGCGACCGAGAGGCAGCACCGCATCGATGTTTTCGTGCGGCCGAGCGATGACGTGGGTCGAAACGACCTCGCCGACATTCTGGGCGCCCCGGACCCCGGCTTCCACCGCCGCTTTGACCGCCGCCACATCCCCGCGGACGACCACCGTGACATAGCCGCCGCCGGTCTTTTCGTATGACACCAGCTCCACTTTGGCCGCCTTGACCATGGCGTCGGCGGCCTCGACCATCGCCGTGAAACCCCTCGTTTCGATCATTCCCAATGCCTCTGCCATTTCGTGCTCCTTTCGCAAATTCTTAATTCTTAATTTTCAATTCTTAATTGTTTACAAGTCTTCTGCGGCTCCGGATTTCACATGCGATGGTCCGAAATTCAAAATTCAAAATTCAAAATTCATAATTGAAGAAAGCGCTAGCTTTCTTCACGACCGGTGACTCCTTCGATTGCCGCCACGGCGGCCTGCCAGCCGACATCGATATCCTTTTCCTCGCCCCCGAGATAGACCCTGCCCATCGACCCGAAGGCCCGGACCTCGAGAATGTTGATCTCCGCCGCCTTCTCTGCCTCGTTGGCGGCGAGTGCCGCATAGGCCGCCGGCTCGACCTCCATCACATACATGGTCTGGCCCGGGATGATCATGTTGCCGTGACGCATCCGGTTGATGAGCTGGACCTGGTGGTCATCGAGGTGGCGGATGACCTGGCTCGAGAGGATCTTCGGCTTTCGTCTGTCGGATTCGGAGAGCCCGAGCTCATCGAGGATGGCGGCGCCGCCTGCGCGAGTCTCCGCCTGCTCCTCGGAGTGGATCTCGAGCAGACCGTAGTAGCGCTCGACGATCTGCATCCCGGGCCGCACCCGGGTCGATTTGAGCGCGATGTCGGTCAGCCGGTTGATCTCGATCCCCGGCGAGATCTCGACATAGAGCGAGGCATCGCCGGCGAGCGGCAGAAAACCCTGCGCCGTGGTGCCGAGAAAAGCCGCGTACTGAGGCTGGAGATTGTCGAGAAAGACATACGATCGAAGGTCAATACGATTCACCGGAACCTCCTTCGTCACCGGACACGATTCGAATACCCGCCGAGGCGCCGATCCGATTGGCGCCGGCGCTGATCATGGCTCGAGCGTCTGAGGCGTCGTGGATCCCTCCGGCGGCCTTGACGCCCATCTTCAGACCCACGGTCTCGCGCATCAGCGCGACATCGAAGACCGTCGCCCCGCCGGGCCCGAAACCCGTCGAGGTCTTGACGAAGTTCGCGTGCGCGAGCTGCGCCAGCCGGCAGGCCACGACCTTTTCTTCATCGGTCAGATAGCACGCCTCGATGATCACCTTGTTGATCGCGCCGACCTCACGGCAGGCGTCCGAGACCCCGGCGATGTCGCGTTGGACCAGTTCATGGTCGCCGCCCTTGAGGGCGCCGATATTGATCACCATGTCGATCTCGCGGGCGCCGTCGCGGATCGCCCGCCGCGCCTCCATGGCCTTGATCTCAGGCAGGTTGGCGCCGAGGGGAAAGCCGCACACCGAGGCGACCTTGACCCCCGAGCCGCGCACCCGCCGCGCCGCCCGTTGGACCCAGACCGGGTTGATGCAGACGGCGGCGAAGTGGTACTGCATGGCCTCGTCGCAGAGCGTGTCGATCTTATCCGGCGGGACATCCGGTTTGAGCACGGTGTGGTCGATGTACTGCGCGAGGTTGGTAGGGACATCGCAACCATTGCCGCAGAAACCGAGGCGCGCGGCGCCATTGGCCACCGCCTCGTCGGCGTGGTCGAGGCCGAGCCTGACCTCACCGCCGGTCGCCAGAATGGCCAGCACCTCGCGGGTGACCGTCTCGATAATTTGGTTTCGCTCCATCATGATTGCCTTTCGGTCCTTGCATACATCGATTCAACCGCCATGATCTTGCCGACCCGGTCGGCGTGCCGTCCGAGGCCCCCAGTCGGTGGCCAACCACTCGTCGACAATCTGACGCGCCAGCGAGTCGCCGATGAGGCCGGCGCCGAGGGTCAGGACATTTGCGTGGTTGTGCTCACGGCTGTTGCGCGCCGACGACACGTCGTAACACAGGGCGGCGCGAACCCCGGGCACCTTGTTGGCGACCATGCACGAGCCGATCCCGGCGCCGTCGATGATGATCCCCGAGCTGCACGCACCTTCGCCGACCAACCGCGCCACGGCGTGGGCAAAGTCCGGGTAGTCGACGGACTCGGCGCTCGCGGTGCCGCAGTCACGAACCTCGCGGCCGGCGTCCTTCAGGTGTTTCCTCAACAGTTCTTTGAGCCGATACCCACCGTGATCGCAACCGATGGCAATGGCGTCGACGCTCACGGCTTCACCAGCGAGGGCCTGATCCACGACCCGGGTCACCAGGCGCCGGATCTCGTCTTCGCCCTTCATGACCGGTCTCCCATCACCACGCCTTCCAGTCAACGGCCGCGGTCGGCGACAGGTCCGGCGGCGGCATCTCCTCGGTCCCGGAGTTCCGTCCGATCGCGAGCGAATCGAGGTGCGATTGCATCTGCCCCGCGCAAGCATCAAAGGGCGAATTCGTATTGCCCGCGATGGCCATCATCGAAGCACCTTCGAGCGACGCGACGACGAACTCGGCGAGTCGCCGGGGATCGTTGCTCGAGTTCCACCGATTCGAGCCATCGACAAACCACTCAGCGAGGCGGGAAACCAGCATGGCGTAAATCTTCTCCACCCGACGAAGGGCCGTCGCATGGTCCGGCCCGAGTTCGCCAACCAGCGTCCCGACGGGAATCCCATACCCGGGGAAGTTCGGCGCCGTCCGAGTTCGGTAGGCATCGATCACGATCGACACTCGATCAAAGGGATCACCCGAGTCGGCCTCCGCTGCTTCGAGGATCTCAGTCGAAATGAGCTCGGCAACGGCATCGAGCACCGCGAGGAGCAGATCATCCTTGGTCGGGAAGAAGTGGTAGAAGCTACCGCTCGTCGCCCGGGCCTGCTTCATGATCGAACTCACCCCGGTCTGAGCATAGCCCTGACGCCAGAACAGCTCGCCCGCCGTCCTCACCAACCGTTCACGGGTCTGTGTCTGACGTCCCAACCGGTGAATCCTCCAAACGCGATTCAATTCAACTAGAACGTTCTATCTAATTCAATTTAATTCCAAAACACATCCGTGTCAAGCGGCTAGAATGATCTCTCTACTCTCCTCCAATCCCTGCGGAACCGCTCGCGAGCGGTTGCCCTGGAATCGGAAACTGGCACGTATGACCTAGCCGTAGAAACCGACCACACACCGGATGGCCGCAGTCCGGGTTCGGCTCGGTAGCCCCGCGCGGGAGGTCACAAATCGCTCGAGGCCCAACGTCATCAGGCCCTCATCGCCATTGCCAGGATGGCGGGAAGCTTGAAGAGCGACGGAGAGGCCTCGTACTCCACCAGCCTTTCACCCATCGACCGCAGGGTGCGATGGCTCGGGAAGACCACAGGTTTCGGCCACTGCTTGAAAGGCCCGCGGATGACCGTTTTTTGCGGCGACGGAACCATGAGGTAGTTGTGAACGGTCCCGCTCCCGGACTGGATGTCGCCGGGAGTGTGTCCTGGATAGGCGCCCCACGACCCGGCCATAGTGACATAGTTGAGTACGCCCCAGAGGTTCACGCCGACGGTGCCGTATCTGAGATCGCGAACCGCCCGTTCCACCGCCTGGGCCACCGCGGGCGCAGCGAGCGATTTTGGGTGAACCAGGATGGTGGATGTGAGGGAGCCCCACAGCGTGTGGTTAGCGAAGTCGACCGCCCGTTCGAGGAAGACCGGGACGTTGGGTGCCTCAACCGCAGTCTCTGCGACCATGGAACAGAACCCCTCGGTGGTGAAGCAGATGTCGCTGCCCTCGGCAGGATCGACATGGCGGATGAGGGTCCAGGGGAGGTGGCCGTTCTCAGGCTCGCCGATGAGATCGGCATCGGGATGATCGGCAACGAACCGTCGATGGAGGTCCTCGGCGCCGGGATAATAGGCCGGTCGTGTCGGCGTCCGGCTGAGAACCCGGCAGAGTTCGTTGAGCAACGGGTCGCGCAGCTCCCACCCGCGTTGCTGGATGATGACCCGCGTGCTCAGACAGTTGAAGCCCGCGTTGACGACCTGCATCGCCGCCAGATGTTCCGCCTGGTACGCGAGATCGGCGGCGCTCCACGGTCCGGGCACGACGATGACCGGGCTCAGGTTCCCGAGTTCGCAGGTAAACGGCCTGGCGTTCACAACCTCGCCTGCGGCCTTCCGCCGCCGGCCTTCCTGACCCGGTCCAAAGACGATGGCCTCGTAGGTCCCGTCGGAACCGGTGAGATGGAGTTCTTCCACCAACTCGTGTCCCGCGAGGTAGGTTCCTTCGGCCGCTCCACCGCTGATAACCCGCAGAAAACCGGCTTCGATGAGTGCGGCGAAGCCACGCTCGAGCATCGGGGTCAGATGATCGGTGACCGGATGGGTCTTGTAGGCAACGACCTTGCCGCGGCAAAAAAGCACGTCCAGGATGTCGCATGGACCGAGGATCGAGACATTGCCGGCGCCGAGGACAAGCGTGGTCCCGCCGGACGGCATGCGCCCGCGGTAGATCGCCGCCTGGTTCGACCCGAGGGTTTCCACCGTGGCGCCCGGCTCCATCCAGATTGCCGATGTCATGCCCGGATAGAAGATCCGGTCGACGACGGTCTGCGGGAAGACTCGAACTGCGAGCTGATCTTCCCCGCAGGCTGTGACCGGTCCCGGGATGCGCGGCGGACGGCCGCGGGCGAGATCCGAAAGCGATCCTTCGAGCATCGCGATCGCCTTGAACAGGAAGCTCAGCGTGAGCCACTCCTCACCGCCTTCCCGCGAATCGGGCGCCACACCCTTGGCTTCGGCGGCGGCGATCGCCCACTCAGCGGCCACCTCTTCGAGGTCCTGGCGGACCCGGCTCAGCAGACCGCGTTTCTCGCCGATCTCGAGACCGGCCCATCTCGCACGAGCTTCGGCCAACTCGGCGAGAGTTGTGTCGATGGCTGGATATCCCGATGCCGCCCGTCGCTCCGATCCCTCGATCATGGCGTCCCCAATCTCACGAGAAATACCCGACGATGTAGCGCGCTGCGGTGATCAGGATGACCAGACACAGCATGATCTTGATGGCCCGCGCCGGGACGAACTTCTGCGCCCGGGCGCCGCAGTACATCCCGGCGGCGCCGCCGAGGCCGAAGAGCAGACCGAGCGTCCAGTCCGGCCCGACCCCCATCCACGAGTAGATCGCGACGCCGGCCACCGAGGTGATGAGGGTCCCCATGAGGGCGGCGCCGGCGACGGTGTAGACCGGTAGACCGAAGACCGAGATGAAGAACGGCGCCATGATCGCGCCGCCGCCGATGCCGTAGACCCCGCCGACGATCCCGACGACAAAGGCCAACGCCGAGATGCCCGGGGTGGAGAACGAGAAGGTCTCGCCGTAGAACTCGTACTCGATCCGGGTCAGGCTGAACCGCCGCACGACCACGGCGGGGAGTTCGGCGTTCTCGGCCGCGCCGCGCCGGCGGTGCTCCGACACGAGATGCTGAAACCGCTCCTCGGCGGCACCCTTATCGCCGGCGCCGGTTCGCCGTCGGCTGAGGTCGAGGACCATCCGGACGCCGATGTAGAGCAGGACCCCGGCGGCAAAGAGCTTGAAGCTCCGGGGATCGGGGAGATATCGCACCCGAACCACGGCGCCGATGAGCACCCCCGGCAGGGTGGCGATGATGACCACCCACGTGAGCGGCCAGACCATCCGGCCCTCGCGGATGTAGCGCCAGACCCCGCTCGGGATGGCGACGATGTTGAAGAGCTGGTTGGTGGCGCTCACCGACGGCGTCGTGTAGCCGAGGACGCTCATCTGAAAGGGCAAAAGAAGAAACGCACCGGAGACCCCGCCCATGGAGGTGAAGAACGAAATCACAAAGGCGACGAGGGGAGGTACCCACGGTGCGACGACGACCCCTGAGACCGTGAACTCCACGGCGTCCCGAGCCTACCCGCCATCCCTGATGGCGCGTTCGAGTTGGGTCTTGAGGTCGCGGCCGATGGGGTTTTCCGGGTGGGTGGCGATCATCTGCTCGGTGATCGCGAGGGCGGCTTGGAAGTTCCCGGTCCTGGCGTAGTGGTCGGCCAGAGCGTAGAGGAAGTCGAGATTCTCGGGCTCGAGCTCGACCGCGCGCCCGAGTGCGGCCTCGGCCTCGTCGAAACGTCCGAGCGCCTGCAGGGCGAGCCCGAGATTGTAGTGGGCGCGCGCCCGGTCCAGGTTCGAGAACGGCGGTGCGGCCGATGAAAACGACGGCTTCGTCGAGTCGACCCATCTCGGCGAGCAACAGCCCGAGCGAGTAGGCGGCCTGGGCCTCGTCCGGGTAGGCCTCGAGCACCTCCCTGAGCAGCGACCTCGGCCTCGCGCGTTGCGACCGGTCGAGCTGTAGAGCACCGCCAGGTTGATCTTGGCCGGAAAGAAGAGATCGTCGACCTCGATGGCCGTCTGATACGCCTCGATGGCCTTCTCGGTCTCGCCGAGCTGGCCGTAGAGGTTGCCGAGATTGTGACCCGCGAAGGCAAAGTCCAGCGAATAGCGCATGTCGGCCACGTGTTCGGCGATGACCTCGGCGAGTTGGATTCGTTGGTACGGTTTGAGCAACCCGTCCGGCGCGCCGGCGAGACGGCTGGCGGCGAGGGTGCGCACCCCCCGAACCGGGTCGAAGAGCAGTGGTGAGAGCTTCTCGACGAGTCCCTCGATGGTGGTGGCCGGCAGGAACTCCACCGCGGCCCGGCGGATCACGGCCTCGGGATCGTCCAGCGAACGATCGAAGAGCGCGACCGTCGCCGCATCCGGCTCGTAGCCGCCGAGCAGGCTCAGGGCGGTGGCCCGGACGATGGCCGGATAGAGATCATCGCCGGCGAGCCGCACGAGCGGTTCGCGCGCCTCGGGCCGGCCTTCGCGGCCGGCGGCGAGGATGGTCCCGTAGTGCGGCTTCTTCGCCCGGCCGTACCACTTCTGGTACTCGTCGATCTGCCAGTCGAGACCCTTGTCCGCATGACAGTCCGCCTGGCCGCAGGCGTTCGGGGTTCCGATCTCCCGAGTCAGATCGGGCCGCGGCACCCGCAGACTGTGGTCGGCCCGCCAGTCGACGACCATGTAGGGCCGCTGCGGCATGTGGCACGAGATACAGAGGGCGCCGGCCGAGGGTTCGACCGTCGACGAGCTTCTTGTGGAAGTGGTGGTCGGGGCTGTCGTAGGTGTCGAGCCGGTGGCACTGGCCGCAGAGCTCGTTGCCGTCGAAGCGGAGCTTGAGACTGTGGACATCGTGGCAGTCCGAACAGCGGACATCGTTGTGGTACATCTTGCTCTGGATGAAGGAGCCGTAGACATAGACCTCGTCGAGAATCTGCCCGTCGGGGAAATAGAGCCCCTCGTCGAGCAGCGCCGGCGCCAGGCTGTCGAGGAGCACCAGGCTGCTGTGCTTGAAATCCCCGAGTTCGGAGCGGCGCGAGTGGCAGGGCGCGCAAAGCTCGACCTGCTGGTGCGAGCTGATGTCCATGGTGGGTACGACCAGGCCGTCGCCGCCGTCGGTGGGCCGAGCCATGGGCGGGAGCTCGGCCCAGGCGAGGTGCGCCGAACCGGGTCCGTGGCAGGCCTCGCAGCTGACGTCGATCTCCGACCAGGTGGTTTCGAAGGTCCGGGTCTCGGCGTCATAGCCCTTGACCAGATTGGTCGAGTGGCACTCGGCGCACATCCCGTTCCAGTTCTGCGCGTTGCGCGTCCAGTGAAGCCAGTCGTCGGGCGGGATGTCCTGGTCGGGATAGAGGTGGAACCACTCGCCGCGGACGGTGTCCCAGGCGAGATTCAGACACTGGAGCCGACCGCCGGGAAAGGGCACGAGATACTGTTGCAGCGGGTCGTGACCGAAGGTGTAGGCGATCTCGAAGTCGCCCATTTCGCCACCGGGGCCCTCGGTGTGGACAAAAAACCCGCCGTCCCGGCGAAAAAACCGGCTCGTGATCCCGTGATACTCGACCTCGACATCATCGAAGTCGCCGAGGACCGTCTCTTCGGTGGCCTCGGCCATGGCGAGATCGTGATCCGAGCCCCGCCAGGCCTCAGTGGCCGCCTGGTGACATCCGACACAGCGGTCGCGGCCGACGAAGACCGGGCCCGCCGCCTCGAGGGTGGAGGCCGCCGTCCGGCGCGCCGAATCGAAGACCAGCTCGAGGGGGATCGCCAGGACGATGACGGCCGTGGCGACGACGCCGAGCAGGATCCACGGGCGCAGACCATCGCTCGGTGACGGTGCGGGAGCGGGGGGCTTCTCGATCACGGGCGAACCACCTGCGAAGGAGCGAAGGCGCGACGGGTCACGGTTGTCGAGGTGTCCACCTTGACCACCCCGTTCTCGATCCGCACCGGGTGGAGATCGAGGGCGCGCGGCGCCGGCGGGCTCAAAACCTCGCCGCGGAGATCGAAGGACGAGGCGTGACACGGACAGACGAAACGCTCCACCTCCCCCATCCACGGGACGGTGCAGCCGAGGTGGGTGCATTTCCGCGAAAGGGCGAGAAAACCGCCGTCATCCAACCGCGTCAGATAAAACCTGCCGCCCGGAAACGCGGTCACCGATCCCGGTTCGAATCGCTCCACCGGACCCGCCACCACGACCGCGTCATCGGATTCAGTCACTCGGCCGAGTCGCGGCCTGAGGACGGCGCCGACGATCCAGAGACCCTCGAGCAGCGCTGCCCCACCGAGCCAGAGCCAGAGCCGGCCGAGAAAACTCCGCCGAGTCGTCGACTCCCGGTTTCCAGCCTTGGCCGTCATCCGCCGATCTCCCAGGGAAACATCAGTGCCATACCCTCGCCACGGAACCACACCCCCGTCACCGTGAGAACCGCCAACGCGACCAGCAGCAGAATCACCAGCGCCTGAACGATCTCGTCCGCCGGCGCGGCCAACCACCGGCGGAGCGCGAAGACAAAGGCCGCGACCACGAAGGCAACCGCCGCGAGGGGCAGAATCCCCGCCAAACCGGCCTCGAGGCTCACCGTGGCCGACCGCAGCTCGTCCGCCACGACCAGCAGCGGCGTCACCACCAGCCCCGTCGCCACGGCGGCGATTCCCGCCCGTCGGCCGACCGGCGACATCAGCCACACCCCGGCGATGTCGTCGCGATACCGGAGATAAGGCAGGAGCGCGAGAAAGAGGGCCAGGGCCAGCGGGAAGAGCACCACCGCAATCACCGGGTGGAAATGAAACAGGAGCTCCTGGAACCCGAGGAAGTACCACGGCGCCTTGGCCGGGTTGGGGCTCATCCCCGGATTGGCCTCGTCGCCGAGGGGCGCGCTGAACATAACCGACACCAGAACGACCACGGCCACCAGCGCGCAGGCAACGGCCACCTCGCGGAGGAGGAGATTCGGCAGGAAGAGCACGTTCTCGGGTTTGGCGTCGATCTCCTCGCCGTCGAGACGCGGGATGACGACCCCCTTGGCCTTGCGGACGCGCCAGAAGTGCAACGCCATGAATACCATGAGGAGGGCCGGCACGACCGTCGTGTGGATGGTGTAGAAACCGATGAGGGTCGTGGAGGTGATCTCGGGCCCGCCGCGGGCGAGCTGCTGCAACCACTCCCCCACCCACGGGACATAGGCCAACATCCCGGTGGAGATGGTGATGGCCCAGTAGGACAGCTGGTCCCAGGGCAGCAGATAGCCGGTGAAGTTCGACACCAGCACGAAGAGCAGCAGCGAGAGCCCGATGACCCAGTTGAACTGGCGCGGCGCGTGGTAGCCCCCGGTAAGAAATACCCGCAGAAAGTGAAGCAGCGCCACCACCACCAGGAGATTCGCGCTCCAGTGGTGCACCGCCCGGACCAGTCGTCCGAAGACGACGTCGACCTGGAGACTGACGATGGAGATGTACGCCGCCTCGGGGGTCGGCTCATAGACGAACATCATCACGATGCCGCTGGCAAACAGCAGGAGCACCAGCACCAGCGACATTCCACCGAGACCGAAGGTGTGGGTGTAGCGGAGGGTCTTCTCGGGCACTTGGGTCGGTCGGAAGTGGAGCAACAGGGTGTTGAAGACGATCCAGCGCCGGTCGCGATCGGTCGCCGGAACGATGGGGCCGCGGAAGACCGACCGCCAGATTCGGCGAAGCAAACCGTCGCGTCGCTGCTGGTCTTTCTCGGCCACCGCACCTCCCGAGTTTCGGCCCGCCCATGATACTCGGGCGGGGGAGGGCGTGAGGGCCTCGTTGAGGACCTGAGGTCGTAGCCGTAGCCCGTGACCGCAGCCGATTCCGTATCCGCGTCCGCGTGCCCGTATGTCCGTCGTTGCACGCAGTCCAGTGGCAGCCGGACAGCGGCAGCGACCCGTACTCCGCATCGGGCGCAGACCGGCGCCGAAGCCGACCAGGGCACGCGGTAAACCGCGCACCTCGGGGTGCCGTCCTTGACATTTGTCGCTCAGAGCACCTCCCGGCGGCCGACCGCGCCCCGCACAAACGTCAATGCCGGGCTCCCCCGGGACGGCCGATGAAGTCTGTCTCTCCCGGCAAAGAGGCAGGCCGCCGACGCCGAGCCCGCATCCGTGGCCGAGGCCGCAACCGCAACCGTATCCGAGTCCGAAACCGTATCCGACCAGAGCACGCGGGAGACCGCCCTACCTCGGGGTGCCGGGCATGACTTTGTGCCAGATCAACGTCACGGCGGCGCTTCCCGCTCCGCACAAGGTCTATGCCGGGCTCCCCCGGGATGGTCGATGAAGTCTGTTCTCCCGGTTTCGTGGCAGGCCGCCGGCGCACCATCGGCGTGGTCGCAGCCCTCACAATCCACCCACGAACGACCACGCCGATGGTGCGACGCTGGGCCGCCGGGACGCCACAGCGTCCCGGCGGCCCAGAAGGCCGGGCGTGAAAGAACCGTAACCGAGACCACAACCGTATCCGTGGCCGTGGCAGCGTCCGTCAACAGCGGCAGACGCCAGCATCAGTCATCAGCATCAGTCATCTGCGTCAGCGTCATCGCGATCAGCGATCAGCGATCAGCGATCAGCGATCAGCGATCGATGCGCCTCCTGGACCCGGTGTTCATGATCACCTCCGGGTCGTTCTTGAGGAGACGAGTAGTCGATGGGATCTCCGGGGTCAAGGGGTGAAATGTATCGCCCGCGGCGGGCGACCCCTTGACCCCGGAGATCCCATCGACTGAGCGGAGAGCATGAACGACCCGGAGGTGACCATGAACAACGCGCTCCCGAAGAACAACCTCATCGCTACCGAAAAGGCGATCGACGCAGCGGCTGCGGCAATATTGCTCGTCAAGCGAGTGCCCGCTCCCCTCAAGGCGATCGCCGACCAGGTGATTCGATCGGCGTCCTCGGTTCCTGCGAATCTTGCCGAGGGCCACGGACGATCCGGGAGGGATCGATTGCACCACTGGCGCATCGCCTTCGCCTCTGCCAAAGAGGTCGATTGCCACCTTCGGCTCCTTGCCGAAGTTCATGCTATCGATCGTGATCAGGCCGGCCATGCTCTCCAGCTCTTTGACGATGTCCGTGCCATGACCTGGCGGCTGCTGCACCCTTAGTCATTCTCTTTCCGTCGATCTCATCGGGAGGGTGAAAACCCTCCCCGACAACCCATACCGGAATAGCACAGGTTTTTCCTGGATCATCTGAATCGTCGACGCCTTCGATCCAACGAAATCCGAGTCGTTCCCCGGCCGACCTCGAGATTCCTCAATCCCCATTTGGGTTCAGTCCGTGTCAGTTTCCGAGACCGCGAACCCCGAACACCTCCCTGCAATGTTGTAGCGCCCATCTCCAGATGGGCGTCGGTGCCGTCGATCAACGCCACCGACGCCGACGTGGACGTCGGCGCTACAAGGGCGCCGAACTCGACAGTGGCGGCCGAGGGCGCGGCCTTCTCACGATTGAACGAAGACGCAAACAAAACCAGTCAAACGAGTTAGCGTCTCAACGTGTTTCGTTGGTTTCATCTAGAATCACCTCTGAACGGAGGAGGGCTCACGATGAAGCACATCTGTTCCGTCTGCGCCTACGTCTATGACGACGAGATCGAGGGCGTTCCATTCGACGAACTCCCGGACGACTGGGTGTGCCCCATCTGTACTGCGGACAAGAGTTTCTTCGAGGTCGATCGTGCGGAGACCGCCGCGGGGCCGGTCTCGGGCACGGACACGGATACGGACGACGGGATCGGGATCGGGATCGGGTGAGATCGAAAGGTACCTCGCAGAATGGCGGCGGGACACGCATCCAGCTCGAGGGCGATCTCGCCATGATCCAGGAGATGGCGATCACCGGGACCTCGGTCCTCGAGCCCATGCGGACCACCAAAAAGGTCATCGGCTGGGATGAGATCCTGATCTGCGGCGCCCAGCTCGCCTCCCTGCCGTTGAACGAGACCGAGAAGGTGAACACCCGAACCGTCATCGGACCCAACGCGGCGCACTCCGCTGGTCATCGAGACCCCGGTGTACGTCAGTCACATGTCCTACGGCGCGCTCTCGCGCGAGGTCAAGATCGCCCTTGCCCGCGGCAGCGCCGCCGCCGGCACCGCCATGTGTTCCGGCGAGGGCGGCATCCTGCCCGAGAGCCTCGAAGCCGCCCACCGCTATATCTTCGAGTACGTCCCCAACCGCTATTCGGTGACCCCGGAAAACCTGCGGGCGGTCGACGCGGTGGAAATCAAGATCGGCCAGTCGGCGAAGCCCGGCCTCGGCGGCCACCTCCCCGGCTCGAAGGTCACCGCCGAAATCGCCGCCGTCCGCGGTTTCCCCGTCGGCAGCGATATCATCAGCCCGGCGCACTTCCCCGACATCACCAACGCCGACGAGCTCAGGGCCAAGGTCGAGGAGCTGCGCGAAGCCACCGGCGGCAAACCCATCGGGATCAAGCTCGCCGCCGGCCACATCGAGGCCGATCTCGAAATCGCGCTGGCGGCGGGTCCCGACTTCATCACCATCGACGGCCGCGCCGGCGCCACCGGCGCCGCACCCAAGGTGGTCAAGGACGCCACCGCCATCCCGACCATCTTCGCCCTCGCGAGGGCGCGCGCCTTTCTGGACCGCGCCGGCGCCGACGGCGTCTCGCTGGTCATCACCGGCGGGTTGCGGACCTCGGCCGATGCCGCCAAGGCGATCGCCATGGGCGCCGACGCGGTGGCCTTCGCCTCGGCCGCCCTCATGGCAGCCGGCTGCCAGCAGTACCGGATCTGCCACACCGGCAAGTGCCCGGTGGGGATCACTACTCAGGATCCCGAACTCCGCGCCCGGCTCAAGATCGATCTCTCGGCCAAACGGGTGGAAAATTTCTTCCGGGCCACGACTCACGAACTCGCCGATTTTGCCCGGCTCACGGGTCACAACGACATTCACCAACTGAGCATTCACGACCTTCGAACCACGAGTTCGGAGATTTCCAACCACTCACCCATCGCCCACGTAGGCGGATGAGAACAGGGAGGCACCCATGTCCAAGACCCAAGAGAATCTGATGGCCGCGTTCGCCGGTGAGAGCCAGGCGCGCAACATGTACACCTATTTCGCCAAGGTGGCGCGCAAAGAGGGCTACCACTACATCGCCAAGATCTTCGAGGAGACCGCCATCAACGAGATGCGGCACGCCAAGGACGAGTTCGTCCTCGCCGGCAAGCTCGGCGACACCGCGGCCAACCTCCAGGAAGCCGTCGACGGCGAGAACTACGAGACCACGACCATGTATCCGGAGTTTGCCGCCCAGGCCGACGCCGACGGCAACAAGGAAGCCGCGATCCTCTTCCGAATGATCGCGAGGGTCGAGGCCGAGCACCGCGACCGCTACAAAAGGCTCCTCGAAATGGTCAAAAACGGCACCGTCTTCAAACGCGACAAGCCCATCCGCTGGAAGTGCTCGGTCTGCGGCTATATCCACGAAGGCACCGAACCTCCCGGCAAGTGCCCCTGCTGCAAGCACCCGAAGGAGTACTACGAGCCGGAGAGCATGGAATTCTGAGCGCGGCAGCGCTCGTCACTGGTTTTCGATCCGCTCCTGTTGATCGGCGACCATTCGATAGGCGATCCAGTACTTGGTGATGTTGCTCACGTAGCGCACCGTCTCGCTGCCGACCCGCTTCGCGGCCACGACCTCGACGTTGCGGTACCAGACGTTGGGGTCGAGCCCGCTCTCGGCCGCCTCGGCGCGGAGCTTGCGGACCCGAGCCGGGCCGGCGTTGTACGCCGCGAGGGTGAAGAAATCACGATCGTGGTCCTCGATCTCCGGCTCCGTGAAGTAACGATCGCGGAGAAACGCCAGGTATTTGGTCCCGGCGTGGATGTTGTTCTCGAGCGTGCCGATATCGCTGATCCCGACGTTGGGATCGGCGGCGGTCGCGGGTTTGATCTGCATCACCCCGATGGCGCCGACACTCGATCGTTTGGATTGATCGAGGTGGGACTCCTGATACCCCGTCGCGGCGAGGAGCAGGGGGTCGAAGTCGTATTGATCGCCATAGGTCTCGAAGTGGGAGATCGTCTGCCGAAACCGCTCGTCGCCGTTGTCTGCCTCGAGATTCTCGACCCACTCGAGATCGTTGAGGTACCGCTGTAACACAACGTTGCCGAACAGAGTTCCCTGTGAGTGGCCGCGGACGAACTCGTTGACCGCCTCGGCGAGCTGGGGGCTGTCCTTGCGGAAGGCCCAGGCGATCTCGCCCCCGGTCCGGACCGCCAGATCTTCGTGAACCACGATCGAGTCGAAGATCTGCGCCCAGAACTTCGCCTTGTGGTTGTCGACGACGGCCAGGGGCAGCAAACCGGCGTTGACCATCTCGAGAAGGTCCTCGTCCTCGAGATACTCGGCGGCGGGCTCCAACCGGATGGGAGCGAGCCCCTGTCCCTCGAGGGTCTCGTTGAGCCTCTCGAGGCTCTCCCAATAGGATGACGACCGACGAAGATGGATCTTGAGCCCGGCGAGGTCGTCAAGGGCGGCGAGTTCGGGCGATGCCGGACCCGTCACGACCACCTCGCTGACATCGCGCATGAAGGGATCTGAAAAATCAACCTCCTCGCGGCGTTCCGGGGTCACTGTCAGGTTGGCTGCGGCGAGATCGCCCATGCCTGCCACCAGCGCCGGAATCAGCTCGTCGCGCTCGACCGGCAGGATGACAACCTCGATCCTCAATGTCTGCCGGCCCAGTCGATCGTTCAGCCAGTTCTCGAACTCCTTGAGCTCTTCGTAGGTCACGCCTCGCTGCGCTCCCTGATCGATGAAGTACTGGGTCTTGTTGTAGACCACGAGCGCCCGGATGTACTCGCGCTCGATCATCCCGTCGAGATCCCCGGTCCAGGCCGCAGCCAGATCGCCTTCCGGATCGAATGACGAGAGCTCGCGGGCGCCGGTGGCCTCCTCGATCACCGAGGATCCGACGGGAGTTTCTTCCTGTGCAGCACGCTTCCTCCTCCCGCCCGCAACCGACGAGGGCGAGCACGAGCACGAGGCACCAGCAAGCGAGGCAGGATCCGTTCCGCTCGATCCGACCCTCAATCCGCGACGATGCGATCATGGCCACCCCCGATTTCCGTGAGCTGTTTGCCTCAAGCTGCGAGAATTGTACAACCCACCGGTGATTCAACCCGGAACCATGGTCCATAATGTAACCGAACGCTGAGAAAGGAGACTGTCATGACCCGAGGACGCCGCTGGATCACGCTCCTGATGATGACCGCGATGGCCGCCACCGCGGTTGGCGCCCAAGACACGAGCGGGGAATCCGGCTCCGACGAGAAGCTCGTGCTCGTGCTCTCGGGCGGCGGCGCCCGCGGGGCGGCCCACATCGGTGTGCTCAAGGTCCTCGAGGAACTCCACGTGGCGCCGGATCTCATCGTCGGCACGAGCATGGGCTCCATCATCGGTGGTCTCTACGCCGCCGGCTGGTCACCCACCGAGATCGAGGAGCTCCTCGCCTCCATCGATTGGAACGGGATCTTCTCGGACGAGGTTCCCCGCAGCGATCTCTCGTTCCGGCGCAAGCAGGACGACCGACCGATCCTGATCCAGGCCCGGCTCTACTTCAAGGGCCTGAAGCCCTACCTCCCCGCCGGTATCCTCGGAGGCCAGAGGCTCGAACTCTTGATGGACACCCTCCAGACCGAGTCCGCCACCGCCGCCGACCTCGACGAGCTCAACATCCCCTTCCGGGCCGTGGCCGCCGACATCGCCACCGGTCAGCCGGTGGTCATCGACAACACCACCCTGGCCAAGGCCATGCGCGCCTCAATGTCGATCCCGGGAGCGTTTTCACCCGTCGAACTGGACGGGAAGAAGCTCGTCGACGGCGGTTCGGTGGCCAATCTTCCCGTCGGGATTGCCAAAAAGCTCGGCGCCACGTCAGTGATTGCGGTCGACATCTCGAGCCCGCTCATCGCCGATGAGGACGAGCTCGACACCTTCTTCTCGGTCTTCAACCAGCTCAACAGCCTGCTGACGGTGGGCAATCGCGACCGCGACGTGGCCCTGCTGGATGACGACGACGTCCTCGTCGAACCCGACCTCGGCGACATCAGCTTCGTCGGCTTCGACCGCGCCCTCGAGGCGGTGAATATCGGCGAGGCCACCGCCAACGAGATGGCCGAAGCCCTCGCCCGGTTCGCCACCGAGGATGAAAAGGACTGGGATGCGTACCTCGCCCGGCAACGTCGCCGGCCGCGTGGGCACATGACCATCGACCGGGTCCGGATTGTCAACACAGCCCCGATCAGCGATGCCGTCGTCCGTCGCGCCCTCTCCCTGAAGGCGCCCGCAACCTACGAACCGGTCTCCCTGGCCGAGGACCTCATGCGGCTGCACAGCCTGCGGTACTTCGGCATCATCGATTTTCACATCGACGGCGACGACGGCGACCGCGAACTCGTGATCACGACCCCGCCGCGGCCGTCGGGGCGGGGATCGGTCCAGTTCGGGTTCGGATTCCAGGATGACTTCAGCGGCAACACCGGCTACACCCTCACGGCTCGACATCAGTTGCTGGCGGTCAACCGCCGCGGCGGCGAGTGGCAGAACATTCTCCAGTTCGGCACCGTCGGTCTCTTTCAGAGCCAGTTCTACCAACCGCTCGACAACGCCATGCGCTGGTTTGTCGAGCCGTCCGTCGGCTTCCAGCGCGAGATCGCTCAGCTCTGGGCGGATGGGACGCCGGTGGTCCAGTACGAAATCGAAGACACCTCGGCCCAGCTCAGCGCCGGTCGCGTCTTCGGCCGCTGGGGTGAGCTCCGAGCCACCGCCTACACCGCCGACTACAAGGCCGTTCCCCGCATCGGCGACCCGTCATTCCCACCCGACGACGAGCGCCGCGGCGGATTCGCCCTCGGTTTCAGGGTCGACACGATCGACCAAGTCGCCTTCCCACGAAACGGGGTCGCAGCAGACGCCTTCTATGAACGCTCATCGGAGGCGCTCGGGCGCCGAATCCAAAATCGACCGGGCGAGCGCTCGAGTCGATTACGCCATGAGCCTCGGCCGCAACACATTCAGGCCGTATCTCGAGTACGGTGAGAACTTCGAGCCCACCCTCGACTACATCAACCTCTTCAAGCTCGGCGGCCTGGGTCGACTGTCCGGACTCGGCACCAACGAACTCCTCGGCGAGAAGCTGGCGTTGGCGCGGCTGCTCTACTACTACCGGCTGACCGGTTTCCGCGCCGCTGGATTCAGCGTCCAGATCTACACCGGAACGAGTATCGAGGCCGGCAACGTCTACAGCATCGATCAGCCGATCACCGGCTCGAGTCTGCTGACCGGTTGGAGTCTTTTTGTCGGCGCCAACACGCCGATCGGGCCGCTCTTCCTCGGCTACGGCCGAACCGAGGGCCGGGATCGGTTCTACCTCAACATCGGGGATCGGTTCTAAGAGTGAGGAGTTAAGAGTTAGGAGTTAGGACGCCCTCCTCACTCCTTACTCCTCACTCTTCACCCCTCACCCTTGAGCATCACCAACATCCATTTTGCGGGTTCCGGCGCCCGCACCGCGTGCGGCACATCGGCCGGCATGATGATCACATCGCCGGGAGCGAGGAGGTGCTCCTCGCCGGCGATGATCACCACCAGCTCACCTTCGAGCAGATACACCATCGCATCGAAGGGTGCGCTGTGCTCGGCCAGGGCCTGACCACGATCGAAAGCGAAGGTCGTGACGTTGCCGCCCGCCGACCGCGCCAGCGTCCGGCTGACGATGGCCCCGGGGGCGATCCCGACGGTGGTCCTTGAGATCTGTGGATCTCGGCGAGCCGACAGCGCGCCCGGATTGGTCTGTCTGCTCGGTCATGTGACCTCCTCGTTCCCTCGTTGGGGCTCCATTCTGCACCCCGCCGACACCTGCCTTGACGTAAGTCAATGGTGGCATTCCCAAGCGTGGGTTTCGCACCACGCCCGACGGCTTCGGCGCATCCCCGTCGGTGTTCCCCTGGCCGAACCAAACACCCGACGTATACTGGTCTCGATTGCCAATCCACGGTGGAGGCGGCGAGGCACGGGTGAGTTCACCAGTCAAACCCGATTCCGACGCCCCAGACCGGACCATCTGTCCGGTCACCGGGCTGCCGGTGATTCGACGTCCGGAGTGGACCAACGTCCGGCTCGACGACAACTACTGGGTCACCGTCGAGGTCATCGGCGGACACATCGTTCGGAGCATCCCCTCCGGTTACGCCACCGCGGCCGGAGTGGCCAAGGTCAATCGCGCTTCACCGCGAGGTCCTCGATCAGGCTCTCGCTCCCGGAACTATCCACGTCCAAATCGCCGACTACACCGCTTTCGAGGGCGCCAGCCCCGAAGCGCGTCGCGCCTTTGCCGACGACATCCGAGAGTCGCGACGGGCTTGCGGCGCTGATCTTCCACAACGTCTCGCCCTTGTTCAAGCTCGCGATCAAGCTCGGCCGACGCTTCCTCGGCGTCCACATGCCGATCGAAATCGCCCGCGACTACCCGACCGCCATGCGGCGCGCCCTCGAGATCCTCGACGAGGAGGGCATCGAGGGCCTGCCGTCGCTCGAACCGGAGTCCGTATCCCCTCGGCAGGGCGAAACCGGGGCTCTGGATCTCGACCACTATCACGCTCTCGTACCGCTCGTCGACGGACACATCGTCCACGGCAGGTCGTCGGGCTTCATCGGTCTCCGGGAGATGGAGCGACAACTCGAATTCGAGAACATGGTCTCTCCTCCCTCGATCCTGGCCGTGGCGACCCGGTGATGGTCGTCGACATCTGGCGACTCGACGGAATCGACGGCGGCCGCGAGACGTCTCTACGTCGCCGCGCTCCGCCATCGCCAGCGGATCAACCCCATCGCCCTCTATGTCTTCTACGGCGTCAACCCGATCATCCGGAACGTCATCAACATCTCGCGTCCGTTCCTCCCGTTCCGCATCCGGATCGCCCGCGACGAGGCGACTGCTTGGAGATCGCCACGAGCGAATACCCCGACCGGCAGCGTTCCGGCGGCCAGGATCCGATCGCTGCTCTTTCCCGACCGAACGCGCGAATCAACCCCTCGACGCCGACCCATGTCGAGGATCTTCTGCGGTTGATCTCCAACATCGACTGGGAACACGACGGGCCCGTCGAGACCGACTGGCATCACCCACCGGACCACCCCCTGGCCCGGGTGATCGACGCCCTCGAGCTCATCAAGGCCGATGTCGACGAGCTTTTTCGCACTCGGAACGCGACGGAGACGGCGCTCCGGCTCAACGAGGAGCGCTACCGGACCATCCTCGACTCCATCGTCGACGGCTACTACGAGATCAACCTCCGGGGTCAGGTCATGTTCTGCAACGACGCCCTGCTGCGGATCTTCGGATATCCGCGCTCGGAGATCGACGAGCTCGATGCCCTCGCGCTTCTCGCAGCCGAAAACCGAGAGCAGGCAATCTCGGAATTCACGCGCGTCTACGAAACCGGTGAACCGGCCCACTCCATCGACTGGGAGATCGCAACCCGCGACGGCACACTCATCCTCATCGAGACCTCGATCTCGCTCATCACCGATGTCGATGGACAGGCGGTCGGATTTCGCGGCATCATTCGGGACATCACCGACCGCGTCAGAACAGCCCAGGAAAATGCGAATCTCGAGGCCCAGCTCCAGCGATCTCAGCGGATGGAAGCGATCGGGACCCTGGCGGGCGGGATCGCTCACAATTTCAACAACCTCCTGATGGGGATTCAGGGCAACATCTCCCTCCTGATCCGGGAGCACTCGTCCGACAGCCCACACGCCAAACGACTCGCAACCATCGAAACACTGGTCAACGGAGGTTCCAAGCTCACATCCCAACTCCTTGGCTATGCCCGATCAGGCCGCGTCGATGTCAGGGTCGTCGATCTCAACGAGCTGGTCCTCGAGATCGCCGAGACCTTCAGTCTGACCCGGAGGGAGTATCGGATTCATACCGAACTCGCAGCGTCGAGCATGCCCGTCGAAGTCGACCCGGCCCAGATCGAACAGGCGATCCTCAACCTCCTGATCAACGCAGCCGACGCCATGCCCCGTGGAGGAGACCTCTACCTCAGCAGCCGTGTGGCCAGCCACGTCGAGTTTGCCGATCCCGAGCACGAACCCAGGCAGGGAAACCACGCCGTCCTGTCCATCCGCGACACCGGAATCGGGATGGAACAGGAGACCCTCGATCGCTGCTTTGAGCCCTTCTTCACCACAAAGGGGATCAGCGGCGGTACCGGACTCGGTCTCGCCTCGGCCTATGGGATCGTCCGGGCAAACAGCGGCCACATCGATGTCGTGTCGGCCGTTGGTCAGGGCACCACCTTCAGTCTGTCCTTTCCGATGGCCACACACGGGCCGGATGCGGTTCATACGGGTCGGAGTGAACCGATCGAGGGCGTCGGCACCATCCTCGTGATCGAGGACGATGAAGCGGTTCTCGAGGCCTGTTCGGAGATGCTCAGCCTCCTCCACTACACGCCGATCTGCGTCAGCGCCGGTGAGGCGGCCATCGACGTCTTCAGCCGGAAGAAGACTGAGATCGACCTGGTGATCCTCGATCTGATCCTCACCGATCTCAACGGCGGCGAAGTCTTCGACCGCATCCGGGCCATCGACCCCACGGCACGGGTCCTGCTCGCCAGCGGTTACAGCCTCGATGGAGAGGCAGCCGGCATCCTCGAGAGGGGCTGCGACGACTTCATCCAAAAGCCCTTCACCATGGAACAGCTTTCGCGGAAACTCGAGGGGCTCCTGAGGAGCAGCTCATAATTTTGAATTCCTAATTCTCAATTCTTAATTGCATCGCAAGGGGTCCCCCTTCGCGAAAGAGAACCGGTGAGATGCAATTAAGAGTTAACAATTGAGAATTAAAAATTTATGGCGATGCAGATCTTGCCGTAATGCGCGCCCGACGCCATGTGCCGGAAGGCGTCCGGCGCCTCGGCGAAGGAGAATACGCGATCCACCACCGGTCGAATCTCGTTGACCGCCAAGAACTCATTCATCCGTTCGAACCCGTTCCGGGATCCGACCAGGATGCCCTGCAGACGGATGTTCTGCATCAGAATCGGGATGATGTTGAGTTGCGAAGCCACGCCGGACAAGACCCCGATCACCGAGATCTGACCGCCGACCCGGATCGCTTTCAAAGACTGCTCGAGGGTGCCGGCGCCACCGACCTCGACCACGTGGTCGACCCCAAACCCACCGGTGAGCCGGCGCGCCGTCTTGCCCCAAGCAAGGTCCTCGGCGTAGTTGATGGTCTGCCAGGCGCCCATCTTGCGGGCGCGCTCCAACTTGGCTTCGACGCTCGAGGTTACGATGACGCGCGCGCCCAGCGCCCGAGCGATCTGGAGGGCAAAGATGGAGACGCCACCGGTGCCCTGGACGAGGACGGTATCGCCGGCCCCGACTTCTCCCTGTTCGACCATCGCGCTCCACGCGGTGAGGGCCGCACACGGCAGGGTGGCGGCCTCGACATCACTCAGGTATTCCGGCACCCGGACCACACCGTCCGCGGCCAGCAGGACCTGCTCCGCCAAGGTGCCGTCGAGCGGCCCACCGAGGGTGCCGACGAGCTTTTCGGCGGTCGGCGGCCCGCCGATCCAGGTCTGGAAGAAGCACGAAGCCACCCGATCTCCAACCGCCACCCGCGTCACACCGTCCCCCACCGCGGTGATCACACCGACGCCGTCCGAGCATGGGATCAGCGGCAACGGCTGTCGCGGGTTGTAGTGGCCGCGCACCATCAGCAGATCGCGGTAATTGAGCGAGGCAGTGCGCATCTTCAGCACTACCTGCCCGGGTCCGGGCGCCGGGTCCGGCCGCTCGGTCAGCCGAAGATTGTCAAGACCAAAGCTGTCCTGAATCTCAAATGCACGCATCACGCCTCCCGTGGTTGGTTTTGGTTGTCAATGATATTCGAGACCGAGCCGCCCGTGAGTCTTTCGATCATCGCTTGGGCATGATCCACGACCCGTCGGAGAATTGATCTCGAGGTGTGCGGACCACGAGCAGGATCGGGATTCGAATATCGACGTGGCATCGCGAACAGTTTGGCACGGCTGGATGCCGGATGCTGGATCGTCGCATCGCACCATCGCAGGGTTGAACCGCAGAGACGCAAAGGACGCGAAGGCATCGCAGAGCCATCGCAACCGACAATCGCTCAGGCCGATCCCACCCGATTCCGCCCCGCGTTCTTGGCGGAGTACAACGCCTTATCGGCCGCGTCGATCAATTGACTCTCGGTGTTCATGTCCGTCGTCATCTCGGCGCAACCGAAGGAACAGGTGATCTGAAAGCTGTCCTGGACCATGTCGGTCTCGAACCGATGCTGCTCGATGGAGGCGCGGAGCCGCTCGGCGAGAATCTCGACGCCTTCGAGGCTGGTTTCGGGACTGAGGATGGCGAATTCATCACCGCCCATGCGTGCGAAAACCTGCTCCGGGCGCAGGCGTTTCCGACAGATGCGGGTCAGCCGCTTGAGCACGAAATCACCACAGAGATGACCCATCGTGTCGTTGATCTGCTTGAAGCAGTCGATATCGAAAACCACCACCGCCAGCGGTCGCTCGTGCCTTACGGCGCGGGCAAATTCACGGGACAGCTCCTCGTTGAACTTCCGACGGTTGGCGATCTCGGTGAGTCCGTCCTGCATGACGAGCTGGTGAATCGCTTCGTGGTAGGCCGCCTCCACATCATCCTCGCGAAAAAACTTGAAATGAAGTGCTCCGAACTGGATCCTGTCGCCGCTGGCAAGATAGATTTCACCGGTCACGCGGCGGTCGTTGACAAAGGTGCCGTTGGTGCTGCCGAGATCTTCAACCAGGACACCTTCCTCCGAGAACCAAACCCGCGCATGGACGCGCGACAACGACAAGACCTCGGGAAACGCGATCTCACAGCTCGAGTCTCGTCCGATGGTCACGGTCGAACCGTATTCCAGTCGGGTGCGGCTCCCCAGGCATTCGTCGTCGGGGTGGGCGATCAGGATCAGAATCGCATGTCCGCCGCGCCCGGAGTCAGGGCCTGGTTCACCTGCAGTTGTGGGGCCACGGAGAGCCCATGTTCGGTCGACGGGGTCGGTTTCGGGCTTTGTCATCGTTGACTGGTGGGCGCGATCAACGCCGATGCACCACTCAAGCGACGCTATCACCGAGGTATGGGGCCGTCAACAAAGGTCGGTGTGACGCAACTCATTGAAGATAGCGGCCGAATCCCCGTGCTACCTTGAGCCGGATGGGAGGGCTCGGAGTTTTCCTGTGTGCCGCTCTGGGATTGCTGATGATGGCGGTCCTGAACTTCTTCGCTGTGGTTTCCCTCGGGGAAGGCGAACGCCGCGCCGCGTGGTTTTTCCTCCTCCTTGCACTCATCGGTGCGGGCCCGGTCCTCGCCGCGGCGATCCTGCCGGCCCCCGCGCCGCTCATCGGCCTGATCGGCGTCGCCGTCCTCGGGCTCGGCATCCTCGCCCGCTGTCTGCTGCCGTTTCGGCGGCCGGTCGAGCCCGGCGGGCGGGCGACCGCGAGGATCGACGAGCGGGATATCATGTTCGCCCGGGGCCGGTTGCGGCCGGGTTCTCCCGAGTTCGAGGCCTATTACCGGATGCGCCCCGAGAACCTCCTTGGCGACAATCTCACCCGCTCCCTGCCGGGTCTCCTGTCGTCGAAAGCCGAAAAGGCCGAACCCATTGCCTTTGCCGCCGCCGAGGCCGGATTCAGAATCACCGAGGCCCTGCGCGAACACGTCGACGGCGAGGTCGCGGCCACGAGAACGAACCGCAGCCCCGAGGCGTGGACTGCGATCCTCAAAAAACTCGCCCTCGGGTGGGGAGCGGTGGATGTCGGGGTCGCCAGACTCGAGCCGGCGCACGTCTACACCCACATCGGCCGAGGAACCGGGGTCTGGGGCAGCGAAATCACCCTCGACCACCCCTGGGCCCTCGCCTTCACCGTCGAGATGGACCATCAGGCGGTGGCGCAGGCACCTGAGGCGCCGGTCGTCGCCGAGTCGGCGCGCCAGTATGTCGAGTCGGCCAAGATCGCGATCCAACTGGCATCGGTGATCCGCGACCACGGCTGGTCGGCGCGCGCGCACAGCGATGGCAACTACCGGGTCATTGCACCCCTCGTCGCACGAGCGGCCGGTCTTGGTGAAATCGGTCGAATGGGACTGCTCATGACTCCCAGGCTCGGACCGCGGGTCCGTCTCGGCGTGGTCACCACCGACCTCCCCCTCGTCGCCGACCGCCCGGGAGATGACCCGACGGTGCTCGACTTCTGCACCATCTGCAGGAAATGCGCAACCAACTGTCCCGTCGGCGCCATCCCCCACGGCGACCGCACCCCCATGCCAAAGGGGCAACGCTGGATCATCGACGACGAACTCTGTTACCGCTATTGGAACGTCGTCGGAACCGATTGCGCCACCTGCATGAAGGTCTGTCCCTACTCGCACCCCGACAACCTCATGCACACCCTCGTGCGCAAGGCGATCAGGGTTTCGCCGGGAACCAGGAGCCTGATGCTGTGGATGGATGATCTCGTCTACGGCCGGAGGCCGTAGGCCTCGGCCGGTCACTATCCCGCGGACGCACCCGAGGCCGTGGCCGAATCCGTATCCGTATCCGCATCCGTGGCCGTAACCGTTTCCGTGTCCGTGCCCGCAGCTCCCGCTCCCACTCCGTGCCCGTGCCCGACGGCTGCCACGGACGCTGCCACGGCTTTGTGGCGTCGGCGTTCAAACGGGTGGGCCGATTGTGGTGCGCGCGTCTCGCGCGCAGGGGGGATGATGAGGGTCGGCACACCTCAGCGGCCTCCTGCGGGCGGGACGCCCGCACTACGATGGCCAAGCTCACAATTGAAGAAACTGCCGATCGGATACGGTTACGGCCACGGACGCCGCCACGGCCACTGGGGCGGGAACGGGATCGGGCACGGACGCGGACGCGGGCTCGGGTAGACTACCTGCGGAGAAAACACCATGAAAACCAAAGACCGCGCCCCGTTCGTCGTCGCCACGATGGCCTGTCTTGTCGCCCTCAGCGCCTGCACGCTCAACCCCGCCACCGGTGAGCGCCAGCTGACCCTGATCAGCGAAGCCCAAGAAGTCGCCATGGGTCGCCAGGCCGAACCCGAGGTGCTCGCCACCTTCGGCGAGTACCCGGACAAAGAGTTGCAGACCTATGTCAACGACCTCGGCCAGGCGCTGGCCGCCGCTTCGGAACGCCCCCAACTTCCGTGGGCCTTTCATGTCCTCGACGACCCTCTGGTCAACGCATTCGCCTACCCCGGCGGCTACATCTACGTCACCCGAGGCATCCTGAGTTACTTCAACTCCGAGGCCGAGCTGGTCTCGGTCCTCGGCCATGAGATCGGCCACGTCACCGCGCGCCACTCGGTGGAACAGATGAGCCGGCAGCAGCTCGCCGAGCTCGGTCTCGGCGTCGCCGCCGTGGCCAGTGAGGACTTCCGCCCCTATGCCGGCTATGCCGCCGCCGGGCTCCAAGTGCTTTTCCTCAAGTTCGGCCGCGACGATGAACGCCAGTCCGACGATCTCGGCCTGCGCTACATGACCCGCGCCGGCTACGACCCCGAGGAGATGCCCAACGTCTTCCGCGCGTTCGATCGGATGCAGACCGCCACCGGCGGCAGTCAGATCCCGGATTGGCAATCAACCCATCCGAACCCCGTTGACCGGGTGGAAAGGATTGAGGCTCAGATCGCCCAACTCCCCCCTGAACGGCGCGACGGCAAGATCGGCCGCGACAGCTATTTGCGCCGGCTCGAGGGGATGACCTTCGGTGACGACCCGCGTGCGGGCTACGACATCGGCAACGTCTTCTACCACCCCGACATGGCTTTCAGAATGACCTTCCCCGAGGGTTGGAAGATCGTCAACCAGCGTCAGGCCGCCGGCGCCATCAGCCCCAACGAGGATGCGCTGGTGGTTCTCACCCTGGCCGGCGAGAAATCTCCGGACGCCGCGGCGCGCGCATTCTTCGAACCGGAGAACATCCAACCCGGCGGTCGCTGGCGCGAGAGCTTCTACAATTTCAACGCCTCCGGGTCCGACGGCTCGGTGATCAGGGGCATCGTCGGTTTTATTCAACACCACAATGCCGTTTTCCAGTTGGTCGCCTATACCGGTGGCGAGTCCTTCTCGCAATACGGCGACACCATGCGGCGCTCCCTCGCCAGCTTCGGCGAGCTCAGCAACCGACGATATCTCGATGTCCAACCGGCGCAGGTGGAGATCGTCGTGCTGCCGCGGGCGATGAGTTTTTCGGAGTTCACCAAGAAGTACCCATCCAACGCCGAGGGGAGCAAAGTGGCCATCATCAACGGCGTCGAGCTCGACCAGACTCTCGAGAAGGGTCGGCTGATGAAGCGAATCGTAGGCGGCGAATTACCCACCGAGTAGGACCAGCCGGCGAAACCGGCGCCCTTCACCTTCAAGAAGGGAAGCCAGCTCTTTTTCTCGGTAGCAGAAACGCCGGGGCTGCAGCCCCGGCGTTTCTGCTACCGAGAAAAAGAAAAACCGGCCCGGCAGAATGCCGGGCCGGTCGATGGTTATTGAAAGAACCCCTCGCCGAACCTATTCGTTCGGGTCGAAGTCGACTCTCCGGTTGTGAGCCCGGCCTTCCTTGGTGTCGTTGGACTCGATGGGATCCGCCCAACCACGGCCTGTAGCGGTCAGTCGACTCGCGGCAATGCCGTGGGCAACGAGGAACTCCTTGACCGAGTCGGCGCGCATCTGCGACAGGGTGTCGTTCCACGCCTTGGGTCCGGTGCTGTCGGTGTAACCCAGAATCTCGACGGTGTACTGCTGATTCGTCTTTGAGGTAGTCCACGACCTTGCCGAGAAGCATCTCGGACTCCGGCACCAGATTGGCCTTGTTGACGGCAAAGAGGATCCTGCCTTCGACGGACCACTTGTCGCCGCGAATTACGACGCCTGCAGGCGGGCAACCATCGGCTTCAACCGGCACGCCGCGTGGGGTGTCGGGGCACTTGTCGAGATAGTCGGGCACGCCGTCACCATCGCTGTCGAGCGGACAGCCTTCTTTGTCGACCTTGACGCCCTTCGGAGTGTCGGGGCACTTGTCGAGATAATCGGGCACGCCGTCGCCGTCGGAATCGATGGGGCATCCATTGGCATCGACCTTGACGCCCTTGGGAGTGCCGGGGCACTTGTCGAGATAATCGGGCACGCCGTCACCATCGGTGTCCAGCGGGCAACCCGCGGCATCGACCTTGACCCCCCTCGGGGTGTCGGGGCACTTGTCCAGGTAGTTAGGAACGCCGTCGCCGTCGTCATCCGGATAGAGAAAGACATCGACGACGAAGTCTTTCATGGCGGGCCCGGCGGTCAGGGTATGGGCCTCCTTGAGATATCCGTCGCCGCCGGCGGCCACGACCTTCGACAGCACCTTGCCGCCGGTCCCGGAATCGCCGAGCTGGATGGCGTAGATGGTCAGATTGTCGCCCAGGGCTTCCTTGAGCGCGGTCGCGGCTTCGACCGCTTTCTTGCCCATGTTGAGCCCGTCGCTGACGATAATCACCGCGGTCTTCTTGCCCATGGCGAGATCACCGCCCGAGGCCGCGATGGCCTTGCCGAGCGGGCTCGTCCCACCGATGCAACCGAAGGCGTCGAGGGCATTCGCGAACTCGGCGGTGCCGTAGGTCGAGACGTCGCGGATAAGGACCGTCTTGCCCGCGCCCTGGCAGCTCTTGCCGAAGCTGCGGAAGCCGCCGACATAGTCGAATTCCGGGATGGTGTCGTTGAGACTGGCCAGGAACGACTCCTCGATCTGCACCTTCTGCGTCCGATGAAATCGATCCGCCATGGACATTGATTCATCGCCGATCACGATGAACTGATCGATTTTCTTGACGTAGACGTCGGGATCGATATCCCCGGGTTCGAAATTCATTGAATGGTGCGCACAACCTTGCGTCAGCACCAGGGCCGCCATCGCGACCAGGGCCAAACCCGTTGCTCTTTTCATCGCTTCTCCTCCTCTTCTTTCAGCGAAACTGTCGGTTATCCTTGCTGCGACCACCACACCGTACCTCTGAACAGGGCGCCGACGGGCTTCCGCTGTGCTGTTGGTCCGGTAGGTGCGTAGCGCGCCTAGTGTGCCAGATCGAAGCCGAGGACGCAACGCCGAGTCCGGACATCACCGTTCCCTCGGGCGAGAGTCCCCGGTGGGTCGAGTCAGTCTCCCGGCGCTTTGGCCGCCCGCTCGACGAGATCGCGAAAGCTGATGGCGTCCACTCGAGAGTGCCCGGCCTCGAGAAACTCACTCATGAGTTCGTTGACGATTTCCTCGACCTGGCGGTTGGGCCCGGGTTCCATGATCTGCGGTTGAAAAGTCTCGATGACCTCCGAGACCATCACCGTGTCCGGCGATCTCGAAGGAACGATCCCCTCGGTGTCGGAGCCCATGGCCACGCGTCGGAGCAGACCTGCGTCGACCAACCGCTGGACCCTCTTTTCGACCGAGCCCACGGGCACGAGCAGCCGGCGGGAAAGCTGATCGCAGGTGGGAGGGTCTTCACCGGATTCAAACCGTTGCGAAACCAGCGTGTAGAGCCTTAGGCCGGTCGCGACCCGATCGCCCTCCGGTCCGCCGCGGATCATTCGTGACCGAAGCAGGGTCAGGAAGTACTGGTGGGTGAAGGCCACTTCCAGACCCAAGAAGGGCGATGATCCACGTCACGTAGAGCCAGATCAGGAAGATCGGAATCACCGCCAGCGACCCGTAGATCGATGAGTACCGCACCGATTGACCCACCGAGTTGGCAAAGACACCCTTGGCCAGCTCGAAGAGTACCGCCGAAGTGGCCGCCCCTATCACCGCGCTCTTGATCCGCACCCGGGTGTAGGGAACCACGGTGTAGGCGACCATGAACGCGAGGAACGCAAGAACGAGGGGAAACAGCCAGGACAACTGCCGACTGATAAAACTCAGATCGAGGGGAACACCGACGTGCAGCCAGGCGTTGACCCGCGCCGAGATCGAAAGACTCGCCCCGATCAGCAGCGTTCCGAGAACCAGGACCGAGGTGTAGGCCGTGATCTTGCTCATCAACCGGCGGCGGCTCGCGACGTGAAAAATGTCGTTGAAGTTGCTCTCGACGTTGTCGAGCAGGAGGATCGCCCCCAGGGTGAAAAACGCAAAGCCGAAAAAACCGAGCTTGGCGGCGTTGGAGGTGAACTGATCGAGCAGTACGACGATTTCGTCCTGCCGTGTGGGCAGCAAGTTGGAAAAGAGGAACTCCTGAACCTCGACCTTGAGATCGTCGAGGGCGCCGAAGGCCGAGAGCAGGGCGAAGACCACCGCGATAAGGGGGACCGCGGCCAGCAGCGACGAGTAGGCAAGGCCCGAGGCGCGGATGATGACCTTGTCGCGGTTGATCTGATCCCAGAGCCCGATCAGAAACTGAACCAGCCGCACCACGGCCTTCTGCGGCCAGGCCAGCGCGTCGAGATCAACCCGGGCAACATATTCCAACAGCAACACCGATTCCTCCGTGGGTGAAGACCCGTTCGAGTATATCGGGAATGTCCGGAGTGTATCGATTCTTCTTTCCGAAATCGAGCGGCGGCTCGCCGAGAAAAGCGCCGGCATCAAAACGGAAAACCGAGGTAGATTCGCAGCGAACGGTGGTTCTCTGCGAACCGCGCGCCGATCCCGTACCACTTGGGAAACTTGATGAACCACAGTTTCGGCTGTTCGTGGATCTGGAACGAGACGCCGATCTCGATGTGGGAATCGACCCCGAGATCGAAGCCGTCCTCGCCGACGATCTCGGATGGATTGAGGTAGGTGCGTGGAATCACAAAAAACCCCACCGCCGCACGCTCCCCTTTGACGTTGAACCACAGCGGAAAGCTGAAATCGGCGCCGAGATCGATGAAGGCGACATCATCGGTCCTGCCCCAGTCCTCGTTGAAGACCGCGGTGTATTCGAACCGGCCGCCGGCCGAGAGGACCCAGCGATCGAACTGCCAGACCCCCAGCGCTCGCGACCCCAACGACGCCATCCAGCGATGGCCCGGCACATCGAGGGCCTTCAGCCCTCCGATCTGCGCGTACGGGCGCACCATCCACCTCTCTCCCACCGGAAACATGAACTCGATCCCCGGCACGATGGTCAGGGTCTCCAGGCTCGTCGCGATGTCGTCCCCCTCGATGTCCACGAACCGGACGTTGTTCCACGAAAAATAGACGCTCAACCGCAGGCGGATGCCGAACTTGCCATCGCCGGCGGCACGAAGGGTGATGGGCACCGGGATCTCGACGATGGTGGACTCGGTCGAGGTCTCGGGCGATTCCTCGATGGCGGTCAGATTCGAGATCACCGAGGCCGAGGGCGTACGCCTCGGAGTCCTGGGCGGGGGCAGGAAGGGCAAAAAAGCCGACCAGACCCGCCAGAACGACCAAGACGATCGTGCGGGACGAGTGATGGCGGGCACAGGAAAAAATTCGGCGATCGAGCCTCGTCATGGTCGATTTGAGCCTAACACGCCGTACAATGATGCCGTACCTGGAATCAAACGGTCGAATCACGAGGTTTCACTTGATGGAACCGGTAAAGAAATGGAGACCACCATGAACCGAAACACCCGCCTGTTGTCGTTGGCCGCCCTCATCGCGCTCACCTTCGCCATCGTCGCTCCGGCCGGCGCTGAACCGCCCGCCATCGAGACCGCCATCGGCAACGACACGTGCTGCTTTTCCAACCCGAGGTACAGCGGCACCTGCGAAGTCACGACCGGGCCCGATGAAAGCTGTTCCGATGTTCTGGCCTACCTCAACAACCAGATGAGCGTCGGCAAGACCTACTGCGAAAACACAAAGATCCGCGGCGGTTGGGCGCAAATCGAGTGCGAAGGCGAAGCCTCCATGTGCGCCCCCGTCTCGCCGACCCAAACCACTCCCGCGGAGTGACATTGCTCGGCCCCGTATAGCCGACCCGGAGGCGAGACGCTTTCGGCTCTGAAGAAAACCGAAATCGATCTCAGGAGGCCCCAATGAAGAAATCCGTACGTGTCGGTGCGTTCCTCGCCGCCTTCGCCCTGCTCGTCCCCGTCACCCTGCTCGCGGCCGACGACACCGGCGAGGACTGGAAGTCGCTCAAGGCCGACTCCAAACGCGCGAAGATCAACGAAACCGCCGACGCGGCCCTCGACGAAGTCATGAACAAGAACTGGAAAGCCCAGGAACTCTTCGAAACCGCCTACGGATGGGCCGTGTTCGACAACCTCAAGATCGCCTTCCTGATCTCCGGCGGCGGCGGCAACGGCGTGGCCATCAACAAGGGAACCGGCGAACGAACCTACATGAAGATGGGTACCGGCGGCATCGGTGTCGGCCTCGGTGGTCAGAAGTACCAGGTCGTGTTCCTCTTTCAGGACGAGAAGACCTTCTTCAACTTCGTCGAAAAGGGCTGGAAGGCCGACGCTTCCGCCCAGGCCGCGGCAGGCGAGGACGGGGCCAACGCGACCACCGGGTTCGTCAACGGTGTCGCGGTGTGGCAGATCACCGACAGCGGCCTCATGGCCTTGGCCGACATCGCCGGAACGAAGTACTGGAAGAACAAGAAGCTGAACTAGATTTGACAGCACTCGAAATCACGCCCGGGCTGAGCCCGGGCGTTTCCGTCTCGAGTGAATGTCGACTCGCCCCTGCCCGCGATCAGAAACCGACAGTGACGCCCGCCTGGATCGAGCGACCCGGCATCGGGTATCCGATCCGGTGCTCATAGCTCTCATCGGTCAGGTTCTCGCCGAAGATGAAGACCGATCCGTCGAGGGCGATCCCGAACATGCGCCATGGCAGGTCGAGCTTGGCGTTGGCCAGAAAATACCCGTCGACCTCCATCTGGACGGAGGCGTATCGCGGATTCAGGATCCAGCGTGAGCCGATCCACTGGAGGTCGACGTTGAGCCGCCACCCGCTCGCCCCGGCCCAGGTCACACCGCCGACCGCCGTGGTCTCCGGCAGGTTCGGTACCGTCGTCGGGTCCGATCGGGAGAAGGTGACGCCGACGAACAGCCCCAGCCGCTCGGTCGGCTCGGCCTGGAGCGACACCTCGATCCCCTCGACGGTGTAGGCGCCCAGGTTGGCGAAGAGCGGCGGCGGGGGCGGCGGCGGGACGAAGCGGATCGCGTGGTCGACCCGGTCACGGAAGAGCGAGGTGGTGAGCTGGAGCGACCGGCCGAACGACGCCAGCCAGCCGAGCTCGAGGTGGTCGATGGTCTCGGCCTCGAGGTCCTGCCACTCGTCGCCGCGTCCCCAACCGGCATACTGAACGGCGGTCCAGACACCGGGGAGGTTGAAGCCGTGCGCCGCGTTGGCGTAGATCGAGTGCCCGGGGAGGTCGAGCCTGATCGCGGCCTGGCCCCCCCACTCGCTCCCGAAATAGCGACTGTCGTTGTATCGGACCCCCACCGACGGGGTCAGCGAAACCGCACCCGCGAAAGTGTGGTTGACCGCGACATACGGCGCCGTGTTGCTGAATTCGAGGTCGCTGGTCAGACGATCGTCCTCCGGGTGGCGTTCGACGAACGAGCCGCCGTAGACGTCGTAGTCGAGCCCCACGACGAGCTCGCCGCCGGTCCACGGCGAAACCGTTTCGCGCACCCGGATGCCGGAGTTGGTGGAGTCGGTGATCGACCGGAACGCGTGCTGATCGCCGTCGCTCCACTGCAGCCAGTCGAACTCCCCGTCGTCGACATAGAGCTTGATCGACCCGTTCCAGTCACCGTATTTGTGGGCCAGGGAGGCCAGCACGAAGGTGTCGACGATGTCGTAGTTGGGGGTGACGGGAATCGGCTCGGCGCCCACCTGCCCCGGGTCGTTCACCGAGCTCGAGGTGTGCTCGACGAGCACGGAGAGGTCCCATGATTTTCCGACGGCGACGCCGATCCGCCCCGACACGGTTGCGATCTCTCCGTCGGCGTCGTCCCGGTGACCGTCGCTGCTGCGAGTAGCTCCCCGTGACGTAGTAGTCCACGACATCGCCCCGGCCGCCCGCCTCGACGGCGCCGATCAGGGTGTCGAAGCTGCCGTACGACCCGGTGAAGCGGCCGCCGAACCCGGGTTCGCTGCGGCGTTTGCTGGCCATGTCGATGGCGCCAAAGGCCATGTTGCCGATGAGCACCGGTTGTGCACTCCTGTAGATGTCGATCCGGTTCACCGGGTCGATCGAACCGACATCGATGAGCGGGTGGGTCCAGATGCCGACGAAACGGGGGATCCCATCGGTGAGCATGGTGATCTCGCTGCCGGGCCGTCCCGAACCGTGACCGCGGATGAAGAAGGCGCCACCATCGCCGCCGCCGAAGGCGCCGATGGGGTTGTAGCGCGAGATCACCACCCCCGGCACCCGACGGAGCGCGCTGGTGAGATCCTGGGCGTAGAGGTCATCGATCTGCTGTGCGGTCACCGAGCTCACCATCGAGCCGAGGATATCGACCTCGGAGTCGGCGACGATGGGGGTGCTCTCCACCGTGATGTCGCCGCGGAAGATCTTGGTCTTTTCGGAGGCCTCTTTCGAGCTTTCCTCAGCCGGTTCGGTCGCGGACGGACCGGTCTCCTGCGCCGGATCGGCGGTCTGGCTCCGCGCCGCAGGATTCAGCATCAGTGTCAGCAGCAGCAACGGCGCGGCGAGCAGACCGATGTTCCGGTTGTTCGTCGCGACCCTCACGATCGATTCGTCCGATCGTCCCCGTTTGCGGCCGGTTCGGTCGAAATCACCTCGAAGAGCTCCCGCCGATGCCAGTTCTGCCAGATGTCCAGGCCGAGCTCGCGGACCCCTTCCCAGTAGCCGTCATCCTCGAGGGTGAAACTCGCGAGCAGCGTACGAATGACGGCGCCTATCCGCTCTTTGTATTCGTCCTTGAGCCGCAGCCTCAGGCTGCGACCGTTGTAGGAGAAGACCGCCTCGACCGTGCCCGGAGGACCCGGGACATGGCTGAAGAGGCCCCGTCCCGGCGTCGATCCGGTGGACACCAGCAAGCCGTCGTTGAGGCAACTCAGCGGCTGCGCCGACGGCGCCTCGGACACGATCTCCATGGCGTGTTGCGGCGCGTTGAGCAGCTCGGCCGCATAGAGACCCATCTTGACCCCGATGACGGAGTAGGCGCCGAGGTGCTCGTGCAGCTCGTTGAGCAACAGCTGTGCAAACCACTCGTCGGGGCCGTTGGCGGCGAGGATCGCGTCGCGCCGAGCGCGGACGTCGTCACGCAGCACCGCGGCCGGCAGCGGCCCATCGACGAAGACCACCCGATCCTTGCGCTGTCTGCCGCGGCTCAACGCATCGGCGATGGCCGCGGCGACCGCGTCCCCGTCCAACGGTCCCACGATCCCCGGCGCGACCGTCGTGAACAGCTCGGGTCGCACGACGAAGAGCGCCGCGAGCTCGTCGTGGAATCTCGCCAGGGTTTTGAGGTAGTGAGCACGGATTTCCGGATCGGCGAGCAACCGATCGAGCAGTTTTTCGCCGATCGCCGTCTGCTGGCCACCCGCAAGCCCGGTGGTGTACCACTGGTCGGGCTTGAATCCCTCGCTCCCGGGTCGCACGAAGACGATGGGTACCCCAGCGGCGCGAACCGTCTCGACCGCCTCCCAATCGGCCGCCAGGTTCCAATCGTCGACCTGCTCGGGGTCGCCCGACACCACGATCCGATCGATGCCCGACGCAAGCTCGGGCGCCGCCGACAGGGCGCCTGCGAGCCGGGTCAACGGACCGAGCACGAGCACGGTGGTGGGGTGGTCCACGTCGAGGTAGGCCTGTGGGCGCATCGGTTGGACGGTCACGGTCGCCGGCGTCGCCAGCGCGCCGTCGACGGCCGCGCCGGCCCGTGCTCGAAAAACCGGCGCTTGCGACGCCGTCTCGGGCTGCGCCGCGAAAACCAGGACATCCGGCCGGTTGAAGGTCGCCGCCAGCCGGCCGAGCTGGTCGGCGGCCGTGGCGGCGTCCGCCACGCCTTCGCCGGCAATCGCCGCCACGACCTCGAGATCGGGATCCTGCAGGATCATCGCCAGCGCCACCGCGTCGTCGAGACCGAGATCGGTGTCGACGACCACGGGGATCGATGTTTCGGCGTCGTGGGCCGCGACCGGCTCCACCGCCGCGATGACGGCAACGGCAACGACCACGATACGGGCGAACTCGCCGGCGGAGATTCGGCGCCGCAAGTCGGACGGCCGATCCCCTCGACCGCCGCCGGTGGCCGCTTTCGAACATTGAAAAGACATGAGTGTTCCTCCCTCGCACAGACCGCCGGCCGGCAACCCGGCCGGGATCGCTCACGCCCACATCGCCATCGACCGCGATGGCAGTCGGGTCGATCGGGTTGATTCGTATGCTTCGCTGCGGAAAGCCGCTAGGCGGGAGGACCGCGCGGGCTCCACGAGCAGGCCACGACCTGGCGATCGGCGAGCTCGCGGATCCGGCTCGACACGAGCGCATGGGTTTCGAGCATCGGCCTCCCGGTCTGCGCGACCTTTGGGGCCGATGTGACGCCGAACACGTGCGTCAGCGTGCCGCACTCACCGCGATCCTCGGACGACGACGCGGGTTCGGGAGATTCGTGGTCGCGGTGGTCGAGCTCGTCGTGGTCGTGGTCAGCGACCTGTTCGTGGTGATCTCCGAACTCGTCGCGATGGTGATCACCGGGTCGATTGTGATCGTGGTCGCCGAGCCCGGCGTGGCGGTGCTCGCCGAAGTGGACGTGGAGGTGGAAGAACCCGCCGCCGACCTCGCCGTGATGATGCCAGTCGAGGGCCGCGTGGGCGCCGAGACCCACCGCTGCAAAGGTCACTAAAGTCGCCAGCAACGAACCGAGCCGCCACACGCCATCCCTGAAGGCCAGACGCAAACATCTCAACATGGACTTCGATTGTACTCGTCACCGACGCCGAGGTCCTCCAGGAGATCCTCCACCGCTACGTGGCCATCAACCGACGCGACGCCATCCTGCCGTGTTTCGAGTACTTCGATGGTCTTCCGGGGGCCGCCCAGTTGTTCTGATCCAGCATTGCATGAAACCAAATCCCAAGACGTTGCAGAGCAGGTGTTGAAGCAACGATCCGACAAAACCGAAACAATCGAAACCAAGGCCTTCCACCGTGGGCGACCGTGTCCGAAACCCATCAAACGATCGAGCTGGGTTGCCGTGTACCGGCGCGACTACTCGGTGCTGCGACTCGAGTTGAGCCGCGCCGAGCACGATCTCTTGCGCACCCTGATCGACGGATCCCCGCTCGGTGAAGCCATCGCCATGGCCGTTGGCGGCGGGCGTTCGGCCCGCCAGCAGGCCAAGGTCTTCCGCTGGTTCAGGACCTGGATCCGCGAGGGTCTCTTTCAGCGCCTGAAGACCTGACTCACGCCTCAACACCAAACCGCGACTGGACTTTCGTCAAGAAATTACTGGTCTTTCACGACACCAGTAGTTTGAAACCCAGGGAAATCGGAGTGAGTCTGCGGTGGAGATTCGATCTCTCAGGTACTGATTGGCTCGGCTCGTCGATATAATCCGCGACAGATGTTTCGCGTTTTCACCTTCATTGCCTTGGTTGTTCTCTCGGGAGTCACTCCTGCGGGCGCCGACGACGGTGTCGCCCCCGGATTGGTGGACAATCTGGTGTCCCAGACCGAGAATCTCCGCCCGGAGATCGTCGAACTCGCGTTCGCGGCCTACGCCGAAGGGCTCGAGGAGGGGCACTTCGCTCGCCAGCGCCTTACTGTCATCGACTACAGCTTACCGTCATACGAGAAACGACTGTGGGTCATCGACATGGTCGAGGCGAGGGTTCTCTTCGAGGAAATCGTCGCCCACGGCATGGGCAGCCCCCGCGGTTCGGGCGGCGACATGGAGCAGGCGAAGGACTTCTCGAATCTCCGCGGAAGCAGGAAGTCGAGCCTCGGTCTCTTCGTCACCGCCGAGACCTATCAGGGCCGGCACGGCTACACCCTCCGTCTCGACGGCCTCGAGGAGGGCGTCAACGACAACGCCCGCGAGCGACTCATCGTCATCCACGGCGCCCACTACGTCACCGAACCTCGGGCCGACGACCACATGGTCGGCCGCAGTTGGGGCTGCCCCGCGGTTCGGCCCAAGGTTGCGAGACCGCTCATCGACGCCATCAAGGGAGGCTCGGCGGTGTGGATCTACTATCCCGACGAGGACTGGCTCGAGGAGTCGGAGTTCCTCGACGAGGAATGAGGTCGAGGCCGCGACCGAACCCGGGGCCGTAGCCGTAGCCGAATCCGTGGCCGCTACCGATCCCGCTCCCGATCCCCATCCACGGCGAGCGGGAAATCGCGCCACCTCGGGGTGCCGGGTCCGACATTGTGCCCCATCGACCTCCCGGCGCCGCGGGGCGCTACGCACAATGTCGTACCGGGCTCCCCCGGGACGGGCGATGAAGTCTGCTCTCCCGGCTCAGAGGTAGGCCGCCGGCGTCCGGGCAGAGTGGTCGCAGCCCTTCAATCTTCCACGTACGCGACCACGCTGCTCGGGCGACGCTGGGATCGCTGGAACGCCACGGCGTTCCAGCATCCCAGAAGGCCGGTGATGGGGGTGCCGGATCCGTATCCGTTTTCGTTTCCGTATCCGTATCCCTGTCCGAATCCGCTCCCGATCCCGATCACGGTCGCTGCCACGGACGCTGCCACGGTCGCTGCCACGGTCGCTGCCACGGTCGCTGCCACGGCATGGTCACCCCCGGGTTGTTCATAAGCGATGGGTAGCCCGTGAGATGACCCATGTCAAGGGCATGACGAATCGCCTCGGAGGCGACCCTTGACATGGGTCATCTCACGGGCTGGTGGGGAGGGCATGAACAACCCGGAGGTGACCATGCACGAGAAACAGCAACCCATCCGATTCGACGCCCTCGAGAAAGCGGCCACCGCAGCCGGCATCGCGATCTCCCTCGTGATGCGGGTCCCCGCTCCACTCAAACCAATCGCCGACCAGGTGATCCGATCCGCTTCCTCGGTTCCGGCGAATCTCGCTGAAGGCGCCGGTCGCTCTGGCCGAGACCGAATGCACCACTGGCGCATCGCCTACGGGTCAGCCAAGGAGGTCGACATCCACCTGAGGCTTCTCATGGGGGCAGATGCGATCGACCCGTCGCGCACCGAAGCCTCGCTCCAACTTTTCGATGATGTCCGTGCCATGACCTGGCGGATGCTGCATCCGGCGAGCTGACGATCCATCCCGGATTCGCGGCCTTTTGTAGCGCCGATCTCAAGATCGGCGTCATGGCCCTTCTCAACAACACCGACGCCCATCTGGAGATGGGCGCTACAATCACGCGCCCTACCCACGTCCCTGACCGGAACAGCTACACCATTCGGCAGCCCCACCCGATGCCACACCGGGTTCGAGGGATAGGGGCCCCCCTCGGGCGTGCCGTCCTTGACGTTTTCCGCTCAGGAACGCCATGGCGACCATCCGTGCCCCGAAAAACGTCAAGGGGGCTCCCCCGGGACGGGCGCCTCTGCCTGACTCTCCGGCTCGGAGGCAGGCCGCCGGCGCACCATCGGCGTGGTCGCAGCCCTTCAAAAACACCACCCACACGACCACGCCGATGGTGCGACGCTGGGTCGCTGGGACGCCAAAGCGTCCCAGCGGCCCAGAAGGCCGGTGACGACAGAATCAAGATCCGCAACGGTGGCCGAGACCGGGGCCGTGGCCGTATCCGCGTCCGAAGCCGTATCCGTATCCGTATCCGATCCCGACGGCCACGCTGCCACGCGGGGAACGCCAGTGGTCGCAGGGCATGAATGCCCCGCCTACAGTTTCATCGGGCACGGACACGGTCACCGGCACGGTTGCTGCCACGGACGCTCTTACAGCTGCGGTCATGCAGCCGAATCCGTACCCGCATTCGCGACATCCCCCCTTGACAATCTTTCTTTGTAATATACATTCATTGTATGGAGCAAATATGACCACCCCCCCATCCGATGACCTCGCCATCCGCCTGATGGAGGCGATCCGCACTCTGGTGCGGCGGTTCTCCCTCGCCGAACGCGCGGACATCGCCTGCTGCGGCATGACTGTCGCCCAGGCCGCCACGCTCGAAGCCCTGGCCGACGGCAACGGATTGCGCCTAGGTGAGCTGGGCCGTCGTCTCGGGATCGCACCCAGCACCCTGTCGCGCAATCTCGACCGGCTCGAGGATCGCGGGTTCGTGGCTCGGGGTCCCGACCCGGACGACCGGCGCGCCCTCCGCGCATCTCTCACCAGCGCCGGGGCGAGCGCCGCCGCTTCGGTTCAAGACCAGGAAATCGAGTTCACGCGCACCATCCTGAAAATGCTCCCCAAGGCCTCCGCAGAAACAACGGTGGCGGGTATCGAAGACCTTCTGATGGCGATCCGAACTGCCACCGAGACCTGCTGCCCCGGCGCCTACGATCACCTGTTTGCCGGTTCCGGCATACAGGTCCATGAAAGGACTGAATCATGACCGACCACATCCATCCGAACAGTTCGAATGAAGAGATCGTCGCCACGGTCCGCGACAAGTACGGCAAGATCGCCGGCGGCGGATCCTGCTGCGCGCCGGCAACCAGCTGCTGCGGTTCAGCGCCGACCGGCCCGTCCGTCGGCCTCGGGTACAAGGCGGTGGATCTCGAGCTGCTGCCGGAGGGCGCAGACCTCGGTCTCGGTTGCGGCGCCCCGCTCGAGCACCTCGGGCTCCAACCCGGTGAGATCGTCGTGGACCTCGGTTCGGGCGCCGGCATCGACGCCCTCATCGCGGCCCGCGCGGTGGGACCCGAAGGTCATGTCATCGGCATTGACATGACTCCCGAGATGCTCGCCAAAGCCACCGCCAACGCCGCGTCGGCAGGGGTCGACCACGTCGAGTTCCGCGCCGGCCGGCTCGAAGCCCTCCCGGTGGACGACGGCACGGTCGACGCCATCACCTCCAACTGCGTCATCAACCTGGTCCCCGACAAATCCAAGGTCTTCGCCGAGATCCACCGGGTACTCAAACCGGGCGGCCGCCTTGTCGTCTCGGATGTGATGCTCGACGGCGAGCTGCCCGAGATCATTACCAGCGACGTCATGGCGTATGTCGGCTGCGTCTCGGGCGCGGTGCAACGCAAGGACTACCTCGCCATGCTCACCGCTGCGGGTCTCGGCGACATCGAAATCGTCAAGGACGTCGATTTCATCGCTTCGGTCGCCGATTCGCTGCCCAAGGAGATCTCCGGCGCCATGGAGCAACTCGGGCTCGAGAGCGACGATCTCGAAGGCGTCGTGCGGTCGATCACCTACCGCGCGCGAAAAGCCAACATCGCGAATTCTTAATTTTAAATTCTTAATTCTTAATTGTTTAGCAGTCGGCGGGACTTCGAAAGCCGTCTGCAATGAAAATTAAAAATTGAGAATTAAGAATTGAGAATTCATAATCGGTGGTTCATGCCGCTCGCCCTCGATCTCGCCATCCGCTTCCTCCGCCGCCGAACCGGCCGGCTGCTTCGCGGCACCGCGCTGGCGGCCTTTGTCGCGGTGGCGCTGGCGGTGGCGGCACTGGTCATCACGCTGGCGCTGATGCGCGGCTACACCGACGCCATCTCCGCCGCCCTGCAACGCGGCAACGCCCACATGGTCGGATTCGCCGGATACCGGATGTCGGCGGGAGAGTCGATCGGGTTCGCCCGGCAGATGATCGATTTCGAAGGTGTGCGGAAGGCGACACCGGTAACCTACCTCTCCGGCCTCATCGACGATCCCGCCGAACCGTCCCGGCCGCTGCCCATCACCATCAAGGCGGTGCAGGATCCCCCGGCTTATACCGGACTCGAGTCATGGCCTCAGACCCAGCTCATGCCGGTCGTCCTCGGAGCGCGGCTCGCCGCCCAGATCGGCGCCCGAACCGGTGCGATCACCACCATTCGCTTGCCGCCGACCGCAGGCACGTGGATCGTTCCCTCGTTGCGCGTCCAGATCGCCGGATCCTTCAGCCTGGCCTTTGCCGAGTTCGACGAGCAGTGGGTCCTGATCCCGCTCGGTCGGGTGCACGAGGTCATGCCCGACATCGGCGCCGCCGGCGTCGAGCTCGAGCTCGACGACCCCATGGCGGTCGAGCGGGTGCGCGAACCACTCGAGCTCGCCTTTCCCAAGCTCCTCTTCACCGACTGGCGGGAAATGAACCGCTCCCTCTTCGCCGCACTGCGATGGCAGACCCTGTCCCTCTTTGTCGTTCTTTCTCTGGTGGTGGCGGTCGCATCGTTTCAGGTCAGCTCCGCGCTGGTCGTGCTGGCCATCGACAAGCGGCGAGCAACGGGCACTCTCCAGGCCCTCGGCGGCACCCCGGCGCTGGTCCGCCGGGTGCTGCTGCTCTCCGGGCTGCTTCTCGGCGGTGTCGGCCTCGGTCTCGGACTTGCCTTCGGCTGCATCGCCAGCTGGATCCTCAGCACCTTCAGGGTGGTCCGTTTCCCCGAGGGCCTGGCGCGGGTCTACATGGTGGACAGCATTCCGTTCCACCCCGCGTGGTACGACCTGCTCGCGGTGGCGGTCGTGGGTTTGGTCCTCGTCTGCCTGGCGTCGTGGTGGCCGGCCTGGCGGGCGTCGCGGGAAGACCCGGTCAGCGCGCTCCGGGCCGCGTGATAGAGTTCGCGGTACACGAACGATCGAATTGACGGCGGCCGATGCAATGTGACCCGTGCCACCGTTGTTGTTCCGACGAGGTGTAGGATCAAACGACGATGTACGAGATTCAGTTCCACCCGGCGGACATCCGCAAGCAGGTTCGCTACTACTTTCTGTCCCGCCAGGGCATGCGCTGGCTCTGGCTGGCGGGCGTCTCCCTGACCCTCCTGCTCATCGCCGGCGCCGTGCTGGCGCCCATCGGCATCCAGTCGCTGCTGTTGACCGGCCGACTCAGCCTATTCGATCAGAAAAACCAGACCCAACGCGAGATTCTCGCCCAACGGGTGTCGGTCCTCGATCGTCTGGAACGACTGACGACTCAGGCCCGCAACCGCCAGCGCCAGATGAGTCTCATCCTGGGCGCAACCCAGATCGCCGGGGGGGGCGGCGGCTTCCCCGAAACACCGCCGGTGGGCGAATTTTCGGTGCCGGAAGCCGAAATCGCGGTCCGCCGCGCCCTCAAGATGGACACCGAAACCAAGGCGTTGCTGACCCTGGTTGACGAGCTCGCGAGCTTCGCCAGATCCGACGAGGCATTCACCCGATCGGTCCCGTCAATCTGCCCGTTGCCGATCGGCAGTTTTGTCCTGACCTCACCCTTCGGCAACCGAACCTCACCCTTCACCAGTACCATCGACTTTCACGCCGGCATCGACCTGGCCGCCCGCGAAGGCACCCCGGTGCTGGCGCCGGGCGATGCGCGGGTGGTTTTTGCCGGCCGTTTTCCGCTGAGCCGCAATGTCCGGTGGTGGCGCTACGGAAACGTCGTGGTGCTCAAGCACGGCGAGCGCTACGTGTCGATCTTCGCCCACCTCGAAGAAATTTCGGTGCGACGCGGCGCCCAGGTCGTCCGCGGCGAGCAGATCGGCACCGTCGGCAACACCGGATGGAGCACCTCGCCCCACCTCCACTTCGAGGTTCGGGTCACCGAAGCCGAAGGCGATGAACCCGAGCCCGTCGACCCGAGGATCTTTATTCTCAACTACCAGTGGACCGGCCACGAGGAGCTTCTCGTCCGGGGCCGCTATGCGCCGGCGCCCGCGTTCGACCCCCTGCCGTCACGCGTCTGGAGGAAATGAAACCCATGGAAGACAGCAAGAACCATCCAACCATGATCATCCCCCAGGGAACCGAGATCGCGGTCAACGAACAGGGCCAGCTGTCGATTCGGACACCCGGCAATCTGGTGATTCAGAACTCGGGAGTGTACTCGGTGATCGAGTCGGGATCGGGATCGGTGCGGATCGACCCCAATGTCCAGGTCGAGGCGATCTCGGTGGAAGCCGCCGACTCGTGCTTTGTCGCCGGCGAGCTCACCGCCTGGCGGGTTCACGCCGACAAGATCATTCTCGAGAAGGGCGCGCAAGCCAACATCATGCTGCAGGAGTCCGAGACCCTCGAGCTCGACCGGAACGCCCGCCTCGTCGGGAACTTCGCCTCCGAGAAGGAGCTCTACCTGATGCTCGGGAGATTCAGCCGGCAGCTGCGGGATCTCCCCGACGGGCTCTTCGCCGGCGATCGTCGTGAGACCCTGAGAAAACCCGACCCAGCCCTCTCTGACCGCGCGGGCGCCGCAGCCCAGAAACCCGCGGCCACATCCCCAACCGAGGTCGATCCGCAGCGCAGGGAGGAGATGCTGGCCCTGGTCAAGGTCATCGTCGAGCGTGAGCTCGCCGGCAAGGCCGGCGGCGGCGGGCAGCACGCCCTCGAAGAGCTGCTCGGCCTGGTCCGCTCGGGCAACCACACCGCCCTTGCCGAGACCTACGCCGGCCTCCTCGACCACGTCGAGAAACCCTCGAGCGACCTGACAAAGGCCCGCGCCATGCTCGACCGGGTCTTTGTCTAGCGCTGCTCCGACCCGTCTTCCCCAACCCGGTCCGCGATGGTACTCTGCAGCGGCGTTCGACCCGGTCGGATCAAGGGGTCGAGTGACCGGAAAACCGCCGCCGAGGGTGCGTGATCGTCGGCGGAAAAACCGATGGAGGAGGGGTCGATGACCCAACCCGGCAGGACACCGCTCTTCGACGAACATCTCGCCGCCGGCGGCCGAATGGTCGAGTTTGCCGGCTATGAGCTACCGGTGCAGTACAGCTCGCTGGTCGAGGAGCACACGGCGGTGCGCACCCGGGCCGGGCTCTTCGACGTCTCGCACATGGGCGAGCTCTTCATTACCGGCCGCGGCGCCTTTGACTTCCTCCAGATGATCTCGTGCAACGACCACTCCACGATGACCGAGGGCCGCGCCCAATACACCGGAATCATGTACCCCGAGGGCACCTTTGTCGACGATGTCCTGGTGCACAAGATGGCGGATGACGAATACCTGCTGGTGGTCAACGCCGCCAACCGCGCCAAGGATGCCGCCTACTTGATGGAACTCGCCGCCGACCGCGATGACGTCGAGGTCCGGGACGAATCCGACAAATGGGCCCAGATGGCGATCCAGGGCCCGTTGGCCGAGGAGATTCTGCAGCCCCTGGCTTCGATCGATCTATCGGACCTCAAGTACTACCGTTTTCTTTTCGCCGATGTCCTGGGTCACCGTGTGCTCGTAGCGCGCACCGGCTATACCGGAGAAGACGGCTTCGAGATCTACACCGCCCCCGATGTCGCCCCCGAGGTCTGGCGCGCCATCCTTGCCGAGGGCCGCCCCAAGGGTTTGCTCCCGGCCGGTCTCGGGGCGCGTGACACCCTGCGCTTCGAAGCCGGGATGAGCCTCTACGGCAACGAAATCGACGACACCACCACCCCGCTCGAGGCGGGCCTCGGCTGGATTGTCAAATTCAAAAAGGGCGACTACATCGGTCGCGACATTCTCGAGCGCCAAAAAGAAGAAGGCCTCGAGCGCAAGCTCGTCGGTTTTGAAATGCTCGATCGTGGAATTGCCCGCCACGGCTATCCCGTTTACCTCGCCGAGGATGACGCCGAGCCGGTCGGGCAGGTGACATCGGGAACCCAGTCGCCGACCCTCGGAAAAGCCCTCGGGATGGCCTATCTCCCGATCGAGGCCGGCGAGGAGGGCGCCGAGTTCTTTGTCGAGATCCGAGCCCGGCGGGCCAGAGCCCGAGTGATCCCGTTGCCGTTTTATTCGCGCCCCAAGAAGTGAGAGAATCCGCATGACACGACCCGATTGGGAAAGGAAAAGGCCATGAACGTACCCGCCGATCTCAAATATGGACGCACCCACGAGTGGGCTCGGGAAGAGGGCGGCACCATCGTCGTCGGTATCACCCACTACGCACAGGATCAACTCGGGGAAGTTGTCTACGTGGAACTCCCCGAGGTTGGTATCGGCGCCCAGGCCGGCGAGGAGCTCGGCACCCTCGAGTCGGTCAAGGCCGTCTCCGAGTTCAACTCACCGGTGGCCGGCGAGGTGATCGAGGTCAACGAGCGCCTCGAGGACGAACCGAATCTGGTCAACGAAGACCCCTTCGGCGAGGGCTGGCTGGTCAAGATCAGCGGCACCACCGCCGGCGAGGACCTTCTCGACGCCGCCGGCTACACCGCCATGATCGAGGAGGAAAGCGCCTGATGCACCCGTGGATCGGCGCCGGCGACGACGATCGCCGGAGAATGCTGACCGAGATCGGCCTCGACTCCATCGATGAGCTCTTCGCATCGATCCCGGCGGAGGTCTGTGTCGATCGCCTGGCCATGGACGACGCACGGGACGAGACCGCGGTCCGCAACGAGCTCAGTTCCATGGCGCTGGCCAATCTCTCCCCCGAGTGCGTTCCCTCCTTCCTCGGCGCCGGGGTCTACCGCCACGTCCAGCCGAGTGTGGTCGACGCGGTCCTGTCGCGGGCCGAGTTCTTCACCTCGTACACGCCGTACCAACCGGAAATCTCGCAGGGCACGCTGCAGGTCATCTTCGAGTTCCAGACCCTGATCTGCCAGCTCACCGGGATGGAGATTGCCAACGCCTCGCTCTACGACGGCGCCACCGCCCTGGTCGAGGCGGTGCTCTTCGCCCACCGGGTCAAGCGCGGCAAGGTCGATCGAGTGGTCCTGGCCGAAACCGTTCATCCGATGTACCGGCGCGTGCTCGCCACCTACGCCGATCCGGCCGGTCTCGAGGTGGTTGTGGTGCCGCCGGGCGATGACGGCCGGGTGTCGGCCGACGCCCTCTGTGAGGCCGCGGGCGCCGATCAGAGCTGCTGCATCGCCGTCCAGTCGCCCAACTTCCTCGGTATCATCGAGGACTTGCCGGCGGTGGCGGCTGCGGCCCACGCCGTCGGCGCCCTCGCGATCCAGGTCGTGACCGAGGGCGTCTCCCTCGGGCTGTTGGCCGGCGGTGGCGCCCACGGCTACGACGTCGTCTGCGGTGAGGCCCAGAGCTTCGGAATCGCACCCGGCTACGGCGGACCCCATCTCGGGTTCTTCACCTGCCGCGAGAAAAACATCCGTCAGATGCCCGGCCGCCTCGCCGGCGAGACCGTCGACGCCGACGGCCGGCGCGCGTTCTGTCTCACCCTCTCGACCCGCGAGCAGCACATCCGCCGGGCCAAGGCGACCTCGAATATCTGCACCAATCAGGGTCTCATGGCCCTGGCCGCCACGATCTGGCTCGAATCTGTCGGCGCCCACGGTCTGGCCGAGCTGGCAACCGCGAACCTGTCCCGTGCCGAGGACCTCAAGCGACGGATCGGCGAGCTCGGTGGAGGATGGCGACTCGCCTATCCCTCGAGCCCGACCTTCAACGAGTTTCTGCTCACCGGACCCGGCACCGGCGACAAGCTCGCCCGGCGCCTCGCCGACGAGGGCGTGCTCGCCGGGGTCGCCGCCCACCGCTGGGGCGGCTCGTGGCCCGACGGACTCCTCGTGGCGGTCACCGAGCGCAACACCGCCGCCGAAATCCAAGCGCTCATCGATGCCCTCGGGAGGGTGTCGTGAAACGCCGCGCCATCCGTGACGAGCCGCTCGTCTTCGAGCGCAACCCCGAGCGGCTCCGCCGTCAGGGTTTTCGGCTGCCCGCCCTCGAGGTGCCCGCCGTCGACCCAGCCAAGGTTCTTCCGGAGAACGCTCTTCGCAGGGACATTCCCGACTATCCCGATCTCACCGAGATGGAGGTGGTCCAGCACTTCCACCGCCTCAGCCAGCTCAACTACTCGGTCGACGAGGGGCTCTATCCCCTCGGTTCGTGCACCATGAAGTACAACCCCCGGCTCAACGAGCAGACCGCGCGGCTGGTCGGGCTCGCCGCCGCCCACCCGCTGCAACCCGTCGAGCAGGTCCAGGGCTCGCTGCGGCTCATTTGGGAGCTCGAGCGGGCCCTCATCGCGATCACCGGGATGGCTGGGGTCACCCTGCAACCGGCGGCCGGCGCCCACGGCGAACTCGCCGGGATCCTGATGATCCGCAAGACCCTCGAGACGCGGGGCGACACCCGCGACGTCGTGCTCGTTCCCGACTCGGCGCACGGCACGAACCCGGCCACCGCCGCCTTTGCCGGTTACGAAACCATCGAGATCGCCTCGGGTGACGACGGCACGGTCGATCTTGCCGAGCTCGACCGGCTCATGACTGATCGCGTCGCCGCGATCATGCTCACGGTGCCCAACACCCTCGGAGTCTTCGAACACCGGATCGTCGAGATCTCCAAGCTCGTTCACGACCGCGGCGGGCTGATCTACATGGACGGCGCCAACCTCAACGCCTTCGCCGGCCGGGCGCTGCCCGGTCTCATGGGCGCCGACGCCATGCACATCAACCTGCACAAGACCTTCTCCACCCCGCACGGCGGCGGCGGCCCCGGCGCCGGCCCGGTGGTGGTTTCCAAGGCCCTCGTGCCGCACCTGCCCGTGCCCCGGGTGGTCAAGGACGGCGACCGCTTCTCGCTGGTCGAGGATGATCCCGCCTCCATCGGCGCCATGCGCGGGTTCTACGGCAATTTCCTCATCCTGGTGCGGGCGCTCACCTACATCCGCAGCCTCGGCGCCGACGGGCTGAGAGAAATGTCCGATGTGGCGGTTCTCTACGCCAACTATGTCCGCCACCGGCTGGCCGGCGCCTACCACCTGCCCTACGACTCGCCCACCCTGCACGAGGTGGTCTTCGACGACACCCGGCAGTCCAAACGCGAGGTCCACAACACCGATATCGCCAAGCGGCTCCTCGACTACGGCTTCCACCCGCCGACCATGAGCTTCCCGCTCATCGTCCACGGGGCGCTCATGATCGAGCCCGCCGAGAGCGTCTCGCCCGACGAGATCGAGATCTTCTGCGACGCCATGCTCGCCATCGCCAAAGAGGCCGAGGAGAACCCCGAACTCGTCCGCTCGGCGCCGCACGACACCCCGGTCAGCCGAGTCGACGAGGTGCAGGGCGGCGCGGAAGCTGAAGGTGCGGTGGACCGCAGAATAATTATGAATTCTTAATTATGAATTATGAATTTCATCGCACTCATCCCGGAACGACCTGCGATGTCATTCATCATTCCTAATTCATAATTCATAATTCACGCGATGCTGAGCCACGGCCCATCGAGGTTCCCGCTCCGCATTTCGGGCAGCGTGCCCGGTGGGTGGAGCGCGGTGCTCGAGAGCTGGAAGCCGCAGTCGGCGCAGACCGCCGGTCTGCACCCGAAGCCGCTCGTGATCGGTCTTGACGCTGCGCTCGATGTGGGTGAGATCGTCCTCGAGGGTGCTGACCTTGACGGCGAGCTGGTGACGGAGATCGTCGAAGGTCCACTCCCGCTCTCGAAGGAGCTGGTTGATTTCCTGTCGGCGGGTACGTGCCGGGCTCACGGCTCGGTGGTGCTGGTCACGGCCGGTGGTTGTTCCGCCGGTCCACCGTCGGCGAGCCACTCGCGCACCGGCCGGCCGTCGACATAGAGATCCTCGATGACCCCGGTGCCGTTGCGGACGCGGACCGTGACCCAGGCCGGCCGCTGACCGCGTCGCCACAGCGATCGGTCGACCTCCTTGGCGAGATCTTCGGTCATGTAATAGCGCTGGAACGGGAGGGCGAGCGAGAGCACGAGCCGGCCGTCCTCATCCTCGTACTGCACACCCGATCTCAGACGGAGGTACGCGCCTTCGGCGGGTGGCTGGAGATCCACCGGGCCGAAGGCGGCGAATCCGTCGTCGTCGACCGTCAGAGGAACACAGATCTTCTGTTGCCGCAGGGGCGGCAGCCCGTCGGACATGGGCGCCCGATCGAGAGCGAAGCGCAGGTTGACATACCGGCCGCGGAAGGCGTCCACCGGATCCACCGGTTGGAGCTTGAAGCGGAAGACGTCGCCCGATCGCAGCGCGATCTCGGAACGGATGATGGCGCCCGCCGCCACGGCCAATTGGATGACCGCGAGGATGACGAAGAGGACCAGACGGAGGCGCTTGCCGGTCATGCGCCGCCCCCATCCGCCCGCTTGACCCGTCTCGCCATGACCAGATTCGCGATCAGGAACCCGATCCCGACCACGATGAAGGCGAGACCCTTGACGACAAAGCCGATCTCGGTGTCAAAGAAACGAACCACCACGAGCAACGCCACGACCACCATCCCGAGGTTGACGGTGCCCAGGTGTTGGCGTCGCACACCCGAGACGATGGTCGCGATGCCGACCCCGAAGAGGAGGAGATTGAAGGCGATCGCAGCGACATATTTGGCATCGAGGGTGTCGCCCGAGGCGACCCAGGGCCAGAGCACCGCAACCAACGGCACCGACGACACCCACGCCAGCTGGAGTCGGTGCTTCTTACGATCGAGGATCAACGCAACCACCGCCAACGCAGCCAGGGGCAGACCGACGGCGAGCACGACATCGAAGACCGAGGCCGCCCGGTGGAAACTCTCGTCGTTGCGGATGTGCTGCCAGCCGATATTTTTCCACGGCTCGTCGAAGCTCAGAATGAGCCAGAGGACGATGCTCCCGGCGACGCCCACGACCTCGAAGGGCCGTCTCCAGAGTCCTTCTTCGTCGCGGCGCATGACGGTCCCGCCGGCGATCATCAGGGCAAAGAGACCGGTGTACACCAGGATCCACAGCCCCGGCACCCGCCACTCGAGACCGAGCCCGGCGGCAACGCACAAAAAGACCGCGCACGCCCACTGGAGGTTGGCCGCGCGCAACCCGCGGCGCTCCGATCGCATCACCGAGACCACGTGCGGCACCACCGCCAGCGCCAACGGCCAGAGCCAGATGACCTCGAGCCGGTCGAACTTGGCCGAGGCCGCCCACCAGGTCAACGAGGCGAGGAAGATCATCGCAGCCGCGGTCGAGTTGAGCAGCCACGGCACCGGCGCGAGCAGCAACGACCAGCGCCAGAGGAAGGACTCGAGGTCGTCGCCCGTGTGGTAGGTCTGGTCGACAAGGGCGATGGCCGCTGCCAGAGCCAGCGTCAGCAGCGTCGCCGAGCCCTCGCGCCAGGCGGTGGACTCGCCCCGTCGGACGAGCACCCACCCGGCGAGGACCTGGGAGACGAGCAAGGGCAGAATGGCGATGACGGTTCGCGCCGGCCGCCCGAGGTGCTCCCAGTTGTGCGCCAGCAGCAGGATCACCCCCGAGCCGATGAGCAGGGCGCCGAAGAGCGCGCAGACGATGATCGCCAACCGGCTCCCCGACATGGCGGCCGGCTCGGGGTAGCGCCGCCGCAGCCGATCCGCGGTCGCCTCATCGAGCACTCCGTCGGACACGAGCCCGGGAAGCTCACCCAGAAGCCAGCGGATGGATCGATTGCTCATGATCGTCTCGAACCAGTCTATCAGCAGCCGTCGTTTCGAAATCCAATCCGAATCGGAACGCATGAGGGCGGGTAAAAAAACCCACCCCAACCCGCCCCTACGAAGGGACGATCAGAAACGCAATCGTAGGGGAGGGTTTTACACCCTCCCGACCAGACCGTCGAATGTCCCTGGTAGCATTCCTGGGTGCTTGATCCCCCGCCCCGACGGTCTCGAATCAGACTCGACCGGAGAGTCTACGAGCAGCCCGGAGTCATCGCACTCCTTACGGCATGCACAGATCAGAAACGGCCGCTGTTCAGGAGGGATCGACAGGCATCTGTCGTAGCCGACGAGATCCGCCGACTACACGGGCTCACGTGGCGAATCCTCGGCTACTGTGTGATGCCCAACCACATCCATATTTTGGCTCTCAATGTGGACGGTTCTCTGCTCGATCTCATGAAACGACTCAAGGGCCGCACATCGACCCGCCTGCGCGGCAAGGTCGAAGGTCCGGTGTGGCAACGCAGTTTTCACGATCACATTCTCCGCCGCAACGAGGACATCAACAGGACCATTCGTTACTTGCTGAACAACCCAGTTCGAGCAGGATTGGTGGACGAGTGGACTCAGCACCCGTGGTGCGGATCGATGGAGTGGCCGGGAATCGATAACGAGTTTCTTGCCGCCAATCCATCAGACATCATCTGGTCCGAGGTGTTTGCGATGACGGAACGCCTGGATGATCCGGAGTGCACGTGAGGGCGGGTATAAAAACCCGCCCCTACGAAGGGAGAATCAAAAAAACGGAGGGGAGGGTTTTGCACCCTCCCCCCGGAGACGCTGATCCCCTGGAGGAATCATGAGTCATGAACTCGATCTCGACGGACTGCAACGACTGCTGTGGAACTTCGCCGCGCAACGGGTGATCACCGTTGCCGGCCGAACCGGCATGCTCGACGCGGTCGCCGACCGCGCTCTCACCCCGGAGGAGGTCGCCGCCGAACTCGGTCTCGACCCCTTCGCCACCGGCAAAATCATCCGCGCGCTGTGCGCCCAGGGCATCGTCGAGCCCGACGGACCCCGCTACCGGCTCACGCCGGGTCTTCGGCCCTACTTCGGTGTCGACGGCACCGGATTCGGGCCTTTCCTCGAGCACATCCACTCGATGTACGAGCGCTGGGGCGAGAACCTCGAACCGTGGCTCCGCGGGGAGAGGCTGGAGCACGGCGCCCCGAACGCCGGAGGAAACGGCACGGTTCGGCGCCGCCATGGCCGCCATGGGATCGCAGATCGCCCGCCGGGTGGCCGGGTCGCTCGATCTCTCCGGCCTGTCGACACCATGCTCGATGTCGGTGGCGGCTGGGGTCAGTACGCCAAAGCCATGTGCGAGCGTCCAACCCGAGCTCCACGCCACCGTCCTCGACATCCCACAGGTCGCCGAGGCCGCACCCGCCGCGATCCTCGGCACCGAGTTCGAGGGCCGGATCACAGTGGATCGGCGGCGACTACCTCGAGACCGACTACGGCTCGGGCTACGACCTCGTGCTGCTCGCCAACATGCTCCACCAGGAGCTCGCCCCCGAGGCCGCGGAGATCATCCGCCGATCCGCCGACGCCCTCGCCCCCGGAGGGCGCGTCGTCATCGTCGACTTCGCCATCGACGACGCCAAGTGCGAGCATCCCCTCGGCACCCTCTTCGCCATCAACATGCGCTCCTTCGGCGACACGTATTCCGAACCGGAGTTCCGGGGCTGGATGGCGGACGCCGGGCTGGTCGATATCGAGCGGCAGGACCTGGGTCCTGACCGCTGGATCATCAGCGGCTCACGCCGCGATTGATCAGTTTTGAGTTCTTAGTTTTGAATTTTGAATTGCCATCGCACCGAATATAGAGTCGCGCTTTTTGCCTGTTGCGATGCAATTCAAAATGCACAATTGAGAATTCAACATTCGGACAACACGTCTATGGCGTTTTGTCCAACCCGCGTTAATCCGAGGCGCCACACGACGTAATGCACACTCTCCATTCCTCTTGCTGACCGCAACTGGTTTAGATCGATGGGCCTAATGGGACACGGCCACTGTTGTCTCGACCCCGGGTTGGAGGTACACATCCTCGCACTCGAAACCGCTGGGCCCTCCTTGCGCGGAGAAAAAGCCCTGCAGTACGGCGATGACATCCATCCCGGCGGCGCATACCTGGTACGACCCGGGTTCGAGCATCGGGATTTCGAGCCTGTCCGGGTCCATTGATCGAAAGCCGTAAACAGCCGCCCACATCCGCAAAATTGCCTCGGCAAGAAACCCGCCCTCGTGGAGCAGAAAAACCGTTTTGCCACGTTCGTGAGGTCTGGCCAGACCGGTGAGGGTGAGACCCGCGCCAACCTGGGTAAGCCGGAGCACGATTTCGTTACCGATTTCCACGTTCGCGCTCTTCGTATGAAGCCCGTAGCCCGGAGCCTGGACAATGAAGACGAGCGTCTGGATCTTTTCGGGCACCGGCAGAGAGAACGAACCGTCCACTCCAGAAACCGCCTGACCGCCTGATGTGAAACCCGGACCACCTACCATAATGGAAGCGCCGGCCACCCCGCTTCCCTCAAGATTGATGATACGGCCCGTCAGCTCGGATGAATCGTCGAGAATCAACTTGAGTTTAGGAGCTTCTGTGTCGTCGATCTTCAGATCCGTCTCCCGAGAGCGACGATCTTCCGACCGTGCATGGACCAAATACCGTCCATCCTCCAAGGCGAACAATTGAAAATGTCCGTCATCGTCGGTCGCAATCACAGAGGTGTCACGGGGATCATCAGCTTTTTGGCACATCACCATCGCACCAGACGTCGGTCTTCCCGAGCCATCAACAACAACCCCGCTGACATTCGTCTCCGGCAATTCGATGACAAACCTGGCCACGGTTGAGCTGCTGATCTGCTCGACCTCGACGCCACGAACCCGCCTCTTGAGCGGTGGCTCGGTGCCCTCAATGACGACGTTGTAGGTTCCTTCGTAGGGCAGAACGCCACGGATGACGCCATCGAAGTCCGAATTCAACACGATGGAGGTCGTGTCCTCCTCGAATCCCTCCGTTGCCGTCGACTCGAAGATCACCTTGGCCGGCACGACCTCGTCCTTGATCCGAACCTCACCTTCGACATCGACCATCGGGATCTCGAGTACAACGTACTGATGCCCGGTTTGCAGCTCGAGTCTCTCCATTTTCTGTCGAAGTTGGACCTGACCAAGATCAATCGACTTGCCGGCCAATACCTCGACCGACCAGAAAAACGAGGAGACATAAGTCTCCGCCCGGACTCGGAGATCCCAGATCCCGACTGGCAAGGAGCAGGTGAATCGCCGATCACTAATCGGGCAGGTGACCGCCTCACCGACTGTCGCGTTCGCGGTGGTCGGCCGAAACCGCACTCCAAGATTCTGCGGAGCAACACCATTGGGAACCATTACCACAGATCCTTCGACTGCGCCGGTGGGAAACAGGCTGATCGTGACGCTCGCGCCTTCCTCTGGAACAAAGAGAGTCTCGGTGCGGGCCCAATAGCCATCAAGAGTGGTCTCGAATTCCCAAACCTGACCCGCCTCGATCTCTACGACGGATGGGGTGTTGATTGTTGCTAACGTGGTACGGGGCTCGGACTCTGCCGCAGAACGTAGTACGACAACTGCCTCGAGATCGGCTGAATCGAGTTTCTCAGCCACGAGATTGATTGGTGGAGGAAATCCCGAAGCACAGAATGCAGATATCATTCTCATGGCTAGAATACTTGATTGGATATTTGATTGGCTCGAAAGACATCTTAAGATCAATATAGGGGGGGGGGCATCCCTTTTGTCAATAGGGCGACGCAAAAACGACTGTCGGGTCAAGCCAGTCATTCGATTACGTAGCTTGTTGAGTGATGTTTCCCCACAAGACCTTGTTCGGATTGAGATACGACTTCCTCCTGCTGGCCAAGACCTCCACCAGGAATAGGCGCCCAAGGCGGCCGAGATCATCCGCCGATCCGCCGAAGCCCTCGCCCCCGGCGGGCGCGTGGTCATTGTGGATTTCGCCATCGACGACGACAAATGCGCGCACCCACTCGGCACCCTCTTCGCCATCAACATGCGTACCTTCGGCGACACCTGGTCCGAACCGGAGCTGAAAGAGTGGATGGAGAAGGCGGGGCTGGTCGACATTCGGCGGCAGGACATCGGTCCTGATCGCTGGATCATCAGCGGCACTCGACGTTGAATTCTCAATTTTGAATTTTTAATTCTTAATTGCCATCGCAGGGTGCTCTGAGACCCTTGCGATGTAATTCAAAATTAAGAATTGAGAATTGAGAATTATGTCTACGACGCTTTGTCCAATCCGGCGTTGATGGATGCTGATCCATGCGTGAACGCTGACTTGACGCGATAGCCCCACTCGACGAGCTTGGCGCGGCCGTACTCGGGGAGATCCATCTGGAAGGGGTGGGTCGCCATGGCCTTGGCGTACTTGTAGAGCCTCAACGGCGGAACTTCTGGTAGACCTTGTGCAGCTCCTCGCGGCTGACGGTCTCCGAAACCAGGATGACCCGCTTCCAGTCGAGCTCGAAGGAGATGTTGAGCTGGTCCCAGTCCATGTCGTCGGAGACCAGACCTCGGGCCTTGGCCGCGTGCCAGACCGGGGTCCCGGGCAGCGGCGTCAGCACATAGAGGTTGACCAGCGAGAGCGGGTTTCGCTTGATGAAGTCGTAGGTCTCCATCATCTGCTCGACGGTCTCCTGCGGCTCGCCGAGGATGAACGAGGCGTGCGGGTGGATTCCGTGGCGATGCAGCGTGTGGACCGCGTTTTCGTTGATGTCGACCTTGAAGGCCTTGCCCTTGAGCCGGGTCAGGACCTCCTGGTTGCCCGACTCGAGCCCCATGGAGATGGAGACGAAGTTCATCTCCTTGAGCATCCGCGCGGTGTCATCGGTGATCCGGGTCGCCGACGAGGCGCAGGAAAAACGAAAACCCTGCTTCGGCAAGCCCTCGCGCATGACCAGCTCGTGCAGCCCGGCGAGGCGCTTGGTGTTGGCGATGAAGAGATCGTCGTGGAAGGTGATGTACTTGACCCCGTAGGTGTCGCGGAGGTGTTTGATCTCCTCCATCATGTACTCGGGCGAGAAGTAGCGGATGTTGGGCCAGAACCGAGTCGAGGCGCAGAAGGTGCAGTTGTAGGGACAGCCGCGGGAGGTCAGCATGTTCGAGTGCGGCCGGACCCGCATCATCGACCGATCTGCCATGGGCAGCGCGTCGAGGTCCTTCTCCTTCTTGCCCACGACCTCGCGGGGTGCGGTCTGAACCTGCTCGTCGCCGTCCCAGTAGACCAGTCCCTCGATGTCGGCGAGCTTGGCCGGCGGCAGCGAGCCGTGCTCGCGATAGAGCTCGACGAGCTCGACCAGCGCGTACTCACCCTCGCCGAGCACACCGACGTTCATGGCCTTTGTCAGATTGTTCGGCAGCTCGGTGATGTGATAGCCGCCGATGATGACCGGGATCCCGGCCTCGCGGCCGAGCTCGGCGTAGCTCTTGGCGAGGTTGTAGTTCTGCGAAACCGATGACAGGCCGAGCAGATGGGGTTGCCAGTCACGGATGGTCGCGGCCACCTCATCCTCGATGAGCCGCACCTCGACCGCGTCGCCGAGCTCGCGGTTGAGCATGGCCACGAGATAGCCGAGCCCGAGCGCGGGGTAGCGGTTCTGCGCCTCCACAAAGGGATTGACGGAATTGACGAGCAGGACTCGGGTGGCTTCCATGGGTCTCCAGTCGACGCGCGGGCTGGGGTGATCCTAACGCATTCTGAAGTGTAAACGATACCGCTTCTCGATTTAGTCCGCCCCCACCGAGGGAAAAATTTCCAGGGAACAAGGAACGTGCGCTCATTGGCGCGTGCCTGGCTCTCGTTGTTTCTTGCGAGAGGCTGCCTGGCAACGCACGGGAAGGACGCTGGGACCATCAAGCCCGGCTCGCCGCCCCGCACCGCCTCCCTCCTGCTGACCCTTGATCTTGATCAAGGACGTGGCCCCAGGGGCGAGAGAAGTGAAACAGAGTTCATTTCGAGACCGACAACCGAAGGAGGCAACCATGACCGAGAAGGCCGCAAAGTGGATCTTCTGGGTGGGCACACTGTCATCGCTGGTGCTTTTTCTCGCGCTGACCGTGGACACCCAAAGCCAGTTCGCAGCGCTGACCCACGCCGACCAGTTGGACGAACAGGTCATCGCCGGCAAGCGGGCGTTCGAACACTACAACTGCAACGACTGCCACACGATTCTCGGGTTCGGCGGCTACTACGCGCCGGATCTGACCCGGGTCTACACCCGGCTCGGATCGGACACCATCCGGCGCCGGCTGGTCGCACCGGAGGTGGCCTTTGCCGACTCCTACCGAAAGATGCCGCAGCAGAACCTGTCGGAGGAGGAGATCGACAACATCATCGCCTTCTTCGCCTGGGTGTCGGAAATCGAGAACCACGACTGGCCGCCGCAGCACTCGGAAGCGCGGTGGAAACGCTCCACCGAACGCCTGATGGCGGGAGCGGTCATGTCTCCCGGAGCGGCGCTCATCAACCAGGAGGACTGTCTGAGCTGCCATGCCCTCGGCGATCGCGGCGAGAGCATCGGCGGCCGCCTGGAATGGATCGGCTCGCGGCGAAACTCCGCCTGGATCGCCGAGTATCTCGCCGATCCTCAGGCCTTCGCCCCGGGCACCGAGATGCCGGCGTTCGACTACCTTTCCGGGGAGCAGCGGCTGATGATCGGTGAGTTCATCGTCTCCCTGAACACCACTGAAGGGAGGTGAGCCATGACTTACCGGACCCAGAACATCGCCTACCCGTACTTCGTCGTCGCACTTCTCCTCTTCGGGCTCCAGGTCATCGTCGGTCTGTGGTTGGCGGTGAACTACTTCGCCACCGTGCCGCAGGAGGTGGTGAACGTCTTCTCCTTCGCCACCGCCCGCGCGATGCACACCAACCTGGCGGTGCTGTGGCTCCTGCTCGGTTTCATGGGCGCCACCTACTACATGGTCCCCGAGGAAACCGAGAGCGAGCTCGCGTGGCCCAAGATGGCCATCGTCCAGCTCGTCCTTCTCACCCTCACCGGGGTCGTTGCGCTGGTCGGCTTTCTCTTCGGCTGGACCCAGGGGAAACCACTGCTCGAGATTCCACGGCCGCTCGATGTTGTGATCGTGATCGGCGTGCTCATGTTCCTGGCCAACGTCGGGATGACCATGATCCGCGCCAAGCGCTGGACCGCGACTCAAGGCTCGCTCCTCGCCGGCCTCGTCTTCCTGGCGCTGATGTACCTCTTCGGGATGCCGTTCTACAAGAACCTGGCGGTCGACTGGTACTACTGGTGGTGGGTCATCCACCTCTGGGTCGAAGGCGCCTGGGAGCTCATCGCCGCCGCCATGACCGCCTTCATTTTGATGAAACTCACCGGCGTCGACCGCAAGATCGTCGAGAAGTGGCTCTACGTCGAACTCGGGCTCTTCCTCTTCACCGGGATCGCGGGCACCGGCCACCACTACTACTGGCTCGGCGCGCCCAAGTACTGGCTCTGGGTCGGCGGCATCTTCTCGGCCCTCGAGCCCCTGCCCATCCTGCTGATGGTCGTCGACACCCTGCGCGATGTCCGCAAGCGGACGAACCCGCTGCTGCCCAAGCTCACCTGGGTCTACCTCATCGGGATGGTCATCCTCCACTTCATCGGCGCCGGGCTCTTCGGGTTCGCCCACACCCTGCCGCAGATCAACTACTACACCCACGGCAGCCAGGTCACGGTCTCGCACGGACACCTGGCGTTCTTCGGCGCCTATGTCCTGCTCAACCTCACCTTCTTCTACTTCGCGATCCCACGGCTCAAGGGACTGCCGGGAAACAACTACGACGAGAGGGCCGGGCACTGGGGCTTCTGGATGATGTCACTCGGCGTGGTCGGGATGAGCCTCGCATTCGCCGTCGCCGGGGTGCTCCAGACCTATCTCGAACGGATGATGGGTCAGTCCTACATGCTCTCCCAGGAGCCGATCCGGTTCTGGATGTTCGTCGTCTTCCTGCACGGGCTGATCGTCGCGGCCGGAGCCTTCATCACGATCAAACACCTGCTGACCCTGCGGCCGGCGCCGCAGGAAACCGCGGCCGGAGGTGACGCCGGCTAAACGCTCCCCGCATGCCGACTGTGAAGACCCGGTGGGGGCGGTGCAGCCCCCACCGGGTTTCTTTCGGGAAGCTGCCGAGTGATCACCACGGGGGGCGGCGCGCGTAACCACGGCTGAGCCCGCACATGTAAAGGAACGCCTGTCCTTTCATATTGACAATACATCTACAAATTTGTATATTATTTATCAATATGAACTCGGCTGGCGACGCCCTCGTTCTCCAACGTCTCGGTCCCTCCCAGCGTGGCGTGTATTCGAAGGCTGATCTCCAGACGGCATTCGGGGAACGGCACCCCGCTGCTTTCGCCAGACGGATCAACGTGCTCCTGGATCTCGGTATCCTCCGCCGGTTCTCCCGAGGCTGGTATGTCACCGACGACTTCGATCTCGCGACCTTGAGCCAGCGGCTCGCACCCTCCTCGTACGTCAGTTTCTCGACCGTGCTCGCACGCCATCTGATCGTCGGCCCCGACCCGAAAGACCGGATCGTCGCCGTCAAGACGGGGCGACCTCGAAGGTATGCCCTCGGCGACTTCGTCATCGAGCACGTCAGCGTGACCGACGCATTGGTCTTCGGCTACGAAACCACGGACGGCGTCCGATTCGCCGACGCAGAAAAGGCATTTATCGACACACTGTACTTCCACCTCCGCGGGCGTCGGTACCCGTTCGACATCTACTCGGACATGGCGGTCGACAAGCTCGATCACGCCCGGATTCACCGATACCTCGGGAGGTACAGCAACCCGAAGTTCATTGCCTTTGCCGTGGGAGTGCTTCTGTCATGACCGCGAGACTCGATCGGCCGGCAACTCGAGACCGGCTCTTCCTCTGGATCATGCACCGATTCGCGGAGGTCTTCGCGGAGCACGCAGTCATCAAAGGAGGCATGGCTCTCAGACTCCTTGACTGCCCGCGCCGGACTGTCGACATCGACTATGTCTTCGTCCCCTTCGAGTCGAAGAAGGAGATCGTCGATCGTGTCGCCGAGGTGCTGCGTGAGATCGACGGCGCGTCCATCGACCTGGACCTTCACTCCAAGATGCTGCGGGCCGATCTCCGGGTCGACGATATTGCGATTCAGATCGAAGCGAACGTCGCTCCGCGGTGTGAGTCGATCCCGATGACGACCGGTGGTTTCGCGCAGTCGGTCGGCCGGCCTTCACAGGTCGTTCGCATCATGAGTCCCGGCACCGCTCTCTCACACAAGCTCGCCGCGTGGAACGAGCGCCGGCTGCTGCGGGATCTCTACGACTGCTACTTCCTCACCGCCCGCGCCGGAGCGGCGCCGGACCCGGATGTTCTGGATCATCGACTGTCGAAGATCGAGTCCCGTCTGCCGAAGCTCAAGGGCACCCGGAGGATGTCACGTGCACAGCTTGCCGGCGCGCTTCGTATTGAAGCTCGAGCCCTCACCGACGTTGGTCTCGAGCACGAGCTCGCCGGCCTCCTGCCCGCCGAGGAGCTCACCGGTCTGGCGATCCGGATTCGCGCCGCCGTCACGGGCCTCGCCGATGCGATTGAATCAGTCGATCCGCTTTGAAAGCCGAAGGCGTCGGTGGTTGATTCGCCGCCGCCCACCCCCGTTGGTCGCTGATCGACGAGCTTCACCACTCCGGAACGCTCTCCCAGCCGGGGAAGGCCGGCCCTACGGCAACGCCGAAGCCCATCCCGACGTGTCGCCGGATTCGAAGCCGTCGACAAACAGCGCGCACACCGCCACAGATACGCCGCACTGGAACTTCAACGATTTCATAACGTCACCCCTTCGTTTCTTGGTTGTTGATCGGATCATCCATTTATCGACAAGAACCACAATGTGGTCCGTCAGGATTCATCCCCTCCTTTCGCCGTTTTGTTGTCTCCAACTTCGGTCTCGGCTCAACGGGAGTCATGACGAAAAGGTGCGGAAGTAGTGCGGATGCTCATTCGCGGACGAAGAATGGCGCCGGACGGGGGTAACTGTAATCCATGAGCTACAATTCCGGGTTGTGAGAATCACTCCCACTCTCGTGATGATCGGGGTCTTGATCCTGGGCGCTGCGCCCGGCATCAGCCGAATTGCAGCCTCCCATCGAGGAACTGGCCGCCATGCGCGGAACCGACCCCTCGGCCCTCCTGCCGATTCTGGATCAGTTACTGGCCGAAATCGAACCCGACACCGACGAGCTCTACGTCGCTCATCTGCACCGGTTACGGGCCGAAACCCTTCGCGATCGCGGGGAGTACGACCGGGCTCGGGAGGATGCTGCCGAGTTTGAGACCGTTGCGCGGAGGTTGAACGATCCACTGCTCATGTCCCGCTCGCTCATGCTGCACGGCACCATCGATGCCGAGCAGAACAACATCGCCAACGCACTCGATCGGTTTCATGAGGCGCGGCGGTTGCTCGAGGCCGTCGACGAACCGGGGGAGCTGTCCAGGGTGAACACCGCCATCGGCGTGGCGCACAACTTCGCCCTCGATTTCGTCCGCGCGCGCCGGTACTACGAAGAGGCGTTGCGGCTGGCGCGTCTCGCCGGCGACCCGGCGCTGGAGACTTCCGCGCTGGGCAACCTCGCCCTCGCCGTCTCTGAGATCGAAGGACCCGAGGTCGGACTGCCGATGCACCACGAGGCGTTGGCCTTGGCCGAGAAACGGGGTGATCTGCACGGCGTTGCGCTCCAGAACGGCTCTCATCTGCGAGCGGCTGATGCAACTGGGGCGTCTGACCGAGGCACGCGCGACCTGTCTCGAAGCTCTCGATCAGGCCACCGAACTGCAGCTGTCCCGACCGCTTGCCGGGCTTCGGATGACGCTCGGCGACATCAGCCGCGAAGAGGGGAAGCTGAGTGAGGCTGTGGCGTACTACGAAACAGCCATGAACGACGCCGCCGGAGTGGTTCCCGGCGTGGTCTCGGCGCTGCACGAGAAGTTGTCCGAAATCAAGGACAGAGCTTGGCGACACCGAGTCCGCACTGCATCACCTTCAAGCTCTGATGGCGCTTCGAGAAGAATCGCACGAACGCGAGCGCCAGTCGATCGTCGAGGAACTCGAGGTCAGGTACAAGGTCGAACAACGAGAACGGCAGCTTGAAGTGATGACCCTCGACGCACGGCTGCAGGAGGCGCAGCTGCGCCAGCGCACGCTCCTCCTGCTGGCCACCGCCGTCGGCTTGGCGTTCGCGTGTCTCGGTGTGTTGATCGCGTGGCGCGGCTACCGGGTCAAGTCGCGTTTGGAACGCGAATTGGACTCACGCAACCACGAGCTGGAACAGGCGGTCGAGCAGATCGGCAGGCTCGCGCGGACCGATTCCCTGACGGGTCTGTGGAACCGCCGCGCCTTCGACGAATTGGTCGCGGACGAACTCGGCTCGGAGCAAACGCAGCGGTCGACCGCTGACCATCGCGCTGGCCGATATCGATCAGTTTCAAGGCCCTGAACGATCGGTTGGGTCACCAGGCCGGTGATGAGGTTCTCAGAGCTTTGTCGGACCGGCTCCGGGCAGCGCGTGCGCAGGACGGACTCGGTCTGCCGCTGGGGTGGGGAGGAATTCCTCTTCCTGCTGCCGGACAACGATACGTCGGCCGCCGTACAGGCGATGGAACGGGTGCGCCAAAACCTCGCGGAGGACCCCCTGCAGCTCGAGGGCGACTCGATCTCCATCACCTTGACATTCGGCATCGCTCCCGTTGACGACGACGTCGATGCGGCGATCCGCAAGGCCGACGCCGCCATGTACGAGGGAAAACGAGACGGTCGGGACAGGGTCGTTGTCGCCGGGCCGACGACGACCGAGCCGTCCGACGACGCAGCGACGTAGGCCGCGAGCATTCCGTTTTCGGCCGTGATGCAGTCGTTGAGATGGTGCGAATCGGCTTCGCTCACGGCAACGCCGCGACGAGTGATATCTGTGCCAATCTGTGTGATCTGTAGGCTTTGCGATGCTCCTGCCTTCGAGCGATCTGCAGCTCCCGGATGCCCGGCAGCAGCTCCGCCGCCTTGTCGAGCGCGTTGGTGTCGACGAGGACCTCGCGGTGATCGAGATAGATGGCGGTGAAGACCCCACCGTCGATCTCGAGGGCCGACGGCCGGCCGCCGGTGTAGTAGCTCGAGAGCATCCCGGTGTCGATGAGAAAGACCCGGTTCTTGAACCGGACCCGGATGAGTGCCCTCGCGATCGGGGGTGTGGCCGACGACCATGACATCGGCGCCGATCCCGTCGAGGAGGGCGGCCATCTCGTCGCCCTGGAGCTCCTCGTCCCACCTGCGTCGCGCCGCGGAACCAGAGCGGCCCGTCGGGCGACATCATGAGCCAGTCGTCGATCCCGGCCAGGGGCTTGAGCTGGTCGGCGTGGCGGCGGACCATATCGGTGGAGTCCTCCTTCTCGGCCTCGACCATGATGGCGTGGACGGCGTAGCCGACCTCGACGACGCTCGCCGTGGGCGCCAGGATGCTCTTCGACACGAGGTACTGCCGCGCCGTGTCGAAGGTCTTCATCTCGGACGCCACCTCATCGTTGATCTCGGCCACCGACATCCCGGCCACCTGGGGGCTGAGCCCGCCGTGGAGAAAGAGCGCGCCATCGATCATCATCGCCACCGGGAGGTCACGCAGCCACTTGCCGTAGACGCCGTTGGGTTCCAACGCCTCCGCGTATTCGACCCAGCCGAGGGGGTGTTCGACCATCCAGGCCTGCATGGCGGCGTCATCGGTGGGTTCCCCGGTGAGACCCCGGTAGCTCTTGACCGCCGACCAGAGCTTCTTGCGCTTCTTCTCGGATTTGCCGTCGACAAAGGTCGCGTAGACCTCGGGGTTGGCGTCGCGGTAGAACCCGGTGAGATTCATGGTCTCGTGGTTGCCGAGGACGCACTCCACCCGACCGCCCGCGGCCTCGGCCTCGGCCTGGAGGCGGATGAGGAAATCGAGGGTCTCACGGACATGGAGCCCGCGATCGAAGAGATCGCCGAGCTGGATATAGGTCGCGTCGCCACCGGCCCACTTCAGGTTCTCGTCGATGATCCCGGTTTCCTGCAGGATCGAGGTCAGGCCTTCGAAGTTGCCGTGGACATCGCCGACTGCGACGATTCGACCCGCATGGGCGGCCGTCGCCGTCAGCGCCATCGTCAGCGCGAACGCCAGGACGAAATATGCGACGGCTGACCATCATGCACGGCTCCAATCGATTCAAAAGGTGCGAGGCTCGTGCCAAGTCTAACCCCGCCGACACGAACCGGCATTCCGGGGGCGTGACCCGACATGAACCGTGAAGGAGCCAAGATCGCAAAGACTGTTCGCAGCGAACAATGTTGGTGCCAGGCACCCTTCCCTCCGACTCCGGAGCTGCGAGTGACTTCGGCGTATCTTCGCGCCTTCGCGGTTCAATCTCTCGACTCCGCATCAGCGACGCCCACGGCCATGACGAGGGTGCTGGCGATCAGGGCGAAGGTGGCGGGTACGGCGGGGTTGTTGTGATAGTGGGTGATGCCGCCGTAGTACATCCCGAAGTGGACGACGAGCGCCGTGATGGCGGCGATGGCCGCGAGCTTCGCCGTCGCCCGTTCGCTGAAGAGCCCGAAGACCACCGGCGCGAAGGTCGCGGCGAAGAGCCCGTAGACGCCGTTCTGGGCGAAGATCGCCACCGAGAGCGACGGCGCGACGATCTGTCGCCACGCCAAAAAGGCGGTGACGGGCGCCAGCACGACCAGGAAGATCCGCCCGACGCCGAGCAGACGCGCCGCGGATCGCGTCGTCGTCCATCCCCATCGCCCGCGCCACGTTCGCCCAGAAATCGTTGGCGAAGATCGTCGACAACGCGAGGATGATCCCCTCGAGGGTCGAGAACCCGGCGGCGAGCAGACCGAGCATGATCAGCGCCGTGAGTCCCGGTGTGAAGGAGGTCGAGATATAGCTTGCCACCACCTGATCGGGGGCGAAGCCCGCGCCGAGGTCGACCCGGGCGTAGAGCCCGACCAGCAGCACGGTGGTGAAGACGGTCCCGGCGACCATGGCGGTCACGAGGTAGACGTTGACATCGCGTTCGGTGCGCAGATAGAGCGATTTGGAGATGATGTGCGGCTGCATGATGATCGCCACCCCGATGACGAAGTTGGCCACCACGACCTCGAAGAGATCGCGGAAGAGCAGGCTCGTGGGGTTGGTCACGCTGCCGTAGAAGGGCGCGACGGCGTCGAGCCGCCCGAAGAAGGCGCCCAGACCACCGCTGAAGATCTCCAGACCGGAGGCCACCAGCAGCACCGCCACCGCGAGCATGGTCATGGCCTGGACGCTGTTGGAGACCACGTGCAGGCTCGCGCCGCCGAGCAGGATCGAGGTGAAGGCGAGGGCCACGACGATGAGAATCCCCACCCACATCGAGATGTGCAGCACGCTCATGAGAACGAGGACCAGCGCGGTGACGATGAGCACCAGAAACGTGATCTGAAGCAGGCTGGCGACGGCGAAGAGCACCGTCAGCCGGCGGTCGCCATAGCGGTCACCGAGCCACTGCGGCACGGTCAAGACGGTGAACTTGTCGCCGATCTGACGGAACTTCTTGGTCGTCACGATGAGCGCGAGGAAGATCCCCGTAGGCGCCGCGAACCCGTAGCCCACGATCCCCGACCAACCGTAGGCGTGGATCAGACCCGGGTTGATCACGAAGGTCGCCACCGAGGTCATGTTGGCGGCGAGCGAGAGCCCGACGAAGAACGGCGGCACCCGCCGGCTGCCCACCGCGAAGCCCTCCATGCTCGACGCCTTGCGCCGGTTCCACACCGCCAACCCGACGATGGCGATGGCGTAGACGACAAAGAGAATCCAGGGCAGCGTGGTTTCAGGCATGGGTGCTCCTCGGTTGCGCGACTGCCGGTGATTGTACGTGGTGCACGATGCCCGAAAGGGTGCAGGAGTTCGCCAGGGGTTAGGAGTTGGGAGTTCATCACTCCTCGCAGTGAGCGAAGCGAGCGCTCACCCTCTTACAGCGACCGATGCGAGTGCTCACTCCTTACGCCTTTGCTGAAAAACTCACCCCTCACCTCCCTGAACCACGGATAGATCGCCGGCAGCACGAGCAGGGTCAGCACCGTCGAGGTGAAGAGCCCGCCGATGACGACCGTGGCGAGGGGTCGCTGGACCTCGCTGCCGGTTCCCGGTGGCGAGCAGCAACGGCAGCAGCCCGAGGGCGGTGGTGGCCGCCGTCATGAGCACCGCGCGCAGCCGCCCGGACGCCGCTCGGATGATCGCCTCGGCCACCGGCACTCCCCCTTTGACGAGCTGGTTGAGATAGGTGACCAGGACCATCCCGTTCTCCAGCGCGATCCCGAAAAGAGCGATGAACCCGACCGAAGCCGGGACCGAGAGATTCTGACCCGAAATCCACAGGGCCACCACCCCACCCACCAGGGCCAGCGGGATGTTGAGCAGGATCAGCACCGAGCTCTCGCAGCGAGTTGAAGCTCGCATACAGCAGGATGAAGATCAGCAGCAGGGTCACCGGCACCACCAGGGCGAGTCGTCGATTGGCCTGCTGCTGGAGTTCGAACTGGCCACCCCAGGTCACGAGATAGCCGGGCGGAAGATCGACTCCCCGCGTCGATGGCGTCCTTCGCCTCGGCCACAAACGAACCGATATCCCGGTCGACCACGTTGCACTGGACCGTGATGAAGCGCTGACCGCCCTCGCGGGTGATCTGCCGGGGGCCGACGATCTCGCGCATCTCGGTCAGCTGCGAGAGCTGGACGGTCGCTCCATCAGCGGTGGGAACGATGATCGACGCGATGGCCTCGGGGGTGTTTCGGTCGGCTTCGGGGTAGCGGACCACGATGTCGAAACGCCGCACCCCTTCGAAGACCTGTCCGGCGGTCTCGCCGCCCACCGCCGCCCGGATCACTCCCTGGACACGCTCCACGCTGAGACCCCAACGGGCCACGGCCTCGCGATCGACGCGAATCAGCAGCTGCGGCGTCCCGGTGATCTGATCGGTCTGGACATCGGCCGCGCCCCTGACGCCTCCCACCACCGCCGCAATCTCGTCGGCCTTGGTCTTGAGCACCTCGAGATCATCGCCGAAGAGCTTGATGGCGAGCTCGGCCCGAACCCCTTCGAGCAGCTCCTCGACCGCCATCTGAATCGGCTGGGTGAAACTGGTCAACACCCCGGGAATCTCCCCGAGATGATCGCGGATCAGATCCTCGAGTTCGAGCTGCGTGTCGACCCGCCACTCGTTGCGCGGTGTGAGCAGGAGAAACATCTCGGCGCTGTTGACCGGATCGGTGTGGGCGCCGACCTCGCCGCGACCGATCCGGGTCACCACCGAGACCACCTCGTCGAGTTCCATGAGGCGCCGTTCCACCCGGAGCGCGACCTTGGTGCTCTCGGTGAGGGCGATGGACGGCGCCATGGTCAACCGGAGGACGAGGGTCCCCTCCTGGAGGGTCGGCGTGAACTCGGACCCGAGCTGCGGCAGCACCAGACCCACCGATGACCATCAGGCTCAGGGCAAGGACCACCGCCGCCCGCCGATGATCGGCGAAGAAGGCCAGGATGGGTCGGTAGGCCCGGTCCAACGCCGCCACCACCCGGTCGCTTGCGTTGACGCCACCCTGTCGTGGTCGGCGCATGAGCAACGACGCCAGCACCGGCGCCACCACGAGCGAGTAGACCAACGATCCGATCATCGCCATCACCACGGTGTAGGCGAGGGGCCTGAAGGTCTTGCCCTCGACCCCCTGGAGGCTGAACAACGGCAGGAAGACGATCACGATGATGGAGATGGCGAAGAGGATCGGCCTGCCGACCTCGGCCGCCGCGCTCGCGATGATGGCCAGGCGGCTCTCGCTCGGATCGGCCTGTCGCAGCATTCGGTCGATGTTCTCGACCATGACGATGGTGCCGTCGACCATCATCCCGATGGCGATGGCCAGCCCACCGAAGGACATCAGATTCGCCGACAGCCCGAAGAGCCGCATTCCGATCAGAGCCACCAGGATCGAGAACGGGATCGACAGGGCGACGACGACGCTCGCACGAAGACCACCCATGAAGACCAACAGAACCAGGGTGACCAGGGCGATCCCGACGATGAGCGCTCTCGTGACCGTGCGGACCGCGGCGTCCACCAGGCTCTTCTGTTCGTAGTAGGGAACGATCCTCACACCTTCGGGGAGGATCTCGTTGATCTCGAGGAGCCTCGCTTCCACCGCACCGATCACCGACGAGGAGTTGGCGCCATAGAGCTTGATCACCTGGCCGGCGACGACTTCACCGATCCCGTCGCGGGTCTGGAGACCCCGCCTGACCGCACCGCCGACCTTGATCTCGGCGAGATCGGCGAGAAAGACCGGAGTGCCGTCAACGGCCTTGACCACGATCTGTCTGAGATCCCGGATCCCGGTGGCGAGACCCACCGACCGGACGACGAGTTCCTCGGCGTTGCGCTCGATGAACTGCGCGCCGACGTTGAGGTTGTTGGCGCGGATGGCGTCGATGACGGTCTCAAGCGAGACGTCGTAGCGCAGCAGGGAGGTGGGATCGACCTCGACGTGGAACTGCTTCTCCCAGCCGCCGATGCCGAGGACCTCGGTGACCCCCGGGACCGTCTGGAGCTGGAACTTGATGAGCCAGTCCTGGATCGTGCGAAGCTCCTCGAGGGTGTAGCGCCCGGTCGTGTCCTCGAGGTAGTAGAAGAGCACCAGACCCATCCCGGTGGCGATGGGTCCCATCTCGGGATCGCCGAAGCCCTCCGGAATCTGCTCGCGCGCCTCCTGCAGCCGTTCGCCGACGAGCTGGCGCGCGAAATAGATGTCGATGTCCTCGGCGAAATAGATGTTGACGACCGAGAGCCCGAAGTTGGAAACCGACCGGGTCTTTTCGACCCCGGGCAGCCCGTTCATGGCCACCTCGACGGGGAAGGTGACGTACTTCTCGATCTCCTCCGGCGCCAGTCCTTCGGTCAGAGTGAAGACCTGAACCAGATTCGGCGACACATCGGGGAAGGCGTCCACGGGCAGACGGGTGTAGCTGAACAAACCGGCGATCATGACGAGGACGGCCAACACGATGACCAGGAGTCGACTCGAGAGGATGGCATCGATGAAGCGTTGCATCTCGGTCCTCAGTGCCCGTGGCCGTCGCCGAACGCATCTTTGCCGAGCTCGGCCTTCAGGCTGAACCCGCCCCGCTCGACGTAACGATCGCCGGGATCGAGGCCGGAGACGATTTCGGTCTGCCCTGTCGGATCGCAACCCGAGGGTCACAACTCGAGGTTCGAACCCCTTCCCGGTGACGACAAAGACCACGTCGTCGCCATCGGCCATCCGGATCACCGCCGTGTCGGACACGACCACCCGCGCCTCATCCTCCGCCGAGGTCGCAACCACGGCTTTGACAAAGCACCCCGGATGCCAGCGTCCGTCCGGGTTGGGGGCGATGATCCGAGCAAGAGCCGTTCGCGTCTCCTCGCCAACCAACGGTTGGACGAAATCGATGACGAGTTCGGCCTCGTCGCCGTGGTTGGTCTCCACCCAGACCCTCTGACCCGAGCGCACGGCGCCGATATCGCGCTGGTAGACCGAGAGATCGATCCACACCGATGAGAGATCCGCGACCGTGAAAACCGGGGTCTCGGCGGCGACGGTCTCCCCGAGGGTGATGTGGCGGTCGATGACCGTGCCGTCAAAGGGCGCGAGCAGCCGGTAGTCGGTGAGCGCAACATCGTGAGAATCCGGCAAACGCTCGATCTCGTCGGCGGTCACCCCGAGGGCCAGGAGCTTCTGTTCCGCGGTGCGGAACTCGATCCGACCCTCGGCGCGAAGCTGCCTGGCATCGAGGTAATCCTGCTCCGACGACACCTTGCTGACGAAGAGCCGCTCCTCGCGGCTGTAGGTGGCGTCCGCCATCCGGAGCCGTTCGGCCGCCGCAAGATAGGCGGCCTTGGCGTCAGCCAGTTCGCGGCTTTCGAGGATCGCCAGCAACTGGCCCCGGCGAACGGTGTTGCCGAGGCTCGCCATGACCTCGCGAACGACCCCACCAACCCGAGGCGCGACATGGGCCATCCGGTCGCCGTTGACCTGGACTTCACCGGGAAGCTCGGCGGTCACCGCCAGACGGCCGGGACCCGCGACGGCGATCTCGATGCCGAGCTGCTCGAGGTCAGCATCGTTGATGCGAACGATCCGCTCGTCGGCATGATCGTCGGTGGTGGCTTCAACGCCGGTCGATTCCACGGGGGGAAGGCCGCCGCCGCAGCCCGCGACGAGGAGTGCGCTCAGGGTGACCAGAAGAGCAGCTTCGCGGGTCGTACGGGAAACAACGGCGTTGGTCTTCATCTTGAATCTCCTCGATCAACAGCCTCCGCTGAGTCTCGTGTGACCGCTCTCGCATCCAAACCCCGTCCGATCAGCCGCTCGAGATCGACCCGCGCCAGCGCATACTCGGCGACGCTGTCGAGCAGCAGGGAGCGCGCCTCGAAGAGCGTGCGCTGGGCGTCGATGACATCGAGAAAACCGAACTTGCCCTCGCTGTAACCGATCTCGACGGCGTCAAAGGCGCTCGTCGCCGCGGGGACGACCTCGGCTTCCATGGAGACGGCGATCTCTCCCGCGGCATCGAGCCGCTGGACCACCGACACCAGCCCGGTTTCGATCTCGACCCTGGTGGCCTGGACCTGCCGCCGCATCCCCTCGAGCTCGAACTCGGCGGCGCGGCGGGCCCCCTTGTTGCTGTCGAAAATGGGCAGCGGCAACGAGAACCCCGCAACCCACGCGGAATCACCGGTCTCGGAGAACCGGCGCGGCCCCGCGGCGACCGTCAGATCGGGGATCCTGAACGATTTTTCGAGGGCCACGAGCCGCTGCGATCGCTGCAGGCGGTCTTCGAGCGCCAGAATCTCCGGCGATTCCTCGACCAATCCCCGCAAGTCGCCCCACTCTGGGCGGTCGCCCGGTCGGGGCAGGTCGCCCACAGCCCGTCGAAAATCCGCGTTGGACGAGCCCCACATGGCGCTCAAGCGGGCCCGAGCGATCTCGAGCTCTCGGGTGGCCCGAATCAACGCGACTCGAACCGCCGCGACTTCCATCCGCGCCCGGGTCGCCTCCACCGGCGAGACCTTTCCAGCCTCGACGCGAGCATCCACGGTGGCGGCGAAGCTCCGAGCGAGATCCAGAAGCTCCCGTCCCAGATCGACTCGTTCCTGCGCGGTGAGGACCGAGTAGAAGGCCGCGGTGGTGCGGGCCCGGACATCGAGTTCGATCGATTCCCGGCCGCGCCCGGCTATGGCGAAATCCGACTCCGCGACCTCGCGGCCACGCTTGATTTTGCCGCCCAACTGCAGGGACTGGCTGATCAGCAGCGTGCTTTCGGCGGATTCGAAGCCTCGGAGGTCATCGTTGCCACCGAAGTTCTCGACCCCGAACTCGAGTTCCGGATTGGCCCACCGGCCCGCCTGGTTCACCCGCGCATCCGCCGCCTCGAGCCGATGCCAGGCGGCCGCCAGCAGCGGGTTGTGGTCGGCGGCCAGCTCGAGGGCCTCGGCCAGACTGAGCTCACCCGAGCCAGTGAGCTCATCGGCCCGGATCTCGTCGGATGCCGCGGCCACGATGAAAGCGACGCCCAACAGCACGGTAAGCAATCGTTGTGTGAATCTGAACATGTCGTTCTCCTCGAAGGTCCAATCGATAAGAGAGGCGCAGGCCGGCCGAAGACCGGCAGCGCCAAGATCGGCTTTTCGAGGAGATCTAGGTCAGGAGAACGACCGATAAGAGAGACGCGAGGTGGGGTGGATCGAGTCCCTCTCGCCGATCTGACTCGACGAACGATTCCGTGGCGATGTCGAAGATGCCGGCGAGATTCATCACTGCGCTCGTCGGTGGGACGAGCCGCTGTGTCCCCTCGGTCAACGAACTCGCATCCAGTCCAATGTCTGAACAGCCGCCGCAGGAGTCGACGAATTTCGCGGGGTTGTCACCGCCGGCATCGTCACCGCGGGCGTCAACATCAAGGCAGCACAAACCGAGGGCGAGCTCGAGATCGACGTGACCGTTCGACCCGACGCAGAGCACGAAGCTCCCGACCAACGACATCCCACCCGCGGCGATGATCACCGCGAGGGCGAGTGCGATGGCGGTCGTCAAACCTCGATGCTGATCCAAGTCCGTTTTTCCTCTCTGCGACCACGAAATCACAGTCATCGGGAACAACAACAGTAACCTCCATGAAAATCCCCCGTCAACACACGGCCGGGATCCAAGGCACCTCTTTACAGGTTGTTTGCGACTCCCGAGCACGCTTCTCGAGTCAGAACTCCTGAAACCACCGCATCAGACACGAGACCAGCTGGCGGTCGGCGCTGAGATTGAGCGCTCGGCAGCGACGATCGGTGGCGAGCAGATCGCCGGCGAGGCGGATGAGGTCCTCGCCTCCCTCGACATCATCGGTCCCGGTCGCCATCTCGGTCGCCACCGCGGCCACGACTTCGAAGGAATTCACCTTCTCACCGAGAAGATACGGCAGACGAAGGAGGTGGCGGGGCTCGCCGGCGACAGCCGCCGCAAGGGCGGCGCGTACCTCGGCTAGCACATCGTCGAGCTTGATCCCAGCCAACGCCGACGCCGCGAGCTCCGGCGGGACTCCCTCGCCCACCGAATCGCCGGCGACCAACCCTGCACTCGGCAATGAGAGCTGCTGGCAACGCGACCGGATGGTCGGCAGCACCGCCGACGGATTGGCGGCGAGCAGGATGAACTGGGCATGGTCCGGTGGTTCTTCGAGGGTCTTGAGAAAGGCATTTGCGGAGGGCCCGGGAAGGTGGTCCGCCTCCACCCCATCGAAGATCCACACCCGTCGGAGACCTTCGTAGGGACGGGATCCCACGACATCGACGACCTGTTCGCGGACCGGGTCGATCTTGATGATGCCCGCCTTACCCTCGGGCATCATGGCGACCACATCCGGGTGGCGGCCGCTGCGCACGCGCTCGGCGCACGGGCTGACGCTCCACGGCTCGCTCGCTTCGGTGCAGGTCAACATGACCGCCGCTTCCACCGCCGCCAACTCGCGGCCGAGACCCCGGGACCCCACCAGGAGCAGCGCGTGCGGGAAGCGGTCGCGATCCCGCGCCAGGGCAATGCGCTGGAGCAGCGGTTCGACAAGGGCGCCCCACTTGGCCCGATCGAGGACGGCCTTGCTGAACCAGGTGGGGGTTCCCTCAGCCATAAGGCGTTTTCCGCGACCTACTCTTCAAGAGTCGATATTGCGTGGTTGATTCGCTCGGGGGTCAAATACGAAGTTGGGATAATTGAGCGGAGTACAAGATCTTCAAGTAGTTTTTCGAAGACGATTTCTCGATGCCTGTTGCCGTCGACCCTCGTAATATACGGGCGATCAAGAGATTCAAAACACATCTTTACGGCTCTCAAGTTCTCTGCAAGTTCAAAGAGGTTCTTGCCATAGCCTCTTCGACTGATTCGACCAAGCGCTGTGTCGACATCAATCTCGAGAATGAACGCAGCATCGGGTAGTGGCGCGAACTCCTCATTTCGCTTCATCAGCGATTCCGGATCAATGCCAAGCGCACCTTGATATGCAGCGGTTGAAAGGTAGTACCTATCGACCAGAACAAAAGCGCCGCCTCTCAGCCCAGGCCCAATCAGGTGGTCAACATGTTCACGCCGGTCTCTGATGAACGCCTCGACCTCCTCTTCAAGGGGAAGACGGCCCTCTGTTGCGGATTTTCGTATTTTCTGTCCCCATTTACCGTCCGTAGGTTCCTTTGACGAAACCACCGTTTCCTTTGCGTGCCTTAGGAATGCGGATAGCAAAGACACCTGAGTGGTTTTCCCCGCTCCGTCAATTCCTTCTAGTGCGATTAGTTTTCCAGGATACGGCGTCAAGTGATCTCCTGTAATCAATTAGTTCTCACCAGCATCAATTCTGGTTAGTCGGGATAATAACAGGACAAGATCATCCCTGTTTGCCGGCTGAGCCAGACATCGCCGGTTGATACTCGACAAGAAAATGTGCCGAACACGCCAGTCGAAGCCCGTTTTGGCGCGATGGGAGGGGATGCCGGGTACGCAACGTCGCGTCGAACGCAACGTCGGATGCCAGGCACCCAGCCCGCGTTGGGTGGAGGGTATGCGAATCTGGCCTCGAACGGACGTGCCGTCCTTGATCATTGTTCGGAAACGCCGATCCTGGTCGCCACTTGGACCTACCAGCCGAACAATGTCAAGGGGGGCTCTCTCGGCCAACCGCGACAATCAGGACCTCGTCGGTGTTGCGTTGCAGGAACGAGTACCGGACGCAGCACATGGTTCATTCATCCCCAGCCTTCTGGGACGTCGGACGTCCCAGCGTCGCTCAATCAGCGTGGTCGTTCGGTGGTGACGTGGAAGGCGTCGACCACGCTGATTGAGCGAGCGGCGGCTTCCTTCTGAGCCGGTAGAATTGACTTCGAGGCGCTCTCCGAGGGAGCCCGGCAGCGCCATTGTGCGCAGCGCGGTACGGTGCCGGATGGTAGATGGGGCACAATAGCGTGCCCGGCACCCCGCCGCACGCCCCGAGCCCGGGTGCTCAGTAGGTGAATGGTATCCGCGTCAGGAGCTCACAACGCGCAGATATGCTTCCTCGGCGCGGTAGGAGGAGCGGACGAAGGGGCCGGCGAAGACCTCGAGGCCCTTGCCGCGGCCGATCTCCTCGAGCTCGGCGAACTCGGCGGGGGTCCAGAACCGGTCGACCTTGACCTGTTTGCCGGTCGGCTGGAGGTACTGGCCGATGGTCACGACCTGGCAGCCGGCTTCGACGAGATCGCCGAGAACCGCGACAACCTCATCCTTGGTCTCGCCGAGTCCGACCATGATCCCCGATTTGCGGATCATCCCGGGCGCGGTCTCCGCGACCCTCCGGAGAACTTCCATGGCCCACTCATAACGCCCCGACCGCCGGACCTCGCGGTAGAGCCGCGGCACGGTCTCGACGTTGTGGTTGTAGACCTCGGGCCCGGCCTCGATGATCCGGTCGACCTGTTCGAGGTCGCCCCTGAAGTCCGGGGTCAGGACCTCGATGGCGGGCGGCCTGTCGAGCTCCTTCAGGGCGCGGATGGCCTCGACGAATCCGGTGGCGCCGCCGTCGGGCAGATCGTCGCGATCGACGGCGGTGATGACGACATGCTCGAGACCCATGCGTTTCGCGGCCTCGGCGAGCTGACGCGCCTCGTCGAAATCCACCGCCTGCGGCCGACCGTGGGCGATGGAGCAGTAGGAGCAGTTGCGGGTGCAGACCCGGCCGTTGATGAGAAAAGTCGCGGTGCCGCGCGAGAAGCATTCGGTCCGGTTGGGGCAGCGCGCCTCTTCGCACACCGTGTGCAGGCCGCCGGCGCGCATCCGCTTCTTGACCTCGTGGAGCTCGCCGAGCTGCATCTTGCGCGCCCTGATCCACTCCGGGAGGATCGGCGCCGGGGCCCGTCCGCCAAAACTCATGAAACCCCTATGGCCCGACGACCCAGGCGTCCTGAAAACCGGCCCCCTGCATCCGCTGGAGCACGCGGTCGGCCGACTCCCGGTCCGGGAAAGGACCGACGCGCAGCTTGTAGAGCGTATCCCCGCCGGCCACCTCGCTGCGCACCACCTCCTGGTAGTCGCGGTCAAAACCGAGGCCGGCGAGCTTGCCCCGGGCGCCCTCGATGGACGCTTCCTTGGACGAGGCCAGGATCTGGACCCAGAATCCCTCGGCGGGTTTCTCGGTCGGTCGCGGTTTCTCAGTCGGCTTGGGCTTTGGCGTCGCCGGCGCCGGAGCGGCCGGTCGGCGGCATGGGACGCTCCGTTGCCGTGGCTACCGGTAGGGTCGGCGTCTGTCGCGGTTGGGGAACCGTCGCGTCCAACACCACCTCGGTCATCACAACCGGGGTCGGCGATCGTTCACCCCTCGGCGCCGAGCCGTCGGCGCTGACCGAAAGGGCCGCCCCATACCCGAGGCCAAAGGCGACGACCATCAGCAGCGCCAACCCAACCAGGAGCACCGTCAACCAACGAGCAGTGAGCTCGATGACGTAATAGCTTCGACTCATCTCAATCCACCCCTAGCAAATGATCCGCGGCCGCGGCGTCAGGTGCCCGTCTTTTTTGCAAAGAGCCCCTCGAGCAGGTGGATCGGCACCGGGAAAACGATCGTCGAGGCGTTCTCGGTGGAGATCTCGGTGAGCGTCTGCAGATAGCGGAGCTGGATGGTCACCGGGTTGGCCGACATGACGTCGGCGGCTTCCGCGAGCTTCTTCGACGCCTCGAGCTCGCCACCTGCGTGGATGATCTTGGCGCGCTTCTCGCGCTCGGCCTCGGCCTGTTTGGCGATGGCGCGCTGCATGTCGGGCGGCAGATCGACGTGCTTGACCTCGACCATGGAGACCTTGACTCCCCAGGGGTCCGAGTGCTGGTCGATGATCTCCTGGAGCCGAATGTTGACGTCTTCTCGCTTGCTCAGCAGGTCGTCGAGCTCGACCTCGCCGAGCACCGCCCGCAGCGTCGTCTGGGCGAGCTGCGAGGTGGCGTAAACATAGTTCTCCACCTCGATGACGGCCTTGGTCGGGTTCATCACCCGGAAGTAGACCACCGCGTTGACCTTCACCGAAACGTTGTCGCGGGTGATGACATCCTGCGGCGGGATGTCGTGGACGACGGTCCGCAGGCTCATCTTCACCATCCGGTCGATGGGCCAGAAGACAAAGACAAAGCCCGGGCCCTTGGCCTCCGGCAGGACCCGGCCGAGCCGGAAAATGACTCCCCGCTCGTACTCGTTGAGGATGTTGATCCATTTGAAAACGATGAAGAGGCCGAAGAAAACGGCCAGACCGAGACCGGAACCGATGAAACCCATCATGCACTCCCTTCAACCGGAGCCGAAGCGGGCTCCGCGATCGAAACGTCGATGTGCCGCTCGCCGACCGACTCGACCCGCACTTCTGTTCCCTTGTCGATGCGACCGCTCATCGAGCGCGCATCCCAATACTCGCCGTGAACCAGTACCTTGCCCTTTTCATCGATATCGGTGAGGGCCTTCCCCGTCTCGCCGACGAGACCTTCCTGGCCGGTCATGACCTGCCGGCGGAAGGCCTGGACAACGCGGCTGAGGAGAAAGATGGTCAAACCCGCAACGACCACCGCCGTGGGCAGTGCGACACCGAGGCTGACCCGCATATCGGGGATCGGACCGTCGAAGAGCATGAGTGAACCCAAAACGAAGCAAACCAACCCGCCGACCGTCAAGAGACCGAAGCTGGTCACTTTGACCTCCAGGAGAAACAACAGCAGTGAGATGGCGATGAGGGCCACCCCCGCCCAGCTCAAAGGCAGCACCGACAACGAGTAAAGCGCGAGCAGCATCGCGACAACGCCCACGACCCCGGGGAAGATGCCGCCGGGATGGGTGACCTCGACATAGATTCCGAGCATTCCGAGGGCCAGGAGGAGGTAGGCCACGTTGGGGTTGGCGAGGAAGGAGAGAATCTCCTCGGCCCGGCTCTGCTCGATCTCGATGATCACCGGATCGGTCAGCTCCACCTGGACGGCGCTGCCGTCCACCCGGGTCATCTCGAAACCGTCGAGGCTCTCGAGCAGGGCGTCGAAGTTCTTGGCCACGAGATCGGTGATCCCGGCCTCCAGAGCCTCCTCGGCGGTGAACGAACGCGCGTCCACCACCGCCTCGACGGCGAGATCGACGTTTCGCCCCCGCGCTTCGGCGAGGGACCGGACCATGGCCGATGCATCGGAGAAGACCTTGGCCTTCATGGTCTCGCCGACATCTTCGCCCTGGCCCTGAACCGGCGAAGCCGCGCCGGTGTTGGTTCCGGGCGCCATGGCGGCGACATCGGCAGAGATCAGAATGAAAAACCCTGCCGAGGTTGCCTGGGCCCCGCCCGGCGTCACGAAGACGACGACCGGGACCTCGGATTCGGTGATGGCCGAGGTGATCTCCCGCGTCGAGTCGAGCAGACCGCCCGGGGTGTCGAGCTCGATGACGACAAATGCCGCCTCGCGCCGCTCGGCTTCTTCGATGGCCCGTTCGATGAATCGTTGCGACGCCGGCTGGATGGTGTCCTCGACCCGCAGCCGCACCACTTCCTGGGCCAATGCGGGAGCAACCGACACCACGGCTGCGAAAACGCCAACGATGAATTTGAGTCGCTGCATCGGGACCATCATAGAGCGCCTCCGTTCCGGGTACAACTCGCTTCTGAGAGAAGTACGTGAAACCGGGGTGTTGGTGTTAGGTATTAGGTATTAGGTGGTAGGTATTAGCCCATCGCAGATCGCTTCCGGCAGGGCGGTACGCCGCGATGGACCTAATACCTAACTGCTAATACCTAATACCTTTCGATCGTCAACTCCCGCTCCTTCATCCCTCTCCGGATCGTCTTCCAAAGCCGGCGGATCTCCGCCGGATCGGCGACCCGACCGCCATCGACGCCGTAAAGCTCGTCCTCGGCGCGATCGACGAGCTCTTCGACCGCGGGCGACGACTGAGGCCAGAATGCGGCGGCTTGACGACCGATGGTGCGCACCGTCGCCCACGGCGGCACGACGCCTCCCACCGGGATCAGCGCCCGCGCGAGACGCCCGACGGCACGGCTCGCCGGCCCGCGAGGAGTGGGGCTTCCCCGTCGCCAGAGACGACGCCGCCGCACCACCTTCCTCAGAAGCAACCCAATCGCCGCGAAGGCGACGAAAACAACGCCACCAGCGACGAGGGATCGCCGGTCGACCGATTCCATGACCCGGTGCAGCGTCTCGACCAGGCCGTCAATCAGGTCGATCTGCTCGCCGAAGCCAAAGCTCAGCAAGCGCCGGTCCCAGAGCAGCTCGAGCTGCTGCCAGGCCCACCGGACCCGTTCGATACCGCCGACGCCGCCCAGCCCGGGCACACCGATGGATGGGGTGGGGTCATAGGCGACCCAGCCCCGGTCGGCGCCGAGCCAGACCTCGACCCAGGCGTGCGCGTTGGCCTCTCGCACGACCAGTTCGTCGCCTCGGGGCGAGACATCGCCGCCGCTGTATCCCGCCACCAGTCGCGCCGGAATCTGGAGATGGCGAAGCATGACCACCATGGCGCCGGCGAAGAACTCACAGTGCCCCTCCCGGCCATCGAGGAGGAACCACGCCACCGGATCGGCGTCGTGAATCCGGATGCCCGAGCTCAGGGCGTAGCGGTAGTTCGCCCGCAGGAAGCGCTCCACCGCGTCGGCGCGGGCTTCGGGGGTGTCGAGATCTCCCGCCACCGACCGCGCCAGTTCGCGCACACCCGGGTGATCGCGCGGCAGCAGGGTGTCGCGTGGACCCGGAGGGGCAGCCCGAACCGGTCCGAACTCGCCCACCCACACCCGATAGATCAGGGGTTCGCGTCGGTATCCGACAAGCACGCCACCATAGACATCGAGAGCCACGGGGGTATCGGTCTGAATGGCCACCGCGCCCGGCGGCAGCATCAGGTAGCGCCGCGGATGGAGCAATTCGATCTCGAGCTCCACCGTACCCTCGAGCGAACCCGCCTCCGGTCGGAGCCAGACGAGATCGCGCGTAGATTCCAGCTGCTGCAGATCTTTACCGCGGGGGAGAAAGGAACCGGCCATCACCTGATCGAAGGCGGTGCCCCGCAACCGGGTCCACGCCTCGCGGATCTCGCCCCCATCCGAAGTCGCGCATGATGAGGGCGACTTCTTGGGATTGAGTGAGCCGGCCGAGCTTTCCGAGATCGACACTGGGCGAAAACCCGGTCGTTCGTCCGAAGCTGCTGCCGGCGACCCAGGGCGAGCCGAGCCGCGGCATCACGACGAAGACAGGGACAGCGATCACAAACGCGAGACCGGTGGCAATCAGCAGGTGGCCGATCCTCGGCAGAGCGCCGTCTCGGCCGCGCACGGCAAGCCCGAGTCCGGTCAGGTTGAGGCGGATCCCGAGCCACCAACCGATGACCGTCGATACCAGGAAGTAGGCCGACGCAACCATGTGGGTCGACGAGGCCACCGACACCACCCAGACCATGACCACCAGGGCGAGGGATTGGACAAAGCTCCGCCGGTCGCGAACCAGCAGGACCCGCACCGAGGTCAGCAGCAGCAGGAGATGCCCGAGGGGGCGCAGGGGACCCACGTTGAGCCCGCCCGCCATGATCACAACGATGAGGATGCCGACGGCCATGAGATTGAGCAGGGTCGTCGACGGCCGAAAGACCCACTCGGGCCTGAGGATGAGGACAATCCCGACAACCCCGGCGATCATCCAGAACGGCGGCAGCACGATGTAGAGAAACGGCAGCGGCACGAGAGCCCAGAGCAGCAGCCACCCGAGCTCACGACGGAGGGATGCGGTCTCGGTCATCGTTCCCCCGATGCGACCACCGTCACCACGGCGTGGCCGGTCACATCGGCGGGACCATCGGCGTCCATGGCCGCGAGCTCGACCTCGGCGAGGGGGCGCAGCAGACGACCGGACTGGCGCGCCATGCGCACCGGTGGGACCACCATCGGCCCCACCACCAGTCCCACGGGCGCCTCCCGCCGGAGGCGGCCGACCACCGCCGTGGCAATCTCGCTCACCTTGGTTTCGAACCGCGCCATCGTCTCCGGGTCGTCGGGGTCCGGAGCCCGGGGATCGAGGACGAGGTAGACGGGACCTTCGGCGGCGTGCTGGCGGTCGACCACGATGGGTCGTTGCTGGCGTGCGGTCTGCTTCCAGTGGAGCTGGCGGTGGTCATCGCCATCGCGAAAATCGCGCAGCTGGCTCACCTCGCCCTCGCGACCCCGATCGGACAGGAGCTCCATGGACCGGGCGCCGCCGCCGCGCTCCAACTCGATGACCGGCTCGGGCGAGAGCAACCGCGGCAGCACCAAAACCCGCTCCTCGAGCAGGACCTCCTTGGACTTGAGAAAGAAACCCAAGGGCAGCAGCACCTCGAGACGCCAGGGCCCGAGCGTGGTCCAACCGCGCCGATCGAATTCCAGGGCGACGGAACGCCGGCAGGTCTCGCGGGTGCCGATCAGACCTTCGGCCAGAAGCACCGAACCATCGCCGGCCCTGAGAACAACACCGTAGGCCGGAAAGAACCCGGAGCGATTGTTCAGTGCCACCTCGGCGTAGATCGAACGACCGGCGAAGATCTCGGTCGGAAGAGTGACCGCCGCCTCGACCGATGCCAGAACCTGACGAGACCATGCTCCCGAGACGACATAGCTCCCCAGAGCCGCGGCGAGCATGGCCATGAGCGCGTTGTTGCCGGTGTTGACCGCCGCCAGACCGAGGACCAGGCAACCCGCGATGTACAAGGCGCCCCACCTGGTCAAGCGCAGCTTGAACCCCGGAAAGACGCCGGCCAGGCTCATCGCGGAACGGGTGTGTTCTCGATGATCGAACGGATCACGGCCCGTTCCTTGCGACTCTTCTCCCAGCCGTCACCGATCAACGGATCCGCGACAATAACGCGGTGGGCAAGCACCCACTCGGCCGTGTGCTGGAGGTCGTCGGGAATAACGTAGGCCCGGCCGCGCACCAGCGCCAACGCCTGCGCCGACCGCTGCCAGGCGAGGCTGCCACGGGTCGAAACTCCGAGCGACAGGGCTTTGTGGTTCCGGGTCTCGGCGATGACGGCCATGAGGTAGCCGAGGATCTTCTCACCGGTGTGAACCTCGCCGACCAGGGACTGGAGCTCGATGACCTCTTCCGATGAGAGCACCGGCTCGAGCTGCTCGAGCTCCGGTTCGGCGCCGCCGGCCCGGAGCAGCTCGAGCTCCTCCTCCGGGCCCGGATAACCCATGGACAGGCGCATGAGAAACCGGTCGAGTTGGCTCTCGGGCAACTCGTAGGTCCCGGTCGCCTCGATGGGATTCTGGGTCGCCACCACGAGGAAGGGTTCGGCCAGCCGGTGGCGGGTTCGTTCCACCGTCACCGAGTGCTCGCTCATGGCCTCGAGCAGCGCCGACTGAGTGCGCGGCGCCGCCCGGTTGATCTCGTCGGCGAGGACCACATTGGCGAAGAGCGGCCCGGGGAGAAACTCGAACAAACCCGAGTCCTGACGGTAGACCGAGATCCCGATGATGTCCGACGGCAGGGTGTCCGAGGTGAACTGGATGCGGTGGAACTCGAGAGCCAGCGAGCGCGCCAGCGCCTGGGCCAGGGTTGTCTTGCCGACCCCGGGCACGTCCTCGAGCAGGACGTGGCCGCGCGCCAGCAGCGCCGCGATCAGCGCATCGACGATTTCGGCCTTGCCGCGGATCACCCGCACGATGGAGCGATGGAGACGCTCCACGCGTTCCAGGACGGTGTCGGATACGGGGTTCAAATGGCCTCCATGGTCGCGCCGAGGCGTCGGACGCTCGTATCAGTATACGGAAAAGGAATTTGGGCGTTTGTGAGATTCCTTTTTTGGCCACGGCTTGGCCGAAGCCAAGCCGTGGCCAAAAAGAAAGCGGTAGGATATGGACCATGGCAGCAACGCTGAACGACCATATCCAGGACTATCTCGCCCATCTCGTGGTGGAGCGAAACCTGAGCCCGCGCACGCTCGAGTCCTACGCCCGCGACCTCCGGCAGTTCAGCGCCTTTGCTTCCGCCCGCGGCCTCGACACCACGGCCATCGATCGCGGCGCCATCCGCGACTATCTCGGCGTTCGCCGCGAATCCGGTCTCTCTCCCCGTTCCGCCGCGCGCTCGCTCTCCGCGATTCGCGGTTTGTTCCGCTTTCTGGTCGCCTCCGAGGCCCTCGCCGCCGACCCCACCGCGACCATCCGCTCGCCCTCGCTGTGGAAGACCGTTCCCCATTCCCTCAGCGAATCCCAGATCGAGTCTCTCCTCGCCGCACCAGACACCTCGACCACCCTCGGGCTGCGCAACCGGGCCATGTTCGAAACCCTCTACGCCACCGGTCTGCGGGTCTCCGAACTTGTCGACCTCACCACCGACCGCGTCCGCCTCGATCCGGGCTTTGTCCGGATTGTCGGCAAGGGACGAAAGGAACGCCTGGTCCCCCTCGGCCTCACCGCCATCGGCTGGATTGAACGCTACAACGATGGTGGCCGCGCTCTCCTCGATCGCGACCGGAGACCCGAGCTCTTTCTCAACCACCGCGGCGGCCGGATGACCCGGCAGGGTTTCTGGAAGATCCTCCGCCACCACGCCCGACTCGCCGGCATCACGACCCAGCTGAGCCCACATGTCATCCGCCACTCCTTCGCCACCCACCTGGTGGAAAACGGCGCCGATCTGAGATCCGTACAGATGATGCTGGGGCACTCGTCGCTGACCACGACCGAGATTTACACTCATGTCGCGCGGGAGCGACTGAGAAAGCTCTACGACGAAAAACACCCCAGGGCATAGATGTGATGAGACGATACACCCCATTTCTCTTTTTTTTGCCCGAGATTTCCTCGGAAGGAAATCTCGGGCAAAAAAAAGACAAGGTTCTGTTGTCGGGGGTTGCTCTCGCGATCATCGCGCTGCTGACCCTCTCAGCACAGGTGGAGGCGAAAATCGTCACCTTCACCGACGGCCGCGTCCTCAAGGCCGAGGACGCCTACCTCGACGGCGACGACGATCGTCATCGAGCTGCGCGGCGGCGGCACGATGCGCGTTCCGGCGACCAGGGTCGATCGCGTCATCGCGGACGAGGTCGACGACGACCCGAGCCCGATCCCCGATTTCGCCGATTGCCCGTGGGCCTGGGACGGGGAAGCGCTCCCCGAGGAGATGCCGTTCCACGATGAGATCGTCGCCGCGGCGCGGGCGGCCGATCTCCATCCCTGGCTTTTGGTGGCGGTGGTACGAGCCGAGTCGAACTTCGATCCGGTGGCGGTGTCGCGCGCCGGCGCCGCCGGGCTCACCCAGCTCATGCCAGCCACCGCATCGGGTCAAGGCGTCACCGATGTCTTCGATCCGGCGCAGAACCTCACCGCCGGTGCGGGATACCTGCGGGCGATGCTCGACCGGTTCGACTCGCTCACCCTGGCGCTCGCCGCCTACAATGCCGGCCCGACCACGGTGGAGCGCTACGAAGGCATCCCGCCCTATCGGGAAACCAGGAACTACGTCCGCAAGGTCACGAAGTGGTTCTGCGGCGAAGCACCGGAAAGCTCTTAGCTATAAGCTTTTAGCTATTAGCTCCATCGCAGTCGCACTCACGCCTTCAATTCCGCGCGATGGAGCTAAAAGCTCAGCCTCTTGCAAAATTCGGAGTGTTGACGGAGCTGTGTACCGTTCCGCCGCGGCCCCAGGCCGGCGGGGGCGCCGGCCCCACAATGAATATCGGCCCTTTGTGGCGCCGGCGCCACCGCCGGCGAGAAGACCACTGACGACGATCCTCCGAGAAACGGGAATTTTGCAAGAGGCTGAGCTAACAGCTAACGGCTCATGGCTCTATCAAGCCTGCTACACTCCACCACGACCCCGAACCCTGGAGGCACACCATGCGGCGTCCCGCCCTCATCGCCCTTATGATCGCCCTGATCGCGACCGTCATCGTCTGACCGCCTGCGGGCCCGAAGAAACCCCGGAGCAGCGTCTCGAGAGGTTGCGCTACAACCACGTGATCTACCCCGTGGGCACCACGACTCTGCACGACGAGGAAGGCAACCCGACGCTGCTCGTCGATCTCGACGTCGCCAACCAGGGAACCGAGCCCCTGACCAATCTGACGGTTCTGATCCGGGTCAAGGGCGGGCTCGGCAATGAACGCCTGGTGCAGCGGGTCACCGTGCCCCTCGCTGATCTCAGACCGGGTGTCGGCCGCCAGCAGGATGTCAGGATCGAGGGCTTCGCCCTCGAGGATGATGACGAGATCACGGTGGAAATCGAAAAGAACCTCGCGCCCGAGGATCTCCGCACTTTGCCCGAGTTCGCGGATGTATCGGGTGGGTGAGGGCAGGTGCCAGGTCAGTTGACGGGGCCGGCCGGCAGTTCGCTGAGTCCGAAACGCTCCATGAGGGTGGTTCGCATTTCCGGCAGAATCCGGCACTCGAAATGCTCGAGGGATGACGGCGCGAGCCTGGAAACGGCTGTTCGCGTGGCTTCGATCAGCCGCAGTCCTTCGCAGAGCAAGAGGTCGGGATCCGACCGCAGGGTCTGCCACGCCACGTCGAGCATGAGCTCGCAGCGAGCGTCGAATGCGCCGCAATCATGGTGCCCTTTCCAGTTCACACAACCCCCATTCCCCCAGAGCAACCACGGAGGCTCCATTGCCATTTCACGAACCTGAGGATTTTCTCGATCAGGTCGAGGCCGTCGCCCGCGTCGGGGCCGACGCGCTCATGCCCTTCTGGCGCGCGCTCAAACCCCACGAGATCACCGAAAAGTCGCGCAACGATCTCGTCACGGCCGCCGACCGCGCCGCCGAGGCGGCGATTCTCGGCGAGATCGAACGACGGTTCCCGGACCATGCCGTCCTCGCTGAAGAATCCGGATGGACCCGGCGCGACAACGACCGTCCGACCTGGATCGTCGATCCCCTCGACGGCACCACCAATTTCGTCCACGGGATCCCGCAGTTCGCGGTGTCGGTCGGGGTGGCGGTCAACGACCACGTGCGCTACGGCGTGATTCTCGACCCCGTCAAGAACGATGTTTTCCGAGCCGCCCGCGGCCTCGGGGCGACCTGGAACGGGCGTCCATGCCGCGTCACTTCGCGCGACGGGCTGTCCGGCGCCCTCGTCGCAACCGGTTTTCCCTTCAAGGCGCACGAACTCCTCGACACCTATCTGGCCATCTTCCGAGAGGTCTTTCTGCGCTGCAAGGCAATCCGCCGCCCGGGCGCGGCGGCCCTCGACCTGGCCTACACCGCCTGTGGGCTCTTCGACGGCTTTTTTGAATTCCGCCTTTCTCCCTGGGATCTCGCCGCCGGATCGCTGCTGGTCGAGGAGGCCGGCGGACGGGTGAGCGACACGGATGGCGGCGCCGACTTCATGGCAACGGGCGACGTGCTCTGTGGTTCGCCCGGTGTTCATTCCGAGCTTCTCGAGGTTGTTCTCGGCGTCCGAGACCGCTGAAACGCAGCCGATCTCAAAAGATTCATCAACCCAAGAACGCCCCACCGACGCTGCGAGTTTTCGGATTTTGTATAATCACCTTATGACCGACGAGGAACGACCACCGCAAGACGAGTTGGAGAAGCTGGTGACGGAGGCGGCGCTTCTGACCCGCGTCGAGGAATTCGACGACGCCGTCAAGATATTCGAAGCCAATCTCCCACATCTCTCGAGCGGCACCGACAAAGACAAGATCATCGCGGCAGGCGTGTTCTCGTACTACGGTCTGTGCATTGCAGCGCTGCGCAAGCAGTACTCCGACGGCATCAAGTACTGCGAGCTCTCGCTCAAGGTGCAGTCGACGAATCCCGAACACTACGAGAATCAGGCCAAGATCCACCTCCTGGCGCGCAGTCGCTCACGAGCCGTCGACGCGCTTTTCGAGGGTCTCGGACACGATCCGAACAACAAACCCATCAACAAGATTCTCGACGGCATCGGCCGCCGTAGAGATCCCGTCATCAGCTTTCTGCCGCGCAACAACGTTCTCAACGTCTACCTCGGCAAGAAACGGCACGAGAATTTCGAGCGCAAGCGCCGGGAAGCGAGGCAGCGGCAACAACAGCAACAACTCTCGAAGGGCAAGCGCACGGCAGCCGACGACCGGCTGAAGAAGGCACAGAGCCGCGCCGAGCATCAGAAAAAGAAAAAGCGCGGAACCGATCTCTGACCGACCGAAGAAATCACCGGGTTCGGGCCGGCCGCCCCCGGCAAATCACTTGCCATGAGCCCGCCGGCGGTTTATCCTTTTTCGCGCTGTGAATTTGTTCACGTGCGATCCACGTGACGAGTTGCGGCACCAACGAGACCAGCTCAACCACCGGTCCGACAACCGCGGAGGTATTTTCATGGCAAAGCCACGAACGGTCATGATCGACGGTAACGAGGCAACCGCCTCGGTCGCTCACCGCATCAACGATGTGTGTGCCATCTATCCCATCACCCCGTCGTCAAATATGGGCGAGTTCGCGGACGAGTGGTCCGCGCGGGGTCGGACGAACATCTGGAACACGGTTCCCGATGTCATCGAAATGCAGTCCGAAGGCGGCGCCTCGGCCGCGGTCCACGGCTCGCTCCAGGCGGGCGCGCTGACCACGACATTTACCGCCTCTCAAGGCCTGCTGCTCATGATCCCGAGCATGTACAAGATCGCCGGCGAGCTCACCTCGGCGGTCTTTCATGTCTCGGCGCGGACCATTGCGACCCACGCCCTGTCGATCTTCGGCGACCACTCGGACATCAACGCCGTGCGTCCGACGGGATGGGGTCTGCTCTGCTCGGGCTCGGTTCAGGAAGCCCACGACATGGCGTGTATTTCCCAGATGGCGACGCTGAGCTCGCGGATTCCCTTCGTCCACTTCTTCGACGGTTTCCGCACCTCGCACGAGGTTGCGAAGATCGACTACATCGAGGATGACGATCTTCGGGCCCTCATCGACGACGAGCTCGTCCGCAAACACCGTGAGCGGGGTCTCTCTCCCGACCACCCGGTGGTTCGCGGCACCTCGCAGAACCCCGACACCTTCTTCCAGGCCCGCGAAGCCATCAACGGCTTCTACGACGTCTGCCCGCAGCATGTCGTCGATGCCATGGAGGCCTTCGAAAAACAGATCGGCCGCGCCTACAAGCTCTTCGACTATGTCGGCGACCCCGAGGCCGAGCACGTCATCGTGATCATGGGTTCGGGCGCCGAAGCGGTGCACGAACTCGTCGACCACCTCACCGCTCAGGGCGAAAAGGTCGGCGTCGTCAAAGTCCGTCTCTACCGTCCATTCTCGGTCAGGCACCTCATGGAGGCGCTGCCCAAGACCACCAAGCGGATCGCGGTCCTCGACCGCACAAAGGAGCCCGGCGCCATCGCCGAGCCGCTCCACATGGACATCGTCCACGCGCTGGCGGAAGCGCGGTCGCTGGGCATCAGCCCCTTCGCCACCGATCCCCTGGTGGTGGGCGGCCGCTACGGTCTGTCATCGAAGGAATTCAACGATGGGATGATCAAGGCGATCTACGACAATCTCGCCGCCGACAAACCGCGCAACCACTTCACGGTGGGCATCGTCGATGACGTCACCCACCTCTCGCTGCCCGTCGACGACGACTACGACATCGCCTCCGACAAGGTCTTCCGCGGCGTCTTCTTCGGTCTCGGCGCCGACGGCACCGTGGGCGCCAACAAGAACTCGATCAAGATCATCGGCGAGGAGACCGACAACTTCGCCCAGGGCTACTTCGTCTACGACTCGAAGAAGGCCGGCGCGGTCACCATCTCCCATCTCCGCTTCGGGCCCAAACCCATCCGGTCGTCCTACCTCATCCGCAAGGCCAAGTTCGTCGCCTGCCACCAGTGGGTCTTTGTCGAGAAGCTCGACATGCTCGCCTACGCCCAGCCCGGCGCGACCTTCCTGGTCAACTCGCCCTTCGGTCCCGACGAGATCTGGGACCAATTCCCGCGCGAGGTCCAGGAGGACATCAAGGCCAAGAACCTCAAGGTCTACTGCATCGACGCCACCAGGGTGGCGAATGAAACCGGGATGGGTCGCCGCACCAACACCATCATGCAGACCTGCTTCTTCGCCATCTCGGGCATCCTGCCTCGCGACGAGGCCATCGCCAAGATCAAGTACGCGATCAAAAAGACCTACGGCAACAAGGGCGACGAGATCGTCCAGCTCAACTACGACGCCGTCGACGGCACCCTGGCCAATCTCCACGAAGTCACGATTCCCGCCGAGATCACCGCGACGACGAAGCGGCCGCCCATTGTTTCCGAGAATGCCCCGGATCTCGTCCAGCGGGTGACCTCGGTGATGATCGCCGGCAAGGGCGATCTGCTGCCGGTCTCGGCCTTCCCGGTCGACGGCACCTGGCCCACCGCCACGACCCAGTGGGAGAAGCGCAACATCGCCATCGAGATCCCGGTCTGGGACGAGAGCCTCTGCATCCAGTGCAACAAGTGCGCGCTGGTCTGCCCCCACGCCGCCATCCGCGCCAAGGTCTACGATCCCGCCGCTCTCGAGGGTGCGCCCGAGACCTTCAAATCGGTGGACTACAAGGCCAAGGACTTCGCCGGCCAGAAATACACCATCCAGATTGCGCCGGAAGACTGCACCGGCTGCCAGATCTGCGTCCGCGTCTGCCCCGCCAAGGACAAGTCGAATCCGAAGCACAAGTCCCTCGACATGGCGCCGCAGATGCCGCTCAGAGAGCCCGAGCGGATCAACTACGACTTCTTCCTCGGTCTGCCCGAGGTCGATCGCACGCCAGGTCAAGCTCGATGTCAAGGGTTCGCAGTTCCTCCAGCCCCTCTTCGAGTACTCGGGCGCCTGCGAGGGCTGCGGTGAGACCCCTTACGTCAAGCTCCTCACCCAGCTCTTCGGCGACCGCGCCCTCATCGGCAACGCCACCGGCTGCTCGTCGATCTACGGCGGCAACCTCCCCACCACGCCCTATGCGGTGAACGCCGAGGGCCGTGGGCCGGCGTGGAACAACTCGCTCTTCGAGGACACCGCCGAGTTCACCCTCGGCTTCCGCCTCGCCGTCGATCAGACCAACAAACGCGCCATCCGATTGCTCAAGGACCTCAGCGCCGATCTCGGCGACACCCTCGTCGGCGAACTCATCAACGCCGACCAGACGAGCGAAATCGGCATCGCCGCCCAGCGCGAACGGGTCAAAGCACTCCGCGAAAAGCTGGCCGGGAAAACCAACCCCGACGCCGTCAATCTCGCTCACATGGCCGACTTCCTGGTGAGAAAGAGCATCTGGGGCGTCGGCGGTGACGGCTGGGCCTACGACATCGGCTACGGCGGCCTCGACCACGTCCTCGCCATGGGCCGCGATGTCAATCTCCTGGTGCTCGACACCGGTGTGTACTCCAACACCGGCGGCCAGGCGTCGAAAGCCACGCCGCTGGCTGCGACCGCGAAATTCGCCATGGGCGGCAAGGACATCACCAAGAAGGACCTCGGTCTCATGGCCATGGCCTACGGCCACGTCTATGTCGCCCAGGTCGCCTTCGGCGCCAAGGACAGCCAGACGGTCAACGCCTTCAACGAGGCCGAGTCCTACCCCGGGACCTCGATCATCATCGCCTACTCGCACTGCATCGCCCACGGCTACAACCTCGCTGACGGCTTGGATCATCAGACGGCGATCGTCGAGACCGGCGCGTGGCCGCTCTACCGCTTCGACCCGAGGCGCGCAGCCATGAACGAGAATCCCCTCAAGCTCGACTCCAAACCGCCGAAGATCGCCTTCGAGCAGTTCGCCAACACCGAGACCCGCTTCCGCATGCTGCAGAAGACCGACCCCGAGCGCGCCAAGAAGCTCATGATCGACGCCCAGCGCTCGGTCACGGCCCGGTTCGATGTCTACAAGCAGCTTGCCTCGCTGAGCTACAGCTCCGAAGACGGCTCGGACGCCAACTGAGGAAAGGGAAGGAAAGATCCATGGACCTCAAGACCAAATATCTCGGATTCGAGCTGAAAAATCCCATCGTCGTCGGCGCCTGCCCGCTGGGCACCAGTGTCGACTCCATCCGTGACCTCGAGGCCGCCGGTGCCGCAGCCATCGTGCTGCCGTCGCTCTTCGAGGAAGAGATCATGGCCGCCGCGCGTACGGCGATGGAAATCGAATCGGCGGGCGCCGGTTTCGCCGAGGCGGGATCGTATCTGCCCAACCCCGAGGGCTACCACATCGGTCCCGGCCAGTACCTCGACCACCTCAAAGCGGCCAAGGACGCGGTGTCGATTCCCATCATCGGGTCGCTCAACGGCACCTCGGCGGGTGGCTGGACCAACTACTCCAAGAAGATGGAGGCGGCCGGCGCCGATGCCCTCGAGCTCAACACCTACCTCCTCCCCTTCGACGCCGACGAAACCGGCGCCGAGGTCGAGCAGCGAACCATCGACATCGTCAAGGCCGTCAAGGAAGCCGTGTCCATCCCGGTCTCGGTCAAGCTCTCGCCCTTCTTCTCGTCGCTGCCCAATCTCGCGAAGCGACTCCAGGAGGTCGGCACCGATGGCTTGGTGATGTTCAACCGCTTCTACCAGCCCGACATCGACATCGAGAACCTCGAGGTAGCGCCCAACCTCCGGCTGAGCACCGCCGATGAGCTTCGGCTGCGGCTCCGCTGGCTCGCAGTGCTTTCGGCCCAGACCAAGATGTCCCTCGGCGCCACCGGTGGCGCCCACAGCGCCGTCGATGTCATCAAGGCCGTCATGTGCGGCGCCCACGCGGTGCAGATGGTCTCGGCGCTGCTCATCCACGGGCCCGACCACATCGGCCGCACCCTCGACGCCATGCGGCTTCTGGCTCACCGATCACGAGTACACCGTCCCTCGAGCAGATGCAGGGCAGCCTGAGCCTGTCGAAGGTCGAGAACCCCAAGGCCTTCGCCCGGGCGAACTATATGAAGATGCTCGATTCCTGGGAGATGTAAGGCAGCGGCTTGCTGACGAGATCGGCCCGCAGATTCAAGAAAAGGCCCCGGTCATCGAATGACCGGGGCTTTTCTTGAAAGCGCATTCAGCGACAGGGGCAGGGGCAGCACCCGCGTCCGCGTCCGTGCCCGAATACGAAACCGCTTCCTGGACTGCATCCACGCTGATCCCACACTTCCGCAACTGAAGATTGATTCTGAGAAACAGACTCTTTTTGAGTCATCAGTATTGACAAGGCGCCGCTCCGGGCCGACGATATCAACACGTCACAAGCGATACGCGAACCTTGGCGGAACCGGCTGTGCCTTGGCACCGCTGAAAGGATGGATGTCGTGTTCAATAGCCTGCGGATTCTGAGTGGTGTCCTTGCTGTCATCGTCGTGGGAATTTCGGCCTCGGTTTGGGCGGGGTTCTCCGGGACCGAGGTCTTTCTCCCCTCGGTCGGTCACGGTGACGGCGTCGGTTCTTCGGTTTGGCGAACCACCCTCTGGATCCACAACCCGTCCGGCGCCGCGGCGAACTGCGAGATTCAACTGCTCTTGCGCGACCAGGCCAATCCCAACCCATTGACCTATCCTCTGGCTGTTCCAGCCGGCGAGACGATCAAGATCGAAGACGCGACCTGGACCCTTTTCGGAATCGAGGGCTTCGGCGCGTTGCGCGTTCTTTCAACCGAGCAGATCCTTGTCAACTCAAGGATCTACAACCTCGAAGGGACCGATCTGGCGAACTCCCAGGGCCAGTTCTTCGGGGGAATCCCCTCGAGCTTTGCCCTCGGCAGCGGTGAGGGCACCGAGATCCTGGGGATCAACCAGGCCTCCGACAGCGCGTTTCGCTACAACTTCGGTTTTGTCGAAACCACCGGCGCGACAGCCACGATTCGCGCCGAAATGCGCGACGCAAGCGACTCGACCATCGGCTCCACCCAGCTCACCCTCCAGGGATACGAGGCCCGTCAGCTCAACGTCTCGGCCCTCGGCGCCGGGCAGACTCCAACCGAGAACGGAAGGCTGCACATCTCCGTCATCAGCGGCGCCGGCCGCATCCTCGCCTTTGGTTCGGGCATCGCCAACACCTCGCAGGATCCCTCGACCTTCGAAATGCTCTTCCAGCAAGCGAGCGCGGTCGGCGGCGATATCACGGCAGTGAATGCCGGTGCGGGCCTGACCGGAGGCGGGACTTCGGGCGATGTGACCCTGTCGATCGCAGCCGAGGGGGTCACCACCTCGATGCTTGGAAGCGGTTCGGTCTCGAACAGCAAGATTCAGGACAACTCGGTGTCGGTGGGCAAGCTGCAGGAAAACGCGGTTTCGTCGAGCAAGCTCCAAGACGGGTCGGTGTCTTCGAGCAAGCTGGCTGCGGGACCGCCGGCTGCCGGAAAGGTATTGAAATTCAACGGGACCATGTTCTGGGGCGACGACGAGGTCGGCCAAGGACTGACTCTCCCCTACACCGGCGCCTTCTCCGGCAGCGACGTCACCGCGTTTCGGATCCAGCAAAACTCGACCACCGGCGGAGCAACGGCGATCAGCGGAGTCGCAGGTGACACAACACACCAGAACTTCGGTGTTCTGGGTCAATCGAACTCGACGGCCTATGCAAGCGCCGGAGTGCGGGCCCTCGGGTACTACAGCGGTGTCTACGGTGTTGCCAGGGACTACCCGGGGTATGGGTACGGCGTCATCGCAATTAATCAGGCAGACCAAGGTGCAGGGCTGACAGCTTCGTCATCGAAAACCATCGGAAAACTCTATGGGGTCGAAGGCTCGGTGAGTTCCACCACTGCTGATTCGGCCGGAGTCCGCGGCCAGGCGAACGCGACGTCCGGCGAAACCTATGGAGTGTTCGGTGAGACCAAATCGACCACCGAGGACACGGCGGGGGTTCACGGGCTCGCCTCCGCAACTCAGGGGCTCACCTTTGGGGTTTTCGGGCTCAGCAGAAGCAGCAGCGGGACCGGCGTCCACGGCGAGGCGCCGCTGGTCGGAATTTCGGGAGCGGCGACGTCCACCTCCGCATCGACGGTCGGTGTCCGGGGATGGGCGGCATCGGCCAACGGCACCGGAGTGGCCGGCTACAACGTCTCCACCGGCACCGGCGCCCACGGCATCACGGGGGAAACCAACGGAAACAGCGGCTGGGCATCGGGCGTCTACGGCCTGGCTCACACCCCCAGCTCCATCGGAGTCACCGGCTGGAACGATGGGAGCGGTCCGGGGCTCTACGCCTGGAGCGAAAGCGGCCCCGCTCTCATCGCCAAGGGCAGCGGCACCGGCAATCTCGTGGAGGTCTACGATCACACCGTCGGGATGCGGTTCAAAATCACCCACCAGGGAGAGGTCTACGCCGACGGTATCTTCCACCCCGGAGGGGCCGACTACGCCGAAATGGTCCCCGTGCGGCAAGGGGATCTGGAGCCGGGAGACGTCGTGGCGCTGGCCATCGACGGCAAGGTCATGCGCACCTTCCAGGAGCACCAGGCGTCGGTGGTGGGCGTCGTCTCGACCAAGCCCGGTTTTCAGAGCGATCTCTACGAGGACCTGGATTCCCCCGAGAAGATCCCGCTGGCAGTCGTGGGCATCGTCCCGGTCAAGGCGACGGCCGCCAACGGACCGATCCGTCCGGGTGACATGCTGACTCCGTCGGCTGTTCCGGGTCACGCGATGCGTTCGCGGAAGATGGTCCCGGGGACGATCATCGGCAAGGCCATGGAGCCTCTTGAGTCCGGAGAAGGCCTCGTCCGCATGTTGATCATGCTGCGGTGACGAACTTCAGCAAGGCCCGGAGGCTCTCAGCCATCCTGCATCTTTCATCTTGAATCTCGATGCGAGTGATCCTACTGTGGCACCGTTGCGTTCCAGGCGTCGGTGTTTCCAGCCTCGAAACCGTCGAAAAAGATCTCGACTGCCGCAACCACCTCATAAACATCCGGACGGTAGGTCAACACGGAGCACCGCATCCGGTTCATCTGCTCTGCGGTGAAGTTGTCCATGCAGGTATCGTTGGTGTACTCCATGTAGTTCTCGATGGGTGCGGCATAGCCGCCACAGGTGGCATCAGGAGTGCAATAGTAGTGCTCGGGGTAGTCGGGGTTGGTGTCGCAGATCAGATCCGCAGAGGAGTAACAACCGGGAGGGGTGGCCACACCACAACCGCTCTGGAACGGGTGGAACAGCCCGAGCCAGTGACCGATCTCGTGAGTCGCGGTTCGTCCCTGGTTGTAAGGGACCGCGGGAGAGTTGCGGCCGAACGCGTCCCAAGCGCAAACCACGCCGTCGTTGGAAGCGCCGGCCGACTGCTGCGGAAAGGTCGCCCAACCCAGGAGACCGTCTCCGTCCGTGGTGTAAACGTTGAGGTAGAGATTCGTGTCCCAGCTCAGGGCGCTCTTCATGGCGTTGCAGGGGTAGCTGCAGGTGAAATAGGCGTCGCTCGTGACCCGATCGATGGCCTCGAGTCGGAACCGGATGCCGGTCATGGTGCCCGGAGCCCCCGGGGTTCCGGCGACAGCCATGTAGTCCTCGTTGAGAATATCGATTTGGCTCTCGACCTGGGCGGTGGTGATATCCCCGACGCCGTTGGTGCGACTGATGACATGGACAACGACCGGGATCTCCAAGGTGTCTCCCGGGTTGTACGTCGGATTGATGGTGGTCGACACCATGGTGCAGTCCAACTGCAGAAAATCGCTCCCCTCCGGCAGTTGAATGTCCTCGGGGGAAGGTGTGCCGCAACGACGGCCCATGTCCCTGAAATAGTCCGAGTTCAGGTATTGGGCCCGGCTGTCAAAACGCATACCATCGATGACATAGCCGTCATCGTCGGCAATAGTCGGTGAAGAAAGACCCAACACACCAATCGCCAACACGAGAATCACAAACCGATGAACGCCTTGCATAAAACCACCTCTGCCGCACCAACGCGGCCAATCACAATGAGCCGTCAGATATTAAAACACACCTCACTCACCAGAATTCCACAGGGGTCATTTACGCCCTCAACCAGCCACAAACGGATTCGATGCGCGCTCCCGGCCGATGGTGGTGTCCGGGCCGTGACCGCAGACAACGCGGGTGTCATCGGGAAGTGTGTAGAGTTTCGAACGGATCGACTGCTCGAGAACCGGGAAGGACCCGCCCATCAAATCCGTTCGGCCGATGGATCCGGCAAAGAGAACGTCACCGACAATGACCAGGGGTTCCCGCCCACCGTGCACCACGAAACAGACCCCACCCGGCGAATGACCAGGGGTGTGTCGGACTTCGAGCGAGAGCCCGCCGAGTTCGAGACGCTGGCCGTCCTCGAGCCAGAGATCGGGCTTGGGCGGCTCCTCGACCTCCATTCCGAACATCCGTCCCTGCATGACCAGGCCCTGATAAAGCTGGATCTCGTCGCGGTGAAGACCGACCGGGATCCCCGAAGGAAGACGCCGCATCAGCGCCGCCGTTCCGCCGGCGTGATCGAGGTGGCCGTGGGTGTGCAGCACCATGATCGGTCGCAGCCCGCCAGCCTCGATCCGCTCGATGATCCGCGCGGCCTCCTCACCGGGATCGATGATCGCGAGCACACCGGCATCGCGATCGCCGAGCAGGATGCAGTTAGCCTGGATCGGACCAACGGGGAAGACGTCGAGGAAAAGATCAACCATAGGGTTCAATTCTGAATTAGGAATGATGAATTCTGAATTGCATCGCACCATCGCAACCGGACCGTCTGCGATGAATCATTCATAATTCATAACTCATAATTCATAATTAAATGTTTCTTCGAGAATAGTTTACCGATCAAGTCCCCAAGCAGATGCCGCAATCGATCTGCTGCTTTTTTCCCTTCGCTCAGGACTTCGTCATGGGTCAGCTCGCGATCGACGAGCCCGGCCGCCGGGTTGGCGGCGAGGGAGAGGACACAGACCCTGATTCCCATCTGGCGGGCGGCAATCACCTCGGGTACGGTCGACATCCCGACAACGAGGCCACCCATGGTCATGAGCATCCGGATCTCGGCGGGAGTCTCGAAGGAGGGGCCCAGCATGGCTGCATAAACGCCTTCGCGCGCGCTGAAACCCGCTTTGTCCGCCGCCTCGAGGGCGAGCCTTCGCAACTCGGGGTCGTAAGCCTTCGACATGTCCGGAAACGGCGGACCGAAGTCGCGACCCCAGTCCCCCACCAACGGGTTCGAACCCTGCAGGTTGATGTGGTCCGAGACCACCACAAGTGAACCCGGCGCCATCTCCGGATCGAGGGCGCCGGAAGCATTGGTGGCGATGAACACCTCGGCGCCGAGCAACCCCGCGAGCCGCACGGGCGCCACCACCTCCTCGGGCCGATAGCCCTGGTAGAGGTGGAAGCGACCGTTCATCACCATCAGGGTTTCGTCGCCCCGCCGCCACAGCGTCAGGGTCTGGCTGTGGCCCATGAGCTCGTGCAGTGGAAAAGCAAAGACCTCGGCGAGCTCGATGACCTCGGCGGCCTGCCACCCCGGCACCTCGAGGCTCAGCCCCGACCCGGCGACGAGCAGGCCGCGGACCTTGCCCGGTTGGTAGCGCTCACGAAATGCCTCGGCGGTCGCCCGGATCGAATTCGGTGTCATGCGATCACCCATGGCGTGAGATTAGCAGAGGCGGGTGACGAGCTACGAGCAACCAGGTCCTACTCCTGCTCCTTGTACCCTTCTTCGTGCTCTTTCTTGATGTCCTTCCACTGTTTCTTGAATTCTTTGGACTCCTCATCGGTCATGATCCGGAAGGGCACCTGGACGACGCTCTCCTTGAATTTGACATTGAGGTAGTACTGACCGGTCGTGATGCCATCGGGAATCTGGAAGTAGATCCGTCCGACGCAGGCGCTCATCCGGCTCAGGGTCACCTGGTCGTAGGCCAGGGTGCGCCCACCCGTCGCCGCATCGGCAAAGAACCCGATCCGGCACGGTCGGTTGGCCATGGACGGAAAGTAGTTGATGGAGTCGCGGACCGTGTTGGCGCGGGCATCGAGGGCCCTGAGGTTGGCCTTGTTGTACGCCTCCTGGGTGGCCAAACCGGTGGTCGAACCATCGGGTTGCTGGAGTGAGAACCCCTCGCGAGTGAACGGCTGGTCATCGGTCTTGCCGACGAGGGTCAGACCGACCTCGAGCAGCATCCACTCCTGGCCCACCGAGCCCTGGGCGGTCCGATAGCCGAGGGTGACGAAGCCTTCGTTGTTGTACGCCATCCGGACGAACTCCCCCTGGAGGGTGAAGATCTCGGGAACCACCGGTTTCGGTTTCTCGACACCGTCGATCGTATCCTGGGCCGTTGCGGCTGACGGGACCAGGCTGAGGGCGGCGCAAACGACGAACGCAGCAAGACAACAGTTGCGGATCTCCATGATGATCTCCCTTGTTTCCGATCTCGGGTGTTCCAAACCGGTGTCGGGTCATCGGCCCCGAACAGAGTGTGATCTCGTGATAGTACCAAATCACCACATCGAAGATGATCACCCTGCTTTCGATCCTTCGTCCATCGCATGCCCCTTGTTGAGCGTCTCAGAACCCGCAATTCATCATTCATAATTCACAGTTCATCATTCTCCTCGTGACCCCGGCCGCTACTCTCCCCCGGCCGTATCTGCTACCGTGTCGCACCGATGGCACGCGTTCGCCTCCGTTCCCTCAAGCTGACCGGGTTCAAATCGTTCCCGGACGAAGTCGAGCTCGGCTTCCCGGGACGGGTGTCGTCGATCATCGGACCCAACGGTTGCGGCAAGTCGAACATCGTCGATGCCATCCTCTGGGTCCTGGGCGAACAGAGCCCGTCCCTCATGCGTCTGAAGAACATGGGCGACCTCGTCTTCAACGGTGCTCAGGGCCGGCCCGCGGCCGGGGTCGCCGAGGTGGTTCTCAAGCTCGAATCCGCAGACGGTCACTGGGCGGCGAGCGAGGGTCGGATGGAAATCAGCCGGCGGGTCTATCGATCGGGCCCCTCGGAGTACCGTCTCAACGGCAAGATCGCCCGCCTCAAGGACGTCGCCGACGAACTCCTGACGGTTGGTCTGGGCACTCGAAACTACTCCATCATCGAGCAGGGTCGAGTTGGGCAGGTGCTTTCGGCCCGGCCCACCGACCGGCGCGTTCTCATCGAGGAAGCCGCCGGGATCACGCGTTACAAGAAGAGAAAGCACGAGGCCGAACTCAAGCTCGAGCACACCAGACAGAATCTGCAACGGCTCGACGACGTCATCGCCGAGGTCCAGCGCAGCCTGCGCCAGGTCAAACGCCAGGCCAGTGAGGCCAAGCGGTTTGAGGCGCTCCAGGAGGAACTCAAAGACCTCCTCCACCGGCTTCACACCATCGAGGCCAGAACGCTCAACGAGCAGCGGCGGGAGATCGTCAAGCGTCGCGGTCTGGCCCAGAACGAGGTCGCCGCAGCGGCCGCCGCCCTCGGCGGCGCCGACGCCGACCTCACCCAGGCGCGGCGCGGGCTCGAAACCTGTCACGCCGAAGTCGACAAAGCCCAGGCCGAGGTCGCCGAGCTGACCGCATCGCGAGAACGACTCGAAGCCTTTCTCGAGCGCTCCGCCGATCTCCTCGACACCCTCCGCCACTCCCTCGAACGTACCCGTAACGAGCGCAGCGGTCTCGAGTCGGGGCGCACGGACCTCGACGCTCACGTTGCCGAGGCCCACACCCAGGTCGAGGCCCGCGACGCCGAACTGGCCTCCGTCCAGTCGGCGGTGGAAAAGGCCGCCGCCGAGCACGAGGCTGCCGGCACGGTCCTCGCCGCCGCGGAGACCACCGCCACCGATCAACGGCAAGCCCTGCTGCGCACCATCTCGGGTCTGACCAACAGCCGCAACCGCCTCGGGGAGCTCCACCGCGAGCAGGATCGCCTGGCCTACACCCTCGGTCAGCTCGAGCAGGAGCGTGATCGGCTGTTGGCCAGACGCACCGAGTTCGACGAGCGTGCCCGCCAGTCGGCCGACGCGAGCAGGAAAGCCATCGCCGTGGTCGACGAGCTCGAGGGCCGGCGCCGCGGGCTGGTCAACGAACGCACCGGTCTCGCCGAAGAAGCGAACACCGCGAAACACGAAACCGAGAGCCTGGGACACGAGCTCTGGGAGCTGCGCCACACGCTGCAGGGAGTCGAACGCGAGCTCGCCCGCCACACCACCGACGCGGACCAGCTCGCGAAATTTCTGCCGAGCGATGTCATCAAGGGACAGGTGAGCGACTATCTCCATCCCGAAGCCGGTCTGGCGCCGCTCCTCGACCGGGTTTGGCAGGAGTGGTTGGAACTTCCGGTGGTCGAGATCGAGGCGCTTGATGCTGATCAGCTCGAGGCTGCATCGGAACTCGAGGGACGGCTCCGTCTGGTCGTCACCGAAGGCGCCGGCACCCCGGCTCGGTCGCAGACTCCCGAGGGGTGTGAGGATCTCCTCGCCCTCGCCGGCGTCGACGCCGCCCACCTCCCCTGGCTCCAACGTACGCTGCCGCCGGCCTACCGCTGCGCCGATGCCGCCCGCGCCGCCGAACTCGCCGATGCCGATCCATCAGCCACGGTCATCGACAAAACCGGTCTGATTCGGCGCGGCCGGGTGGTGGAACCACCCACGGCGACATCCGGTCACGCCGGCACCCTCCAACTGCGCGAGGATCGCGAACGACTGGCGGTCGAGATCGGCGCCATGGCCGACCGCGCCGCCGCCACCAATCAACGCCACACCGAGGTCGCCGTTCGCCTCGGCCAGCTCGAGACCGAGTTTGACTCCCTCGACTCGAAACTCATCGCCGCCGAGCAGGAGCGCGCCCGCGCCACCGCGGTGGAGCAGTCGCACGTGGCCGACCGCAGCCGCGTCGAGATCGAGCTCGAATCGTTGGTCGCCGAGCTCGAACGCGGCACCGAACGCCGAACCGAGCTCGCCCGTCGTCATGAACGATTCGAAACCGAGGTGGCCGAACTCTCCGACCGCAGTCTCGAACTCGAGCAGGCTGTGGACACCGCCATCACCGAGCTCGACTCGAAGCGGGAAGAAGCTGCAGAAACCCTCCGCCGGCTCGACCGCTGGCAGGCCGAGGCGCGGCTCGCTCAGGAAAGATCGGCCGCCGCCCGTACCGACTCCGAGCGACTCGACAACGAGCTCAGGACTCTCGAGGCGCGATTCGAAGCTCTCGGCGAGGAGATCGAGCGCCTGAGCCGGGAGCTCGACTCCACGGAAAACGAGATCGTTCACAACCGGACCCGACTGGCCGAGGAGCAGGGCCAACTCGCAGCGGCGCGCGAGCAGGCGCGGCGACTCGGTGAGGAGGTCGGCGCCCGGGCAGCCAAGGTCGAAAAACTCGACGGCGAAGTCCGCCGGCGGCGGGGCGACCACGAGGTTCACCGCGAGGCGCTGCACGAGATCGAAATGGAGTCCACCCGACTCGACGCCGAGTGGGCGCGGCTGCGGGATGCCGCCATCACCGAACTCGGCCTCGCGCCCGAGCGACTCCTCGAAGAAGAGATCACCCAAGGCGACGACCCGGAGACCCTCGCCGAGCAGATCGAGATCGCCCGGACCAAGCTCGAGAGGATCGGCCCGGTCAATCTCCTCGCCCTCAAAGAGGTCGACGAACTCGCCGAGAGAGCGAGCTTCCTCGACACCCAGCGCCGCGACCTGGTGGACGCCCTCAAGAGTCTCGACGAGACCATTCGCGAGATCGACGCCACCTGCACCGAACGCTTCGTCGACACCTTCCAGCAGGTCAACGCGGTCTTCACCGAGACCTTTTCCAACCTCTTCGGCGGCGGCACGGCGCGCCTCGATCTGGTCGACGAGGACGACCCGCTGGAGTCCGGAATCGACATCACCGCCCAACCTCCGGGCAAGCGCAACCAGTCGGTGCAGTTGCTCTCCGGCGGCGAGAAGGCACTGACCGCTCTGTCGCTGCTCATCGCGCTCTTCCGGATCAAACCCTCGCCGTTCTGCATCCTCGACGAGGTCGACGCCCCCCTCGACGACGCCAACGTCGAGCGGCTCGCCGATCTCGTCCAGGCCATGACCGAACACACCCAGTTCGTGCTCATCACCCACAATCGGCGCACCATGCAACGCGCCGATCTGCTCTACGGAATCACCATGGAGGAGCCCGGGGTGAGCAAGGTCGTTTCGGTGCGGTTGGAGGACTGAGGCGCCACCGGCGTTGTCCCCTCCCTCTCCCGCGTCCGCGACCGCGACCGGGGCAGCTACCGGGGCAGCATGATCACCTCCTGGTTGTTCTTGAAAAGCACGCGTAGCCTCTGAAGGTGGGCCCAGGCCCACCCTACGGATCCGAGCGCGCACATGGTCCGACGTAGGGTGGGCCTGGGCCCACCTTCAGATACCTTCCCGGTCGAGAAGACACCACCACGCCAGTCAGAAAACCCTCAAGCCACGCCCATCCCACTCTCAGTTGCAATGGTTTCGTGACCACTTCGTGTCTTTGCGTCTTGCGTTTGCGACCTGCGATGGCGCGCTGCTCTTGCGTCTCTCGCGCCGTTGGAGTTTAACCCTCCGGCCTGCGCGGGTCCAGACTTGACGAAATACTCACCTTCGTTCTACGCTTGCCTCATGAGTGTCGCTTTTCGCCACCACCATCATCACGGACACACCCTTGTTGGGGCCAGGTGATGGTGTAGGCGATTTCTTCGACCGAAACCACAACGCCGGCCCCGCCGGCGTTTTTCTTTTGTCGAAACGCCGTCGGAGCCCAGGAGGCATGATGACCCGAAGAACCGATGACGAAACGCTCCAACTGGCAATACCCAAGGGCCGGATGTACAACGGCGTGGCGCAGCTTCTGACCGACGCCGGGATCGATCTGATCCAAACCGCGCGCAACTACCGGCCCCATCTCAACCTGCCCGAGTGCGAGGTCAAGATCCTCAAACCCCAGAGCATCGTCGAGATGCTCCACGCCGGTTCGCGGGATGTCGGTTTTGCCGGCGCCGACTGGGTCGCCGAGCTCGACGGAGAACTCGTCCAACTCGTGGACACCGGTCTCGATCCGGTGCGGGTCGTGGCCGCCGCGCCGACCTCCCTTGCCCCGAACCGAGTCCTTCCCGAAATCCCGCTGGTCGTCGCCTCGGAGTACGAGCGGTTGACCCGGCGGTGGATCGCCGAACGCGGGCTCGACGCCACCTTTGTCCGATCCTACGGCGCCACCGAGGTCTTTCCGCCCGGAAGACGCCGATCTCATCGTCGACAACACCGCCACCGGCTCGACCCTGGAGGCCAACAACCTCCTGATCATCGACGAGCTCATGGAGTCCTCGACTCGGCTCTACGCCAATCCCGGACGCCCTGGCGCACCCGGACCGGCGAGAGGCCATCGACGGTCTGGTGCTGCTCGTCAACTCGGTCCTCGAGGCCCGCCGGCGGGTCATGGTCGAGGTCAACGTCACCGCCGACACCCTCGACGCCGTCCTCGCCGTCCTGCCGTGCATGCGCCAACCGACGGTGTCCCAGCTCGCCGGTGGTGGTGGTTTCGCGGTCAAGGCCGCGGTGCCGCGCGCCGATCTTCCCGCCGGTCATGCCCAAGCTCAAGACCGCCGGCGGCACCGATGTCGTCGTCACCAAACTCGCTCAGATCATCCCGTGAGGTCACCCATGCCTGAAAAACCTCTCCTCGTCGAACCCGTCCCGGCCCTCGATCGTCTACCGCATGTACTCGGTGGGTCGGCCGCCCTTCGAGATGGATCTCGTTCTCGACTTCAACGAGAGCCTCGAGGCGCTGCCGATTTCTGGATCTCCACCGAAGGTGCCCAACGCCAACTTCTACCCCTGGACCGACCAGCTCGAGGCCCAGCTCGCCCAACGCCTCGGAGTTCCGGTGCCGATCGGGTGATCGTCACCTGCGGCGCCGACGACGCCCTCGATCGCGCGGTGCGATCGGTCTGCTGCCCCGGCCGACGGGTGGTGATGGTCAAACCGACCTACGGCATGCCGTGGCGCTACGCCATCATCTCCGGCGTCGAGATCACGACCGTGGAGTGGTGGGAGGGCCCGTTCCCGGTGGACGAGGTCTGCGACGCCGCCGGCGATGATGCCTCCCTGCTCTATCTGGTCTCACCCAACAACCCCACCGGCGCGGTCATCACCCGCGACGAGTTCGCCGAGGTGGCTGACCCGTCTGCCGCGGACCCTGGTGCTCCACGATCAGGCCTACCGTGAGTTCTGCGACCCCGAGTTCGACCTCACCGAAACCGCTCTGGACCACCCCAATGTGGTCCTCGTCCGGACCTTCTCCAAGGCGTGGGGCGGCGCCGGTCTCCGCGCCGGATACGCCGTGGGCGACGCGCGGGTCGTGGACTGGCTGCGCCGGATCGGCCAGCCCTTTCCGGTCTCGCGGCTGACCCTGGAGATCCTCGAGAAGACCGTCACCCCCGACGCCGAACCGTCGCGCGAGCGAATCGACCGGATCCGGGCGCAACGCGACGAACTCATCGAGGTCCTCGCCGAGCTCGGCGCCGAGCCGCTTGCCGTCGCAGGCGAACTTCGTCGCCGCCCGGTTCGCCGATGCGTCGTGGGTCCGCAACGCCATGGCCTCCCTCGGCATCGCCATCCGCGGCTTCCCCGGCCGCAGCGAGCTCAACTCGCTGCTGCGGACCACCATGCCGGGCAACGACCGCGATTTCGAACGCCTCGTCGCGGCCTTCCGCACCGTCCTGCGGCCCGAGGCGCTGCTCTTCGATCTCGACGGGGTCATCGCCGACGAGTCGGTCTCCTACCGGCAGGCCATCGTCGACACCGCCGCCGCATTCGGTCTCGAGATCGACCTCGACGACGTCGACGCCGCCAAGGCGGCGGGCAACGCCAACAACGACTGGGAGCTGACCCGGCGGCTGCTCTCCGAAGCCGGTATCGAGGCCGATCTCGACGAGGTCACGACCCGGTTCGAGGCCATCTATCAGGGCACCGACGCGGCGCCCGGTCTCCGCCGGCACGAACGGCTCCTCGTCGAACCCGATGTTCTCCGCGCGCTCGCCGATCGCCTCCCCCTCGCCGTGGTCACCGGACGACCGCGACGCGACGCCGGGCGCTTTCTCTCGGAGCACGGCATCGACGGGCTGCTTCCAGACGGTCGTCACCATGGAGGACGCGCCCGCCAAACCCGACCCGGCGCCGGTGCAGCTGGCCCTGGAACGCCTCGGAGTCCGCCACGCCTGGATGGTCGGCGACACCCCCGACGACATCCGGGCGGCGCGCGCCGCGGCCGTCCTGCCCCTGGGCATCGTGGCGCCGGGCGACGATCCCGATCTCGCACGAACCGCGCTCGCCGATGCCGGCGCCGCCCGCATCCTCGCCACCGTCAACGAACTCCTGGAGACCCTGCCATGACCAGCGCACCCCGTGAGGCCACGATCGATCGGACCACCCGCGAAACCCGGATCCACGGCCGTCTCGCCCTCGACGGCGCCGGCGAGATCCGCGTCGACACCGGGATCGGTTTCCTCGACCACATGCTCACCGCCCTCGCCTTCCACGCCGGTTGGGATCTCGAGCTCGAGTGCCACGGCGATCTCGAGGTCGATGACCACCACACCGCCGAGGACTGCGCCCTGGCGCTGGGCGAGGCGCTCGATCGCGCCCTCGGCGACCGCGCCGGCATCACCCGTTTCGGCACCGGGCACGCACCCCTCGACGAGGCTCTGGCGCGGACGGTCGTCGATCTCTCGGGCCGGCCGTGGCCCGAGATCCACCTCGGGCTCACCCGCGAAACCCTCGGCGGCCTGGCGTCGGAGAACATCACCCACGTCTTCGTCTCCTTCGCCATGGCCGCGAAGTGCGCCCTCCACGTCGATGTCCTGCGCGGCGCCAACGACCACCACCGGGCCGAGGCGGCGTTCAAGGCGACCGCGCTGGCCCTGCGACAGGCGACTGCGCCGGCGGCGACGGCATCCGAAGCACCAAGGGCAGCCTGGGCGGCGCGCCATGAGCGAGGTGGTTCTCATGCGCACCGGCACCGCCAACCTCGCCTCGGTGGCGGCCGCCTTCCACCGCGCCGGGTGCTCGGTCCGGATCTCCGAGTCTGCCGACGATGCCGTCCGATGCGAAGCTCGTGGTCCTTCCCGGAGTCGGCGCCTTCGGCGCCGTGACCGAGCGAATCGACGCACTCGATCTGCGGACGCCCCTCGCCGACCGCATCCGGGCGGGTCGGCCGACCCTGGCGGTCTGTCTCGGGCTGCAGCTCCTGGCCGAGGGCAGCGAGGAAAGCCCCGGCGCCGCCGGTCTCGGTGTCATCGCCGCGACGGCGACCGCGCTGCCCGACGGTGTTCGGCGGCCGCAGCTCGGTTGGAACCGGGTCACCGCCGGCGAGGGCTGCCGCCTGCTCGGCGACGGCGCAGCCTATTTCGCCAACAGTTTCAAGCTCGACGCCATCCCCGATGGCTGGCAGCGGCGCGCTGACCGACCACGGGGGCGAGTTCGTCGCCGCCATCGAGCGCGGTGCGGTCCTCGCCTGCCAGTTCCACCCTGAACTCTCGGGCGCCTGGGGTCAGGCCCTGGTCGAACGTTGGCTTGCAGCCGCAGGGGAGGCCGTCTGATGTTGCTGCCGCGGGTCATTCCGTGTCTCGATGTCAAGGACGGCCGGGTCGTCAAGGGCATCCAGTTCCAGGGGCTGCGCGACGCCGGCGATCCGGTGGAGCTCGCCGCCGCCTACGCCGAACAGGGCGCCGACGAGCTCGTCATCCTCGATGTCAGCGCCACCCCCGAGGGCCGCGGTCACGCCCTCGAGGTGGTGCGCGCGGTTCGCGAGGTCCTTCCGCTGCCGCTCACCGTCGGCGGCGGCGTGCGCGAGGTCGCCGATGCCGAGGCGCTGCTCGAGGCCGGCGCCGACAAGGTCGCGACCAACACCGCCGCGGTGGCGCGGCCCGAGCTCCTCAACGAGCTCGCCGGGCGCTTCGGCTGCCAGTGCACCGTCCTCGCCCTCGACGCCGCGCCGAACGGGCGGCGGATGGGAGGTGGTCGTCCGCTCCGGACGCGATCGCACCGGGATGGATGCCATCGGGTGGGCCACAGGAGGCCGTCGTCGCGCGGCGCCGGTGAGATCCTGCTCACCTCGTGGGATCGCGACGGCACCGGCGTCGGGCTACGACCTCGAGCTCCTCGCGGCCATGCGGGCCGCGGTCCCGGTGCCGATCATCGCCTCCGGCGGCGCCGACGGGCCGAGACACATGGCCGAGGCGCTGCCGGGCCGGCGCCGACGCCGTCCTCGCCGCCACCATCTTCCACGACGGCCACACCACCGTCGCCGATCTCAAGAGCGAGCTCGCCGGGCTCGGAGTGGAGGTGCGCCGATGATCGTCCCATCCATCGATCTCATGGACGGCCAGGCGGTTCAGCTCGTCGGCGGCCGGGGTGAGCCGGTCGACGTCGGCCGACCCCTTCGAGATGGCCGAGCGCTTCGCCGTCGTCGGCGAGATCGCCGTCATCGATCTCGACGCCGCCCTCGGCCGCGGATCCAACGCCGAGATCGTCCGCGAGCTCGTCCGCCGCTACCCCTGCCGGTTCGGCGGCGGCATCCGCTCGGCTGACGAGCGCGCTCGAGTGGCTCGACGCCGGCGCCGAGAAGATCATCCTCGGCACCGCCGCGACGCCCGAGGTTCTTGCCCAGCTCCCGCGCGAACGGGTCATCGCCGCCCTCGACGGCGTCGACGGCGAGGTCGTGGTCCGCGGCTGGACCGAGCACACCGGCGCCACGGTCCTCGACCGGCTGGCGGAGCTCCGCGATCAGGTCGGCGGTTTTCTCGTCACCTTTGTCGAGCGCGAGGGTCGACTCGGCGGCATCGATCTCGAGGCCTGCCGGCGGGTCGTCGAGGCCGCCGGTGGCACGCCGGTCACGGTCGCCGGCGGGGTGACCACCGCGGCCGAGATCGCCGCCCTCGACCGCATGGGCGCCGATGCCCAGGTCGGGATGGCCATCTACACCGGTCGGCTCGGGCTCGCCGAGGCCTTTGCCGCGCCGCTGGTCTCGGACCGCCCGGACGGGCTCTGGCCGACGGTGGTCTGCGACGAACACGGCGTCGCGCTCGGGTTCGGTCTACTCGAGTGCCGACAGCCTCGGCGCGGCCATCGACGAGCGGCGCGGGATCTACTGGTCGCGCTCGCGCGGCGAGCTGTGGCGCAAGGGCGAGACCTCCGGTGCGACCCAGGAGCTCCTCCGGGTCGACGCCGACTGCGACCGCGACGCCCTGCGCTTCACCGTCCGCCAGGCGGGGAGCGGTTTCTGCCACCGCGAAACCCGCAGCTGCTGGGGCCCGGACCGGGGTCTCGGCGCCCTCGAGCGGCGGTTGCTCGACCGGATCGCCAACCCGGTGGCGGACTCCTACACCGACCGGCTCGTGCGCGACCCGGCGCTGCTCGCCGCCAAGCTCGCCGAGGAGGCCGGCGAGCTGGCCGAGGCCGCCACCGACGCCGAGATCGCGTGGGAGGCCGCCGATGTCCTCTACTTCACCCTGACCACCCTCGCCGCCCGGGGCGTGACGTTGGACGCCGCGACCCGCGAGCTCGACCGCCGCGCACTCAAGGTGAAGCGGCGCGACGGGTCCACCACGGTGAATCGGAAGGAGAAGACGTGAGACGCCTGACCGCAGAAGAGGTCTGCGGCGCTCGACGCGACCCGGTCGACGCCGCCACCCTGCGACGCGCCGCCGAGATCGTCGAACGGGTCCGGACCGGTGGCGAGACCGAGCTGCGCGCCCTCGCCGAGGAGCTCGGCGATCTCCGACCGGGTCAGCCGCTGATCCTCGGCCGCGACGAACTCGAACGCGCCGCCGCCGAGATCGATCCCGAGATCCTCGCGCTGCTCGAACGGACCGCCGACCGGATCGCCGCCTTCGCCGACGCCCAGCGCCGATCGGTCGTCGATCTCAAGGTACGCGGTACCCGGCGGGATCGCGCGGTCACTCGGTCGCGCCGGTGGAGCGCGCCGGTTGCTACGCCCCGGGCGGCCGCTACCCGCTGCCGTCCTCGGTGCTCATGACCGCCGTCACCGCGCGGGCCGCTGGAGTGGCCGAGGTCTGGGTCGCGTCGCCGAGACCGGCGTCCGTGACCCTCGCCGCCGCCGCGGTGGCCGGCGCCGACGCCGTCCTCGCGGTCGGCGGCGCCCAGGCCATCGCCGCGCTCGCCTACGGCGCCGGTCCGGTGCCCGCCTGCGACGTCGTGGTGGGCCCGGGCAACCGCTGGGTCACCGCGGCCAAGAAGCTCGTCGCCGGCGATGTCGGCATCGACATGCTCGCCGGTCCGTCCGAGCTCGTGGTGCTGGCCGACGACACCGCCGATCCGGCCACGGTGGCCGCCGATCTCCTCGCCCAGGCCGAGCACGACCCCGACGCTCTGCCGGTGCTGGTGACACCGTCGCCGGCCCTGGCCGACGCGGTCGACGCCGAGCTCGAGCGACAGCTCGCCGATCTGCCGACGCGGGACGTCGCCGAGGCGGCCCTCGATCACGGTTTCACCGTCGTCACCGCCGATCTCGACGAGGCCATCCGGGTCTGCGACGTGCTGGCGCCCGAGCACCTCCAGGTGCTCACCGACGACGCCCACGCCGTCGCCGAGCGGCTCGAACACTGGGGCGGGCTCTTTATCGGCGCAGCCTCGGCCGAGGTCTTCGGCGACTACGGCGTCGGCCCCAACCACACCCTGCCCACCGGCGGTGTCGCCCGCTTCAAGGGAGGCCTGAGCGTCCTCGATTTCCTGCAGGGTCCGGACCTGGCTCAAGCTCGAGCCCGGCGAACGACGCCGCCGAGATGGCCAAAGATGCCGCCGCCCTCGCGCGGCTCGAGGGGCTCGAGGCCCACGCCAGAGCCGCGGAGCGGCGAATGACAACCCGCGGAGGGTCTCGACCTCGTTGATCGACCTTTTCGCGGGTTTGGGAACGGGCTCACGGTTGGAGTACCCTCGTCCCATCGGAGGCGCCCATGACCATGACGATTGACCGCCGAGCCTTCATGACCTCCCTTGCCGCCTGCGGCATCGCGGCCTGCTCCCCGGGGCCCGAACTGGCTTTCCCCGAGCTCGAGGCCGAGGGCGACCCCGGCGATCTCGGGCTCGCCCACGGCCGCGCCTTCGCCCGAAAGATCCGCGCCAACCTCGAGTTCTACCTGGACTACCTTTCGCTGTCGGGCCGGTTCTCCCAAGCCAGGTTGCTGGAGCTCGCCGGCGGTTTCTCGCCGATCCTCGAGGAATGCTTCCCCGACATGTTGGAAGAAATCGACGGCATCGCCCGCGGCTCGGGGATGGCGCTCAACGAGGTGCTGCTGATCAACGCCCGGACGGACATTCTGGCGATGGTCGAGGCCGAGGTCGAGGCCGAGAGGATTCCGGCCTGCACCGCGTTGGCGCTCCGCGGACGCGTCGGACGGAGCGGCCGGCGCTCGCCCTCGGCCAGAACTGGGATTGGGACCCGCTGCTCGCCGAGGCGCCGGTGGTGCTGCGGCTGCGGCCGAGTCGCGGACCCGCCCTGGTGACCCTGGTCGAGGCCGGGATGATCGGCAAGATCGGCTTCAACCGGCACCGACTGGGGGTGTGCCTCAACTTCCTCAGCCACCGGACCGATGCGCCGCCCGGCGAATTCGGCGTGCCCATCCACTGTCTCCTGCGCGCCGTCATGAACTGCTCGTCCATCGACGAGGCGGTGTCCACCGTGGCATCCTCGCCACGCTGCGCCTCGGCGAACTTCCTCCTCGCCCGGCACGGCGCCGAGGGCCCGGAGGCCGCTCGACCTCGAAATCTCACCCGACGAGGTTGCGACGCTGGAAAGTGGAGGAGACGATCTCATCCACACCAACCACTTCCTCGATCCCGAGCTGTCAACGGGCTGCACGAGCGGGCGGGGTCCGTCGACGATGACGCGCTACGCCACCGCCGAACGGCTGGATGCTCGAACTCGCGCCGACCGTGACCGACCCGGTGCAACGCATCCAGAGGATCCTCGAGTCGCGCGGACGAGCTCCCCTACCCGATCAGCCGCGACCGCAACCCCGACCCCTCGATATCGACGCTCGCCGGCATCATCATGGACCTCACCGGCAACCGCTTCCTCCTCACCAAGGGGGCGCCGCACCAAGCCGAGTGGATCGTGCGCCCCGGCGCCTGATGCGGTGGTCCCGTTCGTGCGGGCGACGTCACTCGAGATCGAAACCGAGGCCCGGCCTGCCGGTCGGGTAGAGATAGCCGTCGCGGAGCCGCACCGCGCGCTGCCGCCGGATCGTCCGATCAGCCCGATGTGACCGTCGAGATCGGCGTAGACCACGTTGGGCCGGGCCAGGGCGAAGTGCAGACCGGCGGCGATGGCGAGCGCCGACTCGTCCATGCAGCCGACCATGACCTCGAAGCCGGCCGCCCGCGACACCGCGTTGATGTGCAGCGCCTCGGCGATCCCGCCGACCTTCATGAGCTTGATGTTGACCATGTCGACGAGATCCTTCCTGGCGAGGCGGAAGGCGTCGCGCAGGTTCATCAGGCTCTCGTCGGCCATGACCGGGATCGATGCTCCGGCGGCTGATCTGCGCCATGCAGCTCCGGCTCGCCCTTCGGCGTCGGCTGCTCGATGAGCTGGAGGCGGGCACTCGGCGGCCCGCCGCACGAGCTCGAGGGTCTGCTCGACCGTGTAGCCCTGGTTGGCGTCGAACCGCAGCTCGATCTTCGGCCCGACCGCCTCCCGCACCTCGAGCAGACGCTCGACGTCGGTGTCGAGATCGGCGCCGCCCTTGATCTTGAGGCACGAGAAGCCCTGCTGGACCCATCGCTTCGCCGCTTCGACGGTCTCCCGCACCGGGAGAATCCCGATGGTGACGCTGGTCCTGATCCGGTCCCGGTAGCCGCCGAGCAGCTTCCACAGCGGCAGACCGCGCCCGCTTGCCGAGGATGTCGTAGAGCGCCATGTCGACCGCCGCCCGCGCCGACGGGTGCGCCGCCAGCGGCTCGCGGAGGCGCTCCATGAGCATCGCCAGGCGCAGCGGGATCCGACCCTCGCAGGGCCGGCTCGACGACGTCGCGGAGGGCCGCCATGACCGAGTCGCGCGGTTTCGCCGGTGACCTCCTCGTCGGGTGCGGCGCAGCCGAAGCCCACCGGGCCGGCGTCGGTGTCGATGCGGAGGAAGACGTTGGTCGCCGATCGTCGATCGTCTCGTAGGCGATGGTGTAGGGCTCGGCGAGCTTGAAGCTGCACCGGCCACGCCTCGACGGCGGTGATCTTCATCAGTACCGCCGCTCGTAGATCTCGTCGAGGGTCATGCTCTTGAGCTCCTCGACGAGCTCGACGAGGTTGGCGATCATGATCTCCCAGATCCGCTCGCCCTTTTCCGCCGTGGCCCGGGTCGGGTCGCCGAGCACCCCGCTCGGCGAGATCTTGGCGGTCCGCGCGTACCACTCGACGCTGCGTCTTGGTGCGTGAAGTCGAGGTAGCGGCTCGAGAAGCTCGGGCACGAAGGCCTCGGCCGCGGTCCATGTCGACCAGGTCGGGCCGGATCGCGAGGCTCGTGGTGGTCTCGATCTCGCCGGCGTGGACGTCGTTCGGCGTCTCGCAGAGCTCGTCGAGATCGACGTCGCTGGTCTCGCCGGTGTCGACGCAGGTGAAGATGTTCGCGTCGCGGTTGATCATCTGCGCCGCGAACTGCAGCGTCGGCCGTGTTGCCGCCGTGGCCGTTGACGATCACCAGCTTGGTGATGCCGTTCCGCGCGCAGCTCATGCCGATGTCGTAGACCAGCCGCGACAGCGTCTCGTTGCTGACGCTGATGGTGCCCGGGAAGTCGTCGTGGTGGTACGAGACGCCGTAGGGAATCAGCGGCAGCACCAGCGGTTTCGGGTCGCGGCAGGCCTCGGCGACCCGGCGCGCGAGATAGTCGGCGTCGAAGGCGTCGGTGTCGAGGGGCAGATGCGGACCGTGCTGCTCGATGGCGCCGACCGGCAGCAGCGCGACGTCGACCTCCTTGAGCCGCCGTTCCGCCTGCGGGCCAGGTCAGCTCGCCGAGGAGGTGGATCGCGCCGCGCTCGGTCCAGCGCCGTCGCTCTTCGGCTTCGGCGGCGCTCGAAGCGGTACGGGCTGAAGAGCTCGGGATCATCGAGGGGGTGGGTCGGGACCCACACCTGCCCGGTGCGGCGCACCGCGCCCGTCGGCGTGTTCGAGAAAGATCTGGAAGAGCCCGCGGCGCAGATCGACCGGAATCACCGTCCATGGGCGACCGCTCGCGGTCGATGCGCACCTTGAGCACCTCCGGGTGCGGCCTTGACCGGCTCTTGAGCTTGCACGTCCCGCGGCAGCGAGGCCCAGCTCGGTGAGCATGGTCATGCAGCTGCTCGCTCGCCGGCGGCTTCCTGGTGGACGCCGGACGACGCGAGGGCGCGCAAGACACGTCGTCGATCTGCTCGGCGGTGTAGCCGCAGCGTCGCGGGTCGGCGCCGAGCGCCTTCAGCATGCCGACGACCCGGCGGCACTTCTCGCAGCGTCCGCACGGCCGAACCTGCTCGCCCTCGGTGTGGCGGCGTGGCACGAGATCTGGAGGCGCTGCAGCTCCGGGTAGCGCTCGACGAGGATCTTCTCGACCAGCAGCTCGGAGAGCGGCCGGAGGATCGAGAACTGGGAGACAGCCCCACTGCTTCTTGCTGCGAAGTACCGGGTCATGCCGGGCGTCGAAGAAACGGCTCTGGTCGTAGAGCCCGTCGTAGTGCGCGATCCCCTGGTGAAACGCCCGCCGGGTGGTGTCGAACTCGTCGCCGATCGACGATCCGACCGATCCCGCGCTTGCGGACCAGCGGCAGGACGCCGAAGAGAAAGACCGCCACGGTCCACAGCCGGATCGGGTACTCGTCGGATCCGCACCGACTGCGAAATCCGGGCGGATGAAGGGCAGGTGGCGCAGCATCCAGTCGAAAAGACCCGGTCGCAGTTGGTCCACACCCGGGCGGTGTTCGCGGACCTCGCCGGGAAATGACGGTAGGCGTTGAGGGCCGTGAACCAGTGGCGGCCGGACTCGTTGACGAAGATCGGGTGGGTCTCGGCCCCGAGCTCGGACGAGCAGGCCGTAGCTGAGCAGGCTCTCCTTGCCGCCCGACGAGAGAATGGCGTGGCGCCCGCGGATCGGTCGTCCCAGCCGGTGGATCCGCTGCGACTCGGCGTCCGGGAAGACCAGCCGGCGCCTGAAGATAGCTCGTCGCGCTTCTCCGGCTCGAGACGCGGCCGCCTCGCGGCAGCAGAAACGGGTTCGGCTCGAGGAACTTCTTGACGTAGATCTCGCGGGCCGTGTTGGCCGCCATCTCGTGCAGGAGCCGCCGGTCGTGACGGTCGAACGGGCCGTGAAAGACGATCTCGCGGCAGAACAGACCGTAGTTGAGCGCGACCTGGGCGGCGATCATCGAGGCGAGGTTGAGGCTCGACGGATCGTCCGGATCGAAGACCGTCCTCTTCGTAGCGATAGATGAGTTCGGTGCGTCTCCTCGGTTGTCGCCGACGACGACGCGGTACGGCGCCACAAGCCGGCGCTGCTCGACCGCGACCGGGCCACCTCGAGCCGGTCGATGACCATCAGAGAATCGAGAGTCTGCTCATGGCATCCCACTGCCCGATCCTTCAGCTCGTCGTCGCGGACCGGGCTGCGGATCGACCTCGACCAGCGGCCGCGGCGCCGTCGCGCAGCACGTCGAAGACCGGCAGCCCGGTGTCGCGCGCGATCTCGCTCGCAGCGTCGCGATCGATCTCGCGTCGGTCGAGGTCCTCGTGGTTGAGGGTGATGGCGACCACCGGTCGGCCGGAGACCAGCTCGATGGCCTGGATCTGGCGATCCAGCGGGTGCATCGCGTTGCCCGGGAAACCCGTCGTACTCCTTCCGGGCCGGAGCGTGCTGCAGGACCACGACATCCGGTCGCCCGGCGGCGAGGATCTCGTAGCCGCCGGGATAGGCCGGGTTCATCAGGCTCCCCTGACCCTCGATGACGATCACGTCGGGCGAGCTCTCGGTCCACGCGCGTCCAGACGGCGTGCTCGATCTCACCGGCGACGAAATCGTTGACCAGCGAGTCGAGGACGATGCTGTGCTGCGCCCCCTGCAACCAGGCCGTCTGCCCGGTGCCGACCAGCTCGGCCTCAGGCCCGCGCATCGAGAGGCATCGACGAGGAGCCAGGCCGTGGTCCGCTTGCCGACCGCCGAGTCGGTCCCGAGAATCGGCGACCTTGAAGCTGCCGACCTCGGCGATCTTGCCGCTGAAGAAGTGCAGCTCGCTCACCGGCGGCGGCTTGCGGACGTCGCGAAGCGTGACCCCGTGGTCCGTCCGCCAGCGCCGCGATCTCGGAGTCGTCGGTGAGGTAGTCGTGGAGCCCCGAATCGACGTTGAGACCCAGGCGGATGCCGCGGCGAATGTCGGACCGCGCCGCGGCGCTCGAGCCGACCGCCGTCGGGAGCGAGCCCGATCACCAGGTGGGTCGGTTCGACGATCGTCGGCCAGGGCGTCGCGGTAGGCGTGACGATGCATGTCCTTCTCGACCGGGATCCCGGCCGGCCGGCCGTCGAGAACCTCGCCGGCGTCCTTGCCGGCGTGGACGCGAGTCGACCACCGACAGCACCCGGTAGCGACGGCTGCGGCGAACCAGACCGTGGGCGGTCTTGCCGTTGGTCGTTGCGAAGGCGCCTTCGCAGTAGACGATGGCGTTGCCTTCGGGGAATTCGTGCGTCATGACAGTTCCTCCTGATTCGAGAGTCGGCTCGTTCGTCGAACTGAGTCGATACGTGCCGGCATTATCGTCCTCCCGGTGAGAACGACGACGTAACGATCGCTGGGCGAGTTCACTGCGGGAGTGGCCCTCGAGCAGGGCGATGAGCCCGCCGTCGATGCCGGCAGCACGTTGAGGCCTTCGCTCGAGCTGATCATCCGCGCGATACCGCGTCATCGCCCGGTCGCTGGCATAGGCCGCCCAACCGCCGGTCTGCGCGGATCGCGTCGAGCGCCGCGTCGCCGTCGATGGAGTGCCAGTTGATGAGCGGCTCGTTGACCGCGGTCTCGCGGATCTTCGTCGGATCGAGATCCTGGCACTCGTCGTGGTTCTTGAGGAAGGACTCCACGATGGGGTTCTTGCGATACGACGACCCGGCGATCATCCGCGGAATCCGCGAGGTCTTGCCGCGGCGGTAGAGGCTCTGGAAACCCTTGGCGATCCCGGCGAGGGTCGTCCCGTTGGAGACCGGCACCGCCACCGCCGCCGGGGCGTCGCGGAGTTCGTCGTAGATCTCGTACGCGATCTCGCCGTAGGCGCGCAGCTGGATCGGGATGTTGGCGCCGCCGGGGTTGGCGTCGTAGAGCTCCTCGGCTGCGGCCTGCTCTCGCGACGCCTCGACCGCCGCCTCGTAGTCGCCCGGAGCGATCGACGATTTCGGCGCCGTATCCGCCGCATCTCCTCCACCCGCCGGCTGTGGTAGCTCTCGCGGAACGAAGATCACGCAGCGCAGGCCGGCGAACGAGGCCGCCAGGGCCAGGGCCGCGCCGTAGTTGCCGCAGGTGGCGCCGGTCATCGTGTCGAATCCCCGGCGCAGCGCGTCCATCGCCTGGGCGAACGCGATCCGGTCCTTCTGGGTCCCGGTCGGGTTGCCGCCGTCGAACTTGAGATAGAGCTGCCGCAACCCGGTCTCGCGCTCGATGTTGCGGGCGCGGGTCGAGCTGGGTGTCGCCGATCTCGGAGTCGATGATGTTCTCGAAGGCCTCGAGACGTTCGTCGAGATCGGCGTCCGTGATCGCTCGCGATCCGCCGCTCCGCCTCGAGCTCCCGCGGCAGCACGAGCGGTTGCGAGGCGACGCCGTCGAGAATCGGAGTGGTTCCGATCGCCGGCGTGGTCTCGGGATCGGACAAACGATCGTGGTCGTGGTTCACTCGCGCATCCTTCCGGTTCGTATTCCCAGCAACGTTGAAATGAACCGAAATAGTATAGTTCCGATTTGTCGACAAACCAGAAGCGACCCGTCCGATTTCATGCAACCAAATCGGCCTCGATCTGCCTCTCCCTCATAGATGCTAAAGTCCTCCCCACTATGGCCTGGCGTCTGATCATCGACGGCGAACTTCCCGGCGCCCACAACATGGCCCGAGACATGGCCGTGCTCGAGGCGGTGTCGGCCGGTCAGGCGCCACCCACCCTGCGGCTCTACGGCTGGGACCCGCCCTGCCTCACCCTCGGCAAACACCAGGGTCTTGACGCCGTCGATCTCGACTTCTGCCGGCGCGAGGCCATCGACGTGGTCCGGCGGCCAACCGGTGGTCGAGCCCTGCTCCACCACCTCGAGCTCACCTACTCGGTGGTGGCGCCCCTCGGCGCTCCTCCCCTTCCCACCGCACTGCAGGAAGCCTACCGTCTGATCTGCGGCGGTCTCGTTCGGGCGTGCCGCTCGCTCGGAATCGACGCCGAACTCACCGGCGGCGAGGTCAATCTCCGCCTGCCCAACCCGACGAGCACGATTCCCTGCTTCGAGGCGCCCGCCGATGGCGAGGTGGTGGCGGCGGGACGCAAGCTCGTCGGCTCCGCCATGCGCGCCCACGCCGGTTGCATCTTGCAGCACGGCGCGATCCTCCTCGATTGGGACGGCCGGCTCCAGGCCGGCGCCATGGGGCTGGCCGACGACTCGAGCCTGCGGCCGCACGTGACCACCCTTTCCGCCGAACTCGGGGACACCGTCACATCGGCTCAGATCGGACCCGCCGTGGTCCAGGCCCTCGCCGATCATCTGGAGATCGAACTCGCCCCCGGTCGCCTCTCTCCCGTCGAGTCGGAGATCGCGGCCGGCCTCGTCTCCGGCTTCTCGATCCAGACCACCGTCGATCCGGCTTCGTAGAGCTGGAGTCACCCTTGCCGGCGGGCGACGGCAACCGGCCAGCGCTACAATGGGAGGCGTCATGACTGAAGGCACTCCTCAGAACGACGGGTTCTACCGCAGACTCGCCGAACGCGAGACCGAGGAGGGACCTGCTTTCCGGCGCGCCGGGCGGTGGATCCGGCGACGGTTTGCGGTCGGTTTTCTCGTCGTTCTGCCCATGGTCATCACGCTGTTTTTCGCGCGCTTCATTTTTCGCCTCCTCGACCAGTGGTTTCTGCCGATCTCGCAACGGATCTTCGGGGCCGAGATCCCCGGTCTCGGCTTTGTCGTGTTCATCATCGCGCTCTTCGTGCTCGGCATCCTCGCCACCAACATCCTCGGCGGACGCCTGCTCGACGCCTTTGAACGCCGGGTGTCCGGAATCCCGCTGCTGAGTCCGGTCTACCAGGGCGCGCGGCAGATCACCGAAGCCATCCAGATTCGCGGTACCTCGGACTTCAAGAAGGTCGTTCTCCTCGATTTTCCGCGCCATGGCCTCCGATCGGTCGGGTTCGTCACCAGGGAGTTCGCCGGTCCCACCGTGTTCAGCGACGAGCCCTCGGCCCTGGTCTTCGTGCCCACCACCCCGAACCCCACCACCGGATTCCTCGTCGCGCTGCCGCAGCGCGAACTCGAAGTCCTCGACATCACCGTCGAGCAGGGCGTCAAGCTGCTGATCTCCGGAGGTCTTCTGACGCCCGCCCAGCTCCTCCATCCATCATCCGCGATCACGAGCCCAGACGAGATCCCATAGATCCGGTCAGGCACAACGCGTGGGGACGGTTGAGAATCCGCCACCATCCGTGAAACAGGTTACGGTCACCGATGTGGTCGGGTTCTTCAGCTTCCTGGGTATCGCGACCCTGCTATCAGGGATGCTCTAATCCGACGATTCCGTGGGTTCGACCACCGTGACGTTGGCCGCCAGATCCTCCAGCACGCGCTGGTGCAGACTGTCGTCGGCATCACCGGCCTCGTTTTCAATGGCTCGCCTGGTGGCCTTCATCATCTTGCCGATGTGACAGACCGGCTCGCCGGGACTGACCGCGGGCAGCGTCGTCATCCCGAGGACCACGCCGTCGAAGGGCGACGTCGAGCATGTTCTGCTCCCGGCCGAGCAGGCTGGTGTTGGAGGCCAGCGGCTGGCCCTTGCTCGACGATCTCGCCCGGCGCGACGTGGAACTGGAGAAAACCGCCGCGCTCGGCGCGCACCCATTTGGTCTTCTTGACCGTGATCTGGTGCCTCGGCCTGACCGGAACGCCGTCGATCATCCCGAGCTCGATGAGCACGTTCTTGATCCCCTGCACCGCGCACTCGACGATGGTCGGCTCGACCTTCCACACCTCGCCGCCCTCGAGCACGATGGTCGGACAGCCGGCGGAGCAGGCCTCCGGACGAAGCCCTTTCTTCGGCCCCGTATTGTTGAGGATGAGCTCGCAGCCGAACGCCTCGGCGATCCGCCGCACCTCCGGGTTCGACATGTCGGCGCGCACCGTCGGCACATTGGTCCGCCGGACCGCCGCGGTGTGGAGATCGATGCCGTAGTCGGAGCGCCGGACGATCTCGTCGAAGATCGATCGCGCCAACCGGCTCGCCAGGCTGCCCGTTGTCGAGCCCGGAAAGCACCGATTGAGGTCCCGGCGGTCGGGCAGGTATCGCGAGTGCCGGTCGAAGCCCGGCAGGTTGAGCACCGGGACCAGGATGACCGATCCGGCTCTGAGCTGAAACGACTCGTCCCGAACCAGGGCACGCACCGCGCCGGTGCCGTTGATCTCGTCGCCGTGCAGCGCCGCGGTGACGAAGACAACCGGTCCGTCTTCGAGCCCGCGGCGCACGTGCAACGGGATCTTGACCGTCATCCCGCTGAAGCTCTCGCTGATCTTGAGCTTGAGGTCGCGACTTTCGCCCGGAGCGATGGTCACGCCGTCCCACTCTTCGATCGTCCTCGTGCTTCTTGTCTGATGGTGTCATCGATTCCTCTTCTGACCGGAATCAGTCGTCTTCACGCGGCGCCCACTCGGGCCCTGCTCGTCGGCGTCGACTTCGGCGCGGCGCGGTCGCGGCGAGTCGGCTTCGGATCGGGAGTCCTCGAGGTCAGGGCCTCGGCGGCCGGCCTTCGTCTGCTTGCGGGCCTTCTCGGGGACCATCGCCCGCATGGAATCGAGCTTGCCGAAACACAGCAGACGATCACCCGGTTCCAGGACCCTGCTCGAGCGCGGGTTGGGAATGACGGTGGTCCCCCGGTACAGGGTCAGGACGTTGATGTCCTGATCCCGCAGCCCCGACTGCCTGATCTCCTTGCCGACGTACTCGGATCCTTCGGGGATGTGGATCTCGGCGACACCGAAGCCGCGGCTCACGGTCAGACGCTGGCGGATGTCGATCTCGGGGAAGTCGACCTGGGCGGCGATGTAGTCGATGATCGCGCCCGCGACATCGAGCTGGGTGCAGCTTTCGATCCCCTCGAGCCCGGGCGACGAGTTCACCTCGAGGATCTGCGGACCGTCCTTGCCCTCGAGCATGTCGACGCCGGCGACCCGCAGACCCATGATCTGCGCCGCCCGGATCGCCGTTGCGCTGTATTCCTCGTCGAGCTCCACGGGCTCGGTCTGGCCGCCGCGGTGGACGTTGCTGCGGAACTCCTGCCCCTGCGCGACCCGGCGCATGGCCGCGACGACCTGGTCGCCGACGACAAACGCCCGGATGTCCCGGCCCTTGCTCTCGGCGACGAACCTCTGCACCAGGACGTTCTGCTTGGTGCTCTGCAGGGTCTCGATGATCGCCTCGGCGATCTTGGCCGAGTCGGCGAGGATCACGCCGACGCCCTGGGTCCCCTCGAGGAGCTTGATGATGACCGGGGCGCCGCCGACCCTTTCGATGGCCGGCAGCACATCCTTCTTGTCCCGGACAAAGGTCGTCGGCGGCATCCCGATCTTGTGGCGGCTCAGAATCTGCAGGCTCCGCAGCTTGTCCCGCGAGTTGGAGATCCCCGCCGACGAGTTGGCGCAGAAGACGTCCATCTGTTCGAACTGGCGAACGACCGCGGTCCCGAAGAAGGTGATCGACGCGCCGATCCGCGGCAGAACGGCGTCGTAGTGGCTCAACTCCTTCGATCGGAAGTTGAGGCTCGGCCGGCCCTCTTCGAGATCGAGGGAGAACCTGAGGGTGTTGAGGACCTTGACCTTGTGCCCTCGGTCTTCGGCCGCTTCACGCAGCCTTCGGCTGCTGTAGCACTTTCGGTTGCACGACAGAATCGCGAGTTTCATTCTATTCCTCTTCCCGGCTCGGCTTCCGGGCCGGATGCTTCGATGTGCCGGGCGGCGCTCCTGCCTCGGCGTTTGCGGGATCTTCTTCTTCTTCGCTTCGCCGAGGGTTTCCCGCCGTAGTACGACTTGCCGGCATCGACCAGAAACCGCCCGCGGATGGCCTCGCGCCCGAGCAGCATGCGAAAACCCATCTCGTCGCGATCGGCCAGGGTCAGCTCGATGGGCCAGCGCTGGCCGAGGATCTCGATCTCGGTGAGGATCACCGGGCGCCGGCTCTTCTGACCGCTCGAGCTCTTGACATTGCGGTACTCCAGGACCTCCGCCTCGGCCTTGACCCCGAACTCCCGGTTGCGCTGGATCGGGTGGACCCGGAACCGGACAAAAAGCGTGTCGCCCTTGTGGAACTCCTCCACCCCGGAGGCGTGCAGCGACGAGGAGCGCGCACCGGTGTCGATCTTCGGTTTGATAAAGGCGATCCCGAGCTGCGGCAGGGCAACCCATTCACGCCAACCGATGACCGGCAGGCGTTGCTTCGAGCCGGTGTCCTTGCGTCTCGGTTTCAGTTCTGCTCTCCTTGTCGTTGCCACGACTCACCCAAACAGCTTTGATATCCGGGTTTGACTCTTCGCGCGAGCGTAGCACACAGGCGACCGCGGCCGACTAGGCGGCGCGATCGGCGTCACCCTCGCGGATCCTCGGTCGAACCAATGGCAAGCAGCGCGAGACCGGGCAGGGCGAGCGCCGTCGTCGCCGCAAAGTAGGCGGCGTAGCCCCAGGCTTCGACACCGAGCCCTGAGAAGGCGCCGACGACGTCGCGGGTGAGAGCGAAGAGCGCCGACAGGATGGCGTACTGGCTCGCCGCGTGCTCCTTGTCGCACAGGTTCATCAGAAAGGACAGAAAGGCGGCGGTCCCGAGCCCCTGGGTGAAGCTCTCGATCATCGAAGCGACATAGATGCTCTCGCGCGGCAGATCGAAGACGGCCACCGCGACATACCCGAGGTTGGAGATCATCTGCGAGAGGCCGAGCCAGAGCAGGGCCTGGAAGATCCCCCGCTTGTTGGTGAACCAGCCGCCGGTCAGGGCGCCGAGGATCGTCAGAACAACCCCGAGCGAAACCGAGATGGCGCCGATCTCGGCCAAGGAGTAGCCGCGGTCGACCCAGAACGGTTTGACCATCCGGCCCAAGGTCGAGTCGCCGAGCTTGTAGAGCAGGATGAAGGCGACCACGGGGAGCATCTCCCAGCGGAAGGCCCAGCGCAGCACGGGACCGATGGCGTGACGCCGCGACGACTCCTCGAGCGGGACCCGTGGGCTGAGCCAGGTCAGGGCCGCCAGGCCGATGAACAACCCGGCCAGGACAAACCACAGGACGGTCCAGCCGGTGTAATCGGCGAGGAAAATCATCCCGCCGCCCCCGGCCAGGAGCGCAATTCGCGCCGCCGAAACCCGCACCCCGTTGATGCTCCCGGTGGTTTCCGGCGTCGCCACATCGACCGCGTAAGCGTCGATGGCGATGTCCTGGGTCGCCGAGGCGGTGGTGAAGAGCAACAGCAACCCCCACATGAGCCACGACGGTTCGGACGCATCCTGCGGGATGATGGCGATGGTCGTCGCCCCGAGCACAAACAGTGCTGCGGTGATCCACTGCTGGCGAGACCCGTAGCGATCGACCAACGGCGCCCAGAGCATCTTCCATGTCCACGGCAACGAGAGCAGGCTCATGAGCCCGATCTCGCGCAGCGACACCCCGTGCACCCGGAAGAAGACCGGCCAGACATCGTAGGCGATACCGAAGGGCAGGCCTTCGGCGAAGTAGAGAATCGCGATCCAGAAGAGGACCTTGCGTTGGGTCACTGGGGGATTCTACGCAATTCGCCGGACGAATTGCGTCAGATCCACCCCCGTTTGCGAAAAAACACGAGAAGGGCGACGACGACGGCGGCCATCACACCGAGGGCGAAAGGATATCCCAGGTACCAGCCGAGCTCGGGCATGTTCCAGGGACTCGCCGAACGGTCGAAGTTCATGCCGTACAACCCGGTGATGAACGACAGCGGGATGAAGATCGTTGCGATGATGGTCAAGACCTTCATGACCTCGTTCATCCGGTTCGAGATACTCGAGAGGTGGAGGTCCATCAAGGAGGAGACCATCTCCCGCAGGGTCTCGACGATGTCCACCGCCCTGGCTGCGTGATCGACGACATCGCGAAGATAGAGCCGGGTCTCGTTGTCGAAGAGCTCACTCTCGCCGCGGTGGATCCCGTTGAGCATGTCGCGGAGCGGCCAGATCGACTTGCGGAGCACCAGGAGTTCGCGCTTGAGTTCGTGCAGCGTACCGAGATCCTCCGACCGGCCGTCGAGGAGCGTCTCCTCGACATCCTCGATTCGGTCGCCGATGGCCTCGAGGACCGGGAAGAGGTGGTCCACAACCGTGTCCATGAGCGCATAGGCAAGATAACCGGAGCCACCGCCCCGCAACCGGGAGTTGTCGATCCTCAGCCGTTCCCGGACGGGTTCGAAGAGATCGCTCCGGCGCTCCCTGACCGAGAGCACTCCATCAGGCATGATCACCAGGCTGATCTGATCCTTGGCCACGGTTCCGGTGTCATCGTCGATAAAGAAATGGTCCAATACGACAAAAAGGGAGTCGCCGAAATCCTCGCTCTTGGTGCGCTGACCGACGTTGAGCACGTCCTCCAACGCGAGGGCGTGAATATCGAGCCGCGCACCAAGTGCGCTGATGAGCTCGAGGTCGTGACCCTCGACATCCAACCACAGCGTCAGGCCGGGAGCCGCCTTCGACATCTCCTCCGGCCCGGCGACCTCGGTCTCGACCAGCGTCGCCGGATCGAATGCCGTGAGACGCGATCGGATCGGTTCCGTCGGCGGCCTGACCACACCGAGTGTTCCCGGCGCGGTTCCCGGCGCATGTCGGCGGGGAAAGATCTGCATCTCGGTCTCCATTTCGTTCTCCGTGGTCGGTCGGACCTCAGGCTTCCGGGCAGCCCGGAGTATCGATCAAAAACGACCCCCCTCGGACCAGGTCATGATCCCGCATCGGGCGGTCGCCCCGGTTTGCCCTCGCCCCGGTTGTCGTAGTAGCGCACCGTGGGGTAGGCGAAGTCGATGTCGTCGGCCGCCCAGAAGGCGTCGAGGACATCCTCCCAGATCGCATTCTCGATGGAGCGCCGGCGGCGCGGATCGGTGAGAAACCGGATCGTCAGCGTCACCCCGATGTCGACCACCGAGGTCCAGACGATGGGTGTCAGGTGCTCGTACCTGATGAGGAACTTGCTCGCGGCCTTGCGGACCTCCTGCTGCGCATGCTCGCTCTTGATCACGCTGTGGCGCTGGACGATCTCGGTGAGGATCTGTTTCGCCTTTCGCCAATCGCTCTCGAAGGTCACGGTGATCGGCATCTCGTCCCAGATGAAACTGAAACCCTGGGTGTAATTGGCCACTGTCTGCTGGAAGACCTGGCCGTTGGGAATGTGGAGGATGCGGCCGGTGCTCTGGTCGGCCTTGACCCAGTTGCCGATCTCGACCAGCGAGAAGGCGAAGAGACGCATATCGATGACGTCGCCGGCGTGGTCGCCGATCTGGATCCGATCACCGACGACGAACGGCCGGCGGATGGCGAGGAAGACCCAGCCGGCGAGATTGGCCAGCGGCGCGTGGAGCGCGATGGCGAGACCGGCCGAGATGATTCCGATGGACGCCGCCAACCCGGAAATTCCACCGAGCCAGATTCTCAGCAGGATGAGCAGCGACGCCAGGCCGAGCAGATAGTCGATGGTTTTGGTGGCGATGTAGCGTCGAGCCGAGTCCTCAATCCGGCGCTCGAGCACGAAAGCTGTCGCCCGACGCAGCACCATCAGCAACAGCATCAGGAAAAACGAAAGGATGACCTTGTCGAAGGACGCCTCGGAAATACCGAGATAGGTACCGAGGGCGTCGCTGAGAGATTCAACCTGCTGGAACATCTTCAGCCATGGTATCCGGTCGGATCGACGGAGGGAACACCCACAATATTGCGTGTTGCGCAATATGCTACAATAATACCCGTGATCAGGACCTTCCGACACAAGGGGCTGCAGCGGTACTACGAACCGGCAGCAAAGCCGGAATTCACCCTGGTCACGAGGAGACGCTCCGGATGCGTCTGGCCGCTCTCGACACCGCGACCTGCATCGAGGATATGGATCTCCCCGGATTCCGCCTTCATCCTCTGAAGGGCGATCGAGCCGGGCTTGGGCGATCGACCTGAACAGAAACTGGCGAATCGTGTTTTCCTTTGAAGGCGGAGACGTATTCGTCGTCGACTACGAGGATTATCACTGATGGCCATGCACAAACCACCCCATCCCGGCGAGTTCATCCAGGCGACGTCTTTGCCGCGCAGCGCGATGGCGACGAGATCCCGGCCATGACCATCAGGGTGCCGATCCAAACCAGTCCGATGAGCGGTTTGGTCGAGACATCGATCACCAGCGAAGCCGGCCGCGGGCCCGGTGGCCGGCAGGCTCGGGTCGTAGACCTGGACCTGGACGGTGCCGTTCTCGGCGTCGATGCGTCCCGGGCTCAGGGTGATGCCGCCGGAACCGGGCACCATGGCCGGGGTGATGACCGGCTCGCCGCCCCTGCCGCCCTTGAAGGTCGGCACGACCTCCATGTGGGTTCCGTCCATTTCGACATCGAAGACCACGCCGAAGTGGATCTTGCCCGCCTCGGGGTCGAAATCGGAGAGATCGAAGTCCGAGAAGGTGATCTTGAGGTTCTCATAGGCGAGGGTCTCGCCCTTGTTCATGACGGCGGTGCGGGCGATGCCGCCCCCGAGACCGAGGATTTCGACCCGGACCAGACCCGAGTCGACATTCATCCCGGTGGAGCGCAGGCGCGCACCGGGAACCCCCGGAATGTCCACCGCGATCGGCTCGACACCCTGGTCGGTGGAGATGATGGTCGGTTCGAGGACCACCGTTTCGTGGTCGGGTCGCTCGAGCTGGACCGCCACCCCGACGGTGAGCGCGCCGGCGATGGAACTCTGCTTGGACAGGTCGAAGCCGAGGAAGGTCAACGTCCAGTCGTTGAACTGCTGCGGCTGGTCCTTGCCGAGCATGAACTGCCCGCTCGGCGGCGACTCTGTGCCGGGCTCGAACTCCACCGGGGCGATATAGAGGTCCATGGTGAGGAAGGTTTTGATATCCGGGTTCGCGATGAGTTGGTTGGATTTTTTGTTGACCCACATCTTGGGTTTGAGGACGAAGTTCCTGCCCCGTTCATCGGTGATCTCCACGACCATCGCGTCGCGCGCCATGGGTGTCGGCTTTTCGACGCCGCGGAAGGTCATGGTGTAGCCGAGGATCTCGGCCGGCTGATCCTGGTGGAGTCGGATCTTGCCCTGTTGATCGAGCCAACCCGTGGTCAGGAACGCGAGCATCATCAGCCCCATCCCGACGTGGGCGATGGGTCCGCCGGCGAGCCGCCAGCGTTTGTTTCTACCGTAGTCGAGCACCGCCCAGCCGTTGGCGACGATATTGAAGACCACCGCGCCGACATAGACGTAGGCCATCCAATTCGACAGACCGAGAAACGCGGCGAGAACGAGGACCGCGGCGGTCACCGCGAGGGTCCCGCCGAGGACCTTGACGGCGCCCTTGCGGGTGCGGCTCCAGGCCAGGAACGGGGTCCCGCCGAGGAAGACGGCGAAGGCGACGGCGATCCAGAAGCCCATGGCGTTGTAGAACTCGGGTCCGACCTGGGCGGGTTCGCCCCAGATCCGCGAGATCAGGGGCGCCGAGGTTCCAAGGAGAACGACCAGGCCGATGAGGATGAAGAGCAGGATCCCGACCACGAAGAAGATCGTCCGCGAAATGAACGGCTCTTCACCCACCTCGCTGGGAATCTCACGCCAGCGCGTGGCGAGCAGCGCGATCGAGGCGAAGAGGAAGAACCCCATGTTGAAAACCAGCCAACCGGTGATGCCGAGATCGACAAAGGAGTGGACCGAGAAGTCTCCGAGGACGCCGGATCGGGTCAGGAAGGTGGCGTAGACGACCAGAAGATACGCCGCCACGGCGAGCACCAGGTTGAGCCGACGAAAGCGATTGCGCCCGCGCTGCAGCAACATCCCGTGGGTCAGGGCCGCAGTGGCCAACCAGGGCACCAACGATGCGTTCTCGACCGGATCCCAACCCCAATAGCCGCCCCAACCGAGGGTCTCGTATGCCCAGTAGCCACCGAGCATGATGGCGGTGCCCAGGGTCACCATCGACAACAGCACCCAAGGCATCGAGACCTTGGTCCACTCGTCGTATTTCTTCATCCAGAGCGCCGCCATGGCGAAGGAGAAGGGCACCGCGAGCGAGGCGTAGCCGATGAACATGATCGGCGGGTGGATCACCATCCACGGGTTCTGCAGGAGCGGGTTGAGGCCCTGGCCGTCCATGGGCAGCATGGCGGCGGTGAGCCCCTCGTGGAACCGGAAGGGATCCTGTTTGAGCAGCAGCATGATCAGCGAGAGGATCGTCATGTTGTAGAAGATCATGGCCCGCGACTCGTAGGCCCTGGCGAAACGAATCAGCGGCAGCCCGAGCAGGACGCCCCAGAAGATCCACAGCAGGAAGCTGCCCTCCTGACCACCCCAGAAAGTGGAGATCAGGTACTTCGTGTCCAACATATTGTCCGAGTACGCCCAGACGTAATGCAACCTGTAATCGTGGGTCACGAGCAGGTACATGAGAATGGCCGAGGCAACCACGACCGCTGCGGTCATCAGACCATACGATTGACGGGCTATGGACCGCCATTTTTCAAGATCACGGATCGAAAGGCCATAGGCGACGGTGGAGCCGACGCCGAGTAAAAACGCCATCCACAGCAGCACAGTGCCGGGTACGTACATAAGATCTCCTCTCAGCTGGAGCTCATGGCCGGTGCCGGAGCTCGGCGGCAATCAATTACGAAAAGCGCGCACCGGGAGGCACGCGGCTAGGTTTCGGAGCCGTAGCTTCTCGGCGCCTCTTCCAGGCCCTGATACTTCGAAGGGCATTTGACCAGCAGCTGGTTCGCATGAAATGCCCCCTCGGAATAGGTCCCGATGGCGACGATCTGGATCGCTTCCTCGAAGTTCCCCGGCTTTGTACCCTTGTAGAGCACGGTCATCGTGTCGCCGTCCTCTTCCACCATGCCGAACTGAAGCGTCTCCGACTCCTCGAGGTAGATGGTGGAGTCGGGGACCAGACCACCGGCGACCTGCACCTTGCGGGGCGCCTTTTGCGCCTCCTCGAAGGTGACATACGGGGTCAGGTTGGACTTGAACGACGTGGCTCCATAGGCGAGAAACGCCACGATCAAAACGCCGCCCACGAAGTACCACACGCGGCGTTGCTTTTTCGGGTCAGACATCAGTCCTCCAGTTGACTCACTTTTCGGTCGAGTCGGTAGACATAGGCGAAGAGACCAATCCAAATGATCATGGTCACGGCCATGATTCCGGTCAGATCAGACATCTACAGTACCTCCTGCCGACGTCGGTGGCGGATCTTCTCGATCCGGGTTCCAACACTATATAACCATACAGACAAGCCCGTAAACCCCGCGAGCGAGGCGAGCAGCACCTTCAGGTGCGCCGAATCCAGGCTGTTGTCCGGGTCGGCGTTGGTCATGACATCGGGATGCAGTGAAAAATAGATCCTCGGCACGATGAACATGAGAAACGGCACCGTGACGAAGGCGAGAATCGAATAGACAGCCGAAAGGGTCGCCCGTTTCTCGGGGTCGGCCACCGCCGACCGCAGCGCAAAATAGGCGGCATAGATGAGCAGCAGAATGGTGATCGAGGTCTGACGGGGGTCCCAGTTCCAGTAGGCGCCCCACATGATCTTCGCGAAGATCGCCCCGGTCACCGTTGCCAGGACCGCATAGAGAAGACCGAGACCGTTGCTGACGGCGGCGCCGAAATCATACTTGGGTTCCCGGCGCCACAGGTACATCCCCGAGGCGATGCACGACACCAGGAAGGCGAGAGTCGCGACCCACGCGGTCGGAACGTGGAAGAAGACGATTCGGGAAGACTCGCCCTTGAAGCCCTGAGCGGAAGGGATCCACATAAAGGCGGCCCAGATGACGACGATCATCCAGACAAAGAGAAACCACTTGAGGGCCGAACCAACCCGATTCACCAGACAATCCTCCAGCTGCGACCCGGTCGCTTTTCAGGCGACCAGGATACTAGATCCACAACACATCGTCATCGCATTCCATTGCAGGCCCTAGTCGCGCCATACAACGGGAAAGAGAAACGCCGAAACGATGGTCATCGCCCCGGCCATTGTGATCATGGCTCGAAGACTTTCGGAGTAGGCATCGAGATCGCCCGTCGCCACCGCCCTGGTTCCCTCGATCACGATGATCAGCAGCGGCAACAGAAGCGGCAATGACAGCACCGAGAAGAGCGCGCCACGGGTCAGCGCCTGGGCGATGATGGCTGCGACGATGGTGGTGATCACCGCCAGGGCGTATCCACCGACCGCGAGAACCACGACGAATCGCCACGGCATGGCGATCTCGAAACCCATGAGGACGCAGAACAGCGGCGCCAACATGGCCATCAGAACAAAGATCAGAACCAGGTTGTAGAGCAGCTTCCCGGCCCAGACCACCGTCGGCGCCGCGGCCAGGCGGAGCAGCGGCGCCGTGTGGCTCTCCTCCTCCTTGACAAAGCTCCGGTCGAGACCGGCGAGGGCGGCGAAGAAGATCACGATCCACAGCAGAACCGAGAGCAGGAAGGGGCGATCCTCCTCTGCCAGCCTGTAAGGTCCGATGGTGTAGGACACCGCGGCCAGGGTGGTCAGCGCGAAAAGGGCGAGAGAGTTGAGCGCCACCCGGGTGCGGAACTCGGCGCGCAGGTCCTTGGCGGCAACCGCCAGCGCCTCAGCCAACCAGCGTGACATTCCGACTCCCCCAGGTCATCTCGCGACGGTCATTGGTGGCCAGGACCACTGTCCGGCCTTCATCGATCAGCGATCGGACATGATCCTCGAGCCAGTCCTGGCCGGACGGGTCGAGATTCGAGCTCGCCTCGTCAAAAAAGAGCACCGACGGCGAATGCAGCAGCGCCTGGGCGATCTTGAGGCGTTGCGCCATCCCCGTCGAGTATCCGCGAACCAGGGTGCTCCGATCGGGGTCGAGACCGACCCGTTCGAGCAGGACCCGGTGATCGGCATCCTCGAGGGCAAGCCCGCGGACACGGGCGTAAAAACGCAGATTCTCGAGAGCCGTGAGTTCTTCGTAAACAGCCATCGAGGGGGCGACGACTCCGATGTGACGGCCCCACTCTTCGCGGGGAAGATCGTCTCCGCCCTGCGTCCGGTAGCGCACGACGCCTTTGGTCGGACGCAGGAGTCCGCACAGGATCGCCAACAACGTCGATTTTCCTGAGCCGTTGGGGCCGGTGATGATGAGGGCCTCACCGGGTCGAGCCTCGCCGGAAACCGCCCGAAAGACCACCCGCAGATCGTAGCGTTTGGCCACGTCGGAAAACGAGATCGAGATTCCACCGCTCACGGGCGGAACGATATCACGAGAGAACTGATCGAACCGCCAAGACGCTAAGAACGCGAAGCAAGCGCAATTGAAACACAAAGATCACGAAGACCCACAAAGTAACCACAAAGAGCGCTTCAGACCCGATCGCAAGGACACGGCAGTCATCACCCATTCCGGGTCGGAAAGGGCCCGGGTCAATCATGCGATGCTTTGTGGGATCTTGGTGGTTCTTAGTGTGCTTCGTGTTTCAAACTCGTAGATGACGATTCGCAAGATCATTGCATCAGTAGGCACACACGCGAATATGGACTCGGACGCGGGCACGGGATCGGGATCGAGTACGGCCACCGGGCACGCTCAGCTATAGTACGTCGCGAAGGAGACGCCCATGCGCGCTGTTATCACCGGGACTGGGATGTACATCCCCGAGATGCGGGTGGACAACGACACCATGAGCAAGCTCATGGACACATCCGACGAGTGGATCAGGGTCCGCAGCGGTATCGAGCAACGCCACTACGCCGCCCCCGACCAGGCGACCTCCGACCTTGCGACCCCGGCAGCCGCGCGGGCCATCGCCGCCGCCGGTCTCGAGCCATCCGACATCGACTACCTCGTCGTCGCCACCATGACGCCCGACTATTTCTTTCCCGGTTCGGCGCCGTTCATCCAACGCAAGCTCGGTCTCGAGGAAATCCCCTGCCTCGACATCCGCCAGCAGTGCGCCGGTTTCGTCTACGCCCTGCAGCTTTCCGACGCGCTCATCCGTTCCGGCCAGAGCCGCCGGATTCTCGTCGTCGGCGCCGAGGCGCACGCCTGCCTCGTCCCCTGGAGCAAAGAGAGCTGGGCGGTGGCGACCGGTGAGACCGAGGGCCCGGTTTCGGATGAGGACTACGCCGCCAACACCTCGAACCGGGATCGGGTGGTGCTCTTCGGCGATGGCGCGGGTGCGGTCGTCGTCGAGGCCACCGAGGACGACAGCCGAGGCATCATCGACTGCCTGCTCCACACCAACGGCAATGAGGCCGAACGGCTCTGGACCAAGGCCGGCGGCTCGGCCTTCCGGCCGTACTTCCACCCCGACATGTTCCACTCGGGCGATTACATTCCCATCGTCGAGGGCCGCAAGGTCTACGCCTTAGCCGTCACCTTCATGCCCAAGGTCACCCTCGAAATCCTCGAGCGCAACGGACTCACGCTCGACGATCTCGATCTCGTGATCATGCACCAGGCCAACCTGCGGATCAACGAGGGCGTGCAGAAACGCCTCGGGCTGCCCGACGACAAGGTCTTCAACAATATCCAGAAGTACGGCAACACTACCGCCGCCACCATCCCCATCGCCTTCCACGAAGCCCTCGAGCAGGGCCGCGCCAAACCCGGCGACCTTGTCTGTTTCGTCGGTCTCGGCAGCGGTCTCAATTGGGGCGCCATCCTCTATCGCTGCTGAGATCCTCCGCCTGGACCCCACCGGCTCAGGCGATGGCGCATGGGGCTGAGGAAAACCGGTCTGCCACAGCATTTCGCCGCCCCGGCCGTGAAACCCGGTGAGATCGAGCGATGGTGCGAGGATTGTCTCTGCGACGTCTTTGGCGGTGAAACTACGATGCGGAATGACGTAACCGCTGCACGGATGGGCATCATGGGCAACGGCATCTAAAATGCCCGCCTGCCTCCAGTCGTATACCAGGTGAGATGAGAACCGAAACCACCGTATCTCTCAGGTTGCGTGATCCGCCGGTTCCCGACGCATCAAAGGCCGTCGATCGGCGCAGGCTCAAGGCGAAGCACATCGAGGATGTCGTACCGATCGGCCAAGGAACCCCGGGGCGACTCGCGCTCGTCTACCTGGGCAGCCTCGATGCCCAGGGTTACTCTCGACACACCCTGCGGAGCCGGGCTGCCCATCTTCGCTACTTCCTCGTGTGGCTTGACCAAATTGAATGTCAACGACCAGAGGATATGTCGAAAGAGCTGTTGGAACGCTACCGGTATCACGTTCATCGATCCCGCCAAGCCTCCGGTCGTCCTCTCAGCCGGCACACGAAACACGATCGCCTCGCAAACGTCCTCAGGTTCCTGCGGTGGCTGGTCAACCAAGGCCACCTCGACCGTGACCCGACTGTCGGCGTTGCCCTGCCGCGGTGTGGTCGTCCACTGCCCAAGGCTGTTCTCACCGCTGCAGGAAGCCGAACGGGTTCTCGCCCAACCTGATGTTTCAACCATCCTCGGTCTTCGCGATCGCGCGATCCTCGAGCTCCTCTACGCTGCCGGTCTGCGACGCCAAGAACTCATCGACCTCAGCATGACCAACCTCGATCTGACCCGCGGCGTCGTGGTCGTCCGCCGCGGCAAGGGAGGGAAGGACCGGGTCGTCCCGATCAACCGGCGGGCGGCGGTTTGGCTTGCGAAGTACATCGACAACTCGAGACCGACCCTCCTCGGCGACACCGAGAGCGATACGCTCTTCATCACCACCCACCAGGGCCCCGTATCGCCGGAACGGATGTCCGCTTTGGTCCGCCAATACGTCAACACCGCCGGTCTCGGCAAAAAGGGCTCGTGCCACCTGTTCCGTCACACCATGGCGACGCTGATGCTCGAGGGCGGCGCCGATCTTCGCTACGTCCAGGCAATGCTCGGACACGCCGATATCTCCACCACCCAGATCTACACGCGAGTCGCGGTCAAAGCCCTGAAGGAAGTGCACGACAGGACACATCCCGGTGATCGTGAATACAACGGGAGAACCCGCAAGAAGCGGAGGCTGCCTGTGCCTTCAAGGACTGTAATAATCAAAAAACGTCCACGCCGTGGCCGGGCTAAACTCAGGAGGTGAGAATTCGAGTGGGGCTATCAAAGGTGTGCGCCATTGCATTCTGTACAGCGTTCGCGATGGCGATTGTGACGGCGGGCCAGATCCATGCCGGCCCCCTCGTTCTTCATCAAGAGTTGTCCGCCCCGGGACCCTCCGAAAAAAGTACCGACTTCATGCATGCCCGGTATTACAGCCCCAACCTCGGGAGATTCATGTCTGTGGATCCGGTCGGAGGGAAGGTAGGCTCAAGCCAATCTTGGAATCGGTATAGCTATACAGAAAACAACCCGATCAACGGGAGGGATCCTAACGGACTTGATGTTATTTACGAGAACAAGCAGGACAGAAAGTTCTTCGAAAGGGCCGCAGCCCGCAACTCGATGGTTCGAAGAACCCTGGGTAGGTTTGCGCCGGGAAGCGGTAGGGACCTGGTCATCAAACGGGTCCAGGACGCCGGCCAGCGGCACACGGGGAAAGAGGTAGCTGCGACCACGACGATCGACGCCAAATACGGGGACCCCGGAAATCCAGAAGTGCAAGCTGCAATGGTTGCGGCTTACCAGGGAGAGAAAACAGATGAGGCTGGACTGGCGGCCATGGACAAGGTCCAAAGGAACATGGGTGACGTGACGAAGGCGACGATTAGTATCGGACCGAAAGCCGATTCTTTCGACAAATTGCACGAGTTGGGGCACGTAGATCACGCCACCACCGACCTTGGGAATTACCTAGACGCTGCGGCCGAAGCCGAAGTGATGAGCGACAGTGAATATGAGATTTCACACTCTGAGACTGTGGCTGACAACTACGCAACCGACGCTATGCAAAAAGACAAGGTCCAGAAGCAATGAAAACACGATTGCCAGTAGGCATTGCTTTGTCGTTCGTGATCTTGGTCCCGTTTTCCTCGATGTGTGTTGCCTCAAGCACGATCGACACGCAGCTTGCGGGTCTTGATGCTGTCCGAGTCGTTGCTTTAGTCGATTCGCAAGTCGAAACTGTCGGCGGTGTTGATTATGAAAGGCTAGAAAAGGCGGCAATCCGGGTCGTTTCGAAGGCTGTCAAGCGTGCGGGTCTTAAGACCACCTCAGATGCAGCGGCTGTTTTGTTACTTCGGCTAAGACAAGATGTCGATTCAAAGCCCTCCAGCATTGATACCGTCGCTTTTTCCGTTTCTCTCGATCTTCGACAACAGGTTTGGATTGGCCCCGACTGCAAGGGAGAAGTTACCGCCGTAACATGGTCCCACAGCGTTGTGTACTCTTCGTCGGCTCAGGATTTTGAACAGGATTTCAAAGAAGCTACGAAGAACCTCGCGAGTATTTTCACCGGAAAATGGAAGGGGGCGAACTGGCCGCCGCCGTAAACCTGGCAAGGGCTCCAAAGAAGCGGTGCCAAGAAGTGGTGCCAGACTTTAGAACCTTAGGAAGTTGACCGGACCCCAGGGGCTACAACCCCTGGGATTTTCTCACTCCTTACCGCCCCCGGAGTCACCCCCGGAGTCGCCGCCGTCACCACCGCTGCTCGCCGGCTGGCTCTGCGAGCCCCCGCCGTCGGACGGCGCCCCGCTACCGCCCGGTGGCGGCGTAAACGTCGGCGTCTGGCCCGTCGGGCGCTGCGAAAGCGGCGTGTAGCCGCGGTCTTCGACCGACTTCGGTTTGTAGCCTTCCTGAATCGTGGTGGTTTTGAAAAAGGTTCCGTAAAAGGTGCCTAAAAGGTGCCGGGCACGCCATTATACCTTTGCGTACATCTTCGCCATTTGCCTATCGAGGTCGTCGAGCATCTTCTTGAATCCTCCGTCCAATTTCCTCTTTTGAATCCCCCTCGCCAATGCCTTCGATGAACCTGAAGACGATTGCCCGATCTGAACGGCCATTGCATTAACCTTGAGGCCGTAGCGCTCCACGCTCAGGACCATGAGGAGTTCTCGACCGGTCACGATATCCTGACCCCTACTCCGTGAATGAATGTCTTCGACATCGAGACCGAGAATCCCGCACCCTCGCTGAACGAACTCGTCTTCTGGAATCACCGGTCTCCATTCCGGTCCCTGTCTTTCCTGCTCGCGCCGCTTGCGGATCGCGTCCTCAGGGTCATTGTCTTCTTCTTTCGGAGGTCGGCCGAGTCGCCACCACGGCAGGCTTCCAGGTTTCTCGCCGATCCACTCTTCCTCCTCGGCGATGTTCAGCTCGCGCACGTACGCTGCGCGCGCCAATCTCCGAGTCTTGCCGAAGACTCTCAAGACGGCATCGACATCAACGATGGGACGCTTCCGCCTTCCGAGGAGATCCAGATGCCCGCTCCACGGGTATTCAGCCGGGTCGGAAACCAATCCCGCTGAAACTGGATTGAGATGAATGTACGACAACAACCCGGCCATGTAGGTGTCGCTGTCGACCAGCTTGGCTTTGAAGCGACCTTGCCAGAGCGGTCCATACACCTGGTGCTTCCAGTTGACGAACCTCGTGGTCTTCTGCTGGAGGCTCTTCATCGAGCGACTCAGCGGTACAACCCCCATCCGCACGGCAATGTGGTAATGATTCGACATCAGGCAAAACGCATAAACGGACAGACCGTCGCGTTGGACCACCTCACGCAACTGCTCGATGAAAAACCGCGACGTCTCTTCGTCACTGAATGCATATTCTCCACGTCCAGTTCGGTTGTAGACGTGGAAGAGACCGCCCTCGACAAATACGCGCTCGCACCTCGGCATGAGGAACACCTCACGACGATAATATCACAAAGGCATAATGGCGTGCCCGGCACCTTTTGTAATACAAAGGCATAATGGCGTGCCCGGCACCTTTTCCTTTTGTAATAGCGTGCCCGGCACCTTTTTCGATCTGGTGCTGCAGAAGGCGGACGGATTCCGAAGCCTGTTGACGAGGACCGCCGAGTGGCTCGGCGGGTACGACTTCCGGCCGCGAGGTCGACCCCCGAAGAGGATCACCGACGCTTTGCAGCTTCGCGCGCTCCAGCCGGCGCCGGGCAGCTATCTGTTGACGGTGCGTGCGGAGCCCGACGCAAAGCGGACAGCAATTCGAAGTTATGCGGACAGCGTTCCGAAGAAATGCGGACAGCAATTCGAAGTTATGCGGACAATTTGGCGATTTCGTCGTAATGGTGTCCGCGATGGTTCGGGCAGGTGTCCGCATTCCGTCGGCGGGGTGTCCGCATTCCGTCGGAATCGAGAAATGCCGAGGTGTGAGGGGAGCTGAGCAGAAGGGTCCTTGACCGGCGATCCTGTCTCCTCGAGACCGTTCGAGAGGAGCCTGGATGTCAAGGAGAAGGATCGAAATGCGCAAGCTCAAAGAGGTGCTCCGTCTGCGACTGACGGCGGGGCTGAGTAATCGGAAAATCGCGCTTATCACCGGGATCGGAAAGACGGCGGTGAGCAAACATGTGAGCCGGGCGAGGGATCTCGAGCTGGATTGGCCGAAGATCGAGGCGATGCCCGAGGAGGCCATCGAGGCGCTTTTGTACCCGTCGCTGAAGGAACCCAATCCGGGTGGCCCGGTGATGCCGGAGTGGGACGAGGTGGCGAAGGAGCTTCGTCGCAAAGGCGTCACGAAGCAGCTTGTGTGGGAGGAGTATCAGGAGGATCACAATCCTCAGGCATACAGTTACAGCCGATTCTGCGAGCTGTATGCCTCGTGGAAGGGCGACATCGAGCCGGTGATGCGCTTTGAACATGCGGCCGGCGAGAAGTGCTTCGTGGACTACACCGGGATGACGTTGGCCGTTGTCGATCCCGAGACGGGCGAGACCCGCCAAGCCGAGGTCTTCGTGGCGACGCTCGGGGCGAGCAACTACACGTTTGTGGATGTTACATGGAGCCAAAGCTCGGACGACTTTTTGGCGTCGCATCAGCGGGCGGTCGCGTATTACGGCGGAGTCCCGCGGATCTTCGTGCTCGACAATCTGAAGTCGGGAGTGACGAAATCCGACTGGTACGAGCCATTGCTGAACCGGTCGTACGAGGACTTGATGAATCATCTGGGGGCGGTGGCGATTCCGGCACGGGTGCGCAAGCCGCGGGACAAGGCGAAGGTGGAAAACGGCGTGCAGCAGGTCGAGCGGCGCGTGCTGGCGCGGCTGCGCGATGAGCTGCTTGTGGGTCTGGAGAATGCGCGCACTCGTGTGTTGGAGGAGTCGGACAAGCTCAACGACCGGCCGTTTCAGAAGATGGCCGGGAGTCGATCCAGCGTCTTTTCAGAGCTTGATGCGCCGGCGCTACAGCCGCTGCCGAAAACGCGCTGGATACCGACCGAGTGGAAGCGCTCAAAGGTCCACATTGACTATCACGTGGAGGTGAATCATCACCTCTTCAGCGTGCCTTACCAGTACATCGGCGAGATCCTTGACGTGAAGGTCACGCCTCAGCTGGTGGAGATCTTCCGCAACGGTCGCCCGGTGGCGAGCCACCGCAAAAGCCCAGCGAGGTACACGACCAAGAAAGAGCACATGCCGAGCTCGCACCGGGAGCATCGAAGGTGGAATCCGCCCCGGGTGGTCTCCAGGGCCAAACGAATCGGCGTCCACGTGAGTGAGCTGGTGGATCGCCTTTTGTCGTCGAAGATCCACCCAGAGCAGGGCTACCGGCCATGTCTCGGTATCGTACGACTTGCGGACAAGTACGGGGAAGATCGTTTGGATGCTGCGTGTCGCCGTGCCTTGGCTTTCTCGGCGGTGAGCTTCAAGAGTGTGAGGTCGATCCTTGAGAAGGGCCTGGATCGAATCGAGGAGGAGGCTGAGAGTCAAACGGCTCCGGTAGAGCACGGCAACATCCGCGGCCGGAAAGCCTTCGTGAACGGGGGTCGACCATGCTGATCAACAGTTTGATCGAACGGCTCTCAGCAATGAAGCTCTACGGCATGGCAACTGCGCTCGAAGACAGCCAGGCCGGGAGGAACAGCGCCGATCTGAGCTTGGAGGACTGTCTCACTTTGATGATCGACCACGAAGAGGCGGTGCGATCAAGTCGCGCGCTGAAACGACGCCTCCAGGTGGCCAAGCTGCGCTACCCCCAAGCCGCTGTCGAAGACGTGGACTTCCGCCACAAGCGAGGGCTCAAGCGCACCTCCTTTTTGGCCCTGGCTCGCTGTGAGTGGGTACGCGCCGGCCACAACGTGCTCATCACCGGCAAGACCGGTCTCGGGAAGACCTGGCTTGCCTGTGCCCTGGGCCAACGGGCGTGTCGTGAGGGATACTCGGTCCGGTACCTGCGCCTGCCGAAGCTCTTCGAGATGATGAAGGCGGCGCGAGGCGACGGAACGGCGCCTCGCGTTTTCGAGCGTCTCGGCAAGATGCAGCTGCTCATCCTCGACGAATTCGGGCTATACCCGATGACGAGCGATCAACGTCGCGATCTCTCCGAGATCATCGAAGACCGCGCCCAGCGCCTCTCCACCATAGTCACCAGCCAACTCGACAGCGACATTTGGCATGACGCCTTCGGCGATCCGACCCTGGCCGACGCCGTCTTGGATCGTCTCGTCAACAACGCGTACCGCCTCGATCTCGAGGGCGAGACCATGCGGAGCGAATTCTGCCCGCCGGCACTCGAGGAATGATTGCGCTTCGCGCGAGGTATCGCCGCGCTTTGGCGCGGCGGCCGGCTGTGGAAGCTGCCGTGGCTGACGGCGATGATGGAAGACCTGACGCTTCGCTTGGAAAGCCGGCCCTTCGGAAGGACCGCCTTCCCACAGGTCTCCCACATCGCCTTGGACTCCGCTTTGCTTCGTCCACAGCCACTTGGAAAACGTCGAACGTTTTCCACAGCTACCACAGCCTCGACGACGAACTCTGTACTAAGATCGAACCTGAAAGGAGGCGCCGAAACCCGTCTCGTGACCGCTTAATGCGGACACTTCATCAACACGGGCTCTCTCTCAGCCCCGAACACCAAGTGTCCGCATAACTTCGGAATCGGTGTCCGCTTTCGTCGGAATCAGCAGAATGGCATTAGTTATTGATTATAAAGGTATTTATATGACTTAAAATCCCCCGACCGTATGGTCATGCGGGTTCGATCCCCGCCTCCGGCACCAGGCTTCGTTCTCGACCGACGGGAGAGAATGAAGCTGCCGCGGCGTAGCCGAAGGCGAAGCCGGGCAGATCCACCAACGCGATACGCGGTCGAGCACTACGCCCGGGCAAGCCAATCCACAAAATGAGCAGCCGACGGCGCGGTCGACCCCGCCTCCGGCACCGGGCAATGCGGGGAACGTCCCAGCTTTCTCGAGGCTGGCGCCGCTGAGAGACCCGGCGACCCTCGGTGTCGGATTCATGACATGATCTTCAGATGAAAAACACACTCCATACCGAGCCTTCCTGGCGGCAGTGGCACGATGATGAGCCGAACCGATCCGCCTCGGCGTGTCGTCATGCCTTCTCGGACAGAAGGTCCGTTTTGACGGCGGCCACAAGCGCGATCGATTTCTCATCGACGTGCTCGGCGAGTGGTTCGAATGGGTCCCGGTCTGTCCCGAGATCGACATCGGTCTCGGAATTCCGCGTCCGTCGATTCGACTCGTACACGATCAGCCATCGCCGCGTCTCATCCAGCCCGTCACCGGGGAGGATCTCACCGAGCGAATGGAGGCCTACTCCGAGGCCAAGGTCGATGAACTGAAAGCAGGCGACCTCGACGGTTACATCCTCAAGCGTGCCTCACCGAGCTGCGGGATGGAACGGGTCAAGGTCTTCGGCAAGGGCGGTTCCCCGACCAAGAACGGCGTCGGTGTGTTCGCCAGGGTTCTGATGGAGCGTTGGCCGAACCTGCCGGTGGAGGAAGAGGGCCGGCTCAACGACCCCGTGCTCCGCGAGCGATTCATCGAGCACGTCTTCTGCCGACACCGGTGGAGCAGCATGGTGCGGCGAGGTCTCACGAGAAGGGCTCTGGTCGAGTTTCACACCGCGCACAAACTGGTCCTTCGAGCGCCCACAACGAAGCGGGGTATCGCAGGCTGGGCCGGATCGTCGCCGGTGCGGGCGCCGTACCGGATCGCGAGCTCTTCAGCTCGTACGAGGCCGAATTCCACGACACGCTCAATCACAATGCGACGGCCAAACGCCACACCAACGTGCTCTACCACGTGCTCGGGTATCTCAAGCAGGTGCTCGACTCGTTCGAGAAGAAGGAGGCGGTGCAGCTCATCGAGGACTACCGGCTGGGCATGGTGCCCCTGGTCGTACCGGTCACGCTGCTGCGCCACCATGTTCTCAAACACCACATCGAGTACATGATGGGTCAGCTCTATCTCGAACCGCACCCGCGTGAGCTCATGCTCCGCAACCGGGTGTAGCCCGGCCCGCGACCCGAGGGGAGTGACCTTCTCGCCAACCTCGGCGGCGTTCTCGTTCTTCGCATTCACCCATGAAAAAGGGGGGCCGAAGCCCCCCTGAGAATGCATGTTTCAGTTCAGATCATTACTGGGGCAGAACGGTGGTCGGATCCGAAGTGCTGTTGTCGAGAACCGAACCGTAGGCGGCGAAGGCGGCGCCGTCGGTCTCGGTCCAGACATCGATGTAGCCGCCCGCGACCGGTGCTTCGGCGCTGAAGACGCGGTTGAGCTGGACATTGCCCCAGGCCGGGAGATCTGCCGACGGCTCGTCCACCATCATGCCGTCGGCGGTGTAGCGCCGCCACTCGATGGTCATGGGCGCACCGGTGCCGTTGAGGATACCGATGTTCGAGCGGTAGTCGCCGTTCTCGGTGAAGAAGAGAATCCGCTTCATTTCATTGGCCGGGATGAGGTCATCCGATGCGAAGCCCGGCATGGCCTGGCCGAAGGTCCCGGCATCGCTCGAGTTGTAGGTGCGCGAGAAGAACTTGAGGTCGTCGCTGTCAGAGATGAATGCCACGGCGCCCACGGCGTCGGTGCCGTCAGGCACGCCGAAGACGGTGCCGAGCACATCGCTCCAGCGCGCGGTCTGACCGGCTTCGATGGTGACTTCGCCGCTCATCGTCGGGGCGGAGTTGTCGGTGTCGCGGGGCAGCCAGAGCACCTTGTAGGTGGCCATGCTGTCGCCGGCGTTGTTGACATCGATGTCGGTGACGAAGAACGAGTCGCCGACGCCACCGGCGCGAGCGGCTGCCGGCACGAAGTAGAAGTTCTCGAGGGCGCCGATGTCGGCAACGAGGCCGGTCGCTACCGCGGTGTAGACGCCACCATCGGCGACCGCCACCCCGGGCAGGGAGAGGGCGACATCCATGGTGCCGGCGATGCGGGCCTCGAGGTCATAGGTGCCGGCGGGCACGGGAGCGTACTCGGAAAACTGCTGGAAGGACACGTTGGGGAAGAGAACCGGGCCGCCATCAGCGACTGCGATGTCCACGGCGGGCGCATCCGGGGAAGCGTGCAGGAAACGCACCCAGGCGTTGCCGGCAGCGGGGGTCGAACCGTCCGCGGTCAGGATCACCGGGGTGATCATGGACAGCATGTCGGTGGCGACCACGAGATAGTCGGTTCCCGCCATGAGATCGAGGTCCACGGGGCCGATGACGATGGGCTCGGTCGCACCGGCAGGGGAGACGGCCACGGTGTATGTGCCGGCCGGGACTTCGGCAAATTCGGAACTCTCTTCGAAGGCCAGATTCGAAAAGACGACCGAGCCGTTCACCCAGACATCGACAGCCGGGGCGTCCGGCGAGGCATGCAGCACCTTGACCCGAGCACCGCCCATGTTGCCGGCGGGGTCGTCGTTCAAAAGAACCGCATTGAGAGGGGTGGCCGCGTTCACCGTCACCGCAAGGGTCAGGGCAAAGAGGCCGGCGAAAATCGTTCCAACATTCTTGTACATCTGTTTCTCCTTTTTGGCGGCTCGCTCCGGAGCCACCGGTTCATTCGATCGGTCAACCGCAGGGGGTTGAGAGAATATTCCAAGTTTTTTCTAGTTTTTAATGGCTTTTCAGCGTGAGATTTCCAAATTTTCTGCGCCGCAACGGAGATTTTTCGGTCACTGATCGAGGAATCCAGTTTTTGTCTAGGAAAGATGAGGCGCGGCGTCACGCTGCCGTCGAGGGGTCCCCGAAACATAGTTGGTGCGCCGGCCATAGTTCAGGAGCGCACGTTCGATCTTCTTCCTGCCGCGATAGAGCCGAGACATGATGGTGCCGATGGGCACGGCGAGGGCGTCGGCGACCTCCTGGTAGCTCAGACCCTGGAGATCGACCATGAGCACGGCCATCCGGTAGTGGTGCGGCAGCGCCATGAGAGCCTCTCGGATTTCGTGGTCGAGTTCCTGACCGAGATAGTCGGTCTCGGGATTCTGACTCATCGGCACGCCCGCCTCGAAATCCTCGCCCGAGTCGCGGAGTTCATCGAAGTCCAGCATCTGGGGTCGGTTCCGATTGCGCCGGTAGCCGTTGATAAAGGTGTTCTTGAGGATTCGGAAGAGCCACGCTTTGAGGTTGGTGCCCTCGGTGAACTGGTGGTAGTGGCGATAGGCCTTGAGGTAGGTCTCCTGCAGAAGATCCTCACTCTCCTCGACCGAGCGGGTCAAGCGAAGAGCGGTCTTGAAGAGCTGGTCGCGATAGGGCAGTTGAGCGGAGCTGAAATCCCATGCGGTGGTGGTGAGCGTGTCGTTCATGCGTCCTCCTTGCGACTGAATCTATATTTAATCTAGACTATTGTCAAGTATTTTCTAGAAAAATCTAGAGAATTTTTAGAACTCAGACAATTTCCAGGTCATGGAGAGCGCGCGGAGTGTCACCCCTGGTGGTGTGAAAGGGGGATTCCGAATTCGGTCTTGTGGGTTCTTCTTTGCTGCTCAGATCTGCTGCAGCGCGGAATCGAGATCGTCGAGGGACGAGAGCACTTCGACGTTGTCGGGAAGGCTCTTGAGGTGGGCGGCGCCGGCGCCGCCGATCCAAAGGTGGGTTTCGGTGCGCAGCCCCTTTCGGAGCTCCACGACGTCCGCAGTGGTTTGAGAGCCTGCGCCGAAGATGCTGACCGAGAGCCCGACCGCCGCCGCATCGAGAACATCCGCAGCCTGGACGATTTCCTTGACCGGCAGATGCGGACCGAGGACCCGCACTCTCCGGCCCGCCGCCGCCACCGCCAATCCGGCGATCTGCAGGCCGAGCCCGTGGAGCTCGTCGGGCAGGGTGGCGAGCACGACCGGGCGGCCCGAGCCCGAAGCCTCGAGCGGCGCCCGCAGCGCGCGAAGATGGTCCTCGAGAACCTCGGAGAAGAAGTGCTCATGGCGGATCTCGAGCTCGCCTCGAGCCCAGCCATCGCCGACCTCCCTGAGAAGAGGGTCGACCCGCTCGCGAAGAAAACCTCCGACGCCGAGCAGCGAGGAGTCGCGGGACAGGGCGGCCGCGAGCGCATCGCGATCAAACCGCCGGCAGGCCTCGAGGGTGGTATCGATGATCCCGGGAGTAATGCCCGCCGGTACACCCGTGTCGAGGGCGCCGCAGGCGCGGAGGAGGTCTTCGAGATCGGTCTTTGCGCAGTGGAACGACGGCTCCAGCCCGATAACCGCAATGCAGCGCCTTATTGATCAACAGGAGCTGTTGCACCTGCTCAACCGGGTATCGGCGATGTCCGGACTCAAGACGGATGGGGGAGGGAAAGCCGAATTTTCGTTCCCATGCTCGGAGCGTGTGCTCTCCGATTCCGGTCCTACGGGTGACCGCGCCCATGGGCCACAACTGGGGATCTTCGTCCGCGGTTGTTTCCGAATCTCGCGTGCTCGGCTTATTCACGTCGTTTCTCCCCATTCTGCTGGCTCGAGCCTAGCGCTGCACCCGCCAAACGTCTAGGAAAAATCGAAATATTCCTTGAAAAAATCTGGTTCACCGAGTCGTGAAGACCACTGTCCCTTCCCTTCGGATCCAAACGTCCAATAAGCGCCCGGTTGAGCCATCGGCTGCCTTATGTTTTGTATTGGATGATCGCCGCGCGTCGGAGCCGATTCAATTTCGCACTCCAGCGGGCGACCGATTGGGCGAAAGAGCTCGGCCGGCCGCTGCTGATCCTCGAAGCGGTTCGGGTCGGCTATCCCTGGGCCAGCGAGCGGCTGCACGGCTTCCTGCTCGACGGGATGGCCGACAACGCGGCCGCTTTCCTTTCCCGCGGCGTGACCTACCTCCCATACGTCGAGCCCGAAGACGGCGCCGGCAGTGGGCTTCTCGAAGCTCTCGCAGAGGACGCGGCGGTGGTCGTCACCGATCACTACCCGACCTTCTTTCTTCCGCGGATGGTCGCTTCGGCGGCGCGACGGGTGCCGGTGCTGATGGAGTCGGTCGATTCCAATGGTCTGATTCCACTCGCGGCGACCGGTCAAGCTTTCCCGACCGCCCACGCTTTTCGGCGGTGGATCCAGAAGAACCTCGCCGACCACCTCGCCGATTTCCCGCTCGAGGATCCGCTTGCCGAATCCCTCCCGGCTGAGCCGGAGATTCCCGGTTCGATTCTCGAGCGGTGGCCGATGATCTCTCGAATTCGACCCACCGAGACCGAGACGCTGCTTGCCCGGCTCCCCATCGATCACGCCGTCCGAATCACCGCCACCCGCGGCGGCGAGGTCGCCGGCCGGCGGGTCATGCGCCGATTCCTCGACGAGGCTCTGGCCGAGTACGGCGACAAACGGAATCGTCCCGACGACGGCCGGAGCAGCGGCTTGTCCCCCTATCTGCACTTCGGTCACGTCTCTCCGCACGAGGTCTTTCTCGAGGTCATGCGGCGCGAACGCTGGTCTCCCGAGGATGTCGCGCCGCCGCCCAACGGCCGCCGCGCCGGCTGGTGGGGCATCGGCGAATCCGCCGAGGCGTTTCTCGACCAGCTCGTGACCTGGCGCGAGCTCGGCTACCAGTTCTGTCACCACCGGCCGGACCACGAACGGTGGAGCTCGCTGCCTGATTGGGCACAGGCGACCCTGGCCATCCACGAAACCGACACCCGCGATCACCTTTACGACCTCGACGAGTTCGCCGCGGCGGCAACCCACGACCCGCTGTGGAACGCAGCCCAGACCCAGCTCGTCCGCGAAGGGACCATCCACAACTATCTTCGAATGCTCTGGGGCAAGAAGATCCTCGAGTGGACCGAGCACCCGCGGCAGGCGCTCGAGATCATGCTCGAGCTCAACAACCGCTATGCCCTCGACGGCCGCGATCCCAACTCGGTGAGCGGGATCTTCTGGGTCCTCGGCCGCCACGACCGGCCGTGGGGCCCCGAACGGCCGGTTTTCGGCAAGGTCAGATACATGACGAGCGCCAACACCGCGCGCAAGGTCCCGGTGAGCGAGTATATTGCCCGGTACACTCCCGGCGGAGGTCGAACGATGAAGGTCCTGGTTACCGGCGCCACCGGATACATCGGCGGGCGACTGGTCCCGCGGTTGCTCGACCGCGGTCACGACGTGCGGGTCATGGTCCGCGACCCGGCCCGGATCGCCGGCCGGGAGTGGTCCGATCGCGTCGAGATCGTCCGGGGCGACATCGAAGACCCGGCGACGCTGGGCCCCGTTCTCGCCGGAGTCGAGGCCGCCTACTACCTGATTCACCTCATGGACAGCGGGCGGGGCTTCGTCCACAGAGACCGCGAGGCGGCGCACAGCTTTGTCGCCGCCGCCGGTCATCTCCGCAAGGTCGTGTATCTCGGAGGGTTGCTCCCCGAGGGCGACCATGTCTCGGACCACCTCGCGAGCCGAGCCGAGGTCGGCAGAATCCTCCGCGAAGGGCTCCCCACCACCGAGTTCCGCGCCGGTCCCGTGATCGGTTCGGGATCGGCGTCATTCGAGATGGTCCGCTATCTCACCGAGCGGCTCCCCGCCATGGTGGCGCCGAAGTGGATTCTCAACGACGTCCAGCCCATCGCGGTCCGCGACATCCTCGAGTACCTGTTGCTCGCCCTCGACCGCGAGGCAACCGGTGTCTTCAACGTCGGCGCCGAACCCATGAGCTTCAAAGCCATGATGCAGGTCTTCGCCGAGGTCCGCGGACTCAAGCGTGTCATCGTGCCGGTGCCGGTGTTGGCGCCAAAACTGGCCGCGCTGTGGGTCGGTCTGGTGACTCCGATTCCCAACCGGTTGGCGGTGCCGCTCATCGAGGGTGTGGTGCATCCGGTGGTGGCGGACAGCTCGCGCACGCTGGCGGAGTTTCCGGAGGTTTCGCCGCTGCCCTACCGCGAGGCGGTGGAGCGCGCGCTTCGCAGCACCGAGGCCAACGCGGTCTCGACCCGCTGGAGCAGCGCTCTCGGCGACGCGCCGGCCTTCGAACTCAGCCAGAGCCAGGGCCTGATCCGCGAGACCCGCAGCCGCCTCACCTCCGCCGACCAGGAGTCGACCTTACCGGGCGTTCTCGTCTCTCGGCGGCGACCGCGGCTGGCTCTTCTGGAACTGGGCGTGGAGCCTTCGCGGGCTCGCTCGACCGGCTCGTCGGCGGCCCCGGTCTGCGGCGCGGCCGCCGCCATCCCACCGATCTCGAGCCGGGCGACGCCCTCGATTTCTGGCGGGTCGAACAGGTCGACCCGCCAAACCTCCTTCGCCTCCGGGCCGAGATGAAGGTGCCGGGCCGGGCCTGGCTCCAGTTCGAGGCGATTCCGGAAGGCAGCGGCACCCGGCTCGTCCAGACCGCTCTCTTCGAACCCATCGGGCTTGGCGGCCAGCTCTACTGGAACCTGCTCTACCCCATCCACCGGATCATGTTTTCGGGAATGGTCTCCAAGGTGGTCGCGCTCGCCGAACAGGGGACCGGCAGATGAAGACCTTCAACCTACTCGAGCGAGCAGTGGCTGCCGAGGCCCCTCGACGAGGTGTTTCCATTCTTCGCCGATGCGAGGAATCTCGAGGAGTTGACGCCGGAGCTGGCTCAGCTTCACGGTGTTCTGACTCCTGAGCCCGATCCCCATGGCGGTGGGTACGACCATCGACTACCGGCTCGCCTGGCGCCGCATCCCGCTGCGTTGGCGCTCCGAGATCGCCGCCTGGGAGCCGCCCAGCGAGTAGAAATGGTTGAGGCAGTGAAGCTCTTCCGGGGTGACTTTGAACTCAGTGATCCTCTGCTTGATCAAGGCGCTTGCTGCCTCGTTTTTGCCTTCGAACAGCAGGAGGCGGGCACTGAAGAACGAGTTGGTGATGGTTCGCATCCGGACGAACTCGGTTTGGAAGGAGGGGACGGTTGCTCCGGGATCGAGAACCGTTTGTATCGGCGTGCCGAGGCCGGCGAGGACCGCCGTCACGACGGTAGCGAAGATGAGCACGTTCCCGGAAAGGAAGTTGATGAAGAGCCGGGTCCACAGCACCTCGCTGGCGAGAATGACAAACCCGGAGACGAACGCCACTACGATGGGCGTGGACACCTGGAAACGAGGCCCTGCAACGGTTGTGGCGTCTTCATCGGAGGTAGTCGCCGAGGGCTGGGTGCGTGATGGATTTCGTTTGGCCAGCCACCACGTGGCGGCGGTCAATAGGAAGTTGACGGCGGCTGCGAGGGCGATCGAACCGCGCACGCCGAGCGCCAGCTCCAGCTTTGCATACAGTTTCAGCGGGCTTGGGGTGCGGTCGGCAAGCCGCCGAAACGCCAGCTCCCGAGAGCGAGGCCCATCATGAATACGCACAACACGGTCGTGGCGGCATAGACCGTCGCCCCGAATTCGATGCTGAGCATCTTCATCCAGGCCACCTGGTAGACCAGAGCGGTGAACCCGGACAACAAGAAGATGAGATAGATCACGACGGTCATCCTCTCAATGGGTGGCTGCGGCGGACGCTTTTCCCTCGCGCCTCGAGAAACAGCCAGGAGTCTACCGCTCAGATCGCATCTCGGTGCCAGGCCCGCTGTCGATCGCTGTCACTCGGTGTCTTTGTGCTCGGGTTTCATCCTCGTGAGGTCGCGCAGCAGACCGGGGGTGAGGGTCGAGAGGGGTTTGGCCTTGACCTCGGGTTTTTTCAACGGTCCCGCGATCGTGAACTGGGTGGCGATGAGGCCTTCGCGGTGGATCCCGGTCAGGAGCTGGCCGAGGAGGGGAATCTTCCCGATGATGCGTTGGATGCCCGCGGCGGGTGCCAGGTAGCCCGTGCAGTCGATGGTCCTGGCGGCGAGATCGATGGAACCGGCGCCGGTGATCCCGACGCCGTCGGCGAGGACGGTGAGCTTGTCAAAGCTCAGGCGCTTCTCCTCGTAGCTCAGCTCGGATTGCACCTTGTTGACCGTCAGAGCCCTGGCCGGTGAAGGTCGAAAGCATGCCCTGCATCGAGGCGAGCGCGCAGGAGCTGGGCAAACACCGGCGATTTGGTGATCTTGAGGTTCTGCATTTCGAGGTGTGCGGTGATCGGATCGCCGACAGCCGCGGCGCCTCCATCGAGGCTGAGGGTGCCGCCGTCGAAGTACGGGGCGATGTGGAGCAGGCTCAACACCGCACCGAGCCCGTCGCACATCGATCGTGGTCGTCCGGAGCCCGTTCGAGACGCCCGTGACCACCGACAGGTGGCCGTCGTGACCGATCTCGGCGGAGACCGTGGCGTGCTGCAAAGTGGTGCCGACGAACGAGGCATCGGCGACCACGTCGGACAGCCCGACCTTGTCGCGGCCGAGCACCTTGTCGATGTGGATCTCGAGATCGATGGGCGGGGCCGCGGCCCGCTTGTCGGCGGCACCCTTCGCCGCGGGCGGACGCGCGGCGATGCTCGAGACCACCGGTTCGAGATCGAAGCTCGCGCCCGTGACTCGAATGTCGAATCCACCGCCGGGCTTGGCGGCGGCCGAGCCGCTCAGACTGCTTGCGGCCGTAGTGGAACCTTTCGAGTTCGAAGGACTCGACGGCGAGTGGTGAATCGGTGAGCACGAGCCTCGCCAGAAGCTGGAGATCATCGGCCGACAGGGTAATGGGATCGATGGTCCACTCACCACCGGCCTGGTGGTCGGCCGTGGCGGTCAACCGGCCGGCGGCGCCCGGCGGTTTGTGCCAGCCGATCTCGGCGACGTCGATCTTCGCGGGTTCCAGATCGATGCTGCCGTCGATCTTGGTGCCGCCCTGCCGGTCGGCGGTGTAGGTGAGATCGACACCGATCGTCTTGTCGAGAAATTCGAACTCCGGAAGACCCAGGCTGTGGAGGGCCTCGCGGTCGAGGTCGCCGTGCGCGACGATGCGCCGGAGCAGGTCGTCGCCGGAGAAATACTCGTCAAAGGCGATCGTGAGCGGTGCGCTGCCGAAGTTGGAGGTCGCCGGTGACCGTGAGCTCTGAAGGCGTCACCTGCAGGGAAAGCTCGCCCTTGCTCGTCGGCGGACCGATGGGCGGCCGGCTCCAGGCGAAGTCGCTGAGCTTCGAACCCACGGCGAAGGCTCCGAACCTTGCCGGATGACGGTCCGTCGAGGGGAGCTCGAGCTGAATCCTCGTTGTGGCCGTGCCGCTGACGTCCTTGGCGGCGATGATGGACGGGGCGACCAGATCGAGGGGTTGGCCGTTGACCAGCGCGAGGGCCGTGGCGACGGGTCCTTCAACCGTGGCGTCGATCTCGAGCAGGGTCGGGGGATCCTCGAGACCGGAGATGACGACGGTGCCGCCGGTCACGTGCAGATCGTCGATCTGGGCGCCGGTCGGTGAGAACTCGAACCGTGCCTCGTCGAAGATCGCGGTGCCGGTGATCCCGTCGATGGGCGGGGCCTGGGGAAAGAGCGCGAGCCGGAGACCGGTGTAGGCGAACCGGCCCGTCAGCCGACGCAGCCCGAAACCCGACCCGGTGTCGCCGAGCTCGACCTCGGCGTGGATGTCCTTCACCGTCCCGGTCGGAGAAATGCCCCGAGATCCACTCCCCGACCCCGACGGCGACGGCGCCGGGCCAGAGTTCGTCAACCCTTTCGATGGTCAGGGTCGCGATGTCCGCCTTCGCGGTGATCTCGGCCCCTCGACCCTCGAGTTCGATCCCGGTCGAGAAATCGATGACGGTGCCGCCGCCGAGATCGAGCGAGCCGCGGCTGATGGTCAGGGTCTCGAGGCCGTCCAGGCGGCCCTCGATGGTCGCGCCGGCGAGCTGCTGGGTCTTGCCGACCGGCGCCGGGATGTCGACGGAGCCACTGCCCGCCGTAACGACTGAAGTCCACCGTGCGCGGGCGAAAGTGCTCGAGTGTCGCGGTGATGGCCGCCGTGATCGGAAGTCGAAGCCCTGCCGCCGGCCGCAACAGGTCGATGTGTTCTGCGAGCAACGACGGGTTGATGTTGTCGGCCGTGACCTGGCCCGAGATCTCACCCGCATGGAGATCGAAGTTCAGATCGTGCGCCGTCAGCGAACCGAGATCGTCGGCGATGGGATCGCTCACCCGACGCCGGGCGCCGGGCCGCAGCGGGGATTTCGAGTTCGCCGGCTTCGAATCGGAGAAACCGAGCTCGAGCGTGGAGATGCTGAGATGATCGAACGTCGTCGAGCTTCGAATTCGGCGTGCCCGTCGACGATCACGCGGACCCCGCTCAGGATCTTCAGCGGCAGGATCTGGGCGCCGAGGACCGATGGCTGGAGATCGCGGATCTCGATGGTTCCGGCGATCTTGGTTTTCGGATCAGGCGCGTCGATGGTCCCCGACACCGTGCCGGCGGCGGTCGTCAGCCCGGAAGGCCGAAACTTCGAAGTCCCACCCTTGTGAATCACGCCGTCGAGCGATGCGTCCGCGCTCAGGTGAATCTCGCCCAGCGGATCAAGCGCGGGTGCGATGCCGGCGAGCGCACTCGGTGTGAACCCGGTGAGCTCGAGGTGGGTCTCGAGGCTCTGATCGGCGATGGCGTAGGATGCAGTGGCCGACAGCGGAGTCTTGGCTGCCGGCCAGGTCCACTGTCATGCTCAGCTTGGTGTCGAACCCCTTTGCCGTGCGCTCGAGATCGAGTTCGAGGCCGTCGGCGCCCCAACTCTTGCCCAGGGCCTTGTCCTCCAGCACCAGCGACGCATCGCTGATCCGGACCCGGTCGAGGCGCCGCAGCGGTCCCGGCGCCTGCGGGTCGAGCCAGCTTGGAGCCACGCCGAACCATCCACTTTTGGGCCGGTGCTGGTCTTCTTCCCGGCGGCGAGACCGAAGCTGATCGCCCCGTCCGGATCGCGGATCGCCTCGATGTGGAGGCCCTTCAGGGAGACGGCTTGGAGCACCACCTTCCCGCGCAACAGCGACGACGCGCGCAGGTCGACGTCAAGGCTGTCGAAACCGGCGATCCCGCGGTGGTCGGGCGCGGTCAACGCGACATCGACCAGTCGGATATCGAGCGGGTCCGACCACCTCTTCCAGACCACGACGACATCAGTAAAACTGATCGAGTTGGGCGCCACCACCTGGCTGAGCGCCTGTTCGAGGCGCGGCGCGAGCCAGTTGAGCGAAACCGGTCCGCGTGAGAGCCGCCAGTAGAGAAGACCCGCCGACAGCACTGCGATCAGGACGACCGCCACGGCGATGCGGCCGACCCACCGCAAGGTCGTGCGCCGTCCGGTCTTCCAAGAGTGCATGAGTGGATCGTACTCCATCGGCGGCCGCAGCCGACAGCTCGTGATCATCTCAGGCCATACCTATCCCGATGAGCTAGGTTGGCCGATGGCAAAGGGCTTTCAGCACGATTTGGTCGCGCACCCTGAAGGGCGCGCCTACAGTTATGTTGTTACGAAAGTTCTGCTTATGACTCTGTAGGCAGGTCCTTCAGGGCCTGCGACCAAACCACCACCGGAGTGCACACCGACCAACCTGAGCAAAAGGGACAGGAATGCTGGGGGCTAGGAAAACAACCGGTGGTTGAGAAAGACCCAGCCGCCGTCGACCACCTCGATGACTTCGGTCTCGCTGTGGACCGGACGTCCCGAACCGTCGAGGTAGTCGACGCGGAGCTCGTGACGGCCGGGAGGAAGACGAAGTCGGGCAACGGCGAGGCGGTCCGGCAGGGTCAACCAACAGCGGGTGTCGGCGCGCTCGGTGAGGATGCCGAGGAGGTTGACGATGGCCCCGGCGGTCGCGTCTTGGTCCGCCGCTGCCCGGCTCGCCGCGTACTTGACGAGGGCCCGGAGAAAGGTCTTGAAATAGAGCTGAGAACGCTCGACGTTGTAGGTGGCGGCGGCGCGGCGGGAGAGATCGTCGGCCGGCACCGAGGTGGTGGAGCCGCTCGTACCGGACAGACGAACGCCGGTCACCGGCCCGGCGATCGGCTGGCCCATGGTCGGCACCGCCACCGTCAGCCAGTAGTCGATCTCGACGCGGGCGGGTGGGCGCCACCCGGGCGACGACCGGTCGACCATCTCCCAGGCCCACGCCTCGTTGGAGGAGTAGCCGCTGTCAATCGAGAGGATGGGGAGGTTGATCATGAGTTGGTCGCGGGGCGCGATCCAGCCGGTCTCGAGAATGAAGACGACCTCGCCGCCGGGGCCGGAGCCGGTGTCGGCGCTCGCCGGAAAGAGCTTCGGCGCCTCGCGGCGAAGCTCTTCGACCTCGGTCGAGAAGCCGTAGGTGAGCCCGACTCGCTCGAAATCGCGGCCGAGGGCAGGCGGCGGAGGCACGCCGGTGAACGCCTCGCCGGCAAGGTACGCGCGGACGGCGTTGCGGTAGGCGACAAACGCGTCGTTGGCCGCCCCGTCGGACTCGAAGAGCATGCCCGCGAACCAGTGCAGCAGGCCGTTGTCCTGGAGTTTGCGGGCGGCTTCCCGGTCGCCGGGGCTCCGAAGCTCGCGGGTCGTGGCCTCGACGGCGTCGGCGAGTTCGAAGCTCGCCTTGCGCGCCTCGACCTGGGCCGCCTCGGGATCTCCAAGGGAAAGGTAGTTGAACGCCCGGTAGAAGGGCACCATGGCGAGCTCGAAGGGTTTGCCGCGGTAGTCGATGGTGAGGTCGTTGATGATGAGCGATGCCGCCTGCTGCGAGACGCTCCTGGTGTACAGGCTGGCGGCGAGATCCTCGGCCTGTTGGAAGGCGATGTTGGACTCGTCAAAACGGCCGGCGTACTGCAGGACCTGGCCCCGCTGCAGCAGCTCGAGCAGCCGGTCCCGGCCGCCCTCGTGGGCATCGATTCGGTCGAGCGCGTTCTCCCACTTCTCCTCCTCGAGCATGGTCCGAACCTCGATGTTCGAGGACGTGTACGTCGCACAGCCGGCGGTGAGCGTCGCCGCCGCCGCGAGGCCGATCAGGCGCAACCCGGCTCTGGCGCGCCGCGCGCCCGCCGCCGCCATCTCAGGGCTTGTACTTGCTGCGGCCGACAAACTTCTTGATCTTGGTGAAACCGGTCCAGACCTTGACGTTGGTTTCGAGGTCGACCAGGTAGCAGTCGACCTGGTAGTACTTGACCTCCTTGCCCTTCTCGGAGTCGAATTGGGCGTTGATCTCCCCGATCAGCATGTAATCGGCGCCGAGTTCCTTGCCCCACGCGTTCATGCTTTCTTCGGAGGAGTAGCGCTGCTGATCCTCGCGCTCGTCGCGGATCTCGCCGCGTTCCTCGGCCGAGGCGACCACGGTGACCCGGCCCGAGTTGATGAACGAGCGCTCGAGATCGGCGACCAGGGTCTTGACCGCGATGTGCTCCGGGGTCTTGTTGCGCAGAGTGCCGATGATGACGGCCGGCTTGGCGCTGTGCTTCATCATGAAATCATCGACCCACGGGGTCGCCATCGACTGGTCGACCAATGCCTTCGCGGCCTGCTGGCTGTCGGCATCGTTCCAGCGGCCGGAAAGGTCGATGGTCTCGTCGGTCGGGACGCGGGTGACGGTGGTGCTCGAGCAGCCGGCGACGGCCGCGACGGCGATGAGGACGGCGATCATTCGAACGGTCGAGACGGACATCTGACCCTCCTTGCCGAGACCCGCCACGGCTGCGGCCCGGACCTGACGGAGTATACGTCGAACGGCCTGTGATCGTTTGCGGTCGGCGCCGAGGCTTCGATCCGGAAGATCTTCGAATCGCCCGCCGTGGGGACAATACGTCGAGTCCGGGTTAAGATATTCCGGCTCGCGGAGCGACCGCCGAGCGGCGCGAGACTTTCACCGGAAAAGAGGCACCCCCATGCTCGACAGGCTCGCTCGACGCTCTTTCGCGAATCCAACCACGCTGATCCTGGCCATCGCCATCACTTTGATGACGGCCGTTGTTCTTCCCGTGACCGCCGATGACGGCGCCGCCGGGAAGTCGATCGACAAACCACTGCCGCCCGAGTGTGCGCTGCTCGACGCCCTCGACAAACGGGCGTTGATGGATGGGTTGCTGCTCAAGCTCGCCGTCATGTGCGATCGCACCGAGTTTCTCGGCGAGGTGCGCCAGGAGCCCGAACATGGAGATCGGGGCGCCGGACCTCGGCACCGACGTGCCGGTGAACGACCCTTCGGGTGACAGCGGTTCGAGCACCACGCAGAGCGAGACCTCGCTCGCGGTCAGCGAGACCACCGGGACCATCTGCTCGGGTTTCAACGATTCCTACCACGGAGTGGTGCAGGGACAGGGCTATACCGGGTTCGCCCGGTCGACCGACGGCGGCGCCACCTTTAGCGACGGTCTGGCGCATCGGATCGAACAGCTTCGGCGACCCCGCCATGGTCTGGCGCAAGGCGGACGGCAACTTCTACCTCGCCACCCTGCACGTCGAGCGGTCTCGGCCTCTACAAGTCGACCGACGACTGCCAGTCCTTCCAGCAGGCGGCGATCATCCACAACGGCGGCTCCGACGACAAGGAGCTGATGGCGGTGGACAACAACCCCGCCAGCCCGTACTACGGCTACCTCTACGTGGTGTGGACCAACTTCTCCGACGGCAGGATCTGGGCGACGACCTCAACCGACGGTGGGACGACCTGGGGCGCGATCCAGGGGATCTCGTCATCGTCGAACGTCCAGGGCGCGTGGCCCGCGGTGGCGCCCGACGGCACGGTCTACGCGGGCTGGGTCGAGTTCGGCTGCGACCATCTCGATTCGGAGTTTCCAAGTCCACCAACGGGGGCACGTCCTGGAGCGCGGTGACCGCGCCCGCGGTCAACAAGGTCGCAGCCACAGGATTCGGCGGCCACGGCAACTGCGGACGGGCGGCGCTGAAGGGCAACATCCGCTACCTGCCGTCGCCGCAGATCGCGGTGGGTCCGGACAACGTCGTGCACGTGGTCTACAGCTACGACCCGGACACGGCGGGCAACGGGGATACGGTCAACGTCTACTACCGCCGCTCCACCGATCAGGGAGCATCGTGGGGACCGAGGTCCTGGTCAACGACGACGGGACGACCCGCGACCAGTTCTTCCCGACCTTGAGCGTGGGGGAGGGCAACACCGTGTCGGCGGCGTGGTACGACCGCCGCGACGACCCCAACAACATCCTGGTCGACTACTACCAGCGGTTGTCCTACGACGGCGGCGTCACCTGGGAGCCGAGCGTCCGCGTTTCCGATGTCTCGACGCCGATCTACCTCGACCCCAACCTGGCCACCTGCTACCACGGCGACTACGACACCCAGGTGCAGACCGAGACCGCGGCCCTGATCCAGTGGTCGGACGACCGCCGTACATCTACAACTCGCACAACGACCCCGATGTCTATCTGGACACCGCGCCGGTCTGTCTGCTGCGGGAATCCTCGCCACCCACGGCCACGGCCGGGGTCGGCGGCGACAACCTGATCCAGATCGGTTTCAACGACTCCGCCACCTCCGCAGATCAGCGAGTACAGGGTGTTTCGTTCGTTCTTCGCCGACGGGCCCTATGACCTGATCGCCACGGTGCCGACTCGAGCCCGGGTTCCGGCGGCGGCCTCGGATACACATACAACGACTTCGATGTCAGCGGTGGCACCGAGTACTTCTACGTCGTGCGTTCGTCCGACGGCGCCGCGTGCCTCTCGGACCCCTCCAACGAGGTCAGCGCCGTCGCCACCGGCGTCTGTACGCTGCCGCCGCTCTTCGACGGTATCGAGACGGTGGTCAACCCGGGATCGAACCGTGCTCGCTCGAGCTCGGTTGGAGCGAAGCCACCAGTCGCTGCAGCGGCGGTGTGACCTACAACGTGTATCGGTCGACAATGCAGGGCTTTATCCCGGGACCGCTGAACCAGGTCGTGAGCAACGTCGCCCGCACCTCCTATTTCGACGGTGGCCCCCTGCAGTCGCTTGTGAGGCACTACTACGTGGTCCGGGCGGTGGACTCGGTCAACAGCGCTCGAGGAGGAGAACATCGAGGAAGGCTCCGGAGTGCCGACCGGGCCCTTCAGCATCGGGACCTGGATTGACGACGCCGGCGACACCGGCGAGGCCACGCTGACCCCCGAAACCCCGTGGTCGATAGCGGCGACCGGCGGTAACCTCGGTCCGCAGGTGTACCTCACCGGTACCTACGGCAACAACCTCTGCGTCAGTTTGACCACCCCGAGCATGATGCTCGCCGCCGGCTCGACCCTGGCCTTCTGGTCGAAGTACCAGATTGAGAGCGAGCTGGGACAAGGGCGTCGTGGAGATCTCGAGCGACGGCGGCGCGAACTGGGAGACGGTACCGGTGAACTACCCCGGGACCTCATCCAACACCGGTGACGCCTGCGATCTGCCGACCGGCAGCTACTTCACGGGCACCACGGGCCTCACCTGGACCGAGTACAGCGCCTCGCTGGCGACCTGGGACGGCCTCGACGTGACGCTGCGCTGGCGGTTCTCGACCGACACCAGCGTGAACGGCGGCGGATGGTGGGTGGATGACATCGCGATCACCAACGTGATGGTGCCGAGCAGCTGCGACAGCGAGCCGCCCCTCTTCGCGGACGGGTTCGAGTATGGCGACACCATGGGGTGGGATCGGACCGTGCCTTAGAACGCAGATCCATACCTGTTCCTTTCGCTAGGCTCGGCAGATGTCGCCCTGTCAGCAATAGGGTCGCAGGTCCTAAAGGACCCGCCTACAGAAGGCTGACGTTATTGAAGATAATGGAGTTAACTGTAGGCGCGTCCTTCAGGGCGCGCGACCAGTTGCGCCGGGAATCGTGTGATATCCGGCAACCTGACTCGAAGGGATAGGTATGGCCCGCCCGCCTCGGGTGGAGTGAGTCGGGTTCGGGGTGGGTCGCCCGCAAAGAGTAAGATGCCTCATCGCCGTCCGCGTCTCTGGGAGAGCCATCGATGAATTGGGAAACCGAAGACCTCAGGGATTTGAAAACCGCCGTCAACCTGCTCGAGAACCCCGGTCTCATCGCCAAGATCTCCGATCTTGTCGGGAACACCCATCGAGTACATCGTCAAGACCCTCCCCAAGGGGGCCGGCGACACGATCACCAAGGTGACCCACGACTCGCTGATGGCTGCCGTCAACCTGGCGGTCAAGACCATGGATCCCGACGACCGGGCAAAGCCGAGGCCGAGTCGCCATGTCGCGCTGGCGGGTCTCGCCGGCGGGTGTCGGCGGCGCCTTCGGTCTCATCGCGCTGCCCATCGAGCTGCCTATCACCACCACCGTGATCATGCGCTCCATCGCCGACATCGCCCGTAGCGAGGGTGAGGACCTGCGCGATGCGGCAACCCGGTTCGCCTGTCTCGAGGTCTTCGCCATGGGTGGGCCGTCCGACGAGGACGACGCCGCCGAGTCGGGTTACTTCGCGGTCCGGGCGGCGTTGGCCCGGGCGGTGAGCGAGGCCGCCAAATACGTCGCCGAACGGGCGGTCATTGGGGACGGAGGGCCGGTGATCATCCGCCTGCTCGCCCAGATCGCCGCCCGGTTCAACACCGTGGTCGGCGAGAAGATCATGGCCCAGGGGGTGCCGGTCGTCGGCGCCCTCGGTGGCGCGACCATCAACGTGCTGTTCATCGAGCACTTCCAGGAGATGGCCCGCGGCCACTTCGTGGTCCGTCGGCTCGAGCGGAAGTACGGCGAGGACGAGGTGAGAAAGGCCTACGGCGAGATCATCGATCGGCGCTGATCGCGGCTCATTCGTTCGGGGTCGAAGATCGCCGTTCGGACCACCGATCCGCGATGCTGTGGGACAGTTTGAGTCAGGAGGAACCGAGAATGCCACGTCAGATCCTCGTGATGCTCGCCCTCGTGTCGGCCATTGCAATCGCTCCCGTATCGGCGACGACTCTCAGTGGAACCGTGACCTACGTCGATCAGACCATCGGCGCTGTCTTTCCCGAGATGTCGTACGGCCAGGCCGCCGCGATTGCCACCGGGGGAAATGTGTGGACCTACGGAACCGTCGATTCGGTCAGCGGAACCTACGAGATTCCCGGGCTGACCGAGGGACAGTGGTTCGTTCGTATCATCTTCGGCACGGAGGATTTCGGGACCCGCGTCCAGCCCAAGGGCGGTGAGGTCACAGGTTTCGACTACATCGACATCGGAACCGAGCCGGAGGCCGAGCTCGATCTCGGCGCTCTGTACGCCTACCGGATTACGCAGCCGTATGCCGGGGTCTGGCCCGGATTGATCGGCTCGTGTCCGTACGGTCCAGCACAGCCGGCCGAGTTCACCTTCGCGTGGGCGCCCGTCCCGCTCGCCGTCCGCTATGACGTCTGGGTCGACAGCTGGAGCTGTGACGGCCGTTTGGAGACCATCCTCACTGAAACCAGCGGCACCTCGATACCGATCCTCCAGGGAACCGTCGCCGGTGAGGAGTACATGGTGATTCAGGTGATCGGGTACACGGCCGGTGGGCACGAGATCACGGTCGCGCCCTATATCGAGTACGAAAACGGGACATCCAACGGCGCCTACGTTCAACAGGAGGAGGAGAACGAGGGGCGTCCAGTGCACCCATCGTTCTCGGTCTTCGTGTCCCAGGTGGCCAATCTGCCGGGGGTCCCGCCGAGTTTCTGGACCTCGGATGTGGTTCTGACGAACACGGGTACGTCCTCGATTGTCGCGACCCTCATCTTCACTCCGCGCGACGCCAACGGGCTCGTGAACTACCTCACCGAAACGGTGACGGTCCCGGCCGGTTCGTGCCGGGTGCTGACCGATGTCGTCGGCACCGTCTTCGGGACCACCGGCGCCGGGTCGTTGGAGGTGTGGCCGCATACCCTTCGCGTGACTTCGCGAATCTCGACCCCGGGATCCGAAGGGGGGACGTACGGCCAGGGTTTTCCGGCCGGAGCGATCGGGTACGCCGTATCGCAGGCGGGGCCCATCACGAAGCTCGGCACCGGGGGGCTCGCCCGCGGCGCCTTCCGATCGAATCTCGTGCTCACCGAGGTGTGGGGTGAGAGTGCCAACGTCCTGGTGACCGTGCTCGACCGCGATGGCGTCGTCCTCGGAACCATGGCCCTCGGTCTGCAGCCCTTCGGGACCACACAGCTCAACGACGTGGTGGGTCAGGTGGGTGGCCCGGCGACTCTCACCGAGGGCCAGGTGGCCATCGAGGTGACCTCGGGAGAGGGACGGGTGATCTCGGCGTTGTCCCTGGTCGACCAGGTGTCCCAGGACCCGACGACCCTGGTGCTCGAACCGCGCTGATCTACGCGGGCGGGACGCCCGCAGGGGGCCGGATCGGGTGGGCACTCGGATGGCGAGATGCGCGGCACATGGAACCCGGTGACGGTATCGTGGTCTCATTCATCGTGATCAAGCAAGACCGGTATCCGGCACCCGAGAAAACCGCGGTCCTTTTCGGCACGGTGAATCTTTTTGTGTCGGCGCGGGTAAGGGGGGCGTGTATGAACAAGTCTCCTTCCCGTTGGATCAAGACATGAGCGACACGGCCGAGAAGCCGCTCATGGTGGTGGATGGCGGTGGTCTCGGGGAAGCGGATCTTCTCCTCCGCCATCTCGCCGGCGACGAAGAGGCCTTTGCCGAGCTCGTCCAGCGCTACCGGGCGCCGGTCTTTTCGTATCTCGTGCGTTGCGGGGTCGCGCCGGACGATCGCGACGATCTCTTCCAGGAGATTTTCATCCGCATCCACCGCGCCGCCGCCTCGTACGACGCCGGTCGCCCCCTCCACCCGTGGATCTTCACCATCGTGGCCAACACCGCGCGCACCCATCTGCGGCGGCAACGGGTGCGGTCGCTGGTGGGCTCGGTTGAGGAGACCGCCGAGCCGGTTGCGGGCAACCCCGGCGCTGAGCGAGTCGCGGCCGGCCGACAGACCATGGCCTGGCTCGAGCGGCAGATCGAGAAGCTGCCCCTGGCGCGGCGCGAAGTGCTGATCCTGGCCTGCGTCGAGAATCTGCCGCTGCAGGAGATTGCCGGTGTGCTCGGCATCCCCCTGGGGACGGTCAAGACCCACCTCAGGAGGGCCCGGCTGAACCTGGCCGAAGAGCTCGCCCGCCGCAACGCCCCGGAGGTCTCCCCATGAAGTGTTCCAAGCTCCGTCGCCTTCTGGCCGATGGGGGGCCCGCCGCCCTCGCCGGCAACCAAGAGGCCGAGGACCATCTCGTGGATTGCGGCTGCTGCTTCGCCGTGCTCGAAGCCATGACCGAGATCGACGACCTGCTGCCCGGGCTCGAGCGGTTGGATGTCTCGGACGAGACCGTGGAACAGCTGCTCGCTCGATCCGAGCTGAGCGAATCGAGCGACGACTGTCAGACCGCCCAGGCTGGTTGGATGGCGGGTGTGCGGGAGCATTTGCCGACGATCGTTGCATTGTGGGCACGGTTGGAGCCGGCAAAACGGCTCGGCGAGGCCTTCGACCGCACTCGTCGGGCGCGGCTGCGGTGGGGCATCGTCGCCCTCCCAGCGGTGCTCCTCATCGGGGTCGTCTCGGTCCAGACCATGCGCTCGCTCAAACGACCGAACGAAGCAGGGTTGGCCTCGGACAAGATCTACACGGTCAAGCAGGTGAAGCTCAAGCAGCCGCCGGCCGATCCGGATGGGTTGAGGGGGCGGGAAGAAGCGGTGGCCCGCGAAGGCGGCGCCTCGGTGGACGGGATCGAAGCCGGACGAGACGAAGCTCCCAGGGCGAGGATGAGCAGGAAGATCGAAGGCCTAAAACGATCAGAGCCTGCCGCCATACCGGCACCGATTCCGGATCCTGTCGCCGATCAGCCGGAGCCCGGCTTTGTGCCCGATAACAACCTCGTTCTCGGTGTGCCGGATGCTCCGCCTCCTCCGGATCCGGGGCCAGTGCTCATGGTGGTCGGTTCCGATGACCGGGACCAGGGCAGAGTCGCCGATGAGGTCACGGGCGAACAGATCGAGCAGGCCATGGAGAGTTCCTTCGAGGGCGATGTTATGGTGACCGGCTCGCTGATCCCGCGGGCGGATTTCACAGCGCTTCAGCCCGTAGTCGTCGGCTCGGGTCATGGTGGGCGGGTGGCCTACTCGGAGGCCTTGAAGGACGCCCAGGAGGGGCGGCCTTCTCAAATCGTCGACAAGGAAACGGCCGACCAAATCGACGAACAGCTCGAGGTCCTCAAGAAGCACTACGAAAAGGCCGCCGGAGAGGCGTATGTCGGTGGCAAGAACGATGACGCGAAGAAACCGAGCTCACGTTCTCAGTCGACGCTGGAAGAGGCGCCGGAGATCGATGACGGTTCGCTCTCCGCCGCCCGGCAATTTCTCATGGATCGAGATTGGATCGATGGCCTGACCTTCCGCGAGGCCCGGGGCTACTGGGCCAACACCTATGTCCCCGGCGACCGCACCCTGCGTCGGCTCAAGGCCCGTCTCGACCGGATCGACGGGGCGGGCGCTGCGGGTTCGCTGCACGACGCCGCGCACCAGATCTCTCAGCCCTTCGACCCCCCTGAAGGCGCGGCCCTGGCGGTCTATCTTCACAGCGATCGTCCTGGCGTGGAGACCCGCGAGCGGATGCTCGTCCAGATCGGTCTCAAGGCCACCTCGCGGCGATCGGGCGTGCGGCCGGCCATGAACATCGGTCTGGTGCTCGATCTCCGCGGCGAGGTGGCGCCGGAGTCGGCCGCCGCCATGCGCGGCCTGCTCCAGGCCTTCGCTGCCGCCTCCGAGCTCGGCGACCGCTTCAGCCTCACCGTGGCCGGTCGGCCCGGCGGCACCGTCCTGCAACCCGGCGATCTCCGCCACGGCCCCCTCACCGTGGCCATGACCGAGCTCTTTGGCGATTCAGCCTCGGGGCCGGTCCTGGATCTCGAGCAGGCGGCGACCGCCGCGCTGGCCACGGTGCGCGCCGACGACGATCCCAACGCCCCGCTCGGCAGCTCGGCGCTCATCGTCATCACGAGCCGGGAACTCGGCGCCGCCACCGGCGGTCTGATCCGGATGGCCGCACCGCAGCGCCATCGACGGGGCGCCGTGGAGCGTCGTCGGCATCGGTCGCGGCGTCGATCTCGCCGAGCTCGACAGCCTCGTTCTCGCCGGCCAGGGCAATCGGCGGCTGCTTGAATCGGCCGCCGACGCCGGGGCTCTCGTCGATCGCGAGCTCGCGGCGGTGGGTCGGGTCGTGGCGCGGGCGGTGCGGCTGCGGATCCGGCTCGCTCCCGGTGTCCAGCTCGTCGATGTCATCGGCTCCGAGCGGCTCGACGAAGGCCGCGCCCAGGAGGTCCGCGACGCCGAGCAGTCCATCGACCAGCGGCTGTCGCGCAACCTCGGGATCGAGACCGACCGGGGTCTCGACGAAGAGGGAATCCAGATCGTCATCCCGAGCTACTACGCCGACGACGCCCACGTGGTCCTGCTCGATGTGGTGGTGCCGGGGCCGGGGCCGGTGGCCGATGTGACGGTGCGCTACAAGGACCTGGTCCACATGAAGAACGGTGTCGCCCGGGCCCACCTCCGGGTCGGTCGCGCCGGGATCCGCCGCCGGTCCGCTCGAGCTCAACGTGCTCGCCAATCTCCTCGCCACCGAGGTGGCCTCGGGCTCTCGATGGCGCCGCCGATGCCGTGGCCGGGGCGACGTCGATGCCGCCAGGACCATCCTGACTCGGACCCTCGACCTGCTCCGGGGTCTCACCTCGCTGGTCGACGGTCTCGCCCAGAATGCCGATCTCGCGGCCGATCTCAGAGATGATCGCGGGCTACATCGAAGCGCTGTCGATCCTGGCGGTGGATGACCCCGACCGGCTCCAGGCCTTCGCCGACTCGCTGCGCTACGCGGGTCGGCTCAAGATCCTGCCGCCGCCCGTCGGCAACGACCAACCCGAATGAGAAGGGGTGCCCCATGTCCAGACCCGGAATCGCTGCAGTTCTCGTTGTCGTGTTCGCTCGCCGGCCTGGCGATCGCCCAGGAGGGCTCCGAGTCCGGGCAGGTGCAGCTGCCCCTCGATCAGTACGACACGCTCGTCAACGCGAGTCGGAATCCCGTCGATCCCGCGGTTCCGGCGCCGGCGGACTACGCCCTCGGCACCAGCACCATGTCGGTGTCGGTGGCGGCCACCGAGCCGCTGGCGACCGCGGAGGTCCAGCTCCAGCTCCGGGTCGAGGTGCTCGAGGACGGTTGGGTGGCGGTGCCGGTGCTGCCCCTGGGGACCCCGGTGACCAGCGCCACCGTGAACGGCAACGCCATCCAGCTCTTCACCACCGAACGCGGGCTCGCGTGGGGGGCCAAGAAGGCCGGGATCTATGCCATGGCGCTCGCCTACAAGATCGACGCCGCGAGCTCCGGCGCGGGCTTCACCCTGGCCGTTCCGACGCCCCCCGGATCGGCGGTCAATCTCTCGGCGTCGCTTCCCGGTTCGGGTCTCGATGTCGCGGTGATCCCGTCGGCCGGGACCCGGGTGCAGACCTCCGGCGCCACCACCCGGGTGACGGCGACCGCGCCGCCATCGGCGGGGATTCAGATCTCGTGGCGGCGACCCGTCGCCGACACCCACACCGTCGGCCGGGCGAGCTATGCGGGCCGCGCGACCGGCGATGCAGTGACCTGGAGCGGCGAGATCGCGGTGGAGATCTTCACCGATGACACCGTCACCCTCGATCTGCTGCCGCGCTCCACCACCCTGCGCGAGGTCAAGGTGGACGGCAAGCCGGCGCCCATCGTGGTCCACGGCTCGAACTTCGCCACCATCGTCAAGGGTGAGCGGCAAGCACACCGTGGTGGTGGCGTTCCAGGTGCCGATCGATCGTTCGGCGGGGCCGCCCAGGGTGGCCATGATGGTCCCGCCGGTCCCGGTGTCGCGTTTCGAGCTCACCCTCGACGGCAAGAAGGAGGTCTCGGTGACCCCGGCCTCCAACGTCGAGAACAAGGTGGTGGGTGAGCTCACCCGGGCGACGGTCTATGTGCCCATGACCTCCACCGTGACCTTCAGCTGGGCCGAGGCGGTGCCCGACGCCATCCGCGCCGAGGTCCGCGCCAACGCCGGGCATCTATCACCTGCTCCACGCCGAGGAGGGCGTGCTCGATGTCCACGCCATGGTGCTCTTCGACATCACCCGCGGCGAGACCAGCTCGATCGTCCTCGAGGTGCCGCCCGGGGTCCAGGTCAACCGCATCGACTCGCCGTCGGGGGCGGTGGCCGACTGGCGGATGGGCGAGGCCGGCGAAGACGGCGTCCGAGAGGTCGACGGTCTTTCTCGACCGCAAGATCAAGGGCGAGCTGCTCATCGTGGTCGACTACGATCGCTCGCTCGCCCAGGATGAGGCGGTGGCGGCGCCGCTGCTCTCGGCATCGGGCGTCCAACGCCAGCGCGGGATGGTCGCCCTGCTGTCGTCGAAGGACCTGACCCTGATCCCCGAGGACGAGGGCGGCGCGACCCGGGTCGGCGAGAACCAGCTGCCGGCCTTTGTCCGCGAGGAGGTCGAGCTGACCGTGGCCCACACCTTCAAGTACGTCGAGACCACCCCGTCCATCGTCATCGCCGCCTCCCAGCCCGAGCGCAAGCAGGGTCGGTTCGACGCCCAGGTCGACACCCTGGTGTCCCTCGGCGAGGTGACCATGCGGTGCTCGGCCACCATCGAGCTCAACGTCAAGTCCGGCGGGATCACGGATCTCGTCCTCGATCTCCCGGCCGGGGTCAATCTGCTCGGGCTGGCGGGTCCCTCGATCCGCACCCACACCGTGGCTTCCGAGGCCGGCGCCCAGCGCATCGATGTCGCCTTCACCCAGGAGATGGAGGGTCAGTTCCGCCTCGATGTCGAGTACGAGCGGATCATGGTCGACTCCGAGGCCGCGGTGGAGGTGCCCACCATCGCCGTTCGCGGGGCCGAGGTCGAGCAGGGCCGGCTCGCGGTCGAAGCGCTGAGCGCGGTCGAGGTCCAGGCCTCGACCAAGACCCAGCTCACCGATCTCGATGTCAACGATCTGCCGCAGCAGATGGTCCTGCGCACCACCAACCCGATCCTCATGGCCTTCAAGTACGTCAAGGCCGAGCAGCCGTCCGAGCTCGTGCTCTCGGTGACCCGGCACCAGGTGGTGGAGGTCCAGGAGGCGGCCATCGACCAGGCCGAGTACACGACCCTCTTCACCTCCGACGGTCTGGCGGTGACCACCGCCCGATTCACGGTGCGTAACTCGCGCAAGCAGTTCCTCCGGGTCGAGCTGCCCGAGGGCTCGACCGTGTGGTCGGCCTTTGTCGACGGGCGGCCGGAGAAGCCGGCCCTCGGCGAGGAAGAGATCAACGAGGTCCTGATCAAGATCATCACCTCGACCCGCGGTTTCCCGGTCCAGCTGGTCTACGCCACCGATGGCGAGAAGATCCGCGGGCTCGGCCGGCTCCGCCCGACCCTGCCGCGACCCGACATCCTCGTCACCAGCTCGCGCTGGGATGTCTATGTCCCCGATGGGCTCGGCTATGGCGAGCCGTCGTCGAACATGGAGATCGTCGTCTCCGGCGTCCGGCGGGACCTCGATGAGCTCGCGCGCGAGATGAGCGATGTTCAGCAGGATGCGGCGAAGACACCGGGCGGTGGAGCCCCTGCGCATCGCAGTGCCGACATCGGGCATCCACTACGCCTTCGAGAAGCTCTATGCCAACCAGGGCGATGAGACCGCCTGGTTCGCCCTCGCCTACGCAACCGGGGCGGGCGCCGACCGCGGGCCGGGTCCTGTCGCTCCTGGGCGCCGGTCTGCTGTGGCTCGGTCTCGGTCTGCTCGCTCGGCCCCTCCCGTTCGGTCCCGCGCCCGGCCGCTGCCGCAGCCGCCGCGCTCGGGGTGGTGGTGCTCGTTGCGACCATCGGCCTTCTCCACGTCGGATCGGGGCCGGCGGTCTGTCTTGTCGGTGCATCGTCATTCTCGGCCATCGTGGTGCGCTGGTCGCTCCACCGCTGGAAGCGACGGCTGGACGAGGAGCAGGCCTGGCAGGTCTGATCGGTCGCCGAGGCCGGCGAGGCACACCGCCTCGCCGCGAGGCGCCGCCTCCGCGGAGTGACGGTGCTCAGAATGACAGGTACTGGTTGTTCTGTCATTCCTGGAGCAGGTGCCACCTCGCCGCATGGCGCTGCTCAGGGTGACCGTGGGTTTGTCATTGAGAGCGAGGGAGCCCGATGACTGTGGCTACTTGTCGAGCGCCTCTCGTTTTGTGAGCGCCAGCTCGAGGTCGGCGTACTCACCCACCGTGCCGTGAACCCCGGAGATGATCTCCACATCGAGGCCCAGCGTGTCGATTGCTTCGGCGAAATGAACCGTGACGTCGTTGGCCGGACCGACGGAACCGCTGCGTGGAATTCCCAGACATGTCGCCCTGGTGGATCATCTTCTCCTTCGGGAGATAGAAGATGAACATCTCCTCGGCGTGGGGGCCGGGGCCGATGTCGTAGACCTCGACCACATGCGTGGCATCGCTGAAGACCCGCTTGCCGTCGACGAATTCGAATTGCGGCCCACCGGGCTCGACGGCCGGTTCCCCGGCCAGGGTGGACACGCTGGCCGCCATCGCTTCGAGGTAGTCGCGGTTGGCTTTCGGTCGTGACGATGGTGGTCCCCTCGGCGACAAAAGCCGCGATGCCCCCGGCGTGATCGTCGTGGTGGTGGCTGATCACGACATGGGTGATCGGTTTGTCCGGCACCTTCTCCTTGATCAGGGCGATGGCCTGGGCGGTGACCGCGCGGTTGACCGGAGCGTCAAAGACCAAGACGAAGTCTTCGAATGCCACAAAGAAGACCGAGTAACCGAAATTGGCGAGACCATCGATGAGATAGACATCGGTGGCGAGCTCGACGACCCGAGGGGCGCCGGTGGGAGGTGGGGCGATGACCCGGAAGCCGAACGGCGCCTCGAAGTCGGCATCGTCGACGGGCTGGTTGATGGTGACTTCGGTGTAGTGAATATCGGCGGTCTCGTCGCCGCCGATGCGCTGGGTGTAGCCGGTGGGGACCTGGATTCCATCGACCGTCCGGTAGGCCGGGAAGCTGAGCTCCGAGACCGCGTCACCTCTGAGGTTGTCCGGGAAGAGCAGCTCGTATTTCGAGACCATGTGCGATCCGGCGTCAATATAGAGGGTGGGGGTCAGGCCGTTGTCCCAGGCAAAGCTCACCAGGTGCTGCGGCTTCCCGTTGAGTTCGGTGATGCCGAGATAGCGGAGGCTGGCCGCCTGCTGGACGGCCCGACGGAGCATCAACGGCGGGAAGAGGCGGTGCCAGAACTCGAAGTTCGCCGGGTCCAGGGTGTCGTCGGGCTGGATCGTCTTGCCGCGCAGGTCGAGGACGAACTTCTCATCGTCGGTGATCACCGTGCGGTTGGCGAAGACCCCGCCCGGGAATCCACCGTCGAACTCGACGAGAAGCCGATTCCCGGTGAGGTCGAGGATCACCCGGCCGTTCTGTGCGACGGCCTGGAACGGCTTGGTGACCTTTGGACTCTGGTTGCGGGCCCAGGTGGTTCCGCTGGTGACGAGGGTCACGGTTTCGATGCCGTTGAGGCGTTCTGCTCCGCCGGCGGCCGCCACCGCGGCATCGATCACCGAGCGGGCTTTGCTGTAGGAGGCGAAGCTCGGGTTCTCGGTGCTCGCCGTCGCCGAGTTCGACAAGGACGAAAAGGCACGCAGAGGATTCCCATGGACAACCGGCTGATCTGGTTCATTTCAGTTCCTTTTCTCGATGGTGATTCTGAGACGGGCGAGCCCGTCGGGTTGGGTTGCATTTGCCGAGGTACGGGGAGGCATATCGGTGAGTTGCAGCTGCAGATGTGAAACCTGGTAAAGATTGGCGGCGATGGCGGTCCACCCGGGGCGGATTTCATCCGCCCATCGCACCTCGACCTGCGATAGGATGTGGTTGAATCACCGTCCGCCGGCGACGGTCAACGGAGTCAAACATGATCGAACAGGCCGCCCTCGCCAACCCCCTCAGCCTCATGCTCGACAAGGAGCGGAGCGATTTCACCCGCGCCGACATGCTCAAGGTCATCCGCGAGCGCGGCATCGAACGGCTGTCCTTCCACTACACCAGCGTCGACGGCAAGCTGCGCGAGCTCAAGCTGCCGTTTTCGGATTTCACCCAGGCCGAGACGGATCCTCGCGTCGGGCGAGCGGGTGGACGGCTCGTCGCTCTTTGCCGGGCTGGTCGACGCCGCGGCCTCGGATCTCTATGTCGTGCCGAGCTACCGGACGGCGTTTCTCAGCCCCTTCGACGCGTCGAGCCTCAACTTCATCTGCCGATTCCTCGATCGCGACGGCCAACCGGCGGCCTTCACCCCGGACAACATCCTGGCCATCGCCCACGAGCGGTTCAAGGAACGAACCGGGCTCGAGCTCCACGCCCTCGGCGAGCTCGAGTTCTTCCTCATCCGCGAGGGCGGGCCGGAGAACTTCTCCGCCCACCGCCAGATCGGCTACCACGCGTCGTCGCCGTTCTTCAAGGGCGGCGACGTGGTCAACGAGATGGTCCGCTATCTCACCCAGATCACCGGCGCGGTGAAGTACGCCCACGCCGAGGTCGGCTATATCGACTCGGTGCGCTCGGATCTGCCGCTGCTCGCGGGTCGCCGCGCCGAGCAGCACGAGATCGAGCTGCTGACCCGGCCCATCGAGGAGATGGGCGATCTCATCGGGCTCGCGCGCTGGATCATCCGCAACGTCGCCCACCGCAACGGGATGCTCGCCACCTTCGCGCCGAAGATCGAAGAGGGGGTGGCCGGCAACGGGCTCCACTTCCACATGGAGCTGGTGAAGGACGGCCACAACATCATGTCGGACAGCGACGGCGCGTTGTCGGTCGAGGCGCGCAAGCTCATCGGCGGACTCGTGGACTACGCCTCGACCCTGTCCGCCTTCGGCAACACCGTGGCGTCGTCCTTTCTCCGGCTGGTGCCCAACCAGGAGGCGCCGACCCGGATCTGCTGGAGCCACAACAATCGGTCGGCGCTCATCCGGGTGCCCCTCGGGTGGTCGAAGCAGAGCCATCTGGCCAAGGTCGTCAACCCGGCCGACACCGAGGACTATGTCGATTCCCGCGGTCGGCAGACGGTGGAGCTGCGTTCGCCGGACGGTTCGGCGTCGTTCCACCTCCTGCTCGCCGGGATCACCACCGCGGCCGAGTACGGTCTCACCGCCGACGGCATGCTCGAGCGCGCCGAGGCGACCAACGTCGAGGGCAACGTCTTCTCCGACAAGGAGGTCATGCAGCGCCTCGAACCGCTGCCCGCGAGCTGCGTCCAGTGTGCGCGTCTGCTCGCCGACCGGCGGGCCATGTACGAGGAGGCCGGGGTCTTTCCCGCGAGCGTCATCGACTACCAGATCGATCTGCTCACCGCCGAAGACGATGAGAAGCTCAACCGCGACTTCGCCCGGCTGCCCGCCGAAGAGCGGCTCGTGGCCACCCGCGAGCTCATGCACAAGGACATCCACAGACACTGAACGGCCGTACCGTCGGACGGTGCGGCCGTTCAGTGTGGTCGCAGGCCCGGGGCCTGCGAATCGATGGGCTCTAGCCCGGTAGTCATCGCGTGGTCTCGTTGCGAGGGTGCCTCGGGTCAGCCTTCGCGCTCCGGGGTGGTGATCTCGACCGTCAGGTGGGCGATCCCGAGATCGTCGGGGACCAGAGCCTCGATGTCGCCGCGGTCTGCAGGGATCGGGCGTCCGGACGGAGATGATCGCCGCCCGGTAGCCGGGCCCGATGGACCACAGGTGGAGATCGACCACCCGCAGCCGGCCGCCGGTCTCGATCGCGTCCTTGATCGCCGCGGTGGCCTCGACGGGCGCCTGCCGGTCGAGGAGCACGGCGCCGGTGTCCCTGGCCAGTCCCCAGGCCCAGATGGCGACCAACCCGCCGCCGACGACGCCCATGGCCGGGTCCATCCAGACCGCACCGTAGAGCTTGGCGGCGAGCAGCGCGACGATGGCGAGGATCGAGGTCAAGGTGTCCGCGAGGACGTGGAGGTGGGCCGCGCGAAGGTTGTGGTCGTGGTGGTGATCGTGGTGGTGATCGTGGTGCGTGGTCGTGCCGCTCGCGCAGGATGAGCACGCTCACGCCGTTGACCACGAGGCCGAGCACGGCGACGACGATGGCGCGGTCGAACGCGATGGGGACCGGTTCGAGGAATCGGTGGATGCTCTCGCCGGCCATCATCAGGGCGAAAAGAGCCAGCACCACCGCGCTGGTGAACCCCGCCAGGGTGTTCACCTTGCCGGTGCCGAAGCTGAAGCTCGTGTCGTGGGCGTGTTGCCGGGCGTAGACGTAGGCGATCCAGGCGAGACCCAGGGCCGAGGCGTGCGACGCCATGTGGAGTCCGTCGGCGAGGAGCGCCATCGATCCGAAGACGAGTCCCGCGACGATCTCGATCGCCATGGTCGCCGCGGTCAGGATCACGACCAGCCTGGTCCGCGTCTCTCCCGTCTGCGGCTCGGCCTGACCGAAATGATGCTCGTGAACCATCGAGACGACCCTCCCCGTTCCGCACCTGTCGGAGCCGATCACTGCCGGCGCGGCAGAGAAGGGTATATCAGATCAGGTGGCGAGGTGGCGCTCACCGTGACGCCTTCGGCGTGGATCGTGACCGGGACCTCCTTGCCCACCCGCAGGACAAAGGTGCTCGGGTCCTCGAGCCCCCACTCGACATAGGGCACCGTGAAGGCGGCATCCACCGATGCGGTCCCGCCGTCGATGGTGACGGTCATGGGCACGCGGATGGGGTGCTCGGCGCCGATGAGCTCCATGGTGCCGACCAGGACCACCTCGCTGGCGCCCTCGAGCTCGAGGGCGCCTTCGATGCTCTCGGCGCGGATCACGATCCGGGGGTGCTCGGTCGACAGCAGGACCGAGCCGTGCATCTTCTTGTCGCGCTTCGGGTTGTCGGTGTCGGCGCTGCCGGACACCACCACCGCTTCGCCCGAGGCCGCGCCGGTGACCGTGTCGATGGTGAAGTCGGCGCGGTCGAGGGACGCGGTGCCGTGCACGGTGTGCATGGTGGCCTTGAGGGTGAACTCGATGGTGGTCGACTCCGGTGCGAGGTGGACCTGAATCTCGGCGGCGGCCGCCGGGAGGACTGCGACGATCGCTCCGAGGAGGGCGGTGGCTGATCTTCCTGCGCATGGGGTCCTCCTTTGGCCTGGTCCCCGTCAGAGACGGATTCGAAGCATGGTTCGAAGGTTGAACAGGCCGTCGTTTTCGCTCTCGGTGGACGGCGGCCGCACCACCGAGAGCGGGCTGTAGAAGATCTCGCCGGCGATGGAGAATCTCTCGCTCAGCTTCCACGACGCGCCGCCGCTGATCGACCAGGTCCAGCCGTCGGCGAGCAGGAGGGTGCGGTCTTGGATCCCGTCGGTGAGGGCGTTGACCTGGAACTCCATGTCCATGTAGTTGGCCGCGAGTCCCCAGTGAAAGGTCGTCTTCTTGACCGTGTAGCCGCCGGTGAAGGCGAGTCCGCGTGGTTGAGACTGAGCTCGTCCTCCGACGGCGCCTCGCAGCCCCAGATGTTGTTCGGCGGACCGGGTGGATACGAGGCCTCGTCCGCGGTGCAGGTGAAATCGCCCTTGATGGTGCCGATCTGGCCGTAGATCCGGCCGCCGAGCACCAACGCTCCGGCCGAGTAGAAGGGCCGCTCGAGCCCGATGGAGAAGAGGTTCGTCGTCAGACCCTCGAGCTTCACCGGCGGCACCCACGCGACGTCGAGGGAGAACTCGGCCGGCAGCCCGATGGTCACCCTCGGTCTGAAGAAGACCGGCAGCCGGTTGAGGTCCTCGACCTTCGAGCCGCCGAAGCCGATGCGGCGTTGGTCCTCGCTGAGCCCGGGGATGGTGTCGAGCTCGAGACCGATCTCGAAGGACCACGGGCGTCGAGCCTGGGGAGCTCCCATGCCGGTCAGGAGGCTCACCGAGTTGAAGTACTTCATGGCCCAGGCTTCGGGTCGGTCCCAGTCGAGCTCTTCAACGTCGTCGATGACCTGGGCCGCAGCCGGTCCGGCGGTGGTGAGTGGCGAAGAGGATCGCCGCGAAGATGGCGAGGGTGCGCGACAGGCGCATTTCGGTTGTTCATTTTCTTCCTTTCCGGGAAGGATGCTCACCGGCGGCCCGCGGTGGGGCCGCCGGTTCTCGGATCGGCTCAGTCGTTGGGCGCTCCTCGTTCGATCCAGTCGCGGACGAGATCCATGAGCTCCTGCGACAACGGCGGTGCGCCGCGCGGCATCCGGCCGCCGGTGATCGACGGGTCGCCGATGATCTTGAGGTAGAGATAGCTCGAATCGGGGTCGTTGGGTTCGATCCGATCCATGGAGGGCTGCTGGGCGGAAGCGACGTTGACGATCATGTTGTAGGACTGTCCGGCCGACAGGTTGAGACCCTGGGCCGGCGATGATCCGCCGTGGCAGCCCGAGAAGGCGCAGCTGGCGTTGAAGACCTGATTCTGGACCCTGGTGAAGGTGGCGAGTTCGCCGCCACCGCCCTCGACGGTGATGGTGCGGGTGTCCGGCGTCGGATCGACGGCGCCTCGCGAGTCGGTGACGGTGAAGGTCACGGTGTAGGTCCCGGAGTCGTCGTAGGTGTGGTCGCCGGGCGACAGGCTGGTCGAGCTCATGCCGTCGCCGAAGTCCCAGTGATAGGTCATCTCGTCGCCGTCGGGGTCAGACGCGCTGCCGTCGAAGTTCACCGACTCGCCCTCCTGAATCGAGACGTCCGACGCCGGCGAAACGATGGTCCCGTTCGGCGGCGAGTTGTCGGATGTCGCCGCGATGGCGGGCGCCGGCTCGGCCATGACGAAGATGGCGTCGTTGGTCACGTTGTCGACCGCCGACAGGTACATCAGCACCGGTTTCGAGGCCGAGAACGTGATGAGCATGTCGTCCTGCCGGCGATCGGCCGCCGGTACCGAGGGAACGAGGTCGAAGATGCCGCGAATCCGGTTGGCCAGGGACGGCAGGCTCAGGCTGTCGGCGCCGAGGACCGTGCCTCCGAGCGTCGCGGACGTCGATTTCGATCGTCACCGCCTCGGGCCACGGGTTGAAGTAGCCGACGTTGGTGCGAAGGCCTTCCCCGTCGCTCGCGGGACGGTTCGACCCGAGCAGGAGGACTCCCGAGGCCAGGATATCGGCCTCGGCGTAGGCCGGCGCGGCCTGGCCGAAGGTGCCGCCGATCTCCGGATTGTCGCGCTGGTCGTTGAAGATCCGGGCGGCGCCGCGGAACGGTTCCGACGAGGCGATCTTGACCGCGCCGTTGCCGTTGGCGGCGAAGAGAGTCGCCACCGCGTCGTCGATGACCGCGAGCTCACCGGCGTGAAGAGTGATCGTCTCGGTGGCGGCCGGCCCGGAGCTGCCGGTGGTGCTCGATGGGAACCACTCGGCATAGGCGGACGCCGGTCTCGTCGGCGAGACCGATGAGCCGCAGACCCGTGGTCCACTGGCTGCCGGCCTGGCCGACCGCGCGCGAGATCACCGGGAAGAAGAGCACGGTTTCGGTGGGCCGGAGCTGGCCGCGGATGGCGCCGGCCGGATGGTCGGCGTTGTGGACGTTGAAGTAGTAGTTGTCCGGCGAGGCGAGGATCCGCATCGCCAGATCCTCGTCGACCTCGACCGCGGTCACGCGAGACCCCGTCGGTGAAGACCGCCATGGTATCGATGACGACCGGTCCGTTCTCGGCGGCGGTGCCCATGTGGATGTGGGCGGCGGTCGGCGTTGCGACGTTTTCCGCGTTGAAGTAGAAGTGGGCGGTGTTGTCGTCGAAGGTGACGACGGCGAAACCGTCGCCGTCGGGGTCGCCGGACGATCCGACTTGCCGGAATCCGCGAAGGGTGCCCGCGAGCGACGAGCGGGCGGCGCCGTCGCCGAGCACCTGGCCGCGGACGGCGCCTGCCGGGTGGTCGGCGTTGTGGACGTTGACGTAGAACGCTCCGGGGGTGTCGAGCAACGCAGCGGTCGAGCCGCCGGATACCACTCCCTGAGCGACATAGGTGTTGTTCGAGACCTCGGTGAAGCTCGCCTCGAGATCGATGGCGACCCCGCCGTTGGCGCCGGCAACGCCCGGGTGGACGTGAGCGGCCGTCGGCGCGGCGATGTCGGTCACCCAGATGTAATAGCGGGTCGTGTCGCCGTCGACCCCGATCGCAGCCACGCCCCAACCGTCGCCGTCACCCGGATCCCCGGTGACGCGGTCACCGGACAGGGTGGGTGAGAACCAGGTGGTCTGGGCGGCGGTCGGAGCTGCGGCGGTGACGACCAGCAAGAGAATGGCTGGTCCGAGGACAGCCCGAAGGGCGCGATCGGCGGTTCCGAAGAGGAGCTTCATTTCCTCACCTCCTGACGATAGGTGGGAGTTTTTCATTGATTGAGACACAATTTCAATAATAGTTGTCCCCGATTCCGATTTCGGTTACCGCCGAATGGCCCGGCGTCGTGCCCGATGGCGTCCTTCAGGTGACGTGCGGTGCTGTTGTTTCGTCGGCGGGATGCACCGGAGAAACGAAGCACCGACAAAGCTATAGCCGGTGTTGGCGGTTCGCGAATGGACTCCTTGGCCGGAGCCATGGGAAATCCTCCGGGCCCTCGGCTGTTGAAGTTGGATAGAAACCGGAGGTATTCATGCGAATTGCGGCCGTGGGATCGGCGTTACCGCCCCACTTCTATGATCAGGACGCCCTCATCGCGGCCTTCAGGAAGCACTGGGCAGGGCGCCACTTCAACCTGGACCGGCTGGAGCAGCTGCACCGCAACGTCCTGGTCGGTGGGCGCCACCTGTCCTTGCCCATCGCGGACTACGACGGTCTGACGACCTGGGGTAAGGCCAACGACGCCTGGATCCGGGTGGCGCAGGATGTGGGAGAACGCGCGATTCGCGTGGCCCTGAAGCGGGCGGACCTCGGGGTCGAGGATGTCGACTGTCTCATCTCGGTGACCGTGACCGGTGTGGCGACGCCCTCCATCGACGCACGGCTGATGAATCGACTCGGGCTTCCGCCCCGGGTCAAGCGGGTGCCCATCTTCGGTCTCGGCTGCGTCGCCGGTGCCGCGGGCATCGCGCGCGCGGCGGACTATGTGCGCGCATTTCCCGATCAGGTCGCCGTATTGCTCTCGGTGGAGCTGTGCTCGCTGACCCTCCAGAGGGAGGATCTCTCCATCCCCAACCTCATCGCTTCGGGTCTCTTTGGCGATGGGGCTGCGGCGGTGGTCGTGGTCGGTGAGGAGCGGGCCGCCACCGGGCCCAGGATCCTCGACAGCCGGTCTGTCTTCTATCCTGATTCGGAAGAGGTGATGGGGTGGGACATCTCCGAGAACGGGTTCCGCATCGTGCTGTCGGCCGATGTCCCCGATGTCGTGCGCAGCTACCTGCGTGCCGATGTGGACGCCTTTCTTGCTGATCACGGCCTGAGGCGGAAGGATATCGAGGTCTGGGTCTCCCACCCCGGTGGACCGAAGGTCCTGGAGGCCATGCAGGAGGCGCTCGAACTGCCCGACGCCGCCCTCGAGTCGGCCTGGCGGACCCTTCGCGAGGTCGGCAATCTCTCCTCGACCTCGGTGCTGCTGGTGCTCGAAGAAACCATAGAGCGGTTGCGGCCCGCGCCGGGAAGCCACGGTCTGATGCTCGCCATGGGTCCGGGCTTTTGCTCCGAGCTCGTCCTGCTTCGGTGGTAGAGAGGACGACCGCGTGATGGACTGGGGTGACTCGCGCCTGCTCTACACTGGGTTGGTGACCCTGGTGGGAGGCATGCGTATGCTCGAGTTGGCGGTGGCGAGACGACACGTCGCCCGCCTCGAGGCGCGCGGCGCCGTCGAGATCGGTCGCTCGCTCTATCCGTGGATGGTGGCGGTGCACGCCGGGTTTCTCGCGGCGTGCGTCGCGGAGGTGTGGCTTCTCGACCGTCCCCTTTTACCCGCGCTCGCCGAGGTCTGTCTCGGTCTTCTGGTCGCGGCGGTCGCCCTGCGGTGGTGGGTCATCCGGACCCTCGGTGAGAGATGGACCACGAGGGTGTTGGTTCTTCCCGATGCCGGCCCGATCGTCAGCGGTCCCTTCCGGTACCTCCGGCACCCCAACTATCTGGCGGTGGTGGTGGAGTTCGCGGCTCTGCCCCTGGTGCACACGGCGTGGCTCACGGCCCTGATCTTCAGTCTCGCCGACGCCGCCGTCCTGAGGCGACGGATCCGGCTGGAGGAAGACGCCCTGTCCGATGCCGGCGACTATCGCCGCCTCATGGGTGGGCGATCCAGGTTCATTCCGGGTGGGGAATGAAGGTGATGGAGCGCGATGAAATCCTCTCCGCCATCGAGGAAGTCGCCCGCATCCACGTGGGTTTCACCGGTCAGCTCCGGTCGGAACAGCGGCTGGTCGAGGATCTCGAGCTCGACTCTCTCAAAGCTCTGACCCTGGCGGTCGAGGTGGAGAATCGGTTTCGTATCTGTCTCGACCCCGAAATCGAGGGCCGGATCGTGACCGTCGGCGATCTCGTCGGTGTGGTTGACGCGCTGCTGGGCAACGATGCCGGCTGAGACCCTGGGCGGCCTGCTCGAGCTGGCGGCGAATCGGTCGGATGTCGGATTGCGCATTCTCGACAGGACCGAGCGCGCGAGCTGGTTTCCGTGGTCGGAAGTCCGGCGCCGGGCCGTGGAAACCTGCGGCCGGCTGCAGCGCGCCGGCGTCGAGGCCGGCGATCGGGTGGCGTTGGTCTTTCCGACCACGGTGGAGTTCGTCGACGGCTTTTTCGGCGCGCTGCTTGCCGGCGCCGTACCGGTGCCCCTGTACCCACCGGTTCGGCTTCACCGTCTTGAGGAGTACGGCGAGAAGACCGCGGTGATGTTGCGATCGGTCTCGGCGCGGGTGGTCCTCGCCGATGCTCGGCTCCGGCCCATCCTGGGCCCTGCGGTTGCAGCGGCCCGTCCACCCCTCGGTTGCCGGACCCTGGCCGGGCTGAAGCCGGGCCCGGGCGAGCCCGTGCCCCGGAAATCCGACGATCTGGCGCTGGTCCAGTTCTCGTCGGGGACCACCATGGCGCCGAAACCCGTCGCCCTGAGCCACGGCGCGGTGGCTGCGCACACGGTGGCCCTCAACACCCATTGGCCCGATGGCGACGGATGCATCAACAGCGGCGTCAGCTGGCTCCCGCTCTACCACGACATGGGGCTCATCGGCTGCGTCCTCACGGCTATGGAGCGGCCGGGCACCATGACCCTCATCCCCCCGGAGCTCTTCCTCGCCCGGCCGGCGGTATGGTTGCGCTCCATCTCGACCTATGGCGCCACCATCTCGGTAGCGCCCACCTTCGGTTATGGCCTGAGTGTCGACAAGATCACCGACGATCAGCTCGAGGGCGTCGATCTGTCGAGCTGGTGGGTCGCCCTGTGCGGCGCCGAACCGGTGGTGCCCCGGGTGCTGCGCCGGTTCGTCGATCGCTTCGCCGCGTGGGGCTTCCCTCCGGAGGCGCTGACCCCGGTCTACGGTCTGTCCGAGGCGAGCCTGGCGGTCAGCTTTTCGGATCTCAGACGCACTTTTCTCAGCCTCCACTTCGACCGCGATGCCCTGAGCGGCGATGGCCGGGCGGTGGAGGTTCGGGACGGAATCGAGTTGGTTTCGGTCGGTCGACCCCTTGCCGGAGTCGAGCTTCGGGTGCTCGATGGTCAAGGCGCCGAGCTCGCGGCGGATCGGGTCGGTGATGTCTGGGTCCGCGGCCCATCGGTCATGGACGGCTACCTCGGCCGGCCCGAGGAAACCGGTGAGGTGCTGCGCGACGGCTGGCTCGACACCGGCGATCTCGGTTTTCTCCACGGGGAGGAGCTCTTTCTCACCGGGCGAAAGAAGGATGTCCTCATCCTGCGCGGGCGCAGCCACTCCCCGGCCGAGGTCGAGGCTGCGGCGGATGAGGTCGAGGGTGTTCGCCGGGGGTGCTCGGTTGCGGTGACCTGGCTGCCCGATGACGCCGACGGCGAGGTGCTGTTGCTGCTTGTCGAAACCAATCGCGGCGCTGATCGATCCGACGATGCCGGGCTCGCAGATGCCTGCAGAAAGGCCGTCCGGGTGGCGACCGGGCTCGAGGTCGATGCGGTGGAGGTGCTCGAACCGGGCACTCTGCCGCGGACCTCATCGGGCAAGCTCCGCCGTGCGGCAAGCCTCAAGCATTATCTCGCCGGCGAGCTGGTGCCGCCCACCAAGATGAACCCATGGCGGCTCGCAGGCGCCGCGGTCAAGGGATCTCTCGAGGTGGCGCGGCTCAATCGAAGGGACCGTGGACGTCGCTGATCTGCTCATCGTCGGTGGCGGTCCCGCCGGGCTCGCCATCGCCATCGAGGCGCGGCTGGCCGGTCTCGAGGCCACGGTCATCGACCGCCGCCGGCCACCGGTCGATGTGGCCTGCGGCGAGGGGCTCATGCCGTCCGGGGTGGGTCACCTCGTCAGGCTCGGGGTGAAGATCCCGACCGGGAGAATCGAGTGCGTTCGACGGCGTGCGGTACCTCGACGGTCGGCTTGTCGCGGAGGCCCGATTCACGAGCGGGGCGGGACTCGGTGTTCGCCGGACATCGCTGCACCGGGCGCTGGTGCGGCGCGCCGAGGAACTCGGAGTCGAACTGAGGTGGGGAGTCGCGGCGCAATCAATCGATGGCGCCGAGGTCGAGACCGATCGGGGTCAATTTCGTGGTCATTGGTTGGTGGCGGCCGATGGCCGTTTGTCGCGACTGAGAACTCTGGCCGGGATCGCGACCACGGCGTCGGAACGCCAGCGCTTTGGTGTTCGACGGCACTATGAGGTGGTTCCGTGGTCGAGCAAGGTCGAGGTCTACTGGGCGGATGAAGGCGAAGCCTATGTCACCCCCGTTGGGGCCGGCACAGTGGGAGTGGCCGTTCTCTCATCGGCGAAACCACTCGACTTCGACCGGCACGTCGAGCTCTTTCCCGAGCTGGCGCATCGTCTCGAGGGCGCACCGATCGTCTCGCTCGATCGCGGCGCCGGTCCATTCGGCCACTGTCCCGAGGCCGTCGTTCGAGGCCGGCTGGCGCTGGTCGGCGACGCCTCGGGCAGCCTCGACCCGATCACCGGCGAAGGCCTCTCTGTCGCCTTCGCCCAGGCGGAGGCGTTGGTGCGGTCAGTCAGCCGCGGATCACTCGGCGACTACGCAGCCGACCACCGGAGGATCATGCGGCTGCCCCGACTGCTGACGGCAGTCCTCCTCGCGGCCGAGTGTCGGCCGCCGGTGCGGCGCGCCGTGATCCGCTTGCTGGCCGCGAACCCGCGACTCTTTTCCCGGATCGTCGACTGGGTCGGCCGAGCGGGAACCTGATCTCAGGACCGTCGAGCCGCCTACATGCCGCCGGCGAACTGGAGCCGGGTCTCCGCGACGTCTTCCAGGCTGTATCCCGGACACCGGATGGCGTCGCGGAAGGCGCGCTCCTGACCGGACTTGAGGACGCTGACCGAGATTGTGTCAACGCAGATCAGGGAGCCGTCAGCGTCAAAGAAGCTGAGATCGAAGGTGGCGAGCTTGTAGCCCGCGCTCGTGTGATTGGCGACCACGCCCATGACATCGACCCAGGTCTGATCGGCCGCCTCGTGGGAGATGGCGCCGACGACCTCGAAATCGGGCGGGGCGGCGACCGCCGGTTCAGGCGCGGGCGGCGGCGGTGGGGCGCTCGGCGCCGAGGCCGCAGCAGCGACAACGGACGGAGCCGCGGCGGGGACGGGGTCGGGATCGGGAACAGGAGCGGGAGCGGCGATCGTCGGTTGTGTGTCCGGCACCGGGGCTGGTTCTGGGGCCGGGGCCGCGGCGGAGGCCGCGACAACCGGAGCCGGAACGGCCCACGGGCACTCGTCGCTACTGGCCACGGCGAGGGCGGCGTATTTTTTCGCGACCCGCTGGGCGACCCCGGTGAGTCGTCCGTCGGTCCACTCGAGGCTGTCGGCATCGCCGGCGCCCCGTTGTCCGGTGAGACCGGTCATCAGGTTGTCGACGTGGTCCATCACCTTGCCGCTGCGCGCGCTCAGCAGCATGACGAGTCCGCCGCTGTCGCCGATTTCGACGCTTTCGAGGATGAGCGACGAACCGATCGGCAGATCGACAGCGGTGTCGGTGGACCCTTTGCAGAGCTCGACACCGAGAAAGTCGATGGACAGGGCCGGTTGAGCCGTCATCAAGAGCGCAAAGGCGAAGGTCGTGGCGATTTTCATTGATTTTCCTCCCATCTGATGCGAAGAGTATCAGGGTGTGCGATCGTATGAATGGTGCGACTCTTCTTCAATTCTCCCCGGAGACATCCGATGGATCCGGGGAGAATTGAAAGATCGGTGTGATGACGTGGTGCGGATCGCCGACATGGATTTGAAGCTCAAGCTTTTCATGCGCTCATACCCCTGGCGGCGGCTCGACGAGATCGCCCCGGCCCACCGCGGCAAGCCCCTGGCCGGGTGCCGGGTGGCCCTGGTCTCGTCGGCAGGCCTCGTCGCACCGGGCCAGGCGCCCTACGACTCCAAGATCAAGGGCGGCGACTGGAGTTGGCGCTCGATTCCCGGTGACATCGATGTCCAGAACCTCACGGAACACCACCGCTCGGACTCGTGGGATCACAAGGGAATCGAGGCCGATCGCAACATGGGGATGCCCCTCGACCGATTGCGCGAGCTCGCCGCCGCCGGTGTCATCGGCGAGGTCGCCCCCCGCCACATCTCGGTCATGGGGTCAGTCACCGCCCCCGGGAGATTCATCCGCAAGACCGTGCCCGAGATCGTCGAGGCCTTGACCGCAGATGAGGTCGACATCGCCCTCATGGTCCCGGTTTGACCGGTCTGCCCCCAGACCGTCGGTCTGGTTCAGGGAGCGCTCGAGCAGGCCGGTATCACCACGACCGGCGCGACCTGTGTCGCCGAAGTCAGTCGAAAGTTGGGGGTGCCGCGCGCCCTCGATGTGCCGTGGCCCCTCGGCTTCACCATGGGCGAGCCGAACAACCCGGATCTCCAGCGGCGGTGCTCGACCCAGGCGCTGGCGTTGACCGACCGGGATGACATTCCGGTGGTGGAGAGGTTCGAGTTCTCAGAGATGAGTTGACAGTCAACAGGTCACGGTCGACAGTTCCATCGCAAAGCTCATTTGGCTTGTGCGGCTGCCGACTGTCGGTTTTCGATCGACCCCGAGGCTTTCCACCCGGCACAAAACTCCGAGTCACCGCTTGACCACGGTTGACCACTCTCGTGTGAGGCCGAGCCGCGAAACCCAGTTGTCGATATACACGCGGTCGAGTTGCTCACCCATGACGGTCAATACACCGCGAATGTCGCTGAGGTGTTTCTCGGAGCCGCCTTCTTGAAAAAACGCGAGCTTCTTGATGATCACGTCAGGCGATGGTCGCCATTGAACCCGTCACGAGATAAGGGATGTGGAGCTCCTCAAGGGTCTGGGACAGCCGGTTCAGAAGCTCAGACGGATCCATGGGAGAGCCTGCGTGCGACCTCGCGCTCGAGGTGCGCCTCACTCCACTCGGGGTGTTCGTGGGCGAGCAGATTGAGCAACATCTTCTGAGCGGCCTTCCACATCCCGTTCGCGGTTCTCAGCCGTTCTTCCGGGGTCAACCGTCGCAACATCTCGATGGCTGCTTCCTCGGATGCGCCGTTGATCGGATTCGTGGATTCCATTGCCACGATTGTACCTGTACCCGCATCCGCAGCCGTGTTTGAAACACCAAGGACACGAAGAGCCACGAAGGTCCCACAGAGCATCGCAATATTGATCCGGACTCCCTCTACACCGAAACGAAAGCGCACTCCGGGGACATTGTGATGGGCCAAAAGACGTCCTTCGTGGTTTCTTTGTGGCTCTTGGTGTTCTTTGTGTTTCAATTCTGGCGTTCAGGCACCCAGGTTGACCCCTGGAACCCACAGCCAATCAAACCGCCACGATCTTGCGAAGGAACTGTCAACTGTCGACTGTGAACTTCCGACTACCGGCTCTCCACCTGCTTGCGGATCTCGATGGCGGCTTCGAGGGCGGCGGCGCCGGTGCGGCCGTCGACATAGGGGCGCCCCCTCCGCGACAGGCGGCGACGAAGGCCTTCAACTCGGCCTTGAGGGGCTCGTCCTTTTCGACCTCGATGATCCGTGGGACGATCTCGACCCCGCTCGAACCCCGGACCAGGCTCGCGGAGTGGACGCTTTGCTCGGCATAATCCACCGAGAAATAGGCCTCGCCGCCGAAGAGCCTGAGTTTGCGGATGCGTTCGGAAGAGACTCTGCTGGCGGTGAGGTTCGCGACCAGCCCGCTCGGGAACTCGACCCAGGCGACGCATTGGTCGACCTTGTCGGTGAGCACCGGAACGCCGACGGCGCGGATCTCGTACGGCGCCTCTCCGGCCACTGCCAGGGTGATCTGGAGATCGTGGATCATGAGATCGAGGATGACATCGACATCGATGGATCGGGCGGTGAAGGGCGACAGCCGCTGGGTCTCGAGATAGCGCACGCCGTTGGCGAGGGTGAGGGCCGCCTGGACCGCCGGGTTGTGGAACTCGACGTGGCCCACCGCGAGAACGAGATTCCGCTCGTCGGCCATGGCGATGAGCTCAGCCGCCTCGTCGACGGTGGTGGTGATGGGTTTTTCGACCAAGACGTTGCAGCCGTGCTCGAGGAGCATCCCGGCGGTTTCGCGGTGGTTGACGGTGGGGGTGGCGACGACGACCAGATCGGCGTCGCCCGCGGCCTCGGCCGACGGCAGGGCGGGCACTCCGTGGTCTTTGGTGATGATTGCGAGCTGCTCCGGGTCGGCGTCAAATGCGCCGATGAAGTCGATCCCGGGCATCTGGGAGAGGATGCGGGTGTGGTGGCGGCCGAGGTGGCCGGTTCCGATGACGGCGGCTTTGAGAATCGAGTCGTTCATGGCCGAGAGAATACCGTAACGGGCCCAAAGGAGTACAATCTGTCGCCGGAAGCCCGAGTCTCGCCGAGCCAGTGTTTTCCTCGATCATCGCGTCGGCGGCGTGTGGGATCCAGGGGAAACCTCGTTGTTCCGGGCTTCACGATGTGATGATGCAGGAGGATGCAATGTTTGATCTCAACAAGCTTCTGATCGATGTCTTCGACCCGCAGGCCGGCGAACTCGTTGCGGTCGTCGTGGATGAACCCACCGATGCGGTTCCCGACAACGACGGCTGGCGGGCGCGACGCGAGATGGCCGAGGAATGGCGCGGCGCCTTGGTCAAGCTCGGCGCCGAGCGCGGCTTCGAGGTCCGGCCGCTGGTACGATTCCCCGCCACCGGGGCCAACAACAGCGACCTCCCGGCCACCGGGACCATGGCCGGCGAGGCCGTGAAGATCCCCGACGTGCTCGTCGGCTTCGACCCTGGTGCTGGCCATGACCGAGTTTTCGGCGACCGCGCCGTTGGCCCACATCGCGGAAGCCGCCGACGACTTCCGTGCGGCTTCGATGCCGGGGGTGGAGAAACGGATGGAGGGCACCGCGCTGGCCGCCGACTACGCCAAGGTTGCGGCCCGGTGCAAGGCGATCTACGACGCCATGGACGGCGCCCAGCTCTGTGATGTGCTCTTTACAACCGGTCACCGCTGCTGGTTCGATCTGCGCCAGCGCTCGGCCGAGATGGACGACGGTTTCCTGCCGCGCGGCAAGAAGGGCGATCCGATCATCAACCTCCCGTCGGGCGAGACCTTCATCGTCCCCTACGAGGGCGAGATCTACGGTCTGCCGTCGTGGACCGCGGGAACGATCCCGGTGGTCGAAGACGACGAGATGGTGCTCTTCCACGTCGTTGCCAACTGCGTCCAGGTGGTCGAAGGCGACGGTCCGGTGGCCGAACGCTATGCCGAGTTCTTCAACGACGATCCGGCGCGGTCCAACATCGCCGAGGTCGCCTTCGGGGTCAACGACATGGCCGAGGTCACCGGCTGCGTCCTCGAGGACGAGAAGGCCGGGTTCCACTGGGCCTTCGGGCGCTCGGATCACCTCGGCGGCGTGGTCGGGGTCGATGATTTCTCAAGCCCCGAGTAACGTCATCCACCAGGACATCGTCTATGCCAAGGGCAACCCCATCCAGATCGAACGCGCCGAGATCGTCCACCCCGACGGCCGCCGGGTGACCATCATCGAAGACGGGGAATACAAAGTCTGACGGCGGCGACCGCCGTCAGACAATTATGAATTCTCAATTATGAATTTTGAATTTCATCGCACCATCACACCATCGCACCGATGCATCTCTGCGATGGTCATTCATAATTCATAACTCATCATTCATAATTGTCGGTGCTGCGCTACCCTGTGGCGGAAGCGGAGGATTCATGACTGAAGAAAAGACCACCCTGAAAGACGCCGTCGATGCCCGCGGACCGTTGGCGGTGTGGGATCTGTTGACCGATGACGAAAAGAAACTCGCCGCCGCGGCGCTCTGGGAGAACGCCGACCGCGAGAGCCGCCTGGCCATCGAAATGGCTCTCGCCAAGGAGATGAAGTTCCGGCCGCAGTCGGTGAAGAAACTGTCCACCGAGCGAGTGGCGCCGCGCCTCGCGCGGCTTGCCGCCGAGCTGCCGGAAGCCGCCTTCTTCCAGTTTCTCTTCCACCTCCACATGGTCGAGCGGCGCGCGCTCATGGTCGAATATCTCGACGCCGTCGGTCTGCCGCACAACGAAGGGGTTCTCGATCTCCCGGACGATGCCGAGGCGCCGACCGCCGAGGCCGCCGCCGGCCCCGCCCGCGCGCTCGTGGCCAAGCACGGTCGCGACGCGCTGGTCTATCTCGGAACCCTGGCCGTCGCCGATGCCGAGTTCTGGGATGGGATGCTGCCGGTGCTCGAGGAGTGGGACGAAGACGGCGAAGCCGTCTGACCAATTTTGAATTATGAGTTTTGAATTATGAATGACATCGCACCAGGATCACTCTCGCGCAGGTGATCTGGTGCAGCGAAATTCATAATTCATCATTCCTAATTCATAATTTGTTGAGCTTCGCTCAGTACTCGAAGCTCCGCCGGTAGGTCGCGGAGTTCCGATCCGTCTCGTGGACGGTGACCGCGGCGAGGCGGATCGGCGTCGGGCAGCTCGGGTTCGATCCGGTCGAAAAAGACCCGCGCCAGGTTCTCCGATGTCGGGTTGATTCCGGAGAGCCAGGGAACCTCGATCGAGAGGTGCCGGTGATCGACATCCTCGACGACCACCCGGTGGATGATCTCCTTGATGTCCTTCATGTCCATGAGATAGCCGGTGTCGGGGTTCGGCTCACCCTCCACCGACACCTCGAGGACATAGTTGTGGCCGTGGCCGTGCGGGTTGTTGCACTTGCCGTAGACCTCGCGATTCCAGTCATCCGGTTTGGCCGGATTGTGGAGCCGGTGGGCGGCCTCGAAGTAGACCTTGACGGTGACGGTGGTTGCCATTCAATTCCCTTCTATAGAAGCAATTGATGGGGGGTGTTGTATTCCAGGTGGTTCCGACCCTCGTCGAACCTGCTGCCGCCCGGGAATTGAGGCGGCGCCTCGCTTCGCTCGGCGCCGAGGAGAGGTTGGCGGTGATCAGGGAAGCGGGCCGGGGGGCACTGCGAAACCGAGAAGAACCACTCAGGCATGTACGGTATCATTGCAGGATGAAGCCGGTCCTCGTTGGTCTACCAAGGGTGCAGTCGATGGTCGCGACAGCGACGCCTGCAGTCGAGATCCTGCCCAAGGTCACCTAGCGAGCGGGCGTGTCGAAGATCGGATTTCCTCGTGTCCTTCGGTGGATTATGCTGGGAGTGGTGGTTGGGGTGCAGGTCGTCTTTGTCGGGCGCCTCGTCCTCCAAAACGCGCCGGGTTTGTGGGAGTCCCGCTGGATCCAGGATGACGCCTACATCAGCTTCCGCTATGCGAGAAACCTGGTCGACGGACATGGGCTGGTCTTCAACCCCGGCGACCGGGTCGAGGGATACACGAACTTTCTCTGGACCGTGCTGTCCGCCGTCCCGCTCGCGCAGGGCGCTGAAGATCCTCTCCCGTTCATGCACCGCGCCGGCCGGTTCTTCTGGTTCGGCAGTTACGCGCTGCTCTTGGCGTTCGGATCCTTCCTCGCATTCCGAGGGATCACCACCGCACCGTTGGCGGCCGCACCGCTGATCGCCCACTGGTCGTACAACCAGTGGTTCCTCAGCGGGATGGAAACTCCGATGGTGTCCTTTCTCTTTCTGCTTGTCCTGGTCGTCTTCGCTCTCCAGGACATCAAGAGGGCGTCCCTCGCCGCGGTTTTCGGGTTTTCGAGTGTGTTGTTGATGTTGGCGCGCCCGGACTCGGCGTGGTTTCTCATCGGCCTCGCCGTCGCCGGATTGGTCTGTCACCGATCGTGGTTTGTCGATCGGGAGTTCTGGCGTCGCTGGGTCCCGTCGTTTCTCGCGCCGGTCGTGATGATCTGGGTGCCGTATATGGCGTGGCGCCTCATCTACTACGGCGACCTCCTGCCGAACACCTACTACGCCAAGGCCGCCTACAACCCGGCCTATGAACGGGGCTGGGAGTTTGTCGCGAAGTACTTCGAGTTGTACTCGTTCGCACCCTTCCTCCTGGTGCTGCCGATCGCCGCATTGATGACCCGTGATCCCGTGGTTCGCCGGTTTCTCGCCGGCTCGTTGTTCGGCGGGGCTGCGGTCTTCTTTTATGTCATTCGCCTCGGCGGCGATTTCATGGAGTGGCGGTTTCTCAACCCGATCACTGGTGTCCTGTTGGCGGGGATCGGTGTCGGATTCTACGTGATCGGACACGGGTTGGTTCGTTGGGTTCTCTCTCGGGGCAAGAGGTCGGAGGGGCCCGACCGGGCGTGGGTTGCTGCGCCGACCGCGGCGGCCGGGATTGCCTGCGCCGTGTACGGGATTTCTCTTTTGTACCAGGTCGCACAGGCCGGGCACCGCCCACATCGGCTGGATGTGATCGTCGGCCAGGAGACGATTCCGTCGCTTCAGAAATACGCGCTCCCCGAGTACGCCTGGATGGAAATCGGCCGCCGCTGCAAGGAGCTGTTCCCGGCAGACACCACGATCGCGACCACCGCGGCCGGGATGATTCCGTTCTTCGCCGAGCTTCCGACGCTTGATCTTCACGGTCTGACGGATCGCGAGATCGCCCGCGTTCCCATCGCGGCGTCGACACCGAGGCGCATGGGTCATGATCACCTTCTGAACGACCGGAACACCATGCGCGAGCGGGGTGTCGAGGTGCTCTTCCCGTGGCCCAGTCTGTGGGCGTTTCCCCGGGCCCTGGCGCTGTCCGACGCCCAGGGGGAAGCGACCGCGAGCATCCGACTGGACGACAACCGTTTCTTCGAGGTGATCTTCCTGAATCCCGATCGGGACTTTGTTCAGGGACTCAGAAATCGAGATGGAATCATCTTCAGCGACCCGTCAAAGGTCTATCCGAAGGAAGAAATGGTGGAGTTCGCTTCGTTGACTCCGACCCACCGAATCGTTGATCGCATGGATCTCGAGTCGGAAGACTCGGAGCAGGCTCATGAGTTCGAGGAGGTCTTCGATCCGGATGCGCCGTATGGGCACAATTTTCACGACAAGGTGCTTGCGTATCTTTCGGGGGATGACGTCAAAGTCCTGAGAGATGACGGCCGGAAGATCTTCCATCAGGCGAGCTGGAAGGCGACCGGTATCTCGGCCGAGCAGGATCTCATCGTCGTCGTGCGCCACGACTACACGGTGAGCAGCCGCTATCGGCTCGAGGTCAACGGCCGGGCAAGTCCCTACGAGGTTGAATTTCCGCGTCTCCCGGAAGCCTGGGGGGAAATCAGGTTTGTCGTGCCGAAGGAGCTTCTCCGCGACGGAGAAAACCACTTCCGCATCACCCGCGACCGCACCATTGGAGGGTGAGGCCGAGATCTACCATGTCTGGTTCCTACAGGAGAAATCGAATGCGGCGGCATCCGGCGGGAGTAAGGCCTCCGGCGAGTTGTGATTACGATGCCGCCCGGGGATTTCGGGGAGGAGTCGTGCTTGGATTGTCTCCCTGGAGCGATCTTACGGGAGGGGTGGGCCCGGAACCGGGACGTAGCACCCAGTCAGCTCACGGGCCAGGCGGGTGTGGAAGACGATGCGCTGACCGTCTGAGAACCCTCGCTTCCACTTCTTGCTCTTGTCAGACGGAGGGTTTCCCTTCCGACTCGCGAAGGACGCATCGATGAGTTGGGCGCAGTCGCTGAGATAGACCTCCTGCATCTTTTCGGCGCCAGCGGCGAAACCGGCGAGGTATTCTGCGTCATCCTCGATGTCCTCGGCCGCCGATGCGGCCGCGGCAATGGACCGATCGATCCCCGCCGCCACCGCGGCATTGGTCTGCTCCGCCTTCCAGGTTTCGTACTGGACAAGCGTCTGCTCGTAGTCGGCGGGGTAGGAATCTCGTTCCCGGCCGTTCCAATCGGCTGCCTCCATGGCGGCGCTCTGGGACGAATACAGGGTAAGGGCGGATCCGATTGTGGCCAGAACCGCATCGGCATTTCCCGATTTGATGACCTGGCGGGGTACCTCGAAGATGAGCTGCGCCTGGCACTCCCGCTCGTTGTAGAGCTCGAAGGGACCATCGTGGGTCGCGACCAGCACCGGTTCGGAGAATGTCGTGAGGAGATCGACCCGCGACCGTTTGACCTTGATCTTGTCGATCTTGACCAATTCGCCGGCATCGAATCGGCGGTTCGCCTTGCTCGCGACCCCGGCGGCGCCGACCTGATTGTCCGAGTAGGTGCCGGAGCAGGACGAATAGACCTCGTGTTCGAGGACGGCCCAGGCGCCCCTCAGCTTGGCGTCGAGTCGGTCGTCGAGATCGGTGGCCGCTGCATGAATCGCGACCAGTAGGGCGCACGCCGTGGCAATTGCACCAAGGAATCGAGACATGTCACCTCCTGGTCCGCATCCGAGCGTACACGAGATCCGGTCGGCGAATCGACTCTGCCATAATGCCCGCAACTTGACGGGAGGATGCGTGAGCACAGGATTCGACATTGACGAGCAAGGGCTGAGACGGCGCGAGAACCCCATGGATCGACGGGCAGTCGCGGTGCCGGTGATCATCGTGATCAACGTGTTGATCTTTCTCGCCTGGCAGGCGGCACGAGTCGACGAATCCCTCGAGCAGGTCATGGCAGGGAACTTTCTCGTCAGCACGGCTCACCTGCTGGACGGCCGTTGGTGGACCCTCATCACCGCGGCGTTTTCGCACATCGAATTCTGGCACATCGCGCTCAACATGTTTGTCCTGTGGAGCTTCGGCACCATCCTCGAGAAGCTCTGGGGCACACGGGTCTTTGTCCTTTTCTACCTCGCGGCGGCAGTGGTGGCTTCGGCTTCGCACTGTTTCGTGTCGTCGGTGCTCATGGGCAACCCGAACATCAATGCCCTCGGCGCCTCGGGAGCGGTTTCCGGTCTGCTGCTCGCCTTCGCCCTACTTTTTCCCAAGCACAAGATCTTGGTGTTCGGGGTGATTCCTGTACCGGCGCTCATCGGGGCGTTGGCCTTTGTCGCCATCGATCTCTGGGGTCTCTTCGCCCAGACCCGTGGCGGCGGGATCGGGATCGGCCACGGAGCGCATCTCGGCGGCGCCCTCTGCGGCTTCTTCTTCTGGCTGTCGTATCTGCGGACCCGGTTCAAGCGCCCGGCCGCGGGTCAGAGCCTTCAGATGTCCATGACTCCCGAAGAGGTGCAGGAGTTCCAGCGTCTGAGGCAGAAGCTCGACCACGAGGGCCCACAGGCGCTGACCCCGAAGGAGAAGGTCTTTCTCGAGCAGATCCGCGAACGCGTGATGCAGGCCCACCAGCAGCGCTGATCAATCAAACCGCAAAGGCGCAAAGATCCTAGCGCGGGCTTCGCCCGCAACCCAACCGTGCTCCGGTCCGAATAATGACGAAGGTTCGACTGCGTCGGAAGCTGCTTCAATGCAACAACTTATCGAACGCGCAAAAAATATTCGTGCTCAAACGCATGCAGAATTGGGCCAAGAGCAACGCAAAGAAGGAAAAACGTGAGCCGGAGGGCGGGGACCGCCCTCCGGCTCACGGGATTTCTTCTGCGATGCTTGGCGTCCTTGGCGTCTTTGCGGTTCATTTGATCGGATCACCTCGGGACGGTACAAAACGCCGGGGCGACTTGCGTCGCCCCGGCGTGGTTGGGCAGGGAGAAGGGGGAACTCCCTACTGGATGGCGATGAAGGTCGGATCGGCGGTCTTGTTGTCCACCACCGAACCGTAGGCGTAGAAGGCGCCGCCCGGGGTCGAGGTCGAAAGCAGGGCGTAGCCGACCTCGGTGGCCTCGGGAAAGACGCGGTTGAGCTGGCGCTGCTCGTAGGCACCGAGGGTCAGCTGGATGGAGTCGACAAGCTCACCGTCGCTCGAGTAGAGCATGACGTCGACCGTCACCATGGCGCCGCTGGCGTTGGCGAAACCGATGTTGGTGCGGAAGCCGTCGCTCGTGTTGCCCGACTCGGAGAGCCCGGTGAGACGGCCCATCTCGCCGTAGCGAATGGCGCGCAACATGCTGTGGGCCGGGATGCCCTGGCCGTAGCTGCCGTCCTCGTCGGCCGCATAGGTTCGCGAGCTGACGGCGACATAGGAGCTGTCGACGAGCACCCGCAGCGCACCGGAGCCCTCGAAATCGAAGAGCTCGGCAAAGGCGTCCCGGTAACGGACGCTCATCCCCGGTGCAAGCGAGAGGCTCACGCTCTCGGGTGTCGGGTTGGCCTGATCGGCGGCGAGGAGCTGGATGGTCACCATCGCCGGCATGCCACCCGGGTTGGCAAGATCGAGATCGGTGTACCAGCGGGCGCCGCCGAAACCGATCACGTTGGCGCCGCCGGGGATGACGGTCTCGTGCAGCAGCGCTGCGTGGCCGCTGGGCAGCGCGGCGGGGTTGCGGCTCATGGGCTGCAGCACCTGGCGCCGACATCGTCGATGACGCGGTCCATGAGCGGTTTGAGGGTGAAGGGGCCGGCGCTGTTGTCGGGCTCGGGCTCGACCGAGATGACGGCGACATAGCCGCGGAGATCGATGGCGGGATCGACGAAGTCCTGACCCGGGAAGGGCGGTGCGTCCTCGGGACCGGCGTCCGGGCCTTTGCCGTCCGAGTCCGCGCCCGAAGCGCTCGGTGAAGCGTCCGGTCGAGACCGGTCCGCCAGTCACCGACCACCCATCCCTCGTAGACCCAGCCGTCGGGCAGGTTCGGGCAGCATCGAGGGTCGGCTGCAGGGCCGGCGTTCGGGTCGAGCCACCAAATGCCGTTGTAAGTAGGGTGCGGCGCCGCCGCCGGACGGCGCGGCCAGGATGTACGACGCCGGCGGCGGTTGCGAAGTCGGTGCCGATGGCGGCCATGTGGTCGATGCTGAGCGCCGCACGACCCCGGATCATGTCGCCGGCAAGGAGGTGGACATGGCTCGGCATCGGGTCGTTGTCCGGCACCGGTTCGATGGTGAGCACGAAGGCGGAGATGGCGTCGAGGCTCGCCACCTGAGTCGGGAAGTAGTTCTGCGACTGGACTCCGGCCGCCGTCGACGGTGAAGGTGCCGGTCGAGACGGGCGCGCCGTCGACGATGAGCCAACCCTCGTAGGCCCAGTCGGCACCGAGGTCCTCGAGACCGTGGAACTCGACCTGGAGCTGGGCGGTCTGGCTGGCGACCTGGCTCGAGCTCATGCTCACCATGGCGGTGGGGAAGCTCGAGGCGTTGTTGTCCATGTCCTGGAGCACACCGGCGCCGAGATCGTCGATCATCCCGTCAACCAGGGGCTTGAAAGCGAAGGGTCCGGGGCTGTTGTCGGGGTCGGGCTCGATGCTGACGACGGCGGCGAAACCGTCGATGAGGTCAAAGGTGGGATTGATGAAGTCCTGACCAGGGAACGGCGGGGTGGCGTACGGGCCGGCGGAGATGCCGCCGATGTCGCTGTCGTTGCCGGAGGCCATGACGAAGCGGCCGGTCGATACCGGACCGCCGTCGCCGACGACCCAGCCTTCATAGACCCAGCCGGCGGGCAGGGTGGGCAGCACGAGGGTGGGGCCGGGACCGGTCATCGTGTCGAGCCACCAGATGCCGTTGGAAAAGGCGGCCGTGCCGCCGCCCGAGGGCGCGTTGAGGATGTACGGACCGGTGGCCGACGTGAAATCGTCGCCGAGGGCCGCACCGTGGCCGGCCGAGAGCATGGCCGTACCGCCGGAGAAGTCGCCAGCGAGGATATGGGTGTGGCTCGGGCCGGGATCGGGGTCGACCATGGGCTCGATGGTGAGGACATAGGTGCTGACCGCAGCGATGTCGTCGATCTCGACGGCGAATGCGGATCGGGAGAGCGAACCGTCGGCCGCGACCGAGAAGCGGCCGGCGCTGACGGGCTCGCCGTCGACGATGAGCCAGCCCTCGTAGACAAAGCCCGGGCCGAGGGGCTCGAGGCCGTCGGAGCTGAACTCGAGGTAGGCGGTGTCCGCGGCAGCCAAAATCGGCACAGCGGCAACCAGAAGGGTGATGAGGGCCAGAACGAGGGCCCTCCGGTGGGTACGATGGGTCTTCGCGTTCGAATGCATGATCCCTCCCAGGATTGAAGCTCACGGCGAAGTCGCCGCTGCACCTTGATCATTGCGAAGGGATCTCACAAGGGCGTCTCGGAAATATCACCAAAGGATAACGTTCGACTTGCGTCGGTGATCGCGTGGCATCAATGTCACTGAGGCAGGCCCTAAAGGACCTGCCTACAGAAAAATGGGCTCGAGTGAATCGTAGGCGGGTCCTTCAGGGCCCGCCTCAGAGTCCAATCGGTTGAGTAGTGACCGAGTCAGCCTGAGTCAGCCGATTGCCGGCCGCACCTATGTCCATCCTCGCCAATTTCGGTTTCCGTGTTGCGTCTCGTTTCCCCCCCCCGTGTGCCCTGCGGATCAAACTGCGATGGCTTTGCGTCCGTTGCGTCTTTGCGGTTCGGCTTCTGGGATGGCTCGTTCCTACGCCGTTCGGAGTGAAAAAGTAAAGACAGTGCCCTCGCCGACGGTGCTTGCGGCCTCGACGGCGGAGCCGTGGAGTTCGAGAATCCGCTTGACGATGGCCAGTCCCAAACCGCCGGCGGTGGACTGTGTCTCGCCGTGGTTTCGTGCCTGGTAGAAGCGATCGAAGATCTGCTCGAGCTCGTCGTCGGGGATACCGCAGCCGGTGTCCTCGATTTCGAACCGCGACCTTGTCGATCAGGGGTTCGATAAAGACCGAGACCCGACCGCCTTCCTCGGTGTGTTTGAGGGCGTTGCCGATGAGGTTGCTCAGCGCGCGCTGGATGAGTCCGATATCGGCGGACACGCAGTGGGACGTCGGATGGGCGTTCGAGATCGAGGCTGACCTTCTTCTTCTTCGGCCTCGAGCTGGAATCCCTGAGACGACATCCTGAACCAACTCGGGGAGCGGAAACGGCTCGAGCTCGGGCTCCATGTCGCGGGACTCCAAGCGGGCCAGTTCGAAGAGCTCCTCGACGAGAGTGGCGAGACGATCCGATTGGCGGCGGGCGACGGCGAGATACTGATCCCGTTCCTCATCGGTGAGACGCCCCTCCTTGAGCTGGAGGGTCTCGATGTAGCCGGTGAGCGACGCCAACGGCGTGCGCAGATCGTGCGAGACGTTGGCGACCAGCTCGCGGCGGAGCTCGTCGGTCTGTTTGAGGGTGCGAACCTGTTGGATGATGCGCTCGGACATGCCCTCGAAGGTCTCGGTCAAGGGTGTCGATCTCATCACCGCCGCCGGGTCGCTTTTCGAGCCGCACCGGCGTCGAGAAATCGCTCCGCCTGAAAACGTCCATGACGCCGGCGAGCGTCCGCAGCCGGCGGGTGAGGTGGGCGAACAGCACCACGCCTGCGACGGCCGCGACGCAGCAGGGCGAGGGCGGTTGCGATCACGCTGAGCTGCAGAATGTGGCTGCCCTTGCAGCCGGTTCACCACCGACTCGTAGGCCTCGCTGGCAAGCACGACGTAGAGATATCCCTCGTAACGATCCTCGACCATGATCGCCGACGCCGAGAAGACCTTGCGCCGGCCCTCGTCGAGTGGGTCGTCGCCGAGGATCGGAAGCTCGGCGTCCGCAGCGAGGAAGGCCTTGATCGGTTCGATGTCGATGGTGGTTGCGCAGCACCCGACCCGGTTGGCGTCGAGTGCTGCACCACGTTGCCCTCGAGATCGAGCAGATAGACCTCGATGCTCGGGTTGATGACCATCAGGGTGTGGAAGACGTGCTCCAGCGCCTGTTCGTTGACCTCGCCGTTGACCAGCAGCAGCGTCCTCGGCGACCAGGGAAGAGGCCAGCGCCCGATTGAGCCGTTGGACCACTTCCTCTTCGTATCGTCTGGTCGAGTAGAAGTTGATGGCGATGAGGATGGCGCCGAGGCCGAGCAGCAGTCCGAGCAGGACCGCGACCAGGCGGGCGTGGAGTGACCGCATCATGGGCTGATCTCCTCGATGGTCGGGAAGCGGTAGCCGACGCCCCACACGGTGAGGATGAAGCGAGGGTGCGAAGGGTCGGTCTCGAGTTTTCCGCGCAGGCGGTTGATGTGGGTGTTGACGGTGTGCTCGTAGCCCTCGTGGGTGTAGCCCCAGACCTTGTCGAGGAGTTGACCGCGGGTGAAGACCCGGCCGGGGTTGCGGGCGAAGAAATGCAGGAGGTCGAACTCGCGGGCGGTGAGCTCCACGGACTCGCCCTCGATGAGGACGCGGCGGGAGTCGGTGTCGATCTCGAGCGGACCGAGGACGGTCCGGACGGGCTCGGGCTGGGTGTCGAAGACCTCCATGCGCCGGAAGATGGCCTTGACCCGGGCGACGAGCTCGCGAACGCTGAACGGTTTGGTGATGTAGTCATCGGCGCCCATCTCGAGACCGAGGACGCGGTCGAGCTCGGTGGTCCTCGCGGTGAGCATGAGGATCGGCAGCCCCGGTTTTTCGGCGCGCAGGCGTCGGCAGATCTCGAGCCCATCGACCCCCGGCAGCATGATGTCGAGGATGACCAGGTCGAATGCCTCTGCGAGGGACCGATCGAGCCCGGTGGTGCCGTTGGACTCGAGTTCGACCTCATGGCCGGTATCCCGCAGGTGGAGTCCGACCAGGGCGCTGATGTCCGGGTCGTCCTCGACGACGAGTATTCTGCGGGGTGATGTCATCTTCAACTCCCTGCAAGTCTGGCTCGTGAAGTTCACAGTCCCATCAACCGGAGATCACGAAATTATAAACAGGTCCTTTCCAGGTCCGCCGCGCAGTGCGACGAATTCACGTAACCTGGTGGGCGAAACCGGCGTAGACGAACCCAGGAGGTCACCCCACGGTACTATGGCCCCAAGGAAAGCCGAGATGATTCCAATTGTTCGATCTGTCGTCGTCGTTACCTTGACGCTTGCGGTGGTCCCGTTCCTGGTTTCTGCCGAGGACGAACGGACGCCGTTTCGGGGCGAAACCACGGTCAACGTGGTCGAGGTCCCGGTGCGGGTCATCGACCGCAAGACCGGCGGATCGGTGATCGGTCTCACCGCCGCTGATTTCGAGATCCTCGAGGACGGCGTCGCTCAGCCGATCACCAACTTTGCCGAACTGTGGCGCAGCGAGGACGACGCGGCCGAGGCAGCCGGGCTCGATCCGGGGGCGTCGTCGAGCGCAACCGACGAGATCCGCACCCGGACGGTGGAGCTGGTCTATCTGGTCGATCTGTTTCTGATGAACAAAGAGGGCCGTGACCGGACCGTCGCCGGTCTCCGCTCCGCCTACCGCGGTGGGGTGCCCGATGGACAGAGCGTCTCACTGGTGGCCTACGACGGGAGTCTGGAGACCCTGGCCGATCGGACCGACGAGCGGGCGGAACTCCTCGACGCCGTCGAAGACCTCGGCACCATCAAGACCCGAGGCAATCAGCAGTCCATCGGTTTTTCCGAGGAGTTGATCGACCTCGAGGTCTCCGGCGAACGCGACCAGGCATACTACGAGCGCCGGCAGCGGAACCGTCAGTTCATCGGTGAGCTGGAAAAGAGGGTGCTGCGGGTCAGTGACGCGGCGGTGGCGACCATGGCGCGCTATGCCGCGGCCGATGGCCGGCGGGTTCTGGTGCTCTTCACCCCGGGCCACCCGCGGACCGATTGGGTGCCCGAGTACACGGCGGTGGATTTCGTCAACGCGGAAACCGAGTACCCGGTGTACGACCTCTGGCACAACCTTGCCCTGGAGGCCTCCGATCTCGGTTTCACACTCTACGTGGTGGATTCGTCCGGCGTCCGAGCGAACTTCGGCTCGGATGTGGAGGTCGGCATCACCGATTCGTTGGCCGACGCCTTCGACAAGGGTTCGGTGTTCCGCGCCCAGGGCGCTCCCGGAGAAGAGCCGGCGGTGGCCAACGCGTCCGACTTTGCCTTCGACCCGGGGACCGAGACCCAGAATCTCGGCTCGTGGATCGAACGGACCAGGAAGGGCATGATGATCCTCGCCTCGACCGCAACCGGCGGCGACGCCCTCTTCGTCGACGACCCGGGTTCGGCCATCGACGAGGTCAACCGGGATCTCGGCCACCACTACTCCCTGGCCTATGTCGCCGATCATTCGGGCGACGGCAAGGACTACTCCATCAAGGTTCGGATTCCCGATCATCCGGAGTACCGCGTCGATTACCGCAGCGGGTATGTCGACCAGTCGGCGGCGGTGCGGTCGGGTCAACGGCTGCGTTCGGCGATGCTCTTCGGCGCCGACGCCAACCCCCTCGGAGTGCGGATCGAGCTCGGCGAGGCGGATAGCCGTTTCCGGCTCGGCGCGGCCGGCTCGAAACGGGTTCGGGTTCCCATCCATGTCAAGATCCCGTACGCCCGCCTGGAGATGATTCAGCGCGGTGATCTCTATTGGTCGAAGCTGTGGATCACGCTCTTCGCCGAGGATGGTGCGGGCAACCAGTCGGCGTTGTCGAGCCACGAGCAGCCGATCACAGTCGAGGCCGATCGCTACCAGGAAGCGGTGGCCAAGGGTTTCTTCAGCTACCACACCGAAGTCGAGATCGAAGGCGGCGAGCAGCGGGTCTTCATCGGCATCCAGGAAGAGCTCAGCGGTCAAACGTCTATCATGCCTATCGAGTTCGATCATTAGCTCGTTTTCTGCCGTGGGCGGGCGCTTCGCGTCCGAACGCGGCAGAAAACGAACTGGAGAGCCTCCATGTCCACCCTTCGCCTCTTCCCCCGTTCGTTCTGGATCGCTAATGTCATGGAGATCTTCGAGCGGATGGGCTGGTACGGCTTCTACGCTGTCTCCACGCTCTATCTCACCGGTTCCATCGCCTCGGGCGGGCTGGGCTTCTCCTCCGAGGACCGCGGTGTCATCCAGGGCATCGCCACCTTCTTCCTCTATCTCTTCCCCGCGGTCTTCGGCGCCCTCGCCGATCGCTACGGCTTCAAACGGATGTTCCTCGCCTCGGCGGTGGTCATGGCGCCGGCCTACATTCTGCTCGCTGCGCCACGAACGTTCTGGGGGTTTCTCGGAGTCTACTTCCTGGTCGCCGTCGGCCACGGGATGTTCAAACCCGCGGTGATCTCCACCGTCGCCAAGACCACCAACGAGGAAACCGGGTCCATGGGATTCGGGATCTTCTACATGATGGTCAATATCGGTGGCTTTGCCGGACCCGTCGTTGCCGGGGTCGTGCGCGGCTGGGATTGGAAGTATGTCTTCTGGGCCTCGGCGGGGTGGATCGTCGTCATGGGCCTCACCTGCATCGCCCTGTATAAAGAACCGCCTCGGGACGAGGAGGCCGAGGGTCGACGAAGCCTCGGCGCGGTCTTCGACGGCATGATCGAGGTCGTGGGTAATCTCCGTTTCTTCTTCCTGGTCGCCGGAATGCTGGTGATGCTGGTGATGGGCTCGAAATGGTGGAGCTTCCCCAAGGTCGCCATGGTGGCCGCCATCTGGTTGACCGTCAATCTGGTGCTCGACGTCGCGCTTCGCGCGGCGCACAAGGGTGGGGGCGATCTCTGGTATCTCCAACCCATGCGGGTGGGCGAGGGCCGCTACCTCGTCTTCCTCCTGCTCATGGCCGGGTTCTGGACCTCGTTCAACCAGATCTTCATGACCCTGCCCGAATATATCCGCGACTATGTCGACACTACCGATCTCGTGCCCTTCCTCGAGGCCTTCGCCCGGGTGCTGCCCATCGAGCCCGAGACCTTCCGGACCGCCGCCTTCACCAGCGGTCAGGTCAAGCCCGAGTTCATCATCAACCTCAACGCCGGCGCCATCGTGGTCTTTCAGGTCCTCATCGCCTATCTCGTGCGAAAGACCACCCCCCTGACCTCGATCATCGCGGGCGTCTCGGTCACCGTGGCGAGTTTCCTGCTCTATCTCGCGGGCAACTCGGGGTTCATCGTCCTGTCGGCGATCCTCGTCTTCTCCATCGGTGAAATGCTCGCGTCCCCGCGCTCGAAGGAGTACGCCGGCCGCATCGCCCCGCCCGACAAGGTCGGGATGTACATGGGCTACTTCTACTGGTGCGTAGCTCTCGGCAACCTCTTCGGCGGGCTGCTCTCGGGAATCGCCTACCAGCACTTCGGGCCCAAGGGAGTCGACAACCCGGATCTCATGTGGGTCCTCTTCGCCGCCCTCGCGGCATCGACGGCGGTGATGTTGGTGATCTACAACAAGTTCGTGCTGAAGACGGTGGGCACCTGACCCTTCATCGCCGGCCTTCTGGGGCGCTTGGACGCTCTGGCGTCCCAGCGCCCCAGCGTCGCACCATCGGCGTGGTCGCTCAAGTGATGACTGGAAGGGCTGCGACCACGCCGATGGTGCGCCGGCGGCCTGCCTCGTAACCGGGAGAGCCAGGATGGAGCGTGCCTCCCGGGGGAGCCCGGCATTGACATTGTGCGGAGGGTGCCGCGTTGCCGGGAGGTCGTACCGGCACAATGTCATGCCCGGGGTCCTATATAAAAAGAAGCGAGCACGGGTATGGCTGTGCGTGCCTGCCTTAGTGGCTATGCCTGGATCGCCGCCCGTGCTCGCTAGCCATGCGCGCCGTCTGATAAGGACCTTGCCAAGATGGCTGATAGAGGCTCGACGACACGCGGCATGGACATTGTACCGGGAGGAGGACCGTCAGATGTCGAGAATTCAGAGGATCGTCGGGTTTGACTGTGGAGAGGACACGCACAGCGCGGTGCTATTGGACACCGCGGGGAAATTTTGCAGGAAGTCCGAGGTCACCAATGAGAGGGGTCAGATTCAGGAGCTCTTGGCCGAGCTGATGCTGGTAATTGGGCCCGAGGCTGAGCTAGTAGTGGTGGTGGAATCGAAGCGGTCGCATGGCCGGATTGTTTCGGATGTTGCTGTCGAACTGGGTTGTGATCTATGGCAGGTCAACACGGTGGCGCTCAATCACTACAGAGACCTGGAAGGTCAGCCGCGCAAGGACGATGACTGGGATGCTTACCTGGCCGCGCGCATGGTGTTCTTGGAGATGGGCGGTTGTCGAAAAGCGATCGTGACCACTGAAGAGGAGCGGACATTGTCGCGTCTGACAAGGACGCACAGCCGCATGGTGGAGGACCGCAAGAGACATGTCGCACGGCTCCGCGCCGTATTGCTGGAGCTGGCGCCGGAGATGCTCCACACGTCGTGGAAGGGACCGAAGCCGGGGAGCAAAGCCATGCAGTACATGCTTGAGCGTTGGCCGGGCTTCGAAGGTCTCGAAAAGGCCCAGCTGCGCAGCATCGTGAAGATCCTACGCCAGTGCCGGTATGGATCGAGAGCGGCCGATGTCGCGAAGCTCATCCGGAAGGCGGCACGAGGGATTTCGGTAGCCGAAGAAGAGCGCCGCGCCATCACGTTTGAGCTCGATCTCCTTGTACAGCAGATCCGATTCTGCAATGAATCGGTGGATCGGTTGTATGCCAAAATCGCCGATCGCGTCGAGCGCGATCCGGTGGGCAAGAAGCTCCTCGAAATGCACGGTTTCGGCCCCATAATCACCGGGGTGTTGGTCTCGGAGCTGGTACCGGTCGCGCGCACTTCGACTGAGCCGAAGTGCGCCACCTACGCCGGAGTCACGCCGCCCGAAGCCCCACGTCGCGCGTTTATCGCGCTGTCCCGCAAAGGCACAAACTGGTCTACAAGCTGATCACCACCGAAGCCCGGTACGACAAAGAGATCCTCATTGCATCCATCTTGCTCCCTCGAGCGGACCGGATCGCCGCCGCATGACCAGGCTGTCGGAATCGCCAGGGCGCGGAAAACGCTTCGCGTTTCCCTCAGCCCGCACAAGGTACGCCCCTTTCCCTCGGGCCCGGTGAGGCGTTCGTTTCGGTTGCTCGGTGCTGCCGCGGTTTCTGTCGATGCCACTGCCGTTGCCACGGAGCGTGTTTTGTAGCGCCGACGTCCACGTCGGCGTCGGTGCCGTCGTGAGGGGCCATGACGCCGACTTGGAAGTCGGCGCTACAAGAGGCTCTCGACACCCGCCGCAGTGTGGATCCTCAGCTTGAGGGATGCAGCAGCTGCCGCTGCCATCGGGCACGGACTCGCGCACAGGCGCGAGACGCCTACGCTACAATCGCCGGACATGGAAAGCCTGACCGTTTCTCCGACAACGATGGGTCTGGTCGTGCTGGTGGCACTCGTCGCCGGCGGTTTGCTCGGGTGGGTGATGGCGACGCTTCGCGAACGGGTCCGAACCGCGGCCGCCGAGTCCCGCGCCGCGGCCGCTGTTGAACGCAGGGATCAGCTCGAGGGAGAGGTTTACTGAGCTCGCCGCAGACTCGTGGTGATCTCGAACGGAAGATTTCGGCGAGCGAGGTCGAGGTGCGCACCGCGCGTGAGCAGCTCGAAGCTCAGAAGGCCTTTGTAGAGAGCTCGCGCAAGCAGCTCGAGGATGCCTTTAAAGCATTGGCCTCGGACGCTCTCGAGGGCAGCTCGCAGCAGTTCCTCAAGCTCGCCGAGCAGCGCTGGGAGACGACCCGCGAAGAGGCCGCGGGCGAGCTCGAGAAGCGCAAGGCGGCCATCGAGACCCTCCTCGAGCCGCTCAAGCTGACACTCAAGAACCTCGACGAGAAGACCGGCGCCATGGAAATGGACCGGCGCGGCGCCTACGACGCCCTCAAGGAGCACCTGACCCAACTCCAAGGCGCCACATCGAGCTTGCAGGACAGGACCACTACCCTGGCGTCGGCGCTGCGCGGCACCCAGGTGCGCGGGCGGTGGGGCGAGATTGCGTTGCGCAACATCGCCGAGCTCGCCGGGATGAGCGAGCACTGCGACTTCGTCGAGCAGGCCACGGTCGGCGACGGCAAGCGCCCCGACATGGTGGTCAAGCTTCCCGAAGGCCGCCTGATCGCCATCGATTCCAAGGTCCCGCTGGCCGGCTATCTCAAGGCGGTGGAGGCGATCGACGACGCCGCGCGTGAGGCCGGTCTGCGTGAGCACGTCCAGGCGGTGCGCGCCCACATCAGGACGCTTGCCGCCCGCGACTATGCCGCCGAGCTCGAGGGCGATGTCGATCTCGTGGTCCTCTTCCTGCCCGGTGACCCTTTCCTCGCGGCGGCCTTCACCAAGGACCCGGACCTCCAGGTCGACGCCCTGCGGTCGCGGGTTCTGGTGGCGACGCCCACGACCCTCGTCGCCCTCCTTCGCACGGTGGCCATCTACCACCAGCAGCGGTCTCTCGCCGAAAATGCGCGCGAGATCGCCGACACCGCCCGCGAGCTCTACGACCGCGCCGCCAAGATCGGCGACGACCTCGGTAAAGCCGGGCGCGGCCTCAAAACCGCGGTCGATGCCTACAACGTCGCCGTCGGCTCCTACGAGCGTCGCTTGCTCCCCATGGGACAAAAGCTCGCCGATCTCAAGGTCACCGAGCAGTCGAGGCGTGAGCTCACAGCTCCCGAGCCCCTCGCCGTGATGCCGCGGTCGGTCGGGGGTGGCGAGGTGGCTCCGGACGAAGAGACCTAGGTCGGGACGGAAATCGTGCGGTCCCGGCACCCCGAGGTAGCGTGGATTTCCGCGTGTCCGTCAGCGGCTTCGGCTGCTGATATCGCGACGGAGTAGGGTGGGCCTGGGCCCACCTTCAGTCTCGCGGTCGTACGAAACACGTTGTACGTCAGTCCATGGACATCGACGAGATGGACGTTCGAACGACGATCAACGCAACGCGGTGCGTCAGCGGCTCTGAAGGTGGGCCCAGGCCCACCCTACGTGCGCCGGGCATAGCGCGAAGCGACGTGCATGTTGCACGTCGCTTGAGAACCGGCAAGAGAAAACTACCCGATGGTTCTCCCATCGGAGTGGCCAAACCGTGGCAGCGTCCGGAGAAGCGATCCAGCATCCAGCATCGGACGCGGCACGGGAACGGCTATCCTTACCCAATGACAACCGACAAATACCCCACCGTCCCATTCGAGTTCGAACGCCGCCACGACAAGGAGTCGGCGTTTCGCGGCCGCGCGATGCTCGACAGCCTCCGTCGTCGCCGCTCGATTCGTGAGTTTTCCTCCGACCCGGTGCCGCGGCCGCTCATCGAGCTCGCCATCGCGACCGCGGCCACCGCGCCGTCGGGAGCCAACCGCCAACCGTGGCACTTCGTCGCGGTGTCGGACCCCGCAACCAAGACGAAGATCCGCAAGGCCGCCGAGGCCGAGGAGCGCGAGTTCTACGAGGGCGGCCGGGCGACCGAGGAGTGGCTCGAGGCCCTCGCGCCGCTGGGGACCGACTGGCGCAAGCCATTCCTCGAGACCGCGCCGTGGCTGGTCGCGGTCTTCAAGGAGATCCACGGCGTCGCCGAGGACGGCTCCAAGCTCACCAACTACTACGTCAACGAGTCGGTCGGCATCGCCTGCGGACTCTTCATCAACTCGATCCACCACATGGGTCTCGTGACCCTGACCCACACCCCGCAACCCATGCGATTCCTCAACGAGATCCTCGGCAGACCGAAGAACGAACGCCCGTTCATCCTCTTCCCGGTGGGGTATCCCGCCAGAGAGTGCCGGGTTCCTGACATCTCGAAGAAACCTCTCGAGGAGATCTTGACCTGGGTGGAGTGACGATCGGAGGACCCCGCAGCGTCGCAAACGCGAAGGCGCGAAGACGCGAAGGGGTCATGACGGCATCGCATTTCAACGCAGAGGCGCAAAGACGCAAAGGCGCAGAGCCATCGGCAATTGAGAGCGGCGCCAGGCGGATGGATGTTGTCGGACTTCGTCGAGGAGGGTTCGAGGCGCGAATGAGACTGCAGGTGGGCCCAGGCCCACCCTACGGGCCCGAGCGCTCGCATAGTCCGACGTGGGTGCGCCTGGGCCCACCTTCAGAGGCATTGATGCAACCGAGCCGTACCACGCAGTCCACGATGGGAGTCGTCGCTTTCGCTGCCGCAGTCCCGGACGCTGCCCCGGCCGCGGATCTACAACAGAACCGAGAACGAATGCTCGAGCTGTCGGGCGATCTGATCGCGGGTCGTATCGTGAACCCCTCGGCGTCGATAAAGGCGATGACGAATCCCTCGCCGTCGGCCGACCTCGAGCGGAAACCCGAGAGCCGCCGGTTGGCGAACTCGAGTGCGATGGATCGCAGCTCGCCCATCTCAGGTTTCATGACATCGGCCTGGCTCATGACATAGCTGAGCTCGGCGCCGGTGCCTTCGAAACCGTCCTCGGGAACGTTGCCGCTCGAGCCGATGACAAAGCCCTGGGGATCGACGGCAAACGCGGCCGATGACCGCACCTTGTTGAGGCTCCAGGCGAGGAACTCGTCCCAACGGGTGAAATCGTTGAGCGGCCTCGTCGGCGGGCGCCTCGCCGGTCGGTGCCGGACGGCGACGCCTCCGGCGGCGGCTGGGGCGAATCGGAGGTAGGGCGACGCGCCCGGCGTCGGACGGCGCGGAACCGGTGTCCGAGACCGCTGAGGCGGCGCGACAGGACGCGGGCGATATCCACGTCAGACGAGCCGACGGTGTTCGTTGTCATCCTCGACTCCAGTCATCTGGTTGATCCGTGCTTCGATTTCATCGGAGAGCAGGGTGAAACGACGGGCCTCAGGTCGGGTGCGCCCGCCGAGGAAGCTCAGTGGGATCCCGATCTCGCTGGCTTCGGTGAAGATCTCGGACCGCGGGATCACGGTGTCCAGCACGCCGCCGAACCCGGACCACACGGCGCTCATGACGTTGAGCGACGGGTCGTTGTCGAGCTGGACCATGGTCGGCAGGATTCCGAGCAGCTGGAGCGACGGGTTCTCGTGCTGCCGGACGTGATCGATCACCCGCAGGGTCTGACCCATGGTGCGGAATGCCACCGGTTCGGCCTGCAGCGGCAGCAGCGCGAAATGACCGACCGTGAGCGCGGCTCGAGTCACCGGACCGAGCCCCGATGGCGTGTCGATCAGGATGAAATCGACGTCCTCGTCGATGTGCGTCGAGGGTGTTCGACAGAACTCGCCCCGGTGGAGCTGGAGCTCGTACTCACAGGTGTCGACCGGGTCGATCCGTCCGCGGGCCAGGATCCTCAGAGTCGGCAGCGAGGTGGACAGGAGAACCTCGGACGGCGCGGCGCCGGCGATCATCACCTCGGCCAGACCGCCCCAGTCGCTGTCCTCTTTCGCCAGGAAGAGGCCGATGGCCCCCTGTGGATCGAGGTCCACCAGGATGGTGTTTCGCCCGCGTTCGGCGAGGGCCACCGCCAGGTTGAGCGCTGTGGTGGTCTTGCCGGTGCCCCCCTTGGAGCTCGTCAGGACAATTCGATGACTCATGGTTGATACCTCGCTTCGACGATGTCGCCGACCGTCGGGATCGATGGCTCGGACGATCTCGGGCTGGTGGTTGCTTGCTGCATCTTGGTCGCTGTTCCTACTGCTACTCGGGGAGCACCTTCGCCAGCGCGTCGGCCAGGTGCTGGGTCTTGTGTCGGATGACTCCGAGTTGCGCCCGCCCGGGCGCCACGACCACGAGCACGGCGCTGGCGACGGGCAGACACAGGAGTTGAAACCGGTCGTACTCGACGAAGAACCCCCCGAACGGTTGGCAGCCCTGGGCTCCGCCGAGTCCGTCGATGGTTTCGATGAGCGTTTTCAGACCCGTCGCCGAGTTCGTCCATCTTCACCGCTTCGTCCGGATTTGCCGACGCCAGCGGTGACCCGTCCCGGGCCGTCAGAATCGCAGCGAGAACTCCGGACGATTCCGCGAAGGAGCTGAGCAGCCGTTGCGGCGCCGTTTTCTGGTCGCGCTCCGCGATTTCGCGCCGGCGTTCATCGAGGCGGCGAGCGGCTTCGACAAGAGCGTTCTGCAGGCTGACATCGATGGTCACGGTCGGGCACGCTTTGTTCGTCGAGAAGATGAACGTGCCCTCGACCCACGAGATGATCTCGACCAGCGCGTCAATCCCGGTCGTCGTTCCTTCCTGCGCGTGGTAGACGGATCCGTGATCGAAGTAGACCTGTGATGCGCGTTGGTTGGGACCACCCTCCACCCACAACTCGCCGGTCCGGCCGGTTGTGCTGAGGAACTGCAACACGTCGGTCAGTGTCGTAAACGCCAGTGAGCCGCGAAGATCTTCGACTGGTTCAACTCCCATCATATTTCGCCCTCTCCTGCCAGAATACCGCAGTTCGCGTCGAGAGCGGTTCGAATCGACGATCCGCGCGAGTCGCGCCCGCATCCGCGTCGAGGCGGTGATTGAGGATCCGCGGCGTTCGGCGCGGCGGAGACGATCGGGCAGGTGTCATCATCGGATCTGACCGATATGCAAGTCCGGTTCCGGTTTGGAGGCCCGAACCGGGTGCGCGGGAAGGTCCGCGGTGTGTTTCGATTTGGGACATCTGATGTTCCATTATTGAACAATCTTCGAAACGTCTATGATATTGAGACGAGGATTAGTTTCGCTCGACGATGATCTGCGCATCGATCCGGTCCGAGTCGACTTCGGCGTTCGCTCATATCAGGGGTTGGTAGGTGGTTTGGCTGATCCGTGTGTACAATAGAAGGTGGTGTCTTGTTACCGGGTGAGTCGAAGATGCGCACGGTATCGACAATGACGGCACGGTTCGTGCAATGAGTTGACTGAGCGTGGATGTGGAGGGCGCTCATGCCGAGACGAGTCGACTCCCAGATTCTTGCATCGTTCTGTGATCGCCGGGCCAGGCGAGGTTGCACGGGCGCATCTCGCAGCGGCGAGATTCGCTGATCGTTCGGTTTCGCCGTCTCTTCATCTGCATCGGTCTGAGCCTGCGCTTCGTCCCACTGCGCCCGTCACCGAGCCTGATGGGACGATCGGAGCGACGGAGGGCGAACCGATGCTGAGGGGTTCCCTGACCGATCTCGCGATCGTCGATCTGGTGCAGATTCCGCTGGGAACCGCAAGACCGGCGAGCTCCTCATCGCCACCGAGGAACAGGACGCCCGTCTCTACTATGTCGACGGCAGCCTGGTCCACCTGGTTTCGGGTGATGTTCAGGGGGCGCGGGTGCTCGATCTCATCATCGGGTGGAACGAGGGCGAGTTCGAGTTTCGGCCCGATGTCCTGACCGAGGATGTCGAGCTTTGACGGCGATCTCAGCCCGAAGCTGCGTCGCGGCGGTCGAGCACTTCGAACGAGCGCGCAAGGAGCCGCAGAAGACCGCGAGCAGCGACCACGCCGACAAGGTTCGGCGGTTGCTGCACGACTTTCTCGCGCGAGAACGATTTTGCCATCCACGCCTGTCTGATGCACGCCGACGGAACCATGGATGTCTGCGGCGCCGAGCGGGTCGACACCCCGCCGTGGCTCGAGAAGATCCGGTCGATCGGTCCTCGATGTGGTCGAGGGCTATCCCCGACGGCAACTCAATCGCATGCTCTTCGAGGACGAGGACGGAACCCTGGTCGTGACCTGCTATCCGGAAGATCAGTCGGCGCTGCTGGTTGCCGCCAAGCAGGGGGCCACCCTCGGCGCGGTGTCCATCGGTGTCGATCGTCTCGCGAGAAGGATCAGAGATGTCAAAGCGAGATGAGACTATGAATCTGGAATGACAGGTTTGCCGGCGGGACGCCGTCGGTGAGCCCGGAAGGGGGAAGGGCGCCATGTCGCAACTGACGGATTTACTCAACGAGCTCGTCAACGTGGAGGGCATCAACTCGGCGGTGGTCGTCGGTCGAGACGGTTTCGTCATCGAGGGTGTGGCCTCGGGAACGAGTCTCGACGCCGACGCGGTGGGAGCGGTGATCTCCACCGGGATCGGTTCCTCCGAGGTGATGGGTCGCGAGCTCGAGGTCGGCGCCATGACCCAGGGCATGGTGGAGTACGACGACGGCTTGATCGTGATGGCCCTGCTCGGTGAGGACGCCATCGTCGCGGTGGTCGCCGATCTCAATGCCAACCTCGGTAATGTGCGCTTCCAGATCAAGAAACGCCTGAAGTCCATCGAGAAGGCGTTGTGAGGCTGCTGGGAAGCGGCGCCACCCACGACTCCATCGGCACACGCCGCAACCCAGCAATCTACTGATACCAGTTCCCATTCTCATTAACATACGGCACGCGCCGGGGCCTGACCGAGGATCCGCTCCGATGGTGATCGGACAGGAGAACTGCGCGTTGCTCGAGAGGAGGCGCACATGAGCCGAGAGCTGCAAACGCTCCACAACGTGGCGTACTTCGTCGGGCGCATTGGCCCACGGAGCGGAACAGAACCTGGGCCGCGGCAGCCTCTCCATCTGCTCCATGGCCGGCAAGAAGTTCGGCCAGGAGGCGGTGGAGGGGGGTCGCCAGACCGAGCGATCCCGAGGAGGCGGTCACCATCCTCCGCGAAGCCCTGGCAAGAAACAGGGGATCGTCTGGGATTTCGAGCCCTTCGACGGGCGATCGGGGTTCGTCGATGAAGACCGACGGCGACACCCACAACGATGCGTCTTGTCTTCAAGACCTGCATGGTGCGCAACGCGCTCTTCAGATACGGCCACGAGCAGAAGCAGTCGCTGTGCTACATGGCCCACGGGGTCTTTGCCGGCGCCATGGAGAACATCATGCCGGGCGCCAAGGTCGAGCTCAACATCATCCACGCCGGCCCCAACGGCTGCCTCAAGGAAATGGTGTGGGAGGTGCAAACAATGAAAGCGCGAGTCTCCACCGACTGGTTGTCCGGCTGTTCGGGCTGCCACGTCGCGATGGTCGATCTCCACGAGAAGCTCCTCGGTCTCGTCGAGGAGGTCGATTTTGTCCGGGTTCCGGTCCTGATGGACGAAAAGGACTACCCCAGAGGCCGATGTCGGTGTCGTCGAGGGGGCGGTCCGCTCGGATCACGACCGGGTGGCGCTGGAGAAGATGCGCGCCAGCGTCGACAAGCTCATCGCCTTCGGCAGCTGTGCGGTCTACGGCGGTCCCTCGGGCCTCGGTTGGCTGCACGAGCGGGAAGATGTGATGGCGGCGATCTATGACGGCGGTCCGACCAACGCCGGCGGCGAGCGACCCGACGCGGATGCGCCGGTCCTCGAAGACAGCGTCGTTCCCATCGACGAGGTGGTCGAGGTCGATGCCTATCTGCCGGGGTGCCCGCCGCACCCGTACTTCATCGCCGCCGGGCTGCGGGCGGTGCTCGGGGTCTCCGATCTCAAGCTGACCTCCATGAGCGTCTGCGCCGACTGCGACCGGAAGATGCACAAGAACGAGGGCGCCGAGTTCCGCCGCGGCGAGGTCACGGCGGAAAAGGACAGCCTGTGCTTCCTCAGCCAGGGGGTCGTCTGCCTCGGTTCGGTCACGCTCAACCGGTGCCAGGCGCCGTGCCCGCAGTCGGGCATCGCGTGTTTCGGCTGCGCCGGTCCCTCGGTGGACCTCATCACCGAGCCCCACCTCGATCTGCGGAATCTCATCGGCCGGCGGCTCAACATGCTGACCGGGATCTCGACCGAAGAGGTGACCCGGTACTTCGAAGAAGACGCCAAGACGCTCTACGCCTACGCGGTGGCGTCGCCGGTGATCCACGGCAAACCCACCGTCGAGATGCGGGAGTGGGCGGGACCCAAGGCGGCCGCCCGGGGAGGTGAGTGATGGGCAGCCGAGTTGTCGTCAATCCGGTGACCCGGATCGAGGGTCACGCCAAGATCATCCTCGAGATCGAGGATTCCGGCGAGCTCAAATCCGGCCACATGCAGGTCCTCGAGATCCGCGGGTTCGAAAAGCTCCTCCAGGGGATGGAGCTGCTCAAGATGCCGCAGATCACCGCCCGGCTGTGCGGCGTCTGCCCTGCGGCCCACCACCTCGTGGCCACCGCGGCCATCGAGCAGGGTCTCGGGGTGACGCCGCCGCCGGACGCCAAGCTGCTGCGCCAGCTGCTCTACGCCGGCCATGTGCTCCACTCGCACGCCCTGTCGAACTTCGTGCTCACGGGTCCCGACATCATTCTCGGCATCAACGCCCCGGCGGACAAGCGCAACGTGTTCAACCTGCTCGCCATCGACCCGGAGCTTTCAGCAAGACCCTGCTGCGGATCCGCAGCATCGGCCAACGGACGGTGGAGCTTGTCGGTGGTCGCGGCGTTCACCCGGTGACCGCGATTCCCGGCGGCATGGCCTCCCGGCCCAACGCCGAGAAGCTCGAACTCATCGCCGGTTGGGGCGAGGAAGCCACCGGCTCGCTCGAGCAGGTCATCGCGATCCTCAAACCCAAGCTCGACGAACTCGCGGCCCTGCGGGAAGCCGCCCACCTGCCGTACCACTCCCTGGCCCTGTCCAACAACGGGACGGTCGATCTCCTCGAAGGCGAGTGGGTCGTGGTCGATCCCGAGGGCAACGAGGAGCGGCGCTTCCAGGGCCCGGACTACGGCGACAACCTCATCGAGCACGTCATGCCCGGGTCCTATATGAAGAGCGTCCAGCTCAAGGGGCCCGAACCCAAGCACTTCTTCGTCGGGCCGCTGGCCCGCCTCAACGTCAACTCGAAGATGAGCACGCCCAAGGCCCAGGCCGCCCTCGACGCCTTCCGCGCCGGCGGCAAACCGCGGCTCTCGGCGGTCGACTTCATCGAGGCCCGACTCATCGACATGCTCAACTGCGCCGAGCGGATGGCCGTCATCGCCGGCTCGGAGCTCGGCGACGGTCCGATCAGGGTCGAGGTGCCCGACGGTCACGGCCGGGCGTTATGTCGGGGTCATCGAGGCGCCGCGCGGCATCCTGGTCCACGATTACCACACCGACGACGACGGTCGGATCTCCGAGGTCAACCTCATCGTCGCCACCCAGAACAACTACGACGCCATCGACTGCGCGGTCGAGGTCCCTGGCCCGGCACTACCTGCCCGAAAACGACGACGAGCAACTGCTCAACGGCGTCGAGTTCGCCATGCGCTGCTTCGATCCCTGTCTCGCCTGCGCGACCCACACGGCCGGTCGGATGCCGTTGACTCTGGAGATGGTCAGGGGCGGTGAACTGGTCCGCACCATCCGCCGAGGAGCAGCGTCATGATTCAAATCTCCATCGACGACAAAGCCTGTGTCTCGTGTTCGTTGTGCGCCGAGATCTGCCCCACCGATGTCTTTGTCTGGGACGAGGCCAAGGGGGTGCCCGAGGTTGCTCGGCCCGGTGAGTGTTTCGGCTGTCTGAGCTGTTCCGAGATCTGTCCGCCGCACTGCATCACCCACGAGGGTGTCGAGCTCGCCGAGAGCCACTACCACGATCCCTACGCGCTGCGACTCGCGAACCGGCTCGCCGCGGATGTCGGCGCCAGATTCAACGTGCCTTCGGACACAGCATCGCAGAGCCAGGCGGCCGTCGATCTCGGAGTCCGCCTGCGCTCGGTTGCCGAGGTCTTCAAGCGGACCCTGGGCGGCTCGCTGCCCGGCCGTCGGCACCATGGCCGGCCGCACGCTGGCGCGGCACCTGCCGCGCTACCGCGAGCCCAAGGGTCTCAACGAAGCCCTGGCGCTTGGCCGAGAAGCAGTTCGCACCGGCCTGGGAGTTCACGAACGACCCGCGATGGCGATGATCTGACCATCAATGTCGATCGCTGTTTCGTCCGCGAGACCTGCGAGCGCGAAGGGCTCGAGCTCGGCAGCGAGATGTGCGTGCTCTTCTACAACTACCTCGCCGGGTATCTCGGCAGGATGGGCCATGTCCGGCTGCGGCTCATGGACGCCGATCGCGGCGCCAAGTGCTGCTACAAGGTGAAGATCTACGAGAAGTGATCAGGAAATCCAGGATCGCGATCGTCGGGATCGGCAACACCATCGCCGGTGACGACGGGGTCGGAGTGCTCGTTGTCGAGCGCCTCCGGGAGAGATGGAAAGAGATCGAAGAGGTCCTCGTGGCGATCCTGCCCGGGGACCTCTTTTCCGTCTCCGATCTTCTCGGTCGGGCCGAGGAATTCCTCTTTGTCGATGCCATCGCCGGTGACCGACCCGGCGAGATCCAGATTCTGACCTCGGCGCAGCGCGCCTTCGCGCCGTCGCTCCACCAGACCGATATCGGCACCGTCATGGCGGCGCTCAAGACGACTCGAAATGGCCGATCCATTCCCCGCCTGGCAGGTCTGGGGGATCACCATCGAGACGACCCGAGGAACTCGGGGAGGGGCTGAGCCCGGTCGTCGCCGAGGCGGCGGACGAGCTCGAACGGAGGATTGTCGAGCACGTGGAGGCGCTGCTGGTCGGGTAGCCGTCATCGGCACGGGTTGACAGCCGGCGCGCGTGGGGTACGGTTTGCTGCCCCTGCCCCTGCCCCTGCCCCTGCCCCTGCCCCTGCCCCTGCCGCTGCCCTGGTCCCGGTTTCGCGCAGCCCCGGCCTTCTGGTCCGCCTCCGGCGGCCCAGCGTCGCACCATCGGCGTGGTCGAAAGGAGAACGATTGAAGGGCTGCGACCACGCCGATGACGCGCCGGCGGCCTCCCTCTGAGCCGGGAGAGTAGACCGCATCGTGCCTCCCGGGGGAGCCCGGTATGACATTGTGCGGGAGGCTCCGCGGTGCCGGGAGGTCGATGGGGCACAATGTCAAACCCGGCACACCCGATGGAGGCGATATCCTCATGTGCTTCGAGTACGATCACCGATCACGGTTTCGGTTTCGTCCGCTCGCGTGTCTCACTGATATTATGAGGATTGCAGCCACCATGCCTGAGTCGCACGCCCCATCTCAACTCGTCCACCGCGGTAACGCGCGATGAACGACAGCTGCTGGTCGACCTCTCCAAGGGTGATCGATCGGCCGCCGACGAACTCGTGGAACGCACCTACGAAATGATCTACGGCGCACTCCACCGGCTCACCGGCGGCGATCGGGAGCTCACGGCCGACCTCACCCAGGAAACCTACCGTCGGGCCTGGGCCTCGCTTGCGGGGTTCAAGGGCCGGTCGCGTTTCTCGACCTGGCTGTACCGCATCGCCTACACCACCTTCCTCAACCACATCCGGCGGCCCCGTCGGGTCGTGCCGATGGAGGAAGCTCACGTGCGGACAGCAGCCGATCCGGCGGCGTCGAGCGAAACCCTGGCCATGAAGAACCAACAGGGTGAACGACTCCGAACCGCCGTCCTCGAGCTCGACGAACCGCTGCGCGAGGTGGTGACCGCCCGGTATTGGGGCGAGGTGCCGGTGCAGGAGATCGCGACGTTTGCTCGGGATTGTCCCAACCGGCCGTTCGCAAGCGGCTCAAGAAAGCGCTGACGATCCTCGACAACGCCCTGGAGGTGTCGTCATGACCATGCAGAACATCGAGCGGATGCTCTCCGACCAACCTGTTCCCCCGCCCCCCGAGGGGCTTGTCGATCAGATCAAGGCCGAGATTCCCGACAACATCGTCGTTCACCCGAGCCTCGTGAGAACCGCTGAAGTGATTCCCTGGCACCGGCGTCGCGACCTTCGTCTCGCAGTGGCCGCAGTCTTTGTCGTCGCCCTCACCGCCGTCGTGAGTTGGCAGCTCAGGCAGTCGCCCGGTGTCGGACCTCGGTCAGTCGAGGTTCAGGACGCCGTTTTGGAAGCCATCCCGAATCCGGCAGAGAACCCGGCAACAGGTGATGAGGCGCAGGGTCGAAACCGTCAGACGAAGTACCGGAGAGATCGGCTGGGTTCAACGGAGTCGCTCCGGTGACCGAGACCTCTGAGGTACCCGTGCAGCTGAGGCAGACCGAGGTTGTCGGGATTTCAGAAGACGAGACGCAGACGACTTCGTCCACCCAGATGGGAGAACGTCGGAGCAACGCCACAGCAGGATCACGAGGTTCAAGCGTCGGTAGAGGGCTGCGCCATCAAGAGAACGAGGCTCGCGAATCGGTCGATCGCGACGAGAAGGTGACTGGCGAGATGTACAAGCTGATCCCGAGCAGATCCCGGAGCCGCTGCAGAGAGCCCCCTCGCCGCTGACATCGCCGCGCAATTCAGCGACCAGGTCCCTCCGGGTATGTGGCGCCCGCCGAGAGCGGCTCGAGGTGACCGACGAGATGATCGAGCAGGCCATGGAGCGGTCCTTCGAGGGCGAGGTCACGGTGACCGGGTCGGTGATTCCGAGAGTCGAGCTCGGCCGTCGTCGAACTGGCGCCGAAAGATGGAGTTCGGGGAAAGATGGTTCAACGACCGGATCCGCTTCTCGGGCGGAGAACTCCGAAGACGAAGATCGCACGCCCCTTCTACCGGCGGTTCCGAAGAGCCCAACGACCAACCCTACGGCGATGTCTTCTTCCGTGAGTACGGTGTCAATCCGTTCATCGACACCGAGGACGATCGCTTCTCCACCTTTGGTCTCGAGGTCGACACCGGTTCCTACAACGTGGTCCGGCGCTATCTCTTGGACGGCCACCTGCCGCCCCGCGAAGCGGTGCGGTTCGAAGAGATCGTCAACGCATTCGACTATGGCGACGAGCCTGCCCGACGAGGGCGATTTCGCGCTCAGCGCCGAGGGAGCGCCTTCGCCCTTCGGCGATGGCTCGCGGTACAAGATTGTCCGTTTCGGGGTGACCGCTCGCTCGGTCGATGCCACCGAACGTCCGCCGCGGTTCTGACCTTCGTGGTCGATGTCTCGGGTTCGATGGACCGTGAGAACCGGCTCGTTCTGGTCAAGCGGGCGCTCTATGAACTCCTCGACAACCTCCGCGAGGACGACCGGGTCGGGCTGGTGATCTACGGCTCCCGCGGAGAGGTCCTGCTCGAGCCCTCCACCGATCACGAGGAGATTCGATCGCTGCCATCGATCGGCTGTCGGCGGGTGGATCGACCAACGCTGAAGAAGGTTTGGTGCTCGCCTACGAGCTCGCCGATCGATTCCGCGACGATGGAGTGCATCAACCGGGTGATCCTCTGCTCGGACGGCGTCGCCAATGTCGGGCGAACACGGGACCCGAGAGCATCCTCGAGCGGATCAAGGCGCTGGGCCGACAACGGCATCGAACTCACCACGGTGGGTTTTGGAATGGGCAACTACAACGATGTCCTCATGGAGCAACTCGCCGACACCGGTGACGGACGTTATGCCTATGTCGACACCTTCGATGAGGCGCAGAGGCTCTTTGTCGAAGAACTCACAGGCACCCTGCTCACCATCGGCTCCGAGGCCAAGGCGCAGGTCGAGTTCAACCCCGAGGTGGTGTCGCGCTACCGGTTGATCGGCTATGAAAACCGTGACATCGCCGATGAGCGCTTCCGTGATCCCACCGTGGACGCGGGCGAGATCGGCGCCGGCCTCACCGCCACCGCGGTCTACGAGATCAAGCTCGAAGAGGGGGTGAGCCGCCGGTCCAAGGCCAGTCTCGCCACCCTGCGGGTCCGATATCGGCCCTTCGGCTCCGACGAGCCGGTGGAGATCGAGCATGACCTGCGGGTTCGTGATCTCGACCGGAAGTGGGAGCAGGCCTCCCCGAGCCTCAGGCTCGCCACCCTCGTCGCCGAGTACGCCGAGATCCTCAAGGGCAGCTACTGGGCGAAGACCGGAGACATGAACGAGGTTCTGCAGTCGAGCTCGCGAACTCGCCCCGGAGTTCGAGGGCGACGAGCGCGTCGCCGACTGGATCGAACTCGTGGAAGAGGCGGCGGAACTCATGACCGAGAGCCGGCGAAGAATCGCTCGAAATCACCGACTAGAAGACGAGCGGGGGTGCCGGGTCGCGGCCCGGCACCCTCGTTTGAACCTGATGCCATCTACGCAAATCGCGGTGAGAACCGTAGGGTGGGCCTGGGCCCACCTTCAGTGTCGTTCAAGTGCGTGTGGCGCCGTACGTGAGTCCACGGTTGCAGACGTCGAGGTCGTTGGGTCTTGTGGGATGCGACGAGCGGTTCGAGGTCTCTGAAGGTGGGCCCAGGCCCACCCTACGTCGCTGCATACCCATCCAACACGCGCCACTGAGCTTGGTTTCCTCATCACGGGTGGCCGAGAGTGCCCCCCAAACATTGTTTGGCCCAATCGGACGAGAAAACCGCAGGGCCCTCTTTCCAAACAATGATTTGGAGCGGCACGCCCGTTCGAGGCGAAGACCGCATACCCTCGACAGAACGCGGAATGGGAGCCTGGCATCCGACGATTCGTCCGACGAATCTCGCGTGCCTGGCTGCCCTCCCATCGCGCCGCCGGACGGGAAGGGTTACTGCAGCATCACCGCCGCAACCAACCCCCCCGCGAGCAGCGTGTTGGTCGTCAGGTTCCACGCCACGTTGGCGCCCATGGCGGGGATGGGCACCGGCTGACGCGCATCATCACCGCAACCACCAACCCGACCGCGATCAAGCTGTTCGTCGCCAGATTCCACGCGACGTTGGCGCCCATGCCGGGATGGGCACCGGCTGATCGGTGTCGCCGAGAGCCCACTGGAGTGGTTTGAAGAGCAGGAGCGAGGGAAGAGTCCCGATCAGGGCGAGGGCCGGAAGCCAGCCGATGACCACCGCAACGGCGATGGAGAGCGGCGTCGCGATGGCGGCGGCGGCGTAGACCAGCGCGGCGGGTCGACGGCCGAGCAGGATCACGAGGTTCTTGCGCCCGCCTTTTCGATCCGCGGTCTCGTCCGGGAACTCGTTGAGCAGCAGTAGATTGAAGGTCATGAAGAAGGCCGGGATCGAGGCCGCGACGGCGGCGCGGCTCCAGCTGCCGTCCTGGACCAGGGCGGTGCCGACGACCGGTCCGGCGCCGAGGCCGAACCCGGCGGCGATCTCACCGATCCCCATCCGGGCGAGAGCATCGGTGTAGGCGAGGACGCAGACTCCGCCGAGGATCATGATGGGAACCAGCGCGGTGCCGATGCGGGGGATGAACCAGATCCCGATCCCGAGACCGATGGCGGAGCAAACCAGCCCGAAAACCAACGCGGTCCGTGAACCCATTCCACCGCCCGGCAAGGTGCCGCTGCCGCCCGAAAACGGGGTCCGTTCGGTTTCGAGATCGATGCCGGTACGCATGTCGGACCACTCGTTGAGGATGTTGACCGCCATGTGCAGGGCCACCAGACCCACGAGCGGCCATGCATCGTGTGGAGCCACGAGAAACGGCCGTCCCAGGCGGCGGCCGCGGCGCCGCTCGCCACCAGAGTCGGCGGGAGCAGCAGAAAGGGCGCGCGCGCGACCCCGGCGAAGTCCTTGAGCTCGGCCATTGTATCCCCCTCGGGCCATCATCCTACACCGGGTCGGACGCCGACGTTGCATCACCGCTCGGCCTCGAGCGGGGGACCCTCTCGCTCACGTGGTAGCATGCGAGCGATGGTCGTTCGTCGCCTGTTGTTCCCGCTCCTCGCCGCGATGCTCGTGATTCAGGGCTTCGTCGGTGCGGTGCCCCACCAGCACAGTACGGCCCCGGTCGATGGCCAGGAGTTGCAGGCGCCGTCGCCGAACGATGTTGTTCATCGCTGTCTCGCCTGTTCGGTGCACGCGCCGGCGGTCGATTTTTCGGTCGGGTTCTCAGTCGCCACCGGGCCGGCGGTGGTCACTGCCGTCGCGACCGACCATCCAACGAGCCTCCCCCTTCCAATCGTTGCAACCTCGAGTCCTCGCGGACCACCCAGGGGTGTCTGATCAGGTCCTTTTCTGATTGACAACCCGAAGGGCCGAACCGAGCGTTCGGCAAGATCCGCGAGGAGACCCAAGCATGAACATGTCGAAATTCCTGTTCCCTGCGGCGTTTGCCGCTGCCCTGATCCTATTCACCTGCCCGACAGACGTCAGCGCGGCCGACGTCGCGTCGTTGACCGGTGTCGTCCACTCGGCTGCGGGTGAGCCGGTCGCCGACGCCGAGGTCTCGCTTCCCGAGCTGCGGCGCACCACTTTTACCGATGACGAGGGACGATTCATCCTCGATGGTCTGCCGGCCGGCGAGTACCTGCTTGCCGTCTCGAGCCTGCGCGCCGGCGGCGTCGATTCAACGGGTCGTCGTCACCGACCTCGATGCCGCTCCCATCACCCTGACCCTCGACATGCTGGTCCACGCTCAGGGCATCACCGTGACCGCCGCCGGGGTGGCCCGGGGTCTCGGCGAGGTCGTCCAGCCGGTGGATGTGCTCGGTGGCGAGGATCTTGTTCTGCGCAGACAGTCCACTCTGGGCGAAACCCTGGCCCAACAGCCTGGTGTGACCGCCAGTACCTATGGCCAGGGATCGAGCCGGCCGGTCATTCGCGGTCTCGGCGCGGACCGCATCCGGATTCTCGAGAACGGACTCGACACCGGCGATGTCTCCTCCATCGGACCCGACCACGCGGTGGCGATGGACCCGCTCGCCGCCGAACAGATCGAGGTGGTGCGCGGGCCCGCAGCGGTGCTGTGGGGGGCCAACGCCATCGGAGGCGTAGTCAATGTCCTCGATGGTCGGGTCCCCGACAAACCCGCGACGGCGCCGGTGACGGCGGCGGTGGAGCTCGAATACGGGTCGAATGCAAACAAGAAGGCAGGCGCCGCCAAGCTCGACGGCGGCAAGAACCACTTCGCCTGGCACCTCGACCTCTACGCCCGCGACCAGGGCGACTACTCGAGCCCGGCCGAGCGGCCGGGCGAAGAGGACGACGAGCCCGAAACCGGAACCGTCGAGAACTCGTGGGCCAAGGCCGAGGGCGCGACCCTCGGAGGATCCTACGTCGCCGACCGCGGGTACATCGGGATCGCCTTCGGCGGCTACAACACCGAGTACGGCATCCCCGGCCACCACCATCACCATCACGACGAAGACGATCCGTACGCCGTCAAAGAGGATCACGACCACGACGAGGAGGCGGAGGTGTACGCCGATCTCGAGCAGCGGCGGATCGACCTTCATGGCCAGCTCGACGATCCGTTCCGCGGCTTCTCGGCGCTCAAGCTGTCGGCCGGCTGGCGCGACTACAACCACCAGGAGATGGAAGGAGACGAGCTCGGCACGAGGTTCGACAACCGCTGGACCGAGGTCCGGCTCGACGCGCTCAACGAGCCCCTCCTCGGGTTCTCCGGCACCGCTGGTCTGCAGTACATCGGTCGCGAGTTCGCCGCGGCGGGCGAGGAGGCCTTCGTCGAACCCACCGACACGAGCAGGTTCGGCGCCTATCTCTACCAGGCCACCGCGGTCAAACCCATCGGCTTCGAGTTCGGGCTGCGCTACGACAACCAGGACACGACATCGACCGACCCCGAGCTGCCCGATCGGGACTTCCGGACATGGACCGGTTCGGCGGGGGTGGTCTGGGATCTTCACGACCACTGGAGCTTCACGGCGAGCCTCAACCGCCCCGAGCGCGCCCCGACGCCGGAAGAGCTCTACGCCTACGGTCCGCACGCCGCGACACGGGCGTTCGAAATCGGCAACCCGGACCTCGAGACCGAGATCGGCCGGGGTATCGAGGCGTCGCTGAGGGCCGAGTACGACCGTTTCGAGGCCACCCTTTCGGCCTTCGCGACCCGCTATGAGAACTTCATCTACCTCGCCGAGACCGGCGACGAAATCGACGAGCTGGAGGTGTTCCAGTTCACCCAGAACGATGCCGAGTTCACCGGGTTCGAGCTGCACGGACACTACGAGCTCCTCCACTCCGGCGGGAGCCATCTCCACCTCGGCTTTTCCTACGACCGGGTCACGGCCGAATTCGTCGACAGCGGCGAGCCGCTGCCTCGGATCCCGCCGCCTCGTGCTCAGCTGGCGCTCATCTATCTCGGTGAGAAAATCGACGCCCGGCTCGAGGGCTGGTGGGTCGACGAGCAGACCCGGGTCTCGGAGCACGAAACGCCGACGCCCAGCTACCAGATGATCAACGCCAGCGTCGGGGTTCGCCTGTTTGCCGGCAAGACGGTACACGAGCTCATTCTACGGGGGCGCAATCTGAACAATGCGGCGGCATACAACGCCGTGTCTTTCATCAAGTTCGCGGCGCCGCTTCCCGGGCGCGACATCGCTCTCATCTACCGGCTGTTGCTGTAACCCCGGCAGCTCGGGGATCCGGCGCACCGCTCCCATCACGATCCCGGTTCGAACGAAGACTCACCCGTCTTCGTGCGGTTCGATCTGGACCACGACATCGGCGACATTGGGTCCCCGCTTTATGAGATCGCGCTTGACCTCCCGGGCAATGGCGAAACCCTCGGCGACGCTGAGATCGGCATCGACTTCGACGTGGACATCCACCGCCAGCTCGGAGCCGATATAACGGGTCCGCAGCGCGTGCGCGGCGCGGACGCCCTCGACATCGAGGGCGAGGCGCTCCAACTCCCGACGGTGGGCGCTGGGCGCGCCGGCGTCGACCAGCTCGTCGAGGGCCGGTCGGATGATCCGAAACGCGGCATGGAGGACGAAGACCGCCACGACGACGGCGCCGATCTGGTCGACCACGGCGAGCCGGTGGTCGACCATGGCGATGAAAACGGCAATCGCCACCGGCACCGACGACAGTGCGTCCGTGCGGTGGTGCCAGGCATTGGCGACAAGGGCGGGCGAGCCGGTCTCTCTCACCCATCTTTACCGTCCAGCGGTAGAGCGCTTCCTTGACGCCGATGGAGAGCAGAGCCGCGGCCAGCGCGATGATGGAGGGGGGGTGTGACGGACCACCGAACGACTCGCACGGCATCCCACGCGATGCCGACGGCGGCCGCCGCCACCATGAGACCGATGAAGACGGTGATCAGGGTCTCGAATCGTCGGTGACCGTGGGGGTGGCGGTCGTCGGCCGGGGCCGACCAGTAGCGGACACCGAAAATGAGTGCGATATCGGTGACGATGTCGGAGAGACTGTGGATTGCGTCGGCGATCACCGCTTGGCTGTGACCGACGAGGCCTGCAGCCAGCTTGACTGCGGACAGCACGAGGTTGACCACCAACCCGACCCAGCCGGCCCTGCGGATCCGAGAAATCCTCGACGTCATCGGTTCATCATCCATGATTGGAAATCATAACACCAAGAGTCATTCAATACTTGTTCTCATAACGAGCCGTGGCATCGATCCCGCGATACCGCGGTCTCCTATGGGTGCTGGGTGGTGTTCGGGTGGATCTCGTCGCCCACGCTCAGGGCGCCGGCACCGCGGTGCAACAGATTCTGGCCGAAAAGAACCTTGTTGTTCTCCGTTCGATAGGTGGCGAGGGTCCTCAGTGGTTCGGCGGAGCGGGTCCCGTCGTCCTGGTCGGTGGTGACGACCACGCAGCGGGCACACGGTTTGGCGACCCGGAACTCGATTCCACCGATGGTGAGGCCGGACCAGCCGTCCTCGGCGTGGGCCTCGCACCCATCGACGACGATGTTGGCGCGGAACCGGTCGGCGGGGACCGGATCGGCGAGGCGTCGGTTGAGTTCGTCAACCGAAGCCTGCGAGATCAACAGGAACGGAAAGCCATCGGCGAACGCCACCCTGTCGCCCGGGTCGGCGTAGTAACGATCGACCTGTCGAATCCCGGTCCCGGTTGGCGAACCAGCTCACAGGGAAGGCCGAGAAGCGACGAAAACCACTCGGCGCTCTCGCGGCCCTCGCCGATGGCCTCACAGCAGTCGTTCCAGACTTTGACCAGGCGGCGGTCTTCGTTTGATGTGTCGATGACGATCTCGAGTGGGGGCCGACCGGCGGAACCGAGGATCAGGCGACCGCCATCGAGCCGGGTGGTGACACGGGCGAGGGTTGGGTGGCTTCGTTGGCTGAGGAACCCGCCATCGGCGCCGACCACCATCCACCGACGATCGTGCTTCAAGCCGGTCGCCGTCACCTCGGCGGAATCGACGTCGATCCCGCGGCACGACTTGACCGGGTAGATGTGCAGCGATCGGACCGTGATCATCTCGATTGGGCAGGCGCATCCGGCTTGACATCGCCTCCCGCCTCCTCACCCTCTTCGCTGCCGCTGCCGCTGCCGCTGCCGCTGCCGCTGCCGCTGCCGCTGCCGCTGGTTTTGTCATCGATGATTCCAACTTCAACATCGTCATGACCCAATAGGTTTGGAGCCGCCGGAGGGCGCACCTCATTCTCGTGGGGTTGGTCGCAGGGCCTGAAGGCCCCGCCTACAACTCTGGGGACCTCAGCGCAGGCCATCGTCATGGGTACCTTCATCGTGGATATCGGCTTCGGACGCGGATCCGGGCTCTGATTCGGGCTCGGCTTCGGACTCGGACCCGGGATCGTCCGGAATGATCCGGTCGAAGACATAGCCACCCTTGGTGGCGCCCCAGACCTGGCTGCCGTCGGCGGCGAAACCGCGGTCCCAGCTGATAATACCTCCGGGAGTGACGACGACTTCGGACGTCGCGTATGAAGCACTGCGGAGGGTGCTGGTGCACAGCGTCGCGAGGGTCGAGCCCTCGAAGGTATCGCCACGGCGGCGCAGGAGGAGAGCGCAGCCTTCTCGTTCCTCGAGGCCGTCGGGATCGAGACCGACCAGCGGCTCTTCGCTCAACCAGGCGCCGGCGGCTGCGCCGGGATCGGGCAGGGTGAAGACCTGGATCTCGAAGAGTCCGGGGGTGAGCTCGCGAACGCGGTAGACGCGTTGGCGGTATGGCCGGTCCTGGTACTCACGCACCGCCTGCTCGACATAGAGCCAGTGGCCGTCCTCCCGATCGGGCCAGATCGGCGCCATGTGCAGGCTGATGTCGAAGAACTCGGGGTCCTCGGAGGCCTGGACCGCGCTCGAGAAGCTGCCGGTCATCCACGATCTCAGATCGTCGAGATCGCTCGCAGCATCCTCGGCGAGGATCATGCCGGGCGCCAGCAGCGCCAGACCGAGGATTGCCGCCGCCGCACATCGGGATCCGCAGGTGGGTTGTGTTTGGGTCATATCATTCGTCCCTCAGTTCGGTCGCCGTCGCCCGGACTCGATCGACGGTTCCATTTGATCTGCGCGATCTCGGCGACCGTCTGCAGCCGTCGGCTGAGCAACTCGACGAGCTGGCGATCCACCTGATCCAAAATCCGCCGAGCATCGGCCAAATCTTCCATGGGCGCATTGTAGCGTCGGTTTTGCGAACCTGCGGGGGTGAATCTGCGTTGTCTCGGCCGGAGGGAATGATGAACAGACTCCGCGTCACGATGATCTCCGTCCTGATTTTCGCAGTCGCCTCACCGGTTGTTCTTGCCGGCGGCAAGAACACGAAGTCCGCGAAGTCGGTTTCCATCTCCTTGAGCAGCGGGGGGGACCAACTGGTGGTGGCCATGTCCGAAGCCCTCGCCCGGGCGTTCCTCCAAGGAGTCGTTGGCGCAGACTTGAAATGCGGTGCGGATGTCGATGATGAGTTTGCCGCCATGCTTCGCGAGCTCGATCGCGGGGGGCGGGGCAGCCGAGCCTCCATTCGCGATGAGGATGGAGTGATCACGGCGCGTCGGTCGGGCCGCAGCTTGAAAATGGAGATCAGAGACTCGGATGGGGGCGGTCGACTCGAGGTGAAGATGCCTTGGGCCGTGGCTGAATGCCTCCTCGACGGGTCGGCGACCCTGACCGAGAAGGACGCCGGTTCCATTCGAGTGAAGCTGGTCGGGTCCGGAGGCGGCAGCTTCGAGTTCAAGGTCGACTGAAGTCGGACCGCGGTTGTCGGCGGTCAATGCCGATCAGGCCGGCAGGCCCCCGCAACCGGTGAACCACTCGGGGCCGGCGGCGAGGAGGTTGCCGGCCGCCTCCGCGGTGACCGGCCGTGAGAACCAGAAGCCCTGGCCGTGCGGGCAGGCCATCTGGCGCAGCCGTTCGGCCTGCTCGGCGGTTTCGACCCCCTCGGCGACGACGCCGATACCCAGATTGTTGGCCAGTCCGAGGATGGTCTCGACGATGGCCCGTGAGTCCGAACCCTGGCCCAACCGGCTGACAAAAGATCGATCGATCTTGAGTTGGTCGTAGTGGAAGCGCTGGAGGTAGCTCAGCGACGAGTAGCCGGTGCCGAAATCGTCGATGGAGAGCTGGATACCGAGGGCTCGGAGCTGCTGGAGGTTGTCCACGGCGGTATCGACGTGCTCGAGCACGACATTCTCGGTGACCTCGAGGCGCAGGCTCTCGAGGAGGCAGCCCGGTGGATTCGAGGATGCCCATCAACCGATCGACGATGCCCCGTTTCATGAACAGCTTGCCCGAGACGTTGACGTTGATGAAGAGAGGCGGATCGACTGGGAAACCGATCCTGCCACCGACGGGTCTGGCGGCAGCTCTCCTCGAGGACCCACCAGCCGAGGGGGACGATGAGCCCGGTCTCCTCGGCGATGGCGATGAAGCTGTTCGGCGAAACAATGCCGCGTTCGGGGTGCATCCACCGCACCAGGCCCTCGAACCCGACGATACGACCGCTCGCGAGATCGACGATGGGTTGGTAGTGCATGGCGAAGTCGTTGTTCTGGACGCCGAGTCGGAGTTCGGTCTCGAGTTTGAGCAGAGCCACCGCGCTCTGGTGCATGTTGCGATCGAAGACCTCGTACCTGGCCTTGCCGGCGGCCTTGGCGCGGTACATGGCGATATCGGCGTCGCGCATGATCTCATCGGGGGCTGCGGTAGCCGGTGGCGCTGTGGGCGATGCCGATGGAGGCGGTGACGAAAACCTCGTGACCGTCGATGGAGAAGGTCATGCCGAGCAGTTCCTGGATCCGCTCGGCGACGTGGATCGCCCCCGGGATGTCGTTGATCCTGTTGAGCAGGATCGCGAACTCGTCGCCACCGATCCGGGCGACGGTGTCGCCGGGTCGCAGATAGTGTTCGAGGCGCTGGGCGATACCCCTGCAGGAGCTTGTCGCCGAGGGGGTGGCCGAGACTGTCGTTGACGTTCTTGAAGCGGTCGAGGTCGAAGAAGAGAACGGCAAACTGGTTCTTCGGGCGTCCGTTCGAAGTCGGCCAGCGCGCACGACAGACGATCCATGAACAGGACCCGGTTTGCGAGACCGGTGAGATCATCGTGCAGGGCATCGTGCTGGAGTTTCTCCTCCGCCACCTTGCGGGCGGTGATGTCCGACTGCGAGCCCGCCATGCGCGACGGCCGGCCGTCGGCGCCGCGCACCGCGAGTCCGCGGGTGAGGACCCACAGCCAACTGCCGTCGGCCGATCGCATCCGATGCTCGAGCCGGAAGTGCTCGCTCTCGCCGTCGAGGTGAGCGTGCGAGTTTGCGCCGAAAGCGGCTTCGTCGTCGGGATGGACCCGTTCGAACCACTCGCGCGGGCTCGGACCGACCTCGAACTCGGAGTGTCCGAGCATCTTCTTCCAGCGGGGGGAAAAGTAGACCGAGTCGGAGCGGAGATCCCAGTCGAAGACGCCGTCGTTGGCGCCCTGGACCGCGAGGGCGTAGCGTTCCTCGCTGTCGCGGAGAGCGTCGTCGGCGGTCTGGCGGGCGATGGCGTAGCGAATCGAACGGACCAGCAACCGGGTGTCGACCTCCCGTTTGACGAGATAGTCCTGCGCTCCTTCGCGGACCGCACGGGCCGCCAGTTCGTCGTCATCGAGACTCGTGAGGACGATCACCGGGACCCTCGGGCTCGGCCTCGTGGATGCTGAGGAAGGTGTCGAGGCCAAAGCTGTCGGGGAGCGAAAAATCGAGCAGCACCACGTCGAAACGGTCCCGTTTCAGACGAGCGACGCCTTTGCCGAGCCGGTTCTCGTGGGTGATCACGAAGCTCGGTATCGGTTGTCTTGCCGAGCAGCACCTGGATCAGACTGAGCGTCATCGGGACTGTCTTCCACGAGGAGTACCCGGATGCGGGGGTGTTGGCTCATGCGGCAGTCCTCTCGGATCTCGCGCTCAAGGGACAGCGTCGGCGCCGCTGTCCCCGGCGACCGATGTCGCTCAGTCAGCTGCCTCATCTTCCCCTCCTGAACGTTTCGGCAACGTGAAGACAAAAGTCGATCCACGGTGCGGTTGGCTCTCGACCCAGATCCGGCCACCGTGGCGTTCGACGATTCGTTTGCAGATCGCGAGACCGATTCCGGTGCCCGGGTACTCGTCCTGGGTGTGGAGCCGCTGGAACATGACAAAGATCCGCTCCGCGGCGTCGGGTTCCATGCCGATTCCATTGTCGCGCACCGACACCTGCCATTCGTAATCGTTCTGGACGGCGCTGACGTGGATCCGCGGCGGGCGTGGCGCCGACGAACTTGATGGCGTTGGCCAGCAGATTGTGCAGCAATTGGTGGAGCTGGGCGCCATCGGCGACCACCGTCGGCAGCGTCGTCGTGAGTGACGGTGGCGCTTGGCTGGTGTCGATTTCCTCTTCGAGCTCATCCACGACGCTGTCGAGAACCGAGGTGAGATCGACGGCGGCGAACTCGTTGCCGCGGGTGTCGACGCGGGCATATCCGAGGACGGCGTCGACCATCTCCTGCATCCGGTCGGCGCCGCGGACGACGCGATCGAGGATAGTCCCTGGCCTCGTCGTCGAGTTTGTCGCCGACCGAGGCGTCGAGGAGCTCGAGATAGCTCGAGATCATCCCCAACGGCTGCTGGAGATCGTGCGAGACGACGTAGGCGAACTGTTCGAGTTCGGCGTTGGACCGGGCGAGCGCCTGGGAACGGCGCGCGAGCTCGCTCTGGGCGGCGTGGAACTCGTCGGTCTCCTCGATGATGCTCTGGATCTGGCGAACCCCGGTCGGGCCGTCTTCGACGGCCCAGGACGAGATCCGAACCCACATCAGGCTGCGGTCGGTTCGCCGCAGTTGGACATCGAGGTTGCCGACGGTCCGTGAGGCTTCGAGTTGGGAGCGCCAGTTCGAGGCCATCGATGGGCTGGGCGAAGAACTCGGTGAAGGAGCGTCGGCTCACGGCCTCGGGGCTGGCGAGCCCGAGCATGGCCGCGAACGCCGGGTTGGCCTCGAGGATCTCACCCTGCGGGGTCGAGACCACGACGCCGACGGGCAGCCCCTCGACCAGGCGTCGGTAGGGCGCGTCCTTGGCCGTGGCCAGGGCGCGCCGCCGGGCGCGGAAGAGGGCGGCGCGAACCGCGGACGGCAGCTCGACGAAACCCTCGCTCGATTTGGCGACATAGCCGTCGACGTGGAGCCGGAGAGCGTCGTTCCAGAGCTCGGTTCCCGGCCGAGGCGGTGAAGAGGATGATGGGACAGTCGGGACGGAGATCGCGGATCAACTCGACGACCTCGAGACCGTCGCTCCACTCGAGATCGGCCTCGATGATGACCAGACCGAAGAGACCGGTCGCCATGGCGGCGGAAAACTCGGCGGCGGATCCGACCTGATCGATATCGACTCGCTCGAACTCACCGGACAACACCACCGAAGCGAGTTCCCGATCGCTCTCGTGGTCATCGATCAATAAGATCCGTGGAAGGCTGCTCATGTCCCCCGTGCCCGGCCTGCTCGCTGGTCGAATCCGGAATCTGCCACCGGCCCTCCGTCGGTGAGTGTTCATTCCGTGATCCCGATCACGAGCTCTGATGGGCGGAGTATAACATGCGAGGAATCAACACCGAACTGCGAAGTCGACGATCATGCAAGTGAGATCTACCGAATCCCTCGATTCACCCGCGCGGCCCTCGTCTGTTGATGGCGATCTGAGCGTTTTGGCCAGGTCGGCGAGGCGATAGGGTTTGACGGCCACGCCGGAGAATCCGTGCTCGCGGTAGTTGGCCATCACCGGGTCGGTGGAGTACCCGCTCGAGACGATGGCCTTCACCCCGGGGTCGATCTCGAGCAGTCGGGTCATGGTCTCGCGTCCGCCGACGCCCTCGGGAACCGTGAGGTCGAGAACCACCGCGTCGATAGGGGTGGCTCGGCTTCCATGGCCTCGGGTGTAGAGCGCGATCGCCTCGGAGCCGTCGCGCGGCGGTGTCGACCTCGTAGCCGATGGTCTCGAGAAGCTCGGCCGCCGCCGATCGAACCGCCTCGTCGTCATCCATGATCAGCAGTCGGCCGTGGCCGTGCATCCGAATCCTCGGCGCCGGTCCTCGCTGTGACGGTCGATCCTCCTCGGATGCGGGGAGGTAGACCGTGAACCTCGATCCCCGGTCCGGCTCGGAATGGACGACGATGGCGCCGCCGTGGCTGCGGACGATGGAAAAGGCCGTCGCCAGACCGAGGCCGCTGCTGCCCTTCTTGGTCGTGAAGAAGGGGTCGAAGATGCTGTCCAGAGTTACGCATCCGGGATACCCACTGCCGGTGTCGACCGACCTCGATCCGAACGAAACGACCGGCCTCGAGGGTCGGGACATCCCCCTCGGTGAGGTGGACGTTGTCGCTGGTGACCGAGACCGTGCCGCCCCGGGGCATGGCCTGGATCGCGTTGACGACCAGGTTCTGGATCACCTGGGCGATCTGCCCCTCGTCGACCTCGACCGGCCAGAGATCGGGGTTCGATCGACAGTCGTAGTGGCAGTTGCCGCCGCGGGCGGCGGTCGCCGTCGCCTCCTCGATCAGCCGACCGATGGCGGCGATCTTTCGGATCGGTCGCCCGCCCTTGGAAAAGGTGAGCAGCTGTTGCGTCAGGCTCGTGGCGCGAAGACAGACCTCCTCGGCCTCGTTGAGTCGGCGAAGGGTTTCCTCCGAGCTCCGCGGCGGATCGTCTTCGCCAGGCTGATGTTGCTCAGGATCGCCATGAGCATGTTGTTGAAATCGTGGGCGATGCCTCCGGCGAGGACGCCGAGGCTTTCGAGCTTCTGGCTCTGTTGCGAGTTGGAGTTCGATCCGGCGGCGGTCCTCTTCGGCGCGATTTCGATCGGAGATGTCGATGGCGATCCCCTCGATGAGTTCGCCGTCGTTGTTGGTCGTCGTCGATCCGTCCGGCGTTCAGCAGAATGGTCACCGGGTCGCCACTCCGCGTCGATCATGGTGAACTCGCGATTGTGGACGCTCGCGTCTGAAGGTGAGTTCCTTGAGAAAGCGCTCGATCTCCTCGGGCGACCGTGGCGAGCTCGGCGATGGATCGTCCGCTGAGTTCATCGGTGTCGCGGTAACCGAGCATGGTGGCGAACGCCTGATTGGTGGTGCTGATCATGCCATCGAGGTCGGTTTGAAACACCCCGGCGAGATTGCGTTCGAAGAGGAGTCGATAGCGTTCCATGCTCTGCAGGAGCGCCGCATCGGCTCGTTGCCGATCGTGGGTTTCCCGCCGTTTGGAGAGGAACCGATGCCAGCCTGCGGCAGGCGATGATCGCGAGCAGGACGATGCCGATGATCAGCGAGTTGCGCCACAGTCGTTGTGGCGCAGAGCCGAGAGCCTGGAGTTCGTTGTTCTTCCTCAGCAGCTCGATCTCCTGTTTCTGCTCGCGCGCTTCGAAGTCGGCCTGGAACTCGGCGAAGTCGCTGCGAATCTCGGATTGACAGGAGCTCGCTTTCGATTTCCCGGGCGCGCGTTTGGAACTCGATGGCCGCTTCGGTGTCGCCGCTGGCGGCGATCTGCGCGCGATCAGGGCATCGAGAGCAACGACCTCGCGGGCCCTTCATGCCCAGCTGGACTGAGCGAGTTCGAGGCTCTCGGTCGCTGCGGTGATGGCCTCGGCTCCCCGACCGAGGCCTGCCAGGATCTCGGCCTTGATGGCGAGACAGGCGACGATCTCGGGTTTGAGATCGAGCCGTCGCTGACGATCTCGAGCGCGTAGTCGATGTGGTCGAGCGCCTCGCGATCTCGATCCGCGGCGTGGAGGGCGGCGGCGAGACTGCGGTGGGACAGTGCGATCCGCCGCTCGTCGCCGTCGGCCTGACGCAGCGTCAGGGCCTCCTCGTGGATCTGGATGGCCTCGTCGGTTTTCGCCCTGAAGGTGTTTGATGTCACCGATGTTGGCGAGCATGTCGGCGACGCCGTCGGTCTCGCCGAGCTCGGCTTTGATCACCCGTGCTCGTTGGAAGATACTCGAGGGCCGGCTCGTGGTCCCCGAGTACATGTGGGCGACGCCGATGTTGTTGAGCAGGATGGCCTCGGCGTGGCTGTCGCCCGTCCGTTGCTGGGTCTTCGAGGGCGCGGGAGCTGGTCTCGATGGCGCCGTCGAAGTCGCCCTGCTGGAGCTGGGTGGCGGCCATGATGTTGAGGAATCGCCAGGAATGATCGGGGTCGGTTCGCGACGCTCGGGCTCATCGAGCGCCTCTCGACAGGTGGCGAGACTCTGGTCGAAGTCACCGAGGAAGAAGCTCGCGCGGGCGAGGTCGGTGAGACTCTTCAGCTGGAGATCGATCCGGCCGGTCTGGTCCGCCAGGTCGGCCGCCTGCCGGAGTTCGATGACCGCCTCGTTGAACCGGTTGTTGACCAGCAGACGCAGTGCCGATCCCGCTGTGAACCTCGGCCTCGATGGCCGGTTGTTTGGCGCTCGCGAGACCCGCGAGGACCTGGTTTGCCTGCTCGATGTAGGCGGTCGGATCTGCTTCGGGATCGAGGGTTCTCAGCCGGCTGAGATCGTTTTGGGTCGCTTCGTCCGGGGCCGATGCGGCGCCCGGCCGGGGCTCGGAGTGGGCGAGTGCTGCGGTCGCGATGAGGACGATGAGCATCGCGAACGCGCACCGCGGCCGAATGACCGTTCGCTTCGGCTGAACACCCCCTAGGCTGTTGTGCATTCGGGTCATTTAACGGTGCTCCACTCTCGCTAGGATCGAGTGTATCGCAGACTCGTGTGCGCCGGTTGATCGGTCCCGGCCCGGGGTTTCTCGAACTCGCTGTCGGATTGGGCCGGTGCGGCGCCGGAGGGAAGATCCCCGCCTTCGTACGGTGTAGACTGAAGCCCGAACGGGAGGTGCCATGGCGATCGACCCGAAACTGCTCGAAATTCTCGTCTGTCCGGTGGACAAGACGCCGCTCGAGGTCGTGAGCTCCCCGACGAGATTCGCGCCCGCCTGGTCGAGAAGTACCGCGAACAGTTCAAGGATGAGGACCCGGTGGTCGAGATCGGTCTCGCCTCGCCCGCGGGTCGGGTCTATCCGGTGGTTTCCGGGCATCCCGGTGATGCTCGTTGACGAGGCGTTGAGTCGCGAGGAGATCGAGGGCTGAAGCGCCCGTGGGCAGCCGTTTCGACCTGATCACCCGGGACACGAGAATGATCCACGAGATCGCCCCGTGAACGACCGAGTCTTCACCCCGTCCGCCCTCATCGCCGAGGTCAACTCGCTGCTCGAGACAGGGCTTTTCGGGGACCTCCACGTCGAGGGTGAGATCACCAACGCCAGCGCCTCCGGACGAGGCCACCTCTACTTCACCCTGAAGGACGATCACGCCACCCTCGACTGCGTGATGTGGGCATCGCGGGCGGGCAAACTCAAGTTCGATCTCGAGGATGGCCTCGCGGTCCGCGCCCGCGGTTCGCTGACGATCTATCGCCAGCGCGGTCGCTTCCAACTCGTGGTCGACGCCCTCGAACCGCAGGGCATCGGCGCCCTCCAGCTCGCCTTCGAGCAGCTCAAAAAGAGGCTCGAGTGCCGAGGGCCTCTTCGCGGCAGAGCGCAAACGGCCGATGCCGGCCCTGCCGAACCGCGTCGGCGTCGTGACATCGGCCACCGGCGCCGCGCTCCAGGACATGCTCAAGGTGCTGCGCCGGCTGTCCCACCTCGATGTCGTGGTGGCGCCGACCACGGTCCAGGGCGATGGCGCGGCGGCCGAGATCGCCGACGCCATCCACCGTCTGGGTGCCAGCGGTCTCGTCGATGTGATCATCGTCGGTCGGGGCGGCGGCAGCCTCGAAGATCTCTGGGCGTTCAACGAGGAGCCGGTGGCGCGCGCCATCGCGGCCTGCCCGGTGCCGGTGATCTCCGGGGTCGGACACGAGGTCGATTTCACCATCGCCGACTTTGTCGCCGATATCCGAGCGGCGACGCCGACCCAGGCCGCCGAACTCGTCGTCAGCCGGCTCGAAGACCAGGACCGACGGCTCGAATCGGGCGCCGTCGGGCTGCTCGCGCGATCTCCGCCGCCACCTGGCCCTGGCGCGCACCCGTCTCGATGGTCTCGAAGGTTCGCGAGGGCTCGCCCGGGTGCCGCAACGCGTGTCGGGCGATGCGAGATCGACTGGATCGGACCCGGCGGTTGGGTCCGGCGCTGCGCGGCGTTGACCGACCGGGTGCACGCCCGCCTCGTCCGGTCGGAAGCGATGCTCGGTCGGCTTCCCGGACGGGTCGCGGCCGGAGGCCATCGCCGGTTGCTCGCCAGCCGGCGCGAACAGATGGCCCAGCTCATGCGGTCGCGACTCCAGCGCTCGGCGGGCGAGCTCGCAGCCAAACGAGGCGCACGCTCGACAATCTCAGTCCGAGGCGAGTGCTCGAGCGTGGCTACTCCATCACCACCGTCAAGGGAACGACCAGACCGATCAAAGATCCGGCCGAAATCCGAACCGGTCAGGTCCTCCTGACCCGGCTGGCCGGCGGCGAGATCCGATCGCTGGTCGCCGACCGTCCGCGGCGCCGACCGACCGGCCACGGCCCCATCCGAAAACCAACCGTCGCTCTTCGGCGACCCCACCGACGAACCGGGAGACCGAGATGGCACCGACTAAGAAAGACAGACCAGGATGAGCGCTTCGAGGATCAGCTCGAGCGTCTCGAGGAGATCGTCGCCAGCCTCGAGGACGAGACCGTGGGCCTCGAGGAGGCCCTCGGGCTCTTCGAGGACGGGATGAAGCTGGCCAAGAGCTGTCGCGCCCGTCTCGAGGAGGTCGAGCACCGGGTTCGCCGGCTGCTCGAGGCCGAGGAGGGCGGGGAACCTGCGACCGCGCCCTTGGATGACGATGAGGACCGGACTCCGACGAGGAGCCCGGATTGGTGATCGACGATTTTCTCGGGCCGGAACGCGAGACCGTGGAAACCGCCCTGGCGCGCCTGCTTCCCGTGCGACGCCTGGCCCGAGCGGCTCCATCGCGCCATGGCGCACGCGGTCTTTGCCGGCGGCAAGAGAATCCGGCCCATCCTGGCCCGCCTCGCCCACCGCGCCGCCGGTGGCGATCCCGATGCCGTCACCGAAGCGGCCTGCGGTCTCGAGTTCATCCACACCTACTCCTTGATCCACGACGATCTGCCGGCCTTCGACGACGATGTGCTGCGGCGGGGCCGGCCGACGGTCCACGTCGCCTTCGATGAGGCCACCGCCATCCTCGCCGGGGATGCCCTGCTCACCGAGGGCCTGCTGCTTCTCGCCCGCCACCCGTCGGGAGCGGCCTGGGCGGCGCGCCGAGCCGCCGCCGTCGAGCTGGTGGCCGAGGCGGTGTCGGCGCGGGGCATGGTCGGTGGCCAGATGGAGGATCTCGAAGCCACCGGTCAGATCGAGAGCCGCCGAGGAGGACCCGATGATTCGTCTCGATCGGATCCACCGCGCCAAGACCGGGTGTCTGCTGGCGGCATCGGTGGAACTCGGTGCGGTGCTGGCCGGGGTCAGCGATGACGATCGGCAGCGCGTTCGCCGATTTCGGCGCCGATCTCGGTCTCGCGTTCCAGATCGCCGACGACATTCTCGACGCCACCGGCCAGCGCCGACGATCTCGGCAAGTCCCCGGGAAAAGACGCCGACGCCGGCAAGCTCACCTATGTCACCCTCTACGGCCTCGAAACCGCCCGCGAGCGTCTCGCCGAGCTCGAAGAGCAACTGGTGGATCAGGCCGCCGAGATCGAGGGTCCGGACGGCGATCTCGCGGCCATCGCGCGCTTTGTCGCGCGACGGCGGAGTTGACGACCGGGGGGTCATTCCCCGCGGCCGCCGCCAGCGATCTTTGATCAGCTCTGCGGATCCCGGCCGGTCAGGAGGCTTCGCGCCCGGCGCGAGAAACCGGCGCCGGTTCGAACCTCGAGCATCAGAGCCACCAATCCGCAGATGGAGGTGAAACTGAAGGTCATGGCGTGGACGGCGATGGCGAAGGCGAGGGAACTCGCGGGGTCGGCCCCGCAGAGCGCCAGAGCTCCGACCCACATGGCCTCGTAGACGCCGATCGCCCCCGGGGACGAGGGCAGCGCGATCCCGAAGGCCATGACCCCGAGCCCGAAGGCGGCCCAGGACACGGGAGCATTGGGGATGAAGGCTCTGAGTGCGAGCCAGAAGATAACCACTGCCAACCCCCAGCTCGCACCGAGAATCAGGGTGGCCTGCACGAGACGTCGCGGTTTCGCCAACCCATCGAGGGCGGCCACCAGCCTGGGCAGCAGACGAGCGAGTCCGGGCCAACGGACGATCTTCGGCTCGATCCAGCCGGCCACGGCGTGGCGCCGCCGGGCGATGAAAACCAGAGCCGAAAAGCCGATCACGGCCACTGTCGCTGCCGCCGCTGCCGGCGCCCACGCCGTGTCGACCCCCACCGCCGACAGACCGGCAAAGAGAATGGTCGCCGCGAAAATGAGATCGAGCAGCCGCTCGGCCGCCACCGCGGTGGCGCCGCCGATGAAGCCGAGACCGGTCTTTCGCCCCAAAACGAACGAACGGACGGCCTCGCCCGCCCGCAACGGGAGCAGGTTGTTGGCGAGATAGCCGATGGTGAGGGCGGCGAACGCGCCGCCGAGGCCGGTCCTCCCGTCCACGAGCGCACGCGAGGCCGCCGCCCGTCCGGTCAGGCCCACCGCAAAAACCACGGTCGCGGCGATCATCTCGATCGGTCGGGCCGCCCGAAGCGCATCGATCGCCTGACCGAAGTCGACCCAGACGGCCAGCGCCGCGATCGCCGCGCCGCTGATCAGCAGACCGGGGATCAGCGATCGAACCGTTGGTTGTTCTTCGTCCGGTTGGCTCACAGGCGAAGGGTAGCACGCAGAACGGCTCTCCAACCTCCCCCTGGGACGGCGCGGAACATGAACCGGTTGCGGCTACACTTCGAGGGTGAAATCGGTTCGCGATCCTCGTCACCTTCACCTCGCCCGCCACGGACGGAGGCGGTCCGATGTCTGATCGGCGGCGACTCGATGTCGAGGTCGCCGAGCGCGGTCTCGCGCCGTCCCGCGCTCGCGCCCAGGCTCTGATTCTCGCCGGCAAGGTGACGGTGGACGGTCAGACCATGACCAAAGCCGGAACCCAGGTGACGGCCGACGTGGTCATCGAGGTTGCCGAACCCGATCATCCCTACGCCTCGCGTGGCGCGCTCAAGCTCGAGGCCGCCCTCGACGCCTTCGGCATCGATCCCGCCGGGCTCGACTGCCTCGATGTCGGCGCTTCCACCGGGGGGTTCACCGATCTCATGCTCGCGCGCGGCGCGCGCCGGGTCATCGCCCTCGATGTCGGCCGCGGCCAGCTCGACTGGCGGCTGCGAACCGACGATCGGGTGATCGTGATGGAGGGGATCAACGCGCGTCACCTCGGGCCCGATGACCTGCCCTTCAAGGCGGGTCTCGCCACCATGGATCTCAGCTTCATCTCGCTGCGACTCGTGGTGCCGGCGCTGCTGCCCCACCTCGAGGCCGGCGCCCATCTCGTGTGCCTGGTCAAACCCCAGTTCGAGGCCGGTCGCAACCAGGTCGGCAAGGGCGGCATCGTCCGCGACGAGGATGTGCGGCGGAAGGTCATCGACGAGACCGTCGCCGCCATCGCCGAGTTCGGCTTCGACCTCATCGGCGTCATCCCCTCACCCATCCGGGGTCAGAAGGGCAACCAGGAAGAGCTCGCCGTCTTCCGGGTGCGGAAGAAATGAACCGCAAGGACGCGAAGGGCGCAAAGCATCGCACAGGAATCGCTAACCACGGATGCACGGAGACACAGAGCCATCGCGACGTCGGAACGTTGCGACGGAGCGATGACTGCGATGCCCTTGCGTTCCTTGCGTCCTTGCGGTTAAAACTCGCGATCGATCTCGCGATGGAGGTTCGATGAGCTCTGAGATGACGGTGAGTTTCCCCGGTGGCAAGAAGGTCACGGCGCACTACGACGGTTTCGACATCGCCACCGATCAGGGTGTCGACTCGGGTGGCGAGGGCACCGCGCCCGAGCCCTTCGATTTCTTTCTCGCCTCGCTCGCCACCTGCGCCGGCTACTACGTGCTCAAGTTCTGCGAGGGCCGATCGCATCTCCACCGACGGCGTCACCCTCCACCAGAGCTGGGAGCGCAACGAGGACAAGAAGCTCGTTCGCGTCGCCATCCGCATTCAGGTCCCGCCCGAGTTTCCGGCCAAGTACCACAAGGCCCTCGTCCGCGCCGCCGACACCTGCTCGGTGAAGAAGACGCTGCCGGATCCACCGGAGATCACGACCGAGACGGTCGTGATCTGAATTCTCAATTTTGAATTCTTAATTCTTAATTTCCATCGCGCGTTCACCTCGGAGCTATCTGCGATGGTAATTGAGAACTCAAAATTAAGAATTGAGAATTGATCTAAAGTTTGTCGGCTCTGGTCGAGATCGGTCCACGGTAGTTGTGGACGAGTCTGACCTGCGCGACCTCGGGACCGAAGCCCTTGTAGGTCTCCTTGATCCGGGTCAGCGCGTTGGACCGCCAGTCGACATAGGGGTTGTCGATCTGAACCGGGTCGAGACAGCCGGCCAGGGCGACCTTCGATGAGGCGCAGAAGCGCGACATGAGGGTCTTGGCGAGATGGCGGTCGCCGTTCTGGAGCTCGTCGACGAGGACGATGGAGCGCTCGATGTCGAGCCCGCGGAGCATCGAGGTCGAGACCATGGTCAGCCGGTCGGTGGACTGGAGCTCGTCGAGGAAATCGTGCTCGTTGGCCAGCGACAGCGACCGCACCGCCTGGAAGAACGGCTCCAGCCACGGGCTCAGCTTGGACTCGTAGTCGCCCGGAAGATAACCGAGGTCGTACTGACTCGAGGCGTGCTCGGGCCGCAGCAGGAGCATGCCGTGGTCGTAACCGTAGTCGGGGGTCAGCGGCTGGGATGTCGGCGCCACCCGCCAGGTGGTGGGCTGGCCGATGAGCATGTAGAGCCCGGTGGCCACCATCATCCGGGTCTTGCCGGAGCCGGCCGGTCCGTCGAGCACCACGAGCTGGACGTCCGGGTCGAGGAGGAACTCCATGGCCAGGATCTGCTGCGGGTCGCGGGGCGTGAAACCGAGGATCGGCCGCGGTTTGTAGTCCTTGCGTTTGCGGTCCCAGTACTGGGCGTATTTGAGATCCTCGACCCGGCCGGTGTCGGCGTTGACCCGGCCGAGGATGGTGTGTTCGCCGCAGGTCAGAACGACGCCCATGTTCCACAGGTACTCCACCGGCTCGGAGGTCTTCACCTTGTCGAGGGAGAGTGATCGCTCGCCCGGGGCGCCGCTGTCGATGAAATCCTGCAGGGCGTCCTCGTCGATGCTCGCCGCAGACCAGCCCCTGGTAGATCTCATCGACGTTGTCGAGGGTGACCTTGCCGTAGCGGAGATTCTCGGCCGCCATCCCGAGGGCGTCGCACTTGAGCAGCAGGTTCGAGTCCTCGGAGATCACCACCACCTGGTAGTGGGGCAGCCCGTTGGACTTGGCGACCTCGGCGATGCGGTGGGCGCTGGCGAGGATGTGATTGTCGCCCGACTCGGACGGATAGGGATCGTTGGTGGCGCTGTCGGGCTCCCAGGTCAGCAGCCCGCCGGATGGGGTCCGGTTGAACTCCTCCGGGTTGGCCTGGTGCTGGAGGAGACGATCGACGCCGTGGTGGATGAGATCCTGCCGACGGTACTCGAGCATCTTTCGGGTCACGAGGCGGGCGGCGTGGCGGACGCCGTCGGACTTGGAGCGCGAACTCTGGAGCCGCCCGAGCTCCTCGATGACCTTGTGCATGAGCACGACGATGTTCCCGTCCATGAGAAGACGGTCGAGAGCATCGGGATTCTCGATCAGCGCCGAAGTGTCGGGGATATAGACCGTGCCGGAAAGATCGTCTGCGGTGATGTGCATTGCCGAACTCAGTCTACCATCCTGGAACGAGATTCTTTCCGTCTCGATCTGGTCGATATCCGCACCCGGATCAGGATGCTCATCTGTCGTGTGAACCTCCGATGAAGCTGTAAGATCCTCCCGATGCCGAAATCGCCCCCTGTCCTCGTCGCCAACGGTCCCGATCCGTTGGAGCGAAGCGTCCGCCGTCCTGGCGGCCGCCGCGAAGCCGCTCCTCGCCGCCGACGGCGGCGCCAACCACCTCGGCCGGATCGGGCTGCGGCCCGACGCCGTCATCGGCGACCTCGACTCCATCAGTCCCGGGGATCAGGAAATTCATCGGCGAGGAGCGGATGATCCACCGCCCGGATCAGGACCGGACCGATCTCGACAAGGCCCTCGAGTACGCCTTCGACGAGCTCGGCCTGGAGGATCTGACGGTCCTCGGCGCCACCGGCGGCCGGCTCGACCACGCCGTCGGCAATCTCGGTCTGCTCGCCAAGCGGGCGCTCGGCGAACGCCTCGTCTTTGTCGCCGACGACCACCGGATTCTGGCGGTGAGGGGAGAGCTCGCCCTCGATGCCGAGCCCGGTGAGACCTGGTCCTTTTTCACCTTCGACCCCGGGGTGCGGGTCAGCCTCGAGGGCGTGAAGTGGCCGATCGACCGACACCGCCCTCGATCTCGCCGGCAGGCCGTCGATCTCCAACGAGGCGGTGTCGGATCGGGTCACGGTCCGCGCCGAAGGCGGAGCGGTGGTCGTTGTTCGCGAGCTGGCTGGCAAGAATTCTGAATTCTAAATTCTCGAATTCTCAATTCCATCGCAGAGAACTCCGACGAAGTCGTGCGATGGCAATTGCGATAGAATTAAGAATTCAAAATTAAGAATTGGCGAAGCCGACGAGCACCGCCACCCCGGCAACGGCGATGATCGTGCCGAGTCACCGCCAACGCCGTCGGCCGCCTGCGATCCGCCACCGCCTCGATGACCAGGCTGAAGATCGGCGAGGTCGCGAGCAGGACCGCCGCGATGGTCGCCGGCGCCAGCGCCACCCCGACCATCATGAGCAGCAGGGCGAGGTAGGTCCCGAGGAAGGCCGCCGGGAGCATCCGGCGCATGGATCGGTCCGTCCCGGAAGGCGATCGCGAAGCCGGCCGAAGGCTCCCGCTGCAGAACGGCGGCCGCCAGCAGACCCGCGGTCCCGGCGGCGAGCCGCAGCAGGGTCGCGGGCATGGCGCCGAGGGTGTCCAGACCCTCCTTGGCGAGGACGACCCCCGCCCCCTGACCGAAGGCGGCGAGCAGGGCGAAGGCGATCCCGCCGATGGCGATCCGCTTGCTGCCGTCGATCTTCGGATCACCCGGGCCGACCACGATGGCGACGCCGACGAGGACCACCGCGGCGCCGGCGAGCTGTCCGGCCGTCAGTCGTTCGCCGCCGGCGGCAGCGAGGAGGCCGGCGAAGACCGGCGCCGAGGTCCCGAGGACCAGGGTGCGGTGCGCGCCGAGGCGGCCGATGGCGGCAAAGAGCAGGGTGTCGCCGATGGTCAGGCCGATGATGCCCGGACAGGGCGATGAGGACGAGATCGCGGGGCGAGGCGACCGAGTAGACGGCGAGACCGCCGAAGAAGGGCAGGGTCAGCGCCAGAAGGACGGTGCCGAGCAGGCATTTGACGAGGTTGGCCGTGCGCGGGCCCCAGGCGGCGATGGGGCCGCGGAAGAGCACCACCGCCACCGCCCACAGCAGAGCGGCGGTCAGGCAGGCACTCTCACCCAGGATCGACTGCACGACATCGACTCCTGTGCATTCACAAAACGCCTGGCTGGAGCCAGGCGTTTTGTGAATTGCTTTGGCTGGGGTGCAGGGACTCGAACCCCAATACTACGGTCCAGAGCCGCATGTCCTGCCATTGGACGACACCCCAACAGAACCCCGTACAGGGACCGGCATTATAGCAACGGCGAGGCTGCCGTCAACCACCTGTGTGGCGGCGGCTCGAAACACTCAAGATCTCGCGGGACGGGTGCCTGGCACCGACTCTGTTCGCCGCGAACAAAGTTGCGTGCCTGCGCACCCCTCCCATCGCGCCGCAAACGCGGACGCTCACGCCTCCCGAATCCACCGCCACATGTCCTTGAGCTTGGGCTTCGAGCCGTGCATGAGGATTCCGACGCGGTAGATCTTTCCCACGATCCAGGTCGCGGCCAGGATGGTCGCGCCCATGATCACCACCGACGCCGCGAGCTGGATCGCCGGCACCTGGGTCAGGGTCATCCTGCAGGAACATGAGCATCGGCGTGAAGAAGGGAAAGAGCGACAACGCCACCGAGAGCGGTGCGTCGGGCTGGTTGAGGATGTACATCATGAGCACCAGCGGCACCACCAGAAACATGGTGATGGCGCCCTGGAAGTTCTGCGCCTCCTGTTCGGTGTCGAAGGCGGCGCCGATCCCGGCGTAGAGGGTGCCGTAGAGCAGGAAGCCGAGGACGAAGTAGATCACGAAGAAGACGATCTGGATGGCCGGCACCGCCGGCAGCTCGAGCCCGCCCATGCCGACGGCGGCCGCCGCGCCCGGCGCCGAGATGGCCACCATCATGATCGACCACAGCAGGAACTGGGTGAGCCCCACCGCGCCGATGCCGAGGATCTTGCCGAGCATGAGCTCGAAAGGTTTGACCGTGGAGATGATGACCTCGACGATGTGCGAGCTCTTCTCCTCGAGCACCCCGCGCATGACGTAGATGCCGTACATGAGCACGGTCATGTAGATGATCATCATGAAGACATAGGACAGCATGAAGCCCTGACCCTGGTCGTGGGTCTCCTGGCCCTTGGCGCCGAGCTTCATGGTTCTCAGATCGACCCGCCGGGTGAGCTCGCCCACGGCTTCGGGGTCGAGTCCGGCCGAGGTCAGCCGATCGGCGACCATGACGTTGCTCACCGAGCGCTCGAGGATGCTGAGCATCTGGAACGCCGAGACGTTGGGCGCCACGTACTCCGCCTGGCCTTCGTCGGGCAGAGTTGCGGGGATCACCAGCAGGCCGTCGAACTCGCTCGAGTGAACCCGTCGCTTTGGCGTCCTCGCGGACCGCTTCCGGATCGCCGCCGATGTCGAGGGGGACCAGGGTGAGATCGAGGATGGACTCCTCGACCATCTCGCCCATGGTCTCGGCCTGTTCGCCGGGTACGACGCCGGACTCGTCGAGGGCTTCGGCCGCCGTCGATGTCTGTCGCGTCAGCATGTCGTCGAGCTCGGCGCGGATGGGTTCGGCGAAGCGGCCGGTGAAATCGAGCACCGCGACGGTGAAGGTGCCGCCGCCGCGGGAGGCGAGCCAGGCCGGGATGATCATCACCGCGCCGAGAAAGACCGGCACCAGCAGGGTCGAGATCCAGAAGGCCTTGGTCTTGACCCGTTCCAGGTACTCGCGGCGGATGATCGCTGCGATGCGGTTCCAACTAATCATGGCTGCGGTCCTCCTCGACGGCGCGGATGAAGATGTTCTCCAGCCCGGGAACGAATCGGGTGAAGCTCTCGAGGCCGCCGTGCGCGGCGAGGGCCTGGAGCAGCTCGCGCGGTTCGGAATCGGGTTCGAGTTCGACCAGCATCTCGTCGCCGAGGGGTCGGACGGTGGTCACCGCCGGAAGCTCGCGCAACGCCGCCTCGTCGAGATCGCTGGCCACCCGCCAGACGTTGCCGCCGTAGTCGGTGCGGATGTCCTTCGAGCCGGCCGCTCGAGAATGGCGCGGGCGCGGTTGATGAGGCAGATGTGGGTGCAGAGCTCATCGACCTGCGGCAGCACGTGGGTCGAGAGGACGATGGTGACGCCCTCCTTCGACATGGCCATGAGCAGATCCTTGAGCGCCCGGCTGTTGATCGGGTCGAGACCCGAGAACGGTTCGTCGAGGATCAGCAGCTGCGGCCGGTGGAGGATGGTGCCGATGAACTGGACCTTCTGCTGCATCCCCTTGGAGAGGTCCTCCACCTTGTGCGTCGCCCACTCGCCGAGATCGAACTTCTCGAGCCAGGCCATGGACCGCTTCTTGGCCTCGCCCGGTTTGAGCCCGCGGATCGTGCCGAGGAAGACCAGGTGCTCGAGCACCTTCATCTTCTTGTAGAGCCCGCGCTCCTCCGGGAGATAGCCGATGAGCCGGCGCCGGTCGTCGTCCACCGGCACGCCGTCGAGCAGGATTCTGCCCTCGATCGGCCATGATGATCCGCATGATCATCCGGATGGTGGTCGACTTACCGGCGCCGTTGGGGCCGAGCAGACCGAAGACCGAGCCCCGCGGCACGTCGAAGCTCAGATCGTCCACCGCCGTGACTCGCCGTAGCGCTTGCTGATGTGTTCGATTTCCAGAATGGGATCGGACATGTTCCTCCCTGTGGGTCGGGTGAATGATACGCGGTTTCTGCGCGGGGGTTCCAGAACCCGTGCCCACGACCGTTTCCGAGTCCGCCGGACGACGGCACGGGGGGGCGCCCGCACCTCCGAGTCGCCCGGATTGGCCATGGCTTTGAGTCAGCCCCGCACCGGCGCGAACGAAGAGAGCGCCGCCGTAATTCGTCCGACGAATTGCCTTGCATCGAGCAAAACCCTGTGGCACAATACGCGCCCGGTTGCGCCGGTAGCTCATTTGGATAGAGCATCTGGCTACGGACCAGAAGGTAGGGGGTTCGAGTCCCTTCCGGCGCACCATTAGAATCAATGACATACGACCACCGCTGCGGTGGTCGTTTTCTTGGATCGAAACAGAATCACAGGATGTATGGCCCCTCTGCGTTTCCCGTGAGGCGGCCAGGCGGATGATCCCAGGCATCTGTCGTTTGGTTTTGTGGTACGTTCGTCTCGTGACCATGAACACGACCGGCATTCCGGCTCTTCTGAGCTCGGACATCCAGCACAGAAACCGGCGAGTTCCGAGATTCATATGCCACGATTTTCGGCGGTGGCTTCGCCGGGTTGGACTCTCTCTTGCCGCTTGTTTCCTTGCCGTGGCGGCGGCAGGTTGCAGCCGTCAACCGGAGGGCCCGTACAATGTGCTCCTGATCTCCGTCGACACGCTCCGCCCCGACCATCTCGGCTGCTATGGTTACGAGAAGAACACCAGCCCGAACATCGATCGGCTCGGCGCCGAGGGGGCACTGTTCCGCAATGCGATCTCGTCGTCATCGTGGACCTTGCCGGCTCACATGTCTCTGTTCACCTCACTCTACGAGTCGGTGCACGGAGTCAACGACAACTGGGTCCGTCTCGATGAAAAACGGGTCACTCTTGCCGAGCGGCTTCAGCAAGCAGGCTACGCGACCGCGGGCTTTTTCTCAGGCCCCTATCTCCACCCGTCGTTCGGATTCGATCAGGGATTCGACCTCTATGAAGGTTGCCTGAACTACGGCAGCAGTATTTCCGAACTCCTCGGGGAAGCCGGGAATGCCGGAGAGTATGACGAGGCGTTCGAGCGTTTTCGTGACCCCGAACGCGAACTCATGCCCCAGGAGCGCCGACTTCGGGGGGAGATCGACCGGCGGTCTCACGAAGATCAAACGAGCTCGTTGGTGACGGGGCGGGCAACCGCGTGGTTGGAGGGCAATCGTCAGTCGCCGTTCTTTCTTTTCCTGCATTTTTTTGATGTCCACTACGACTTCATCCCGCCGGCCCCGTACGACGAGATGTTCTCGGACCCCGGCCCTCGGTACGACTCCCTGGACCACGGATTCATCAACAACCCGCAGATCTCGGCGACGATGCCCGAGGCCCAGCTGCGCTACGTTCTCAGCCAGTACGACGGTGAGATCCGATGGGTCGATCACAACATCGGGCTCGTGCTGGAGAAGCTCGATGAGCTCGATCTCCGCGACCGGACGATCGTCATCCTGACCTCGGATCACGGCGAGGAGTTCTTCGAGCACGGCGACAAGGGTCACCAAAAAACGCTCTACGACGAGGTCGTCAGGATTCCGTTGATTTTCGCGTGCCCGGACCTCCTGCCCGGGGGAGAAACCCTCGATGCCCAGGTCAGGATCATCGACGTCTACCCGACGTTGATCAACCTGCTCGGGCTCGATCCGCCTGCCGAGATCCTCGGTCAGAGCCTGGTGCCGCTCATCCGCGGCGAGAGTCCGGAACGGGATCTGCCCGCCCTGAGCGAACTCCTCTATTCGCGTTCTGACGGAACAAAGGGAATCTTGAGCAGCCTGCGCCTTCGCGGCGAGAAGATCATCGCTGACATCGAGAGAGGCGAGTTCGACTCTTTCGACCTCGGCCGGGACCCCAACGAACGCGCGCCTCGGCGGCTCTCGGTTTCTGGAGGCGATCTCGAAGGCGAAGACCTGCACGACCGCCTCATCGAGCTTTCCCGGCTTCTGATTCGGTTCGAGCACGGGCTGGAGAAGTCGGCCGACCGTGGCGCAAAGGAGCCCGACGAGGAGCTCAGGCGCCGGCTCATCGCTCTCGGCTACCTCGAAGGTTAACCCGTGCCGGACGACAAACAACCCGACGGTCGAACCGATGAGGGATGGTCCGTCTACATCGTCGAGTGCAGCGACCGGACCTTCTACACCGGGATCACCAACGATCTCGAGCGCCGGGTCGATGAGCACAACGCGGGCAAAGGCGCGCGGTACACCCGCGGTCGCGGACCGGTTTCACTGCGATACCACGAGCTGCAGCCCGACCGGTCGCACGCTTCGACTCGCGAAATCGAGATCAAAGCCCTGTCGCGGCGGGGAAAGCAGGAGCTCATCGATCAGACCGCGGTCGGCAGTGGGTGATGCCGGTTTCGTCAGCAGGGAAATGCCTCACTCGGTGACTCCCGTGTTTCGGCGGGATACGACCGTGATCTACGAACCGGAAGCCCGGGAGAACCACCAGAGATCCGCGTGCTCGCCCCAGTTTTCCCGTCTGCCGAGCGCCGGATCTTCGAGGAACTGGCTGATCGAGCCACTCGAAGGGTCGGTTGTCGGCGTTGCGCTCGAACTCATAGGCCGCGATCCTGGTCTCGGCAAGACTCGGCGGCCGCTCCTTGTCGAAGGCTCGCTCCATCACGAGCTCGTGGAACGACTCGCCGCAGAACCCGATCTGGCGGTCGCACACTCCGGCCTGCTGGTCCGCGACCACGGCCGATCGCTCGTTGGCGCCGCCAACCTCGCGCATGAGCTTGGCGATCTCGATCCACAACGCCTGCGACTTTCTCAGGGGACCGACGGCATCGAGCAGGCTCGACAGACGACGCAGACCATCGCTGGTCTGCCCGGTTTCGGCCCGCGGTGATCTTTGCTTCGGCGAGAGCCTGCCATTGTTTTGCCGCGCGTGAGAGGTCGACTGCCGTTGCTTTGGGATCGATCCGCACGATGTCCTCCTTGGCCCGGGATCCAGTTTACTCGGACCGAGCCGGCTGATGATGACGTGCCAGGAGCATCTTTCTCGACTTTATCGCCTGAGCGACAGCGCGGAGATGGTCGGGCCCGCTCATCCGGATACGCGCCTGGCCAGTGGACGGTGGAGGCAGATCTCCGCTACCCTCGATGGTGATGCTGCGCAAGCGAACCTGGGTCCTCCTGCTCGTCGTGCTTGGGTCTTCGCCTTGTCCTTCAGGGCTGGGATCATCAGACGACTTCATCGTCACCGCATCCGGATGAGCGACAGGTCGGCTATGTCTCGGAAGCGAACGACGAGCTGGTTTGTCGATCCGGGCTTCTACGCCTATGGATCGCTCCATTTCCAGGCGGTCCGCGCCGCCACCGGCGTTCTCGTTCTGACGAGGAGATCCGGGCGGAGCCTCCTCGTGGGTGGGAGGGCCCTGTCGCTGGCGGCCTCGATGCTGGCGATCATCCTCGGCTGGTTCCTGCCCACCGGGTCTGGGGGCGCCGCACCGGCGAGCTCTTTCTGCTCCTGGTCGGCGTGGGTCCCCCTCGATCTCCAGCAGTCCATTTCGCCACCGTCGAAGCCCACCACGCGGTCTGGGTCATGGCCGCGTTGGCGGCGTGTTTCTGGTTTGCGTCCCGCGGCAACGACCTGAGCGCAGCGGCGGTGGGCGCCGCCATCGGCGCATCGCTGGCGGTCAAGGTCGTCATCGCTCGCGCTCGTCGTTCCCCTCGGCGTCGCCCTGGTGATCGTCATGCAGGCGGCGGGAGTCTGCTCGAAGCGATCCGGCTGTTCGCCGTGGCGGTCTCGGTCGGGATCGCGGTTTTCTGGTTCTGCCAGCCCTGGGCCTTTTCGGCGGGCGATTCCCCTTCGTCGTCCTCGCGCCGTTCGTCGTTCTTGCCGTGACGCTGCAGATCGCCCGATCGTCGAAGGGCGTCTGCCGCGGCTGGCATTGTTCGGTGTCGGCGCTGTTTGCGGCGATGGTCACCGGCCGAACAGATGGCCCGGCTCCTGGGCGTCGGTGGCGACGGCGGCGCGGCCTTTTCAACGTCGCGCTCAACCCGGCGTATCTCCGCGGTGTCGGCGAGCAGGTGGCGATGGTCATGGGCGAGCGCCGATCTGCCGTATGTCCGGGTCTATCACGGCACCCTCCCGATCCTGTACCCCCTGCGGGAGCTGGCGCTCTGGGGCCTCGGACCCGCTGCTTGTTGGCGGCCGTGCTGATCGGCTCCGGCGCCGGCGTCGACGAGGGTGCTCAAGCGCTGGCGGCGGTGGCTCGCCGTGCGCTGGACGCCCGGTTTCACCCTGCTGTTGATCCTGCTCGCCTGGCTGATTCCCATGGCGGTCCGGTTGAGCACCCTGCAGGTGAAGTACCTGCGCTACTGGGAACCGCTGGTCGTGCCGGGGACCCTGGTGGTGGCGTGGTGGCTGGTGCGGACTGCGAACGCGCCACCGGCGTTTCGCGACCGCGGCGGTGGTCTCCGGAACGATTCTGTGGGGACTCGGCTATGTCTGGGCGTTTGTCGATCCCCATCCGCACAGAACCGCCGCCCGCTGGCTGAGTCCGATGATCGAAACCGGTCAGGTGGTGGCGTACGAGCACTGGGACGAGACCCTCGATCTCCGGCCGCCGGACGGTCCGGTCGAGCGCATCGATCTGCCGTCGTACAACCTGCCCGATCGATTCCGAAAAGTCGCTTCTATGGTGCAAGCCAGCTCGCCCGCGCCGACTGGGTCGTTCTGACATCCAACCGGGTCCGGCGGACGGTGCTTGCCAACCCGGAGCGGTTCCCGCTCACCGGCCGGCTCTACCGGCTCCTGCTCGCCGGGGAAGCCGGTTTCACGCCGGTGGCGCAGGGTCGATCGCGGGCCGCGGATATTCGGGCTCTTCGCGCCCGTTCAACAGGCCGATGAGAGCTTTGTCAACTATGACTTTCCGCGAGTCCTCATCTTCAGACGGACCGCGGAGGTGTCGAGCCGGAGGAGCTGACCGAACGAGTCCAGCGCCCGCTGCCCTATCTCGAGGATCTCGACTTCTGCGCTCTCGAAGCTCGCTTCGTCGACCCGCTGCCGTCGATTCAACCCGGTGCCATCCGGTCTTCGTCAGACCTGGGATCTGGCGATCTGGGCGGCGGTCTTCGGCGCGCTCTGCCTGGCGACCTGGGCGATCCTCTTCCCGACCCTGAGGCGGATGCCCGATGCCGGTATCGGTCTCGCCCTGGCCACCGGTTGGATCGTCCCGTCGTGGGTGATGTGGTTCGGCAGTGAGCTCGGTCTGTGGCCGACCGGCGCCGTCACGGCTTCGTGGATCTTCATCGCCGTCATCGCCGCCGGCGGGTCTGAGCCTCTCCCTGCGATGGCGGGAGGCGGAGCGCGAGTTCTGAGACGACGGCGACCGCGTCATCGCCAAGGTGGCTGGCGATCGCCGTCGCCGTCGGCCTGCTCTTCCTCGTGGTGCGTCTCTACAACCCGGCGATCCACTGGGGGGAGAAACCGATGGATTTCTCCTTCCTCAACAGTTTCGTGCGATCCGCCGTCGTGGCCTCCGATGGAGCCCTGGATGGCCGGGATGTCGCTCCACTACTACTACTTCGGCGAGGTTCTCGCGGCCTTCCCGATCCTCGTGGCGGGGTGTTCAGCCGGGTGTCGGCTACAACCTGATGTCGGCGACGATTCCCGCGCTCGGGGCCGGCGTTCTGGCCGGTTTCGGTCTGCTCCTGACCCGCCGGTGGCGGTGGTTCGCCGCCGGCTGTGCTGCCCCTGCTGGTTGTTGCTGATCGGGCAATCTCGAATGGCTCTGGGAGCTCGATCTCGGCCGCGCCGGTCGGTGGTTCGACATGTGGTGGGCCACGTCGCGGGTGATTCCGGGATTCGCCATCGACGAGTACCCGTTGTGGACCGCGATCTTTGCCGATCTCCACGGCCATTTCATCGCCCTTCCGGTGGTCCTGGCGGCGCTTGGATGGGGCTGGCTCTGCGTCTATCAGCGGGGATCGCCTGGATGGGTTCCGGCGGCGGTTCTCTGCGGCCTGTGCGTCGCGGCGCTCGTCGCGACGAATCCCTGGGATCTCTTCATCCTCACCGCCGCCCTGGGTCTCGGCACCATCGCGGTGTCGCGCCGGCCGCGAGATCGGTATCGGCCGCCTGGCCGCGGCCGCCGCGGTCAGCCTCGTCGCCGCCGCGCCGTTCATCGTCGAACTGGTCGACGGCATCAGCGCCGGAGCGGGGGCGGCCGGGGCCTGTTCCTGACCGACGCCGATTTCGCGCCGGCCTGGGTGCTCTTTCGCCACTTCGGCGTGTTTCTCGTGCCGTCTGGTCGGTCTTGCCGCGGTCGCTGCTCGGGCGGCAGGATCTGGATCGTCATCCCGGCAGCCGGGGCCGGGATCGTTCGCCGGGATGAGCTTCGGTTCGGGAGCGGCGGCGGCGGCGCTGGCCGTGACCGCGCTCTTCTTCGTCGCTGGCGTTGCGGACCCCGGATCGCATGATCCGTCTCGGGTGGTCGCTGGCCGCGCTCGGCACGACGGCGATCGCCTTCTGCGAGCGATTCACCCTCATCGACCGCATGAACACCGTGTTCAAGATCTACAACGGGGTCTGGCTCCTGCTGGCCATCGCCCTCGCGACCATGTTGCTTGCGGCTCGGGTGGCCGGCGGCGTCGGCTCGCTGGTGGCGGTGTGGCTCCCGCTGCAGAGGCGGCGCTGGTCAATCTGCCGCTCGGAATCGCCCAGGGATGGATCCAGCCCCGGATGAACTCGCCGCGCCCGACCCTCGACGGCCAGGCGTTTCTCGCCGAAGAGGCGCCGCAGACCTGGTTTCTGGTGCGTGCGTTGCAGGGCGTCGCCGAGCCCGGCGATGCGGTGGCCGAGGCTGCCGGAATGTCGTACAACCGCTTCACCCGGATCGCCATGCACACCGGTCAACCGACCGTCGTCGGTTGGGAGTGGCATCTCAAACAGCGGGGTCAGTCCCAGGTCGAGATCAACGCCCGATTCGCCGACCTGGAAATGCTCTACGCCGGGGTGAATCCCGACGGCGCGAAGGGCGGTGCTCGACCGATACGACGTGGCCTGGGTGGTGCTCGGCGGATATCGAACGGCAGACGCTACGGCCTGTCGGACGCCCGACCCGCTCGCCGGTGTTCCGGGCCTGCTTCGATTTGCCGAGCACGACGGTGCGGTCCTCTACCGGGTGCTGCCCCGCGACTTCCGCGCTGCGAACGCCGGTCGAAGGCCGCCCTCGATCTGCCCGCCGGGATCGAGGTGGTCGGCAAGGTCCCCGAGCGGAGCGCCGATGTGATTCGCTCGCTCGCCCTCGACGAGTCCGGAGCGACGGTGATTCTGCGCGACGGCTCGGTGGTGGATCTCGATGTCGTCGGCCCGGGAGCTGGAGGTCCTCGATCCGCCGCCGTGCCGCCCGATGACATCGGTGGCGCGGCGGCGCGCGGAGAGGTGGACGCCTGCGATGACGGCAGCCTGTGGGTTCGTCAGCAAGGATGGAAAACCCTGGACGAGCGCGGGCAGGATCGAAGGAGCCGAGCATCTGACCGCCGCCGACGAGGTCTTGGGCCTGGGGCGACACGGGTCTGTGGAAGCACCGGGGGGGGACTCGGTGGGACCCGAGTCTTCTCGGATCCGTCAGTGCTGCGGCCGCACGGGGCCCGGGGGTTGCGTGGAGCGACGGCCGCTCGGTCTGGGTCGGTCGCGGCGGTTCGCCGATCCAGATCGACGGCGACCTCGAGGACGTCCGCGCCCTGGCATGGCAGGGGCCGGTTCTCTGGGCGCTCGACGCGACCGGCCTCCACAAGAGCGCGGCGCCGTCTTGCGGTGGCGTCGCGGGTTTGAAGGCCTCGAATCGGTGGTGGCGGTCGATGGCAGCCTGACCCGTCTCTGGCTGGTGCTCGATGACGGCATGGTGCTCCAGACTTCCGAGCGTCACCTGTCCCTCTCCCTGGCAGTCGGCGGGCGATTCCGCCGCACGAGGGTTGGATCGAACCTCGCGGGCTCGCGGTCTCCCCCGATGGCTGGTTTGTCGTCGCCGACACCCAGAACCATCGCCTCAGGTGGTACTCGGGACAGGGGCTGTGCATGGACACCGAGGGCGCCGAGGGTTCCGGGCCCGGCGAGTTTCAGCGAGCCGTCGGGGCTCGCCCTTTCAGCCGACGGAACCCTCGCGGTCGCCGACACCTGGAACGGTCGCGTGCAACTGTTCCGGCCCGACGGCACGACGATGGTTCTCAAAAACGATCTCTACGGGCCCCGGGGAGTCCTGTGGGCGCCGGATGGAGTCGCTCGTGGTCGCCGACACCGGCAACCGGCGTTTGATGCGCTACCGCCCGCCGGACTGGCGCGCCGAGGTTCTCGCGACTCTCTCCGGTCCGGTCGTGGGCCTGGCCTGGGCCGGCGGGCTGGTGGCGGCGGCGATTCCTGCCGAGGGAGTCATCGCTCTCGTCGATCCGACCGATCGGGCACGGTGATCCGCAACCTCGAGGTCCCGGGTTGGAGCAGTGGCCAACAGCAGGAGGGGTATCTCGCCCTCCTTCCCTCCGGTGAGCTCGCGGCCAGCGCCCCCGAGCCGGGCGAGATCTGGTTGGTCGATCCAACCGGCGTCGAACCGGCCCGGCTCCTGCAGGGTGGGCTTGAAGGGGTCACCGCTCTCGCCCTCCTGCCCGATGGTCAGCTCCTGGCCTCGCTGACCTGGCAGGACCGGTTGGTCCTGGTCCCGATCGAGCGGTAAGGGTTTTCGCCCCGGTCTTCGGATCCGGTCGCGCCTGTGAAAGAAAAGACACCCGGCGCGGGGCCGGGTGTCTTTGGAGACACTCAGTGAATCGCAGTTATCGGTAGAACGGGATCGTCGTCGGATCGTTGGTGATGTTGTCGATCACCGAACCGTAGACGAGAACGCCGCTGCCGCTGTTGACGGTGATCTTGGCCGAGCCGCCGCGCATGTTGGTCAGGCCGGCGGTGGTTTTGAATGGCTGGTTGGCCTGCTTCCACTGGCCCGGGGCGAGGGTCACATTGTAGGACCCGACCTGCGCTCCGTTCCCGTTGTAGAGCCGAACGGTCAGGGTTGCGGTGGTCGTCCCGGTGTTGGTGTAGCCGATGTTGCTCCGGAAACCGCTGTACTCCAACATATTGGGAACCCAGCCAAACTGGCCGGTCGAGATTCCTCCGGTCGTGAGGAAGCCGCTGAGGCCCTGGCCGAGGGTTCCCCTCGGGAAGCAGATGATTCCAGCCGCGAGCTGGTTGTAGGTTCGCGAGGTGATGATCAGGGTCTGAGTTGACGTGATGGAGATCGCCGCCGAAGTGTAGAGGCCCGGATTGAACCACCCCACCACATCGGTGATGACGATCTGGCCACCGGCGTTGATGTTCACCGTCTTGGTGAGGACTCCGGTTGTGACCCAGATTTTGATCGTGACGGTCACTGCGACCGTTCCCGGGTTGAAGATGCCGATATCCGACACCCAGGTGCTGTTGTTGGCGCCGTTGGCCCGGCTCACCACCGGGACCCAGATGACGTTCGACCCGCCGCCACCGCCTCCGGTGACGTTGATGGACCCTGTCCGGCGGCAGGTTTCGCCGTCGACCCCTGCCGAGAAAAGCCAGTTGTAGGTGCCGGGGCTGTCATAGATCCAGGTCGCGTTGCGGTCGAAAACCGTGATGGTGCTGTTGTCGTTGTCTGGGAACCAGAAGTACTCGATGGTGCCGTTGCATCCGGTTGCGGTGGCCGAGCCGGTGAGGTTGACCAACTGACCGACCTGGGCGGTGGCCGGAACCGACGCGCTGCAGGTCAGGCTGCAACCACCCCCTCCACCGGTGACCGTGAAGGGCGCTTCACACGTGGACTCGAGCCGGCCCGAGGCGGCGTCGAAGACCAGGACCTGGGCTTTGTAGACGCCGTCAGCGGCGTTGCTCGGCAGGGCGAGATCGACGAACTTGGGATCGTTGGCGGAACCGCTGGTGGTGTAGTTGCGTTCCGCACCGGCGACGATGACCCCATCCGGATTCACCAGGTTCGACTCGACCCGGATCTGTTGCGAAGTGGCGGTGGTGTCGATTTCATAGGAGACGGAGACCGTGGCTCCGGGCTCGTAGTAGGTACCATTCGTTTCCACCGACCGGCAACTGGCCTGACCGGTGCAGCCGCCGTTGATGAGGAGCTGGGCCTGCTTGATTTCGACGCACCACTCATTGGATGGTGCGCCCGGGTTCTGGTTGACGTTGATCCGGACCCGATTCTTGCCCGCCGAGATCGCGTTCGAAGGAAGGTTGAAGATGGTCGTGGAGTCCTCGTCGTTGGCGCCGGTGAGATCGCCGACATAGGTGTTGTTGACATAGACCTTGTCGATCTCCGGGTTGCCCGGCTCGGTGTATTGATCGACGTCGTGGCAGAGCAGCAGCAGCTGTGCGGACGAGATGCTCGACTCGTCGACGTCGAAACTGAACTCGATGGGGTGTTTGGGGTCGTCGTTATAGAGACAGTAGCCCCAATCGCCATCGGGAGAGCCGGTATAGGAGTTGTTGTCGTTGTCCCCGGTCAGAACGTAGGTGCCGCAGTTGCCGCCCCCGCCGCCGTTGGTCGTCAGGCTGACCTGATCGACATAGGCGCCCTCGTAGGTGTTGCTCTCATCCGATTGGTAGATAAACGCGATCCAGACCTGGGACTGGCCGAGGACGTTGCCGGCGCTGCCCCAGTCCGAGAGATCCACGGTCATGGTTTGAAACCCGCTGGTGGTTGCCGTGGTCTGGAGGCCGCTGAACGAGCTCCCATCGGTCGAGGCCAGCCACTTGAAGTAGTCGTAGCTCGCCTCGGTGCTGAGCCAGAGGTCGAACTGGAACTCGCCCGAGGCCGCACCGGAAAGATCGAATGGTCCGGCGACCGCCCACGACTTCGAGTTCACCGGGACGTCGCCACCGGGACCGGGGGAGGCGCTGCCCGCGGCCGCGCACCAGATGCTATTACTCCCGGCGCTCTTGCGGCGACTGCTCTTGCCCCAATCCACATCGGCTTTTCCGGCGTCGTGAAAGACCTGCCAGGTGGCGCCGGGAAATGCCCCTTCGAAGCCGTCGGAGAATGGGGTCGTGGTGGTCGCTGTCTTGGGCGCCGCCGACAGCGTGCCGGGTGGGAGGATCTCGTGCGCCTCGCTGGCGAACGTCTGCCGGGCATCCCCATTGTCGGGGCCGTCCCCCGCAAAAGCGGGCCACGCGGTAGCCGCGAGCAGCACGATCATGGTGGTTTTGAAGATTCGCCCGAGGCGCAGTTTTCCTGAAGATGCCATCCCAACCTCCCATACACAAGTGGATTGTTACCGAACCAAGGTTCGGTTTTTCGTTCCAGCTTAAAACTATACCACTGTTTTATTTTCTCAATACGATGTTTGAATAGATTCTCAATATCTTGGATTGTCAAGGACTCGGATGACCTTGATTCCTGACACGCCGTCTTTTCATCCGGAGAGCAATGCGTCGCCGTCAAACGGACCATCACCCGGCATACCGCCGGGCGTGGTCGAAGTCCGGAAAGAACGCGCTAGGAGATGTCTCCTCCGGATTCGTTGTCATCGGTCCGCAGCTTCGGCGGTGTTGGGTCCGATGTCTCGGTTTCGGCTTTGGCGACCGGCTCGGCGCCAATTTCCGGGTCATTTTTGCGGCGGCGCATCCGGTCGATGCGCTTCTCGATGACCCTTTCGGTCTCGCGCCGCGCCTCCTCGAGGTGGCCGGGGTGTTCGTGCTCGTACATGTCCTCGGGCATGTGACCGGTGAGCCAGCTCGGGTTCATGGGGTAGACGTGGGGGTGGAAGATCACCGAGTAGAAGTGCCAGACGAAGATCGCCAGCGACGCCAGCCAGGCCTCCCAGAAGTGGATGACCAGGGCGATGTCGAGCACGCCCTTGGGGAGGAACTGGATGAACCAGTTGTCGAACCACAGCATGATTCCGGTGATGACCATGACCACGGTGCCCCAAACCAGCGCCCAGTACTCCGCCTTCTCGACGTACGAGAAACGTTGGATGCAGTCCCAGCGCGGTCGGAGACCGAGGTTGTAGAGCATCCGGCGGAGGAAGAACTGGAAGTCCCGCGGGATCGGGATCATGTCTTTGACGAACTTGCGGCCGCGGTGCGAAAAGAGAAAGAGCACGTGCCAAGCGATGGTGCCCATGAAGAGCACCGCTGCCGCACGGTGGACGATGCCGCGGACCTGGAAGCCGCCTTCCCACCCGAAGAAGAAGCGGGCCATGAAGCCCTGGTCGTAGCGCAGCGCAAACCCGGAGACGACGAGGGTGATGAAGCTGACGGCGAGCATCGCGTGTTGGACCACCTCGTCGATGTGCATCCGGAGGATCTGCGGGCGCTTTTTGGTGACGTTGACCAGGTGGCGGATGAGGTCGATGACCCAGTGGAGAATCATCAGACCGATGATCACCGCAATGGCGATGATGTAGATCTTCTCGATCACGTCCGCGGCCGGGGTTCGCAGACCCTGGCCGCCGACGCCGTGGATCGGGGTCGTCGCGATCTTCTCGGAGATGTTCGGGTGGCACTCGCCGCAGGTCGTCCGGAGATTGGCCGGGTTGACGGTTGAAGTCGGGTCGGAGCTGGGCAGGATCCGGTGGACGCCGTGACACGAGGCGCAGTTGGCGACGTGGGTGTCGCCGGCCTTGGATTTGAGCCCGTGGTAGGAATCGATGAAGGTGGTCAAACGGCCGGTCTTGATGTCGTACTTCTCGTTGAGCACCGCCGATTCATGGCACGGCGAGCAGGTCATCTCGGCGACCCTGGCCCCGGACACCGGGGACAGCGGATCATCGGGCGAAAGGATCCCATGCTCACCGTGGCAGTCGGTGCAGACCGGCGCGTCGGTCTCACCGCGGGCAACCAATTGACCGTGGATGCCTTCCCAGAAATCGGCCTCGATCCCTTTGTGGCACTGGCCGCAGGTTTCGGGAATGTTGAAGTGGTTGATGCTCGACTCGGGTGAGCCCGGCGACATGATCTTGTGCGCACTGCCGCCGGTTGAGTGGCAGTCGTTGCAGCTGGCGGCAACATAAACTCCGCCCTTGGTGGCCTTGCCGTGGACCGAGCGCGAGTAGATCTGGATCGGGTGGTCGATGAGGATGTCGTACTTGGTCGTGATATCGAGGTTCTCGTGGCACTTGCCGCAGGTCGCCGGAAGATTGGTGGGGTGGACCGACGAGCGTTGCGCCGTCGAAGGCAGGATGTCGTGGGCGCCGTGGCAGTCCGAGCACTGGGGCATGTCCTCACAGGTGCCCAGGGTCGCGCGGCCGTGCGAGATGTACTCCTCGGACGCTTTGTCATGGCAGGTGCGGCAGCCCTGGCAACCTGGGTAGAACGTCTCCTCGAGCTTGCGGTGAGGCACGGTATCGCGATCGACGTGGCAGTCGAGACAGTCGAGGCCGTCGTGCACCGAGTGCGCGAGGTCGATCTGGAACGACGAGCCGTGGTCGCCCGCATCGTGGCAGTCGCCGCAGACCGAGCTGTCGATGGGCTCGTACTCTTCCACATCCTGAGCGAAGACCAGGCCCGCCCAGGCAAAAACGACCGTGCAGAAAACCGCGATCGTGAATCTGTTGTTTCGATTGGATGTGAAAGAGCGCGGAATCAGTCTCAATAATGCCATGACTCTGACCTCCACACATTTCATTGTGAGGCATTTACGGGCATTGTCAAGTGTTAAGTCTTTTATTTTGTTTAATTTGAATGATTGACCGTATAACCAAACAGTCAAGTAGCGTGGTGAGAACGACTTCTGTTCTCGTTCCACCCTTCATACGACGCTCACCCACACGCGCCTCGATCTCGGCCCGTCGAGCTCGACGAGGAAAATCCCCTGCCACGTGCCGAGTCGAAGCCGGCCGGCCTCGATCGGCACCATCACCGAGCTTCCGAGCAGGGTTGCCAGCAGGTGGGAGTCGGAGTTGCCCTCGGCGTGGGCGAAGGGGATCTTCGGCACCATGGCCTGATAGGCCGCGGCGAGATCGCGGGCGACGTCTGGGTCGGCCGCCTCGTTGATCACCACCGCGGCGGTCGTGTGCGGCACGTAGACGTGACAGAGGGTGGCCGGCGATTCGAGTTCTCTGAGCGCCGAGGCGACGTGCGCCGTGATGTTGACGAGCTGGGTGCGGCTGGTGGTGCGAACCGCGATCTCTTTCATGGGGCAGAACTCCATCTCTGGGCGTGGACCTGGCGGTAGGCATCGGCGAGGAACACCACGCGACGAACATAGGCGTAGGTTTCCGGGATCGGCACCGACTCGGCGAAGACATCGGCGTCGGGCCACCTCCGCCACCACCCGCGAACCCGCCGATCGCCGGCGTTGTAGGCGGCGAGGGCCGGTTCGAGGGCGCCGTAGCGGCCGATCAGGGCCGCGAGTTCGTGGGCGCCGAGCCGGATGTTGACCGCCGGATCGGTGAGGTCCGGCCGACTGCCCAACCCCACGTTCTTGGCGTGGAGTCGGGCGGTCGAGGGGAGCAGTTGGAGGACGCCGATGGCGCCGGCGGGTGACCGGGCGTGAGCGCTGAAGGTGCTTTCCTGACGGGCGACAGCGGCGATGAGCCAAGGGTCGAGGCCGGTTTCGCCGGCCGCAGCGAGGATCTCCTCCGACCAGCGCAGCGGCAGGTAGGCGACAGCGGCGTCGCTGGGAGTATCCGCGATGGCGATGGTGGCGATCCCGGGAAAGACCGATCGCAGTGTCCGAATGGCGGTGTTCGGCCGGCCGGCGAGGGCGGCGAGATCGGCGGCGGCAAGCCCTTCGGATCGGGTCCCACGGCGATGATCGAGCTGCCGCTGCCACTCGTCGGAAGCCTCGGCAGGTCCGGCGTTGGCGAGAAGCCAAGCCACCGCAGAGTTTGGTCCTGCGGCGCCGACCGGACCGGGCGCGGTCCAGCGATCTGAAGCGAGCTTTCGATCTGTGCGCTGTCTTGCCCAGCGGCCGTAGAGATCGGTGATCTCCGCCCCAGCCAGCTCGGCGAGGGCGTCCGTGTCGGCGGTTGCAACCGAACGCCAATAGCTCAGACACCTCGCGTCGTCCGGCAGAGCGCTCTGAAGCCCGTCGAGAGCGTCGGACCCGAGATCCGAACGGGCCAGCGCGACCCCGAGGCGGCGGCCGAGCCAGCTTCGGCGCCGGTCGTTCCACGCCGATGCTTCGAGCTCCTGCCAGGCGGCCAGCGCCGGTTGGAGATCGCCGGTCTCGGTGCCGCACTCGAGCACGAGAACAAGGGCCTGGGCTCGAGTTGATGCTTCGGCTCGGGATGCCGAGAGCCGTGCCTCTTCGAGACAGGTGGCGAAGTCCTTGACGGCGGCGTGGTCGGGCATGCGGCCCCAGCCGCGGCGACGGTAGGCCTCGGCGCGGAGACTGAGTTCGACCGGGTCGGATTCTCCCATCGGCGGGAGAGCGTTGAGAGCGCGGGTCGATGATCCGGCGTCGAGTTCACAGCGGGCGAGCTCGATCCGCCGCTGCTTCTCCTCGTCGCCTCGGCGGCGCATCCCGCGCAGCTCCGAGGCCCCGATTGACCCAAGCCCGGCGGTGCGCCAGGCCGCCGCGCGCACCATCCAGTCGTCGTGTGTGAAGCCTGAGAGGACGCTCCGCTCGATGGACCGCGAGTGTTTTCGAAGCAGGAGTGGCGCCTCCCGAGCGAGCCGGTGCGCGGCACGGGCCGCGGTTTTCTCATCGCCGAGATCGAGGAGGAGGAGATCGGCGCTGTCGCGGACCGAGTCGGGCGCATCGACCAGGACGGCGATCGCGCCGGACGGCTCTCCCTCCGCGCGAAGGGCGGTGGCAAGAGCGATGGTCGCTCGGGACGCCATCGCTTCGGTGGGCTTTGCGGCGAGAAAGGTCAGCCAGCGCGATGAGTCGGCGTTGCAGCTTCGCAGCGCACCGAACCACGCCTCGAGGCGGGCGGTTTCGAGATTGGGCCCCGGGCCCGCCTCGGCAAAGAGGTCGGATGCGGTTTCGGGGTCGCTGCTTCGTACGGCAAACGCCCGCTCCAGAGTGTCCAGGCGATGAGAGTCCCGGTGATCGACCACCGGACCATCACCACAGGCAACGGTGATGGTGATCCAAACCGTCAGAGTCAGAATTTGCGTGAGGTGAAGTTTCAGGTTTCGCGAACCCCTGTCTACATGCCCAGTGCTTCGGGATCGCCATCGGCGAGAATCCGAACCAGCTCGTCCTGAAAATAGTCCTGATCCGTGCGAACTTCGGGCGCGATCCGCTTTTCGAACATCTCGCGGCTGCGGTTGATGTCCTCCTGCAGCCGCTGGTAGAGATCCTTGGTCTCGCGGCCGCGTTCGACCTGTTCCTCGTTGTAGAGCTTGATCTCCGAAACCAGCAGTCGGGCAAATCGGCGCGCCTCTTCCCGTTGCGCCTCGTCTTCTGAGATCTCTTTCTCGGGTTCAGCGGGCGGAGGTTGCACCGGTTGCACCGGTGGCGGCTCATCGAGGAACTGAGAGGACCTGGATTCCTCCACCTCGATCGGCGCGACCGGCGGTGCGACCGTGGTTGGGATCCCGGCCGGCTCGGACGTTACGATTTCGGCTTCCGCCTCAACCGGTGCGGTGGCGGCTTCCGCCTCGGACGGCGCTTCCTCGGCGATGTCCTGGAAGGAGGTATCGGGCTCGGGATCGAACTCTGCTTCAGGGCCGGCCTCGAACTCGGGAGGGCCGGGCGCATCGGGTTCGTAAGCCTCCGCTCACGATCTCGGGTTCGGGCTCGACCTCGGCAGGCTCGATCGCCTCGAAGCTCTCGTCGACGACCACCTCTTCGGATGGCGTGTCGCCGTATCCCATATCCGAAACATCGATCTTCATGGTCGCCGAGGGATCGACCTCGGCAGATCCGAGATCGTCGTCTTCCTCCGGTTTGTCCGGTGTCTCGTCGACGACCTCGGTCTCGTCGACGGCGGTCTCCTCGTTGCCCTCGGCTTCGAGTACGGGCTCGGTCGGTTCCATCGGCTGGCCGATCTCGACCGGTTCGGCGAGCGAGGCGGCCGCGACCTGGCGGTATTGCAGCGTGTCGATCAGCCAACAAACCTGGGCGATCAAGGTCTGTGCGGTCTCCGGCTGCCACGGTTGGCCCTCGAGCCGATCGATGTAGACGGTGCCCATCAACTTGCCTCGAAGCACAACCGGAATGAGAATCACCTCGACCGGCTGGGTTTCGGTGGCGAGCCAGTTTTGGAAAAGACCATCTTCGGTGGGGGCGAATCGGACCGGCCGAGAAACCTCGAGCAACCTGGTCAGTGCCGGGCTTTCGACCGCGTACCCCTGCCAGGACCTGAGAACCTCACCGTCGGTGAAGCCGATCCCGCTCCAGGCCGTCACCTTGCCATCGCGAAGCACCAGCACCACGGCGCGCGCCGCGTGTTCCGAGATGGCCGGAAGCAGCTCCTTGAGAAGCTCGGACTGGCTGGCGGCGCCGTCGAGAGCGCGCATCAGATCGATGGAGGTTCCGTGCTGCGAACTCTTGGCGGTGTGCTCGAACTCGGCAATCCTGGTCTCGAGCTCGGCGGATCGCCGCCGCTCGGCGGCGGCCTCATCACGGAAGGCATCGAGGGCGGCCTTGACGTCGTCGACCGGAAGGCACTCGTTGGCCGACTCGGGCAGCGCTTCCTGAATGGACGACTTGGCCTCTTGGATCAGCTCCTCGAGGCTCTGGACCACGAAGTCGAGGCGGTTCGTGATGGTTTCCATGCCTCGGCCCTGGGCCTTTTCGAGCTGTTCAAGAATCGCTTCGTAGCGCTCCATGGTGCCTCCAAACTGGCTCATCGCACGTAGCTTTATTATCCCTGCGGCCCTGCACCACAGTCAAGAACCCACTGGGCCAGCTGATCGACCGATATTCGGCCCGATGGGTTCGCTTTTCGAGACTCGACGAGCATAACATCCGCCGATCACTCGAGAAATAAAAAGGTGGACGGAGACGCGGGCGAACGTTGTCACGAGATGCCGGTTCTGCTAGCGTTCAGGCTGAAGGGAGAGGCCATGAAGAGGAACCAGTTTGCGTTTGTCTGTGTCGTGCTTGTCGCCGTTTTGGGGCTCGTTCAGGGTTGCTCTCGGGGCCCAAGCGAGGAAGATCTCAAGTTCGCAGCGTTCCAGGAGCAGTTTGCTGCGTTGCAGCCGGAGTACGACGCCCTGGTGAACATGCGATCCGAGATCGAGGCTGCCGAGCTCGCGTTGGTCGAACTCCAAGCGATCCCCGAGAACAAACTCACCGACGAACAAAAAGCCGAGATCGAAGAACTTCAAGCCCAGCTCGAGACCGTGACTTCGGAGAGGGAAACCGCCTTCGAGATGGTCCAGGGCCAGCTTGCCGATCTTCTCAACGTCGGCATCAACGACTATCCGGAATCCCAGGAGACCGCGACCGCACTGGTGATCTACGCCGATGAGGCGATTCTGGTGGCCGATGACATGGTAGTCAAATCCGGCGACTACAAGAAGGCCGTCGACCATCTCAGTGCCGCCGAGGGCTACTTCGACGCGGCCGGGTTGACCCCCTACCACCCACTCGTCGCAAAGATCGCCGAGCTCGATGATTGGCGCTATATCACCAAAGAGCGGTTCGACCAGGTCAAGAAGGGCATGACCAAGGACGAAGTGGTGGCGCTCGTTGGGCAGGTCTACTACCGCAACGTCCAAGAAACCCCCGCGAAAGGCGTGGAGGCCTGGCTGTACAAGAAGCGGGAGGGCGGTGCAGCGGCTTTCTACTTCAAGATCAAGACCCAGAAGGTCTACGATTGGAACTGGGAAGCGGTCGCAGCGACCACCGTTGTCGAAAACTGAGCCGAATTCTGCGAGCCTCGGAGCGGCGCGCGCGGCCGGTCTGAATTCCGGGTCGTGAGCACGCTTGATCTCTCAGCTCGGTCTTGACCGGGAACATTCTCAGGTGGTAGCCTACCGGCCATGGTGCGCGCAGCGGTCGTGAGGCATGCGCAAATAGCACGGAGAGGAGGTGAGATCGCCAATGCCGACAGGAGTTTACGTTCGTGATAACGAAAGCTTCGAGCAAGCACTGCGCCGTTTCAAGCGCAAGTGTGAAAAGGCCGGCGTCCTCTCCGAGGTCAAACGCCGTCGCTTCTACGAGAAACCGTCGGAGCAACGCAAACGGCAGATGATCCAAGCCCGAAAGAAAATGCTTCGCAAGATGGCGAAGCAGCGCAGGGCGGGTCTGCTCTAGACCTTGCGACGATTGCCCTATGCCGAGCTCGAGTTCGATACAACCATGAGACTCGTGGCGGCCCATGCGCGAACGCGCATGGGCCGCTTGCTTCTCACCGCAATCGGTGGTCTTCCCTCGGTTGATGAGGCCCTGCGTCGGGCGGCGTTCAACTCGGCCCTGCTGGAGCTGATCGAGGTCGATGGGACCTTGCCGCTCGATGGCATCGATGAGGCCGCGCTATGGCTCGAACCCGACGCGCCGGCCCCGACGGAGCCGAAACACTTCCTCACGCTTCTGTCTCTGGCGAAGAAGGTGGCGGCGGTTCGGCGGCGATTGAGCGGCGCTACCGACGAGAACGCGATTCTTGGTGCCGTTGCCGACGAGCTTCCCGATACCTCGGGTTTGGTTTCGTCGGTCTCGCCCCTGCTCGGCCGGGACGGCCGCATCCCCGATGATGCTTCTCCCGAGCTCGAGCGGCTCAGGCGCGCCTCGGGCCATCGCAGGCAGGAGCTGTTGCAGGTCTTGGCGGGAGTTCGGCGGGCGCACGGCGATGCCGTCACGGATGCACCGCCGACCCTCCGGCGCGACCGTTACTGTCTGCCGGTCCGCTCGGGGGCGCGGTCGGAGATTTCGGGGCTGCTGCTCGACGCCTCGTCGAGCGGCGCGACGGTTTTCATCGAGCCCTTCGAAGCGGTGGAACTCAACAACGCACTCGCCGAAAACGCGGCCAAGGAACGCCACGAACTGCAACGGATCCTGCGGTTGATCGGCGAGGCATTCGCCGATGCAGCCGACGAGCTTGCCGGTGCCATCGATATCCTCGCCCGGCTCGACGCCGCCCAGGCGGCGGTGCTCTTCGGGAGGGCGATGGGCGGTCGGATCGTGTTTCCCGAATCGGGGGCCGATCTGCGGCTGGTCGGCGCCCGCCACCCGCTGCTCGATGATCGCCTCAGGGATCTTCGACTGGAGGTCCTCGGCGATGCCGAGGCCAGCCGCACCCAGCGATCCGGTGGTGCCGCTCGATTTCGCGCTACCGACGGACGTCCGCACCTTGGTCATCTCCGGCCCCAACGCTGGCGGCAAGACGGTGGTGCTCAAGACCCTCGGGCTCATGGTGCTCATGTGCTATCACGGGATTCGGCTTCCGGTGGATGTTGGAACCACGATTCCCGAGATCGACGATCTCTGGTGTCATGTCGGCGACGAGCAGGACGTGACCGCCGATCTGTCCACGTTTTCGGGCGCCATGGCCGCCACGGCCCGGCTTCTCGTGGGTGCCGGCGAAGGCACGCTCGTGTTGTACGACGAGCTCGGCGCCGGAACCGACCCCTTGGAAGGAGCCGCGCTCGGCTGCGCGCTTCTCGAGGCGCTGACCGGCCGCGGGGCGTTGACGGTCGCCACCACCCACCTCGCCTCCATCGCCATGGTGGCGTCATCGGCAGAAGGCTTCGGCAACGCCGCCATGGAGTACGACGAGGCCAACGAACAGCCGACCTATCAGCTGGCGATGGGCCGGCCCGGAAGATCGAGGGCGCTCGAGATCGCCTCGAAAATGGGGATCGCCGCGGACGTGTTGCGCCGCGCCGAGGAACTCCTCGGTGGCGAGCATCTCGAGCTCGACCGTTGGTTGCGGCGGTTGGAAACCCTCGAGCAGGAGTTGATCGCGGAACGGTCGGCGCTCGCGATGCGCGAGGCTGAGATCGAAGGGCTCCGCATCGATGCCGATGCCGAGCTCGACCGGCTCCGTAGGGAAAGGGCGGAGGTGCCCGTCGAGCTCAACGGTGAGAAGGAGAGACTCCGTCTTCGGGCCAAGCGGCAGCTCGACCGGGTGACCGCGATCCTCGAAGCGGCGACCAAGGATCTCAAACCCCTTGGCCGTCGCAGCATCCAGAAGCTCCGCGACGAGGCGCTGGATCTGGGAGTGAGCCCGCGACCGGCGATCGGCGGAGACCGAAGGTCCCGAGATCGGCGCCGCGGGTTCGGCTCATCGGTCTCGGTGGCGAGGGCGAGATCCAGGCCGATTCGGGGATCGCAGGTGTCGGTGGTCATCGGCAACAAGAGGGTGTGGGTTCCCCTCACCGACATCGAGGTGCTGCATCGGCCGAAGAACGCACCCGGCAAGCGGGTCGTCCACATCGAGGTCACCGAAGAGGCGCCCCAGGAGCTCATGCTGCTCGGTCTGGACAGCGAGCGGGCGCGCGAGGATGTCGAGCGGGCCCTCGATCAGGCGTTCGCCGCCGGCAAGCGGTCGATCCGGATCGTCCACGGTCACGGCACCGGGACGCTGCGGCGGATGGTCGCCGATGTCTGCCGCGAGCACCCCGCCGTGAAGAGCTTCAAGCACCCCCCGGCAACCGCGGTGGGACGGGGGCGACCGAGGTGGAGATCGAAGAGTCGGGTTAATCATTCCCGTGCCCGTGCCCGAGATGTTCCCCTCCCCCTCCCTCTCCCGAAATGCAGCGGCAGCGGCCATCGGGCACGGCCACGGCGACGGTTGCGGTTGCGGTCTCGGATTCGGGTGCGGTCATGGGTCTTGGTTTCCTCGTCGCCGGCCTTCTGGGGCGCTGGACCGCCGTGGCGGTCAAGCATCCCAGCGTCGCGGTTGTTCATGCACTCCCCACCAGCCCGTGAGCTGACCCATGTCAAGGGTCGCCTCCGAGGCGATTCGTCATGCCCTTGACATGGATCAGCTCACGGGCTACCCATCGCTTGATGAACAACCCGGGGGCGACCATGCCGTGGCAGCGTCCGTCGGCGAGCCGGGAGCGGGAGCGTGAGACGGATACGGATACGGATGCGGAACTGCGGATTACGGGATACGGACGCGGTCACGGATCCGGCACCCTCGTCACCGGCCTTCTGGGACGCTGGAACGCCGTGGCGTCCCAGCGTCCAGCGTCGCCCGAGCAGCGTGGTCGCGTACGTGGAAAATTGAAGGGCTGCGACCACGCTGCTCGGACGCCGGCGGCCTGCCTCTGAGCCGGGAGAGCAGACATCGTGGCCCTTCCCGGGGGGCCCGGTGCGAATTGTGCCGAGCGCGCCGCGGCGCCGGATGGTCGATCGGGCACAATGCGGACCCGGCCCATGGCGATCCGGTCTGCTCTGACCCCGGCCACGGTCACGGATCGCAGGATACGGACTCGGACGCGGACCCGGGCTGAAGCGTGCGAGAATGCGTCAGCAATGATCGACGCCGATCTCAACCCCCAGGTCATCGCCCAGGTCCGTGATGCGACGGATCTGGTGGAGGTTGTCGGCGATCACGTCAAGCTCAAGAAGCGGGGCCGCAAGTACGAGGGGCTGTGTCCATTTCACGAGGAGAAGACGCCGTCGTTCAGCATCGATCCCGACAAGGGGCTCTACTACTGCTTTGGCTGTCACTCAGGCGGCGATGCGATCAACTTTGTGATGCAGCTGGAACGGTTGAGTTTTCCCGAAGCCGTCGAGCGGTTGGCCCGCCAGTTCGGGGTCCACCTGCCACCGGCGAGCCCGGGCGCACGGCGACAACGGCAGACCTCGGACCGGCTCCGCACCGTGCTCGAGGAAGCTCAACACTGGTTCACCGATCAACTCGACTCTCCCGCTGGAGCCCCCGCACGTTCGGAACTCGAACGCCGAGGCTATGGCAAGCAGACCTGGCGCGACTTCGGATTCGGCTACGCTCCCGACGATTGGCGGCAGCTGCTCGATCACCTGACGCGCCGCCACCCCGAGGGGGTGGTCGTCGAGGCCGGGTTGGCGGTGCAGCCGGATTCAGGTAAGAACCCATACGATCGCTTCCGCGGCCGTCTCACTTTTCCCGTGCGCGACAGCGAGGGCCGCCTCATCGCCTTTGGCGGCCGCGTCCTCGGCGACGGCGAACCCAAGTACCTCAACAGCCCTGAAAGTCCGCTCTTCCACAAGCGGTCGACCCTCTTCTGCCTCGATCGCGCCCGGCGCGCGATTGCCGATGAATCCGAGGCGGTGGTGGTGGAGGGGTACTTCGACTGCTTCTCGCTCCACCTGGTAGGCATCACCCATGCAGTGGCTACGCTTGGGACAGCGCTGACATCGGATCACGCGCGGCTGCTGCGACGCCGGGTCGGCGCCGACGGTCGAGTAGTGCTGTGCTACGACGCCGACGCAGCCGGTCGGCGCGCTGCCGCGTCCGGGGCCAAGATCCTCCTCGAGGCCGGGGTCGCGGTGGCGGTGGTCGGGTTGCCGCCGGGGACCGATCCCGACGATATCGTTCGCACCGAGGGCGGCGATGCCATGCGCGAGTTGCTCGCAGAGCCCTCCTCGCTGGTCGAGTTTCTCGTCCAGGATCTGCCCGACGAGCGGGCTGCCCGCCAGCGTGAGGCTGCCGAGCTGGCGACGCTGGTGGGCTCGGCGAGGGATCCGCACATTCGCGACGAGCTGTTCATGGAGCTGACCCAACGCGTCGGTTTTTCCGTGGACGTGCTGCGCGATCTGGCGCGACGATTGGGTGGTCCGAGAGGAACGACCCCGGCGCCCGGCGTCCGGCCGACCCTCAGCGCCGGTGAGTTTTTTCTCGTCCGCATCATCATTGACGGTGACGCCCACTGGCAGGGGCTGGTAGCCGATCAGGTGGAGCCGGCCCAGCGCGGCGATCCGCGGGTCGGCCGATTGATCGAGGCGCTGCGGAGATTCGTCGCCGACGAAGCGAACGATGGCGGAGATTTCGTCCGCTGGATGCAGGGCAAGATCGACGACGCCGATCTCATGAGCATGGTAGCGGAAGTCAGCGCCGGGCGGGGCCCCGAACTCACCGACGAGACGGTCCGGCTCCAGCTCCATCGGGTGATGCTCGAGCAATGGAAGGCCCAGGCTCGTGATCTCACCGCCGCCATCCGCCGAGCGGAGGACCGCGACGATCTTCGAGGGGTGGCAGAGCTGCAGACGGAGCTCGGCGAAATCCGGTCGCGCCGGCCCGACTTCTGAGTACGAATTCGGTCAGGAGGGGTGTTTTTTGGGCGATTTTCGTCTCAGGGGTTGCCAAATCGGACATTGGAGCCCATATTCCTTCAGATGGCCATGAGACCTCGAATGAAGGTCTGTGTTGATCGCGACGCACCCGCCACACTCTCGTACTCGTTGGAAATCTCTGTGAAGGCTGCTTGAAGTGGGAAGTGTTTGCGTTCGAGGCCTGTTGTCTAACCGCATGCAGAGTTCTTTGGCTGCCCAACGGGCAACAAAGGCACAACGATAATCCGACATCGATTCGAGGTGACGCTTCATGGAGCAGCCGCGTGTTCTGGCTGAGGAAAAGTACCCTGAGCTCGTCAAACTGATTCAGACCGGCAAAGAGCGAGGGTTCGTGATGTACGAAGAACTCTTCGAGCAGCTCCCTGAAGAGGTCACGGGCATCGCGGAAAAACTCGATGACATCTATATTCGGCTCGGCGAGCTCGAAATCGACGTGGTCGAGGCCGACAGCGTCGAAGCCGAGGGCAAGCCAGGCGAAGACTCGGCGGAAGCCAAGAACAACAAGGACGCTGCGCCAAAACAACCTCAGCCGCGCACAGCGACGGAACAGCTCGAGAAGACCAACGATCCGGTCCGGATGTACCTGCGCGAGATGGGGACGGTGAAGCTGCTCGATCGCGAAGGTGAGGTCGAGATCGCGCAGCGGATCGAGGCCGGCGAGGCGAAGGTCTTCATGGCCTTGTCCAAGGAACCGGAGCTGCTCGAGCTTTTTCTCAGGACCAACGAACGGGCCCGACGTGAGCGCCGCGGTGTCCGCGAGCTGCTCCAGGGTCACGCGCCGGAGCTCGATGACAAGGCCGAGGACCGGGTCGGCGAAAACCTCAACTTCTTTCGGACGATCGACAACCTGGACGATGAATCCAAGGAACTCAAGCGCCGCCTGCGGCGGTGCAAAAAGTCCGGGAAACGACACACAGAGCTGTCCGATAAGATCGCCGCGAACACCGCCGAAATCGCGTTGCTCGTGCGCCGGGCCGATTTCACCACAACGACCAGGAATCGACTGCTCATTTTCCTCGGTGAGGTGGAACGCCAGTTCTCGATTCCCGTTCAGACCGTCAATCGAGACCGGAAGAAGCTGCAGATCGAGCGCAACGTGGAGCGGCGCCAGTTCTATCAGGCGCGAATCGGCCGTTACGACGACGAGCTCGAAAAGCTCGAAGAGCGTTTCGAAATCCCCTACGACGATCTTAAGGCTCTTCTGGCCGAGGTCCGTCGGGGCGAGTCGAACACCGATCAGGCCAAACAGGAGCTCATCGTTGCCAACCTCCGACTGGTGGTCTCTATTGCCAAGAAGTACACCAATCGCGGCCTCCAGTTCCTCGACCTCATTCAAGAGGGCAATATCGGTCTGATGAAGGCGGTGGACAAGTTCGAATACCGCCGCGGCTACAAATTCTCGACCTACGCCACCTGGTGGATCCGTCAGGCCATCACCCGAGCCATCGCCGACCAGGCGCGGACGATCCGGATTCCGGTGCACATGATCGAGACCATCAACAAGCTCACCCGGACGACCCGGATGCTCGTCCAAGAGCTCGGTCGCGAGCCTACCGTCGAAGAAATCGCGGGCCGGATGGAGATGCCGGTATCCAAGATCCGTAAGATCCACAAGATCTCCCAGGAGCCGATCTCCCTCGAAACACCCATCGGCGAGGAGGAGGACTCACACCTCGGCGATTTCATCGAGGACACCAACTCGGTCTCGCCCATCGATGCCGTGATCATGCGCACCCTCAAGGACCACACCGAGTCGGTGCTCAAGTCGCTGACGCCGCGCGAGGAGCAGGTGCTCAAGCTGCGCTTCGGCATCGGCGACGGGACCGAACACACCCTCGAGGAGGTTGGACGGACCTTCAACGTGACCCGCGAGAGGATCCGCCAGATCGAATACAAGGCGCTGAGGAAGCTCCGTCACCCGACGCGGGCGCATCTTCTGAAGCCGTTTTCGGAAGGCAACAACTGACGCTCCTTGTTCTTCGATCCCGTCGGAGCTAGAATGCCCTGGGCCCATAGCTCAGCGGTTAGAGCCGCCGGCTCATAACCGGTCGGTCCCAGGTTCGAATCCTGGTGGGCCTACGGCTCGTCTATCGGTTTCGACGTTGGATTTTGAGAATATGAAGCAAGGGGAAGCGGTGAACAACGTACGCCACGATCTGGTTCTTTTGGTTCGACTCCAGGAATTGTACGATCGCATCGCAGTGGCGATTCGAGAGCGCCAAAACCCGCCGCCCGAGGTCCGAGAGCTCCAGCAGGCCAACCTCGATCGCCAGGCCGAACTCGATGATCTCGAGCAGCAGGTCGAGGTGCATCAGAAGGAAATCGTCGAGGTTCGCAAGAAAGAGGACAGAGTGGAAGCTCGAGCTCGAGCATTTCCAACGTCAGAAGGGGACGGTCACCAACGAGCGTGAGTTCACCGCGGTGATCTCCGAGATCGACTACGCCAGCAAGGCCCTCGAAGAGGCGGCGACGCGCAGGCGCCAGCTCGAAGATGCCAACGGTGCTCTGGTTGTCGAGATCGACGAGCGCCGAAGTGCGCGGCCCGAGGAGGAAGCGGCCCAGAAGGACGTCGTCGAGTCCTGGGAGAACCGCAAACAGGAGCTCATGGCTCAAGTTCACGCCCTCGTCATCGAAGCCAAGGTGATCGAGGCCGACATCGCTCCGAAGAACCGCGCGAGTTTCATGCGGTTGCTCGAGTCGAAGAAGGGCACCGCTGTCGCGGCGGTGGTGGACGGCTCGTGCTCGCTCTGCCATTTTGCGTTGCGTCCCCACTTGCAGCAGCGCGTCCGACGGTGTGAAGAGATCATTTCCTGCGAAACCTGCCACCGGATTCTCTATTTGGAAGCGAACCTCCAGGAGGCGAGCGCAGCAACCGAAAGCGCGTGATTTTGGCCGAAGCGGCTCTCGCCGGGCGCCTGTCGGCGGTGCGGGGACGGATCGGAACCGCGGCCGAGGCCGCCGGTCGCGATCCGAACGAAATCACGCTTATCGCGGTGTCGAAGACCCAACCGGTCGACGTCGTGGATTCGGCCGTGGCCGCCGGCGCCGGTGATCTCGGAGAGAATCGCGTGCAGGAAGCGCAGGCAAAGAAGACCGGGGTGCGCGATGCCAGATGGCACCTCATCGGTCCGTTGCAACGCAACAAAGCCCGAGCCGCGCTCGAGACCTTCGACGTGATCCACACCGTTGATCGAGCGGAGATCGCCGATCGGCTTCAGTATCTGCTCGCGCAGTACTGGCCCGGGCGGGTGGTCGAGGTTCTGCTGGAAATCAACATCGGGGATGAGCCGCAGAAGGCGGGAGTGCGTCCGGAAGGGGCGCGCGCTCTTCTCGATGCGGTTCGGGTTCACGATCGACTGGCGATTGGTGGGCTGATGGTGATTCCCCCGTTCGCGACCGAACCGGAAGTGTCGCGGCCCTATTTCCGGGCGCTTCGCGAACTCCGGGACCGGCTCCAGGACGAGACCGGCCACCAGCTGCCGGAGCTCTCCATGGGGATGAGTCACGACTTCGAGATCGCGGTGGCCGAGGGCGCCACCCTGGTTCGGGTGGGTACGGCCATCTTCGGGCCCAGAGATCCGAGGGGATAGACGCAACCGCCAACGGCTCTGCCGAATCCCCGCGAAATGAGCGGACTCGTATCAGCCGAAAGCCGGGCCGCAGGTGGAGTGGATCGTGCGACCGGTTTCGAGTTTCTTCTTGCTCCCCGCTCGGCATTGTGAAAAAATTCTCATCGACAGATGCCGTGGAGCTCATCATGGATCAGGACAACAGAATTCCGCCGGAACAGGCGGCGCACACCTTCAGATTGGCCGAGGAAGCCGCCCCGGAGTGTATCGAGTTCCTACGGGATCTCGTGACCATCCCGTCGCCCAGCCGCGGCGAACGGCTCGCCTGCGAGCGGGTCATGCGGGAAATGGAAAAGCTCGGCTACCGCGATGTCCACCTCGATGAGATGGGCAATGTTCTCGGTCGTTTTGGCAGTGGCCCTCGAATCCTGGCCTTTGACGCCCACATCGACACGGTGGGTATCTCCAACCCGACCCACTGGAAATACGACCCGTTCCGGGGTGTCGTCTCCGGTGGCATCCTCTTCGGTCGTGGAGCGTCGGACCAGAAGGGTGGTCTGGCGGCCGTGGTCCATGGCGTCGCCTTGGCGGCTAGAATCGGTCTTCCCGACGATTTCTCGGTCTGGGTGACGGCGACCGTCAACGGCGAGGACTGCGTCGGTCTCGCCTGGCAGTACCTGGTGAACGAGGCGGATCTCCGACCCGAAGCCGTGGTGGTGTCCATGCCCTCCCACCTGGGCGTCTGTTTCGGACAGCGGGGACGCATGGAGATCGAGGTCGTGACCCGGGGAGTTTCGACCCACGGATCCCAGCCCGATCGCGGAAGCAACGCCATCTATCTCATGTGCCCCATCGTCGATGCTCTGGCCGAATTCCACGGCCAGCTCGCCACCGACCATCCGAACCTGGGACGTGGTTCGATCGCCGTCACCGAGTTCCGATCCCAGAGCCCTTCACTGACCGCGATCCCGGACGAGAGCCGGATTCACATCGATCGTCGACTGACCATCGGCGAGACTCCCGAAGAGGCGTTGGCCGAGATCGGCGATCTGGCGGCGGTGAAGGCCGGCGATGCCGAGGTCAGGTTGCTCGACTACAACCAGCCGTCGTGGCGTGGTTTCGCCTATCCCACCGACAAGGTCTTCCCGGCCTGGGAAACGCCGGTCGAGAGCGCGGCGGTGGTGGCCGCGATCTCCACCGCCCGACAGGTGCTCGGGAGAGAGCCGCGGATGCACCGGTCGAAGTTCTCCTCCAGCGGTTGCGCCACCGCCGGTCTCTTCGGTATTCCCACCGTTGGTTTCGGGCCGGCGGACGAGCTGCACTCGCACTCGGTCAACGATCAGATCCCGCTCGCGCAGCTCCGGCCGGCCATGGCCTTCTACGCCATGTTCACCGAGATCTATCAGGCCGCCGCCCCCGAGGCGCCGAATGAGTGTCACCGCGAAGGCGCGAAGGACGCCAAGAACATCGCAGTGCCTCAGGATCGGTCGCTCCGGAGCGGAGCGAGCTCGATCCTCTCGATTGCGATGCTTTGCAGTCTTCGCGGTTCCATTCGAACGCTATTGCAACAGACCCACCAGATCCGCGACCGAAGCGATGGGCACCACGGCAGCGGCAGCTTCGCCTGCGCGGCGCGGGCCGGGAGAGCGACCCGGCCGAAGCCGAGGGCGGCGGCCTCGCGGACCCGCTCGGCGGTCCGGCTCACCGCGCGGACCTCGCCCAGGAGACCGATCTCACCGAACACAACGAGATCGCCGGCCAACGGGCGATCCGCCGCCGATGAGATCAACGCAGCGGCGACGGCGAGGTCGAGGGCCGGTTCCCTGAGCGACAGTCCACCGACGAGGTTGAGGAAGATGTCGCGATCGGCAAAACCCGATCCCGGCGTGGCGTTCGATGACCGCGACCAGCAGCGCGAGACGCGAGCCGTCGAAACCCTGGGCGACGCGACGGGGGGTGTCCGAGCATGGATGGTGTCGCCAGTGCCTGGACCTCGACGAGGAGCGGCGCCGTCCCTTCGAGATGCGGCGGCGACCACCGATCCGGGAACGCCCTGACGGCGGTCCTCGAGCAGCCACGCCGATGGATTCTGCACGCCCTCGAGACCGTCTCCGGTCATCGAGTAGAGGGCGAGCTCGGCCACCGTTCCGATAGCGGTTCTTACCGGCGCGCAGGACCCGGAGGTCGTGACCCGGTTCGCCCTCGAGAGAGAGCACCACATCGACGAGGTGCTCGAGGAGCTTGGGGCCGGCGATGTGGCCCTCCTTGGTGACGTGGCCGACGAGGATGACCGGGATCGCTCGGGTCTTGGCCAGGTGCTGGAAGCGGGCGGCGACCTGGCGAACCTGGCTCACCGAACCGGCGACGGCGTCGAGATCGTCGCAGGTCTGGGTCTGAATCGAGTCGACGACGATGAGCTCGGGGGTGCTCTCCTCGAGCTGGGCCATCACCGCGTCGCACGAGGTCTCGGGCAGCAGCAGGAGCTCGGGCTCGAGACCGCCGATGCGGCGCGCCCGCAGCGCGACCTGTTCCGCGGACTCCTCGCCGGTGACATAGACGACCGTCCCCCGATCGGCGGCCGTCGCCGCCGCGACCTGGAGCAGCAGGGTCGATTTGCCGATCCCGGGTTCGCCGGCCAGCAGCACCAGGGAGCCCGGCACCAGACCGCCGCCGAGGACGCGGTCGACCCCGTCGAGCCCGGTTGAGGTGCGGGTGGTGGGCACCGCGGCGGCCTCGGTGATGGGGACCGCATTCGGGCCCCGCGCCGAGCCTTGGCTTTCGACGCGCCGGGGTGACTGCTCTTGGGGGGCTTCAACTCCTCGGCAAAGCTGTTCCATGAACCGCATCCGGGGCATTGGCCGAGCCACTTGCCGGATTCGTGTCCGCAGTCGGTGCAGAAAAAGACGGTGTCTTTGGTGCCCATGCTCAGCCGGACGGGTCTACCACGGGGCGTCGGCCTCGCGGTGGGTGGTGTCCGCGTTCTCGAAACGGGTGAACTCGTGCTGGAAGACGAGGTCGATGTCGCCGATAGGGCCGTTTCGTTGTTTGGAGATGATGAGCTCGGCCTTGCGGGGGTCCTCGGCTTCGCGGTCGTAGACCGATGGCCGGATGATGAACATCACCACGTCCGCATCCTGCTCGATGGAACCCGATTCACGAAGATCGGAGAGCTGGGGCCGGTGATCGCCGCCGCGGCGCTCGGGCTGCCGAGAGAGCTGGGAGAGCACGAGAAGCGGCACGTTGAGATCCTTGGCCACGCCTTTGAGGCCGCGGGAGATCGCCGAAACCTCCTCGGTGCGGTTGCCGAAGCGCGAGCCGCCCGACATGAGCTGGAGATAGTCCACCATGACCAGGTCGAGGCCGCGATCCTGCTTGAGCCGCCGCGCCTTGGCCGAGAGCTCGAGCACGGTGATGCCCGGGGCGTCGTCGATCCAGATGTCGGCCTCTTGCAACGCCTGCGCCGCCATCTCGAGCTTGGGCCAGTCCGACTTGGCGAGATAGCCGCCGGAAAGCCGCTTCTGGTCGACCCGACCCTCGGCCGACAGCATGCGGCGGACCAGCTGTTCGGCCGACATTTCGAGCGAGAAGATGGCCACCTTGAGATTGGCGCGGATGGCTGCGTGGGTGCAGATGTTGACGCCGAGGGAGGTCTTCCCCATGGACGGGCGAGCCGCGAGAATGATCAGGTCCTTCTTCTGCAGGCCGGAGGTGAACTCGTTGAGGCGGACAAACCCGGTGTCGAGGCCGGTGAGGGTCGAGTGCGATCGACCGACTGTCCTCGATGTTTCTCGAGCTCGGTCTCGGCGAGGTCGCGGATGTGCAGCAGACCGCCGCCGAGGGTGTCCTCGGCAATATGGTAGACATCGCGCTGGGCCGACTCGACGGCTTCGCGGGCCTCGCCGTGGTCCATGGAGCAGGTCGTGAGGATGCGCTGGGCGGCGACGATGAGCCGGCGCTTGACCGATTTGTCGTGGACGATCTCGCCGTAGTGGGTCGCGTTGGCGACATCCGGAAGGGCGTCGACCATGGATGAGAGATAGGCGGCGCCGCCGACCCGTTCGAGTTGGCCCTGCTCGCGGAGGTAGTTGGTGACGGTGAGGAGATCCACCGCCTGGCCGCGTTCCTGGAGGCTGATGCAGGCGCCGTAGATCAGTCGGTGCGCCTCGATGTAGAACTCTTCTTCGCGGACCTTTTCCAGGACCATGAGCAGCGCGTTGGGATCGAGCAGAACGGCGCCGAGGACCGCGCGTTCGGCCTCGGGTTCGAAGGGCAGTCGCTCGACCATGGGCGCGCCGGATCGGATCACGTCAGAGGGGTTCGTGCTCATGGGTCAACCATCCTACATCACCCGAGCCCAAGGGCGTCCGTGAGCCGTGGCCGTTACCCCGATGGATGCCGGCCCGGTCGCGGTTTCGGTCGCGGACTCGGGTGCGGCACGGCCACGGATTCGGCATCCTGTACCGGCCTTCTGGGGCGCTGGGCCGCCGTGGCGTCCCAGCGCCCCAGCGTCGCCCCATCAGCGGGTCGCTCGCTGGTGATTGCAGAGGCTGCGACCACGCTGCTCGGGCGCCGGCGGCCTGCTTCTGCCGGGAGATTAGGCTCAGCGTCGGTCCCGGGGGAGCCCGGCATGGACCTTGTGCGGAGAGGGAAGCGCCGCCGTGACGTTGATCTGGCACAAAGTCATGCCCACCCGAGGTGCGCGGTTTCCCGCGTGCCCTGGTCGGCTTCGGTCACGGCCGCTCCGGACGGCTGCGGCTCGGCCACGCTTCGCCGGTGAATTGCGATGGCTTTGCGCCCTCGCGCCTTCGCGGTTCAACCTCGCTGGAGCTCCCGGAGGACCTCGACCGCCTCGGCGGTCTCGACCCGCTGGTCGAGGATGACTCCGTCATCGGTGGGGAGCACCCAGGCGACGCCGTCGGCATCGCGTTTTTTGTCGACCGCGATGTAGCTGCAGACCGTTTCGGCATCGAGATCGGAGATCCGGGGCCGCTCACCGAGCCGGCGGGTGGCTTCTCGCAGGGCCTCTTCGCCGTCGGTGGACAGCAGACCGTGTCGCCGGCCCAGAATCGCGGCGGCCTCGAGACCCCAGGCCACCGCCTCGCCGTGGAGAAACCGCTCGTAGCGGGTGGCCGCTTCGAGGGCGTGGCCGATGGTGTGGCCGAGGTTGAGGGCCTTGCGGCGGCCGGCCTCGCGCTCGTCGGCGGCGACGATCTCGGCCTTGATGGCCACCGATCGTGCGACCAGGGTCTCCCAGGCGGAGGCCGGCAGCGAGTCGTAGGCGACGTTCGGTCACGCTCGGGATCAGCGAGTCAAGAAGGTGTGGTCGCTGATCCAGGCGGCCTTGACGACCTCGGCGAGCCCGGCGCGGAGCTCGCGCTCGGCAAGGGTGGACGAGGGTGCCGGTGTCGGCGATCACGAGGCGCGGAGGCCAGAACGCACCGACCAGGTTCTTGCCCTCGGTCAGGTTGACCCCGGTCTTGCCGCCGATGGCGGCGTCGACCATCCCGAGCAGGGTCGTCGGCGCCGCGATCCAGTCGATGCCCGCGGAGATAGATGGCGGCGGCGAAACCGACGGTGTCGGTGACGATTCCGCCGCCGATGGCGAGCACCGAACCGCTCCGATCGAGACCGGTCCCGAGCCAGTGTCGGCAGGTCGGCCTCGACGGTGGCCGAGGTCTTGTTGGTTTCGCCGCCGGGCAGCTCGAGGAGATCCGAACCCGAGGGCAGCGGCCGAGCTTGCGGCCGTGGAGCGGTCCGACGTCGTGTCGGTGACGATGGCAGCGCGGGTCGGGCGAGCCTCTCGTCCTCGAGGATCGCGCCCAGCCGATCGAGGCTTCCGGGCCCGACGATCGCCCGGTAGTCGCCATGTGCCGATGTGACATCGAGACTGACTGTCATGGCGCCATGGTACACGGCGTCGTGAATCGACGGAATTCCAAGCCCGTGGGTGAAATTGCGATCAGTGTCTTATTTTATTGCCACGCAAGGACTTGAATGGTACCGTAGTGAAGGTTCGCGATGCCGTAACCCGGGGGAGTTGATGAGACATTTGGCCAGGCTGGTGTTGGTGGCGATTGTTCTGTGCCGGTGGGTGGAGTGTGGCGGGCGCCTCCGAGGTGATCGCTCTCGATCCGTCGACGACCGGTCTCGACCTCGAAATCGACGGCAACGAGATCCTCCATCTTCGACTCTCCGAGGTGCGGCTCGACCGCGTCGAAATCGAGGGCGCCGATTGGGCGGTCGTTCGGACGCCGGATGGTCACAATCTCATGGATCGCGGCCTTCCGTCGCTGCCGTTTCTGGCCAGCGAGTACCTCCTGGATCGAACCGGCGGCATCGAGCTCGAGCTGGTCAACGTCAAGCTCCGCGAGATCGATCTCGGGGTCCGCGGCTTTGACGGCGTCGCGCCCTCCAAGGGGCACTTCGACCGCACCATCGATCCGGACAGCGTGCCGTGGGTCTTCGACGACAAGGTCTACCAGGGCAGCGCCAGATTTCCGGCCGAGGATGTCTGGGTGGATCGGCCGTTCATCGCCGGGACCCTTGCGCGGCCAGGCGCTGCGATTCCCCCTCGCCCACTGGCTTCCCGACACCAACACCCTGATGGTGGTCGAAGAAGCATGGTTCCGAGTGGTCGCCAACGGCCGAGGCCGACAACCCGCGGCTCGGGTCGGATCGTCCGCTGACCGGGCTCTTCGACGCGACGGCCCGGCTCCATGCCGTCAACTACGAATCCGACCGCGGCCGCTATGTTCCGTTTGTCGAAGACCGGCCGGCTCGTCATCGTCGCCGCCGACGACTTTGTCGATGAGGTGGCGCCGTTGGCCGACGTGGCAGACCCTGGTCGGTTATCCGACCGTCGTGGTCCCGGTTTCCGTCGCGGGCTCGACCGCCGCCCAGATCAAGACCTACCCTCCAATCGCTCTACGACGCGCCCGAAGGGCTGACCTGGATCATCCTGGTCGGCGACGCGCAGCAGATCCCGACCCTCACCGGGGTCAACGAAGGCGCCGACTGCGACCCGTGCTACACCAAGCTCGAGGGCGCCGACAACCGGCCCGATGCGTCGATCTCGCGGATCTCGGCCCAGACCGGAGAGCCAGGTGACCGTCCAGGTCGAACAAGATCCTCGACTATGAACAGTTGCCCGACACGGGTTCGGCCGGCGGCGTGGTACGCCAAGGCCTTCGGCGTCGCCGGTGACGACACCGGCGGCATCCCGTCGTACGCCGACTGGCAGCGGATGGATCTCCTGCGCGACGATCTCCTCGAGCCGGCCTACCACTTCACCGAGTTCGACCAGCTCTACCACAATCCGACCAAGGCGGAGGTGGCGGCGTCGGTCAACGACGGGCGATCGACTGGGCTTCTACATCGGCCACGGGTCGAAGACCTCGTGGGTCGACCTCCGGTTTCAGCGTCACCGATGTCAACAACATGCTCACCAACTCCGAGACCCTGCCCATCATCTGGAGCGTGGCCTGCGTCAACGGCGACTTCACCGGTCAGCGGTGACTGCTTCGCCGAGGCCTGGTTGAAGAAGGACGGCGGCGGCGCGGTCAGCTTCGAGGGCGCGACCACCAACGAGTCGTGGGTGCCGCCGTGCGACGCCCAGCGCGGCGTCGTCGATGCGCTGCGGCTCGAGACCGCGTTCACCACCGGTGGCCAGCACGTCAACGGCAAGCTCTACTGCATGGACATCAACGGCGAATCCAACTCGTTCCGAGGGCACCAGGTTCATGGAGCAGTCGACCCTCTTCGGCGCCGCCACCATGTGGCCGCGGACCCAGACGCCCAGTATCCCGGACGAGCCCGACGATTTCAGCTTCGTGGGCGGCACCGCCACCCTCACCGTCAAGGTCGGTGGCGCGCCCTTCGCCAAAGCCGGTGGCGCCATCGTCTCGTTCTACGACGAGACCGGTGGGGTCAACGTCCTCGGTTCGGGACTGATCGACGCCAACGGCGTGGTGACCGCCGCCGTGACCGGGAGTCCGACCCACTGCCACATCCACGGTCAGAATCTGGTTCCAACGTCGTTCATGCTCGAACCGTGATGCAAAGCCGGTTTTCGAAGACGATTTCGAGAGTGGCGACTGCACCATGTGGAGCAACGACCGTCGGCGATGTCGCGAAGATCGAAGCGCCTGAGCACCCACCTGGAGGTGGGCGCGTCAATGCGACGGGAGCCAGGCGTGCGCCTTGGCCGCAGCCTTCAGTCTCGCGAGCCGAACCCACCCGCGTCTGTGGAGGGTCGGGTACCGGGCCTTTACGAGACGGGTTGCTTGAACGACGGATCAACGCCCACCGGTAGGCGGTCAGCGACGGGCCTGAAGGTGGGCCGCAGGCCCACCCTACGATTCTCCCATTGGAGTGACCATCGCCGGGGCAGCGTTTCGGGGGGGTGGCAACGGATACGGTCCATTCGGACTCGGACCAGGAAACGGCCACGGCCCACCGATTCGGATACGGATCGCTGCCCCGGCGCCGGTGCCGATGTCGGAGCGATCACCCTTCTCCGCGCCTTTTGCTGGAATTCCGTGACGTTTCGTCACGGAATTCCAGCAAAAGAAGGGGCCCCCGAAGGGGCCCCCTGTGGGTTGATGATGGGAGCGGACCCTAGAACCGGAACTTGGCGCCGACCTGGAAGATCCGGGGGCTGCCCGGGAGATTGTCGAGACCGAAGTCGGGGTCGAGGCCGTTGAGGTCGAAGTCATACAGTGTAGCTGAAGTTGTTGGTCAGCCAGTTGGAGCTGTTGAAGAGGTTGAAGACCTCGCCGATGAGCTCGAGCTGGAGGCTCTTGCCGAGGTTGGCGGTCCAGCTCAGCCGCAGATCGAAGGTGGTGTAGCTCGGCTGCCGTTCGGTGTTGCGGTCGAACTGGGTGAAGACGCCCGGTGAGACCTCGACCTGGGCGGTCTCGTTGCGGTAGCCGTCGCCGTTGTTGTCGCGGTAGTCCTGGGCCGAGTACGGGAAGCCGCTCCGCCAGGTGTAGATACCGGAGACCATGAAGTTGGCCGGCAGTTGCCAGCCGAAGGAGGTGACGAACTTGTGGGTTGCGTCGAAGTTGGAATAGCCCCAGCTGTATCCGAGCTCGAACTGATCCTCGGGGAAGTCGCTGGAGGACGAGACCGAGCGCTCGTTGGAGTCGTTGTCCTTGGAGCTACGACCAGGTGTAGGAGAAGTCGAGGAACCAGCGGTCGGAGAAGCGCTTGCGGCCGTAGAGGATGACCGCGCGGTACTCCTGTTTGGCATCGGAGGTGAACTGCATGACCTTACCGAAGTCCGAGTAGGCAGCTCCCCAGTCATAGGTCGGGTGGCCGGTCGGGGGTGGTGCCGCCGTCGGGGGTGACGTTCTGGTCCCACTTGCGCTGGAGTTTCTTGGTGTCCTGCCAGATGAGGTTGAGACCGAGGGCGAAGTTGCGCGCGATCTCGCGCTCATAGCCGAGCGAAAAGCGCAGGGTCTCGGGGTTTTCGAAGTCCGAGTCGTAGACGAAGATGTCGGGTTTGACGGCATTGCCGACGGCGCTCGGATCGGCCCAGACATTGGGCCAGGTCGGGCACAGGCCGGGGTTGGAGAGACAGACGAACCGAGTAGCGGACGACGGTGATGCCGTTGGTGAGCAGGGCGTTGGCGTCGAGCAGGGTCGGGGTGTTGTCGTAGAACATCCCGATGCCGCCGCGCACCACCGATTTGCCGTTGCCGTTGATGTCCCAGGCGAAACCGACGCGCGGCGCGAAGTTGTTCTTGTCCTGGGGGATCTGGCCGGTGGACGGATAGAGCGGGTTGGTCACCGCGGGCTGGTCGTGCTCTTGGTACTCGTACCGCAGACCGTATGTCAGGGTAAAGCTGGGTTTCACCCGCCACTCATCCTGGAAGTAGAGGGCGTAGTAGTTGCTGTCGAACTTCACGGCGCCGTCGTTGTCGGAGAAGGCCTGGGTGAACGAGTACGGCGTGCCGCCGTCGAGGAAGCCCTGGTCTCCTTCGGCCTTCCCACTCGTTGTAGGAGTAGACGCCGGTGCCATAGCGGAAGAAGCCGTCGTTGAAGCTGACGAAGTCGAGGTTGGCGCCGAATTTCAAGGTGTGGTTGCCGGCGTAGAACGTCACATTGTCGATGAGCTGGATCCGGTCCTCATCGAGGAAGTTGGGCAGGAACTGGTTCTGGCCCCAGGTGGCGAGATAGGGGTAGATTCCCGCCTCGGGGATGGTGGTGTTGTTGGCGCTGCGCGGGCGTTCCTCCTGCGACCACTGGAGGTATGCCTCGTTGAAGACCGTGTCCGAAATCACCGAGTTGAGAGTGGCGACGAACGAGTTGAAGCTGTTCTCCTCGAGCCCGTTGTTGGAGCGGCCGGTATTGGGGTAGTCCGCGGTGAGGTTCTCGCCCTCTTGGGTCGAGTAGTTGTCGCGGATGGTGAGCAGGTGGTTGGCGCCGAGCTGCCAGTCGACCTTGACGCATGAACACCAGCGCGTCGTTGGTGGTGCCGATCTCACCGAAGTCCGAGTCGGTCGTCTGACCGCCGGTTTCTTCGGCGAAGTTCGAGACCGGTGAGGGCCTCCCAGTCCGCCATGCGGGCGAACGGAAAGTCTCGGAACTGGACGTAATACGGGATCTCGTAGTCCTGGGCGTCGACCGATGCGAAGAAGTGCACCTTGTCGCGGATGATCGGACCGCCGAGAGCGAAGCCGTACTGGAGCTGTGTCTGATCGGTCGGCTCGCGGGAATCGACCTGGGCGTTGCCGGCGGTGGCGCTGATCATGCTGTCGCCGGTGTAGTAGGTCCAGAGTTCACCGCGGAAGCTGTTGGTTCCCGACTTGGTGATGGCGTTGATCACCGCACCCGAGGAGCTGAACTGGGTGCCGTAGTCGGATTTGACGACCTGGAGCTCTTTGATCGCCGCCTGCGAGAAGGTGAAGGGCGGGCGGGTGCCGCCGCGTTCCTCGCCGAAGAAGCTCGACTGGTTGTTGGCGCCGTCGATGTTGAACGAGTTCTGGATCGCGCGGGCGCCGACGTTCAAGCCGCCACGGGCGCCCTGGACGGCGTTGGTGTCGCCATAGGTGGCGCCGGGGGTCAGGAGCGCGAAATCTGAGAAGTCGCGGCCGTTGAGCGGCAGGTTGGCGATCTGCTCGTCGCTGACCGAGGACGAGGCATTGGGGTTGGTGGTCTCCACCACCGGCGCCTCGGCGGTGACGACGATCTCCTCCTCGATGGCGGAGATGGCGAGGGTGAAGTCGATCCGTGCCGACGCACCCAGGCCGATTCTGACATCCTTGTTGATCGCGGTTTTGAATCCGGTCAGGGATGCTTTGACTTCGTAGTCGCCGGGCGGCAACTGAGCCATGCGATAGAGCCCGGTCGCATCCGAGACCGCGGACCGGCTGAAGCCGGTCTCGGCGTTTCTCGCTTCGACCGTGGTTCCCGGCATCACCTGCCCGTCGGGGTCGACCACGGTGCCGAAGAGTTGGCCGGTATTGGCGTCCGATTGCGCCAGAGCGGTCAGCGGCGCCAGCGCGACCAGCGCCATCGCCAAGAATCCGATAATAAATCGTTGACCTTTCATTCCTCTCTCCTTCCTTCCTGCCTCATGAACAAAAATATATCGTCGGTAACCCCTCATGGAGTTGCCGCTGTCGTTCGTTCCGCCGTCAAGGCGGGCCCAATCCACCAGTTGTCGTCGATGACCGGTTGCCACAAACCCTTTCGTGCGATGAAGTTGCCGATGAGATCGGTCATTTCCTCCGAAGACCGCCAGACTTGATCGGCGTGGCCGAGGTGCGGGTAACCACCGCCCCCGGCGGCGCGATAGTTATTGCACACGAGGGTGAATTCCTGGTGAAGATCGATGGCCCGACCACGGATGCGCAGATCGCGCACCCGGTGGCCCACCGGTCTGGGTGGGGTCCACTCGGTAGGAGACCCCCGCCATCGTGTCCACGTTGTAGTGCGGGACGGAGGGGTCTGTCAATAGCGTGCACCCACCATCCGATTCGCAGTCGAGACCGCTGTAGTAGCTTGCCGCGTGCTCGAGGATGTCCTTGATCTCGGCGCCGGTCGACCGCAACCTTCACAAGGGTATTGGGATAGACGTAGAACGCATAGATCCAACGCCAGGTCACCGGCCCGGCCGGGAGATCCGGCGTGCGATCGGTGAGCAGCGATGCGAGCGACAAATCGGCGCCCGAGGCCTCGAGCTGGACCTGGTGGATGAGATCGAGGGCGGCGCAGTCGTGCAGCCGGCAACCGGCCACGCTCACCGGTTCGCCGACCAGACCCACGGGCCCGTCGAGAGCCTCGGCGACCCGTTCGTGGAGTTCGGCCATGGTTCCGGCAATGACCGGGTCCGGGGTGACACCGTCGAGCGTGAGGTTGCGGCCCTCCCATGACGCGATCTGCCAGTCGCCGTCCCGGAGTTCGAGCTCGAGATCGATCCGGGTCAGCAGATGGGCTCGGGCGCGAGGTTGCGACACGATGGTGCCATGGAGATCCCGGGGCGGGATGTCTTGGTGGGTGTGGCCGGTGAGAAGAACATCGATGCCGGGAATCTGCGCCAGCCGCCAGCCGAAGTCTTCGATCTCGGTGCCGCTTGCAGCTCCGTCATCGAGGTCCCTTTCGAACCCGGTGTGGGCGAGCACGACGACGAGATCGCAACCCTCCGCGTCGCGCAGCAACCGGATCTGCTCTCGAGCGACCTCATCCATGGGGAGGAAGGCGAGACCGCGGTAGTGCTCGGGCTGCTCCCACCCGGGGATGTTGGGAGTCACGAGACCGACGACTCCGATCCGAATTTCGTCGGCCTCGATCACCATATGCGTCGGAAACGCCGGTTCGTCCGTGGCGAGATCGATGGTGTTGGCGCTGAGGAAGGGAAACTCGGCCTGGTCTTCGGCCCGTCGAAGGACCTCGAGACCGAAGTTGAACTCGTGGTTGCCCACCGCCATCGCGTCGTAACCGATGAGGTTCATGGCCGCGATGGTGGGGCTCGGCTCGGACCAGCGGACGTGGGGGAATTGCTCGAACGGAGTGCCCTGGATGGTGTCGCCCGAGTCGAAGAGCACGACGGACGGTAACGGATTCCTCGCGGATCTGCCGGACCAGGGTCGCCACCTGGGCGAGAGATCCGTCGGCGGGCTGGTTTCGAAAATCGTCCCAGGGCAGAACGCTGCCGTGGAGATCGGAGGTGTGAAGGAGAGTGAGTCTCTGATGCTGCGCCGCGGCAGAGGAGGTGGGAAGGGTGGTCGCCGATGCACACCCAAAGATCAGAATCGCGGCAAATCGGAGTCGATCAGCCATGGCGTGGGTGGATCATATCAGAGCCTCGGAACCCCGTCCTTCTTGGCGTCGAGACGAGGACCGCGTATAACTGAGCCATGGTTTCATTTGCAGTGATACCCGGGAGTGGTCCGGCATGAGACGGCTCCGTTTTCTCACCGGTGGAGAGTCCCACGGCCCGCGGCTGACCGCCGTCCTCGAGGGTCTGCCGGCGGGTCTCGAGCTCGACCGCGGCCTCATCGACGCGTGGCTCAAGCGACGGCAGCACGGTTTTGGCCGAGGTGGCCGGCAGCGCATCGAGAAGGACACCGTCGAGGTGACCGGTGGGCTGAGGAACGGCCGCACCATGGGCGGTCCGTTGGTGCTCGAACTCGAAAACCACGACTGGAAGAACTGGTCCGAGGTCATGGATCCGTGGGCCGTCGACGACGAGCAGGCGCAGAGCCGATCGGTGACCCGGCCACGGCCCGGACATGCCGACTACTCCGGCGGGGCCGCGACGGACCAGCTCGGAGACATGCGCAACGTTCTCGAGCGGGCGTCGGCGCGGGAGACCGGGGCGCGGGTCATGGCGGGGGCGGTCTGCGCCCAGCTGCTCGCACGCTTCGGCATCGCCCAACGGTCGGCGGTGCTGCAGCTCGGTCCGCACGTGGTGACCGACGGCCCGCCGACCTGGGACGGTCTCGCCGGAGTCGATTTCGACTCGCCCCTGGTGACCCCTCATCCCGATCGCGAAGCCGATCTGGTGGAGGCGGTCCGCGCCGCTCGCAGCGCCGGCGACACCATGGGCGGGGTGGTCGGCGGCGTGGTGCGCGGTCTGCCCCCGGGGCTCGGCTCACACACCCACTGGGATCGCAAGCTCGACGGACTCATCGTCCAGGCCCTGGTCAGCATCCACTCGGTCAAGGCCGCCGCCATCGGCGCCGGGATCGAGGTCGCGGGGTGTCTGGGGTCCGAGGCCCACGATGCCGATCCTCGTCGACGATGGGCAGCTGGGCCGGGACAGCAATCGAGCCGGCGGGCTCGAGGGTGGGGTGACCAACGGTGAGGATCTCGTAGCGCGGGCCTACTTCAAGCCGATCTCGACGCTGCGCATGGGTCTGCCGTCGGTGGATCTGACCACCGGCGAGGCCGGAGTCACCGTGTGGGAGCGGTCGGATGTGACCGCCATCGGCGCCGCCCCGGTGATCGTCGAGTCCATGCTCGCGCTCGTCCTCGCCGACGAGCTGCTGGTCAAGCTCGGTGGCGACGCCATCGCCGACACCGACGCCGCCTGGGACGCTCTCTGCCGGCGCCTCGAGCCGTGGTGGCGACCCCGAACGCCGGATCCGACACCGTAGCCGTCGCCGCATCCGTGGCCGTGGCCGGGACCGAACACTGCCACCGGTCCTTCAATCGCGCCGTGTCCCGATGCTGCTCCCTGGCTTGGTTTCCGGAACACCGGCCTTCTGGTCCGCCTACGGCGGCCCAGCGTCGTCCCATCGGCGTGGTCGCTTGGGTGGTGGATTTAACGCTCTGCGACCACGCCGATGGGCCGCCGGCGGCCTGTTCCCTGCCGGGAGAACCAGGCAGAGGCGCACCTCCCGGGGGAGCCCGGCAGCGCAATTGTGCGCAACGTGCCGCGTTGCTGGGTGGTCGATGGGGCACAATGGCGTGCCCGGCACGCCCGATGGAGGCTCCTTTCCCTCCGACCCGCAGCGGTCTCGGTCCCGTTCTGGGTGCTGCCGCTGATGCTGACGTTGTTCCTGCCGCTGTCTCTGCCCCCGCCGCTGCCACTGCCGACGCGGTCTCGGGAACGGAGCGCCTTTGTAGCGCCCATCTCCAGATGGGCGTCGGTGCCGTTGAGAGGAGTCGCGACGCCGATCTGGAGATGGGCGCTACAATAGGCCGGCGACTTCGAAAAGCCCAATCAGCTCGAGGGATGGAGCAGCCGCCAGGTGAGGGCTCGGACGGCGTCGAAGAGACGGATTGCCGTACCGGCCTTCGATGCGTTGATAGCGCCGGTACCGACGAGGAGACGCAGGTGGGTGTCGACCTCCTTCGCGGAGCCGTAGGCAATTCGCCAGTGGTGGATTCGATCGCGGCCTGATCGGCCGTGGCCTTCGGAGAGATTGGCGGGCACCGACGACGCGGAGCGAATCACCTGATCGGCGAGACTCCTGAGTGGCGCCGGTACGCGCAGGACAAGCGAGATGGCGATGCCGGCTGCTTCGAGGGCCTTACGGTGGGCGATGAGACCGGGTTGGTGGACGAGGTTGCGCATGATCACCTCCTGGTTGTTCATGTATCCCCACCAGCCGAATGGGTTGCCGGGGTCAAGGGGTCGCCCTCCGAGGGCGATGCACTTCACCCCTTGACCCCGGCAACCCCTTCGGCTACTCGTCGTTTCAGAACAACCAGGAGGTGATCACGCTGCCCCGGACGCTGCCCCGGACGCTGCCCCGGACGCTGCCCCGGACGCTGCCCCGGACGCTGCCCCGGACGCTGCCCCGGACGCTGCCCCGGACGCTGCCCCGGACGCTGCCCCGGACGCTGCCCCGGACGCTGCCCCGGACGCTGCCCCGGACGCTGCCCCGGACGCTGCCCCGGACGCTGCCCCGGACGCTGCCCCGGACGCTGCCCCGGACGCTGCCCCGGACGCTGCCCCGGACGCTGCCCCGGACGCTGCCCCGGACGCTGCCCCGGACGCTGCCCCGGACGCTGCCCCTGTCCCGGTCACTTCCCCAGCCGCAGCTCCTCGAGCCGCTGCCGCAGCCGTTTCCTGACCCGCATGAGTCGCATTTTGAGCGCACCCTCCGAGAGTGAAAGCCGGTCGGCCATACTTTCGATGCTCTCGCCGTTCGCCTTGGCCACGAGCAACTCGACGACCTCCCGGTCTTCGCTGTCGAGCGCCGTCATCATGAGCCTGATCTCGGCGACGCGCTCGGCCTGCCGGTAGGGGTCATCGTCGGACTCGAGACTGAGGGCGGCGTCGAGTTCGTCCTCCTTGCGCACCGCCATCCGCCGCAGGTGGTCCCGCGCCGCGTTAGCGGCGATCCGCCGGATCCACGCTTTGAACGTTCGAGGATCATTGAGGCTCGACAGGCGGGCCCATGCCTTCAGGGCGACATCCTGGGCAAGGTCTTGGGCGGTCTCGGGTTGGCGCACTCCGCACGCCACCAGGGTCGAAGTGACGGCGGCGCGGTGGGTCTGAAGCAGCTCCGAGAACGCCCGTTCGTCCCCCGATCGCGCCCGGCGAACCAGGTCGGCCGTGGCCTCCCAGACGGATGCGTCGTTGGAAACGCTCATGTTGTTCAAGGATACGCGAGCCCGCTCCCGGCTGGTGGTCCCGCCCTCATCGAGTGAGCGGAAATCCGCACCAAGGCGTGCTAAGCTCCGCCCTCAGAATGGTGAAAAACTCTTCCCTCCCCCGATTGCTCGACAGCCCACGGCCTGCTCACCTCGTTCTCGCGGACGGTACGGCGTTCTCCGGCTTCGCCGCCGGGGCGTCGTCGATCATCGATGGCGAAGTGGTTTTCAACACCGCCATGACCGGGTATCAGGAGATGCTCACCGATCCCTCATACCACGGTCAGATCCTCTGCCTCACGACGTCCCACGTCGGCCAGGTCGGGATCAACGCCCTCGACGCCGAGTCCGACCGGGTCTGGGCGCGGGCGCTCATCGTCCAGGATCTCGATTCCGACCCATCCTCGTGGCGCTCCGAGGAGGGGGCCGACCAGTGGCTCGCTCGCCTCGGGGTCGCGGTGGGTTGGGGGTTTGACGTCCGCTCCATCGTTCGCCACATCCGAACTGCCGGTGCGGTCCCGGGAGTGCTGGCCACCGACGGCGCCGATATCGAAACGCTCGTCGATCGGGCGCGGGCGGCGCGGGGTACCGATGGCTGTGATCTCGCCCGCGAGGTTGCGTGCGGCGAGGCCTACGCCTGGGACAAGGGCCCATGGCGATCGCCCTCGCACCCGGCGGGCGCCACCTCGGGCGATGATCGGCCACCGGTGGCGGTCATTGATTTCGGGGTCAAACGGTCCATCCTTCGACGGCTCGTCGCCGAAGGGCTCAGGGTGCGGGTGCTGCCGCCGAAGGTGTCGGCCAAAGAGGTTTTGTCGGGTGGCCACGCCGGCGTCGTACTTTCCAACGGTCCGGGTGACCCGGCGGCGGTGACCGGGGCTCAGGAGCTCATCGACGGTCTGATCGGCAAGATCCCGATTCTCGGCATCTGTCTCGGCTGCCAGCTCCTCGGGCTGACCCTCGGCGGCCGGACGGTCAAACTGCCCTACGGCCACCACGGCGGCAACCACCCGGTCCGCGAGCTGGCGAACAGCCGGGTCCTCGTGACCTCGCAGAACCACAACTACGCGGTGGAGGAGTCGTCGCTGCCGCGCGAGGTCGAGGTGACCCACATCAACCTCACCGACGGTACCCTGGAAGGGCTCGCCCTGCCGCGCGCCGGGGTCGAGGCGGTCCAGTTCCACCCCGAGGCGGCGCCGGGTCCGAACGACGCCGCGGGACTCTTCACGCGCTTCGCCGAACGATGCCGGGAGACGAAATCATGAGCCGGCCCGCGATCCCCGAGTCGGTCTGCATCCTCGGTGCCGGGCCGATCAGAATCGGTCAGGCCTGCGAGTTCGACTACTCGGGCGTCCAGGGCGTCAAGGCCCTGCGTGAAGAGGGCTGCCGGGTCGTGCTGGTGAACTCCAACCCGGCAACGGTCATGACCGACGCCCGTCTCGCCCAAAGGACCTATGTCGAGCCTTTGACCCTGGCGTCGGTCACTGGGGTCCTCGAGCGCGAGCGACCGGATGCGTTGATCCCGACCCTCGGTGGACAGACCGCCCTCAACCTGGCGGTGGAGCTCGAGGAGGCAGGCGTTCTCGAGCGACTCGGCATCCAGCTCCTCGGTGCTTCGGTTCGGTCGATTCGACTTGCCGAAGATCGCGAGGAGTTCCGCCAGGCCATGACCGAGGCCGGTCTGCCGGTGCTGCCGGCAGAGACCGTGACCACGATGGAGGAAGGGATCGCCGCCCTCGAGACGATCGGACTTCCCGCCATTCTGAGACCGTCCTTCACCCTCGGTGGTTGGGGCGGCGGTTCCGCCTACGACCGCAAGTCGTTCGAAGAGTTGCTCCGGCACGGTCTCGAGGCCTCGCCCACCCACCAGGTGCTGGTGGAGACCTCGGTGATCGGTTGGAAGGAGTTCGAGCTCGAGGTCATGCGGGATTCGGCCGGCACCTTTGTTGTGGTCTGTTCCATCGAGAATCTCGACCCCATGGGCGTCCACACCGGCGATTCGATCACCGTTGCCCCGGCCCAGACCCTCACCGATCGCGAGTACCAGGTCCTACGCGATGCCGCCCGCGGCGTCCTCGACGCGGTCGGTGTCGCCACCGGCGGCGCCAACGTCCAGTTCGCGGTGAACCCCAAAGACGGCAGTTACGCCATCATCGAAATGAACCCGCGGGTTTCGCGGTCGTCGGCGCTCGCCTCCAAGGCGACAGGCTTCCCCATCGCCCGGATCGCGGCCAAGGTCGCTTTGGGCCGCCGGCTCGATGAGATCGCGAACGACATCACCGGCACCACCCCGGCCTCCTTCGAACCCGCCCTCGATTATGTTGTCGTGAAGATGCCCCGGTTTGCTTTCGAGAAGTTCCCCGGCGCCGAGCCTGTCCTCGGCACCGCCATGAAGGCGGTTGGCGAAGTGGCCGCCATGGGTCGGTCCTTCGAGGAGGCGCTGCTCAAGGCGATCCGATCGCTCGAGATCGATCGCGATTCCCTCGAGGCGCCGGCCGATCTCGCCGTGGTCGACGATGACGGCCTCGCGGGCCGGCTGGCCGTTCCGTCGCCGGAACGGTTGTGGGAGCTCGCTGAGGGCCTGCGTCGCGGATGGACCGAGGACCGCCTCATCGAGATCACCGCCGTCGACGCCTGGTTTCTCCGCCGAATCGCCGGGCTGGTGGCCGCCGAGGATCTGCTCCGCGAGCCCGATCTCGACCTGCCGAGGCGCATCGCCGCCAAACGCCTCGGCTTTGCCGACAGCCAACTGGCGCGACTCCAGGGAACCGATCCCGAGACCGAACGACAGCGCCGACTCGATCTCGGGCTGCGCCGGATCCGCCGGCGGGTCGACACCTGCGCCGCCGAGTTCGAAGCCAGGACCCCTTATCTCTACGGCAGTTTCGGCGATCGCGACGAGCAACCGGCGGCTCGCCGATCGGTGGTCATCCTCGGCGGTGGGCCGGTGCGCATCGGCCAAGGGATCGAGTTCGATGCCTGCTGTGTCGAGGCGGTGGCCGGGATCCGCTCCGAGGGCTTCGAAGCGGTGATGGTCAACTGCAATCCCGAGACCGTGTCCACCGACTACGACGCCGTCGACCGGTTGCACTTCGATCCTCTCCACATCGAAGACGTGCTCGACATCTGCGCCGCGGAACGCCCCGTGGGCGTCATCGTCCAACTCGGAGGCCAAACCCCGCTCAAGCTCGCCGAGGACCTCGAAAACCACGACATCCCGATCTGGGGTACGCCGCGCGACGCCATCGACCGGGCCGAGGATCGTGGTCGTTTCTCGGAGCTGCTGCGCGAGCTCGGTCTGCGCCAGCCGCCGGGCAGGATGATCTCGTCCGCCGACCAGGCCGGGGCTGCCGGTGAGGAGCTCGGCTATCCCTTGCTGGTCCGGCCCTCGTATGTCCTCGGCGGGCGCGCCATGGAGATCGTCTACGGTCCCGATGAGCTCGCCGAGTACCTCGAGCGGGCCGCCGCCGTCGATCCCGACCGGCCGGTCCTCCTCGACCACTTCCTCGAACAGGCCTCCGAGGTCGATGTCGACGCGGTGGCCGACGGCGAGCGGGTCGTCATCTGCGGCATCATGGAGCACATCGAAGAAGCCGGGGTCCACTCGGGTGATTCGGGCGCCGTGACTCCGCCGGTGAGCCTGCCGCTCGAACTCCAGGCCGAGCTGCGGCGCCAGGTGCGGCTGCTCGCCCTGGCCCTCGGGGTGCGTGGTCTGATGAACGTCCAGTTCGCCATCCAGGAGGGCGTCGTCTATCTCATCGAGGTTAACCCGCGGGCTTCGCGGACGGTGCCGTTCCTCGCCCGCGCCACCGGGATGCCCTGGGCCGAGCTCGCCGCACGGGTCTGCGCCGGAGCCAGCCTCGCCGAACTCGGTGTCCACGACGGGGTGCCCTCGGAGGTGGCGGTCAAGCTCCCGGTCTTCCCCTTCGAACGGTTCCCCGGGGTCGATCCGCTGCCGGGTCCTGAGATGCGCTCCACCGGCGAGGTCATGGGTCGCGGCCGGACCTTTGGCGAGGCCTTCGCCAAGGCCGCTCTCGCCGCCGGCTGGCGGCTGCCGGAGGAGGGCAAGGTGCTGCTTTCCTTTGCCGATCGCGACAAGACCCGGCTGCCGGCCCTGGCTGCGCGGTTCGAGGAACTCGGTTTCGAGCTGCTCGCCACCGAGGGTACGGCGCGATTGCTCCGCGATACCGGCTACCCCGCGGTGCGGACGGTCTTCAAAGTGGGTCAGGGTGATCCCGACATCCCCCACCTCCTGGCCGAAGGGGGCATCGACCTGGTGGTCAACACCGCAGCGGGGCGCAAGGCGGCCCGCGACGCTCCATCGATCCGCCGGGCGGCGCTGGACGCCAACGTCCCCTACTTCACGACCATCCCGGGCGCCTACGCCGCCGCCGAAGCGGTGGCCGCGCTGCGCCGCGGTCCGCTGTCGGTGCGGGCGCTGCAGGACGATCTCGCCGCAAAGCCTCCGTGGGCGGCCAACCTCGGGTAGAAAGACATCGCAGATCGAACCGCGACGACGCAAAGTTCGCCAAGCATCGCAATAGACCCTCTGGGGGCGATCGGAACAGCTTGCTGTTCCGATCGCCCCCAGGATGTTCTTTGCGTTCTTTGCGCCTTGGCGGTTGTTTTCGCTCTCTCAATACAGACTCGTCAGCCGGTACTCGGCGAGGAGTCTGGCGTCGATGAGGTCGTAGCCGGAGCCCTCGACGCGGAAGTACTGCGGACCGATGGTGTAATTGCGCTCGATGCGTTGGACCACGATTTCGGGATCAGCCAGCATCTGCAACGGTGCGCTGATCAGGCTGTAGCTGATGAATCGAAGATCATCCTCGGTGTCGAGGACACCGTCGCGTCCGGCCGAAGTCAGTTCGAGCCGCAACCAATCGCCGGTTCCGAGGTCGGGCCGATCGACAGTATGAAATCTCGCCTGCAGACCAGCTTCGAGGTCGGCCGCCACCATCGGGTCGTTCATCCAGCCGTCACCGCGCTCGATGACCCGGGTCTCGACGCGGTAGGGATTTCCCCAGCCATCCACCGAACGGACCTCGAAGAACTCGCGCACTGAAGCCGGCGCCATGTCGGTGTCGGCGCCGAAGAAGACCAGGGGGATCCAGCCACGGACGTTCATCGTGGCCTTCGGAGCGAGTTTCTCCGCCCAGTCGCCGGCGAAAGAAAAGGCCTCGATTTCACGGATCGCGTAGCGAGATGCGGCCGCGCCGATCTCGTGTGCACGGTGGATGGTGACCAGCTCCGCCGCGCGGCCGTCGTCGCCGGTAGCCATCCAGCGCAGGGTTGTCGGCAGATCGGGCCCAGGGCCGGTGTCGCGCAAACGAGCGAAGCCGAAGATCGGCAGGAGAATGATGGCGCCGTAGACCAGGACCCGCCAACCCCCCGAAGCGAAGATCTGGAACGGCGACCGACGGGGCGGCGTGGCCACGGCGGTGCTCAGATCCCAGCCGCAATTCGAGCAGATGGTCGATCGTCCGGGGAGATCGGCGCCGCAGGATCCGCACTCGATGATGTTGTCCATGGGCCAAGGGTAGCGCAGCTCGAGGGACAGATTGAACCGCGAAGACGCAAAGAACGCCAAGCATCACAATTCGACCCATTACGAGGGTCATTGGGTGGCGAGCCACCCAATGACCCTCGTGAATGCGATGCTTTGCGACCTTCGCGCCTTCGCGGTCTATTTTTCGTGCCTTCGCCCCGTCCGTGCGATGAGCCACCTCGTCGGGCCCGGCGCGAGGGCCGCGGTCCATGCCATGAGGCGCAGAGCGAAGGGGTGGTGGACGACCGGTCGTGGGTGGCGAACCACCCTGAGAATCACCTCCGCGCAGCGTTCGGGGGTGCTCACCGGGATCCACGAGCCGAGGCTGGGGAGGTGTTCGTGCGACCCGGGGTTGGCCTCGAAGTACTCGCTCGAAACCTCGCCGAAGTAGATCAGGGTACTCCGAACGCCGGTGCCGCTGAGATCCTGGCGCAGCGCTTCGTGTAGACCGCGGAGCGCCCACCTCGAGGCGGTGTAGGCGGTAGCGCCGGGCCAGGGGATGAGCGATGCCGGCGAGCCGACGTGGATGAGATGCCCGTGGCCGGCCTCGATCATGCCACCGAGGAAGGCGCGACTGGTGTGGGCAGCAGCCAGATAGGGCGCGCCGATCATGGAGTCGATCTCGGCGGCGGAGGTTTCCTCGAGAAACCGCCAGATCCCGGCCCCGGCCGAGTTCACGAGCAGCGCCGGCGCACCCCAGATCGGCGCGAACCCTTTCGGCCATGGCGTCGACGGCGGCGCCGTCGGAGGCGTCAAGCGCCTCGACCATGGCCTGCCCACCAGCCTCGGCGATGGTGTCGGCGAGCTCGGCGAGCCGATCCGCGCGGCGCGCCACGAGCACCACGCGCCAACCTGCCTTGGCGAGGGCGAACGCCGATGCCGCCCCGATCCCGCTCGACGCCCCGGTGACAACAGCGATGGAATCTACGGTGGCCATACCATGAGCGTAGACCATCCTCCGGAAAGCCGGTGGTTCGGGCGTGCCTCGCCCGAACCACCGGTTTTTCAAAGTGAGCGTTACCTCTCACGAGTTCAAACGTCCTATTTGGTGGAGATGATGATGATTTCCCCCAACTGCCCCGACCACAAACGACTGGTTCTCGACCTCGCGCTGGGTCGTCTCGATGACGAGGCCGCCATCGCGGCCGAGAGCATCGGCGAGTCGTGCCCGGTTTGCCGGGCGTGGTGGCAGCGAGCAGTTCGACGATGGGGTGGCCGAGGTTGTCGATGACGCGGTAGCCGCCAGCTTTACCGATCTCGAGCTTCCTCGACGGCGAACGCAGCCACGGTTGGATGGCGGCGGCGGCGGCTGTCGTGATGACGCTCGGTGTCGGGACGTCTGTGGATGGCGCAGCGAGCGACGACCGCCGATCGACGTGGCGGCGCCGCGAACGGCATCGATCCAGACCCTCGATTTCGAGCGTCCGGAGACCGTCGCTGAATTTGCCAGGGTCGAGGTCCCCGATCCCGACCCCGCGCCCGGTGCGTCAGCCGTCGCCCAAAGGGTGATCGCCGAAGAAACCCTCGTCGCTGAGGCCTCACCGATCGAGGTCGCGGATGAGGACACCTCCAAGGCCCTCTTTGCCGGCAGCTTCGAATCCGGCGATCTCGGCGCCTGGGTTCCGAAGACCTGACGCGGTTCGTAAGAACCGTCGACCGTCCAGCTGCGCGACTCCATCCAGGCCCGATCTGCGCTACCATGACCTCTGCCCGGTTTTCCGGGTCGGAGGTCCCCGATGACACGACGTTCCCTGAGCCTCGCCATCACCTTGGCGCTCGCGTGCTGTGCACTCACCGTCGCCGCCGAAACCCACCCCTTCAACGTCCACGATCTGGTCGCCATGGAGCGGATCGGTGATCCACAGCCATCGCCCGATGGTTCGGTGGCTGCATTCGTCGTCACGACCATGGATCTCGAGGCCAATCGGGGCGGACGGAATCTCTGGCTCGCAGCCACCGATGGGACCTCGACGGACCAAGCTCACCGGCCACACCGCGTCGGACTGGAGTCCGCGTTGGGCGGATGCACGGTTGCTCTACTTCCTGTCGACCGGTCGGGTTCGAGTCAGGTGTGGCGGATCGCCGTCGACGGCGGCGAGGCCGAGCAGGTGACCGATCTGCCGCTCGACATCGAGGCCTTCAAGGTGGGTCCCGACGCCAGGGCCCTCTACTTCGGACTCAAGGTCTTTCCCGAGTGCGACCGGTCGATTTCGTGCACGGTCGAACGACTTCAGCTGGAAGAGGCGAAGAAGATCGACCGGGATGATCTTCGATCAGACCTTTGTCCGACACTGGGATTTCTGGAAGGACGGCCGCCGCAACCATGTCTTCAGGTTGGCACTCGGTGAGGACGGTCTGCCGATCGGCGAGCCGGTGGACCTCATGGCGGGAGTCGACGGCGACTGCCCGACCATTCCGTGGGGTGGCGACGAGGACTGGACGGTCTCGCCCGATGATGCACACGCTGGTCTACACGGCCAAGGTCGTCAACGGATCCGAGGAGACCTGGTCCACCGACTTCGACCTCTGGGTGGTGTCCACCGACGGCTCGGCGCCGGCGACCAAGCTGACCACCGGCAATCGGGCATGGGACGCATCGCCGGCGTTCTCGCCCGACGGGTCCAAGCTCGCCTACTCTCGCCATGAGCCGGGCCGGCTACGAGGCGGACCGCTTTCGCGTCGTGGTTCAGGGAGTGGCCCGATGGCGAGGCCCGGGTGCTCACCGAAACCTGGGACCGGTCGCCGGGCGGTATCGTGTGGTCGCCGGATGGGGCGTCGCTCTACGCCTCGGCCGACAATATCGGCAACCACTCGATCTTCCGCATCGACGCCGACAGCGGAGACGTTCAGGCGCTGCTGACCCGCCACACCAACTCGAGCCCGAAGCCACTGGCCGACGGACGGCTGCTCTTCGTCCGCGACAGCCTGGTGTCTCCCGCGGAGCTCTTCGTTCTGCCGTCGGGAGGAGGCGACACCGCTGCAGATCACCGATCTCAACCGCGACCGACTCGCGGCCATCGACTTCGGCGCCTACCAGCAGTTCTCCTTTGTCGGCGCCCACGGCGATCGAGGTCTTCGGCTATTTCATCGAACCGGTCGAACGTGATCCCGGGCAAGAAGTACCCGCTGGCCTTTCTGATCCACGGTGGTCCCCAGGGCAGCTTTGACGACCACTGGCACTACCGGTGGAATCCGGAGATCTACGCCGGTCACGGTTATGCGGTGGCCATGGTCGATTTCCACGGTTCCACGGGCTACGGTCAGGCCTTCACCGACGCCATCAACGGCGACTGGGGCGGGGCCCCCTTCGAGGACCTCATGAAGGGACTCGACGACGTCCTGCGTCGTCACTCGTGGATCGATCCCGACCGGGTCGCGGCGGCGGGCGCCAGCTACGGCGGGTACATGATCAACTGGATCCAGGGCAAGACCGATCGGTTTGCCGCCCTGGTCTGCCACGACGGCAACCTCGATGAGACCATGGCCTACTACGACACCGAGGAGCTGTGGTTCCCGGAGTGGGAGCATGGCGGAACACCGTGGGAGAACCCCGAAGGCTACGCCAAGCACTCGCCGGTGCGGTTTGTGGGCAACTGGAAGACCCCGGAGCTCGTCATCCACGGCGCTCTCGACTACCGGGTCGTGGACACCCAGGGGCTGGCGACCTTCAACGCTCTCCAGCGCCGTGGGGTGCCGTCGCGGCTGCTCTACTACCCGGATGAGAACCACTGGGTCTTGAAACCGCTCAACTCCATCCAGTGGCACGAGGTCGTCCTCGAGTGGATGGATCGGTGGACGGCGTCCAGGGCAGGCGATTGAGAATCCGCGCCTCCACGGTGGGTATTCATCCCCGATCTGGCCTTGTTATGTATGATGGGTTACCCGGAGGATGATGTGATCATCACTTGCCCGGAATGCGAGACCAAGTACCGCTACGACGAGCGTCGTTTTGACGGTGAGGCCGTCGAAGCAGGTGAAATGTACGTCCTGCGGTCTTACCTTCGAGGCGGCGAACCCGGCGTTGGCGTCCGCGGCGGTAGATTCCAGGGATGTCGATCCCTTGGATATCGATGCCGGCACCGATGATGAAACTCCATGGAGCCCCGGGGGATTCGACGCGCAGCCGACGGCGGATGCCCAGCCGGAGGAGGCTGACGTCGCGCCTCGAGCCGGATCTCGACTCGCCGCTGCCGCCCATGCCGACCGATCCCCGCTATTCGCTGGCGGTCATCGCGGGCGGCCAGGCGGGCAGCGTCTTCCAGATTCACAAACCACGTCTCTTCCTCGGTCGCGGTTCGGCCATGGAGATCCAACTGCGGGATTCCGAAGTTTCCCGCCGCCACGCAATGCTCGAGATCCGCGATCCCGATGTGGTCCTGATCGATCTCGATGCGACCAACGGTACCTGGTTCGACGGCGCCAAGATCAAGACGACCAAGCTCAATCACCAGGATGAGTTCACTCTGGGGTCGACCACCCTCATGCTCATCGTGACTCCGGTTCGCGGCACGCATTAGATCGGTTCAGCGGGCGCCAAGTCTGCGCCGATGATGCATCTCGCTGAACTTCCTTGACGTCAGAATGGCGCGCTTACCCGCGGGGTAAGAGCCGGCGGATACTTGAAACCGGCATCGGTCTTGCTTATCGTGCGCCATTGAAACAAAGACGATCGGCCGGCCAGGGCGCAGCCCAAGGGTCGGTGTTTGAGGAGACCGTGATGATCGAAGTCGAAAACCTGACGAAGATCTATGTCGACACCCCGGTGGTCGATGGTCTGTCCTTCTTTGTGCCCGAGGGCCAGATTCTCGGATTCCTCGGGCCCAACGGCGCCGGCAAGACGACCGCGATGCGGATGATCACGGCCTTCCTGCCGCCGACCGCAGGTCGGGTGGTGGTGGCGGGGGTCGATCTCGACGCCGACCCGGTGGGTCTGCGCCGCAACATCGGCTATCTGCCCGAAAACGTGCCCCTCTACCCGGAACTGAGGGTGGAGGAGTACCTGAGATTTCGCGCCGATATCGAGGGTGTCGCGCGGCCGGATCTTCCAGCCAGGCTCGACTACGTGGTCGAACGGTGCATGCTCGCCGATGTTCGGCGACAGGTGATCGGTACGCTCTCCAAGGGCTACCGCCAGCGGGTGGGACTGGCCGGCGCGCTGATCCACAAACCGCAGGTTCTCATCCTCGACGAGCCCACCGTCGGCCTCGACCCGAACCAGATCATCAAGGTTCGTGAGCTCATCACCGAGCTCGGGCGCGACCACACGGTCGTTCTGTCGACGCACATCCTCCCCGAGGTCGAGCAGGTCTGCGAGCGGGTCTTCATCATCGACCACGGTCGGATCGTGGCCGACGGAACGCCCGACGCGCTCAGGACCCGGCTCATCGGCGATCCCGTCGTGCGGGTCGAGATCCGCGGCGCCGGCGACGATGCCGCCGAGGCGCTCGGCCGGTTGCCCGGAGTGGCGGCCGTCCAAGAGCGGTCCGACCGGTGTCTTCTCGGTCGAACACGCAACCGAATCCGACCCGCGCGAAGCTATTTTCCACCTCGCGGTGGATCGTGGCTGGGTGCTCATCGGGCTGACCCCCGAGCAGGCGACCCTCGAAGATGTCTTTGTCCGGCTGACAACCGCGGACGACGCGGCGTTTGCTGCGCCGTCGACCGACGCAGGAGGTGTGAGATGAAGGCGCTTGGAGCCATCGTTCGGCGCGAGCTCATCGGCTTTTTTTCGTCACCGTTGGCCTATATCGTCATGGCCGCTTTCCTGCTGCTGCAGGGCGCTCTCTTCGCCCTGATCATCGGCTACCTCAGCCAACCCGGCCAGTCATCCCTGACGATTCTCCAGGCCTTCTTCGGCGGCACCATCTTCTTCTGGTTCTTCCTGGTCGTGGCGCCGCTGATCACCATGCGACTGGTGGCCGAGGAACGGCGATCGGGCACCATCGAGGTTCTGCTCACCTCGCCGGTGACCGAGGCCCAGGTCATCATCGGCAAGTTCATCGCGGCCCTCGCCTTCTATTTGGCGCTGTGGTTGCCGACGGTGATCTACGTACTCATGGTCAAGAGCCAGGCCGCCGTCGACTGGGGGGCCGTGGCGGCGTCCTACCTCGGGGTCGTTCTCCTCGGCGCCCTGTTCGTCTCGCTCGGTCTCTTCGCCTCGACCTTGACGCGGAATCAGATCATCGCCGCCGTGGTCGCTTTCGCCGGCCTCATCCTCCTCTTCGGTCTGCCGCTGGTGCGCGGACTCCTGGTCTCATCGTCGGGACTCGGCGCCATGGTCGAGCACGCCGATTTGTGGCAGCACATGGCGGACTACGCCAAGGGCATCGTCGACACCCGGTATCTGACCTACGAGCTCTCGCTGACCGGCCTCTTCCTCTTTCTGTCGACCAAGAGCCTCGAGCTCAACAAGTGGAGGTAGGGCGATGAGAAAGCAATCACTGCGGTACGGTGCGGCGGGCGGCGTCGCCCTGATCCTCGTCATCGGTCTGGTTGTCATGGCCAACTGGCTCGGCGCGCGGCACTACAAGAGGTGGGACTGGACCTCGGCCAAGCTCTACACCTTGTCGGAAAAATCCGTCGATCTGGTGCGCAACCTCGACACCGAGGTTCGCATCGTCATTTTCATGGTCCCCGGCAGCCCGCTCTTCGACCAGGCGGAGGAGCTTCTCGCGCGCTACGCGGCGGTCTCGGACAAGATCGTTCTCGAGTTCATCGACCCCGAGCGGGAACCGCTCAAGACCAGGGCGCTTGCCGAGCAGTTCGGCATCACCATGGCCGACACGGTGGTCTTTATCGTCGGTGAGAGGACCAAATACGTCACCTCGGAGCAGATGGTGGAGTACGACTTCTCCGGGATGCAGTACGGCCAACAGCCGACCGTCCGGGCTTTCAGGGGCGAGGAGGAGTTCACCTCGGCCATCCGATCGCTGATCGTCAGCGAGGTCCCGAAGATCACCTTCGTGACCGGCCACGGCGAAGCGGTTCTCGCCATGCAGGAGGACGGCGCCTTTGCCGGGCGCAGCCTTTCGGCCCTGGTCGGCAAGCTGAAGAAGGACAACATGGCCGCCGAGGAGATCAACCTGCTCTCGGGTGAGATTCCCGATGACGCCGATGTCATCGCCATTGTCGGTCCGACTCGGGGCTATACCGAGGTCGAAATCGCCGCTCTCGGGGCCTTCCTCGATCGTGGCGGCCGGTTGCTCGTGGCACTCGATCCCTTGATCGAACCCGATGGCACCATGCGGCTGACTCGACTGGAAGCCTTCCTCGCCGACCGCGGCGTGGTGGTGGGCGACGATCTGGTTGTGGATCCGTCGCGCAAGCTACCGTACTTCGATCTGTCGGCGGTTTACCTGACAGATTTTGCCGAGCACCCCGTGACCACGGGTCTCGACGGCATCGCGGTGCTCTTCACGGTCACCCGGTCGCTTCGCACCGACTCGAACGACGCCCAGGTCCTGGTTGAGACGACCGCGGATGGCTGGGGTGAAACCGATCTCGGGATGCTGCTGCGTGGCGAGCCCGTGGTCTTCAACGACGGGGTCGATACCCCGGGACCGGCTGCGGTTGCGGTGGTTGTGGAGAGCGCGGCCACGGCCGATCCCATCGCCGCGAGTCCTGAACCCGGCGGTGACCCGCAGGACGAAATCACCTCCCGTTTGGCGGTCTTCGGCGATTCGGACTTTCTCACCGATGTCGAGATCGGCAACGCCGGCAACGAGATTCTCGCCCTCAACACCCTCAATTGGCTGGCCGCTCGCGACCATGCCATGGGGATTCCTCCGCACAACGTGGAGAGCATGAGCCTCTACATCGATCAGCAGCAGATGCGGATCATCCTGGCTGTGGTGCTCCTGATCATGCCGGGAGCGGCCATCGCCGTGGGGATCTTCGTGTGGCGGCGCCGCAAGCACTGACGACGCGGCTGGGAGAAGCAAGATGAGAAGCAGGAATCTGATTATCCTGGCGGCCGTGGTGGCGGCCCTGGGCGCGTTCATCTTCTTCGTCGAACGAAACCAACCGACCACCTTGGAGGTCGTCGAACGGGCGAACCGGGTCTTCCCCGATCTCGATCAAGACGCGGTGGAGGTGGTGGAACTCCAAACCAGCCATGGACCCATTCGTTTGGCGGCGGTCAACGAAGAGTGGCGGTTGGTCGAACCCATCGACTTTCCGGCCGATGCGGCCGCCGTACGATCTCTCCTCGGCGCCATCGCCGATCTCGATGCGGAGCGGGTCCTGCCCCTTGGCGAGGTCGAGTTGGCCGATTTCGGCCTCGACGACCCGGTCCTCGGTGTGGTTCTGCTGGACTCGGAAGGGACGCGATTCTCCCTGGCGGTGGGCGACCCGACCCCGCTGGGGTCCAACCGTGCCGTCCGGCGGGGTTCAGATGAGGAGATCGTGATGAGTGCGGGGGCCTTTGTCGCCGGTCTCGACCGCGGGATCGACGAATGGCGTTCCCGCGATGTCGTCGATCTGCTCGAACACGATCTCGAATCGGTGGAGATCGTCGACGGTCGAGGACCGAATCCGGGCCGTCCAGGTCGAACGGGCGCTGGCAGCTCGAGGAGCCGCTCGTCGATCTCGCGGATCGCGACCAGATGCAGAGCTTGATCGCGGAACTCAACACCCTCCGGATCAGCGAGTTTCTCCCCGTCGATGGCGAACCCGCCGAGCTCGGGCTCGATCCTCCCGCGTTCCGGGTCCTCCTCGAGCCGAGAGACGGCGACCCGAACGCTGACCCTCGAACTCTCGGCCTCGGAGGAAGGCGCCCAAACGGTCGTCTGTCGTCGCAACGGCGTGGATCTCTTTCGCGTTCCCTCCTCCATCGGGACCAGGCTCTCCAAGGCCCCGGTGCTGTGGCGGTCCGGCGAGGTCTGGCCGTTTTCCAGTTGGGACGTGGCAACCGCCGAGTTCGCCAACGCCGCCGAGGAGATTGTCGTTCGCGAGACCGAAGGTCTCTGGCAGTTCGCTGACGGCAGTGAGGCCGACAGCGCGGAGGTTCGTCGTCGGTTCAACGCCCTCGCCGACCTCGTGGTCCGCGAACACGACCTCGTGCTGCCGCCCACCGAGGTCATGGGCAGTGTGATCCTCGTGCTCGACAACGACCAGGGCGCCGAGGGCCTCACCTACACCTTCTACGCTCCGATGGAGGAGGGCGGCTTGGCCGCCGTCACGGTGAGTACGCGCGCCGACGTCATGGGGATCGATGCCGTCACGGTGGAGACCATCGTCGGTGATTTCGAAACGCTCCGCCCGGCGGTCGAGGGCTCGCCGGCAGAGGAGTGAACTCATCCCGGTCCGTTGTTCCAGTCCTCAATTCAAATTCTCGGCCCCAATCCGTCAGGAGTGGGGCCGAGAATTTGATTCGAGGTCATTCACTTCAGATACCCGCTGCCCAGGCTACAATGCAGCGATCCTGGAGGACCCTTGACTCAAGCGGCCTGGCGAGAGAGATTTGATGAACTTCGGAAACGGCGGCCGGGTATCGCCGAACGGGTGTGCCGACGCCTCCTGCTCGATATGCAGCGCCAGGGTCTCATCGATCTCGACGACATCGACGACGAGATCGCCGTTGCGCTCAACCTCTCCGGTTCGCCGGCCCGGCTCGATCCCAATCGGCCGAAACCCCGGCTGCCCAAACAGAGTCGATCCGCCCTGTACGAGTTGGCGCTGAAGTACGCTGAGCGCCACCTTTCGGGCGAAGAGATCGCCTCCACCATCGTGCTCACCGAGAAGCGGGCGCTCGCTCTCGACGTGGCCCGCCAGGCCGAAGACGCCGACACTCCGCTGGAAGAACTCCGTGACACGGTGCACGAGTTCCTCGAGTTCGCACCCGGAGAAGGCTCGTCCCTCCCCGAAGACGTCATCGGGACCCGCGCCGCTCTGGTCCGGCGTTTGCTCACGGATCACCTCGACTTCATCGCGGTCGCGAAGCGCTTTATCCGGGTCAGCGATTTCGGCTGGGTGCTCGACCGCATCATCCCGACCTATGGCCAGCAGGGACGGCTCGGCGGCAAGGCGGCCGGTCTCGTCCTCGCCCATTCCATCCTGCAACAGGCCAAGTACGAGGGCCGGTTCTCCACCGAGTACCGCCTTCCCAGGTCCTACTTTCTGCCGTCCAACGGCGTCCTCGAGTTCATCGAATACAACAACCTCGAAGAGATCATCAACGTCAAATACAAAGACATCGAAGAGGTGCGCCAGGAGTACCCCCTGGTCGAACGCCTTTTCAAAAACGGCGCCATGCCTCCGACCATTCACGATGGGCTCGAGAAGATGCTCATCGAGATCGGCGAGCGGCCGCTGGTGGTCCGATCATCGAGCTTGCTCGAGGACCGAATCGGCCATGCCTTTTCCGGCAAGTACAAGAGTCTTTTCATCCGGAATCAGGGCACCATCGAGGCGCGGCTGGACGCCCTCGAGAATGCGATCTCGGAGGTCTACGCCTCGACTTTCCACCCCGACCCCATCGAGTACCGGCGCAGCCGCGGTCTCCTCGACTTCCAGGAACAGATGGGGGTTCTGATTCAAGAGGTGGTGGGGCTCGAGGTCGGGAACATGCAGATGCCGGTCTTCGCTGGCGTCGCGTTTTCGCGTTGTGAAATGCGCTGGTCGCCGCGGATTCGTCACACCGACGGCATGGCCCGGCTGGTGCTCGGCCTGGGCACCCGGGCGGTGGATCGGACCGTCGATGACTATCCGGTACTGGTCGCCCTCGAACAACCGACCCTCAGGGCGGTTCAACAGCCGGATGAGGTCTACCGCTACTCACAGGGCAATGTCGATGTCATCGATCTCGACCAGGGTCAGTTCGATTCCATCCCTATCGAGGAGTTCCTCCGCCGGGTCGGGCGCAAGCTGCCGTACATGAACAAGATCTTTTCGATCTATCGGCACCGCCAGATGCTGCCCATGGTGGGGCTCATGGCCCAGGTCGAACCATCCGAACTCGTCGTCACCTTTGATGGTCTGGTGCGATCGGACTTTCCGGCCTCCCTCAAGACCATGCTCGATCTGCTGGAGAGCGGGCTCGGCGAGCCCGTGGATGTCGAGTTCGCCCACGATGGGAACAACCTCTTCATGCTCCAGTGTCGGGCGCTGAGCCTGAGTTCGTCGGCGCAACGGATTCCGGTGCCGGCGAATGTCGACATCGGCGACCAGGTCTTTTCGGCCAACCGCTATGTCCAGATGGCGACGAGCCCCAACATCGAGTACGTGGTGCTGATCGACCCGCGCGACTACGAGAAGTTGCCGACCCGCGAGGCCATGCTCCGGGTCGGTCGTGCCGTCAGCGCGCTCAACCAGATCCTGCCCGCACGTCGCTTCATCCTCATGGGGCCGGGGCGATGGGGAAGTCGCGGCGACATCCGGCTCGGTGTGCCGGTGACCTACTCGGACATCAGCCACACCGCCATGCTGGTGGAGATCGCACGGCAGCGTGGCTCCTATGTCCCGGATGTGTCGTTCGGCACCCATTTCTTCAACGATCTCGTGGAATCCAAGATCGCCTACCTGCCGGTCTATCCGGACGACAAACTGGTTGTTTGGAACGAGGAATTCCTCTGCGGCTCGCCCAATGCCTTGGCTGATGTGGCACCCAACTTCGCGGATATGGAGCATGTCGTTCGAGTCATTCATGTGCCGGATATCGCCGCCGGCCGGCTCATGCACGTCGTCATGGATGCCGAAGCCGACCGCGCCCTCGCCTTCCTCGCCCCACCGAAATAGAGCGCTCGCCGAAGCGAGCGCTCTATTTCAATTATGAATTATGAATTATGAATTGAGAATTGCGCTGTCCTACGCCCAGCCGCGCAGGTGGCAGGCGGTGGCGACGCGCTGGATGGCGATCATGTAGGCCGCATCGCGCATGTACTCGCCGGTTTCCTCGGCGAGATCGGCAACGGCGTGGAAAGCGGTGGTCATCTTCTGGTCGAGACGACTCAGGACCTCGTCCTTGGGCCAGAAGAAGTTGGTGTTGCACTGGACCTGTTCGAAATACGAGCAGGTGACGCCGCCGGCGTTGGCGAGGAAGTCCGGGATGACGAAGATGCCGCGCCTTTTGAGCACGTCGTCAGCCTCTGGGGTGGTCGGTCCGTTGGCGCCTTCCGCCACGATCTTGACGTTGGCGTGGATCCGCTCGACGTTCTCGGCGGTGACCTGGTTCTCGAGCGCCGCCGGAATCAGGATCTGGACATCCTGATCGAGCCAGGCATCGGCCTCGAGCCGTTCGTAGCCGGCCGCTTCGGCCTTGGCTTTGTCGATGGCGCCGAAGCGGTTGGTGATGGAAAGCAGGAAGTCGGCGTCGATGCCGTCGGCCTTTTTGTAGGTGTAGGAGATCTGGTCGTCATGGTCCCAGCAGGAGACCGCGACCACCGTCGCGCCGAGCTCGATGAGCTTCTTGGCGGCGTACTGGGAGACGTTGCCGAAGCCCTGGAGCGAGGCACGGATGTCCTCCATGCGGAGGTCCATTCGCTTGAGCGCCTCGCGAACGGTGAAGACGACGCCGTAGCCGGTGGCTTCGGTGCGACCGAGGGAACCGCCGACCTCGACGGGCTTGCCGGTGATCATGCCCGGGTAGTGGCCGCCGGCGAGCTTCTCGTACTCGTCGAGAATCCACACCATGTGCTGCGGGTTGGTCATGACATCCGGGGCCGGAACATCGTTGATGGGTCCGATGTTCTTCGAGACCTGACGGACCCAACCGCGGCACAGGGCCTCCTGCTCACGCGGCGAGAGGTTGTGCGGATCGCAGATCACGCCACCCTTGCCGCCGCCGAGGGGGATATCGACCACGGCGCACTTCCAGGTCATCCAGGTGGCGAGGGCGCGCACCGTGTCCACGGTCTCCTGGGGGTGGAAACGGATGCCGCCCTTGGCGGGACCGCGGGCGTCGTTGTGTTGGACGCGAAAGCCTTGGAAGACCTTGACCGATGCCGTCGTCCATCCGGATCGGGATGGTGAAGTGAAACTCGCGTTGGGGAACCCGCAACAATTGGCGGATCCCGTCGTCGAGCTGGAGCAGCTCGGCGACCGCGTCGAATTGGCGCTGGGCCATGTGAAAGGCATTGAACTCGTTGCTCATGATGACTCCTCGACATTCGATCGCGCCTTCCGGCGCGGCGACAAAGCGCTTGCGGGTTATACGCCCCGCGAGGGTGACGAGTCAAGGTGTTTCTCGCTCGTCGTCGGCGGGTTCGGACACCCCTTTCTCGCGATTCCGGGTACAATCACCCGATGTTCTTGTATACCGGAGACGACCCGACACGAACGTTGGCGATTTCTCAGGCCTCGCACGCCTGGCTCGCCTGGCAACTGGCGGAGCACTGGGGCAGCCGCCGCTTCAATCGTCCCCAGCCCCGCGCCGAGGTCTTGGCGGCCGTCATGCTGCACGACTCCGGTTGGACCGAGTTCGATCTCGCTCCCGGGGTCGATGATGAGGGTCGCCCGCGGACCTTCGACCGAATGCTGGTTGAGACCCATCTCGAGGTCTGGCGCCGGAGTGTCGATCGCGCAGCTCTCCACAGCCGATATGCCGCCCTCTTGGTGGCCAGACATTTCGCCGAGATGGCCGAGATCAAGACCGCGGATCTCCTCGAACGCGGAGATACGGCATCGGCCCGTCTCGCCGAGAGCTTTCGCGCCGAGATGGATCGTCGGCAGGTGTCGTGGGAGGAGAACCTGGCTTCGGACACCCGCTATCAGGATTGTCTGCGCGGCCCGAGGTGGCAGATCCAACGCCGATATTCTCACCCTCGCCGATCGGGTGTCGGTTTTCCTCTGTGCTTCGCTCGCCTCTGAGTTCGAGATCGCGGTGCCGATGGTCGGTGGCGAAATCCAGCCGGTCAATCTCACCGCCATCGACCGGGCTCATTGGCGGGTGGATCCGTGGCCGATGGAGGGTGATCGCGTGCGTCTGCAATGCGAGGGGCGTCTCTTGTCGGCGACCAGGTTCGGCTCCGCCGATGAATTCCACGCGGTCTTGCAGCGCGCTCCGGTGGAGCGGCTGAGTTTTACCTTGATGCGGTCATCGGCGGTTGGTTGACAATCGTCCGCCGAGGATTACAATACCCCTCCTGCCGCTGATGCTCCGCAGTAGCTCAATGGTAGAGCGGGTGGCTGTTAACCACTAGGTTGGGGGTTCAAGTCCCTCCTGCGGAGCCAAAACAATTCAATACGCGAAACCCGCGCACTGCGCGGGTTTCGCGTTTTGAACTGTGCTAGGCTCCCGCCTCGGAGGCCTGCATGACGGAAAGACAACGGGCGATGGTGACCGGAGGCGCGGGCTTTCTCGGCTCCCATCTGTGCGAACGGCTGCTCGACGAGGGGCTCGACGTGGTCTGCATCGACAACCTCATCACCGGCAACCTCGAGAACATCGAGCATCTCTTCGGCCGTGACGGGTTCATCTTCGTCGAGCACGATGTGACCAACTTCATTCACGTCGCAGGGCGTTTGGACTATGTGCTCCACTTTGCCTCCCCGGCGTCGCCCATCGACTACCTCAAGCTCCCCATCCAGACCCTCAAGGTGGGCTCGCTCGGGACCCACAAGGCCCTCGGTCTGGCCAAGTCGAAGGGCGCCCGTTTCCTGCTCGCCTCGACATCGGAGAGCTACGGCGATCCGCTGGTCCATCCCCAGCCCGAGAGCTACTGGGGCAACGTCAACCCGGTGGGTCCGCGCGGGGTCTACGACGAAGCCAAGCGTTTCGCCGAGGCCATCACCATGGCCTACAACCGCCACCACGGGCTCTCCACCCGCATCGTCCGGATCTTCAACACCTACGGACCGCGGATGCGGGCCGGCGACGGCCGTGTCGTGCCGGCGTTCATCTGCCAGGCGTTGGCGAACGAACCGCTGACGGTCTTCGGCGACGGCTCGCAGACCCGCTCGTTCTGCTTTGTCGACGATCTGATCGAGGGGATCTGGCGGCTGCTCAACTCGGACTACGACGAGCCGGTCAATATCGGCAATCCGTCGGAGATGACGGTGCTCCAGTTCGCCCACGAGATCATCCGGATCATCGGCGCCACATCCGATGTGATCTTCACCGAACTGCCCGTCAACGACCCCAAGGTCCGCCAGCCCGACATCACCCTGGCGCGCAAGGTGCTCGATTGGGAGCCCAAGGTCAAGCTCGACGACGGGTTGAAAGACACCATCGAATTCTTCAGGACGCACCGGTAACTCGGGAATCCCCGTGGAAGGTCGCTTCGCTCCTTCCCCGTGAATTCCCGAGAGTGAATCGAGTCTGGCGACTGGCCTGCTTTCTGGCTGAGGCCATCTCAGCCCCGAGAGTGCCGGGGCTTTCCTAGGAAAGGACCGGCGCTCCCGGGGGAACGCGGTGCCTTCATTTCCATCTCCAAACGGTCATGCCTCGGGTATCGGATGAAACGCGTCACTTGACCTCGGCAAGGACGAGCTCCAGCACCTCTTCGGCGCGGCGGACATAGTGGAATTTGGCCAGCCGGCGGACCCGTGGCGGGAGTTCTTCGATGTCCGTCTTGTTGGCCGATGGAAGGATGATCCGGTCGATCCCGGAGCGGAGCGCGGCGAGGATCTTCTCCTTGACCCCGCCCACCGGGAGGACATCTCCCCGCAGGGTGATCTCCCCGGTCATGGCGAGATCGTGCCGGATCGGCCGTCCCGTCGCCGTCGACACGATGGCGGCGAGGAGGGTGACGCCGGCGGATGGTCCGTCCTTGGGGACCCCTCCCGCGGGGACGTGGATGTGCAGGAGGTGGCGGTCGAACCATCCGTCGGGAATGGCGTAGCCCGCGGCATTGGTCCGGGCCAAGGTCACGCGCAGCGGCAGCCGACTCCTTCATGACGTCGCCGAGGGAACCGGTGAGTCTGAGGTCGCCTTTTTCCGCAACCGATGCTACCGCCTCGACCAAGAGTATGTCGCCGCCGACCGGGGTGTAGGCGAGACCGGTGGCAACGCCGATTCGGTCTTCCGAGAGGCGCTCCTCGGCGAGGTGGGGACGGGGACCGAGGAGTTTGTTGACGAGCGTCGGGGTGATGCGCCGGGGATGTCGGCGATGCTCGGCCGCGCGGACCGCAATCTTGCGGCAGACCGCCCCGATCCGGCGTTCGAGCTCTCGGACACCGGCCTCTCGGGTATAGCCGTCGACCAGTTCATGGAGGGCCTTCGGGGTAAAGCTCAGCCTGACGTCGGCCAACCCGTTCTCGCGAATCTGGCGTGGCACCAGGTGGCGCTGGGCGATCTCGACCTTCTCATCCTCGGTATAGCCGGACAGGCGGATGACTTCCATTCGATCGAGAAAAGCGGGTTGAATGGTGTGGGTGACGTTGGCGGTGGTGATGAAGAGAACCCGCGAGAGATCGATATTGACCCCGAGGTAGTGGTCGCGAAAGGCGTGGTTCTGCTCCGGATCGAGGACCTCGAGCAGCGCCGACGACGGGTCGCCACGAAAGTCGGAACCGATCTTGTCGACTTCGTCGAGCATGAAGACCGGATTGACGGTGCCCGCCTGCTGCAGACACTGAACCACCCGGCCCGGCAGGGCGCCGACATAGGTCCGCCGGTGGCCGCGAATCTCGGCCTCGTCGCGGACCCCACCGAGCGAGGTTCGGACGAAGCGGCGGCCCAGCGCCCGGGCGATGGACCGGCCGAGGGAGGTCTTTCCAACCCCCGGCGGGCCTGACGAAACACAAAATCGGTCCCTTGCTCTCGGGCTGGAGTTGGCGCACGGCGAGGAACTCGACGATGCGTTGTTTGACCCGCTCCAGATCGTAGTGGTCTTCATCGAGAATCGCTCGCGCCGCTGCGATGTCGAGGGTATCGTCGGTGATCGTCTGCCACGGCAGCGTCGTCATCCAGTCGAGCCAGGTTCGCACCACCGCCGATTCGGCGGAGTCCGGGTGCATGGTCGCGAGGCGGCGGATTTGGGTGTCGAACTCGCTTCTGGCGTCCTCGGGGAGACCGACCTCGTCCGCGAGCCGGCGATACTCCTGGAGCTCACGCTCGAGCATCGTCGATCTCTCCGAGTTCGGTCTGGATCGTCTTGAGCTGTTGCCGGAGGAGATACTCGCGCTGGCCCTGGTCCATCTCGGTCGCGGACCCGCGCCGAGATCCGCTCCTGGATTTCGAGCAGAGCGATTTCACGCACGAGGAGGGCGTGGACCCGTTCGAGGCGGTCCTCAACGGTGTCGCTCTCGAGGACCTGCTGGGCGTCGGCGACGGGGAGGCCGAGGTTGGCGGCTGCCAGATCGGCAAGACGGACGGGATCTTCGAGATCGGCGGCGAGGACCATGACTTCCGGGGAGATTCCCTTGCCCAGGGCTTGGATCTGCTCCAGGTCCGTGACGGATAGAGCGGACCGATGCCTCGATTTCAAGAGCGGTGTGTTCGGTGCTGGGCTCCGGGAGGAGTCTGATTCGCGCCGCGAGATGGGGCTGGGTCGCGGTGAAGTAGTCGGCGCGGGCGCGGGTCAGACCCTGAACGAGGATGCGCTGGGTGCCGTCCGGGAGCTTCACCGCGCGCATGACGGAGCCGACGCAACCGACCTGATAGAGGTCGTCCTCACCCGGATCGCTCACCTTGGCGTCGCGCTGTGCGAGCAGGAGGACCGTCCGGTCGGTGGCGAGCGCCTCGTCCACCGCCACGGATGAGCCCTCTCGGTCCACCGAAAGCGGCAGAATCGCGTACGGAAAGAGCACCGCATCGCGCAGGGGCAGGACCGGCAGCTCGTCGGCGATGTGGACGATCTCGGCCTCGGTCTCGAGACCTTCGGTTCGCTGGTCGTTGGCGGTGTCGCCGTTTCTCATTCGTCGTGGGTCAGGAGCAGCGTCTTGAGCTCCTCCATGAACTGGTTGACGTCTTCGAAGCGGCGGTACACGCTGGCGAAGCGGACGTAGGCGACCTGATCGAGGCTGCGGAGCCGTTCGATGACGAGGTGGCCGATCTTTTCGGTGGACATCTCGCGGACCTCCTGGGAGGCGATGGCGCTCTCCACCGCATCGACCACCCCGAGCAGGTCCCGGCGCGGCACCGGTCGTTTTTCGCAGGCGCGAAGCATGCCGGTGAGGAGCTTCTCACGATCGAAGGTCTCGCGTCGGCCGTCTCGCTTGACCACCGTGACCGGGAGTTCATCGACTCGCTCGTACGTGGTGAACCGTCGGATGCAATCGCTGCACTCGCGGCGCCGGCGGATCTCAGCACCCTCCCGCACCTCGCGCGAGTCCACGACCCGGCTCGAGGAACAACCGCAGAACGGACAGATCATTCGCTCTCGCCCTCCTCGGTGATCCCCCGCACATCGGAAAAACGCAGACCCAGAAGCGGCAGACAGACGAGTCCGATGACGGTTATCGGGACAAAACAGATGGCGTGGTAGACGATGGCGATGGCGGTGGCGAGGTTGAGTCCGACGCCGAAGAAGGTGGTCAGACCGACCTGAGTCGCCTTGTGGAAGCCACCGACCCCACCCGGTGTCGGGATGGCGAGACCGATCACCGCAAGGGTCACCAGGAGAAAGGACGCCCGCAGAGGGAGGTCGAGGTCGAAGGCGAGCAAGGTCACCTTGACCTGCCAGAAAATGATGTACCAGAGAACAAAAGACGCGGTCATGGTGACGAGGAGATCGCGGGGACGTTGGAGAACCCGAAGACCGTCGAGGAAGTGATTGAGGAAGTTGGCAAAGGGCTCGCGCCACGATGGAGCGATGCGAGCCACGGCCTTGCTGAGGGTCTCGACGAACCGCTCCTGGTAGCGAAACAACCCGAGGAGCATGAGCGTTCCGAGGGTGAGGGCGATCCCGACCGCGAAGCCGGAAACCTGAAGCAGATGGAGATTCGCCTCGGCGGTGGCATCGAGATCGAGCCATCGATGGGCGGCCAGATCAGAAACACCAGGAAGAACAACACCACCGTCCAGAGATCGAAGACCCGCTCGGTGAGAATCGAAGCGAGTCCCGGCCGAAACCGGAAAATGGTCCCGTTTGGCGAGCAGGACCGGGCGGATGATGTCTCCCATCCGGGCCGGAAGCAGGGTGATGGCGGCGTAGCCGACCGCGGTGGCGAGCAGTGCGCTGGAGTGACGGACACGAGCCACCGGTCGGAGGATGAGCATCCAACGAATCACGCGTGCCCAATAGGAGACCAGGGCGAGCAGCGCCGCCAGGGCGATGAGCCACGGATTGGCCTGTTTGAGGCTGCGCATCATCTCGCCGAAAGTCGACGTTCCACAGGAAGAGCGCCAGCAGGGCCACCATGAGTACCAACGAGACACCGATTCGAACGGCAGGGCTCTTCATCGCCCACAGGGTAGTATGATGACGCGGTCTTCACAACATCGGCCGGTGGTGCGTCGCCCCGGCCGGGGGGATCATGACTGAAAAACACCGTCCTGCGCGTGCGATCCAACCCGCGCTGCCTCGGCCACGACCCCGGGCTCGGCCATCCGGAGTCCGCCCGTCGGGTCGAGGTGGTTCTGGACGTCCTCGAGACCGACGCCGCCGGCCGATGGATCGTCGATCGACAGGCGCCGCTGCCGCCGGATGGCGACATCCTCGGCGCGCTCGGGTGGATCCACGACGCCGACTACATCGACCGGGTTCGGGCAGCCTCCGAGGAAGGTCATGGTTGGCTCGACACCCACGACTGTCGGGTTTCGAAGGGGACCTTCGATGCCGCAATGGCCGCCGCCGGGTTGGCGATGAACGCGGCTCTCGACCTGGTCAACCACAGGCTCGAGCGTGCCTTCGTGGTTCTGCGGCCGCCGTCGCACCACGCCGAGCGCGCATCGGCGAAGGGGTATTGTTTCTTCAACTCGGTGGCCCTGGCCGCGGAAATCGTGGTCGGGAGCTGGGGGAAACCGGTACTGATCGCCGACTTTGACGCGCACCACGGCAACGGAACCCAGGGTCACTTCTACGATCGTCAAGACGTGGGATATGTGTCGGTACACGGGTTCCCCGGGTTTCCTGGTACCGGCACCGCGGACCAGGTCGGTTCAGGCGACGGCGTTGGAACGACTCGTAACGTACCCGCTCGCTGCCCGGTGCTGACGACGCGGTCTTCTGTGCGGCGTTCGAGGAGGCCGTCGACGAGGTGGCGTCGCGAATTCGACCGGCGGCCGTCATCGTCTCGGCCGGTTTTGACGCCCATGCCGCCGACCCGTTGGGTGGGATGAGACTTTCGGAATCCGGGTTTCGCCGCCTGAGCGCAGCGGTGGCGGCGACCGCTCAGCGGTGGTCTGGAGGTCGGGTTCTCTCTTTTCTCGAGGGTGGATTCGACCTCCAAGCGCTGGCGAATTGCGCGCGGATTCACGTCGAGGAATTGGCCGCCGGGGATGAAGAGAAAGCCGATGCGTAATTGTCAGAGATTGTGAGCGGCCGTTTCTCAAGAAAATCGCAACCGATTATTCACAGAAAACCGACCGACGAAGTGCCATTCATCACAAAATTCGTTGACCGTAGACTGACATTTGGTATATCATCGAACAGGTTAGATTTTCGTATGTTCGGATCTGCGCTTCAGAGGAGGACAGCCTGATGCGTCACAGAATCATCGTAGGGTCAATCATTCTGGTGACGGTTTTGCTCGCCGGAAACGCCGCCGCAGAGCCGATATTCCGCCTCGATACACCCGAAGATGGGGCCACGGTTTTCGGTCTGGTGTCGGTCACGGGCTATGTTCTCGACGACGGTGCAGACTGCGGTCCGCGATGGACATGGCAGAACTGCGAATGGGGTCCGACTTTGGTCAATAAAGTCGAGCTCTATGTCGATGGCGGCTACGTCGCGACGGCCGATCTCCATCACCCGCGGTACGACGTGCTTCCAGGCCTACCCCTGGTATGCGGGGACACCGTTCGAGGATCCCGGATTCGCCACCTCGTTCGACTCCACAGCGTTGAGCGATGGCACTCACACGCTGTTCGTCCGCGTTTCGTTCGCGAACGGGACCGAAGAGGATTTCGGCGAGCGGACCGTGACGGTTGACAACAACCTCAATCAGGCGCCCTTCGGCGAAATTGAGCTGCCCGGCGAAAACCAGCCCGTGAGCGGTGTTTTCCCGGTGACCGGTTGGGCCCTTGACGATAGCGAAATCCGGTTCATCGAGATCATTGTCGACGGGTTTTCGGTTGGCAACGCCGTCTACGGTATTCACCGGCCCGACATCCTCCACCAGTATCCCGTCCCACCCGTCGCCGAGACCGCGGGTTGGGTCAAGATGCTCAACACCACCCTTTGGTCCAACGGCATTCACGTGTTGTCGGCTCGACTGGTGGATGACGACGACACGTCGCGCATCATCGGTACACGCTACGTTCAGACGTACAACGTCAGCTACAACCTCCCGCCCTTCGGCGCCATCGACTGGCCGATCGCCAACCACATCCTGTACGCCAAGGGATGCCAGGATCCCGGCGGGTGGTCGAGCCCGCCGTTCGAAGATCCGCAGGTCACCGAACTGATCACCGGTTGGGCGCTCGATGTCGGTTCTCAGGTCGACAACGGCGGCGTCGGTTATGTCCAACTGCTGCTCGACGGGACGATTCTCGCCGATACGAACTTCCCTGGTTTCTGGCACCAATGGCTCCGGATGGATGTGAACTACTACGGGCTGCCGAGAATGGACATGCTGGAGCTCTTCACCGATGTGCCCAACGCCAAGGACTGTGGGTTCGCCTTCGTCATGGATGTTTCGGATCTCATCATCCGGAAGGGCTTCCGCCAGGGTCTGCACTATCTGAAGATCCGCGCCGGCGATCTGGAGAACAACGTCGCCGACATCGCACAGATCCCGGTGATCTTCGATTGTGACGACGATCCTGACCGGCCTTCGTGGGGTGACATCTATACTCCCAGCGCCCCTCTCGAGGTCGTGACCGGCATCGTCGAAGTGACCGGCTGGGCGATCGATTTGGACCTCATTCGCCACGTCGAGGTCTGGGTGGACGGTGTGTATATCGATGACGTCGATGAGATGTTCCTCCCGACCCCCGAGGTGGATGATCGCTATCCCTGGTTCCCGAGCTATCTGACCGCGAACGCCGGATTTGCTTATGCCCTCGACACCGTAGCGGCAGATCTCGCAGACGGCGAACACGTGCTGGTCATCTGGACCGAGGATCGCTGGGAAGGTCGGAACTTCATCGGCGAACGCCGCTTCCTGCTCGACAACCCGGAGGTCGATGGCGGCACCACGGGATTGTGGGTGGACTGAACCCGTCCGTTTGATCGATCAGATGAATTCTCCTCCGGCCGGGCACGACGCCCGGCCGGTTTGATAGGATCGCCCCGGCGCCGGTAACGCCGGTTCTGGATCGAGCCCGCCGGACCATGAGGGTCAAACCCGTCGAGAACGATGCGAGGGGTGCGGCGGCGATCACGAGGTAAGTCATTGTTTTCATTGGTGTGCGTAACAACGTGGTAGGAGCCGGCGAGGTTGTCCCGCGGGTTGTGGCTCGGCCCGATCATTCGGTATCGCGGAGCGGGTTGTCATCGGCGGCGATCAAGGTGCTGTACCGGCTCCGGCGTTCGGGCTATATCTCATACCTGGTCGGCGGCGCCGTTCGTGATCTCCTCGTGGGCGAAAAGCCCAAGGATTTTGACATCGCGACCAACGCTCAGCCGCAAGAGATCAGACGGCTGTTCAGGAACTCCCGCGTCATCGGCCGGCGTTTTCGCCTGGTCCACGTCATCTTCCGGGGTGAGATCGTCGAGGTCGCCACCTTCAGGGCCAGCTCCGAGCCGCCGGAAGGGCCGGACGACTGGGAGGAGGCGGTGGCCGAGGCGGCCGAGGCCGATGCCGAGCCCGACCGGACCCCGGTTCCGACGCAGGTGGATCGATCCGCCTACGGCACCCCGGCGGAGGACGCCCAGCGTCGCGATTTCACCATCAACGGACTGTTCTACGATATCGCCGATTATTCGGTGATCGACTATGTCGGCGGCCTCGACGATCTCGATGCTCGGCTGATCCGCACCATCGGCGAACCCGATCGGTCGATTCCGGGAGGATCCTGTCCGGATGCTGCGGGCGCTCGAGTATGGCGCGCGACTCGGCTTCTCGATCGAACGCCGGACCGCCGACGCCATCCGCGAGTGTCGCGATGAGATCGCCGATGCGTCGCCGGCTCGGCTCAGCTATGAGCTCTTCGAGACCTTGCGCTCGGGCAATTCGGCGGCCATCTACTCCGCGTGGAGGGGGGAGGGTCTCTTCGATCGTGCGTTTCCCGGGATCGGGGGTCGCACCGACGAGGATGTCAAAGCGCTGATCGAGATCGACCGGGCCGTCGCCGCCGGTGACCGTCTCCCCGATGCTACCCTGATCGGCGCCTTCTATCTCCACTCGTTCTATCGGGAGTTTGCGGATCTGGCCCGTGACGGAGGCAAGCTCGACAACGTGGAGATGCTGCGCCGGGTCATGGTCATGCTCGAGCCTGCGGAAACCGGTCTCCGCCTCGCCAACCACACCTTCCACCTTCTCGTGCAGGGACTGTTCACCTTGACCAAGATGAACCGCCCACCGGAACGTGGCCGACAGGTGCTCAAGGTGGCGCGTCAGGAGTACTTCGAGGTCGCGTGGGGGCTGTACCGGCTCGCCGGAGCGGTCGGACTCGCACCGGTCGAGGCGGTTCGAGGATGGTCGGATGCCTTGAAGCGGTTGCAGGCGAAGAGCGATCCTCTTTCGGAAGATCAGACCCCCCCGCAGGCGAAACGGCGGCGTCGTTCGCGGCGGCGGCGACGATGAACGCCGGGCGTCGCGTCGAGGAGCTGCGCCGGCTGATCCGCCGTCACGATCACCTCTACTATGTGCTCGCCACCCCTGAGATCTCGGACTTCGAGTACGATCAGATCTACGCCGAACTCGAGCGTCTGGAGGACGAGCATCCGGAGTTGATGAGTCCGAACTCGCCGACCAGGCGGGTCGGAGGCCGGCCGTTGGACGGGCTCGAGCAGGTGGCGCACGCCCACCCGATGCTCTCGCTCGACAACTCATATTCCAAGGACGATCTCCGCGCCTGGTACGCGCGCGTGGGGCGTGAACTCGGACGCGACCCCGGGAGCTTGGCGGCGGAGCTCAAGATCGACGGCGTGTCGATCTCGCTGATCTACGAGGACGGACGGCTCGTCAGGGCGGTTACCCGCGGCGACGGAACCATTGGCGACGACGTCACGGTCAACGCCCGGACCATTCGCGGGCTGCCTCTGGTTCTCGATGGTGCGCCGTCCCTCATCGAGGTCCGCGGCGAGGTCTACATGGCGCGATCGACTTTTGCCGGCCTCAACCGGGCGCGTCGAGCGGCCGGCGAGTCGGAGTTCGCCAATCCGCGCAACGCCACCGCCGGGTCGATCCGCCTGCTCGATAGTCGTGAGACGGCTCGCCGCCGGTTGTCGGTGTGGTGCTATCAGCTGGGTCGAGCCTCGGACCGGGAGAGGCCGAGCCATATCGAGGACCTCCGCTGGTTGGCCGAGTTTCGGTCTACCGGTGAGTCCGCATGTTCAGCGCTGCGCGAGCCTCGTCGAGGTCGAAGCCTTCATCGACCGTTGGGAAGAGGGGCGCAGGGCGCTTGACTTCGACACCGATGGAATCGTAGTCAAGCTCGACGGTGCGGCCGAGCGGACGGCGTTGGGCGCCACGGCGCGCGCGGTGCGTTGGGCCATTGCCTACAAGTTCCCCCCCGAGGGGCGGACGACGGTGGTTCGCGACGTGGTGGTGCAGGTCGGCAGGACCGGTGTCTTGACCCCGGTCGCCGAGCTCGAACCGGTGGCGCTCTCGGGTTCGACGGTCTCGCGCGCGACGCTGCACAATTTCGCCGAGGTCGAACGTCTCGACCTGATGATCGGAGACACCGTCTGGGTGACCAAGGGCGGGGAAGTGATCCCCAAGGTGGTCGGCGTCGTGAGCTCCCAGCGGCCGGCGGACGCCGAACCGGTGCCGGTCCCCACCCACTGCCCCTCGTGCGGCAGCGGTGTCGTGCGCCAGGACGGTGAGGTCGCGCTGCGCTGCCCCAACCCCGAGTGCCCGGCGGTGGTCGCCGCGCGCCTGCGCCACTTCACCGCTCGCGGCGCGATGGAGATCGAGGGTCTCGGCGGCAAGAAGCTCGATCAACTGATCGACGCCGGTCTGGTGACCGACGAGGCGTCGTTGTGGGATCTCGAGCCCGAGATCTTGGCAGAGCTGCCGAGATGGCAGGAAACCTCGGCGAACAAACTCATTGGCGAGTTGGAAACCGCCCGATCGCGGCCCTTCCATCGGCTGCTTTTCGCCCTCGGGATTCCCGGCGTCGGCGAGCGGGCGGCGAAGCAGCTCGCCCGGCGGTTCCCGAACCTGGAAGTCCTCGCGGCGGCAACCCCTGAGGAGCTGGAGGCCGTCGATGGCGTCGGTCCGTCGCTGTCGACGGCGTTGGCGGCGTGGTTCGCCGACGATCGAAGCCGCCTCCTGGTCGATCGTCTCCGAGCACGGGGCATCGATCCCGAGGAAGTTGGGACCGACGATCAGGGAGAGCAACCGCTGACGGGGAACCACTTTTGTTGTCACCGGCGCCTTGAGCCGGTCCCGACGCGAGGTCAAGGCGCGTCTCGAGGCGCTCGGCGCCAGGGTGGCGGGTTCGATGTCGAACAACACGACTCATCTCCTCGTCGGGCTGGATGCCGGCGGCAAGCTCGCAAAGGCCGAGCGCCTCGGCGTCGCGGTCGTCGACGAAGACGGGGCTCCAAGAGCTCCTCGATGAGAGGGGAGGCGAGACGCTGTGGCCGATGTGATTTTCCTGGTCGATGATGACGACGGCTCCCGAGAAGCCATGGCCAAGACGCTGGGCCGGGTCGGCTATGACGTGCGGGCTTTTCCTGACGCCGAGGGGGCTCTCGAGAGGATGCGATCGGGTGACCGCGTGGACGCGGTCGTCTCCGATGTTCGGATGCCGGGCATGGACGGCTATGAGCTCCTGCGTCAGGTACGTTCCGAATGGCCCGGGCTGCCCTTTCTTCTCGTCACCGCCTTTGCCGATGTCGAGAACGCGGTGGCGGCCCTGCAGGAAGGCGCCGATGACTATCTGACCAAACCGGTCAAGATGCAGGAACTGCGCCAGCGAGTCCAGTTGCACCTCGAGCGAAGGGCGCTCTCGACCGAGAATCGCAAACTCAGAGAACGTCTCGACAAGAGCTTTGGTTTCGAGGGCATCGTCGGCCACTCGCGTGGGATGGAAGAGGTCATCGACCGCCTTCGGGTGGTGGCGCCGACGAGATCGACGGTCCTCATCGTCGGTGAATCGGGAACCGGAAAAGAACTGGTTGCCAACGCCCTGCACCAGCGGTCGGATCGCGCAGGGCGGTCCCTTCATCGCCGTCAACTGCGGCGCCATCCCGGGCGAGATACTCGAGTCCGAGCTCTTCGGGCACGAGAAGGGTGCGTTTACAGGGGCGCACCAACGGCGGATCGGGCTGATCGAATCGGCCTCCTTGGGAACTCTCTTTCTCGACGAAATCTCCGAGCTCTCGGCGGATCTTCAGGTCAAACTGCTGCGGGTCCTCGAGGAGCGGATGGTAACCAGGGTTGGCGGGACAACCCAGCTTCCGGTGGACTTTCGGCTCGTCGCCGCCACCAATCGCGATCTCGAGAAGTGGGTCGGCAGCGGGAGTTTTCGCCAGGATCTCTACTATCGCCTCAAGGTCGTGACCCTTTCCATCCCGCCGCTGCGCGACCGGCTTGACGACATTCCCCTCTTTATCCAACACTTTCTCAACCACTTCAACGACGAGATCGGGCGCCAGGTCGACAACGTTCATCCGGCCGTCATGGCCACCCTCAAGCGGCACAGCTGGCCCGGCAACGTCCGCGAGCTTCGCAACCTCGTCGAGTCACTGGTGCTCTTCGCCGAGGGTCACGAGATCACCCTCGAAGATCTTCCTGCGGAGTACCGGCTGCCGACCGCCGCTCTGCCGATGATCGATGACGATCGTTGGCGGCCGCGAACCATGGCCGAGGTGGAGAAGGAGGCCATTTTGCGGACCCTCGATTACACCGATGGGCACCGGGCACGGGCCGCCGACCTCCTCGAGATCGGTCTGCGAACCCTGCAGCGAAAGCTCAAGGAGTACGGCGAGGTCAAGTCGCAGGAACCCGATGACCTCGAGCAGTGACGGGGTACCATGAGAAGGTGAGACGAAAGGAGCGCCCATGGAGATTCCCGGAAAGGTCTCCCTCTACTGTCCCCTGATCGACGCCAAGGGTACGGCGGCGACGCTGATCTCGATCACGCCCCAGGGTTATTATCACCTCGAGGTGGAGATCCGTGGTCAGCGCCACGCGATGTTCGTCCCGATCGCCCACGCCGCGATGTACTTTTCCGATCCGGAGCCCGCGATCGAGGAGGGCCTCGAGATCGAACGCTAGGAAAACCACCAGCTCTAACGGTCCCCGGGTTCCTCGAGACATGACTGGAGGCGAATAACGGTCGCGCCTCGCTTGTTACGTGTTGCGTGAATCGGCAGCACGATCTTGACCGGGTCCTCGCGACGAGGTGGATGGACATCCTGCAGCGCGTCGATGACGCGGTGTTGGTGCTCGATTCCCAGAGGACCCTACGATTCGTCAATACCCCGGCCCGACGCCTGCTCGGGTATACCGAAGACCAGACAATCGGGGGCCGCTGTCGTCTCACCACCAAAGGCGTCGACTGTGAGAACGCATGTCCCCTGACCTTTGCCCTCGAGAGCGACATCGAACGAATCGACGATTTTGCCACCGTCTATCGCACCAGCGAAGGGCGGGCGGTGTCGCTAACGGTGACGGTGATTCCGTTGCGTGATGACAAAGGCGCCTTCCTTGGTGCGGTGGAGATTCTCCGCCCGCGGAATCCGGATCCGGGCTTTTTTCTTGCCGGATCCTCGCCGGCCGTGCGAGCGCTGAAGACCAAGCTCGTCCGCCGGAGCCGGAGCCGCAGTCACCTCATTCTGGTTGGCGAGCGTCCGACATGCCGTGACATCGGCCGTTCGGTCCACCGATTCGCGGGTCTGCCCGACGAGCTCTTCGAGGTGTGGACGGGTTCATGGGAGGAAACGACGGCTTGGCCCCCCGGAACCATGTATGCCGATGGCGAGGCTGCGGCGACGCTGCTTGCCAGCGAACCACCGGAAGGATGGCAAGTGGTGGTCGGAGTCGCGACCGGCGACCAACCGTCTGATGGGCGCCTCACCGCGGAGAGAGTGAATCTGCCGACGGTGGAAGAGATCCGTGATGACCTGGCGTTGATCGTGACCGCCTGGGCCAACACCTTGGCGCCCGGGGTCACGGTCTCACCGGGGGCGTTGCGGAAGTTGATTCGGCTCGCCTGTGGCCGTGGCTTCGAAGGCCTCGAGAAGGGGTTGGTCGCGGCGGTGGCTGCCGCCGTATGGGCGGATCGAGGATGAGCATGTTTCCGCCGACGGCTATCAAAGCCACCTGGTGGATGAGCTGTTGCAGCAGGACGATCCACTCGCGGCTCTGGAGGGCCGACTCCTCGTGGAGGTGCTCCATCGGAGCGACTGGAAGATGCAGGAGGCCGCCGATCGCCTCGGAGTTTCCCGCGTGACGCTGTGGCGAAAACTCAAGGATCACGGCATCGAACGCCCGGAGTGCAGCGACGGCTGAAGCTGGAGACGTTACAATTGAACGCGCAGCATGGCTTCAACTGAAATCTCCTCCGCTCCGATTTGTCTCCTGATCGTCGAAGACGATGAGCACCTGGCCAAGGGGCTGTGTCGGAACCTGGAATTGGAGGGGTTCGTCACTTCCAGCGTCGGCAGTGGTGAAGCCGCGCTGGCGGCTCTGGTCGGGAGTTCGGATCGGGCGGATCTTCTGGTGCTCGACATCATGCTCCCGGGCATCGACGGCCTCGAGGTCTGTCGACGATTGCGCGACGGCGGAAACTCGATTCCGATCCTCTTTCTGACGGCTCGCGGCAGCGACGCCGATCGCGTTCTCGGACTTCGACTGGGTGCGGACGACTACCTGACCAAGCCTTTTGTCATCGAAGAGCTGGTGTTGCGGGTCCGCGGGATCCTCCGGCGGACAGCCTGGTCCCAGACACCGTCGCAGACCGGCCCCGTCGTCGCGATCGGGCAGTGGCAGGTCGACCTCTCGACCATGAGGGCCTCGACCCGCAGCGGCGAGGTGTCGCTCACCGAACGAGAGGTAATGCTGGTTCGGTTCTTCGCCGAGAGTGACGGCCGCGTCCTGGCCCGAGGTGAGCTCCTGGAAACGGTGTGGGGTTACACCTTCGACACCGCGACCAGAACCCTCGACACCTTTGTTCATCGCCTGCGAAAGCACTTTGAAAGCGATCCCAAGCACCCGCGCCACTTTCACACGGTCCGCGGCGTCGGGTATCGCTTCACGAGTGAAGCGGAGGAGTGAGAAGGTGAGAAGGGTCCGTCAGAAGGTGAGCGGTCCCTTGACCCCTCACTTCGTCACTCTCAAGCTCTTAACCCTCTACCCCTTCTCGCGTGTTACAATTCGCCGTCGTTCGGAGGTGCCCCATGCGTCGATTGGTCGTTCCCGTCATCCTGGTCGTTCTTCTCACCGCGATTCCTGCAACGGCGGGGAAAATCGGTTTTGTCGACGCCGAAGAGGCGGTGGCCAAGGTTGCAGAATCGAAGGTCAAACTCGCCGAACTCCAGGCCTGGCAGGCGCCTTATCATGCACGGCTCGATCGGCTCAGGGATCAGGTCCTCGCACTCGGCGACCAACTCGCCGCCGCCAAACAGGGCAATCAGTCGCCCGACGCGGTGAGTGAGATCGAGAAGAGGCAGGTCGAAGTCATGCGCGAGTTCGAGGATACGCGCCGCGAATACGAGCGCGAACTCGACGCCAAGGAGGAAGCGATCCTCGCCGAGATCGCTGCAAAGACCGGGAAGATCGTCGTGGAGTACGCCAAGGCGAATGACTTCGACGCGGTTTTCCTCCTCAAGGGGCAACCGATGATGTATGTCGCCCCGTCGGTGAATCTGACCGACGTGATCGTCGAGATCTACAACCAACGGTTCCCGGTGAGCGGCGATTAGCTCGGATTCTCGACCTCGCCCCTGCGGCAGGATGCGACAGCCCAGCGCCAACCCGTGTTTCCCGGGTGATTCGATCGTCGCTGACAGGAATGTTGCTGCTCGTCTTTGCGGCTTCCGCCGCAGCCGGAGCGGATGATGTAGACGCCGGGCACGATCTCGCGGTCGGTCCGCTCGGTCTGGCGTCGCCGGTGGAATGCGCGTCCACCATTGGGCTTCAACTCGAGATTCACAACCGCGGTCGACACACGTGGTCAGCCCCGCTCGGTTTCGCCCTCGCCTACCATTGGCTGAGGGCAGACGGCGAGGTGGCGGTCTGGGACGGTGAGAGGAGTCCGTTCGGCGAGCCGTTGGAGCCGGGTGAGAGCCGGGTCGTCGATGCGGTCCTGCGCACTCCCGAACGCGCAGGAGACTACCTCCTGCAGTGGGATGTGGTTCAAGAAGGCAAGCTCTGGGTTTCTCAGGTCGACCCCACCCCGGTTGATCTCGAACCGGTCACGATCGCAGCGAGTCACGCTTTCTCGTTTCTTCAAGTGGCGACGCCGAGAGTCGTGCGTTCCGGGGGTCACCGCAACGCTCGCGTTGTCGTGCGGAACGACGGCACGCGGACATGGCCGGGCGATGGATCGGTTTCTCTGACCTATCACTGGTTGTCGTCCGACCGTGAGGTCGAGGTCTGGGAGGGACGCCGGACGCCGGTGATCACAGCTGTCGAGCCGGGCGGGTCCATTGCGCTCGATGTGGTGGTGACGGCGCCCGATTCCATCGGTCGATTCGATCTTCAGTGGGACATGGTGGACGAGGGCGTGTGTTGGTTTTCCGAGCGCGACGGCCAGCCCCGAGCCGACGGTCGTGGTTCTCGTCATTCCGGCTGTCGTCGTCAACCCATTCCTGTGGGCGGTGCTGGTGGCCATGGCCGCCGCCGTCGCGGCGACGCTGCGACGTCGGGATCGCCTGGACGGGGGGTGGGCGGGCGCCGATGTGCTGTGGTGCTGCACCGCGATGGTCCTCAAGCAGGGGTGGGTCCTGGCCGGCGCGGGGCTCAGCTTCTCGGCCACCGGCTGGTGGCTGAGTTGCGCCGCGGCGACGGTGATCGGATTGGCCCTGCTCGTCGTGCCGGTGCGTTTTCGCCCCTGGGTGGCGTGGGGAACCGGGTTTTTGGTGACCGCGATTTTGTTTGCAGATATTATCCATGAGCGCTTTTTCGGCGATCTGCTGTCGCTGGCGGCGCTCCACTCGGCGAGCCAGATCGGGCAGGTCGGGGCGAGCGTGCGAAGCCTCCTGCAACCTGGTGATCTCTGGTTCTGGGCTGATCTCCCGGGTGCGATCGTACTGTTCTGGGCCGTCTCACCGGTTCGAACCGGGCGTCTTCGGCGGCGGTTGACCGCAGTGTTGCTGGGTATCGTCGCAGTTGTGTCCGCGACCTTCGGCGTATTCGCGCTGCGCGGTGCAGAGGCCTCGTTCCGGCAGGTTTTTCACACCACCCAGTTGGCCCGTCGGGTCGGTGTGCTCAACCTCCACGCCATGGATCTTGGGAGAACCGTCGCCGGTGGCGTCTTCCGCCGCAGACTCGACGATGACGAGATGTCGCAGGTGAAGAAGTTCTTCGACGATCGGCGGGAGTCGAGAGCCGGATCGGGTCCTTTCTTCGGCGCCGCCCGCGGCCGCAATCTCGTCATGATCCAGGTCGAGTCGCTGCAGGCGTTTGTCATCGGGTTTCGCGTCGGCGGCCGTGAGGTCACCCCCTTCCTCAACTCGTTCGCGGCGCAGAACATCACCTTTTCCAATGTCACCGATCAGACCGAAGAGGGCAGGTCCTCGGATTCCGAGCTCAGCACCCAGGTTTCGTTGTTGCCGCTCGATCGGGGTGCGGCCGCCTTCCTGCACGCCGACAATCACTTCACCGGGCTGGCCTCGGCCCTGGCCGAACGCGGCTACGAAACCGTCTCGGCGGTCCCCTTCGAGGGGTCGTTTTGGAACCGACGCGCCACCCACCCGGCCTACGGCTATGCCCGCAGCCTCTTTGCCGAGGATTTCGGACCCGGGGAGGAGATCGGCTGGGGCCTCAATGACCGGGCGTTTCTCTCGCAGGCCGGCGAGCTGCTGCCCGAACTGCCGGAACCCTGGTGCGCCTACCTCTTGACCCTGGGTCTCCATCATCCGTTTGACGGTTTCCCGGAACACCTGAAGCGGCTCGATCTCGGCGAGTGGGAAGGCACCCCCTTCGGGAACTATCTCCACACCATGCACCACTTCGACCGCGCCCTCGCCGACTTCGTCGCCGATCTCGATGGTGAGGGTCTGCTGGACCGCACGGTGATCGCGCTCTGGGGCGATCACGACGCCGGCTTCGAGTGGCGGTCCGAGATCGCTGCGGCCATGGGGTTCAGCCACGATTCCGTCGGGTGGTATCTCAGCCAACAGGTGCCGCTGGTGATCCGGGTCCCCGGTCTCGCCGGGCCAGCCGGTCCCTTGACGCTCCCGGCGGGCCATGCGGATGTGGCGCCGACCCTGCTCGCCCTCCTGGCGGTGGATCCGGCGCCCTTTGCCTTCACGGGTCGGAATCTCCTCGGATCGCCGGGATCGGGGCCGGTGGTCGGTGAGTACCGCTGCTGGCGCGACGGGACTCATCTCTATCTGCGCCGGGGCCCGCGTTTGGTCGATGGTGAGTGCATCGAGCTTCAATCCATGCGGCAGGTCGGGGTCGAGGCCTGCGCGAAGAGCTTCGACGAGGCACGGCGCGAAGTCGAGGTCTCGGGTCTCGTGCTCGGCTACGACCTCCAGTCGAGACTGCGCCGACCTTGACGCGCCGCGCTCCCGGCCCTACGATAAAGCGGTCCCACCACGCTGCATTCTGCAGAAGGAGATCCTCATGAGTACGAATACAGTCGACAAGCTCAAGGCGCTGGAAACGGCCATCGGCCAGATCGAGCGCCAGTTCGGTAAAGGCGCGGTCATGCGGTTGGGGGAAAAGCCGAAGATCCGGGTCAATGTGATCCCGAGCGGTTCCATCGCCCTCGACGCGGCCCTCGGCGTCGGCGGATTTCCCAAAGGCCGAGTGGTCGAGATCTACGGACCGGAATCGTCGGGAAAGACCACGCTGGCCCTGCACATCATCGCCAACTCGCAGCGGACGGGCGGCCTCGCCGCTTTCATCGATGCCGAGCACGCCCTCGATTCCGAGTATGCCCAGAAACTCGGGGTCAACCTCGACGAGCTGCTGATTGCTCAACCGGACTTCGGCGAGCAGGCGCTGGAGATCGCCGAGACCCTGATTCGTTCGAACTCGGTGGACGTCGTCGTCATCGACTCGGTGGCGGCGTTGGTGCCGCGGACCGAGCTCGAAGGCGACATGGGCGATGCGGTGGTCGGTCTCCAGGCGCGGCTCATGTCACAGGCCCTGCGCAAGCTCGCCGGTATCGTTGCGAAATCCAACACCTGCCTGGTTTTCATCAATCAGATCCGAGAGAAGATCGGGGTCATGTTCGGCAGCCCCGAGACCACGAGCGGTGGTCGAGCCCTCAAGTTCTACTCGTCGGTGAGAATAGATATTCGCCGGATCGCCGCCATCAAACAGGGCGACCAGGTCATCGGCAACCGCACCAAAGCCAAGGTGGCCAAGAACAAGGTCGCGGCGCCATTCAAGATCGCCGAGTTCGACATTCTCTATGGCGAGGGTATTTCCTGGTCGGGTGAGCTCCTCGATTTAGGAGTCGAACATCGGCTGATCCAGAAATCCGGCTCGTGGTACTCCTATGGCGAGGAGCGGATCGGTCAGGGACGCGAGGCCGCCCGTGCCTATCTGGGAGAGCACCCTGACACGGCTGGGGAGATCGAGGGCAAGGTGCGCGAGGCCCTCGGGCTGATGCCGGGTTCGGAAGCTGAGCAAGAAACGCCCTGACCGCGCGGAATCCACCATTCGGAGCCGCGGCCGGAATCGGTCGCGGCTTCTGATGGTTTGGCTATATCGGGAGGCCCGATGAAGGTTTCGAGAACAATCGTGACTGCGCTCGCAGCGCTGACTGTGACCGTTGGTGTCGCTTCGGGTGCCGCGAAGGACCCGTTGATCGAGCAGGATCCGGCCGTCCTGCGTTTTGTCGAACGAGCCATTCCGTATTGTCCGAACTCGTCGTTCAGGGTGGTGTCGGATGAACGCAACCAGACCCCTTCCGGGTCCTACCGCATCGTGAGAGTTTCGCGGACCTGCGAGAACAAGATCCTGACGGGTGAGCCCTCGGTAGTCATCGACGAGGTGACCGGGGTCGCGTATCTGGGCAGCGTCGGTGAACTCCCTTTCGAGCAAACAGGAACGTCGCCACGATCGTTGCGGCCGTTTCTCGAGGGTTTCTTACCGGAAGTTCTCCAGCGGAACTTGAACATGAAGGTCAGGGTGAGTTGGGACGAGCCGGAGGGAGCGTCATCCGGTGCGATCATCCCGTTCAATTTCATCGTCGACACCGGCTATGGCGAGTTCGCCAAACCAACCGCCGTGACCTCCGACGGGAAATACCTCATCATGGGGGCTGGGATGCCGCTGGATGGCGATCCGGTGGCCATTCGACGGGAACTCTTCGCCGCCAGCGAGTTTGTCGTCTGGGACCACTCCGGAGGCGATGAGGTCGCCGTCGAGATTGTCGAATTTTCGGACCTGGAATGCCCCGCCTGCAAAGCGAAATGGCCCTTGGTCAAGGAGGTCTTGGAGGCCAACGGCGGCTCGGTCCGGCACGGGATGGTCAGTTTCCCCCTGACCTCCATCCATCCGTGGGCGTTTCGTGCGTCATCCGCGACCTGGTGCATCGGCGAACAGGAGCGGCAGCAGGTGATTCCTTTCAAGGAGCTCTTCTACGATCTCCAGCGCGAAATGGAGGTCGGGCTCGTCACCCCGACCTCGCTGGATTTCGTTGCCGGTCAGGAGCTCGACGAAACGCTCTTCCGTGGCTGCTACCTGCGGAGCGCCTCGCTCCAGGCGGTCCACTCACAGCTCGCGCTCGGTCACCAGGTCGGGGTCAACGCCACGCCGACCTATTTCGTCAATGGTTGGATGATCCAGATGCCCGCCGAAGAGTGGTTCCCGGGGTTCATCGCTCTCGTCGCCGAGGGACGCGATCCCTGAGCTTGCCCGCCAAGCGCCATCGGCACACAACTTGCAGAGTTATTCCCGGAGAGGTGATGCGTGCCTGTCCGGACCCCTCATGGGCTCAGTCGTGCCGGACGCCGGTCTTCGATTCGTGACCCACACAGGCCGATCGGTCGCCGCAGTGGATCGGTTGGGCCATTCTCGGCCGCTGTCGCGATGCTGGAAAGCTGTGCCGCAGGCCCGGGGACTCGGTTCCGGCGAACCCTGATTCCGGGTCGCTTCGGTGGTCCTTCGCGTCGACCGGGTAACGCAGATGATGCAGGGCATGTTACGCGCTGGTGACGGCGGTGGTGACGGCGGAAGGGGCCATCGCAGCCCTGAGTTCCTTTCGCCCGAGGACATGCGCCAGCGCGTGGTCGAGCTCGCCGATCAGATCCTCGAGAAGTGTCGCGGTGAGGGACCGGCCAACTGTGAGGCGCGATGTCCGCTTCGGGTGGATGCCCATCTCTATGTCCAACTGGCGAGAGCCGGGAGGTTTCGCGAGGCGCTGCAGACGGTTCGTGAGAAGCTCCCGTTTCCCGGAATCCTCGGTTACATCTGCACCCACCCGTGTGAGCTCCACTGTAAACGGCTCGAGTTCGACCGGGCGATCAGGATCCGAGACATCAAACGATTTCTGGCTGAATCGGAGGATGGAGAACCCGAGCACATCGTGAGTCGTGCGCCGAGGAGATCCCAACACGCGGCGGTGGTCGGCGCCGGTCCCTCGGGTTTGTTGGCCGCACACGATCTGCGGCGTGCCGGTTTCGAGGTGTCGTTGATCGAGAAGCAGCGAGACCTCGGTGGTTGTCTGACCACCCGGATTCCTCAGTGGCGGCTCCCGGCTGCGGTTCGGCAGCGCGATCTCTCCATCATCGAGGCGCTTGGGATCGAGGTGCGAACGGGCATCCAACTGGGGAAAGACCTGAGTTTGGCCGAGCTTCGTGCGCATCACGACGTCGTCGTGCTGGCGCCGGGTTTTGCCGGGGGACAGGAGCTTCTGCGATCGGGAGCGGGGGTCCTCGAGGCCACGGTGCGCGACACCCTCAAGGCGGATCCGGTGACCTGCGAGACCGCGGAAGAAGGACTCTTCGTCGCCGGCGACGCCATGAGCGGCCCGACATCCGTCATCGATGCCATGGCCCTCGGTCGACGAGCGGCGGAGTCGGTCTGCCGATTCGTCGATGGCGGGCAGCCGAGCGGGCCGCGCCCATCGATACAACCGCCGTCCCTGTTGTGGGAACTCGGCATCGACGAGAGCGAACGTCGCCGACGTGAGCGAACCCCGGTGCTCCTGCAGCCGGCGCCCGAACCCATGAATGAGAAGGAGGTTCGCGGCGAAGGGGAACGATGTCTCGACTGCAGTTGCGATCGGTGTGTTCGTGACTGCGAGTTTCTCGCTCATCACTGCAGTTCGCCTCGCGATCTGGCACGGCGGGTGGCGGCAGGAATCGACGGCCATTTGGAGACCATCTACTCGTGCAATGTCTGCGGTCTCTGCGCCACCCTGTGTCCGGTCGATCTCGACACCGGAGAACTCATGCTGGCTGCCCGCCGCGAGGCGGTGCGCCGAGGGTTGGCGCCCCTTCCGGAACACCGTCAGGTCCGGCGCGAACTCCGGGCCGGTCTGTCGAGCACCTTCTCTCTCGCCGCTGCGGCGCCCGGTCGTCGTCGAGCGCGCCGGCTGCTTTTCACCGGGTGCGATCTGCCCGCCACGTCACCGAAGCAGACCCGGGTGCTCTACGAGCATCTGTTGCGGCACGACCCGCGGATCGGCGTGTTGATGGTCTGCTGCGGCGTACCGGCCGAGATCCTCGGGGTGGAGGCCGAAGGCGCCGAGGCGCGGGATCAGATTTCGCGCGCGATGGAAGAACTCGGAGCCGAAGAGTTGATCGCGGTCTGTCCCCAGTGTCAGGCGCTCCTCAGAAAGCAGTTTCCGGAGGTGCGGGTGAGCTCGGTTTGGGAGGTTCTGGCCGAAACCTGGGATCCGATCCAGCGCTTCGACGAGTTACGGTTTGCGGTCCACGATCCGTGTCGGAGCAGGAATGACCCGGAGGTCCAAGCGGCGATCCGGACCCTGGTCAGGACCAGTGGCGCCGAGGTGTCAGAAACCGACTACTCGCACGAACGGACCCGGTGTTGCGGCTCGGGAGGCAAGATCGAGAATATCGACCCCGAGCTCTACGCCAAGATCTCCGCCCGCGCTTCCGGTCAGACCGAGCTGCCGATGGTGACCTACTGCACCGGGTGCCGGAGTGCGCTGCGCGACGCCGGTCGTGAGACGCTCCACATCCTCGATCTGCTGATGACGCCGAATCCCGTGGATCGCGCGCTCGAGCCCGAACCCGGAATCTTCATGCGGCTCGCCAATCGCCTGAGATCGAAGTGGGCCATCCGCCGAATGGTCCCACCGACGCCGGAGTGAGCTGTGATGGAAGAAATCCCGGTTTCCCTCACGGTCGATGGTCGGCCCGTCCGCACAGCCAGGCACAGGTTGTTGATCCACGTGTTCGCAGACCTCGGGATCCGGGTGCCGACTCTGTGTCACGATGATCGCCTCACGCCTTACGGGGGGTGCCGGCTCTGTGTGGTCGAGCGGGTCGACGGATCCGGGGGTCTTGGTGCCGGCATGTTCGACGCGCATTCAGGATGGGATGGTCATCGAAACCGCCAGCCCGGCGGTGATCGAGGCCCGGCAGCAGCAGCTCCAGCTCTTGGCCCTCAATCACCGGATGGAGTGCCCGGTTTGCGAACGCAACGCTGATTGCCGTCTCCAGGATCTGATCCACGAGATTGGGCTTCCCAACGATTTTCTGCCTTTCGATTTCAAGCCCGCGCCTCGCGACCAGGCGTCGCCCGTGATCATCCGCGATCCCGGGAAATGCGTCATCTGCGGTCGCTGCGTTCGGCTCTGCGAGGAGGTTCAGGGCGTCGCGGCCCTGACCTTTATCGGGCGTGGGATCGACACCCGGGTCGGGACCTTCCTCGATCGGCCCCTCGACTGCGAATTCTGTGGTCAGTGTGTCAACGCATGTCCGGTGGGTGCCCTGGTCGCGCAGCCGTATGTTTCGCCGATTCCGGCGTGGCAACGAAGTCGGGTCAGGACCACCTGTTCGTTCTGCGCCTGCGGTTGCGAGGTGTCGGTGGACAGCCACCAAGGTCGACTGCAACAGGTCACCTCGAGATCCGAGGGTTCGCACAATCGCGGCAAACTCTGCGTCAAGGGGTGGCTCGGTCTCGATGTCGTGACGAGCCCCGATCGCCTCACGGCGCCGCTGGTCCGGAAGAACGGAACGCTCGTCGAGGCGAGTTGGGAGGAAGCGCTGGCTTTGGCCGCGGACGGTCTCCGCCGAGCCGCCGGACGTGGCCCGTTGATGGCTGTCGGTGGCGGCCGCTTGAGCTGTGAGGACGGCTATCTCCTCCAGGCGCTCGCGCGCGAGGTTTTCAAGAGTCCACACGTCGATATGGCTCCGGTCGGTGGCGCCCGGGCCCTCGTGGAAGGGATCTGGGAGGTCTTTGATCAGCCGCGCTCGAGTGCGGGTTTTGACGAGATCAGACGGGCGGACCTCGTGTTGGTTCTCGGCAGCGATCCCAGCCGGAGCCACCCCCTGGTCAAGACCGAGTTGGTCCAGGCGGCGGTGCAGCGAGGAGTGGAGGTGATCATCGCCAACCCGATGGCGGGGGGGCTCGATCGGCACGCGGGTGACGTCCTCAGACCGGCTCCGGGTTCGGCCCACAATCTCCTGGTGGCAGTGGCGTCTCGGCTGTTGGTTCTCGATGATGGCAGTGCTCGGCGGATCGAGCATCTTCCGGGGTACGAGGACTGGCGTCGATCCCTGGATGCCTTTTCCCCGGATAAGGTCATGCGCGCAACCGGGATCGGGGCCGAACGAGTGGACCGGTTGGCGGCTCGGTTGGCCGTGGCCCGCCGGCCGATAATGATCTTGGGCACCGGCTCCGGCGTGCCGGGGGACGAGGCCGAGGTGGCGCGGGCGGTCGCCGGCGTTGACCGCCTTGCTCGGCGGCGAGGCCGGGTTCATGGTCCTGGGCGGCCGATCCAATGTTCAAGGGCTGGTGGACGTCGGTCTCCACCCCCGACTGCTGCCCGGTCACCGGCTTACGGACCAGGCGGTGGAACTCGAAGACCTCACGGGGCGAGCGACGGTGTCCGAGCCGGGCTGGGCGGTTTCGGACTGGGTGGCGGCCGGGCCCGGCGCCGCCTCCGGGCTCCTCCTGATGGGCGTCGACCTCGTCGATCTGCTTCCTCGCGGTGAAGATCCCCGGCGGGCTCTGGAGGGTGTCGGTTTCAGCGTCGTCGTCGACGCCTTTCGCACCAGCACCGCCGAACGCGCGAACGTGATTCTCCCGGCGGCCATTCTCAGCGAGCGGAAGGGGACGACCGTAGGCGCGGACGGCGTCCGGCGTCCGCTCCGGCGTGCCCTCGATCCGCCGGAAGGGGTGCGGGCCGACACGACGATCCTCATCGAGCTTGCGCGGCGAACGGGCGCCACCCTGCCGAGAGGCGACGATCTGCATCGCGAAATGGACCGCGTGGTGGGATGGAACCGGGGTCGTCCGCAGCCCCGACGACTGGCGCCGGTTGAGCCACCACGGGCCACTGCCTCCTCCTCCGGCTTTCTGCTCGATGCTGCACCGCAGCTCTTTCACTCGGGGTCGGTGACCATGCGAAGCGCGCTGCTCCAGGAGCTGTCGCCAACGGTGGCGGTGCGGATCAACCCGATTGATGCCCGCGCCCTCGGGGTCGGCCGTGGCGAGGTGGTTGCGGTGTCGAGCTCGCGAGGAGAGGTCCTGCTCCGAGCGCGACTCGATCGGACGATTCGTCAGGGCACGGTCGTGGTTCCATGGGTCGGAAGTCGCGACGGTGCCTCGACGCTCTACGACCATGCCGACGAGGTTCTGTCGGTCAAGGTGAGAAAGGCCTGAACGTGGCGGATGGACGGGTGTTCTCGGGTGACCTGGCCGATTCGGGGTTTTTCGGATCCGAGGGTGGAGACGGGGCAGAGGCTCTCGATCCGGCGGTCATCGATCTGGTCGACGAGTTGTCGGCGAAGGCTCCACCCGGACGTGAGGGTCTGATTCGAGTGCTGCTCGGCCTGCAAAACGCTTTTGCCAGAGTTTCGTGGAGAGTGCAGGAGCTGGTGGCCGATCGGTTTGGTCTTTCGCCCGCCCAGGTTGCCGGCGTCGTGAGCTACTACCCGAAGTTGAGCGCCCAGCGCCAGAGCCGAATCGAAGCTCACGTCTGCACCGGTTCCGGGTGCTTCCTGCTCGGCGGGGATCGAACGATCGCACAGGTTGCCGAAGCGGTGTCGGGGCGGGTATCGAGTACCGAGGAGCCCGGCCTCGTCATCCGGCAGGAGCGATGCCTCGGGGTCTGCGGTCTCGGGCCGGTGGTTCGTGTCGACGGCCGAATCCGATCGATCCTCGGGCAGATCGAGCTCAACACGTTGGTCGATTCACTGCTCGGGCCCAAAGACGATGGTGAGGACCATTCCTGATGTCTGATGCAATGGACCTGGGTGGTGGAGGCTGCAGCGGTCGGGATCCGGTCGAGGTTCGCATTTGCGGCGGCAGCGGTTGCGTTGCCCTGGGCGCTCTCGAGGTGGTCGAGGCCATGCGGAACGGCGCCGAGGGTGACGGGGTGGAGGTCGAGATCAGATCGCGGCCCGGAATCGTCGGGTGCCGCGGGTTCTGCAGTCAGGGCCCGTTGGTTTACCTGCCGCAGTTCGATTTGCTCTATTGCCGGGTTCAGGCCGACGACGTGGACGAGATCGTTCAACAGACGCTCGGGAGATCCGAGGCGGTGGAGCGGTTGTTGTTTGTCGATCCCGCGAGCGGCCGCCGCTATCGCGGATTGGCCGACAACCCGTTTTTCGCCGCCCAGGACCGGCAGGTCTTGGCTCGCTGCGGGGTCGTCGATCCTGAAAGCGTGGGCCATGCGGTTGCCCTCGGCGCCTATTCCTCGCTCAAGCGATCGCTGCTCGAATTCGATCCCGGGCAGATCATCGATATGGTCAAGAGATCCGGTCTCCGGGAACGGGGCGGGGGCGGTTTCCCGGTGGGGTTGAAGTGGGCCGTGGTTGCCGAGGCTCCGGGTGAGATCCGGTATGTTATCGGCAATGGAGATGGAGGAGACCCGGGACCAACCGTGGACCGCACCCTCCTCGAAGGAGATCCCCATGGTGTCATCGAAGGCATGGCCATGGCGGGCTATGCCGTGGGCGCCCGGGAGGGCCGGTTGTTTCTTCGCTCGGAACACAGCCTGGGGCTTGCCCGTGCTGGGCGAGCCGTCGTCCAGGCCCGTCGCCAGGGCTTTCTCGGCAGGGCGATCTTCGGCACGGCCTTCGATTTCGACATCGAGATCTGCGAGAGCGCAGGGGCCTCCATGGGAGGTGAGGAAACCTCGTTGCTCAACGTCCTCCAGGGCAGGCGTGGAGCGGCCCGGCCGCGCCCGCCGTTCCCGACGGTCAGCGGTCTGTGGGGTCGACCGACACTGATTCACAGCCTCGAGACTCTCGCCAATATCCCGCTGCTCGTGCGGTCCGAGGAGCATCGCGCCGGCGCCAACCCGGCGGGCACCAAAGTGGTGTGCGTCTCGGGCGCCGTCTCCAGACCTGGTGTCGCCGAAGTGCGCCTGGGGACCCCGCTCAGTGAGGTCATCGACGGCATCGCCGGCGGGTGTACCGATGGCGAGGCGCTCGCCGCCCATCTCGGCGGCCCCGGGGGCGTGACCCTCGCTCGCGACCAGTTCCACACGACAGTCGACTTCGGCTCGCTCCGTTCGCTGGGTGCAGACCTCGGAACCGGGAGTCTGTTGATCCTCGGAACCGGCAGCTGTCCGGTCGCCCTCGCGCGGTTCCTCGTTGATTTCTGCGCCGAAGAATCCTGCGGGACCTGTCCGCCGTGCCGTATCGGGACCAGGGTTATCCTCGATCTCCTCGACCGCGTCGGGTCGGGCGAGGCGGAAGCAGCCGATCTCGATCGACTGGAACGACTCTGTCAACATGTCCGGCGGACATCGTTGTGCGAACTCGGTCGGAGAACCTCGAGTTCGGTGATCACCGGCTTGGAGAACCTTCGAAGCAGTTATGAGTCGCACCTCTCCGGTCGGGGATGCCCGACCGGGAGTTGCCGGCCGTCTGATGATCGGCGGCGCTTGTCGCATTGAGTCAATATCGGGTATGGTCGAACTGTAAAGATGAACGAAAAGGTCCACCATCGGATCCCGCCCCGCGCTGGCGCCTCCGTGACCCGGAGATGGGAATCATGCGGCCGACGATCCTGATCGCCGACGATGATGAGGTCTTTGTCCGATCGGTGATCGCGGTCTTGGCTGCCAGGTACGACGTGCGGACTGCATCCAACGGGACACAGGCATTGGCAGCCATCGAGGATGATCCGCCCGATCTCGTCATCCTCGACGTGATGATGGACCATATGTCGGAGGGGTTTGACGTGGCGCGCGCCCTTCGAAGCGACGACGCCACCGCACTGATTCCGATCATCATCCTGACCGGGGTCGATCGCGTCTACAGCCTTCGAATGGAGGTTGACGAGTCCTGGGTACCGGCGGATCAGTATCTGGAAAAGCCGATTTCGCCTGAGGCCCTCATGTCTGCGGTTGGCGAACTCGTTGGTCCGGGCCGCGAAAAACCCTGACCCATGAACGACACGGCTGACAACTCGCCCCGAAGCCGACCGGCGCCGGTATCCCGGCCGAGCAATCGAGGAGAGTCCGACAAGCAGCGATTCAGCTACATCTTCGCCTGGGAGCTCCACGAGAGGCTGCTCTGGTTCGGCAAACTGCGCTGGGTGGCCGTTGCCGGCCTCGCCCTCGCGTCCGTGCTCGGGCCGTTTTTCTCCATGCCATCGACCTGGCCGAGCCTGGCCGTCATGGCCGCACTCGTTGCGACGTACAACCTGGTTTTTGTCTACGTTCTCCGGGTCCGGCTCGGCCCGGAGAAGGACTACGCCGCCCTCCGGGGAATCGCCATCCTCCAGATGGTGACCGATCTGGCGGCGCTCTTTTTCACCGTTCACTTCACCGGTGGCTGTGCGTCGCCGGTTCTGCCGTTCGTGGTCTTCCACATGGCCATCGGCACCATCATGATCGACACCCGGGCGATGTACGCCCTGGCGTTCGCGACATCGGCGACGGCCGGAGGTCTCTTTGTCCTCGAACACCTGGGGGTGCTCGCTCGCTACCCCACCGTCGCGGGCGGCCAGTCGTCGGTCGGCGGTTGCGTCCTGAGCGCCTTCATGCTGATTGTCCTTGTCTTCGGTGTGGTCTATCTCACCGATTCGGTGACCAGCAGGTTCAAGGCGCGCAACATCGAGCTCCACCGGACCACGACCGAGCTGCGGCGCGCCCTCGATGAACAAGAGCAGCTCGAGCGTCGCAAATCGCACTACATGCGGATCTCCGCTCACCAACTCCGATCGCCGCTGGGGACCATCAAAACGTCGATTCAGGTCCTGATCGACGGCTATCTCGACCCGGGGTCTCCCGAAGGCCACCGATTGTTGGAGGGAACCGCGTCGCGGGTGGACTCGCTCCTCGCCATCGTCAACGATCTCCTGGAGCTCGCCAAGATGCGCGAGGGCCGCGCCAGGGCGCCGTGGGCCCGCAAGGTGAGCATCAACCAGATTCTGGCCGACATCTTTGACGCGGTCGACCCGATTGCCCGGGAGGCGAGTGTCGAGCTGGTCCCTCACTTCATCAACGAGGGCGCCGCCGTCCTCGATTGGGCGGTGCCGCCGGACCTCGTCTATGCCTTCGAGAATCTGATCCACAACGCCATCAAATACTCGAAGACCTGAAGGTGGGACGGTCACCGTTGCGCTGGGTCTCGACCGCAGCCACGCCATGGTGGTGGTGGCTGACGAGGGAATTGGGATCCCTGCCGATCTTCAGGACGATGTCTTTCTCGAGTTCGTCCGGGCGCCCAACGCCAAACACGCCGCGGCGGAGGGAACGGGGCTCGGTCTCTCCATCGTTCGCGAGGCCGTTCAGATGCATGGCGGCAAGGTCTCCCTCGAGAGCGCCGAAGGGGTGGGGACGACGGTGACCGTGGTTCTCCCCCTCCACCACATCCCGCCCGAGATCACCCGCGGCTGATCTTCTCGTTCGCTCGAGATCGCCGCGGTCTTCTTCGTGCTGGTGTCGTTCGTGCCCAAGAGGGTCGCCTCAAAGTTCGCGGTCACCGATCTTCAATCTCAAGACTGAGCCCAAATACCCGCGCGAGCGTCACCTCGCGGTAACGTCCCGACGGGCCTTTGCGGCGTTCTGACCCGTCGGCGGCGATGGGTTGGATCCGCGATGGGACTCGGTCCGGTACGGAGCCTCTTGAGCGCGAATCACTTGTTCTGCGCCTGGATCGGTCCTTCCACCGGGGTGCAGGACTCAATGCCGACTGTTTCGCTCAGGAATAGCAATTGCTGGAACTGCGAGAGATGCAGCCCTCAAGGCTGTGCCGGTGTGGGGCAGCCCGGTGGCCCGATCCGATGGAAGATTGATGAAAAATTCCGCCCAACCGAACAACTGGTTACCGGTATGATCGTTGGGATGAAGTATCTTTCGCATGATGGATTGTAATACTATAGTATGATCATGAGGTGATAATGATGACTACTCTCGCTTACGTGGTCGCCTATCTCGGCCTCGTCTTTTTTCTCATCGCCTGCATCGCCCGGTTCATGATGTGGTCGAAGATGCCCATGCACATGCGCTGGGAGCTCTATCCCGTCGCGCACGAAGGTGGCGGCAAGGCGGCGTACGGTGGGTCGTATCTTGAAGACACCGAGTGGTGGACAAAAAAACGAGAGGTCTCGCTCTTCGGCGAGCTCAAGGTCATGGTTCCGGAGATTCTCTTTCTGGTTGCGCTGAGAGAGCACAACAAAAGGCTCTGGACCCGGTCCTTCCCCTTCCACTTCGGGCTCTACCTGGTGGGAGGTACAACCGCGCTCATGCTGGCCGGAGGGCTGGTCGTCGGCTATCTCCCCGAGAGCATTGCGGCGCCGGTCGCCACGATCCTCTCATTCGTGGTGCCGTTCCTCGGCGGCGCGGGGCTGGTCTTGGGGATCATCGGCGCCATCGGGCTTTTCATGCGCCGCCGCGGTCGCGAACTTCGCGACTACTCGGCGCCCGCCGATCTCTTCAACCTGGTTTTTTTCATCGCGGCCTTTGGCGTGGCCCTGGTGACCTTTGTCGGTTTCGACCGCAACTTCGCCTTGGTCGAGACCTTCGTCGTGAACCTGGTGACGTTCAACCTCGCACCCGTCGGCGCCGGCACGGGCGGCATGCTGCTGACCCTGTCGGTGGTGCTGCTCGCTCTGCTCACCGCCTACATCCCGATGACCCATATGTCGCACTTCATCGGCAAGTACTTTGCCTACCACTCCATCCGCTGGTCGGATGAGCCGAACCTGGCCGGCGGCAGACAGGAGAAGACCATCCAAGAGCTCCTCTCCAGGCCGGTGACGTGGTCGGCGCCGCATATCGGTGCCGACGGCAAGAAGAGCTGGCTCGATGTTACTTTGGAGGACCAGACCAAATGAAACAGCCCAACAGCGTCAAGGATATGGGGAAGCACCCGGGCGAACCCCTCGCTCAGATCAACCCCCTCGAGCAGATTCCACTTCCTCCGCCGTTCGACAAGCTCGAGGACGAGCCGGAGTTCGCGCAACTCTCCGACGCCGCTCGCGAAAAGTACGTCGTGCTCGACGACACCATCGCGGTGAATATCGAGAAGCCGAAGACCAAGGAAGAGGAAGACGCGCTCGTCAACGGATTTCTCAGCGGGCTCGAGAAGCTCATGAGTGTCGATGACAACTGGACCTTCCTCCAGCCCTTCGAGATGTCCATGGAGCACTGCGCCAAGTGTCACACCTGCTCCGACGCGTGCCCGATCTATGAAGAGAGCGGTGAGAACGAGCTCTACCGACCGGTTTATCGCTCCGAGATCATCCGCCGGATCTACTTCAAGTACATCAAGAAGGCATCACCCGCGGTGCACGGCGACATCGACCTCAACTGGGAGACAGTGGCCCGGCTGATCGAGCTCAGCTACCGCTGCAACGTGTGCCGGCGCTGTGCCCAGACCTGTCCGATCGGCGTCGACAATGCGCTGCTCTCGCGTGAGATCCGCAAGATCGCCAGCATGGAGATGGGGATCGTTCCCAAGGAGCTCCACGACGACGGCTCGGTGCTCCAGCTCAGGGTTGGGTCATCCACCGGAATGACTCCGATGATCGTCAAGGACAATATCGAGTTCATCGATGAGGACACCGCCGAACGTACCGGTATCCCCATCGAGACACCATTTGACGTTCAAGGTGCGGATATTCTCCTCATCCACAACGCCGGCGAAATCATGGCCTGGCCCGAGAACCCCGGCGCCTTCGCCACGGTCTTCGAAGCGGCCGGCTTGAGCTGGACCCTGTCCTCCGATGTGGTCGGCTACGACGGGATCAACTACGGCGTCTGGTACGACGACGTCCAGTTCGCGCGGGTCGCGGTGCGGCATGCGGCCGTTGCCAAGAAACTCGGGGTCAAGAAGATCGTCCTCGGCGAGTGCGGCCACGCCCACAAGGCCCTGACGGTCATTGCCGACAAGGTGCTCACCGGTGATCTCAACATCCCTCGTGAGAGTTCCATGGTCACGCTGCGCGACATCATTCGGTCGGGAGTGCTCAAGTTCGACAAGAGCCGCAACGACTTTCCGGTCACGCTGCACGATCCCTGCAACATGGTTCGCCTGATGGGCATCGTTGCGCCACAGCGCGAGATCATCGACGCCGTGGTGCCCGAGGGACGCTTCCGCGAGATGGCGCCGCACGGGGTCGAGAACTACTGCTGCGGCGGCGGCTCGGGCTTTGCCATCATGTCGGGCCACAACTTCCAGGACTGGCGTCACCGGATGACCGGTCGACGGAAGTTCCGCCAGATCCTCAACGCCTTCCAGGACGAGTCCATGGATCCGTCGCACCACAAGTATGTGTGCGCACCGTGCTCCAACTGCAAGGGCCAGATCCGCGACATCCTCGCCTACTACGACGCCTTCGAGAAGGCGGGGATCTACTACGGCGGTCTCGTGGAGCTCATCGTCAACGCCATGGTCGATGTCCAGCCGGGCTTTATCGATTGGGAATGGCACTAGGCGGCATTTCAGTTCCAGGAGAATCAAACGACCCGCCGAACGGCGGGTCGTTTTTTTTCGAAGGAACAAGCGCCTCTCGGCCCCTCCGCTCCCGCTCCCCGTCCTCGGCGAACCGCCGGGAACCCACGGGGTGAGGCCGCGGTTTCGCTGAGCGTCTCCTGCGGACGAAAGAACCGAGCAAACGAAACACTGCGAAATGCAAACCTGCACTATTCAGTTTCATTGCAATTTGCAATGAAACCAGATCCCGTGTTGTGTAATCAAACTCTCTAACATTTTTATTTTCAATATCTTATGACTTTCCTGCGGCGCGACCAACCAGTGGCACAAGCGTTGCACTGTGGCATTCCGATTACCGGGGGAGTCCTCGTCAGGGCCCGCCGGTGACGAAGGGGGCCACTCCATGGTCAATCGCGAAGCATGGGACTGGAACAAGGGCAAGCGAGCCATCTGCGATCTCGGCGCGGTTCGAGACCGTTTTGACGAGGTCCATGAGTGGGCGGTGAGCCCCGATGGCGAACGGATCGCAGCTCCAGTCCTCACCGCGCCGGAAACATACTCGGTGGCGGTGAATGATCAACGGTGGGAAGGCGAGTTTGAGAAGGCGTGGCACCTCGCCTTCACACCGGACGGGAAACTGACCGCCCTCGTGCGGATCGACGACGAGTGGACCGTGGCGGTGGACGGCGAGCCGTGGGAAAACAGGTGGGAGTACGCCTGGAACCCGATTTTCAACCGTGACGGCAGTGTGATCGCGGTTCAAATCAAGGACAACATGGAGTACACGGTGGCCGTCAACGGCGAACGCGTGGGAGAAGAAATTCCAGTCGTCACGGGGCCTCGCCCTGAGCCCTGACGGGAGGCACGCGGCGGCCGTCGTTCAGGTGGAGCGCCTCGCCGAGGCGGACATCTTCGGTTTTATGGAGGGGACCTGGAGTCTGGCCGTCGACGGGGTGCCCTGGGAGCGGAAGTTCATCAACGTCTATGGACCCGCCTTCAGCGACGACGGCGCCCACCTCGCCGCCGAGGTCCGGCTCGACATCTGCGAATACACCCTGGCCGAGGACTCGGTGCCCTGGGAAAACCGATTCGGCTGCGTCTGGGAGCCGGTCTACCGCAACGGCAGCTCTCGTCTGTTGGCGCCGGTTCGCGTCGCGGGTTCGTGGACCATCGCCGAGAACGGCGAGCCGATCTGGGCGAGCCGCTTCATGCAGCTGTGGAACCAGCGGCTGAGTCAAGACGGCAGCCGCATCGCCGCGGTCGCGACCAAGAGCTTCGGTGAGTGGTCGGTGGTGGTGGACGACCGGCTGTGGTCCTCGTCCTTCGACGACCTGGTGCTGCCGCCGGTCTTCGCACCGGACGGATCCCGGGTGGCTGCCACGGTTCGTTCAAAGGGCCGCTGGGGCATGGCGGTGGACGACCGACCGTGGTCCGAGACCTTCGACATGGTCTGGGAGCCGGTGTTCTCGCCCGACGGCGCCCGGGTGGTCGCCAAGGTCGAGCGGGACGGTCGCTTCGCCATCGCCATGGACGGCCGGCCGTGGAGCCCCTGGTTCGACATGATATGGGAGTCCGATCTTCAGCCCGGACGGGAGCAAGATGCTCATTCGAGCCGTGGAGGACGGCACCTTTGTCCGCCATGTGGTCGATGTCGCGGCCGGGTTTCAGAGATGACCGAGGGAGGAAGCATGTACGAATTTGTCAGCGGCCCTCTGGTCTGGATCGCCTTCATCGGGTTCTTCGGCGGTCTGCTCTATCAATTCGTCACCATGGCTCGGCTGGCCAAGAAGGAGCGGGTGGTTCTTCCGACCATGAGCCCGAAGTTCGGGATGCGGTCGTTGCTCCACTGGGTCTTTCCGTTCGCCGGCGTCAGCACGAGAACACGGCCCTTCTTCACCTTGATCTCCTTCGCATTCCACATCTGCCTGTTGGTGACGCCGCTGTTTCTCATGGGACACGCGGTCCTCTGGCAACAGTCGTGGGGCCTGCGTTGGTGGAGCCTGCCCGAGGGTGTGGCCGATGTCATGACGCTGGTGGTGATCTTCGGTTGCCTCTTCTTCGTGGTCCGGCGGTTGGTGCAGCCCGAGGTGAGGAATGTCAGCGAGCCGTCGGACTTCGTTCTCGCGCTGCTCGTCGTGGCGCCGTTTCTGACCGGCTACATCGCCCATCAGCAATGGCTGCCGTATCAAACCATGATCATCATCCACATCGTGACCGGCGTGCTCTGGTTGCTGGCGATCCCGTGGACCCGGCTGGTCCACATGCTGTGGTTCGCCTTCACCCGTGCCTTCATGGGCAGCGAGTTCGGCGCGGTGCGGCATTCGAGGGACTGGTAATGCACTGTCTTTGCGACGTTGAATGCGATGGGGGAAGAACACCATGGCTGATCTCGTAGATATGAAGATCATCGACCCGGGGGTCGACGACAGCATCGCGAAGCTCACGCCGGAACGGATCGAGCAGACCATCAACAAGGTGCTCACCCAGGAGACGGCGGCTCGGCTCAAGGTCTACATGGACACCTGCGTCCACTGCGGTTTGTGCGCGGAAGCTTGCCAGAGCTATATCTCGCGCGACAAGGATCCGGACTACGCGCCGGTGGCCAAGGTCAAGGACACCATCTGGGAGATGGTCAAACGCAAGGGTAAGGTCGACGCCGAGTTTCTGCATCACGCGGCTCGCATTGCGTTTATCGACTGCGGAGCATGCCGTCGTTGCAGCATGTATTGCCCCTTCGGCATCGACATCTCCTACCTGATCATGACCACAAGGCGGATATTGAACCTCCTCGGAGTGGTGCCCCAGTACCTCCAGGACACCACCAACAGCCACGCCGCCACCATGAACCAGATGTGGGTCCAGCAGGACGATTGGATCGACACCCTCATGTGGCAGGAGGAAGACGCCCGGGCGGAGCTCGCCGGCACCCGCATCCCCCTCGACAAGGAGGGCGCCGAGATCATGTACTCGGTCATCGGACCGGAGCCCAAGATCCTCGCCCAGCTCATCGCCAACATGGCCATTATCTTCAAGGCGGCCGGCGCCGACTGGACCATGCCGTCCACCGACGGCTGGGACAACTCCAACATGGCCATGTACTCGGGCGACTTCGAGACCATGGGCCGGGTGGAGCGGCTGCACTGGGAACGGGCGAGCCAGCTCAAGGTCAAGCGGGTGGTCATGGGCGAATGCGGCCACGCCTACCGCGGTGCGGTCTACGACGGTCCGCGGTGGCTGGGCTGGACCAAGCCGCCGATTCCCATGGTGCACGCCGTCGAGTACTACTACGACATCATCAAGAGCGGCCGGATCAAGATCGCCCGCAAGTACGAGGGGTCGGTGACCGTTCAGGATCCGTGCAACATCGTTCGCGGCCGCGGTCTCCACGACAAGCTGCGCTACGTAGTCAATGCCATCTGCGAGGACTTCCGCGACATGGATCCGCGCTACGAGCACAACTACTGCTGTCAGGCGGGAGGCGGCCTCATCAACTGTGGCCCGCCCGTGGAAGAACTCGCGAATGAAGAGCAACCGCATCAAGGCCGATCAGATTCGCGACACCGGCGCCCACATGGTGATCACTCCCTGCCACAACTGCCACTCGGGCATCGAGGACATCATCGGCTACTACAAGCTCGGCTGCCACGTGTCGTTTATCAGCGAGCTGCTGGTCAAAACCATGGAAATGCCGGAAGCATGAGGGGTTGGTAACCATGAGGCGATGCACGATTCTGGGTTTGAGTCTCTGCCTGTTGCTGCTGATGGCCGCGGCCCTGCCGGCCCGAGCAAGTTCGCGGACTCCGGTACGGATCATCGGGCCGTCCACCGTTGAAATGGCCTTGCCCGAGACCGACGGCGCGCTCGCAGCGGCCGGCCGTCGAGTTCAACCACGCCGCCCACGTGGATGCGTTGAAGACCGAAGGGTGTGCCGCCTGCCACACGGTGAACGACGAGGGGTTCGATCCGGCGCTGGCGGCGGTCGTGGGAATCGAGGGTCGGGAAAACCTCACCAACACGTACCACGACACCTGCATGGGCTGCCACCATCGTCTGTCGGGCGAGGGTCGCAAGGGCGGTCCAGTGACCTGCGGTGAGTGCCACGTGAAGCTGGGGCCGGGCGGTGTCGGCCAGGGTCGCACCAACCTTCGATCTCTCACTTCACGCGCGCCACGTCAAAGCCTACCCTGACGACTGCGGCAAATGCCACCACGTGTGGGACGAAGCCACGCAGAAGCTGGTCTATCGGAAGAACACCGAGGAGTCCTGCCGTGATTGTCACGGCGCGGCTGCCGTGGACAACTCGCCAGCGCTGCGTGACGCCGTCCACCGCGACTGCGTGGGCTGCCACCTCGAGCGCACCGACCACGGCGAAGACGCCGGTCCGACTCGTTGTGATGGTTGCCACGATCGCGTTCAACTTGCCGCCATCAAACAGCTGGAAGAGGTGCCGAGGCTGATGCGGGGTCAGCCGAACAGTCTCTGGGTCGAGGGCCCCGGTGCGATCCTGCCGTTGGTGGGCTTCAACCACGAGAATCACGAGAAGCAATCCTCGTCGTGCTCCACCTGTCACCACCAACGGATGAAGGCGTGCGCCGACTGTCACACCCTGTGGCCGGGCGAGGACAGCGGTGGGGTGAGCCTCGAGAGAGCCCACCACGACCGCAACTCGTCCCTGAGCTGTATTGGCTGCCACCGCCTCGCCGCCGCTGAGGGCGACTGTGGCGGTTGCCACCGTGACACCACGGTCGCCGCTGACAGCAGCAGCGGATGCGCGAGCTGCCATGACGGACCTCAGCCGCAACTCGGAGAGCCGCCGGAGATTCCCGACGGGTCCCCGGTGGCGCCGGAGCTTAAGGCCCTGCCGGCTGCATCGGACGATCTGCCGGAGAAGCTGACCATTGATTTGCTGATGGATAGCTACGAGGCGTCCAACTTCCCGCATCTGAAGATCATTCAACGTTTGGACAAGGGAATCCGCTCGAGCTCACTGGCCCGCCGGTTCCACGGCTCGACGGAGGCCATGTGCGAGGGTTGCCACCACCACAGCCCGGCCGGTGAGCGACCGCCAAAATGCTCCGAGTGCCACGGCGACTTGGCTGCGGCGACCGTAGACAAGCCATCGCTCAAGGTGGCATACCACCGGCAGTGTGTCTCCTGTCACCAGCGGTTGAAGCTCAAGGACGGTTGCACCGACTGCCACGCTGCCAAGGAGGGACAATCATGACAACCACCCGTCGAGGCTTCATCGGCGGCGCCATCGGGGCGGCGCTCACCGCCGGAACGGCGGAAGCCAGCACCGCCAAACAGTTCGAAGGTTATGCCGGACGTTATGGTCTGCTGCACGATACGACCCTGTGTGTCGGCTGCCGGTCGTGCGAGGTCGCTTGCAAGGAGGTGAACGGACTGCCTCCCGTGGTGGAACCGGTGGACGATCAGCACGTCTTCGACACCACCCGCAGGACCACCGAAACCTCGCTGACCGTGGTCAACCGGTATGCCGAAGGGTCCGACGAGGCGCCTCCGGTGTACCGCAAGCTCCAGTGCATGCACTGCAACGAGCCCTGCTGCGCCACCGTATGCCTGGTCCACGCCTTCGAGAAGACACCCGAAGGACCGGTCCTGTACCACCCTGAGCTCTGCATGGGTTGCCGCTACTGCGTCATGGCGTGCCCCTACTATGCGCTGGCCTATGAGTATGAGGACCCGCTGACGCCAAAGGTCATGCGTTGCACCATGTGCTACGACCGGATCAAAGAGGGCAAGCTCCCCGGCTGCGCCGAGGCCTGCCCGATGGGAGCGATCACCTTCGGCAAGCGTGAGGAGCTCATCAAAGTCGCCCGCGAACGGATCCGGAAGAGCCCGGATCGATACATCGACCATATTTTCGGCGAGCACGAGTTCGGAGGGACGAGTTGGATGGTCCTGGCGGGCGAGTCGTTTGGCGATCTCGGTCTCGACGAGGGCCTGACCAGCGAGCCGCTGCCCGCCATCGCCACCAGCTATCTGGGTGTGGTACCGCTGGTGGTCACCATCTATCCCGGTCTCCTGATGGGGATGTACGCCTTCTCCAAGCGCCACGAGGCGGTGGCGAAGGCCGAGCGAGAGGAAGCGGTGGCCGAGGCGGTGGCGACCACCGAGGAGGAGGGCCAGAAGAAGATCGCGGCGGCCGCGGAGCGTGCCGCGAAGGACAAGGAACGCGCGGTGAACATGGCGGTCAAGAAGGTCCTTGCCGAGGCGGAAAAGGGGGGTGAGTCATGAGTGACGTCGCCGTAGATGCCGTCCCGGTGGAGGGCAGGACCGGCTGGTTGACGCCGTTCAACGTCATCACCGGGATCATTCTCGCCGGGGGGGCCATCATCCTCGGTATTCGATTCACCCAGGGCCTCGCGGCAACAACCAACCTCAGCAACACCTATCCGTGGGGTCTGTGGATCGGATTCGACGTCATGAGCGGCGTCGCCCTCGCCGCCGGCGGCTTCGTCACCTCGTGCGCCGTCTATCTCTTCGGCATGAAGGAGTATAAGCCTGTCGTGCGCGCCGCCCTGCTCACCGGTTTCCTCGGGTACTTCCTGGTGGTTCTGGGCCTGCTAGCGGATCTCGGTCGCCCATGGCGGCTCCCCTATCCGTTCATCAGATCAGCCGGGCCGACCTCGCCGCTTTTCGAGGTCTCACTCTGCGTCGCCCTTTATCTCACCGTGCTCTTCATCGAGACGACACCGGCGGTTTTCGAGTGGCTCGGCCTCAAGAAGTTTCGCAAGATCGTCGCCAGGATGACCATCGCACTGACCATCTTCGGGCTGATCCTCTCCACCATGCACCAGTCGACCCTCGGCGCCATGTTCATGGTGGCCCCGACCCGGCTCCACCCTTTGTGGTACTCGGCGCACATCCCGGTTCACTTCTTTGTCTCGGCGGTGGCTGCCGGCATGGCCATGGTGATTGTCGAGGGGATGGTCTCGCACCGGGCGTTTCACCGCCAGATCGAGATCACCGAGGAGCACTTCCACCGAATCAACTTCGGTCTCGCCAAGGCGGCGGCGGTGACCCTCGCCATCTACTTCTCGATCAAGGTCGTCGCCCTCGCCCTCGAGGACGAGTGGCGCCTGCTCGGCACCGGGTGGGGCGCCTACTGGCTCTTCGAAGTTCTCGGTTTCGTGCTCCTCCCGTGCCTGCTTTTTGCCGTAGCCTATCGCGAGAAACGACTGCTTCTGGCTCGGGTGGCGGCGGTCATCACCGTCATCGGCATCATGCTCAATCGCTTCAACATCACCTTCGTCGCCTTCAATTGGAACAAACCCACCACCGAGACCTACATCCCGAGCTGGATGGAGATCTGGGTGACTGTGGCCTTCATCACCTTCGCGGTGGTGGTCTTCAGGTGGATCGCGAATCGAATGCCGATCATGTACGAGCACCCCGACTGGAAGGGTGTCCACTGAGGAGAGAAAGATGCATACACTCTTTGATTTTCTGACGCACACCAAGGGAATCGGCTATATCGTTGCCGGTCTCCTGCTGGTGAGCTTTATCCCCTTCTGGCGGTTCTTGACCGAGCGCGAACACGAACGGTAGTCTGGAGGCAGGAATGTCGCAGGAACGGAGGCCGTGATGAGCTACACAGTGATGGTTGTGGACGATGAGGCGGATGTCCGGGCATTCCTCACCGCGGTCCTGGAGAAGTCCGGCTATCGAGTCGTGACCGCGAAGGACGGCGGCCAGGCGCTGGCCACGGCCGAAAAGGAGAAACCGGATCTGATCGTCCTGGATCTGCAGATGCCCGACCAAACCGGGACCGATTTCTACCGTCGGTTGATGAAGCAGGAAGCGCTCCGCGATACCCCGATCATCGTCGTCAGCGGCCTCGCGGGTCGGCACCTCGCGGTGAGCCACCCGTTCGCGGTCTTCGACAAGCCCATCGTGCCGGACGAGTTCATCGGGGCTGTGGAGCGGGCGTTGGGAGTGACGAATGACTGACCTGGTGTTGGATCCGAAACACGCGATGCTCGGGTCGCTCGATGACGACCTCGGGTCAATCGGCGAGCAACGATGCCCCCATGTGAAAGGAGGGCTCCCATGAACGTGATGGAAAAAAGCAAGAGTTCGAAGCGGTTTCGGGACAAGAAGGACCACGAACATCCGAACCCGAACGTCCGAATCAAAGCAGTGGAGAAGCTCGAAGATCCGGAGATTGTCCTGAAGGTTGCCTGCACTGATGACTCCGCGCGGGTGCGGTTGACCGCCGTTTCACGATTGACCAATGATCTGCACCTGGAGCGAGTGGCTCGCAATGGGGAATTCCTCGATGTGCGCCTGGTCGCCGTGGAACGGATGTTCTCTCAGAGGATTCTCGCCGATCTGCTCAAATCACCGGACAACCTCGAGTTGATCGGGATGTGTTTTTCGCGCATCACCGATCGGCGCATCATCGAGTCCATCGCCGAGGACACGGCCTACAGTGCCGCCGTTCGTAGGATGGCGATTGAGTACTACGCCGATGAGTCGTTTCTTGAAGATGCTGCGAAGGAGGCCGACAAAGAGCCCGAGCGAAAGAGCGAAGAAGCCGTTGAGGCCTTTGTCGATGTCTACGGTGGTGGTCTGCGTGGGGTGCGAGCCATCGGACGATTCAAACGCAGCGAAAAGGCGCTCAAGGCCCTCGGAACCATCGCTCAGAAGGGCGGAGAAACGGGCGGGCTTGCCGTCGAGTACCTGTGCTCGGCGTTGGCGAGCGCGAACCCGAAGCTCGTCGAGTGCGCCGCGGACGAAATTGCCGTTCTACGCGACCCGGACCTGATCGATTGCATCATCCGGTCGCTCGACAACGAGAACCTGCGTCAGCCGATCCGCGAAGTGCTCAAACGAATCGATACCCCCGAGGCGAGGGCCGCGCTTGGCATTCGACCCGGGGCGAACTAGATGGCGATAGGGAGGAATCCGAGATGACCAAGAAGATCCTCATCATCGATGACGAGAAAGACATGCGGGTGTATCTCGAGGCCGTCTTCCGCAAAGCCGGGTACGAGACCGAGTCGGCCGCCGATGGCGATCAGGGGGTTTGGCTGGCCGAGGCGCACCAGCCGGATCTCATCACCCTCGACGTGCTGATGCCGAAAAAGAGCGGAATCAAGGCCTTTCGAGGTCTGCGGACCTCGGAAAAAACAGCCTCGATTCCCATCATCGTTCTCACCGGTCTCACCCGGTCGGACGATTTCTTCGGCGACTTCGGCGATCTCCCGAAACCGGAGGTGATCGTCGAAAAACCCATCGAGCGTGAGCCGTTCCTCGAAAGTGTCAAGGAGCTGATCGGCGCTCCCTGAGCTTGACCGGCTCGTTGCCCGTCGCACGGGGAGGTGTCGGCCGGCGAGCCGCCGCGTTCTGCTGTCCACAGGTGAACACCGAGGGATGCGGGTCAGTTGGGCTGTGCTTCGTCGCGGACTGGGAGTCTGCCCGAGTCCTGAACGGAGTCTGGGTCGGCGGGCTGCGGAATGGTCACGGTGAAGACCGTACCCTCGGCGGGCGTGGATTTGAAGGTCACCGTCCCCCCGTGCTCCTCGGCCACCTTCTGGACGACGAGGAGGCCGATTCCGGTTCCTTCGGTCCCCTTGGACGAGAAGAACTCGTTGAAGACCTTCAAGGTCAGCTCTTCGGGGATGCCTTCACCGTCATCCTCGACCTCGAAGACGGTTTGCCCGTCGCCGTTTTTCGAGCAGCGGAGATCGACCCGATGCCCGTTTTTCTGCTCTGACGGATCGAAGCGGCAGGCGTCAATGGCGTTGGCGACCAGGTTACAGAGCAGGTTGTGAATGGCCTCGGGGTCGAAGGTCCCGCGATGGTGGGGCGGCGGTACGTGCGCGTGGATCTCAATGTCCTCGTCGACCATGCGATCGGCGAAGAGATCACGCACCTCGAGCACGATATCCTGCGGGCAGACATCGCGCTCGAACTCGGGTTTGCGTTCCTTGGCGCAGAAGAGCAGGTCCTTGACGATGGCTGCGACCCGATGGACGTTGCGTTCGACCATCTCCCAGCCGGTCGGTGATCGCCTGGCGATCGTCCTCTTCGAGACCGTCGTTGACGATGAAGATGCCGCCCTCGAGCCCCATGAGGATGTTCTTGATCCGGTGGGCGGTTCCGGCGACGGCGCGGCCGGTGAGGGCCAGCTGACGCTGCAGCCTCTTGACCTCGGTGACATCGGTGAAGACTTCCATGACTGCGTTGATATTGAGATCCTCGTCGAAGATCGCCTGGGTGTGGACGAGCGCGTTGATGCGTCGCCCGGTGCGGGTGACGAGGATCTCCTCCTCGGTTCGGGGCAGACCATCGGAGAAGGTGGCGTCCACGACGCAGTGGGGACATCTTGAGGTGCGCCGCTTACAGACCTGATAACACAGTGACCGGTCGTCGGCGGCGAATGTCTGTCGGTAGGAATCGTTCGCCTCGAGGATGTTGTGGTCCTTGTCGAGCACGCAGATGAAGTCGGGGACCGCCGAGAACAGGCGTTGGTACTGGCGGCGTGTCACATCGAGTTCCTGCCGGAGGTCCTTGACTCGGACGTTGTTGCCGTTCCAAGGCGGTCGGCGAACGAAGGTCAACCACCCGACGACCAGCAGCGCACACATGAGGAGAGCCCCGATGGCGATCGGCGGCAGAATCGGGGCGGCCAGGGAAACCAGGACCGAAAGAACCACCGCGCCGCCCAGGTATGCCAGGAGGGTTCCCGTGCCGACCTTCAGCAGTGGTCCCGAGCCGTTTCTGATCGGGATGGTTTGGTGCCCCACCGGCGGCGGACCCGGATGCGCCGCGTGCCTCACCAAAGGGTTCGGTGTGGTCTTTGTCTTGTTGTCGATCGAGTTCGACGTGATTCCCAGCCATGACTCCATCCAGCCAACAGTATGGCACAAGAGAAAACAAACGACGCGATCTTGACCACAGCCGGGATCGCGACTAGGTTGAGTCTCGGGGGGCCGGACTGTGGATGCCGACGCGCCCGGAATCGGGCGGATCATTCTCGACAGCGTTGCCGAAGCGGTCTTCACCGTCAACAAGGATTGGCAGATCGCCTACTTCAATTCGGCGGCCGAGAAACTCACGGGGGTTCCTCGGGGGAAGGCCATCGGCAGGCGCTGTTGCGAGGTTTTCCAGGCGAGCATCTGCAACAGCGTCTGCCCTCTCCGCCACACCCTGGACACCGGCGAACCGGTGGCGAACCGCGCGGCTTTCATCATCGATGCTCGGGGGCGCAAGCTGCCGGTCAGTGTGTCGACCTCGATCTTGCGGGATGAGAGCGGACGATTTATCGGCGGCGTCGAGACGATTCGCGACGTCAGTCAGGTTGAGGAGTTGAGGAAGGAGCTCAAGGCTCGCTATTCTCTCGGAGACATCATCGGACGCAGCCAGGCGATGCGCGATCTCTACGGCATCCTCCCTGCAGTGGCTAACAGCGACAGTACGGTGGTGATTCATGGCGCCAGCGGCACCGGCAAGGAGCTGTTTGCGCGCGCGATTCACAACATGTCGCCGCGCCGCGACAAACGATTCGTGGCCATCAATTGCGGAGCCCTGCCGGATTCTTTGCTCGAGTCGGAACTCTTCGGCTACAGGGCCGGGGCCTTCACCGACGCCCGCGAGGATCGACCGGGGCGTTTTGCCCATGCCGAGGGGGGAACGCTGTTCCTCGACGAAATCGGCGATATCTCACCCGCAATGCAGGCTCGGCTCCTGCGAGTCCTGCAAGAGCAGGTCTACGAGCCTCTGGGGGCGGTTGAACCGGTCGAAGCCGATGTTCGGGTGGTTGTGGCGACCCACCGTGATCTCAAAGAACTGGTCCGGGATGGGGCCTTCCGCGAAGATCTGTACTACCGCATCAATGTGATGCGGCTGGAGCTGCCGATCCTCCGGGAACGACGAGAGGATATCCCACTCCTCATCGATCACTTCATCGGGCGGTTCAATCGGTTGCAGGGCAAGGACGTCGTTGGCGTGTCCGACGAGGTTCTCGATGTTCTCATGAGTCATGATTACCCGGGAAACGCCCGCGAGCTGGAAAACATCATCGAGCACGCTTTCGTGCTGTGTAACACCAGCATCATCGAGCCGCACCACCTGCCACCGGAGCTGGCGCAAACCGTCGGATCACGGGCGGCCCCAATCGGATCCAACCTGACGTTGCGTGAGATGGAGAAGCTCCTGATCAGCGACTCGCTTCACCGCCATCAAGGCAATCGTGGAGCGGCCGCGCGTGAGCTCGGGATTCACAACAGCACCCTGTTTCGCAAGCTCAGAGACCTCGATATCGAGGTCCCGACACGGGACGGACGGCACCGGTCGGTTCAGGATCCCGGGGGAGAGGGTTAATCGGCTCCACACCGGAGTTACGATTCGGTAACGAGCCGGTTTCTCGATCCGCTATCCCGGTCGTTTGGTTGAAGCTGAAACAACCTGTTCTCAGTGACTTTCGGTTTGTCTCCCAAGGTGGGCTACTGGCACAGGGGTTGCAGGACCATTCGCCGGCGCAGGTGTCTCTTCCAGGCACAGTAGGAAGAAGAATTGTGGCAAGCCGATGCAACAGATTGTGGACCACTGAAGACAAAAGAGCCCGAGGGCTCGGTCTACGAGGTGGTGCTCGCGCTTGTCACTCCCGTCTCCGAGACTCCCGCCGAGATACCGCGTTTGGATTTTCTTTCGATGGTGGTGTTCTCCGGCTCGTCGGCGAGCACCACATCGATGATGTAAGGAGGAGTTGAGTTTGAGTGGACTCAGGCGCCGGCGAAGATCGTTCCGTCCAGCGCCCTTGAGTTGCCGTGGATTTTACGAGATATCGATTTGAAAGGAGTGGCCATGACAAAAATGAAGTACAAGACGCCGCTGCTTGACGAGCTCGAGAAGGGACCGTGGCCGAGCTTTGTCAAGGAGATCAAAAAAGAGGCCCATCGCCCGATGATCCAGGACCTACTGGGTCAGGTAGAGCGTTCCTATGAGGAGCACATCAGCCACTGGAAGCACGGTGGTCTGGTGGGTGTCATGGGCTATGGCGGCGGCGTGATCGGTCGTTACTCGGACCTCGCGGCCGAGTTTACGAATGTCGCCGAGTTCCACACCCACCGCATCAATCAGCCTTCAGGCTGGTTCTACACCTCGGATGCGCTGCGCACCCTGTGCGACATCTGGGACCGGCACGGCTCTGGTCTCACCAACATGCATGGTTCGACCGGCGACATCGTCTTTCTCGGTTCGACCACTGAGGCCATCGAGCCGCTGTTCAAAGATCTCACCGAGGCCGGTTGGGATCTTGGCGGTTCCGGATCGAACATGCGCACCCCGTCGTGCTGCGTCGGCCCCGCTCGTTGCGAGTGGGCCTGCTATGACACCCTGGACGCCTGCTACAACATCACTCAGAACTTCCAGGACGAGCTCCACCGGCCGTTCTTCCCCTACAAGTGGAAGTTCAAGTTCGCCGGTTGCCCCAACGACTGTGTGGCGTCCATCGCCCGGTCGGACTGCTCTGTTATGGGAACCTGGCGCGACGAGATCCAGGTCAACAAGGCTGCTGTCCTCGGTTACGCCAAGACCGTCGACATCGAAACAGAGATCTGCGATCTCTGCCCGACCCGCTGCATCGAGTGGGACGGCAAGACTCTCGAGATCGACAACGCCAACTGCGTCAGATGCATGCACTGCATCAACGTGATGCCCAAGGCGCTCAAACCCGGCAAAGACCGCGGCGCAACGATCCTCATCGGCGGCAAGGCTCCCATCGTCGGCGGCGCGCTGCTGTGTTCGGTCTTCGTGCCCTTCCTCGAGATGGATCCGGAGTCGGATTATGAAGATCTCAAAGAGCTGACCGAGGCGATCTGGGATCTCTGGGGCGAGCACGGCAAGCTCCGTGAGCGCACCGGCGAGTTCATCCAGCGCGTCGGACTGTCCAACTTCCTCGAAGAGATCGGTCTCGACCCGATCCCCGAGATGGTTATGGCGCCGCGCTCGAACCCCTACATCTTCTTCGACGACGAAATCTTCGAGACGGAAGAATAGGGAAGGAGGATTCAATGGCAAACGAACGTATTACCGATATCGGCCCGCCAAATTACGAACAGTTCTTGCCCCCGGTGATCAAGAAGAACTACGGCAAGTGGGACTACCACGAGATCCTCAAACCCGGTGTGATGGTCCATGTTGCCGAATCCGGCGACAAGGTCTTTACGGTGCGCTGCGGCTCGCCCCGCTTGATCGCCGTCACCACCATCCGCAAGTTCGCGGATATCGCCGACAAGTACTGTGACGGCCATCTGCGGTTCACCAGCCGCAACAACGTCGAGTTTCTTCTCAGCGACGAGTCGAAGATTGAGCCCCTGATCGCCGAAGTCGAGGAGTATGGCTTTCCGATCGGCGGCATGGGCAACGCGATCTCCAACATCGTCCACACCCAGGGCTGGGTCCACTGCCACTCGGCGGCCTCCGATGCCTCGGGCGTCGTCAAGTCAGTCATGGATGAGCTCATGCCCCGCTTCCAGAACATGGATCTGCCGGCCAAGCTCCGCGTCGCCTATGCGTGCTGCCTCAACATGTGCGGCGCGGTCCACTGCTCGGACATCGCGATCCTCGGCGTCCACACCCGGGCGCCGGTGATCGAGCACAACGACCTGCCGAAGATGTGCGAAATCCCGACCCTCGTGGCCTCGTGCCCGACCGGCGCGATTCGTCCGGCGACCGTCGACGGCGTCAACTCCGTCGAGATCATCGAAGAGCAGTGCATGTACTGCGGCAACTGCTACACGGTCTGCCCGGCGGTGAAGATCAACAACGCTCAGACCGACGGTATCTCCATCTGGGTCGGCGGCAAGGTCTCGAACTCGCGCGTCGCGCCCAAGTTCTCGAAGCTCGCCATCCCCTTTATCCGCAACAACCCGCCGCGCTGGCCCGAGGTGGTCGACGCGGTGCTCAACATCGTCAACGTCTACGCCGAGAATGCCCGCAAGCACGAGCGGATGGGTGAGTGGATCGATCGCATCGGCTGGCCGAAGTTCTTCGAGCTCACCGGCATCAAGTTCACCAAGTATCACATCGACGACTTCAAGCACGCCGGCGAGAGTTATGCCAGGACGGCGCAGATCCGACAACACTGAGGAGGGCATCATGGCCGACGAAGTGACAGTTGATCAGGTGGCCGACGCCATGTTCGATTTGGTTTCATCCATGAAGGGCAAGAGAGATCTCAAGCCCATGGACGTTTCCAAGCAGATGATGGAAAAGTTCGGTGACGAGGTCGACAAGAAGATGTGCAAGAAGGCTTTGCGCACCCTCATCGACTCGGGTCGTCTGACCTACAAATACGCTGGCGGCAGCTACGTCACGCTGCCCGAGGCGTAAGCGAAAAATTTACATTGTGCGGTCGGGAGGAGTCGAGCTTGTCTCGCCCCTCCCGTACCCGCCTCGCTCATACGGGAGGATGTTATGGCGCGTACCAAAAAGAGCGGACCGGAGCGGACTGCCGAAGCGGTGGATGTTCTCCGGCAGTGGCAGGGCATCGAGCGCGACGCCATCGAAACCACGGCGCAGATCATGGAGAAGACCGACAACCTCCTGATTCGTCAAATCATGGAGATCATCCGAAACGACTCCGTCCAGCACCACCGAGTGCAGCAGTTCCTCATCGACAGCATGACCAAGACTCCCATCACCCTGCAGCCCGAGGAACTGGCCGAGGTGTGGGGCCAACTCGAGGCGCACGATGAACTCGAGCGCCAGACCATTGAACTGGCGACGAATCTCAAAGCAGAATCCACCGATCCGGTGGCCAAGATCCTGCTCGACTATCTGCTCCGCGACGAGCAGAAGCACGACACGATCCTCGGCGAGCTGGAGAAGTTCAAACAGCACATGTCGAAGCTCTCCTGAGCCTCTGATCAGGATTCAGTCGACGCAGTGAGGAGACGTGTCTCATGGGTTTATTGAAGAAAAAAGACAAAGAGAAATCGGGCACCTTCGAGTCCCGACTCAAGGGCGGCGGAGGCGGTAGCGGTTCGCAGCTCTCGGCATTGCGTCCCGTTTATGTCGAGAGCCTCCCTCCGTGTACCGGCAACTGCCCGAGTGGCAACAAAATCCGTGGTTGGTTGACCGTCATCCAGCTGCGCGAGAAGCTCGGTCTGAGCCTCGACGAAGCCCTTGAACAGGCCTTCCAGCTCGAGATGGAAACCAACCCCTTCCCGTCCGTCATGGGTCGGGTCTGCCCGCACCCGTGCGAGACCGGCTGCAACCGCGGCAAAAAAGACGGAGCGGTCGGGATCAACTCGGTCGAGCGCTTTATCGGTGACTATGCCCTCGAGCACGGCCTCAAAGCCCAGAGGATCGAGGGCGAAGCGGACAAGAAGCAAAAGATCGCGGTGATCGGCGCCGGACCTTCGGGTCTGTCATGTGCCTACCAGTTGGCCCGTCGTGGCTACAAGGTCACCGTTTTCGAGAGTCTTCCGAAGGCCGGCGGTATGCTCCGCTACGGGATTCCGGTCTACCGGCTGCCGCGCGAGATCATCGACGCCGAGGTCCAACGTATTCTCGATCTCGGTGTCGAGCTCAAGTTGGACACCAAGATCGGCAAAGACGTCTCCTACGACGATATCAAGAAAGACTACGACGCGATCTACGTCGCCATCGGCGCCCACCAGGGCAAAGCCATGGGCATCCCCGGTGAAGACGGTCCGGGGCTCTGGACCGGGACCGAGTTTCTCAACCACGCAAACTCGGGCAAAAAGGTCGATATCGGCACCAACGTGGTGGTCATCGGTGGCGGCGACACCGCCATCGACGCCGCGCGCGTGTCCAAACGACTCATCGGCGACTCGGCCGCCATGGCGTCGAAGATGGGCGCCCAGGTGACCATCCTCTATCGCCGCACCCGGGACGAAATGCCGGCCATCGACCGTGAGATCGATGAGGCCATCGAAGAAGACATCAACATGGAATACCTCGCGGCGCCCATCGAGATTCTCCGCGACGACGAGGGCGCCGTCCGCGCCATGGTCGTGCAGCGCATGGAGCTCGGCGAGCCCGACGCCTCCGGACGGCGACGTCCGGTGCCCATCGAGGGCGACACCTACGAATTGCCGATTCAGACCGTCATCACCGCGGTGAGCCAGAAACCGGACCTTGCGGCCATGCACTCCGAGGAGCTCGGTGACGGTTGGCTCAACGGCGACGAATGGGGCTTTACCGGTGTTGAAGGCGTCTGGACCGGCGGCGACAACATCAATCTCGGAATCGCTACGACCTCCATCGGCCAGGCTCGCATGGCGGCCATCGCCATCGACGCCAAGCTCCAGGGCAAAGAGCTGAAGAAAATCGACCAGGGCGAGATGATCCGCAGCGACAAGATCAAGCTCGACTGGTACAAACCCATCGAGCGGACCCAGCGTCAGGTCAAGTCGCCCGAAGAGCGTCTGGCGAATCCCTTCGACGAGGTCGACCTCGGTCTGGCCCCCGGTGATGAACTCATCGAGGCCGATCGCTGCTTCAGCTGCGGAAGGTGCTTCGGCTGCGAAAACTGTTGGATGTACTGCCAGGCGAACGTCTTTGCCAAGGTCGACCCGCCTTCCCCCGGTCATTTCTTCAAGATCAAGAAGATCGAAATCTGCGATGGCTGCAAGAAGTGCTGGGAGGAGTGTCCCTGCGGTTTCATCGTGGGCCAGTAGCGGGGGCGTACGGACGGTCGATCCATGAAACTGCGAACCCCACGACTGGTGGTCGCCGGTTTGTCCGGCGACGGCGGCAAGACCCTGGTCAGCCTCGGTCTGTGCCGGGCGTTGGCCGATCGAGGTCGAGTGGTCCAGGCCTTCAAGAAGGGTCCGGATTACATCGACGCCGCCTGGTTGACCGCCGCCACCGGCCGCCCGTGTCGCAACCTCGATTCCTATCTCATGGAGGAGGGGGCTATCGGTCGCGCCGTGATGGCTGCTGCCGGCGCCGATTTCCTCCTGGTGGAAGGCAACCGTGGCCTCTTCGACGGCGTTGACGCCGCCGGGAGCCACTCGACTGCAACTCTGGCCAAGCTCCTCGGTGCTCCGGTGGTCCTCGTCGTCAACGTCACGAAGATGACGCGGACCGCCGCCGCCGCGGTTCTGGGTTCGATTCATCTCGATCCGGAGCTCAACCTCGCCGGCGTCATCCTCAACCGGGTCGGGACCGCCCGCCAGGAGGGGGTGATTCGCGAGGCCATCGAAACCGCCACCGGAGTACCCGTGCTGGGCGCCATCCCGCGTCTTCGGGGAGAGGACCCACTTCCGGGTCGTCATCTCGGTCTCGTGACGGCCGTCGAACACCCACGTCGGGATGAGGCCATCGCCCGTGCCGCAGCCGCAGTGACCGAATACGTTGATCTGCAGCAACTCGAGAGCATCGCAGCCTCCGCCCCGGAAGTTGCGCTTGAAGTGGCGGACATCCTTCCTGGTCGGACCCGGGTGACCATCGGTTACTTTTCCGATGCTGCGTTCAGCTTCTACTATCCGGAAAACCTGGAGGCGCTCGAACTCGCCGGGGCCCGTCTGGTGGCGGTCTCGCCGAGCAGCGACACCGCTCTCCCGGACCTCGACGGTCTCTATATCGGGGGCGGTTTTCCGGAGGTGCACGCAGCAAGGCTCGCCGACAACCGGGGCTTTGCGAAGTCGGTCAAGGCGCGGGTTGACAGTGGTCTCCCGGTCTACGCCGAGTGTGGTGGGCTCATGTACCTCGCCCGGGAGCTCCGGGTGGGTGGTGTCGTTCATCCCATGGCCGGGGTGCTCGATCTGGCGATCGAACAGACAGACCGGCCGCAGGGTCACGGTTACGAAACGGTCGTGATCGACCGCGACAACCCCTTTTTCCCCGTTGGGGTCGAGTTGGTCGGCCACGAATTCCACTACTCGCGGATCGTCGCCGGGAGCGATGGTGCAGCCACCGTGGCCGGCGTGACGCGGGGCACCGGAACCGGTGGCGGCCGTGACGGCATCGTCGTCGGCCGGGTATGGGCGTCGTATCTGCACCTCCACGCTTCTGCTTCTCTCAACTGGGCGTCTGGGTTCCTCGCCCAGGCGATGATCCACGCCGCCGACCACACCCAGCCGGCAGCGGCATGGGGCTGAAGGGACGAGTGATGGAGTTGCTCCGGGTCGGAGACGAGCAGGCACTGGGCGCGCTGGCGACCCAGGACTCCGGCGTGAGTCGTTTTCTCCTCGGCCGACTCTGGGATCCGGATGAAGAAATCCGCCGTCGCGCCGCCCGGGCCCTCGGCAAGGCTGCAGCCGCGTTTCCTCAGATCGGAATCAACCTCACCCGTCGCCTCATGTGGGCGTTGAATGACGAGTCGGCCACCAACGGTCTTTACGGCATCCCCGCGGTGGCTGAGATCGGGTTGAACGACCCCGAACTGGTTGCTCCGTTTCTCGGCCCCCTCGCCTCACTGTCGTGGGACGCTGGCCTCCGCATGGAGATCATCCGCGCCCTGACCAGAATCGCGGAGGCGGCGCCCGAGGCGGTCCGGCCGGTGTCCGAGCAGGTCGCTGAGCATGTCGATTTCGAGGATCCGGACGAACGCCGGGCGTTCGAGCGTCTCCTCGAGAAGTTTGGAGGGATCGATGAGTCGTGAAAGCCAAAGGCACCGTATCGAACGATGCCTGCAGGCGATCGAGGAGAGCCCCGAGTCCGCAGCGGCGTACTATAACCTGGGGCTTGCCCAGACCATTTCGGGACGGGTCAAGAGTGCCGAGGAGGCGTATCTCAAGGCCGTCGAACTCGATCCGGAGATGATCCAGGCATGGGTCAACCTCGGTGGGGTCCGGTTGATGCGTTGGGAGTTCGAGGGTTGTCGTGATGCCAATCTTCAAGCCGTTCGGCTCGACGATACGCTTGTGATCGGACACTACAACCTAGGGCAGGCATATCTCTACCTCAATGACCCGGAAAACCTCGTGAAGTGTAACGAGAGAGTGCTCGAACTCGAAAAGAACCACCCGGCCGCCCACTACCACCTGGCGGTGGGCTATCTGGCCATGGACAACCACGGTGCGGCCGAACGGCACCTCGCGCGAGCCATCGAGCTCGGTCACGCCCCAACGCAGGATTTCGTCAAGGCCCTGGAAAAGGCCCAGATAAAAAAAGCCCGTAACGCGAACACGACACTCGTGGAAATCACCGGGGCCGAAGGCCCGGGAAAGAAAAGGGAGGATTGAAAAATGGCGACTTTTGAACACGGCAGCGTTTCGATCACCGTCGATGAAGACGGCTTCATGATGGAGCCAGAGGCGTGGAATCAGGAAGTAGCGTTCGCGCTGGCAACCACCGAGGGCGTGGATGAACTCACCGAAGATCACTGGAAGGTCGTGAACTACCTTCGTGACTATTACCTCCAGTTCGGTGTGGCGCCGATGATCCGCAAGCTCTGCAAGCAGACCGGATTCCAGCTCAAGGAAATCTACGAGCTGTTTCCGTCGGGTCCGGCAAAGGGCGCCTGCAAAGTCGCCGGCCTGCCGAAGCCGACCGGCTGCGTCTGACCACAAGCGATCATCGCAGATTTCGCCCTTCCGTCTCGTCCCCGCTCGGAGGCGAGGCGGCGGGGCATTTTTTGTTTTCCTGCGGCGAGGCGAGCACCGGTCGTTACGTGTTTGAAACGTCCGTGGCAGCCCGCCGCCCCCTCGGAGATGTTGAGACGAGTCAAGGTCGCGCAGGATGAGTATCTTGCGTCGATGGGCGAGAGTCGAGTCACTGGCACATCTGTTGCAGTGAAGAACTCGATTCGGGAGGGGATCGATGCCGCTCACGCTCAGCCAGGAAGACCGGACCGAGATGCTCAAGAGGTGGTTTGACCGGATCGTCGATCACTACCCCGCCGAAACTGCGAGCTTTCTTCGCGGCCAGTCCGACCCGTTTGCCAATCCGGTCGGCGCCGGGCTGCGGGACGAGTTGGCGCCGATTCTCGACGCGATACTCGATGGTCGCGATCCCCATGAGGTCGAGGCCGCCATCGATCGCATCGTCAGGATCCGAGCGCTGCAGGAGATGTCACCGTCAAGGGCGGTGGGGTTCGTCCTGGAGCTCAAAGAGGTGTTCGCCGCGGTTGTGGACACGGCGACGAGCGATTGCAAAGCCCTCTTCGACAACCAGGTCGATCAGATGCTGCTGGCCGCGTTCGACGTCTACAACCACTGCCGTGAACAGGTGTATGACATCCGGGTGAAGGAAATCCGCAATCGATCTCTCAAGGTGATGGAACGCCTCAACTCGTGGCGCGAGCAACGAGCCGGCGGACCACCATCCAACGCGTGAGCGGCGATGAACACATGATGCGATGCAGCCCTGCCGCCGCGTGTGGGGATCATCCCGGGGGCCGAGTTCGTTCGGAACTCGACCCGAACGGGTCTATTTAGGAAGGAGGACTCGAGTCGATGGGTGCCTTGGTTTCCCTCGTCGCAGTTGCCGTTCTGGCGCTGCTCGCCGTCACGGCGGTCGCCTCTGACAATCTGCGTTTGGTGTTCGGGGCGGTGATCCCGGGCGTCGCGTTCGCGATCTTCCTGGTCGGTATCGTAGCCAGGGTGATTCGTTGGGCGCGGGTGCCGGTGCCGTTTCGTATTCCCACCACCGCGGGTCAGCAGAAGTCACTGCCCTGGATCAAGAACTCCGAGTTCGACAATCCCAGCGCCACGTTCGGTGTCCTGGGACGGATGTTCCTCGAGGTGTTTTTCTTCAGATCTCTGTTCAGGAACACCAGGGTCGAGCTCCTCACCAACAAGGAGAAGCTCAACTACATCGGCACCAAGTACCTCTGGGCCGCCGGGCTGGCGTTCCACTGGTCGATGCTGATCGTGGTTTTCCGGCACTTCCGGTTCTTTGTCGAGCCGGTGCCGTGGGTCGTCGATCTCGTCCAGAATGTCGACGGTTTCTTCCAGGTCGGCGTGCCCGTCATCTACGCCACCTCGGTGCTTCTCATTGTCTCCCTGGGCTATTTGCTGCTCCGCCGGGTGGCCGATGCGAAGGTGAAGTACATCTCGCTGCCGTCGGACTATTTTGCCCTCTACCTGCTGCTCGGGATCGCCATCTCCGGATTCCTCATGCGGCACCTGGAGAAGGTGGATATCGTCAATGTCAAGGCGGCGATCGCGGGTTGGGCCTCGTTCCGGCTGGTCGCCCCCCAGGACGTCGGCGCACTGTACTTCGTGCACGTTTTCCTGGTCAGCGTCCTGCTCGTCTACTTCCCGTTTTCGAAGTTGCTGCATGCACCGGGGGTCTTTCTCTCGCCGACCCGCAACCTCGCCAACAACAACCGCGCCAAGCGCCACGTCAACCCGTGGAATCCGCCCATCATCGGCCATACCCATGCCGAGTGGGAGGAGGAGTTTCATGACAAGTTGGTGGCCTCCGGCTACGTCCTGGACAAGGAGTAAGCCATGGCGGAAAAGTCACCTCAAGAACTGATTCAGATCGAGCTCGACCCTCCGAGGAAGAACTGGATGGACCCGTCGGTGGATTTCGAATCCCGGCGCGGCACGTGGTCCTACCCGGGGGGAGCCAAGAGTGTCGAGTACATGCACTTCGCCAATCCTCGCGAGTGGTCGCCCACCGACGAAGACTGGAAGCTCCCGGAGAACTGGCAGCAGATCATCCATGACGGCTTTAAAGAGAGGCTCGGGAAATACCGCTCGCTGCGGGTCTTTATGGAAACCTGCGTCCGTTGCGGCGCCTGCGCCGACAAATGCCACTTCTTCATCGGCTCCGGCGATCCCAAGAACATGCCCGTCCTGCGGTCGGAGCTCCTGCGCTCCATCTACCGCAACGACTTCACCTTGGCCGGCAAGCTCCTCGGCGCCTTCGGCGGGGGGCGGAAGCTGACCCAGGACGTGCTCAAGGAGTGGTTCTACTACTTCTTCCAGTGCACCGAGTGCCGCCGCTGCAGCGTCTATTGCCCCTACGGAATCGACACCGCAGAGGTTACCATGATGGCCCGCGAGCTCATGATGTTGGTGGGCCTCAACATCAACTGGATCTGCGAACCGGTGGCCAACTGCCAGCGCACCGGCAACCACCTGGGGATCCAGCCGCACACCTTCAAGGACAACATCGAGTTTCTCTGCGAGGAGCTTGAAGACGATCTCGGGATCCACGTTGACCCGGTGATCAACAAAAAGGGCGCCGATGTCCTTTTCATCATCCCGTCGGCCGACTACTTTGCCGACCCCGGGACCTATACCTTCATCGGCTATCTCATGCTCTTCAAGCAGATCGGGCTCGACTACACCATGTCGGCCTATGCTTCGGAGGGCGGCAACTTCGGTCTCTTCACCTCGCACGACACGATCAAAAGGCTCAACTACAAGATCTACCACGAAGCCAAGAGACTTGGCGTCAAGTGGATCCTCGGTGGTGAGTGCGGCCACATGTGGCGAGTCATGCACCAGTACATGGACACCATGAACGGACCCGCCGACTATCTCGAAGTGCCGCGTTCACCGATCACGGGAACTGTCTTCGAAAATGCGAAATCGACCAAGATGGTTCACATCTGCGAGTTCACCGCCGATTTGATCCGCAACAAGAAGATCAAGCTCGACCCGAGCCGCAACGACAGGTACCGGGTGACCTTCCACGACTCGTGCAACCCGGCGAGGGCGTTGGGGCTCTTCGACGAGCCGCGGTACATCCTCAACAGCGTCTGCAACAACTTCTTCGAGATGCCGGAAAACACCATCCGCGAGCACACCTTTTGCTGCGCGGGCGGCGCCGGTCTCGGCAACGACGAGAACATGGAGATGCGCCTGCGCGGCGGACTGCCGCGCGGCAACGCGCTCAAGTATGTGCGCGACACCCACGACGTCAACCTCATGAGCTGCATCTGCGCCATCGATCGCGCGACCCTGCCGCCGCTCGCCGAGTACTGGGCGCCGGGTGTCGAAATCAGCGGCGTCCACGAGCTCGTGGCCAATGCGCTGGTCATGGACGGCGAGCCTGAACGAAAGAAGAACCTGCGGGGCGAGCTCCTGAAGGAAGAAACGGAGGACACCACCGATGTATGACGCCGGCAAGATCATCGTCGGGATCGTGGTTTTCCTCGTTCTCGCCACCTCGCCCCTGTGGTTCAACGCGCTGACCGAAGAATCCCCTGAGGTTCCGAAGCTTCAGCTGCCGACCAACGGCTCGACGGAGTGCGTCGAGGCCACCGAGTTCATGCGAACCGACCACATGGATCTGCTCAATCAGTGGCGCGATGACGTGGTGAGGAAGGGACAACGGGACTACGTCAGCAGCTCCAACGGAAAGATCTTTGACATGAGTCTCTCGAGGACCTGCATGGATTGTCACTCCAACAAGGCCGAGTTCTGCGACGCCTGTCACACCTACATGGCGGTGACCCCCTTCTGCTGGGATTGCCATGTGGAACCGAAAGGGGCCAACTGATGGCTGGGAACAGAAGAGATTTCCTGAAGCTGGCAGGCCTCACCGCCGTGGGGGCGGCCGGAGTGTCGTCGATCAAGGCCACAACCGCTCATGCGTCGACCACCGGCAACCACGCCGAATCGTCGACGGATGGTGTCCGGTTGGCCATGGTCATCGACCTGCGGAAGTTCTCCAAAAACGATTCGCTCATCAAGCGTTGCGTCGATGCGTGCCACCGCGAGCACAACGTGCCCGATTTCGGGGACGACAGCAAAGAACGAGGTCAAGTGGATCTGGTCGGACGACTTCGAAACCGCTTTCCACTCGCAGGAGTTCCACTTCATTCGCGAGGATCTCAAGGGCAAACCGACCCTGCTGCTGTGCAACCACTGCGACAACCCGCCGTGCACCCGGGTCTGCCCCACCCAAGCGACCTGGAAGCGTGACTCGGACGGCATCGTGATGATGGATTGGCACCGTTGTATCGGCTGCCGCTACTGCGTGGTGGCCTGCCCGTACGGGTCCCGTTCGTTCAACTGGAAGGACCCACGTCCGGCCATTGAAGACATCACCATCGACTATCCCACCCGGATGCGGGGGGTGGTCGAGAAGTGCACCTTTTGCGAGGAACGCCTGTCACGTGGTCTTCAACCCGCGTGCGTCGAGGTCTGTAAGAACGACGAGATCGTCTTCGGCGACCTCAACGACCCGAACTCGAAGGTGCGTCAGCTGCTCACCGAGCGGATGGCCATTAGACGCAAGGCCGGTCTCGGGACCCAACCCGAGGTCTACTACATCATCGACGACCCGCGGACGCTCCAGGAAACAGCGCCGGCGGCGGTAGTCGAAGGGGTGGAAGGGGGCGACCATGCTTGAGAAGGCGCTCACTGGAAACCGCACGTACTGGACGTGGATCTTCTTCCTGCTCGCCATCATCGGGGCGGGTGTCGCGTGCTGGTTCTGGCAGTTCACAACCGGTCTGACCATCACGGGTTTGAGTCGTGATGTGGTCTGGGGCCTCTACATTGCTCAGTTCACCTTCCTGGTTGGTGTCGCCGCATCGGCGGTGATGGTGGTGTTGCCCTACTACCTCCACAACTACAAGGTCTTCGGCAAGATGACCATCCTCGGCGAGTTCCTCGCCATCGCGGCGGTCATCATGTGCATGCTTTTCATCTTCGTCGACATGGGGATGCCCAACCGGATCTTCAACGTCTTTCTCCACCCGACGCCACACTCGATGATGTTCTGGGACACGGTGGCCCTCGGCGGCTATCTGGTGCTCAACATCCTCATCTCGCGGGTGTCTTTGAGCTCGGAACGTCGCGGCGAGGCGCCACCGAAGTGGATCAAGCCGATCATCATTCTCTCGATTCCCTGGGCCGTCAGCATCCACACCGTCACGGCGTTCCTCTATTCCGGTCTTGCCGCACGGCCGTTCTGGATGACGGCGATTCTGGCGCCGCGGTTCCTGGCGTCGGCCTTCGCAGCCGGACCCGCGTTGCTCATCCTGCTTGCGCTCATCGTGCGCAAGCTGACAAAGTTCGATCCCGGAAAGGAAGCGATCCAGAAGCTGGCGATCATCGTGACCTATGCCATGCTCCTCAACGTCTTCTTTGTCGCCATGGAGCTCTTCACGGCGCTCTACAGCAACATCCCCGAGCACGTTTCCCACTTCCAGTTCCTCTTCATGGGTCTCGAAGGCGACACCTTCCTGGTGCCATGGATGTGGCTGTCGGTGGTGCTGGCGGTGGTGGCGTTGGTCATCCTCGTCAACCCGTCGACCCGGCACAGGGAGACCACCCTCGTGGTCGGTTGCATCGCTGTCTTCGGCTCGCTCTGGATCGACAAGGGTCTCGGTATGGTGATCGCCGGATTCGTCCCCTCGCCGTTGGGCAAGGTGACACACTACTCACCGACCGCGCCGGAGCTCACCATCTCGCTGGCGATCTACGCCATCGGGATTCTGATCGTGACCGGTCTTTACAAGATCGCGCTTGAAGTCCGGGGACAGATGAAGACCGAGCCCTAAACCGGGCCGGGTCTCCGCGACCGTGAATTCGTTCGCCCCCGACCCTCAGCGGTCGGGGGCGCATTTTTTGGAGCAGCCATGAGTGAGACAGCAAAAAAGATCGTCATTGTCGGTGCTTCGGCCGCGGGACTGCGGTGCGCGTGCCGCGTCAAGCGTCTGCAGCCGGGCTGGTCGGTGATGGTGGTCGAAGCCAACGAGGTGTTCTCGTATGGCGCGTGTGGGATGCCCTATGTCCTGTCCGGTGACATCGAAGAACTCGGCGTGCTCAGGAGAACCCCTTACGGGACCGATCGAGATGCCGAGTACTTCGCTTCGGTCAAGGGCGTCGAGGTCCTCGCCCCGTGGCGGGCCGTCGCCATCGACGCAGAGGCTCGGGCTCTCACCATCACCCGCTCCGGCGATGAGCGCGTTCTCCAGTGGGATGAACTGGTGCTGGCAACCGGAGCGAGGCCCAACAGGCTCCCCGGGCAGCCCGATCACCAACGGGTGCGGGCCTTTCACGTCTGGGATGACGTCAAACCGCTCAAGATCGGCCTCATGCGGGGCGAGATCGGCGAGGTCGCCGTGGTCGGCGCCGGTTTGGTGGGATGCGAGGTTGCGGAAGCGTTTGCGTCACTGTGGGGAGCCGATGTCACGCTCATCGAGGCGGCGCCCACGCCGTTGCCCGAGATCCTCGATCCCGAGCTCGGCAGAGTCGTGGCGAAGCACCTCGAGAGCCACGACGTGAAGGTGATGACCGGCTGCCCCGTTGAACGGTTCGAGCCGGATGATGAGGGTGTCACCGTCCACGCCGGCGGTGAGGAGATTCGGGTTGATGTGGCGGTGGTCGCCGTGGGTGTGCGACCGCGAGTGGATCTGGCGAAGACCGCCGGGATCACCCTTGGACCTACCGGGGCCTTCAGGGTGGATGAACGGCAGGCAACCTCCGTGGCGCACATCTGGGCCGCCGGGGACTGCGCCGAGGTCCGACACGCCGTGACCGGAGGCCCGGCCTATGTACCGCTGGGTTCCCTCGCCAATCGACAAGGGCGTGTTCTCGGAACCGTCCTTGCCGGTGGGGACGCCTCCTTCGGGCCGATCGCCGGTGCGGCCGCGGTCAAGGTCTTCGACCTCAACGTCGCCTCCGTTGGGTGCACCGCCTACCGACTCGGCGCGGACGGCCAGGGGGTTCGCTCGGTGTGGATCAGCGCCGAAGATCGGGCTCACTACTGGCCCGAGGCCAAGCTCATTCTGCTCGGGATGGTCTACGACCCCGCGACCCGGCGGGTGCTCGGCGTTCAGGGCGTGAGCGAGGGGGGCGAGGTTGCCAAGCGGATCGACGTCGCCGCCCAGCTGATTCTGAGAGGAGGCACCATCGAAGACTTCATCGATCTCGAGCACGCCTATGCCCCACCCTACGCTCCCGCCCTCGACCCACTGATGGTATTGGCCTGTGCAGCGCAGAACGAGCTCGGCGGGATCGAGGCCGAGTCCCCATTGATGGATCTGTCGACCGCGACGGTGCTTGATGTGCGGATCGACGAGGAACGCGAAGAGCGGCCGGTCGAGGCGGGAACCGTGGTCGAGATCGAGGTCGGCGAGCTCAGGGATCGGGCCGATGAGATTCCCGATGGACCGCTTGTCGTCGTCTGCGCCCACGGCACCCGTTCGGCCGAGGCGGTACGCTGGCTCGTGGGCCGGGGACTCCGGGCGCGCTACCTCGGCGGCGGCATGAGCTGGCGGGCGCGCGCGACCTAGGAAGTCGACAGTCAAGAGCACGCAATACTTCAGACCTGCGATGATCCGCGGAATCCGCGAAATCCGTGTGCATCCGCGTCCCATTGCGACGGCGGTAGATTCCATGGCGCTTCCAGGGAGTCTGGCCAAGATGGTCGTACAGCGATTCGAATCAGGTGGTATTGCGGTCTCGTCGCAGGACATAAACCAACGACAGCATGGCCAACGCTTGGACAAGCAGCAGAACTGCGGCAAAGGTGACCAGTTCGGGCCGGCCCAGGATGGTGACGGCGATGACCACCACGAGGGCGAGGTTGCGGCACGGAAACTCGATCAAATATGTCAGCCGGTCGGCGGCGGGCCGGCCGGTGACCCAGGCCAGCAGGAACCCCGCCGCCATGCTGAGAGCGGTGAACCCCGCCGCCACCATGACCAGGGGACCGAAATTGCCGATCATGGAGGTTCGTTGATCGACGACGACAAAGGTGACCAGAATCACCAGGGCGCCGAGAGAGCCTCGGCGGAGGAGGAGATCGCGGGTCTCGACCTGGGTCGGGCGCCATTTCCTCAGCCCCATCCCGAGGGCGATGGGGAGCACCACGAGTGCGAAGAGCTCGAGACTGAGGGTTGTCGGCGGGATCTCGATCTCCGGTTGGTTGTCGAGCCAGAAAAAGAACCCCGCGGTCACCAGGGCGGGGACGGTGAGGAACGAGAGCAGGCAGGAGACCGCGGTGAGGGTGACCGACAAGGCGCTGTTGGCGCGGGCCAGACAGGCGTAGAAGTTGGAGGTCGTCCCACCCGGACAGGCTGCCACCAGGATGAGTCCGGCAACAACGGTCGGCGCGGGTTCCAGGACCAGTACGATGATCGTGGCGACGAGCGGAAGGAGTACCAACTGACCGATGGTGGCGGCAACGACGGCGCGGTAGTCGGTGACCGATCGGCGGAGTTCCGAAAAAGTGAGGCCGTGACCGACGACGATCATCATGATGAAGATCACGGCGGGGATGGCGGCGTCGACAACCGGTTTCATACGGGTCCCATTCTGCCCATGGGAGCTGCAGGATGCAATGCCGAATTTCGTCGGCCTGTCCTGGTACACTGCGCGGCGTGCGTTCGGCGGTGGCTGATCGCTGGGAGGATCACGCGAAATGTACCCGGTGATGTTGGATGTCAAGGATCGAAGCTGCCTCGTTGTGGGTGGCGGAGGTGTGGCCCTGCGCAAGGCGCAAGGTCTGGTCGAGGATGGTGCCCGGGTGACGGTGGTGGCTCCCGAAGCGGTGGAGCCGTTGGAGAAAATGGCCGCCGCGGGCAGGCTCGTTCTGAAGCGGCGCCGGTACGAGGCATCAGAGGCCGCAGGGTACGCCCTGGTGATCGCCGCCACGGATGATCGCGAGGTCAATCGACGGGTCTACGCCGATGCTGATGGTGCGGGGGTCTGGGTCAATGTCGCCGATGACCCGGAACTGTGTTCCTTCCACCTGCCGGGGCGGGTGCGGCGCGGCTCACTCCAGTTGGCCATCGGCACTGCCGGCCGGGCGCCTTTTGTGGTGCGGCGTCTGCGCCGGCTCTTGGAACGGCGTTTCGGCGCCGAGTGGGCGGAGTGGGTGTCGGCGGCGAGTCGTTTTCGCGATCGAGTCCGGGCTCTCGGTTTGGCCGCTTCCGAACAAGAGGCGCTTTTTGACCATTTCTTCGAGCAGACGGTCGATTCCGAGGCGTTGCGGGCTCGAGTCCCCACCGCAAACGAAGAGGCCGGGTGGGTCGCAGCCCCGGTGGATCACTTCACCGAGTCCGGGGTCGAGAGCGAGACCTCAGGTGGTTGCCGCGACGCCGCATCCCAGCGGGGCTTCGTGTCCCTGGTCGGAGCCGGCCCCGGGTGTCCCGGATTGCTCACCGTGCGCGGGCGGCAACGCCTCTTCGAGGCTGACGCGGTGGTTTTCGATCGGCTCGCGGCGCCGGCTCTTCCGTGCGCCCTGCCCGCCGAGGTCGAACTCCACCCGGTGGGCAAGAACGCCGGCAGCCATCCCATCCCGCAGGAAGAGATCAACGCGCTTCTGGTGCGTCTCGCCCGGCGAGGATTGCGGGTTGTCCGTCTCAAGGGGGGCGACCCTTATGTTTTCGGTCGCGGCGGTGAGGAGGCCGAGGTCCTCGAAGCGGAGGGAATCGGCTTCGAGGTCGTCCCCGGGGTCACCTCGGGAGTGGCGGCCATGGCCTGGGCCGGGATCCCGGTGACCCATCGGCGGGAAGCGGTTCGGCTGACCCTGCTGACCGCCCACGAGGCGGTCAAGTCGGATGGCCCTCAGGTGCGCTGGGATCTCTTGGCGCAGGACAAGAACGCGACCATCATCGGCTATATGGGGGTCACGGCCTTGCCTGAGGTCGTGCATCAGCTCCTCGGGGGAGGGATGGATCCCCAGACCCCCGCCGCCATGGTCGAGCAGGGAACGACGGCCGCCCAGCGGCGGGTGGTTTCCACCCTGGTCGATCTCCCGGCGGCCGTCGCGGACGCCGGGATCAAACCGCCCGCCCTCTTCGCCATCGGACCCACGGTTCGTCATTGCGAGAACCTGGACTGGTTCGATCGGATGCCCCTGGCCGGTGAGCGTCTGGTGGTTCCGGACACGGCCGAAGAAATGACCCGCCGGCTCGAAGACGCCGGCGCCGAGGTTGTCGCGGTTCCGTTTCCGGTGACTCCGGCCGCCCGAGTCGTGATGGCGGCCCTGCCCATCACGGGATGTGTCGTGACGAGTCCGGCCGAGGTGGACTGGCTGCACGAGGAGCGCGGCGGCTCAGGTTGGTCGAGCAATGTTCGGAGTTGGTGCGTGGGCGAGAAGGCGGCCGCCCGGGCGCGAGAGCGCGGTTGGCGTAGGGTGCAGACACTGGAGGAGGGGATGAGCTGTGACCGACTGGTTGCGAGCATTTCCGCTGTTCGGCGCTGACGTGGGGATATCGTCGAGCTCCGATGAGGTGACGGCGGCATGATTCGTCTCGGCCTACGCGCCCGGTTTTTCCTCTACTCGAACTCGTTGATTGCGGCCACCATGACGATTGTGACGCTCTTTGCCATGGTGCACGAACGGAACTCGCAGCACGAGGCCATCGATCAGCGAGGGCGGAGTATCGCCGATGTCATGGGTATCCTCATCACCGACGCTTTGAATCAGAAATATCTCGGTCATGTCGATGACCCCGACTACATCGACAACAGCATCTCGCAGATCCTCGGCAGGAACCGGGATTTGATGCGCTACGTGGTCGTTTGCGATCCTGACGGGCGTGTGCTCCATGCCACGGACCGGCCGCTCATCGGTGGCTTCTTCCCACGGGCGTTGGGGCCGGAAGCGGCTTCGGTTTCGCCGGTATCAGGGTTTCGGAGGATGGCCGACGGTGACCGCCTGCTCGAGGTTCGCGCGACGCTCGGCGCCACTGAAGATTTCAGGGGCTCTCTGGCGATTGGGTTCTCGCTCGAGCCGGTGGAGCGGAGAGGGGCCGCACTGGCTCGAAAGGCCATCGCTGCGGCAATTGTCCTCATGCTCGTCAACTCGGTGCTGACCGCGCTCTATGTCGAAACCCTGATTCGTCCCATCCTCAGCCTCAACCAAACCATGAAACGCGCGACCCTCGGCAACCTCGGTGTCCGAGCCTCGGCGCGGACGGGCGACGAGGTCGGTGAGTTGGCCGGCGCCTTTAATCGCATGATGGACGAACTCGAGGCCGCGGGCGACCGGGAGAAGGTCCAGCGCGCTCAACTCGCCCACACCGAGAAGATGGCCGCGGTCGGGACCCTCGCCGCCGGAGTGGCGCACGAGGTGAACAACCCGCTCGCCGGCGTCCTTGCCTGTGTCGAAAACATGAAATCGGACCCGGATGACGCCGAGACCAGGGAACGCTATCTCGATCTGATTGTCGATGGGCTCAACCGCATCGCCCGCACGGTAAGCAACCTCCTCAACTTCTCGCGGCAGCGGGAAATGCGCCTCGAGGAGACCTCGCTCAACCACAACCTCAAACACGTGGTGGAACTGGTAGGCTATCAGTTGCGTCAGGCCGGCATCGAAGTGCGGTTCGACCTCGATTCAAATGGTGCCGTCGTCTTGGCCGATCACTTCCAGATGGAGCAGCTCTTCCTCAATCTCGTACTCAATGCCGTACAAGCGATGCCGCGTGGGGGTGAGCTCGTGCTGCGGACCAGAGTGGGTGATGAAGCGGTGGTGGCAGAGGTTCGCGACAGTGGCATGGGAATGCCTGAGGAGATCCGCGATCGGATCTTCGATCCGTTCTTCACCACCCGCGATGTCGGGGAAGGTACCGGTCTCGGTCTGTCGGTGAGCGACAGCATCACCGCCGCGCACGGCGGGACCATCAAGGTCAAGTCCACGCTCGGTGTGGGGACGATTTTCAGGGTGGAGCTCCCACTGCCGCCCGGGGATAGACCCAGAGGAGAGATTTCGTGAAGATCGGCGGCCACCGTCTCTTGATCGTCGAAGATGAACCTCTGCTCAGGATCACCATGGCCGATGCCCTGCGCAAGGAGAACTGGACGGTGGATGTCGCCGAAGACGGCGTCAAGGGCGCCGCCCTCTTCGAGCAACATCTCCACGACACCGTCCTGACCGATCTCGTGATGCCGAAGCTCGGCGGCATGGAGTTTCTCAAGCGAATCAAGGCCCTCCAGCCTGAGACCACGGTGGTCATCATGACGGCACATGGGACCGTCGACCGGGCGGTGGAAGCGATGCGCGAGGGGGCGTCGGACTTCATCACCAAGCCGTTTTCCATGGCGCAACTGGTCGTGCGGATTGCAAATGTGTGTTCGGTTCGGGTGCTTCGAGAGCAGAACGTCCGTCTCCAGGAGCAGCTGGAACAACGCCACTCGTTCTCGTCCATCATCGGTCGCTCCAAGGTCATGCAAGAGGTCTTCGATCTGATCCGGCTGGTCGCGGATTCCGAAGCATCGGTGCTGATTCACGGCGAAAGCGGCACCGGCAAGGAGATGGTGGCCTCGGCGATTCACTTCAACTCGGGGCGCCGGTCAAAACCCTATATCCGTGTCAGTTGCGCCTCCCTCCCCGAGTCGCTCATCGAGTCCGAGCTCTTCGGCTATGAGAAGGGCGCGTTCACCGGCGCGAGCGAGCGCCGCATTGGGCGGTTCGAAGCGGCGAGCAGTGGGACCCTCTTCCTCGACGAGATCGGGGAGCTGCCCCTGAGCTTCCAGGTCAAGGTCCTGCGGGTGCTCCAGGAGCGTCAGATCGAACGGCTCGGTTCCAACCGGCCCGTCGATGTCGATGTTCGCTTCGTCTCGGCGTCGCTGCGGCCGCTGGAGGAGGAGATCGCGGCGGGCCGGTTTCGGGAGGATCTCTACTTCCGGGTCAATACGGTCGCCATCCATCTCCCGCCCTTGCGTGAACGACGCGAGGACATCTCGCTTCTGGCCCAATCGTTTCTGGTCGAGTTTTCGCGCGAGCGCCAACGCGAGATCGAGGGGTTTTCCGACGAAGTCATCGGACTCTTCGAGGCCCACTCGTGGCCCGGAAACGTCCGCGAGCTGCGCAACGTGATCGAACGAGCGGTGCTCTTCTGCCGTGGCTCCATGATCACGGCCGATGAGCTTCCCTTGGCGCTTCGGGGTGAAGCTGGCAAGGTCTCCCGACCCGCCGGCGCCCGGGTGGAGCCGCTCCAGGTTGCGGTCGAGCGATCCGAGGTCGAGGCGATCCGAGCCGCACTGCAGTCAACCAACGGCCGGCGAGCGGAAGCCGCCGAGATTCTCGGTATCTCGCGCAAGACGTTGTGGGAGAAGATCAAGAACCTCGAAATTTCAGTCGATTCCTGATTCACCACCAGGCTTGTGAAATCCGAGACAAGGAAGACTATACTTGCTCGGTGAGGGCCACTATGCGGATTTCTTTGGTTCTTCCACTCGTTGTCTTGATGGCGATCTCGGTCTCGGTTCAGCCGGCGACGGCCGAAGAGGACAAAGACGAGAAAGCGCTCAACTCCGTCCTGTCCCACTATGACCAGGGTTTCCGGTTTACGACTCGCAATGGTGCATATGCGCTGCGGATCAATGGGTTGCTCCAGGTGCGCTGGACCTATGTCGACTACGACCCGGAGATCCGCTACAACCAGGAGGACTACTCCAACTTCTTTGTCCGCCGCGCCCGGCTTTTCTTTTCCGGCCATGTCGGGAGCCCGAAGTTCAAATATCTCATCCAGGCCCAGCTCGAGCCCAGCCAGGGTCTCAACGCCAGCGATCTTTGGGTGGAGTACGAGTTCACGGATCTTCTCCAGCTCGGCGCCGGCCGCAACAAGATCTCCTATGGTCTGGAGATGATGAACTCCGGGTCGGCCCTCGGTCTTGTCGATCGCTCCCTGATGTACGGTGAGACCGATATCGATGTGGGAAACTCCTCCGATCCCGGACCGCGTTACCCGGGCGGGGGCACCAACCGATTCGCCCTCAGCTGGTACGCCGATACGGGGTTTGCAACCGGTGGGCTGACCCTCTATCGCTCCCAGGGTGTCCAGCTCCAGGGCCTGAAAGGGTCGCCGACAACCCCGACCTTCGAGTACCAGGTCGGCGTGTGGCAGGGTCGTGGGACCAATTCCACCTCGAACTCCGGGAACGACCACCTGCTTGCCCTGCGGGTGGGCTACCACCCTTGGGGGTTTGTCGACTGGAAGGTGGTCGGCGACCTCGAGGACAGCGAGCGGTTCAAGCTCGGCGTCATCGCGTCGGCGTACCTCGAACGGAGCGAGCAGCCCTATGTCTACAACGAAAACGGATACAACCTCGCGGTGATGGGCCGCTGGCACGGCTGGTCGATCGACTTCGAGTGGGGGACCGAGAGCTACGACTTCGAGATCTTCAGCGATGACTTCGAGCGCGAGGGTTGGCGAACCAGCCTCGGCTGGTTCGTGGTGCCGGGAAAATGGGAGATCAGGACGCGGTACGCCACCATCCAGCGGCTCAAGAACCCGAGCTATCAGAACGCCATGGACTCCGGTCTTGGGATCCCCGAGGTCTGGGGCGGCGAAGACTGGGTCCCGGCGCTGGAGGCGCGGATCTCGGAGCTCAGCATCGGCGGGAGCGTCCGTCTTCCGGGCTGGCGGAACAAACTGGCGCTCGATCTGTCGCGTTTGACGCGCGAGTTCGCCGCCGACCCCGACGCCGTCATCGACGGCGAACCGGCGCCCATCGCCAAGGCGCCGAACCAGGTCGACTACCGGATCAGGGCGATGGTGCAGTTGGTCTTCTGATCGGTTGATTCGTCGCAAGATCGAACCGCAAAGACGCGAAGTTCGCTAAGCATCGCAATCAAAACTCTGGATCAGGGTCACCGGGCAGACCTCTGCCCGGTGACCCTGATCCATGTGATTTTTTGCGTCCTTTGCGCCTTTGCGGTGCTATTTCTTGAGCCCGAGGCGCGAGCCGTCGTAGCGATCGGCGGTGACCTCGTCGCACCACGCCTGGTTGGCGAGGTACCACCCGACGGTGGCGCGCAGACCGCCGGCGAAATCGTGGTCCGGGGTCCAGCCGAGTTCGGCCTCGATCCGTGACGCATCAATGGCGTAGCGCTGGTCGTGACCGGGCCGATCGGCGACAAAGGTCACCAAATCGCGGCGGCTCGATCCATCGGGCCGCGGCACGAATCCGTCGACCAGATCGCAGATCGCCTGGACGACATCGAGGTTGGTCATTTCGTTGTGACCGCCGATGTTGTACGTCCGGCCGGTCGCACCACGTCGGACGATGAGGTCGATGGCGCGGCAGTGGTCCTCGACGTAGAGCCAGTCGCGGATGTTCGACCCGTCTCCGTAGACCGGGAGTGGGCGTCCGGCGATCGCGTTGGCGATGATCAGAGGGATGAGCTTTTCGGGAAACTGGTAGGGGCCGTAGTTGTTGGAGCAGTTGGAGATGGTCACCGGCAGGCCATAGGTGCGGTGCCACGCGCGAACCAGATGGTCGGATGCCGCCTTGGAAGCCGAGTAGGGGCTCGACGGGTCGTAGGGCGTGTCCTCGGTGAAGAAGCCGTTGCTGCCGAGGGAACCGAAGACCTCATCGGTGGAGACATGGTGGAAGCGGACGTCGTCGCCGTCCCGCCATCGCGAGCGGGCGGCCTCGAGCAGATTGGCGGTGCCGCGGATGTTGGTGTCGATGAAGTCGAGGGGGCCGTCGATGGAGCGGTCGACGTGGCTCTCGGCGGCGAAGTGCACCACCGTGTCGATATCGTGTTCGGCGAAAATGCGGCGGACAAGCTGGGCGGCGCGAATGTCGCCCTCGATGAAGGTGTATCGCTCGCCGAAGGCGTCGGCCACCAGGCGCTGGCTCGCCTTGTGTCCGGCGTAGGTGAGCGCGTCGATGTTGACCAGGCGAAGTTCGGGATCGCTTGCCAGGGTCAGTTGCAAGAAGTTGCAGCCGATGAAACCGGCGCCGCCGGTCACCAGCATCGATCGCGGCCGGTGCGAACCGCTCATGGATGGTACCTCGGGAGATTGTCGTCGAGTGCGTTTTCGAGGTGGGGCCAGGCGAGGTCGCGATCCGAAAGAACCGGTTCCATGTCCCCGATCGGCCAGTCGATGGCGATGGTGGGATCGTCCCACCGGATGCCTCTCTCTTCGTCGGGGATGTAGAAGTCCGAGCACTTGTACTGAAACTCGGCGATCTCGGACAAAACCACGAATCCGTGCCCGAAACCGGGCGGGGAGAAGAGCATACGGCGGTTGTCCTCGCTCAGCTCGGCGCCCACCCATTTCCCGAAATCGGGGCTGCCGCGGCGCAGATCCACGACCACGTCGAAGACCCGTCCGCGTGTGGCGCGGACAAGTTTGGCCTGCGGGCGCCCGAGTTGGTAGTGCAGACCGCGCAACACTCCGGCGCGCGACCGAGAGTGGTTGTCCTGGACGAAGTCGATCTCGATCCCGAGCTCGGCGAGCCGGTCCTTGCGATAGCTCTCCATGAAGAAACCGCGGTGGTCGCCGTGGACCACGGGTTCGATCAGGCAGACACCGTCGATGGCCGTGTCGATCCGTCGCATTCAGCTCTCCGCGCGATTGAGGACTTCTCGGAGATAGTCACCATAGCTTGATTTGCCCGCCGCTTCGACCTCGCTTCGGAACTCGTCGGTGGTGATCCACCCTTGCCGCCACGCGATCTCCTGCAGGCAGCCCACCTTGAGGCCCTGGCGTTCTTCGATGGCCTGGATGAAGCTCGAGGCCTCGATGAGGCTCTTGTGGGTGCCGGCGTCGAGCCAGGCGTAGCCCCGGCCGAGCATTTCGACCTCGAGCTCGCCGCGCTCGAGGTAGAGCCGGTTGAGATCGGTGATCTCGAGCTCACCGCGGGCGCTGGGCTCGAGGTCGGCGGCGAGCTCGCAGACATCGGGACCGTAGAAGTACAGACCCGGCACCGCATAGTTGCTGCGGGGTTCGACGGGTTTTTCTTCGAGGGACAGGGCGCGACCGTCAGCGTCGAACTCCACCACGCCGTAGCTCCGGGGGTCGCGGACCCAGTAGCCGAAGATCCGCGCGCCTGTGAGCAGACGGGCGGATCGTCGCAGCATTTCGGAAAGCCCGTGCCCGTAGAGAATATTGTCGCCGAGAACCAGACACGCCGGTCGCCCGGCGAGGAAGTCCCGGCCGAGGATGAAGGCCTGGGCGAGGCCTTCGGGTCTGGGCTGCTCGCAGTATGTGAGATCCATCCCGAGGCGGCTTCCATCACCGAGCAGCTCACGATAATCCGGCAGATCCTGCGGGGTCGAGATGACCAGCACCTCGCGAATCCCGGCCAGCATGAGGAGACTGAGCGGGTAGTAGACCATGGGCTTGTCGTAGACCGGGAGAAGCTGTTTGCTGACCACGCGGGTCACCGGATGCAGCCGAGTGCCGGAGCCGCCGGCCAGGACGATGCCTTTCATGCGAACCTCCTGTGGGCGCGGACGTCGGAGTCTAACACAGGGATGCCGCCGATCATCTGATGAGGGGGCCGAAGTTCTTGCCTGGAATCGATGCAAAAATCCAAGACTGCCTTGTGGAGTGCTGGTACCATATTGGATGGGGGGGCGATGACCGATAGCCGCGGAACCGTTCTCGCAGTGGATGATGATCCTGGCGCTCTGTCGGCGTTGGCCGATGCACTGGGGACATTGGGATATCAAGTGGTCCAGGCGGCGGATGGGGCCTCGGCGCTCGAGCTCGCCCATGAGCGGCAGCCAGATGTGGTCCTTCTCGATGTCCAAATGCCCGGCATGGACGGTTTCGAGGTCTGTCGCCGACTCAAGGCCGACCCGAACCTGCTCCTCGTACCGGTGGTCTTTCTCACCGGCCACGGTTCGCGGCGAGCTCGGCTCGAGGGTCTCGAGGCCGGCGCCACCGATTTTCTCAACAAACCCTGCGATCTCGTCGAACTCGAGGTCCGGGTCCGCAATCTGGTCAACTTCCGTCGGCTCACGACCGAGCTCGACTCGGCCGAACAGATGGTCTTCTCCATCGCCCGGGTCGTCGAAGCGAGGGATCAGGACACCGGTGACCACTGCGAACGGCTCGCTCAGTTGGGTGTCGGACTCGGCCAGCGGATCGGTCTTGACGGTGAGGGGATCACGGCCCTGAGACGGGGCGGCTATCTCCACGATCTCGGCAAGATCGGCATCCCGGATCAGGTGCTGCTCAAGCCGAGCAAGCTGACCAGCTGATGAGTGGACCATCATGAAACGCCACGTCGAAATCGGTGTCGAGATCTGCTCGCCGCTGCGCAGCCTGCAACCCGTGCTGCCGCTGATCCGCCACCACCACGAGCGTTTCGATGGTTCGGGCTATCCCGACGGCCTCTCGGGGGAGGAGATTCCGCTGCTCGCCCGGGTCTTTCAGGTTGTGGACATCTACGACGCCCTGACTGTGGACCGGTGCTACCGCGCCGCCATGTCGGTGGACGAGGCGGTGGCGGTGGTCAAGGACGAGACCGCCAAGGGCTTCTGGGATCGCGAAATCGTCGCGGAGTTCCTCACCATGCTCGATGAGGGGGCCGACACGCCGCCGTCGTAGACGGCGACGCCATTAGCTCTCAGCCATCAGCTCTCAGCCATCAGCTCTTAGCCATTAGCTCCATCGCAGGGGTTGACAGCATAGCCACGAATCGCGAACCCTCTAACAGCTCAGCCTCTTGCAAAATTCAATACCGCTACAAGGGCGGGTATGAAACCCGCCCCTACGATTTTGTGGAAACTACCGTAGGGGAGGGTTTTACACCCTCCCCACCAAGACAGCTGAGGGTTCAACTGACCAACCGGCACGGTCTTTTTGCAAGAGGCTCAGCTAACGGCTCACTTCTCCATGGACCTCGGCAAGGTCATCGCCTCCGGTGAGAGCAGCCGATCGAGTTCCTCTTCCGAGAGGACGCCCCTTTCGAGGAGGATCTCTCGCACCGACCGACTCGTGGTGAGGGCTTCCTTTGCGACCTCCGAGGCGAGTTCGTACCCGACCGCCGGAACGATGGCGGTGACCAGGCCGATGGATCCCTCCACCATCTCGCGGCAGCGCTCGACATTGGCGGTAACACCCCGGATACAGCGCTCGGACAGGGTCTTGACCGCCGCCGTGAGCATGTCGAGAGACTCGAAGATGGCGAAGCTGATGATGGGTTCCATGACGTTGAGCTGGAGCTGACCGGCCTCGGCGGCCAGGGTGATGGTGAGGTCATTGCCGATGACCTGAAACGCGACCTGATTGACCACTTCGGGGATCACCGGGTTGACCTTGCCCGGCATGATGGAGGAGCCGGGTTGAACGGCCGGGAGGTTGATTTCGTTGAAACCGCACCTCGGTCCCGACGAGAGCAACCGGAGGTCGTTGCAGAGCTTGGAGAGCTTGACCGCGACGCGCTTGAGCACGCCGGAAAACATGACAAAGGCGCCGGTGTCGGGTGTCGCCTCGACGAGATTTGGAGCGAGGATCAGATCGAGGCCCGTGATTGCGGCGAGTTCGGCGACCGAGAGTGCAGGGTAGCGAGGGTCGGCGTTGATCCCGGTGCCGATGGCGGTGCCGCCCAGATTGACCTCGAGGAAGAGGCGGGCGGTCTCCTCGAGACGGGCGATATCTTCGCCGGTGGTCACGGCAAAGGCGTCGAACTCCTGCCCCATGGTCATGGGGACGGCATCCTGAAGCTGGGTTCTCCCCATCTTGAGCACCTGATGAAACTCGGTAGCCTTGGTATGGAGATCGGTCTCCAAAGTGCGCAGGGCGGCAAGCAGATCGGCGAGTTGGAGCACGACCGCGACCCGAACGGAAGTTGGGTAGGCGTCGTTGGTCGACTGCGACAGGTTGACGTGGTTGTTGGGATGGCAATGGACATAGTCGCCCCGCTCGTAGCCGAGCAGTTCGAGGGCGCGGTTGGCGATGATCTCGTTGGCGTTCATATTGGTCGAGGTGCCGGCTCCGCCCTGGACGACATCGACTACGAAGTGGCCGTGCCAGTGTCCGTCGATGATCTCGGTGCACGCCCGATCGATGGCGCCGGCGATCTCGGGGTCGAGGATACCGAGTGTGAGGTTGGCCCGGGCCGCCGCCTGCTTGACCATGGCGAGGGAACGGATCAGATGGGGAAAATGGCCGAGGCGGATCCCGGTGATCGGAAAGTTCTCCACCGCGCGTAGGGTCTGGACCCCATAAAGGGCGTCGGCCGGAACCTCACGGTCACCGAGCAGATCGTGCTCGGTGCGGGTCAACCCCGGTCGGTAGATGAGCTCCCACCCGGCCCGCCGCGAACTCGAGTACTGCAGCCGGCGGACCATGACGTGCGCGACTGCGGCGAAGAGCTGCATCGCGGCCGTGGCGTCGTTTTCCAACCCCCGACGGATGGCATCCACGGGAAGCTGAAGAACTTCGACCGCGCTCGCGGCTCTCGCGGTCGCGGAGTGGATTCCGGGCTCGAGAAGACCGGCTTCGCCGAGCGCGTCCCCGGGTCCGAGGATCACCACGGTCCCGGCGGCATCGCCGTTTTCGACCTGCACTTCGATTTGGCCGGCCACAATGAGCCAGAAGTTGAGGCGCTCGTCGCCGGAGGCAAAGAGGGCCTCGCCGAGAGCGTATTGCCGTCGCTCGGCCACCCCCGCGAGCATTTTCAAGGTCTTTTTGTCGAGACCGCCGAGGATCTCGCAGCTGCGCAGGGATTGGATCGTGTCGTTCATGTTCGCGCCTCCGTCGCTCAAGCTACCACGAACGTTACCGGGATCGAGATCGAACCGCAAAGTCGCCAAGAACCTAGCGCAAAGAGCATCGCAAGCTTGAATCGGGCGGATGGCGCGCACCGCCGGCGGTGCGCGCCATCCGCCCGATCGAGGTGCTTGGCGTTCTTGGCGTCTTTGCGGTTCATATATTGGCACCCTTGACAATCGAGAGCTAGTGACATAGTGTATTATATCAGTGATACACAAGGAGATCCGCCATGCTCGGCTTGCTTGACATCGACCCTGCCGCCGCCGCCCCGATCTGGCGCCAGATCGAGGACGGGATGCGGCGGTTGGTGGCATCGGGCGCGCTGCCGGTGGGAACCGCGGTGCCATCGGTGCGAGAGCTCGCCCGCGAGCTGCGGGTCAACCCGGCAACAGTGTCCAAGGCCTACCAGCGGCTGACCGCCGACGGCGCCCTCGAGGTGCGGCGCGGTGAAGGGACCTTTGTCGCCCAGCGGCCGGCCGGAGTGCAGGCAGCGGAGCGAAATCGGCTCGTCGAAGAGGGCGCGTCGCGATTCGTTGAAGCTGCGCGATCCATGGGGGTCAGCGAAGAAGAGGCGATGGCTGCGATCTCGGCGGCGTGGAGGGAAATCAACAACGCCGCCGATGGAGGATAGCAATGAAGACCGACGCCGACCCATTGGTCGTCGATCATTTGACGGTGCGCTACGGAAAGACCACCGCGGTCGATGAGGTCAGTTTCTCGGTGGCGAAGGGTGCGGTCTACGCGCTGCTCGGGCGCAACGGCGCCGGTAAGTCATCGACCATCGGTTGTCTCGTGGGCCAACGCAAGGCCGTATCGGGCGAGTGCCGGATCTTCGGTATGGAGGCGTGGCGGGGCCGGCGCCATGTCATGGCGCGGGTCGGGCTGGTGCCCGAGACGCCGGACATCCCGCCGGGCGCGAGCGCCCGTGAGCTCGGTCGGTTCCTCGGTCGAATTCGTCCGGTCTGGAACGCCGATGACTACCGGGCGCGGCTCGAACGGGTCGGTGTGCCGCAGAGACTTCCGTCGCAGCAGCTGTCCAAGGGCCAACGTCGTCAGCTCGCTCTTGCCGCCGCCCTCGCCGTGGAACCCGAGGTGCTCATCCTCGATGATCCGACCCTGGGTCTCGATGCGGTGGTTCGCCGGACGCTGCTCGAAGAGCTCGTCGGCGAACTCGCCGATCGCGGCACGACCGTTCTGGTGACGACCCACGATCTCCTGGGTATCGAGGGCATCGCCGACCGGGTGGGAATCATGCAGCACGGAAAGCTGGTCTACGACGAGACCATGGAGGGTCTCAAGGCGAGGTTTCGTCGGCTACGCTGCGTTCGCAGCGAGGAGAAGTCGGTCGAGGCTGTTCGCGCCGCCCTCGAACCCCTCGAGGTGGTCGAGAGCCGGTTTGTCGGGGCTTCGGTTGATGCAGTCATCGGCCGCGCGGATCACGCTGCGGTCGCGGTCTTCAAAGACACCATCGGTGTCACCGAGATCGAACTCGAGCCCCTCTCCCTCGAGGAGATCTTCGTCGCCCTCTGCGGCGATGAGGACGGGGGTGTGAAATGAAAGCGTATCTCGCCCTGGTTTCGCGCGAGATCCACGAACGGAGGGCGCTCCTCGCCGCGGCCGCGGTGGCGGCGCTTCTTCCCTTGATCGCTCCGTTGTTGCCCAGCACGGGGACAAACCCTCCCGAGGACATCCGCGAGGCGGTGATGTGGGTTATGGTCTTTGGCCTGGTGCCGCTCTTCGCCCTGCTTCTCGGTGCCGGCTTCATCGGTCGCGATTTGACGGAAGGGCGTCTCGGTTTCTATTTTGCACAACCTATCTCCGGACCGACGATCTGGTTCGGCAAACTGACAGCGGTGGTGCTGCTCATCTGGTCGGCTCAGGTCATTGTCATGCTTCCGACGGTACTCCTCGCGCCGGATCGGCTGACCCTCATCGCGCCGAAGGGACCTCTCGGTCCCTACGATCCACTGTGGTTCACCGTGTTGCCATTGTGGCTCGGCCCCATTGGGGTGTTGTTGCTCGCCCACGCCATGGGAACCATTTGGCGTGCGCGGTCAGCGTGGGTCGTCGTGGATCTTCTGGGGTTCCTCGTCGTGATCGGTGTTGTCTGGATCCTCTTTCGGCCGTTTTTCTTCCTATTCGCGTCGGGAGTGGTGAAGGTTGGTCTCTTGTGGCTTGTCTCGGTTTTCCTCGGGGGCCTACTGTTCGCGGGAGCGGTCCAGCTGAGCTCCGGGAGGGTGGATCCGCGCCGCGGTCACCGCGCGCTTTCCCTGGCCCTATGGTCAATCCTGATCATCGGCGTTGCAGCCCTCGGGGGATGGACCTGGTGGATCCGTATGGGAAGTCCGCGGGATCTCTCGGCCGTGAACGAGATCGCGGTGGGCGCGAGCGACTGGATAGCGGTCAAGGGACCCTCTCCGGGACGGGCGGACTTCCAACCTCGGTTCATCATGAATGCAACCGACGGCCGGTGGTTCAGGGCCAACTCCAACCAGATGTGGGAGATGCGCGATGTGGTCTTTGCCAAAGACGACAGCCGCGTCGTGTGGTTGTCTCCCATCACCTTCGGCGCGTCAAAGCTCATGGTTGCCGACCTCGATGTGAACGAGCCGAAAGGTCGCGAGTCCGATCTGGATTTCGATGTCTTCGTCAGGGACATGGCGCTTTCGGATGACGGCGATCGGTTGGCCGTGATCGAGGACACGACCGTGATGGTCTTCGATCTTGACTCCCGGACACAGTTGGCTGCGGCGCAGATCGACGATGACTTCAAACCGCACCAGGTGACCTTCGAAGATCGAGACCGTGTTCGGATCGAAACCGTGGATTCGACCAAAAACGTAACCAAGAGATGGCGTTACCAGACCCGGTTTTTCGACATTGCCGGGAAAAGTCTCTCCGGTGGTGACGAGCCTCGGACCGCCTTCTATCGGATGACCATCCCTCGGGACGACGGCCTGAGTCTCGTGTCGTTTTATGATGTGAGCGACGAAGAGCAGCAAATGATACTCGTCGATGAGGTCACCGGCGAGCTGGTGGCCGAGCTTGGGAAGATGCCTAACTGGTCGAACCTGCGAGTGGTGGGAAATCGACTGGTGGTATTTCGTTGGGCGAAGGGGAGCGAGTGGATCGAGATCTTCGACGGGTATGGTGAGCTGAAGCACGAAATCGAGCTCGGCGAGGTCGGGACGATCTTCGACGGTGGAGAGATCACATCTGGGAGGGTAGTAGTCGGTTTCTGGAATTGGAATTCGGCCGAAGGAATTCCGGAAACCCGCGGCAGCGGGATCCTCGACGTGGCCACCGGTCAGATGGACAAGGTGCTCGACGGGTACGTGCCGGTAGTTGGGTTTTGGGGGACGGGAATCTCTCCCGGGGCGTGGGATGCCGGATCGACCGCGGGACGGATCATGTTGGGTGAGAACGGCTCCCTTCACCTCTGGGATCCCGAGACCAATGAGCTCGAGCGGCTCATCCCAGTCCCCGATTGAGCGAACCATCGGTGGCGATTCTTCGTACTACTCAGCGGAGGCGAAGAAAATGTGGACGTTCATTCTCTGGTTGATCCTGCTCGTGGTGTGCTGGCCACTGGCGTTGCTCGCGCTATTGCTTTATCCGATCGTGTGGTTGCTCATGCTGCCGTTCAAGCTCATCGGCATCACCGTCGACGCGGTCTTCAAGTTCCTGCACGCCGTGCTGATGCTGCCGGCACGGGTGTTGAAGGGGCCGTAGGCGGTCAAGGCGTAAGCCTCCTGTCCCGGATCCCCGGCCTTCTGGTCCGCCTACGGCGGCCCAGCGTCGTCCCATCGGCGTGGTCGCTCGGGTGGTGGATTCGAGGGTCTGCGACCCCGCCGATGGGACGCCGGCGGCCTACTTCGTTGCGTGGAGAGCCGTCCGGAACGCTCTTCCCGGGGGAGCCAGGTACGGCATTGTGCGCAGCATGCTGCTTGCCGGAGGGTTGATCCGACACAATGCCGGACCTGGCACCCCGAGGGAGGTCCTTTCCCGCGTGACCTCGAGGTCACCGTTTCGGATGCAGCAGCCGCCAGGTCATGGCGCGGACGTCGTCGAAGAGATTGAGCGCGGCTTCGGTTTGTTTCGCGCTGAGAGCGCCGGTTCCGAGGAGAAGACGGAGGTGGACATCGACCTCCCTCGCGGAGCCGTAGGCGATGCGGTAGTGGTGAAGCCGGTCGCGGCCGGATCTTCCGTATCCCTCCACCAGGTTCGCGGGAACCGATGATGCTGAGCGGATGACCTGGTCGGCGATGGGTTTGAGCGGTGCGGGCACCCGCATCACGAGGCTGATGGCGATGGCGGCGGCATCCACGGCTTTCCGGTGGACGTCGAGACCGGTTGAAGGGAGTGGGTCGTGCATGGTCACCTCCGGGTTGTTCATGCCCTCCCACCAGCCGCTGAGATGGCCGATGTCAAGGGTCGCCGTCGCGGCGACTTGTCTTGCCCTTGACATCGGCCATCTCAGCGGCTACCCGTACTTTGAAGAACAACCCGGAGGTGACTATGCCGGCTCCGGTTCCGGTTCCGGTTCCGGTTCCGGTTCCGGTTCCGGCTCCGGCTCCGGTTCCGGCTCCGGCTCCGGCTCCGGTTGCTAGTGCGCTCGCGACCCACCCTCACCCGACTGCGGTCAGAGCCGTCCTCGCTCTGCGATGACGGCCTGACTCGCTCGCCGGCCGAGCGCGGGTTCCGGCTCCGGCGCTCCCCGGTTCTCTGTTTAGTTTGCCAGCAGCCAGCCGGCGAGCCCCTGCAGCACCTGCTCATCGGTGTGGGCATAGGCCGGCATCGCGATGGCGTACTGCTCGGCCATGTAGGCGAGCCGCGGCGTCACCGCGACGACCGCCTGGGGATCGCGGAGGTAGGCGACGAGCTCGTCCTGCGACCACCGGTTCTCGAGCCCGGTCAGCTTGGGCGCCGTGCGCTGGCCCTCGAGCTCGGCGCCGTGGCACTTGGCGCACTTGAGGGCGACATAGGCCACCTCGGGTGGTTGTCCGGTCAGATCGACGATCTCCTGCTCATACTCGTCTTTGCGCTGACCGCATCCGAGGATGACGGCGATGGCGATGCACGATGACGACGATTCCGATGGCTTTCATTGTTCCCCCCGGCGGACTCAGTCGCCAACGAGATGATCCACGTTGGCGGCGCAGATGAAATCGTTCTCGGACAGGCCGCCGATGGAGTGGGTGGTGTAGGCCACCATGCAGGTGTTGTAGCCGACCATCATCTCGGGGTGGTGGTCCTCGCGGTGTGAGACCCAGGCGACCGCGTTGACGAAGGCCATGGTCTGGTAGTGGTCCTCGAACTGAAAGACCTTGGCCAGCACGCCGTCGTCGACCTCCCAGCCCGCGGTGTGCGAGATCAGGTGCTCGAGCTCGTGACCCGTGATGGGCGGGGTCCCGGGCGCGATCGGTTGGCAGGTTTTCATGAGCATATGGTTGTCACACATGGCGCCTCCTCGTGACGGCTCATCATAGCGGATTTCGTGGCGCGGGCAGGGCTTGCGCTGGATACAATTTTTAGCCTAGACTAAAAATATGTCCATCACCGAGAGTCCCAACCAGCGAGCCCGGGCTCCAACGGCAGGTTCTGTCCCCGTCGCAGGAGGATTATCTCAAGCAGATCTTTCTCCTTGGCGACGGCGTCCGCGCGGTCTCCACCCGGGATCTCTCGGTTCGTCTCGATGTCCGGCCGGCGTCGGTCACGGGCATGGTCCAACGGCTCGCCGAGCAGGGCTTGGTTCGCCACGAGCCCTATCGCGGTGTCCGGCTGACCGACGACGGTCGCCGGGTGGCGCTGGAGATGCTCCGCCACCACCGCCTGCTCGAGACATTTCTCGAGCGGGTCCTGGGTTACGGCTGGGAAGAGGTCCACGACGAGGCCGAGCGGCTCGAACACGTGATCTCGGAGCGTTTCGAGGCTCGGATCGCCGAGACCATGGGCCACCCCACCCACGATCCGCACGGAGATCCGATCCCCGATGCCGATCTCCGTCTTCCACCGGCGGCCGACCGAGGTCAGGCTCACCGAGTTGGCGGTCTGGGAGACAGCTGCGTTGACCAGAGTCGGAACCCAGGATCGGGAGAGCCTCAATCTCCTGAGTCGGGTCGGTCTGGTGCCGGGCGTCCGGGTGACGGTGGTGGCGACCGACGCGACGGGGGTGACCGTCGCCGTCGATCACGAGAGATTTCGTGCTCCCCGGCGAACTGGCCGGGGAGCTCTGGGTTCGGGAGGATGCATGAAGACGAAGACGACGATCACTGGTCGCTTTCGGGCTGGTGCTTGCCGCAGCCGCTTGCGGCGGCGGCAAGCCGGCCGGGGACACCGACGGCCCCCTCCGCGTGGTGGCGACAACCACCATCGTCGGTGACCTGGTGCGCTCGATCGGTGGCGATGCCGTCGAACTCGAGACCCTCATGGGCGCCGGGGTCGATCCCCACCTGTACAAACCGTCGGCGGGCGATGTCCGGGCCATGGCATCGGCCCAGTTCCTGGTCTACAGCGGTCTCCACCTCGAGGGCAAGATGACCGATGTGCTCGACGAGATGGGCGGCCGCGGGGTCGAGACCATCGCGGTCGCGGAGTGTATTCCCGCCGACTCCTCTGCTGCCGGTGGCGGGTTACGACAAGCTGCACGATCCGCACGTCTGGTTCGATGTCGGTCTCTGGCAGTACGCCGCAGCCTGCCTGCGCGACGCGTTGATTCGCATCGACCCCGAACACGCGGCCGGCTACCAGGAGCGGGGCGATGCACTGATCGCCGAGTTCGCCGACGCTCGACGCATGGGTGCGGGAGCGAATCGCCGAGCTGCCCGAGGACCGGCGGGTGTTGGTGACGGCCCACGATGCCTTCTCGTACTTCGGGCGGGCCTATGGGGTCGAGGTTCGCGGTCTGCTCGGGGTGAGCACCGCCTCCGAGGCCGGGACCGCGGATGTCCAGGCGCTCGCCGCCTTTATCGCCGAACGCGGTCTTCCGGCGGTCTTCGTCGAGTCCTCGGTGCCGCCGCGTTTTGTCGAGGCCCTGACCGAAGCGGTGGTGGCTCGCGGGGGCAGAGTCAGAATCGGGGGCAGCCTCTACTCCGATGCCCTCGGGAGTCCCGGCGGGCCGGCCGAAACCTATGTCGGAACGGTTCGAGCCAACGTCGATACCATCGTCGGCGCGCTCGGGAGCGAACAGTGATCGACCCTCAATATCCCGCCCTCGAGGTCGAAGACCTGACCGTCGCCTACTCGGATCAGCCGGTGCTCTGGGACATCGATCTCGTGGTTCCGGCCGGTGACAAGATGGCCATCGTCGGGCCCAACGGGGCCGGCAAGAGCACGCTCATCAAGGCGGCCATGGGGCTCGTTCCGTCGGTCGCGGGTGAGGTCAGGGTCTTCGGTCGGCCCTTCACCAAGGGTCGCGGCGAGATCGCTTACGTGCCGCAGCGCTCGAGCCTGGAGTGGGATTTCCCCACCGATGTCCTGGATGTGGTGACCATGGGCACCTACGGCGGCCTCGGCTGGTTCCGCCGCCCCGGCGCCGCCGAACGGGATCGCGCGCGGAGAGCGCTCGAGGAGGTCGCCATGACGGCCTTCGAGCGGCGGCCCATCGCACAGCTCTCGGGCGGTCAACAACAGCGCGTCCTGCTCGCTCGCGCGCTGGTCCAGGAGGCGCCGATCCTGATGCTCGACGAGCCTTTCCAGGGTGTCGATGCGCCCACCGAACAGGCCATCGTCGCGGTGCTCGATCGGCTCTCCGACGAGGGCAAGACGGTGATCGTCGTCCATCACGATCTCCAGACGGTGCCCGAGTATTTCGATTCGGTGCTGCTGCTCAACGTGCGCGCCATCGAGTCGGGACCCGTGACCGAGGTTTTCACCGAGGACAATCTCAGGCTGACCTTCGGTGGTCGGGTCGGTGTTCTCGCCCAGCTGGCCGACGCCGAGATCGGCCGCTGATGGATTTTTTCGGCGACTACACGCTGCGGGTCGTCGCCCTCGGTTCGGGGGTGCTCGGCGCCGCCGCCGGCGCCCTCGGCTCGTTCGCCTATCTTCGTCGGCAGAGCCTGGTGGGCGATGCGTTGAGCCATGCCGCGCTTGCCGGGCATCGCCCTCGTCTTCCTCCTCACCGGGAGCAAGGCGCCGCTGCCGATCATGCTCGGGGCCGCCCTTGCGGGCTGGCTTGCCACCCTCGCGGTTCGGCTGGTGGTGCGCCGCAGCCGGGTCCCCTACGACTCGGCGCTGGGGATGGCTCTCGCGGTCTTCTTCGGTTTCGGTCTGGTGCTGCTGACCGCCATCCAGAAGCGGCCCGACGCCGCTCAGGCGGGTCTCGAGTCCTTTCTCTTCGGCCAGGCGGCGTCGTTGCTCCGCGAGGATGTCGTGGTCATGAGCGTTCTCGGCACGTCGTGTCTGATCGTCCTTGTGGCGCTGTGGAAGGAGTTCAAACTCCTGAGCTTCGACAGCGAGTTCGGCGCGAGCCTCGGCCGGCCCATGCGCCGGTTGGACGGGATCTTCACCCTGCTCCTGGTGGTAGCGGTGGTAATCGGTCTGCGCACCGTCGGTGTGGTGCTGATGTCAGCGATGGTGGTGGCCCCGGCTGCGGCGGCGCGTCAGCTGACCAATCGGCTCGCGCCCATGGTTGCGATCGCCGCCGCCATCGGCGTCTTTTCGGGGGTCTCAGGCGCGGTGCTGAGCTCGATGACCACCGCACCTGCCCACCGGCCCGACCATCGTCCTCGTGCTCAGCACCGTGGTTCTGGCTTCCTTGGTCTTCGCACCCCACCGAGGCCTGCTCCGGCGTTGGATCCGACTCCGTCGATGGCAGCCGTCGGCGGCCCTCGATCCGGTTCTCATGCATCTCTACGCACTGTCGCAACAGCATCCCGACGATCCCGATCACGGCCATCGAATGGCGGTGCTACGGACCATGAGCCCGGCCGGCGCCGATCTCGAGAAGGCCATCGGCGATCTCCAGGCTCGGGGGCTGGTCCAAGCCGTGGGTGACAGGCTCTGGGCGCCGACGCCCATCGGGCGTCGCGAGGCCGAGCGGATTCTCGTCAAGCAGGACGAGGAGACCCCATGAGTCCCGAGCTCGAGATCCTCGCCATCGCGGTGGTGACGGCGATCGCGGCCGCCCTCCCCGGCACCTACCTGGTGCTGCGCCGGACGGCCATGGTCTCCGACGCCATATCGCACGCGATTCTGCCGGGGATCGTCGTCGCCTTTCTCCTGACCCGTGACCTCAACTCACCGCTGCTTCTCCTCGCAGCGGCGGCCACCGGAGTCCTCACGGTGGTGCTCATCGAGGCCCTCATCCGCAGCCGACTCGTACCCGAGGACGCCGCCATCGGAATCGTGTTTCCGGCGCTCTTCAGCATCGGCGTGATTCTCATCTCGCGAGGGGCATCGGGGGTGCATCTCGACACCGACGCGGTGCTGCTCGGGGAGCTGGCCTTCGCACCGTTTCACCGTCTCACGGTGGCCGGTGTCGATCTCGGACCGGCGGCGCTGTGGAGCATGGGCGCCATTCTCGTGGTCAACGCCGGGCTGATTTTCCTCGCCTACAAAGAGCTCAAGATCGCCACTGTCGATGCGTCCCTGGCGGCGCTGCTCGGCTTCCAGCCGGTGGTGGTGCACTACGGCCTCATGACCATGGTCTCGGTGACCGCCGTGGGCGCCTTCGACGCGGTGGGTTCGATCCTGGTGGTGGCCCTGATGATCGCACCGCCCGCGACGGCGTATCTGTTGGCCGAGCGGCTCGGACCCATGATCGGTCTTGCCGTCGCCATCGCCGCCGCCGGCGCCACCCTGGGCTGGGCTGCAGCCATGGCCCTCGATGTCTCCATCGCCGGGTCCATCGCCACCGCCAGCGGGTTGCTCTTTGCGCTGGCCTTTCTGACCGCACCGCAGAGGGGGCTGCTGGCCCAGGCGCGAAGGCGGTCGGGCCAGAGGCTCGAGTTCGCGGTGCGGATGCTGCTCGTGCACCTGCTCCACCACGAAGAAACCCCCGAGGCCGCGGAGGAGTGTCGCGAGGGCGGGCTGCACCGGCATCTCGGTTGGCGTGAATCATGGACGAAGAAGGTCGTCGCTCGGGCAAAGCAACGGGCGTTGGTGGACAGCCGCGGCGAGCTCGTGTTGCCGACCCAAGCGGGCCGTCTCCTCGGAAACGATGCCGTGATCGGATTCAGCGGCTGACGAGTGACAGGTGGCGTGAACGCACCTTCTCCGATAGCCTCGCAAGGCCAATCGGGCTACAATCAGACTTCTGGAGGAATGCATGCGCGTCATCGAAGGGAAGTTGGATGCGAAAGGTCTACGGTTCGCGCTTGTCGTGAGCCGATTCAACGAAGCGTTGACGTCGCGTCTCGAGTCCGGCGCCGTGGACTGTCTGCAGCGCCACGGCGCGTCGAGCGACGACATCACCATCTACCGGGTGCCCGGTGCGTGGGAGATTCCCCTGGTGGCCAGTCGGCTTGCCGGATCCGGCAGCCACGACGCCGTGATCTGCCTCGGTGCCCTGGTTCGTGGTGGAACCGCCCACTTCGATCTCATCGCCGCGGAGGTGGCCAAGGGAATCGCCCAGAGCGCCATGGTTTCGGGCATTCCGATGACCTTCGGGGTCATCACCGCGGAAACCCTCGAACAGGCGGTCGAGCGGGCCGGAACCAAGATGGGCAACAAGGGATGGGAGGCTGCATTGGCGGCCGTCGAGATGGCGCGTTTGTTTGAAGGGTTTGACGGGACCAACCAACCCGGATGATTGGGGTGCACTGAATGGGAATGCGCCGCCACGCCCGAGAGCTCGCGCTGCAGTTGTTGTATCAACACGAACACACCGGTGCCGATCTCGACGTCATGCAAACCGATTTTGACGAGTGGACGAGCGCGACCGACGGGGCGCGTGAGTTCGCAGATTTCCTGTTGCGGGGAACGCTGGCCAACTTGGCCGATCTCGACGAGGAGCTCGAACTTCAGACAGCCCATTGGCGGCTCGAACGACTCGCCGCCGTCGATCGCAACATCCTGCGACTGGCGATGTTCGAACTCAAGCACGAGCCGGACACTCCCCCGGCAGTGATCATCGACGAGGCCATCGAGATCGCCAAGAAGTTCGGGGCCGAGGAGTCCGGGCGCTTTGTCAACGGCGTCCTCGACGGTTATGTCAAGAGGAAAACAGACCTCCGGTGAGGCTGCACCTGATTGGCCTCGTGATCATGTCGGCTGCGTTGGTCAGCGCCGACGAGGCCGTCTATCTCATGCGCGGTCCGGTCCTTCCCCATCCCCACGAGGTCAACGGCTATTCCGTCGGCGTCCGTGAACTCGCCGACGGGAGTGTCGAGGTCCATGTCGAAACCTCGCTCAACCCCATCGGTTCTCGTGGCTCGTTCGCCGATGTCGGCAGCGGCCCGCGCCCGTCGGTCCCGAAGGGATTCGGCCTCCCGTCGAGGCTACGGTCGGATCTTCGGCCGGAGCTCGGCGCCTGGGAAGCGGCGACGGTCGTATTGGAATGGGTTTCCGGCCATCTCAGGCTCGTCGATGATGATCGGCGCCCGCAGGATGCCGCGTCGGTCCTGCGTCGGCGTGGCGGGCGTTGTTCGGGGCTTGCCAACGCCACGACCGCTTTGCTGCTCGCCGCCGGATTCGAGGCGCGGACGGTGAGTGGACTCTTGATCACCGGGCGCGAGTCCATTCCTCACCGGTGGGTGGAATGCCGGTTGCCGGGTGTAGGTTGGATTCCGACGGATCCGACCCTCGGTTTGTGGGCGGTCACCCCTCGGCATGTCGCCTTCGACGATTCCGTCGAACGGATGCCTGAGATCGAGATTCTCGAGTCTGCCGCCGGTGATCTCCACCGATTGCCGCGGGCGGGTACGGCCCTTTTCCGCCCGAACCAGGGCGCCGAGCTGGTCTGTCGGCTCGGCGATCTGAACGACAACCGAACGGCGGTCGCGTGGTTGCAGCGAGGGACGGACCGTCGCCAGGCGGTACTCGGTCCGGAGGTCCGGTTCGCCGACCTGCTCCCGGGTCGCTGGCTGCTGGTCGTCGAGTTCGATGGCCTGGTTGTGGAGAGACGAGAGTTCAACCTTCGTGCCGGGGTCGTGCACAGCTATGTCGTTCGCCTTCCATCGGCTGAACCCGAGGAGGTCGGGTCGTGAAACGAATTCTCTCTGGCAGTCTCACCCATCTGGCGCCACCTGCCCTGATGCGATTGTTGTCGGCGACGGCCACGAGCGGTGTCCTGGAGCTGGTGACCGATGAAGGTTCTTTCCGGATGGAGATCGATCACGGTTGGACGGCGGTGCCACCTCCCGATCAAATCGAAAATGCGAGCAGGGTCCTGTCTTGCGCCGAGGGGGCCTTTCGTTTCGAACCGGGCGATGTCCCGCCCATCAAGGGCCCATCCTTGAGTCTCGGAACTTTCGCCGACGCCATCCGGTCGGGGCTGCGGGAATTCGGAAGCGGTCTGATGACCGATGTCGAGGTCGATCGTCTGGTGTCCGGCGAGATTGCCGAACTCGCCCGATCAGCAACCCTACCGAACATTCACCTGCTTCCGTCCGAACCTCCGGTCAACCCGCTCGACGATCTCCTCGAGGGGCTTTCGGACCAGGCGCCGCAGGAGTTGCTCTTTGCTCAGGTCGGGGTTGTCGCGCCGGATCCTCGGCTGTGGCGCGGGGCGGTGGAGAACGAATGGCGCCGACGCGGTTGGCAGGTCCGACAGACCGAGATCCACGAGGATCTCCAGGTTGCCGAACTCGATGTCCTGGTCGTGCACCAGGCTGCCGGTGTTTCCCGCCGCGGCAGTGAAGAACGGTGGCTCGATCTGGTTCGTCGCGCTCAGCAGACCGATCCGCCGCTCCCGGTGGTGTGGGCTGCGCCCCTCGGCGATCCCATGTGGGTGCACGAGTTGGTCACCGCCGGTGTAGCGTTTCTTCTCCCCGTACCGCCCGGGGATGGCGGCGAGGTTCAGAGCCGGTTCGTCGCCGATTTGACGTTGGTGGTCGATCGCCAGTTGAGGCTGCTTCGTCCCGTCGGCCAACCGGTGCTTCCGGCGGCGGTTACCGAACTCGTCGACGCGCTTCTCCATGAGGCGGGCTCCGAGCAAGCGGTCAGGGTGCTGCTCCAACTCGCTTCGGGACAACTCTCGCGAGCTGCGGTTCTCATCGTCGAGGAGACCGCTATCCGTTGTCGTGCCGGGTTCGGCTATCCTCTCGCGCGGGGTACCCAGGCGCTGCCGCGAGGTTTGGGAATCCTCGAGCGGGTGATCAGATCCAGCCATCCCACGGTGGGCATCGACCCGACGGCCGGGGGCTCCCATCGACTCGCGGAGGTTCTTGGTCTCGATGAGTTGCCATCGGCGACCGCGGTCATTCCGCTCGGCGTTGGCGCATCGGTTGTAGGAGTCTTGGTTGCCGATCGTGAAGGCGAAGCGCTTCCTGACCTCTCCGAGCTGTTTGTCCTGGCCGGTCGGCTCGGGGGTGTCGCGCTGCACGCATAGCCCGGGATCGTCCGGGCGGAGATCTTGAAGACCTCCGGTTTGACTCCCGGCGCTTGTTCTCCGACTGGACGGTTTTCCCTGTGATCGTTGCCGATAGGGTTTGGCCTGTCCGAACCGCTTTGATACTGTGTTTTGAATTGACAACGTGTTGCCTTTTGGATAGGATTTTGGGGATATTTCGGTTGGATTGACCTGCGCAAGGATGAGCGACCGACCATTGGTGCCATCAAAGATGGAGATTATATTCAGAAAGACGGCAGAGGGTGAACCCGCATGGTAACCCTGGTCATTGAGGGTTCTGGTGGCTCCCAGCTGACATACCAGTTGGAGAAACAGGCCATCTCGGTCGGTGCGTCGAGCCGCAATGACATCGTTCTCCGTGCTCCCGGGGTGGCACCGCAGCACGTGGTGATCCAGCACAACGGCGAGGTCTTCACCTTTCTCGGACAGCAGCGGCAGGTTGTGGTCCTCAACGGTGAGCGTCGGTCCCGCGGTGTACTCCGGGTCGGCGACAAGATCAGGATCGGGACGGCGACCATCATCTTCAAGGGCAGCGACGAAGGCGAAACTGCCGTCGAGGTGGTTGACGGAGCCAAGGACCCCGCCGGTGAACGATCCCCCGCACCGCGGCCGATCGCCGAAGACGGGAAACAGCGGTCGGAAATCGTCCTCTATCGAGAGTCCCACCACCTGAGCGACGCGCGGCAACAGCTTGTCGAGATCTTCCGCTCCCGCACGAGATCGGATCTCGCGCCGTCCCTTCGCACCTTTTTCGCCAAGGTTTTCGGCGAACGGCAGGCTCTCCTCGCGTTGATCGATGCGGAGGGCGAATTCCAGCCGGTGATCTCCCAATGGGAGGGCGATCTTCCGAAACTCCCCGCCCGTTCCTTTGAGGAGCTCGCCGCCGACGGGCGATACGCGGTTTTGCGGTTGGCCGGTCAGTTTCTCCTTGTCTACCCGATTGATCGAGGCTCTCCACAGTCCAACGCCTTCTTGCTTGTCGAGTCCACTCCCGAAGACCAGGACGAGGACCGTGAGTTACTCGGCGAACTCGCTCGGATGCTGGCGGTGAACTGGGACAGGGTCGAACGATCGACCTCGCTCTACGGTGAGTGGGTCGGCAGGACCCAACAGACGCTGGAGGCGATCCTCCCCGGCACCTCGCAGGCCGTTCGCATCCTCCGCGACAGCGTCGGGGCTGCGGCCAGATCCGCGGCGCCGGTGATGCTCTGTGGTCGGCCGGGGTCGGGCCGGATGTTCCTCGCGCACCTGATCGCCTCTCTGAGTTCCGCGGGTGAGCCTCCGGTTCGGGTATTCCAGGCGCGGTCTGACGATGACGCCACCCTTCACGTTGAACTCTTTGGACCCACCCAAGACGAGCAGCGGGAGAGTTTGGGAGAGCGCTCTCGAGGTGCGGTGGTGGTTGTGCGGGACGTGCATTTGATGACCCCCGGGTTGCAGCGAGAGCTCGCCGTGGAAGTGACCGAGGACATGGAGTCGGGCTATGGGCCGGCCGTGCGATGGATCGTCACCACCGGCGAAGATGCCATGGTGATGCTCAATGAGGGCGTCCTCGATGTGACGCTCTTTCGCCTCTTCGATCGTCATGTCATCCGGGTGCCCTCCCTCGCTGATCGGCGTGAGGACCTCCCGCTGCTCATCGTTCGCCTCCTCGGGCGCGTCGGTGAGGAGCAGGGAAAAGAGATCAAAGGGATCGAGTTGGAGACCTTGAACTCGGTGCTCGAGTACCCCTTCGAAGGGCAGATGACCGAGCTCCTCGGTGAGCTTCGAAGGCTGGTCTCGGCCACGCCGGACGGCGAGATGGTCCGAGGGATGGTGCCCCGTCGGGCCTCACCTGTTGCCGCTGGTTCGGCCGATGAGGCGGTTCAGGTCTACGAATTGCTGAGAAAGGTCGACGACCTCAAGGCGGTGATCCCGGGAGTCGAGCGCCTCATCATCGACCGAGTCCTCCAACGCGTCAAAGGCAATCAGAGCCGCGCCGCGCGAGCGCTCAATCTTTCCCGCGGCGCCCTGATCGCGAAGATCAAAGACTACGGGATCCCGGACTATCGAACGCTGCGCAAGACAAGCTAACCCTCGGCCTTGGCCCTTTTCTTTTCGAGTTTCCTCGACTGATCTTCGGATTCGGATTCGGCCGGGCGAAGCAGCTGGTTGACGAGATCCCAGTTGAAGCCCAGCCAAATCAGGAACGGGAAGGAAAATCTCCCCGGGAGATCGGTGAAATAGCGCCAGAATCCATAAAAATCGCGCGAAAAATCCGAGTAGTTCTGCAGGCTCCACTCGCCGAGAGAAAGGGCGTAGAGACACTTGACGTGGAAGAACATATTCATGGTCTGAGTCAGATAGAGGATGCACCAACCCATGAAGAGCCGTTCGAGCTGGCGCCGCGAGAACGGCCGCGGCAACGCCATGAAAAGGGCGAGCAGCACGATCGTGTTGAAGTGCTTTTCGGTCAGAGGGATTGCGGGAATGCCCGAGTCGGTTCGAAAGTCGGAGCGATAAACCTCGGCATGGTGGTCGCCGACGACGAGTCGCGTGACCCGCGGGTATTCGAACGATCTGGTGAGAAGCTGAGCGAAACCCGAAATGGCTGTGTCGAGCACGGGGCGAAGAAGCAACCACGCCACCATTGCCAGCACGAGGGTGAGCGGCAGTCTTTTCAAGAAGCTGCTGTAGTGCGCGACCGGTTCGCCCATGATGAGTCCTCCGATCCTGGTCAGCCGGTTGATGGAGTGACCACAAGAGTACCGTTGATCAATCTGCCTCGCGCTTTGGTGGGACGGCAAAGAAGTGTGCCCAGGTGATCCACAGCGTGACGCCCGCCAGGATCACCAGCGACTGCCAGATGAAAATGTGCGACGAGTTGAAGAGCTTCGGCAGATAGATACCGATATAAAAGAGCGAGATGATCCGCACGAGATTGATGACCTGGATCGCCAGCAAACCACCGACAACGCCTGCGATCTTGGCCGACCAGCGTGCCGGAAAGGCGAGGACGCCCGAGACGAAGATCAGGCTCGTGATCAGTCCATTACACCCGTTGTAGATGGTGACCGCAAAACGATCTGATCGGAGGACACACCCGTTCATCGTGATGTCCTCGCCGAATAGGCCGAGGATGGTCCCCGAAATTTTGGCGATCAAAGTCGTGTACGGCACGACAAACGCATCGTTGACCGGTCGGAGGGCGATGACCGTAAAACTGATCCCGAGAATACCCAGGAACAAGATGAGGAATCGCGACTCTGGGCGGCGCCAGAGGGCTCGTAGATCCATTCGGCCTGACCTCCCTGCGTACGCGCACACCGCGCACGACGTAGCGGTCATGATACCCGAACCCGCGGTCGCTCCGGGGCATAGCGGGGTGAAGCAGCTGTCATCGCGGACGTCGTCAACCATTGGCCGAACCGTAGGCAATGCTGAAATGGTACATGCGGTCACGGCCTGAACGACCGGCACCCTCGGCTAGATTTGCCGGAACCGCGGAAGCTGATCGAATGACCTGATCGGCGATCGGTTTGAGTGGAGCGGGTACTCTCATCACGAGGGAGATGGCGATTCCGGCTGCGGTGGTCGCTTTCTCGAGGGCGTCGAATCGGGTCGGTTGCTGTTGCTCGTGCATGGTCACCTCCGGGTTGTTCATGGACTCCCCGCAGTCGATGGGACCTCCGGAGTCAAGGGGTCGTCCTCCGAGGGCGATACATTTCACCCCTTGACTCCGGAGATCCCATCGACTACCCGTCCTTATCAAGAACAACCCGGAGTGACCATGCCGTGGCAGAGGCCGTGGCAGAGGCCGTGGCAGAGGCCGGGAGCGGATACGGATACGGATACGGATACGGGCACGGGCACGGATACGGGCACGTACGGGAACGGATACGGGAACGGATACGGGCACGGACTCGGTCGCCGAGTCAGATCTTCAAAGCCAGCAGCGCACTGTGAAGTTCGGATCCGGTCTTGAATCTCGCGGTCGGTTCCTTCTCCAGGCATCTCAGGATCAGCTCCGCCAGCCGGGGATCGAGCTGTGGTTCGAAATCGAGGGGATCCGGGGGTGGCTGTCGGAGGTGGGCATCGACGATGCTGCCCTCGTTGAAGGGCGGGCGACCGGTCGCGAGGTGGAACGCGGTGGCGCCGAACGAGTAGACATCGGTGGCCGGGGTCGGCCGTTTGCCGCGGATCTGCTCGGGCGCCATGTAGTACGGAGTGCCGTAGATCCTGAGGTCGCGCCCCGACGTCAGATCGAGGCGGGCCGCGATGCCGAAATCCAGGATCTTGACCTCGAACCCGGGGGTCAAGAGAATGTTGGCCGGTTTGAGATCACGATGAATCACCCGATGCTGGTGGGCGTAACCGACGGCATCGGCGAGACGCGTCAGGATGAGGAGAATGTTGGAGCTGATGCGCTGATGGGCGCTTCGAATCACCTGATCCAGGGCCTCGCCGGGGACAAACTCCATGGCGATGAAGTAGCCGCCGAATCCGGCTTCGAAATCGAAGATCGTGACGATCCCGGGGTGATTGAGCGTGGCGGCCGTCTTGGCCTCTTCCTCGAGTCGCACCGCAACTTCGGGTGCGGTCTCCCGCAGCACCTTGATGGCGACGTCACGATCGAGGCGCGTATCTCTCGCCTTGTAGACCACGCCCATTCCGCCTCGACCGAGTTCGGTGAGGATTTCGTAGCGGTGAGGTCCGGCGGACGGCGAATACGCTTCGGGCTCGCCGTCGACGGTTCTCGGCGCCGAACCGGTGACCCGCTGGGTGGTGGCGAGTTCCTGGCGCAGCTGACGGGCGGGTTTACAGGTGTAGTCGAACTCGAGGATGCGATCGACGATGGTGACGCTCTTGTCCGCGCTCCCGGCCGCGAAAAACAAGCGGGCGAGAGCCACCGCCGGCTCGAGTCTGTTGGGTTGGAGCGCGACGCCGACAACGGCGCGCTGGAGACAGAAGATCGCGTCGTCCAGTGAGCCGTTGGTTCGCGCCCACTCGGCGATGTCGAGGATCACATCGGGAATGTCGGGGACAGGCCCCGGGTGCTGTCGGATGACCTGACACGCTTCTTCGAGCATCCCCGCGCGATGAAGTTCGATGAGGGCATCCTGGAGGTAGCCGAGACGGGCCATGAAGAGAGCGGTCTTGTCGGCTCTGCCGAGGCCGCGGTAGATCTCGAGCGCCCGAACATCTTCGCCGGCCCGCTCCGCACAACGGGCGGCCGCCTCGAGGTCGCCGGCGAACTCCCACAGATCGCTCGCCTCGGCCCAGCGATTGAGGTCTTCGAGAAGTGGCGCGGCGAGAGTCCACCGCTGGGCGCTGCGAGCCAGGTCGATGGCGGCTGCCGGACGACCGGAAGAGACCAGGATAGTGACGGCCTTTTCAACCCGCCCGGATGTGGTCAGCACCTGGATGAGTTCTTCCTCCATCTTGAGGTCCGACAAGACCGGCACCAGATCATCGGTTTCGTGCTGGAGAAGTTTGCTGAGACGGTCGATCTCGGGGTCGGCGATCGCTCTCCCGAGATTGGTCTGCTGCAACTGGTCATAGAGACGTTCGAGATAGCGCACCCGGATCTTGGCGGATCGATGCGGGTGACCGGCGTCAGCCGCCGAACGTGCGGCCTCCACCAGATTGTCGGCCCTGAGAAAGGCACTGACGGCCTGCCCGTGATCACCGGCCGCCCGCCAGGCGAACCCGACCGACAGCCACTCGCCGAGGACCTCGTAGAGCCGCGCCTCGGTCGCGTAATCACCGAGCTGGTTGGCGACTCGAAGGATGGGCTGGAATGCGCCGTCCGACGACTGGAGCTGGCCTTGGGCCAAAGCGATGTTGGCGACTCGGAGCGCCTGCCTGGGGTCACCGGCTCGAATCCACGCGCTGGTGGCTTCATTCATGTGGTCGTTCTGGCTCAACCACTCGGCGAGTTCGCGCTCGCACTGCTGCGCCATTTTCGGGTCGGTCGCCTGGCGAAACGCGCGCGCCGCCTCACTCAGGTTTCGACCACCGGCGAGGCGAAAGTACTCTCCCGCTTGGGCATAGAGTTTCAGCCGACTCGCGACATTTGCTGCCTTCAGCCATGATTTTCCTTTTTTGAAGTTGGTGAGGGCTCGCTGGGCCTTGCCGTGCTGAAGATAGATTTCGCCGGCCCCTTCGTAGTCCCCACGCCGCCTGAGCGAACTGACGAGCTTGTCCGTCCGGCTGCCACCGAAGAGAACTCCGATCGCCCCCCACAGGATGAGCATGCCGGCAGCAATATTGGCCGCGATAGTGGCCAGCGGAAGCTGGAGCCATCTGAGAATCTGCAGGGCTCCCGGGTCATCGGCGTGCGGCGCCGATGCGAGCAAACCGAGGTTGAAGACCGTTGCAACGGCGAGACCGATAACCAAGGGGACGAGGTAACGCCGCTGAGAAAACGGGGTCACGGCAAAAAGCATGGTCATTGCTGAGATGATTGAGGTGTCACACGCCATGGATGCATTCTACCCCGCCCTGGTGTTCCGGAGAAAACTTGAAATATTATAAGGGTTCGCTCATATTTATACACTGAGGGTGGTTCGCCCGGTGTCGGGACCTCAGGCAGCGCCGGCGAGCGGCGACGGAGGAGAGATTGGCGATCGACTATTACAAAACCCTGGGTGTTCCGCGCTCGGCGGACGCATCGGAAATCAAGAAGGCCTACCGCAAGCTCGCGCGTAAACACCACCCGGATGTGAACCCGGGCAATGAAGACGCCGAAAAGAAGTTCAAGGAGATCCAGGAAGCCTACGCCGTTTTGTCGGACAAGGAGAAAAGGAAACAGTACGACACCTTCGGCACGGTTGACGGGGACCCGACCGCCGGTTTCGACCCTTTCCGGCGGGCTCGTGGGCGAGGGTTTCGGCAGGAGCCCGAAGGAGTCCGGGTCGATTTCGACGGGATGGGTGGTTTCCAGGATCTCGGCGATCTGTTCGGGCAGTTTTTCGGTGGCGCCAGGCCCGGCAGGACGCGGCCGTCGCCGCGGCGCGGCGCCGATCAGGAGCTTGCGGTCGAGGTGGATTTTGCCGATGCGGTGCGGGGAACCACCATCAGCCTCCCGGTCCAACGACAGCTTGGGTGTTCATCTTGCGGAGGGACAGGGACGGACCAGCACGGACGATGTTCGAGCTGTCACGGAGCCGGCGTGGTGATCTCCACCGAGCGGATGCGCGTGAAGATTCCCGAGGGGGTTGCTGACGGTAATCGGATCCGGGTCGCCGGGAAGGGAGCCGAGGGTTCCCAGGGTGGGACCGCGGGCGATCTCTTCGTTCGAGTCGCGGTTCGACCGCACCCGTTTTTCGAACGCGATGGCGACAACATCCGAACGACGATTCCAGTGACCTTCTCGGAAGCCTACCTCGGGGGAGAGGTGGAGGTCGGCACCATCCACGGTCCAGTTCGAGCCAAGCTGCCTCCGGGGACGAACTCGGGTCGCGTCTTTCGCCTGCGTGGCAAGGGCGTGAGAAACACCAAGACCCGGGCGCACGGCGATCATCTCTATTCCGTCGAGATTGTCGTACCGAAGGTGGTCTCGCCCGCAGGCGAGGAGACGGCGCGTCGGATCGGCGAGTTCTATCAGGGCAACCCGCGCGACGCGTTGCCGCGAACGCTCTAGAATAATTTTGAATTCTGAATTCTGAATTCTGAATTACATCGCAGAGGTTCTCATGTGCTGTGCCTTGCGATGGTCATTCAGAATTGAGAACTCATAATTCATAATTTCGTCACGCGGTCCACACCCCGCTCTTCCGCATCTTTGCCACGCGCCTGAGGAACATCTTCTTCTTGATCCCTCGCAGGTGGTGCACGAGCAGCCGTCCGTCGAGGTGATCGACCTCGTGACAGATCGCTTGGGCCAGCAGTCCACCGGCCTCGATCTCGAGCGGTTCGCCATTGAGGTCGCGAGCCCGCACGATGATCTCGCGGGGCCGGGACAGGGTCGTGAACAGTCCTGGAAAGGACAGACAACCCTCCTCCAGAGAAATCTTCCCCGAAATCTCGGTGATCGTCGGGTTTGCGAGGACGATCTTCTGCGCCGGGTCTTTTCCCACCGAGAGGTCGACGGTGGCGAGGCGGAGATTGGCACCGATCTGCGGTGCGGCGAGACCGAGACCGGGCGCCTGCCAACCGGTCTCGAAGAGATCGTCGACCAGGGTTTTGAGGGCGCCGTCGAAGTTCTCCACCGGCGCGTTGGGCGCTTCGAGGCGGGGGTCCCCATACACCAGGATCTCTCGTACGCTCATCCCTGTTCCATCCTCGAGCGGGTCGCCCGCCAGGACTCATCAACTCTGGCTCGGAGTTGGGCCGGATTCGTGGTTGTCAGCGTTTTATCGACGACGACCGGACGACCGTCCACGAGCACGTGGCGGACATCGGCTGCGGACCCGCCGTAGACGATTCGCGCGGCCGGGTCATCGCCGGGGATCATCGACCAGCTGTCGAGGGAAACGACGGTGATGTCGGCCGCCTTGCCCGGAGTGATGGTGCCGATATCGTCGGCGAGGTGGAGGACGCGGGCGCCTTCGCGGGTCGCCATCGCAAGCGCGTCCCACGCACCCAGGGCGGTTGGGCCGGACCGCAGTCCGTGCAGGGTCGCTGCGAGAGACATTTCGTGAAATGCCGACAGACGGTTGTTGCACGGTGGTCCGTCTGCTCCGAGACCGACACACACGCCGCGCAGCCGAAGTCCGGGGATGTCGGCAATTCCCGATCCGAGCTTGAGGTTAGCCCCCGGGCAGTGGCAGATTCGGGTCCGGGTGTCAGCCAGGATCTGGATTTCCGTCGAATCGAGGTGGACCCCATGCGCCAGGACCACGTCACGGCCGGTGAGGCCGACCGCATCGAGATAGGCGATGTTGCTCAGACCGGTCGCGGAGCGGACGGCGGCGATCTCGTCAGTGTTCTCGGCGGCGTGGGAATGGAGCAGCCACCCGTGATCGCGGGCGAGCTCGGCGCAGCCCTCGAGCAGGGGGCGCGAGCACGACAGGGCAAAGCGTGGGGCTACGCCATAACGAAGACGGCCGTCGGCCGCGCCGTGCCATCTGCCGCCGATGGCCTCGGCGTCGGCGAGGGAGGCGTCGGCGTCTTCGAGAAGGGCGGCGGGGGTCATTTCGCCGACATCCATGTGGGTCCGACCCGAAGTCATCCGAATCCCCAAGCGTTGGGCGGCTTCGAAAACACGATCGTGGTCGTGAGTGGTGCCGAAGTCGAGGACCGTGGTGGTGCCGCCGGCGAGGAGCTCGGCGATGCCGAGTTCGGCTGCGGTGGCGACGCCGTCGCCATCGAGGGCGGCCTCGTAGGGCAAGGTTCGGCGGTGGAGCCAGTCGAGAAGTGTCAGGCCGTCCGCCTGGTGACGGAGCAACGACTGGACAACGTGGACGTGGCATTGGATAAAACCGGGAAGCACTGCGGCACCACCGGCATCGAGTTCGACCTCCGCTCGGATCGGACCGGCCCCTCCCGGATAGACCTGTGCGATCCGACCATCCCGGATCAAGACGTCGCCGTTGAACCAGTGCCGGTCCCGCTCCATGGGAACCACTGTCCCGCCGCGGATGAGAAGGTCGCCGTCCATTTCAGAATTGTACAAGGTGTCTGACGAGCGCCCGCGGGCAGCTACGCGTCATCATCGGAAAAGAGGGGTAGGGTGGGTTCGAGCTGGGGCAGCAGCAGGTCTTCGATGAGTTGTCCCCAACCATCGCGGTGGTCAGGATCGAGTCGCACCGGCCGCAGTGCACGAGCCGCGATCATCCCCTCGAGAAGGAGTTCGACCTGTTCCTGGAAACCGGCGTCGACCGCGCGGACTCCATCGTAGGTCGGCCGCACCCACAGGGGTACGTGGATCAGAACGTCATAGGTTCGAAGCCAGTAGTCGAGGAATCGCTCCCAGATCTTTTGCGTGCCGGCAGCGAGAACCAGATAGCAGTAGTTGTCGAGCACGGACCGGTCGCAGAGCACGGCTTCGTGGTTCACCCCTGCCTCGATCTCGGCCGCTACCTGGCTGTGGAGAATCCACTCCTGAGCCTCGACGGTGGTTTCCTGATTGATGGGGAGGGGACAGCGGCGGGCCACCTCGCGGACGATCTCGACATCGACGTTGCGACGTTTCAGCCGCGCGGCGAGCTCGAAGCAGAGGGTGGTCTTGCCGACGCCGTGGCTACCGATGAGGGCGATTTTCATTGAAAGCCTATTGTAGATCGGCCGCGCGGCAGCGTCAGTCGTTTCCGGAGACATGACGCTAAAGGTATTAGGTATTGGGTATTAGGTATTAGGTATCGAAATCGCCCAGGGGTGCGACCTGAGAATCTGCGATGGGCTAATACCTAACAGCTAATACCTAATACCTTCTACCGCTGCGTCGGCTTTCCCGTCGGCCGCAGTGACGCCGGCAGGTTGTTGCCGCCATCGAGGAGGGTCGCGTGGATCTCCTCGGCGGTCTTGGCTTCGAGCAGCCGGGTCAGGCGGCCGGGACTGCGGACGATCCATGCCAACCGTGACAACCAGCGAAGGTGGAGGGCATCGTTGCGCAGCGCGAGGAGGAAAAAGATGTGGGTCTTGCCCATCTCCGGCGAGCCGAAGACCAGGCCGTCATTGGAACGGGCCATGGCGATGAACTGCTTCGGAAACTTGTCGGCGGCGCGACGGCGGGCATGCAGGAAGGCGACGCCTTCGGGCACTGTGGTCGGGACGAGCCGTTCCCGGGCGGTCAGTGCCGCCTCGAGCCAACTTTGGTCCTGGACCAGGCCGAGTTCGGTGACGTGTGCGACCATGGCGTGAATGACATCATTGCGGTCCTTCGCCTTGAGATCGGGGATGATCTGCTCAAGGGTGACGATCTCGTTGAAGGGCGCGTCGATGACCTGGGTGGGCGCCGCTCCGGAAGACCCCACCGATTCTGCGGCGAGGGTGTCGAGGTACTCGTCGAGCAACGCGCGCCGGAATCGCCACTGACCACCAATTTTCACACCGGGGATCTTCCCCTCGTGCGCCAGGCGGACCAAGGTCCGTTCGGCAAGTTTGAGATACTCTGCGGCTTCCTTGGCGGTCATATACGATTCCATGGCACCTCCCCAGTCGCAGGCGGATTGCGACGTTAAATGGCTGAGTACTTCTTTTTTGGGTTGATGTCAAGGAGATTCGGGTGGTTGCGTGGGTCGCCACTGTGTGCTATCACGTATTCTTCCAATGACAACCGTCGTCTCGTTGGCGGCGGGAATTGAAGGTCGCGAAGTATGGTTTGGGGAAGCAGGACCGGCGGGATCGCCGGTTTGGCGGCTCCAGTGGGTTCCAGCCGAATTCTCGGGCCTGAACCGGGCGCCGGAGACGATAACTGAGCGTTGAGTGATCCAACCGACGAGGAGGGATGCGGAATGAGTATTGAAGCCAAGGTCAAAGAGATCATCGTGCAGCAACTCGGTGTTGATGCGGAGAAGGTGACCTCCGAGGCGTCGTTTGTCGATGATCTGGGTGCGGATTCTCTCGATGTGGTCGAGCTCGTGATGGCCTTCGAAGAGGAGTTCGACGTCGAGATTCCCGACGAGGCCGCCGAGAAGATTGCGACCGTCAAGGACGCCGTCGATTTCCTCAAGAGTAACGCGAGCGAGTGATGCCGCGGCGGGTGGTGGTCACTGGCCTCGGCCAGGTCTCTCCGCTGGGGATTGGAACGAAGGCCACCTGGGAGGGTCTCGTTGCCGGCCGCAGTGGGGTCGGACCCATCACCAAGTTCGATGCCGAGGGCTATTCGGTCCGAATCGCGGCCGAGGTCAAGGGCTTCGATCCCGCCCTGTGGCTCGAGCACAAAGAGATCAAGAAGTTCGACGGCTTTATCCACTATGCGGTGGCAGCGGCGGACATGGCGTTGGAACAGTCGGGGCTCGTGATCGACGAAGCCAATGCCCACCGGGTGGGGGTCGTCATCGGGTCGGGGATCGGCGGTTTTCCCATGATCGAGGAGAACCACGAGAAGCTCCTCCATCGCGGCCCGAAGAAGGTCTCACCATTCTTCATCCCCGGTTCCATCATCAATATGTGCTCGGGGTTGGTCAGCATCCGCACCGGCGCCAAGGGCCCCAACATGGCCACCTGTACGGCCTGCGCAACCTCGGCCCACTCCATCGCCGACGCCATGCTCTACATCCGCCATGGATATGCCGACGCCATCATCGCCGGCGGCTCGGAGGCAGTGATCACGCCCATGCCGTTGGCGGGGTTCGCCTCGATGCGCGCGCTGTCGACCCGCAACGACGATCCCGAGCGGGCATCGCGGCCATGGGACAAAGACCGCGACGGCTTTGTCATCGGCGAAGGCGCGGGAATCGTCATCCTCGAAGAGTATGAGCACGCCCGCAAACGGGGCGCGCCGATCCTCGCCGAGGCTCTGGGATTCGGGATGTCGGCGGACGCCTACCACATCTCGGCGCCGGCGGAGGACGGCGGTGGTGCGATTCGCGCCATGCAGGCCGCCCTCGATGACGCCGGACTCAATCCCGAGGATGTGGACTATGTCAACGCGCACGGCACCTCGACGCCGGCGGGCGATGCCGTGGAGACCATTGCGTTGAAGGGTGTCTTCGGCGACCACGCCAAAAAGCTCATGGTTTCATCGACCAAGAGCATGACGGGCCATTTGCTCGGCGCCGCCGGCGGGTTGGAGTTCGCAATTTCGGTGATGGCGGTGGCTGAGGGAATCGTGCCGCCGACCATCAACCTCGACGAGCCGGATCCCGGGAACGACCTCGATTATGTGCCGCACACCGCGCGTCAGGCTCGCGTCAAGATCGCATTGACCAACTCCTTCGGGTTCGGCGGCACCAATGGTTGCCTGCTGGTCGGGGCAACGGTCTGATCCCGATGGGCCCAGACCACTCTCGGTCGCCGCTGAGAATCGCGCACCTCAGGTTCGACTGAGGTCGGCTTCGGAGGTGGTGGTGGAGCCGCAGGGACCGAGGTTCTTGACCGGAATGATCCGACTCGCCAATCGGATCGATCTCTATAACTTCGGCCGGTGGCTGGTGTTGGCGCTGATCATCGGCGTGGTCGCCGGTCTCGGCGCCGCGCTGCTGACCTGGGGAGTGGAAGGGGTCGCTGATCTCCTCCACCATCGCGTTGTGGGTTTCGAGGCGCCCGGGCACGGGGTCACCGAGTCGGGCGGCTGGAGCCCCGCCAAACGCCCGTGGCTGTTGCTTCTCGTCCTGCCGGGAGCGGGCCTGCTGGTGGGCTGGATCGTGACCACCTTCGCCCCCGAGGCCGAGGGACACGGCACCGACGCGGTCATCAACGCGTATCACCGCAAGGGGGCGATCCTGCGGCCCCGCGTCATTCCCATCAAGCTGCTCGCGTCGGCCCTGACCATCGGGTCGGGGGGTTCGGCGGGCCGCGAGGGGCCGGTGGCTCACATCAGCGCGGCTTTTGCGTCCTACCTCTCCCAGCTGCTCCACCTTCCGACCCTCGATCGGAGGATCCTCGTCATCAGCGGCATGGCTGCCGGAATCGGCGGCATGTTCCGGGCGCCGCTCGGGGCCGCCATCTTCGCCATCGAGGTCCTCTACTCGGAGAACGACTACGAGTCCGAGGCGTTGATCCCGGCGATCATGTCGTCGATCGTGGCCTACGTGGTCAACGCATCGCTCACCGGCTGGCACCCCATGTTCCGCACGGATATCGAGCAGTTCACTTCGCCGCGGGAACTCCTCGCCTATCTTCTCCTCGGCATCGTTCTCGCGGTGGTGGGCGTGGTCTACGTCAAGGTCTTCTACGGCATGCGCGACCAGGTCTTCCGCAAGCTCCCGGTGCCGGCCATGGTCAAACCGGCCGTTGGCGGACTGCTGGTCGCGCTGTTGGCGCTGGTCGTGCCGCAGGTCATGTCCGGGGGCTACGGCTGGCTCCAACTCACCCTCGATGGCGCATTGCCGCTCAAGATGCTGCTTCTGCTCCTGCCGGCCAAGATCCTCGCCACCTCGTTCACCATCTCATCGGGTGGATCGGGCGGCGTCTTCGCACCGTCTCTCGTCATCGGCGGGGTCACGGGAGCCGTCTTCGCCGCCGCTGCCGAGCGGTTTGCGCCGGGCTTCGCCCCGGCCACCGCGGCGTGTGTCCTGGTCGGCATGGGCGGTTTCTTCGCCGGAGTCGCCAAGGTCCCCATCGCTTCGCTGATCATGGTCGCAGAAATGAGTGGCTCGTACAACCTGCTTGTTCCTTTGATGCTCGTCAGCTCGGTCGTCTTCCTGCTCATGCGGGGAGTGTCGATCTACGAGGCCCAGGTGCCGACGCGGATCGACTCGCCGGCCCACCTCGGCGAGCTCCAGATGGATGTTTTGGAGAGACTCACTGTTCGCGAGGTGATGGACACCGAACAGGAGCTGATCACCGTGTCGCCGGGAACTCCCTTCGACCGGATTATCGAGATCATCGCGGAAACCGAGCAGCATGCGTTTCCGGTGGTCGATGACGAGGGCTTGGTGATCGGCCTCTTCAGCATGACCGATGTACGACGGATGATGGCGAGCCCGGATGTCTGGTCGGTCCTGGTGGCCTCGGACTTCTCGGTGGCTGCCGCTACCATGGCCTTCCTCGAGCTCGATGACGACCTGCACACCGCGGTGCGGCGGTTCACCGCCTTCCGCCACGAGAATCTCCCGGTCCTGTCGGCGCCGCCGCCGTCGCGGGTCGAAGGCATGCTGTCCTACCAACGGGTGCTCGAGGTCTACGACGAGGAGATCCACCGGCTGCAGAGCGAGCACGAACAAGTCGACAGTTAACTCGACCTGGCGTTCGCCAGGTCCGAGTGCATCATCATCAGCGCGCAGATGGCGAGCTCTCCCCAGTTGTGGATATAACCCAGCTGAACCGGGAGAACCAGGCAGAGGCGCCTCGTCCCGGGGGAGCCCTCCTTGACGTTTTTCGGGGCGCGGTTGGTCGCCGGGACGTTTCTGAGGGAAAAACGTCAAGGCCGGCACGCCCGAGGGAGGTTTCGGTCCCCCGCACTCGGTGCGGCCTCTGTTCCGGTTGCCGGATAGTGCCGCACGTCCCGGCCACGCTGGTGCATCGTTCGTCGGGAGAGGGAGTGGGAGTGGGAGAGGGACATCACCGGAACGGGCACGGGCAGGCGAATCGGACGCGGACGCGGGGACGATGCCGCAGCTTGGCAAGGATCTGCTACACTTCGCATGGATGAATGACTATTCAGTATTCGCCAGATTCCAACCAGGGAGGTAAGCCGTGAACTGTATTGTCTGTGTGACCAGCGTCCCGGACACGGCGTCGGTCATCAAGATCGGACCCGACGGCAAGAACATCGACGAGACCGGCATCAAGTGGATCGTCTCACCCTTTGACGAGTACGCCCTCGAAGAAGCCCTTCAGATCACCGAGGCCAAGGGCGGCGAGGTCACGGTCGTGACCTACGGCCCCGCCCGGTCGGAAGCGGCGCTCCGCGACTGCCTCGCGCGCGGCGCCCACACGGCGGTGCACGTCATCGGCGGCGAAGCCACCCTCGGCGACAGCTTCACCATCGCCAAGGTCCTGGCCAAGGCTCTCGAGGGTCGCGACTTCGATCTCGTGCTCTGCGGTTACATGGGTGTCGGCACCGACTGCAGCCAGGTGGGCCAGATGCTCGCCGTGCTGCTCGGAATCCCGCACGTGGCCAATGTCACCAAGCTCGATGTCGGCGATGCTTCGCTCACCGCCGGCCGCGACGTCGAAGGCGGCCAGGAGCTGGTGGAGTGCCCGTTGCCCGCGCTCGTGACCTGCCAGAAGGGGCTCAACGAGCCTCGCTATGCGGCGCTCAAGGGCATCATGGCTGCGAAACGCAAACCGGTGGACAAGATCGAGGTCGCGAGCCTCGGCATCGATGAGGGTTCCGAGTGGCTTCTACCACGTCCGCAGTCTCGAGCTGCCTCCGCCCAAGTCGGAAGGCACCATCATCCAGGGTGAGGACGATCCGGCGGCCGCGGCGGCCCAGCTGGTGAACCTGCTTCGCAGCGAAGCGAAGGCGATCTAGGGAGGCGATGATGGCTGGCATTTTAGTTTTTGTTGAGCAGCGCAACGGTGTCGTTCGTCAGGCCTCATTGCAGGCCGTCTCGGAAGCCCACCGCCAGGCGGGCGGCGATGTCGCCGCGGTCCTGGTCGGCTCGGGTGTCGGTGGTGCGGCCGCCGGGCTCGGTGCGTACGGCGCGGCGAAGGTCTTTGTCGCCGACGATCCCAACCTCGCCCTCTACTCCTCGGAAGGCTACGGCGAAGCCGTGGTCAAGGCGGTCGAGGCGGCCTCGCCCGATGCGGTCTTCTTCGCCGGCACCGCCATGGGTCGTGATCTCGCGCCCAGGGTCGCGGCGATAGCTCGGTGTCGGCGCTCTCGCCGATGTCGTCGCCCTCGAAAAGGATGGCGATCAGTTTGTCGCTCGCCGCCCGGTCTACTCGGGCAAGGCCTTCGCCACCGTCGACTCGGCCGGCATCAAGCCCCAGGTCATCAGCCTGCGGCCCAACGTCTTTGCCGCCGAAGAGACCGGTGGTTCGGCCGAGGTCGTCGCCCTCGACGGTCTCTCTCTCGCCATCCGCGCGGTGGTCAAGGAGCTCGTCGACACCGGTGGCGGCGAGATCGATGTCGCCGAGGCCGACATCATCGTCTCCGGTGGTCGCGGGCTCAAAGGCCCGGAGAACTTCGCCCTCATCCGCTCGCTCGCCGATGCCCTGGGCGGCGCGGTCGGAGCCTCGCGCGCCGCGGTGGACGCCGGATGGATCGCGCATAAGCACCAGGTCGGCCAGACCGGCAAGGTCGTGAGCCCGTCGCTCTACATCGCCGCCGGGATCTCGGGCGCCATCCAGCACCTCGCCGGGATGAACTCGTCGAAGATCATCGTCGCCATCAACAAGGATCCCGACGCGCCGATCTTCAAGATCGCCGACTACGGCATCGTCGGCGATCTCTTCACTGTCATTCCGCCGATGGTGGAAGAGGTCAAGAAGCTCGCCGGCTGAGCCCGTTCCGACGCAATCAACCGGCGGGCGTTCGGCCCGCCGCTTTTTGCGTCCACAGACCGATTCATCGACCCGCCTCGGTCGCCCTGGCGACCCAGCGTCGCGCGACAGCGTGGTCGCGGTGGGATCGGGGCTCGACCACGCTGTTCGCGCGAGCGCGCTCACCGGGAGAGCCAGGGAGGCGCCTCCGGGGAAGCCGGCATGGACTTTGGCGAGCGGCCGCCGCGTGACGTGACTCTGCGCAGTCGCCCGACGTGCGCGATTCCCACGTGTCCGACTCGGCCTCGGTTACGGCCTCGCCGACACGATCGATCGATACGGCCGGGGCTACCGCTCCCGCCGCTCGGAGTAGCCATGACCTCGTCGGCCTGCCGAGACCGTGATCCGGCCTTCGATGTGGCTGCCCTCGGCGGCGGCGACCTTGGTTGCGGTGACATCGGCCTTCGACCCGACAGGTTGTGCGCATGTCGACCTTGCCGGTGGCGCGCACCGTACCCCGCAGCTCGCCTTCGATGACCAGATCGGTGGTCGCGAGCTCGCCGGTGAAGCGGCTCCCGGGATGCATCCAGACCAGACCTTCGATGGTATTTCCCCTTCGAATGAGCCCCAGATCTCGAGGTCGGTCGCCCCTTCGAGCCTGCCCTCGATCCGAGCATCGCGACCGATGATGCTCGCAAGGCTCCGACGCTCGTCGGTGAAGCGTCGCTGCGAGCCCGGATCGCTCAGTCTTGTCCGCCATGACCTCTCCATCCAGGGACGTTGTCGGTGCATCGAGAATAGCAGGCGTGAGTCGGATTCTCACCTTCATGAAGCCGATCGAACGGACCCCTCGCTCTTGCGACAGAATCGCGCCGACATGGTATCCTTCGGCCCCAGTGTGCGCGCCGGGCTCGCATACTCACCGGATCGCGGTGAGCGTGGCTCGGAGTGACCTTGAACCCGGGCGCCGGAGGAACCTTGGACCTGCAAACCCTGATCCTGAATCTCCAGCACTTCTGGGCCGAGCAGGGCTGCGTCATCCAGCAGCCCCTCGATCTCGAGGTCGGCGCGGGCACCATGCACCCCGAGACCTTTCTCCGGGTGCTCGGTCCCGAGCCCTATCGGGTCGCCTATGTCCAGCCGTCCCGCCGCCCGGCCGATGCCCGCTACGGCGAGAATCCGTTCCGGCTCGGCCGGCATCTCCAGCTCCAGGTCATCCTCAAACCGTCGCCCGACGATGTCCAGGATCTCTACCTCCGCTCGCTCGAAGCGCTGGGAATCGACCCGGCGGTGCACGATATCCGGTTCGAAGAAGACAACTGGGAGTCGCCCACCCTCGGCGCCTGGGGCGTCGGGTGGCAGGTGCTGCTCGACGGCATGGAAGTCACGCAGTTCACGTACTTCCAACAGGCCGGAGGGATCGAACTCGCACCGATCTCGGCCGAACTCACCTATGGTCTCGAGCGGATCGCCATGTTCCTCGGCCGCAAGGACTCGATCTACGACATCGAGTGGGGTGGGGGCGTGTCCTACGGCAAGATCCGACTCATGGACGAACGCGAGTCCTCGACCTATGGTTTCGAGGTCGCCGATGTCGAGATGCTCCGGCGTCACCTCGATGACTGGGAGGCCGAAGCCGCAGCGCTGCCTCGATCACGATCCGCCGTTGGTGATCCCGGCCCTCGAAGCGACCCTCAAGACCTCGCACCTGTTCAATCTCATGGACGCCCGCGGCGCGGTCTCGGTGACCGAGCGGGTGGGTCTCATCGGCCGGGTGCGGCGAAACGCCATCCGCGCCGCCAAAGCCTATGTCGCGCAGCGCGAAGAAATGGGCTATCCCCTCGGCAACAGCCTCGAGGAGGTGGAGTGATGGCCGCCTTCCTGCTCGAGCTCCGCACCGAAGAGATCCCGGCCAACGCCCTGCCCGGCGCCAGGAGGCAGCTCGCCGAGGGCGTGACTCGCGCGCTGGCCGAGGCGGGATTCGACGACGCGAGGTGTCGCGGTCCTGTCCACCAGTCGGCGGCTCGTGGTCGACGGTCGATGATCTGCCCGAACGCCAGGCCGATCGTACCGAACGGCTCACGGGTCCGCCGACCAGGATCGCCTTTGCCGAGGACGGTTCGCCCACCAAGGCGGCCGAGGGCTTTGCCAAGAAGGCCGGTGTCGCCGTCGACGAGCTCGAGACCGAGTCCACCGACAAGGGTGACTATCTCGCCGCCACCGTTGTCCACGAGGGTCGCGCCACCATCGAGATTCTGTCGGAGGCGGTGCCCGCCGTTCTCGCCGCCATGCGTTTTCCGAAGATGATGCGCTGGGGCCTCGGTGAGCACTTCTTTGTTCGGCCGGTCCACGGCCTGGTCGCGATCCTCGGATGACGCCGTCGTGCCCATGGCGGCCTTCGGGGTCGCCTCGAGCCGCGAGACCGTCGGCCACCGGGTCCATGGCGCCGACGCCTTCGATGTTGTTTCTGTCGCGGGTTACGCCGGCGAGCTGGCCGAACGCGGGGTGCTCATCGATCCCGCAGGAGCGCCGCCGGCTGCTCGACGAGCAGGCCGCCGAGCTCGCCGCCGAGGCGGGTTGCCGGGTCCACCCCGACGACGCGCTGGTGGCCGAGCACGTGGAGTTGGTCGAGTATCCCGGGCTGCTGTGCGGCTCCATCGACGAGGAGTACCTCGAGCTGCCGCGCGAGGTGGTGATCACCACCCTGCGCTATCACCAGAAGTGCCTCATCCTCGAGCACGAGGACGGCTCGCTGGCGCCGCAGTTTCTCACCGTCATCGACCGGCGCGACGACCCCGAAGGCCTTGTCCGTCAGGGCAACGAGTGGGTCATCGGCGCCCGCCTCGCCGATGCGCGGTTCTTCTTCGACGAGGATCGCAAGCGCAAGATCGGATGAGCTGGCGGGCGACCTCGAGCGGCTCGAGTTCCACCGGGTGCTCGGCTCGGTCGCGGCCAAGGCCGATCGGGTGGGCGACGTTGGCCGTGATCCTCGCCGACCGGCTCGGGCTTGGCCTCGATCCGGACGATCGTCCGCCGCGCCGCGCACCTCGTCAAGACCGATCTTCTGACCAACATGGTGGTGGAGTTCCCGGAACTCCAGGGCGTCATGGGTGGCCACTATCTCCGCCTCGAAGGCGCCGACGACGAGTTGTGGACCGCTGCGCGGGACCACTATCGACCGTCGGGTTTCGACGGCGAGATCCCCGAGTCGAATCTCGGCCGCCTGCTCGGTGTGGCCGATCGGCTCGACACCATCGCCGGTCTCTTCGGAGTCGGCGAGATTCCCACCGGGTTCGAAGGACCCCCTCGGGTTGCGGCGCGCCGCACAGGCGGTGGTCAAGATCGTCGCCGAAGCGGGGTGGGAGCTGGATCTCGATGATGCCGTTCAAGCGGCGGCCGATGGGCTCGACGGGGTGGTGGAAGCACCACCCGCCGAGGTCGCAGCGGTGGTCCGGGACTTCATGGCCGACCGCGTGCGTCGCTATCTCACCCAGGAGGTGGGTGTCGGTGCAGATGCGGCCGACGCCGTGATGGCGGCGGGGTGGCGACGGTTGCCGGAGCTCGTGGCCCGCGCTCGAGGCCCTCGACGCCGTACGGACGAGCCCGCAGATGCGGGCCCTGGGTTTGGCTTTCAAGCGGGTCAAGAACATCACCGAGGGCGCTCCCGAGCCGGTGGTGGATCCCGGGCTCTTCGAAACCGACGAGGAGCGCGAACTGCACGCCGCCTCCGAGGTCTTTGCGGGGCGGCTCTCGGAGTGCGTCGGCGCCCGACGATTCGACGACGCCTTCGCCGCCATGGGAGAGCTCGCCGAGGTCCTCGACCGGTTCTTCGTCGAGGTCCTGGTGATGAGTGATGATGCATTGGTTCGCGACAATCGCGTCGCGTTGTTGACCGTATTACGAAGAGAATTTTTGACCCTGGCAGACCTCTCGAGGCTGCAGGTCGACGGAGGCAATAAAGTGAACGATCCGAAATACGTCTATTCGTTTGGTGGCGGGACGGCCGATGGCCGCACCGACATGAAGAACCTGCTCGGCGGCAAGGGCGCCAACCTGGCCGAGATGGCCAACATGGGCATCCCGGTTCCGGCGGGTTTCACCCTCACCACCGAGATCTGCACCTACTTCTACGACCACGGCCGGACCTATCCGCCGACCCTCACCGCCGAGGTCGACGCGGCCATGGCCAAGGTCGAGGAGATCATGGGCACCAAGTTCGGTGATCCCACCGATCCCCTCCTGGTCTCGGTTCGCTCGGGCGCCCGCTCCTCCATGCCCGGGATGATGGAGACGGTGCTCAACGTCGGGCTGTGCTCGGCGACGATCCCCGGCCTCATCGCCAAGACCGGCAACGGCCGTTTTGTCTACGACGCCTACCGCCGCCTCATCATGATGTACTCCGATGTCGTCATGGAGAAGGCCGCCGGTGTCGAGCCCGCCGAGGGCAAGGGCATCCGCCAGCAGCTCGATCACATGCTCGAGAAGGTCAAGGAGGCCAACGGGTATGCCTCCGATGCCGATATCTCGGAAGAACACCTCAAGGACCTCTGCGATCGCTTCAAGGCCAAGGTCAAAGAGGTTCTCGGCAAGGACTTCCCCGATGACCCCATGGAGCAGCTCTGGGGCGGCATCGGTGCGGTGTTCTCGTCGTGGAACGGCAAACGCGCCGTCTCCTACCGTCGGATCGAGGGCATCCCCGATGACTGGGGCACCGCTGTCAACGTCCAGGCCATGGTCTTCGGCAACATGGGTGACACCTCGGCCACCGGTGTGGCCTTCACCCGCAACCCGGCCACCGGCGACAACAAGTTCTACGGCGAGTGGCTCGTCAACGCCCAGGGCGAGGATGTGGTGGCGGGAACCCGCACCCCCAACCCCCTCAACGAGGCGACCAAGAACGAGCAGAACGACCACCTCGAGTCGCTCGAAACCGCCATGCCCGATGTCTACAAGCAGCTCCACGACATCCGCGACAACCTCGAAGACCACTACCGCGACATGCAGGACATCGAGTTCACCATCCAGGACGGCCGGTTGTGGATGCTCCAGACCCGCATCGGCAAGCGCACCGGCACCGCGGCCCTCAACATGGCCATGGACATGCTCACCGCTGGGACGATCGACGAGCGGACCGCGGTCCTGCGCGTCCGTCCCGATCAGCTCGACGAGCTCCTCCACCCCATCGTCGATCCGGCGGCCGAGAAAACCGTCGAACCCATCGCCAAGGGTCTCCCCGCGGGTCCCGGTGGCGCCTTCGGCCAGATCGTCTTTTCCGCCGACGACGCGGTGAAGTGGGTCAAGGACGGCAAGACCGTCCTGCTGGTTCGCGAAGAGACCAACCCCGAAGACGTCGAAGGCATGCGCGCGGCGGTGGGCATCCTCACCGGTCGCGGCGGGATGACCTCGCACGCGGCGCTGGTCGCGCGCGGCTGGGGCAAGTGCTGCATCGTCGGCGCCGGAGCCCTCGACATCGATGTCGTCGGCAAGACCATCAAGGCCGGTGACAAGGTCTTCAAAGAGGGCGATGTCCTCACCCTCAACGGCACCCGCGGTCTGGTCTACGCCGGTGAGCTGCCGATGATCGACGCCACCGAGAACCCGCGTTTCGTCGACTTCATGAAGCTCGCCGACGACATCCGGGTGATGAACGTCCGGACCAACGCCGAGACCCCCGAGGACGCCGAGATCGCCATCGGGTTCGGCGCCGAGGGCATCGGCCTCTTCCGCACCGAGCACATGTTCTACGGCACCGGTTCCGAGGAGCCGCTCTTCATCCTCCGCAAGATGATCATGGCCGGATCCGAGGCCGAGCGTCGGGCGACCCTCGACGAGCTCTACCCCTATGTCAAACGCGACATGAAGGCGACGCTCGAGATCATGGGCGAGCGTCCCGTGACCTTCCGTCTGCTCGATCCGCCGCTGCACGAGTTCGTGCCCCAGAACGAGGCCGAGCGAGCCGAGCTCGCCAGCGCACTCGGGATCGACGCCGCCGAGCTCAACCGCCGCGCCGACGAGCTCCACGAGCTCAACCCCATGATGGGTCACCGCGGCGTCCGTCTCGGCATCACCTTCCCCGAGATCTCCGAGATGCAGTTCCGCGCCATCCTCGAGTCGGCCGCCGAACTCCGAGCCGAGGGCAAGACGTGCTTCCCCGAGATCATGGTCCCGGTGACCTGCGCCAAGGCCGAACTCGACGCCCAGCTCGTGCTCGCCGAGAAGGTCCACGCCGAGGTCTGCGCCAAATACGGCGTCGACTCGATCGAGCACCTCTACGGCACCATGATCGAGATCCCGCGCGCCGCGCTGACCGCCGACGAGATCGCCAAGTCGACTCAGTTCTTCAGCTTCGGCACCAACGATCTGACCCAGATGACCTTCGGTTTCTCGCGCGACGACATCGGCGGCTTCCTGCCCGAATACCTCGATCAGAAGATCCTGCCGGTGGATCCCTTCCAGGTTCTCGACCGCGACTCGGTCGGCGTGCTGGTGAAGACCGGTATCGACAAGGGTCGCGCGACAAAGCCCGATCTCAAAATCGGGATCTGCGGCGAGCACGGCGGTGAGCCCAACTCGGTCGAGTTCTGCCACCTCGTCGGGATGAACTACGTCAGCTGCTCCCCCTACCGCGTACCCATCGCGCGGTTGGCCGCGGCTCACGCACAGATCAACTTCCCGCGCGACTGACCGCAACCGACAAGGCGCGAAAACACACCCGCGCTCTCCGGAGCGCGGGTTGTGTTGTTTCGTGGTCGCCGCAGTGCGGCTTGACGGCGGGGTCACGGATCTCTATTATCGCGATTGCGTCTCAATGCAATTGGTTGGTGGATTCAAGGTGGGCCGGTCCCCCGAAAGGTGGACCGCTTTGCCAACCCGGACGGACTACGCCCCGGAGTGGGAGGCTCTCGTGGTTGTGACCAATCGCTCGATCGAGGAGACCTCGGATCTGGACTGCGCACCACGTCCTCGAATTTTGAATTCTAAATTCTTAATTTTGAATGACATCGCACATCGCGACCAACGCGAGGCCAGGACCCTTGCGATGATAATTCAAAATTTATAATTGAGAATTCAGAACTCGAGGATCAGTCCTCCGGCGGCTCGCCGCCGCCGGCCATCTTGACCAGTCGCGGCTGGAATGTCGCGATCGGCCTGACGAGATCCTCCTGGGCGGCCATGACCTCGTCGATGTCCTTGTAGGCCATGGGCACCTCGTCGAGGCCGGCCGAGAGCAGCCGGACCCGTCTGTCCTTCAAGAGTTGTCTGACATCGGCCCAGCGGAATCGTTTCTTGGCCTGCTTGCGGCTCATCCGGCGGCCGGCGCCGTGGGAGGCGGAGCGCAGCGAGGCCTCGTTGCCGGTGCCGCGCACGACAAAGGCGGGGGTGGCCATGGAGCCGGGGATGATGCCGAGGACGCCTTCGCCCGCCGGGGTCGCGCCCTTGCGGTGGACGACCACTTGCTCGCCGTCGTGGCTCTTCGAGCCAGGCGAAGTTGTGGTGGTTCTCGACCCCGGCGATGACCTCGACGCCGAGGGCCGCGGCAGATGTGCCGGTGGATCAACTCGTGATTGGCGGCGGCGTAGCGGCCCATGAGCTCCATGGCCTCCCAGTAGTCCTGGCCGGCTTCGGTGTCGAGATCGAGCCAGGCGAGATGCTTGCTGCTGGCGCGGGAGCTCGGGGTGGAGGTGCCATGGCGAGCTCGCTGAAGTGACGGGCCACGCGATTGCCGACGCCGCGGCTGCCGCTGTGGCTGAGCAGGGCGAGATAGCGTCCGGCAGCGAGGCCGAGCTCGGCTGTCGTCGAGCTCGAGGACGCCGAATCTCGACGAAGTGGTTGCCGCTGCCGCTGGTGCCGAGCTGCGCCCAGGCCTTGTCCTTGAGTCGGTTGGTGACGGCGGTGATGCGCCAGTCCTCGTCCATGACGGGGTGTCGGCGGCGTCGCTTGAAGTCGGCGCCGATGCCGAAGCGGGTTTCGGCTCTCGATGGCGTTGGCCAGGGGCTGCGCTTCGGTTCTCCAGCGCCTCCGGGGGCATGTCCCAGACCGAGAGCTTCATCCGGCAGGCGATGTCCACGCCGACGGCGTAGGGAATCACGGCGTTCCGGGTCGCGAGAACGCCGCCGATGGGCAGGCCGTAGCCGAGGTGGGCGTCGGGCATGAGCGCGCCGCGAACGGCGATGGGCAGCTCGCAGGCGTTCCTCATCTGGTCCACCGACGCGGCGTCGATGTCGTCGCCCCATTGGCGCCATGGTGCCGGCTGGTTCGTGGTCACCGTCTTCGCCTCCTCCATCCCCAGTGTAGGGTTTCATTCTCTTGTTGAAATCTCGTCTCATATAGTAGACTGTGTCCATGAAAGGCAAGACCAAGCAAGACTCACGAGGAGTACATCGCCTCGGTCGAGGACAAGCGCCGGGACGACATCCAGCGCCTCCACGATCTGGTCGTGATACGGCGCCGGAACTCGAACCGACCATGGAGTTCGGGATGCTCGGGTACGGCAAGTACGCCTACAAGTATGCCAGCGGCCGCTCCGGCGAGTGGATGAAGATCGGCATCGCCAACAACAAGCAGTACATCTCGCTCTACTGCTGTGCGGCCGACGAGAACGGGTATGTCGCCGAGCAGCTACAAGGAACGCCTGCCCAAGGCCAACATCGGCAAGAGCTGTGTTCGTTTCAAGCGGCTCTCAGATCTCGACGAAGAGGCCCTGAAGGATCTGATCAAAGCCTGCTCCAAAGCCGGCTGGGGGATGTAGGATTTCACCGCCAAGGCGCGAAGCACGCAAAGCCATCGCAGAAACCACCAGATCACTAAGCCTTTGCCATCGGCCGAGGCCGATCGGCTCAGGCTTTGTTCTCTTCGTGTCTTCGAGTCTTAGTGGTTGTGACGATGTGATGCTTTGCGCACTTCGCGTCTTCGCGGTTTGATTCCGTCCCGATCGACGAGATCGGATATGAGATCCTAGGCGCATGACCAGAGAACGTCGTTTCACCGAAGGTCTTCTCTTTACCGATTTCTACCAGCTGACCATGGCCCAGCTCTATTTCCGTCACGGGCTGGCAGACCGACGCGTCCAGTTCGACTACTTCTTCAGATCGCACCCGCACTATGGCGAGCATTCGGCCGGCTATTCGATCTTCGCCGGTCTCGAGTGGCTCCTCGACTGGATGCGCGAAACTGCTGCGACGCCGGAGGATGTGGCCTATCTTCGGTCGCTGAAGGGTGCGGCCGGCAGTCGTCTCTTTGACGACGCCTTTCTCGATTGGTTGGCTGAGAACGGGACGATGAGCGGGTTGACGATTCGTGCCATCCCCGAGGGTCGCGTGGTTCACCCAAACGTACCGTTGGTCGTGGTGGATGGGCCGCTGGCTATGGCCCAGCTCATCGAGACCCCGGTGCTCAACCACCTCAACTACCAGACTCTGGTGGCGACCAAGGCATCGCGGATCCGCGAAGCGGCGCTCGGTGCGCCGATCCTCGAGTTCGGCATGCGTCGCGCCCACGAACGCGGCGCCAACGCCGGTACCCGGGCGGCCCTCATCGGCGGCGCCGACTTCAGCTCAAACGTCGGAGTCTCGGGCCTCATGGGCGTCCAGCCCAAGGGTACCCATGCCCATTCCATGGTGCAGGCATTCCTCGCCCTCGGCGGCAGCGAGCTCGATGCATTCAAGGCCTTTGCCGAGCTCTATCCCGATGACTGCGTGCTCCTCGTGGATACCATCGACACTCTCGACAGTGGGGTACCCAATGCCATCCGGGTCTTCGAAGAGCTGCGGAAAGGCGGCCACGTTCCACTTGGAATCCGCCTTGACTCGGGGGATCTGGCATACCTCGCCATCCAGGCCGCGATCCAGCTCGATGCTGCCGGATTCGCTGAGGTCAGCATCGTGCTGTCCAACAACCTCGACGAACTCGTGATCTGGCAGATCGTGACCCAGATCCGGGAGGAGGCGCCGCGCTATGGGGTCGATGCCGGCAAATTGGTTCGAAGATTGGCGCACGGTGTCGGCACCGCGCTGACCACATCCACCGGCGACTCCGCCCTCGATGGAGTTTATAAGCTCGTCGCCATCGACGACGGTGGTCAACTCCGCCCGGCGATCAAGCTGTCGGAGTCCAAAGCCAAGACCCTCAACCCGGGCGACAAGATGGTCTGGCGGATCTATGACCAGCGCAACAAGGCCACCGCAGACCTCATCGGTCTGGCCGACGAGCGACCCGATGCCGGTCAGCCCATCGACCTCTGCCATCCGACGGACCAGGCGAGACGGCGTCGGCTCGCGGCCGGGGAGGTTCGGGAGATCGAGGCTCTGCACGAGGAGGTCTTTGTCGATGGCCGCCGAGTCGGCGAAGCTCCAGATCTCGAAACGATGCGGGCGCGTCGCGTCGCCGATCTCGATCGACTCGACCCGGGCGTCAAGCGATTGATGAATCCGCACCTCTACCACGTTTCCTTGAGCCGGCAGTTGTGGGATTGCAAATACGATCTGGTTCACCGCCTCCGGTCAGAGATTGTCTCGGGCGATCGGCGCGAATGATCGCGTTATTCTCGCTTGAAAGCTATACCTGATCTCGATTTCAGCCAGGTTTTTTCTCCCAAAACCAAAACCCTATTCCGCTTCCCTCGTACAAGAGGCAGAGATGGAACACCTCCGATCGAGACCCGATGGTCGGGACGGACCCGACGGCGTGGGGACGGGGAGAGACTCGCTCTTCGGGGGGTTCAAAACCGGAATCAAGGGAGATGTCATGCAACGCAAAAGCATCATCGTGTTGGTCCTTGCCATCGTCTCGATCGCAGCCGGTGTCGCGTTGGCCGGTGACAATCTGATGACCGCGAAGTGTGTCAAGGTTCTCGACGGCGATACCCTCATCATCGAGTGCGAGAAGAGCCGCCGAACCGTGAACATCGAAGGCATCGACGCCCCCGAACTCGACCAACCGTGGGGCAAGGAGGTCCGGAATTTTGTCCGTGATTATCTCCGTGGTGAAGACCTTGAGATCGAGGTCTTGGAAGACACCGGAGACACGGTGCGGGCGCGGGTCACGGTCAACGGCGTCGATCTGTCGGAGATGCTCGTGGGTCGGGGACTTGCGTGGGTTTCCGAAGGCAGCACCGATACCGAGCTGGTCGGGCTGAGCGGCAAGGCCAGAGAGTTGCCGTGCGGGCTTTGGATGGATCCGGATCCGCAGCCGCCCTGGGAGTTTCGCGAAGCTGTTTCGTAGTCAACGCGAGAACGATCCTTTTTCGCCGGGCGGGGTGCCGCCCGGCGATTTCGCGTCTTTCCCGCCATTCGTTTGGTGGTAGGGTAGCTCATCGGGGGGGGCTCAGCCAGTGAATGCAGACCGTTTCTTGCCCATAGCGATAGCCGGTACGCTCGTTCAAGGCCTTGGTCGGGGTGCGGCTCCGGACTGGTTCGGGATCCTTCGGACGGTCATGATGGCCGCTGGCGGAGTGGTGGTCATCGCGATCACGCTGGTCGTCTCGATCGCCATCATCTCGGGCGTTCTGGGGATGATCGGCAAGCTCCGGAAACGGAGCAAACAATTATGAATTATGAATTGTGAATTTCGAATTGCAGAAGCTCCTCGACACCCTCGTGAGCATTTGCGATGGAATTCAAAATTCATAATTCAAAACTTCATAATTGGATTAGTTCGCTTCCGGTTCGGCGATGAGGACTCGGGCGCCGGTTCGGCTGCCGGTGATGAGCCAATCTCTGCCAGCATGGCATATCCGATGACCCGGGCAGGCATCGTCCGGCAACTCCAGGACCTCGACGCGGGCGGCGCCGGAGACATTGAAGATGACCACCCTAGGCCGGCATCGGTGCCGGTGCTTGTTGCCTGATTCGTGCATATCTGGAGTTCTCTCGGCGTGCATGGTCGCCCCCAGCCATCGTGCCCGAACCCGATTACTTCAAGGATAACGAAGCAAGAGCTGTGCCGGTTCACGAGAATTGAATTTGGCCACACGGTTGACGGGTTTTAACATTCTTTTACTTCATCATCCCGGTTTGAGGACATGGCGGCCGGATTTCAAGACATTCTGGTGCATCTCCCCGTGTTAGGATCCGCCGACATCGAGCGAAGTCGGTCGTGCACCCTCGGGAGCAAATTCGAAAACGGCACCACCTCCGAGTGGTCGATGGTGATGCCCTGAGCCCGGTGATGGCGTAGGATGACTCCACCGAGCGGAGCGGGGGGGAGGAAACCGACGTGGACACAACTCGTGCCGGAGTGCTCTTTATCGTGGCGTCACCGTCGGGAGGCGGCAAGACGACCCTGATCCGCCAGACCATGGGGAGACTCGAGACCGTTGGTGTCGACGGCCATTTTTCGATCTCGCACACCACCCGGAAGCCGCGATCCAACGAGGAGGACGGTTTCCACTATCATTTTGTCGATCGTGACGGCTTTCGAGTCCATGGTCGCCCGCGGGGACTTCCTCGAGTGGGCCGAGTACGCCGGCAATCTCTACGGCACCTCGCGTCTCGAGGTCGAAAATCGGCTCCGTGCTGGGGTCGATGTCTTCCTCGACATCGAGGTCCAGGGGGCCAATCAGGTCAAGACGAAGATCCCCGAAGTGGTGAAGATCTTTGTCTATCCGCCGTCCTATGAAGTTCTCAAAGCACGGCTCATCGAGCGCCGGCAGGATTCACCGGAAGCCATCCGAAGGCGCCTCCAGTGGGCGGTGCGCGAGTTCGGAGTTGGTGGGGAGTTCGATTATGCTATTATCAACGACCGCTTGGACGAAGCGGTAGATGCCCTTTTTGGTATCTGCGTGGCCGAACACCATCGAACTCAACGACTCAGAACCCGCCTGGACGCCATCCGAGAAGCGTTCCGAGCGGCCCTGGAGAGGGACATCACTGTATGATCCAGCTGCCCCAAGGATTCGACTCGATCTTCCGATACATTGTCGTGGTCTCGCAACGTGCGGAACAGCTCGTCAACGGGGCCAAGCCCCGAAGTGAGTCGCGGCACGACAAATCGACCCTTATCGCCATCGACGATGTCGACGAGGGAAAGGTGGAGTGGCGCATCCTCACCCAGGAGGAACTCGACGCGCAGCGCCAGGCCATCGTCGATCAGTTGCGAGCCGAGGTCGGCGTCAACGAAACCGACGAGCCTCCCGGTGCGGCGATCAGAGACGTGCTTCCCACCGGCGGCGCCGGCGACATCGTCGATCTGGCCTTGGTGGCCGACGACGACGATGACGAACCCGACGACGAGCTGTCTCGTCTGCAGAAACTCCTCGGGATGGCCGGCGCCCCCAAGGTGGCGGCGACCGCGGACGATGACGATGAACCCGTGACCATCGATCTCGATGAGGCCGCCAAAGAGCTGGATGGCTCAGTTGACGCCGAAGACGAGGACGATGACTGAGTGATCGAGCCGGGTCATGCACCCACGAGACCTGACCCGATACCTGGCCGACATGGGTTGGCGCGATCCGCTCGATGTGCCGGCCGACCGACCCGTTTCACCTCCATCACCGGAAAACCAAGACCGGCCTGACGGCGAAGATCTCGAGGGACTCGGTCGGTCGCTCGCCGGCTGTGTGCGGTGTCGGCTCAGCGAGAAGCGGACGACGGTTGTCTTCGGCGAGGGCGATGGGGATGCGCGGCTGATGTTCATCGGTGAAGGTCCGGGCGCCGATGAGGACCGCACCGGTCGCCCCTTTGTCGGCCAGGCCGGGCAGCTCCTCGACCGGATGATTCTGGCGATGGGTTTTGCTCGGCCCCAGACCTACATCGCCAACGTGGTCAAATGCCGACCGCCGGGAAACCGCGACCCCAAGGATGACGAGATCGCCGCCTGCTCGGGCTTTCTCGACCGCCAGATCGAATTCATCCGACCCGATGTCATCGTCGCTCTCGGACGGTTCGCGGCCAACCGTCTCACCGGCACCGACAAGCCTCTCGGCGCTCTCCGCGGCCGCTGGTCGCACTACAAGGGCGTGCCGTTGTTGGCGACCTACCACCCGGCCTATCTGCTCCGGACCCCCGCCGACAAACGCAAGGTCTGGGAGGATCTCAAGCTCGTGATGGCGAAGCTCGCACAATAAAGAAGGTGGGGCTGGCGCCCCACCTTTTTCAATTGTGAATTATGAATTGCCGTCGCACCTTTCTCCGCACAAACCATGGGGGATCGTTGCGATGTCATTCATAATTAATCATTTAGAATTCATAATATGCGATGCTACCTCGTCGACTCGAGGTACTTGAGGAACTCGCCCTGCGGTCGAGAGCATCAGGATCGTTCCGCTGTCGAGGGTGGTGCGGTAGACCTCCATGGTCTTGAGGAAGCGGTAGAAATCCGGATCCCTGTTGTAGGCGCCGGCGTAGATGTCGGCGGCCTCGGCATCGGCCTTGCCGCGGATCTCCTGCGCCTGGCGGTAGGCCTCGGAGGTGATCTCCTTGAGATCGCGGTCCTTGGAACCGCTGATCCGCGCGGCCTCGCCGGCGCCTTCGGACCGGTACTCCTCTGCGATACGTTTGCGCTCGGAGATCATCCTCTCGTAGACCTTCGGACGGTCGACGTCGGCATAGTTGGTTCGTTTGAACTGGAAGTCGAGAATTTCGATACCCAGGACCTGGGTCCGGACCGAGGCGTTCTTGAGCACTTCCTGCTCCAGCGCCACCCTGACCGGCGGTGATCTCCTTGGCGGCCTCGTCGATGGCTGATGAAACCACGAACTCCCGGTTGGTGCTGCGCACCGCCTCGATAAGGTTGTGCTTGGCGATGGTCGTCCGGGTCTCGCCGTCGAGGATGTCGTCGAGGCGGGACTGGGCGCCGCGTTCGTCGCGCAGCCGTTGGAAGAAGAGCAGCGGATCGATGATCCGCCACCGGGCGTAGGTGTCGACATAGAGGAATCGTTTGTCTTTGGTCGGCACCTCGTTGGGCGCGCCGTCCCACTCGAGGAACCGTTTGTCGAAGAAATTGGCTTTCTGCAGGAAAGGGACCTTGATTTTGAGGCCCGGGGTCATGACCGGGTCGCCCACCGGTCGGCCGAACTGGGTAATGATGACCTGTTCGGCCTCGTTGACGACGTAGAACGCGCCACCCGCGACGAGAACCAGAACCAGGAGGGCGATGAGGACGACGAGGAGGGAGATCTGTTTCACTGGCCACCTCCGGCCGCCTTGAGGTCAAGGAGAGGCAGCACCCCCGAAAGGTTGTCATCGAGAATGAGCTTCCGCTCGAGGCCGGGGTAGACCGCTTCCATGGTCTCGAGATAGATTCTGCGGCGGGTCACCTCGGGCGCCCGTTTGTAGGCGGCGAGGACCTCTTCGAAGAGGACGGCGTCGCCGCGGGCCCGGTTGACGCGGTCGATGGCGTAGCCCTCCGCCTGCTGGATGGTCTCCTCGGCTTGCCCGCGGGCCTTGGGGATGATCCGGTTGTAGGCCGATCGGGCGTCGTTGATGGCCCGCTCGCGTTCCTGCTCGGCCTGGTTGACCTCGTTGAACGACGGTTTCACCGGGTCGGGTGGGTTGACGTCCTGAAGGACGATCTGGTCGACCACGATCCCGGTTTCGTATCGGTCGCAGAGTTCCTGGAGGCGGAGCTTGACCTGATCTTCAATTTCGAGCCGGCCGACGGTGATGACCTCGTCGACGCTGCGATCGCCGATGACCGCGCGCATGACCGCCTCGTTCATGTCGCGGAAGGTCTTGGTGACGTTGCGCACTTTGAAGAGATACATATAGGGATCATCGACCCGGTACTGTGCGATCCACTCCACGACGGCGACATTCAAATCGCCGGTGAGCATCAGTGACTCACCCTCGAAGTTGCGGTCGGAGAACCGGGTGCGGACGTCGGCCTCGGCGGTCTGGAAGCCGAACTCCTGCTTGAGCTGGCGCTGGACGGGCACCTTGAAGGTCTGCTCGACGGGCGACGGCAGTTTGAAGTTGAGGCCGGGTTCGGCGGTGCGGTTGTACTTACCGAAACGCAGCACCACCCCGACCTCCTCGGGCTGGATGGTGAAGACGCTCGAGAACGCAATGATGGCGCCGAACACGCACCAGCACGCCGACGATGATGGTCTTAGCGGGGGGTTTATTTCTTCTGAATTGATTCAGATCGATGGTCCGGGGTCCTTGGACTTCCATGTCGGTTCCCTTCGGTTGCCGTGGTTCGATGCGGTTGCAGTCTGGGGCAGTGTAGCGGATCTTCCCTCTCCTTCTCCCTTTCCCTCTCCCTTCACCGATCACGAGCACGATCCCGGGCATGTTCCCCTCATCCCCGGCCTTCTGGGATGCTGGGACGCTCTGTGGCGTCCCAACGTTCCAGCGTCACCCGAGCAGCGTGGTCGCGTGGGTGGTGGATTGCTGGTGCGCTTTGCGCACCGCGACCCACCCTCGCCTGGCTGCGGTCAGAGCCGTCCTCGCTTCGCGACGACGGCCTGACTCGCTCGCCAGCCGAGCGCGGGTTGAAGGGCTGCGACCACGCTGCTCGGGCGCCGGCGGCCTCCCTCGGAGCCGGAACAGCAGACCGCATTGTTCCTCCCGGGGGAGCCCGGCATGGACTTTGTGCTGAGCGGGGCGCGCCGCCTCGACGTGAGTCCGGCACAAAGTCATGCACGCCCGAAAGAGGCCCCTGTCCCTCGGACCCGGGGTGGTTTCGGTCTTGGCCCCGGATGCGGTCATGGTTACAGCCTCGGCCTCGGATGCGGAAACGGGGAAAAGGTGGGCCCCACGAAGGGGCCCGATGGAAGGAGAGGTGTGATGACTGTTACCGTTCGCTGCCGCTGCCCCAGTCACCGTCGTTCCCTGTGGGGGATGGGACCAGCACGAGCTCGCCGTCTTCGACCTCGAGTCGGATCGTCTGATCCGGTCCGATTTCACCCGAGAGGACGAGATTGGCGAGGGGGTCCTGGACCAGGTGCTGGATCGCCCGCTTGAGCGGCCTCGCCCCGAAGTCCGGATCGAACCCGTGGCGAGCCAGCAGCCCAACCGCTTCGTCGTCGGCCTCGACCGCGAGCCCCTGCTGGGCCAGCAGTTGGTTGAAACGGGCGAGCTGGATGCGGACGATCGCTTCCATGTGGCTCTCGTCGAGCCGGTGGAAGATGAGCACCTCGTCGACCCGGTTGAGGAACTCGGGCCGGAAGTGCTGCTTGAGCTCGGCCTGGACGAGGGTCTTCATCCGGTCGCGCTCGGATTCGGGGAGCTCCTGGATCACCGATGAGGCGATGTTCGAGGTCATGATGACAACGGTGTTGCGGAAATCCACCGTCCGCCCCTTGCCATCGGTCAGGCGGCCGTCGTCGAGCAGTTGGAGGAGCACGTTGAAGACATCCTGGTGGGCCTTCTCGACCTCATCGAGGAGGACCACCGAGTACGGCCGCCGCCGCACCGCCTCGGTGAGTTGGCCGCCCTCGTCGTAGCCGACATAGCCCGGAGGAGCGCCGATCATGCGTGAAACGGCGTGCTTTTCCATGTACTCCGACATGTCGATGCGGATCATGGCGTGCTCGTCGTCGAAGAGGAACTGAGCGAGCGCTCGGGCGAGCTCGGTCTTGCCGACCCCGGTGGGCCCGAGGAAAAGGAACGAACCGATGGGACGATTGGGGTCCTTGAGACCGGCGCGGGCGCGGCGCACCGCAGCCGCAATGGCGCGGACGGCGTCGTCCTGGCCGACGACCCTCTCGCCGATGCGTGCTTCCATCTGGATGAGCTTTTCCTTCTCGCCTTCGAGCAGGCTGGTGACCGGGATACCGCTCCACCGCGACACGGTGCGGGCGATGTCCTCTTCGCCGACCTCCTCGGCGAGCATGGTGCCGTGTTCCTCCTGGTGGAACCTGAGCGCCTCGGAGGCGTCGCCGAGCTTGTGCTCGATCTCGGGGAGCTGCCCGTAGCGGAGTTGGGCGGCGCGCTCGAGATCGCCGTCGCGCTCGGCGCGCTCCGCCGCTTCACGGGTCTCCTCGAGCCGCTCCTTGAGTTCCTGGATGGTGGAGATCAGCTCCTTCTCCTTGTGCCAGTGGGCCTTCATCCCGGAGATCTGCTCCTTGAGATCGGCGAGCTCCGCTTCGATGACCTGTCGGCGTTCTTTGGATGCCTTGTCCTTCTCCTTGGCGAGCGCCCGTCGTTCGATCTCCAACCGGACCGATCGACGATCGAGCTGGTCGATCTCGGTCGGCAGCGAGTCGATTTCAATGCGCAGCCGAGACGCCGCCTCGTCCACCAGGTCGATGGCTTTGTCGGGCAGAAATCGATCGGTGATGTAGCGTTGGGACAAGGTCGCCGCAGCCACCACGGCTGCATCGGAGATGCGAACCCCGTGGTGCACCTCGTACTTCTCCTTGAGGCCGCGCAGGATGCCGATGGTCTCTTCGACGGATGGCTCTCCCACCAGCACCGGCTGGAATCGGCGTTCGAGGGCGGCGTCCTTTTCGATGTACTTCCGGTACTCGGTCAGCGTTGTCGCTCCGATGCAGTGCAGCTCGCCGCGGGCCAACGCCGGTTTGAGCAGATTCGCCGCGTCCATCGCACCCTCGGCAGCGCCGGCGCCGACCAGGGTGTGGAGCTCGTCGATAAAGAGGACGACCTCGCCATCGGAGTCGACAACCTCCTTGAGCACCGCCTTGAGGCGATCCTCGAACTCGCCGCGGTACTTGGCGCCGGCGATGAGGGCGCCCATGTCGAGGGCGACCAGCCGCCGGCGTTTGAGGATTTCGGGGACGTCGCCGGCGGCGATCCGCTGGGCCAGCCCTTCGGCGACGGCGGTCTTGCCGACGCCGGGCTCGCCGATGAGCACCGGGTTGTTCTTGGTCCTCCGGGTGAGGACCTGCATGACCCGTCGGATTTCCTCGTCGCGGCCGATGACCGGGTCGATCTTGCCGGCGTGGGCGAGTTCGGTGAGGTCACGGCCGTAGTTTTTGAGCGCTTCGTACTTGGCCTCGGGGTTCTCATCGGTGACCCGGTGCGAACCGCGCAGCTCCTGGATCGCAGCCAGCAGGTTGTTTTGGTTGATGCCCCGGCCGGCGAGGATCTCCGCGGCAGAGTTCCCCTTGACGGCCGCGATGGCGAGCAGGAGGTGTTCCACCGAGACATACTGATCCTGGAACTGTGGGGCGAGCTTGGCCGCCTGGTCGAGCACCGCGCGCAGGTTTCGCGATGGCTGGGGATCGGATCCGCCGTCGGCGGACGGCAGCCGGTCGAGGGCGCTGCGCAGCTCGGCGACAAGCTGCTGGATGGATACGCCGATCTTGGCCAGGAGCTTGGCTGCGACCCCTTCGTCCTGCTCGATGAGCGCCTGCAGAAGGTGGGTCGGGGTGGTCTCCGGGTTACCGCGGCCGGCCGCGGTCTTGAAGCTGGACTTCAGGGCCTCAGTGGCCCGCAGGGTGTATTGGTTGTTGCCGTTCATGGTGTCCTCCGCACGGTCTGTCCATGCAGGATCATTATAGAATCTGAGTGTGTAATTGTCAAGTTCTATGATTATGAATTTGCTAAAGACGTTATTAGATTTTGATTCTCGAGGCGCCAGGCGTTCTTTCCCCGTTGTTCAGGCGGTCTTTTTGTGCAGACCATGAGGATAATCGACGTGAGCAACGATCTCATCAGAGTAAGGAGGTCCCGGATGAAACTCACGAAACTCGCACTGTGCGCGGTGGTGATCTCAATGACCGGCGGAGCCTCGGCCGAACCCCCCGGCTGGTGCGTCGGCTGCGCCGATCCGTCCTTCGGCTCGCTGGGAAAAGTGGTCATTCCGTACAATCTGGGTGGCGACCTCAATGACCGCGCCAACGCCCTGGTTCGGATTCCCGGAACCGGTCAGCTCGTCGTGGCCGGCCAGGTGGCCTCGGTTAGCGGCGTGCCCGGCGAGTCAGACTTTGGTGTCGCACTACTCACCTCCGATGGCGTCCTCGATCCGAGCTTCGGCAACCTGAGCGCTGCGGGCCTCACTGCCTACTCTTTCGGCCAACCAGCTACGTCCGCCGCCTGGGATCTGGTGCCGGTGCTTGACGGCGTTTACTACGTATGGCGACTGATTGTGGTGGGCCAGACGATGGATACCGGCAGCGGGGACATCAACATGGGTCTCATGTACCTCAAACCGGACGGCCTGGTCGACCTGACAGTGCCGAACGCCGGGCGGTACACCCTCGGGCCAAACATGGGCGGCAACATGGCCGATCGCCTGAAGGCGGTCGCGACGTTTTCGGATCAGGAAACCGCGGTTGCGGCGGGCACATCCGACACCTCCCCAACCACCGACGCGTGGAACTTTTTCATGATCGGCTACGGCTTTGCCGTCCAGTCGATCCCCATGGCATCGATTCCCTTTGCCACCACCGCCGAGTTGGAGGACATCGCCACCTATCCCGATGGAAAAATCGTCGCGGTCGGGCACCGCGATCAGCACGGCGATGCCGAGATGGTGGTCGCGCGGCTCGACACCGCGGGCGGCCTCGATCCTGATTTCGGCACCGGTGGCATGGTCTATCTCGACGTCGATCTCGATGGCGCTGCCGATGACCGCGCCTTCTCCGTGGCGGTAGATGGTGAAGGGCGAGTGGTCGTGGTCGGCACCATCGGTACCGATCTCGGTCCTCAGGTCTTTACCACCCGGCTGCTTTTCGGCGGCCAGGTGGACACGACGTTCGCCACCAACGGATACTTCTGGGCAAGTCAGAGCGGCTGTGAGGCCCTCGAAGGTCGAGACGTCACCCTCGATCCGGTGGGGAATGTGGTCGTCACCTCCGAGCTGTCGTGCGGCGGCGATCGGGATTTCAACGTCATTCGCCTCGACCCGGACGGCCAGTGGCTCGGTCAGTACTGGAATACCGCCTTCGACCTGGCCCCGGCGGGGGACGACTGGGCACGTTCCGTCATCGTCCAGCCGGACGGAAAGATCGTGACCGTGGGACGGGTCCAGAGCTCCGGTCTCGATCTTGACTTCGGTCTGGTCCGACAGTTCACCGATGTGGTCTTTGCGGACGGTTTCGAGAGCGACGGATGGTGGGGCCTCGAATGGACCTCGTCATCGCAGTGATCGGCTCCCCGGCCCGATGAGAAGCTGCTTGGAACCCGGCGGGTAATGCGACTCGGTTACACTACTGCTTCGACAGGCGGTGGGGGAGTCGCTCATGGGGGAACAGGATGTCCGGCGCGAGTCGGAGGCCGAGGAAATACGGGTGTTTCTCAAGCACCTGCTGAACGATGTGCGCGCCTTCGAGAAAATGCTCGCCGACGACCTCTTCGAACGTGATATTCGCCGGATCGGGGCCGAGCAGGAGCTGTTTCTGGTCGATGAGCATTGGCGTCCGGCGCCCATCGCCACCGAGGTGCTCGAAGCGGTGAACGACCCCCACTTCACCACCGAGCTCGCGCGTTTCAACCTCGAGTTCAACCTCGATCCCCTGGTCTTCGGCGGTAACTGCCTCAGCGCCATGGAGTGGCAGATCGGGGAGTTGCTGGGCAAGGCGCGCGAGGCGGCCCGAAGCTGCGGCGGAGACATCCTTCTGACGGGAATCCTGCCGACCCTGGTCAAGTCCGATCTCGGTCTCGACAGCATGACCCCGAACCCGCGCTATTTCGCCCTCAACGACGCCATGACGCGGCTCAAGGGCGGGGCCTACGAGTTCTACCTCAAAGGAGTGGACGAACTCCACCTCAACCACGACTCCATCATGGTCGAGGCGTGCAACACGAGTTTCCAGGTCCACTTCCAGGTGGCGCCGCACGAGTTCGCCCGGATCTACAACATCGCCCAGGCGGTGACCGGTCCGGTCATGGCGGCCGCCGTCAATTCACCGCTGCTTTTCGGCAAGCGCCTGTGGCGGGAGACCCGGGTCGGACTCTTTCAGCAGTCCATCGACACCCGGCGTTCCATGCCCCACCTGCGGGAGCAGACACCACGGGTCAGCTTCGGCCGCCGCTGGGTCAAGAACTCGGCCCTCGAGATCTTCCGCGAGGACATCGCACGTTTTCGAACCCTGCTTTCCACCGAGCCCGACGATGATCCCTTCGAGGAAATCGCCCAGGGGCGAGCGCCGTCGCTCAAGGCGCTGAGGCTCCACAACAGCACGGTCTACCGCTGGAACCGCGTCTGCTACGGCATCTCTGATGGCAAACCCCACCTGAGGATCGAGAACCGCGTCCTGCCCTCCGGCCCGACCCCTCGCGACGAGGTCGCCAACGCCGCCTTCTGGTTCGGTCTCGTCAGCGGGTGCCTCGTTCGCTTCAGCGACATCACCCAGCACATGAGCTTCGAGGACGCGCACTCGAACTTCTCCGCCGCCGCCGAGTTCGGCCTCAACGCCCAGCTCAGATGGGCCGGCGGGAGGCTTGAACCCGCCGACCGACTGATTCTCGACGAGTTGCTGCCGATCGCGAGGGAGGGGTTGGCGGCGTCGAACCTCGACCCAAGCGATATTGATCTGTATCTGAGCGTCATCGAAGAACGGGTACGGTCCCTGCAGACCGGGTCCCAGTGGCAGCTGGATTCGTTCGCCGCCCTCGGCACCAAGGGGCCGCTGTCGGAGCGGCTGTCGGCGGTCACCGCGGCAATTGCGGCGCGCCAACGAGACGGAAAACCGGTGGCGACCTGGGAGCCGGCAAAGCTCGAGGAGGGCGGCGGCTGGAAGCAGAACTATCTGACCGTCGAACACTGCATGGACACCGATCTGGTGACCGTCGAGCAGAGCGAACCGGTGGATCTGGTGGCCAATCTGATGGTCTGGAACAACATCCGACACGTCATGGTCGAGGACGAGGACAACCGCCTCGTGGGAATGGTCTCGCAGCGAGCCCTCATCAAGCTCGTGGGTACCTATCACCCAGAGCACCGCGAAGGCCCGTTGCCGGTGGCGGAGATCATGCAGCGCGAACCGGTGACGGTCACCCCGGAGACAGCGACCGTGGACGCGATCGACATCATGCGCCGCAATCATTGGTCCTGTCTGCCGGTGATCAAGGACGATCGCCTCGTCGGGGTCGTCACCGAAACCCAGCTCATGGCCATCGCCGGGCAACTTCTCGAGGAGAAGTTGCGGGAGTAGTTCGTGAGGAGTGAGGAGTGAGCGTCATGCGGCTAACGTCATCGCTGACGTCTCACGTCTCACTCCTAACCCCCAACCGGTGCGATCTACGCTAGAATTCGGCTCACAACAAGGGGGGAAGATGGCTGATCAGGAGTTCAAGCCCTACGTGCCGGCGTCGTCGACCATGGCAGAGCTGACCTTCAAGGCAGTGTTTCTCGGTGTCATCATGGCGGTGGTGCTCGGGGCGGCCAACGCGTATCTCGGCATGAAGGTCGGGCTTACCGTTGCCGCAACGTTCCCGGCCGCCGTGGTCGCCATGGCGGCCCTTCGTGTTTTCAGGGGCAATATTCTCGAGGAGAACATCGCCCGAACGACGGCTTCGGTTGGAGAGTCCCTCGTCGCCGGGGCGATTTTCACCATTCCGGCCTTCATGATCAGCGGCGCGTGGACCAGGTTCAATCTCCGTGACGCGACCTTGATCATGCTCATCGGCGGGGTTCTCGGGGTGCTCTTCGTCATCATCCTCCGGCGCGCTTTGGTTGTGGAGGCCGATCTGCCCTTCCCGGAGAGCGTTGCCGCATCGGAGATCGTCAAGGCGGGCCAGAAAGGGCAGACCGGCGCCGGTCTGGTCTTCGGCGCCATGGGGATCGCCGCCGTCTGGGAACTCTTCAAAAACGACGCCGGGATCCACTTCATCAAGGACAAGGCACAGCATTTCGTCCACTTTTCGAAGTCGGTCATCGAGATCGCCGGCAACAAGATCGAGTACGCCGGCGGCATCTTGCTCTCCACCCCGGAGGCCTCGCCGATGGTCATGGGGGTCGGATTTATCGTCGGTTTGCGGATCTCGGCGATCCTCTTCGCCGGGGCTGTCGCCGGATGGCTGGTGCTCGTGCCGCTGGCCCTCTTTCTGAATCCGGCGGTCTCGGCCGGGGTGGCGGAGGACGGATTCATCGCCCTCGCAGTTGATGTCTGGTTCCGTCAGATCCGCCCGCTGGCAGTGGGGACGATGATCGTCTCGGCCTTCTACACCCTTTACACCCTGCGTGAGTCGCTCATGAGCGGAATGACCAAGGTTTTCGCCGCCATCAAGGGTGGCGATGCCGGCGCACCGGCCCTCGAACGAACCGAGCAGGATCTCAACCTCAAGTGGGTCATGGTCTCCATCGGTGTCATGGCCATTCCCATGTTCTTTCTCTACCGCTACTTCGCCGCCTCCACCCCGGGCGCGCTGGTGCTGACGGTGGTGATGTTGATTCTCGGCGTCCTCTTCGCCGCCGTCGCCGGGTATCTCGTCGGTCTGGTGGGCAACTCCAACAACCCGATCTCGGGCTTGACCCTGTCGGCGTTGGTGATCTCGGCGGTGCTCATGGTCCTCATGGGGGTCACCGGGGTGCATGGGCTCGCCGCGGTGCTCGGGGTCTCGGGCGTGGTCTGCTGCGCCGCCGGCGTCGCCGGCGACATGATGCAGGACTTCAAGGTCGGCCACATCCTCGGTGGGACGCCGTGGAAGATGCAGGTCGGCGAGCTCATCGGCGTCGTTGCCGCGGCCCTGACCATGCCGGTGCTGCTCATGGTTCTCGACCAGGCCTACACCATCGGATCCGCCGAGCTCCCGGCGCCCCAGGCCGGGCTCATGGCGCTCATGGGCAAGGGCATCGTCGGCGGCGAGATGGCGTGGCCGCTGGTCATCGTCGGGATGTTCCTCGGGGTCGCGCTCATCCTCATCAAGGCGCCGGCGCCCATGCTCATCGCGGTCGGGATGTACCTGCCGTTCCCGACGACTTCGGCGGTCTTCGCCGGCGGCGTCCTCCGCGCGATCATGGACTGGTTCCTCGGCTCGCCGCGATGCCTCGGACGAGGAGAAGATGAAGGCCGAGAACTCGGGTGTCCTCGTGGCGTCGGGCCTCATCGCCGGTCAGAGTCTGATGGCGGTGCTGCTCGCCTTTATCGTGCTCTACGAGCAGGCCAAGCTCGGCATGCCCGAGACCGAGCACCTGCTGCCCACCCTCGGCAACAGCTTCGGCGCCGGTCTTCTGGTCTATCCGTTGCTCTTGATTCTGCTGGTGTGGCTGCCGCTCCACCGATCGCGCTCGTGAGCGAGGTCGTCGACAGCGAAATTCTGAGCTGCGTGCCCCATCGGCTCGGCCCCTGGCAGGCCGATGGGGACGCGCGGGTCGTCGTGGAACGGCCGAGGCCCGAGACACGCGGGTCTGCGGGGCGCGTTTGACCACCTCCGGTGGCTCATGTCGCACCCCAAGATCCGCCTCGACGATCTCGGGAGCTTTGTCTGGAAACGCATGGACGAGCGGCGAGACCCTGGCGGAGAATCGCCGTCGCCACCGCCGATGCCTTCCCCGATCGCGCCGAAGGGATGGAGCAGCGCCTCGCCCTCTTCGCCACCGCGCTCCACCACCAGGGTCTGATCGAGCTGCGGGTGCCCAACCGGGGCGGGGAATAGACCGCCAAGACGCACAGAACGCCAAGCATCACAGCCGAGAGAACGCCACCCGGCCGTAGCGCTCGGTTGACAGACTTTGCAGCCGCCAATCTGCATGGTTACACTTCGCGATAATGTGCTGACAGCTCGACGCACTCGACTCGCATTCTCGACCGGAGCCTGTCGAGCGAAGCCGCGCTGGTCGGCGTTGCGTTCAGGTGTGCTACTCTCTATTGAAATGGCGTCTCAATCTTATGTCATTGCGGTTTCCGGGCCGTTCCAGGCACCCGCCTGCCTCGGATGGCGGCGGGACCTCCGCTCCTCCGGTCCGAACGGGGTCTTCCACCACGTCTCATGCAACTCGGGCTCAGATCTCTCGGATTTGGCGCATCGGATTCAACACGGAGCGCAACAGGGAGAAATCATGAACACGACAAAGAGATCAATCTGGGTCGCAGCTGCGATTCTCATCGGGCTCGTTTCGGCCGGGCTCGCCGTCGCGGGCGAAGAGCCCACGGTCGACGAGCAGATGGCCGGGCTCGTGCAGATGTGCGCCGACTCCGAGGCGGCCCGGGTCGCAGCGTCAGACCGAGAAGCCGCTGTACTTCCGGCTCGGTGAGTACGACGAGATCTTCGGCGCTCACCACCGAAATCGTGCGGCTGCACAACATCAACCCGGACTTCGATCGGTTCATGGACCAGATCGACGGTGAGCAGCTGGCCAAGAACGTCGCCGACTTCGTCTCCACCGGCACCGGTGGACCCAAGGTCTACACCGGCAGGGACATGCCGTCGGCGCACGCCCACCTCGAGCTGTCGCAGCGCCGACTTCCTCTCGGCCGGCAGCGATGTCAACAAGGCCATGGTGAACAAGGGCTACGGCGAAGAAGAGATCCAGGAGATGATCTGCATCCTCGTCTCCATGAAAGACCTCGTCATCACGAAGTGAACTGAATCCAGCCTCCGAAAAGCGCAAACGGCTGGACCTGCGTCCAGCCGTTTGCCTTTTGCGGAGTGAGAGCGCGATCGCTGACGTCTTCGCGGTTCATTCCTTCTCGCCTGATGAGCTTGCCGAGCTCGGCCCTGTCGGCCTTGAGCAGACTCGGCGACCCGGTCGGCGTCGATCCCGGCGACGATGATGTCGCCGATCTCCTTGCTGACATCGTCGAAGATGCCGAGCTTCTGCATGCCGGCGGTCTGCTTGGCGTTGTCGTCGGTCGGGGTCACATAGTGGATCGACTCGGCCTTGTAGCGGTGGATGAGGAAGAGGTGGACGATGGTCATGAGACGTTTCTGCCGCAGCGCGGTGTCGATGGTCTCCTGGTCGCGGATCGAGAGGATGCTCTTGCCGCGGCGGTCCCTGATGGTGGCGAAGACCACCGTCGCCACCTCGTCGCCCGCGGGGTTCAGGATGCTGAGACGGAGCAGCTCGGAGCCCGCCTTCTGCGGTCGGAGCTGAACCCGTCAGGGGATCGCCGATGCCGTGCTCCTCGCGCCACAGATCGAGCCACTCCTCGAGCAGCCGCGGCGGCACCTCGGTCTCCACCAGGTGCTGGACCTGGGTCGAGCCCTTGCCCATGGCCTTGGTGGTGGCGGTGCGGCCGGACGAGGCCATGAGCGCGCCGTCGAGGCGCGGACCGCCGACCAGAGTCTGCGGCGTCTTGTAGGGTGACTCCACCAGCCGGAGCTTGCGCTGCAGCTTGGCGAGCGCCAGCATGCCGTCCTCCTTGAGCGCCCGGGCGAACTCCTCCACCGCCATGCCGTCGACCTGGTGGCCGCCGTAGGTGATGAAGTTGAAGACAAAGCCGAGTTTGCCGAGCTCGGTGGGAAAGGCGGTCATCTCCTCGTCGGTCATCCCGGTGGTGTCCCAGTTGAACGACGGCGACAGATTGTAGGCGAGCATCTTGTCCGGGAAGTCGGGCGTGGATCGCGTCGGCGAAGATCTTCGGGCGTCGTGGAGGTTGGCGGTCTTGGTCTCCATCCAGATGATGTCGCAGAACGGCGCCACCGCCAGCGACTTGGCGATGGCGTAGGGGATGCCGCCCTTGATCGGGTAGTAGCCCTCGGGGGTCCGGGCGAGCTCGGGATCCCAGTCGACGTTGATGCCGAAGCTCGCGCGGCCTTGTCCCGCGCCTCCTGCCACGAGACTGGTGACGACCACTCGAGCCACTCCTCGACCGTGAAGTCGAAGGTCCTGGCCCTGCTCGAGGTGGAAGCTCATGGCGTCGGCCACCGCCTGGCCGAAGGTCTTGATCCCGGCTTCGGCCTCCCAGAGATCGGCGAAGCGGTTGACCGCCTGGTCGAGCATGGTCTCGACGGGCATCATCCGGTCGGCCGGCGTGGGCGTCGAGGAGATCCCGCATGATAGCCGAAGACCCCGATGTGGTCGAGCCACGCCTCGGCCTTGGCGATAGGCGCCGTCGGAGATCTCGTAGAGCAGGTGGCCGTTGATCTCGTCGATGCCCATCTCGTTGAACCTCTTGAGGATGGCGAGATAGGTGACCTTCCAGCTCGGCACCGCGAGGTTGGTGGCGCCGAGGACGAAGGGCTGGTCGCGACCGTCGCCGGTGCTGTCGAGGAAGGTTGCGGCCTCGGCGTCGGTGCGGGCGACGATGATGCCCGGCACGCCCATGACGTCGAGCTGGAAGCGGGCCGCGTTGAGCCGTTTGATCTGCTCGTCCACGGGAACCAGCACCTTGCCGCCCTGGTGGCCGCACTTCTTGCAGCCGGGTTTCTGGTCCTCGATGTGGTAGCCGGGCACGCCGACCTCGACGAAGCGCCGGATCAGATTGCGGACGTGGGCGTCGCCGCCGTGGCCGGTGTCGGCGTCGGCGATGATGAAGGGCCGGTAGTCGACCATCGGTGGTCGCCGCGCGTTGCCGGTCGGTCATCTTGGACCGCAGGTACTGCTGGTTGCGGTCGGCGGTGAGCAGCGCGCGGACGATGGGCGCCGCCTCGTCGGGCACCTGGCTCAAGGGGTAGCTCGCGAGATCGGCGCCGGGGTCCTCGTTGACCGAGCCCTTGGCCGAGGTCGCCCAGCCGCCGAGGTAGATGCCCTCGATCCCGATCCGTTTGATCGCCACCGCCTGGCCCGGCGTGTAGGGGCCGAAGGTGGTGATCGATCTGCCCTCGGCGAAGAGCTCGCGCAGCCGGGTGAAGAAGTCCTCCGCCGCGTTTCGGGCGACCGTGTAGTCCTGCGGGATCGTGCCCTGCTGCTGGGCCACCTGGCGCGGGCCGTAGAGCCGGGTGATGCCGGCGAAGCGGGGGCCGTCCATCCACGTCCTGCAGGCTTCGACCTGGCGTCGAAGGCGGCGACCTCGTCGGCAGACGTCGTCGGCGGTGTCGAGATTCTCGGTGATGCGGGTCCCGTCTTTGGTGAAGGCGTCCATGTAGAGCTCGATCCTTTCCTTGGCGGTGTCCAGGTCGTGGTTGTTGAGGTTGATGTTGAGCAGATCGATGTACCAGGGCAGCTTGATCTCGGACAGCGACATAGGTCTCGACGATCTCGCGGGCGATGGGCAGGGTGGTCGTCTTCGAGTGATCCCAGACGTCCTTGTCCTTGGCCGCGAGCAGCTTGTCGTACTCCTCGGCGAGCAGCCGATCGAAGAGCTCGCGGCTGAAGACGTCGCCGGCGGCGAGCCCGGTCTCCGCATCGTCCTCGGTCAGCACCGCGCCCTTGTGCAGCCACTCCCAGAGGATCCTCAGCCGGATCTCGCCGGTGGCCATGTCCTCCATGAGGTAGAGGATGTCGTCGTCGCCGAAGAAGTCGGCGGGTTTGAGCGCCGCCGCCTGCATCCCCTGACCGAAGGCGTTGCCGTACTGCAGCGCGACGCTGAGCAGATTGCGAGCGCCGCGGATGGTGCGCGGCGCCTCCTCGAGGAGCATGAGGCCGGCGGCGTCGTCATCGGTGTAGGTCAGGGCGGGGAACTCACGCCCGAGCTGATTGGCCTCGCCCGCCCGCTCCCACACCGGGCCGGACGATGTGGACCATCTTCCAGTGCGCCACCCACTTGCCGCTGGCGCCCTCGTGCTGCTCGCGCTCGGCGCCGGCGACGGCCTTTTCCATGCTCGTTGCAACGCCCTCGGCCGAGCCGACCGGGATGTTGGGTTCCATCCCGCCCTGCCAGAGGGCGAAGCGGCCGTTGCGGTCGGGGGTGTTGACCGCCCGGCGCACCCGGTCCTCGTAGTTGCGCATGTAGCCGTAGGTCATGACGATGGACTCGATGTTGGGGTTGACGAAGTCCGGATCCCAGGCGTTGGCGTCGGCGACGGCGTTGATGTAGTCCCAGCGGCCGGTGTTGTAGCCGACGAAGTGGCGCCCGAGCGCGGCCCGGATCTCCATGAGCTGGAAGGTCGCCTCGAGCTGCTCGACGAGGACGTAGACCTTGATGGTGCCGACCGCGAGACCGAGGTGGCGTTCGAGGGCGGTCAGCATCTCGTTCCACAGCGCCGCCTCCTCGGCGGTCTGGATCTTGGGCAGATAGAGCACGACCGACGCGCCCTTGGCCATCAGGTTCCGATAGTTGTTGGCGACGTAGAGCGCCAGGTCGACGATGGAGGCCGACATGGCGGTGCCGTCGGCGTCGCGGATGTGGCGGTCGTCCAGGTGGAGCCCGCGGGCTCGGAAGAGAATCGTGGTGAAGTCGAGCTGTGCGCGCCAGTCGTCGATGATCGGCGCGGCCGAAGAAGCCCTCGGCCCAGTCGTTCATCTGGCCGGCGACCTGCTCTGCGACCTCGAGAAAGACCGGGTCGTCGGCGATGGCGAGCTTGAGGTTGCGGATGTTGTCCAGCGACATGGTGGTGATCTGACCGAGGGCGTCCTCGCCGTCGAACATCCAACCGTCGGCGCCCGACAGCAGGGCGTAGGCGACGTTGCGCAGGCTCGATTCCAATGGCGCGTCGGGCTTGGCGGCCGGCCCGGTTCCCTGGATCCACTGACGTTGGAGATCGTGCGGGATCTCGGGTCCGTCAAAATTCCCGGCGCGGGCGTCGGCGACCGTGATGTGGGTGCGGGCAATGGTGCCCTCGGGGTCGAGGAAGGCGATGGGCTCGCCCTTGGCGAAGCGCTGCGCCCGTCGGCGACTCGCGTTTGGCCATGAGCGTCTTCTGCTCGCGGTTGTAGACCGCCAGCGCCTCGATGGCGGCCAGCGCCTCCGGGGTGTAGACGTCGGCGTACTCGTTGAGCAGGTCGTCGCGGATGCGAAGACGGGTGGTGACGTTCCCGGTGGCTGGATCTTCCATGGCTCGACCTCTTGTCGTGGATTGTGTTGTTCGTTCTCGGTGACGACGACATCGGTTTCTCGGATGCGAATGGCATATGAAATTTCCGCACTGCGGCATTTATTCCGCGCTGTGGCGAAAACCGCAGATCGTCGCATGTATCGAACCGCAAAGACGCCAAGGACGCGAAGCCCATCGCAACGACAAAGAACGACCCGCGCAGCACGCTGTGCGGGTCGTTCTTTGTCTGTGTTGCTTTGCGGTCTTTGCGCCTTGGCGGTTCCTTACGCCGCGCCGCGGGCGAAAGAGCACGGCGGGGATGGTCTTGAGCATGATCTTGAAATCGAGCCACAGCGACCACTGGTCGATATAGCGCAGATCGAGGGCGATCCAGTCGTCGAAGTCGTCGATCCCGGCGCGGCCGGAGACCTGCCAGAGCCCGGTGATTCCCGGTTTCATGGACAGCCGCCGGCGCTGCCAGCGCTCGTAGCGCTCGACCTCGTCGGGGATGGGTGGGCGCGGCCCGACCAGCGACATCTCTCCCTTGAGTACATTGACCAGCTGCGGCAGCTCGTCGAGGGACCAGCGGCGCAGCCAGCGGCCGACGGGGGTGATACGGGGGTCGTGTTTGGCTTTGAAGGCCGGCCCGTTGACCTCGTTGAGGTGGGCGACCTCGTCGAGGCGCTCGTCGGCCCCGAGGGTCATGGTGCGGAACTTGTAGAGGGTGAAGCGCCGGCCGTTGAGCCCGCACCGCTCCTGGGTGTAAAGCATCGGCCCCTTGGAGCTCAGCCAGACCGCGAGACCGATGATCAGCAGCACCGGCGAGAGGACCAACAGCAGGATCGCAGAGAGAAAGACGTCCGCCAACCATTTGACGAAGAGCGGGAAAATCGCGCCCGGGGTGTTGGTGAAGGTCAGCAGCGGGATGCCTTCGAGCTCCTCGAGCACCACCCGCGCCTTCATGTGCGGGAAATAGAGTGCGACCCGGGCGCGGATACCGAGCTCGGAGCACAGCAGAAAGCTGTCCTCGAATTCCTCGAGTTGGCGGCGCGAAAGAACGAAGATGACCTCGTCCACGACCTCGTCTTGGAGAATCTGGGGAAGATCGTCGGCGTGGCCGAGCACCGGAAGGCCGGCGAACGACTCGGGCGAGCTGCCGTTCGGGGCGACAAAACCGAGGACCTTGAGACCCCAGTGCGGGTGCTCCTCGATGATCCTCGCCACCTCTTCTGAGCGCGGGTTGATGCCGACGAGGAGCAGGGTGCGGAAGTTGAGGCCGCGACGCCGAAGGTGGCGTGCGGAGAGTCTCAAGGTGATTTTCTCCCCGAGGAGAAGAACCAGGTTGATCGCGCCGAAGAGGATCAGAAACGGCCGCGAGACGAACTCGAGACGCAGCAGCCAGCCGGCGGCCGCCAGAGTCAGGGTGCCGGCGCCGACAACCTGGACGACCTGCCAGGCCTCCATGGCAAGCGCCACGGTCCGGCGCGAGGTGTAGGCCTCGCTCGTGACCAGGAGAAAGGTCCAGATGGCGAGGACGAGCGGCAACAACCCGAGATAGCGTGAAATCGAGTAGAGCTCGGTGGGAAAGACGCTGGGGAAGATCTGCGGCAGGACGTGGGACCGGAGCCACCAGGCGAGAAAGAACGCCACCGTGGTGAGCACCAGATCGGTGGTCCACACCCAGTAGGCGACAAGCTTGGCCCGCTCTTTCAGCATAGCGACGTCAGTACCTCTTCATAGGCGTCGGCCACCGTCGACCAGCGGTATCGTTCGGCAACCCGAGCCCGGCTCCTGGCACCGAGCTCGGCGAGTCGCGGCCGGTCGTCGAGCAGCTCGCCCAGCGTTCGCTCCAAGCACGCGCTTCCTGAGAATCGAAAGCCGACACCGGCGCCGGCGGCGACCTCGCGGTTCTCCGGCGTGTCATAGTACAGCACCGGCCGGCCGGCGCCCATGGCCTCCACCAGCGCCGGGTGCGTTCCCCCGACCTCGGTGGCGTGGACATAGGCCCGGCAGTTGAAGAGCAGCTCGCGGTAGCCGGCGCCGTAGACCGTCCCGGGCAGCAGCACACGGTCGTCGGCGAGTTCGTGGATCCGACGGGTCAACTCGGCGGAATAGGGGGCGCCGCCGACCATGACCAGCCGCCGATTGCCAGCCACCCGCGACCATGCCTCGAGAACTCGATCCGGGTTGTTCTCGGGCTCGAAGCGCGAGACATACAGGACGTAGGCCTCGGGTTCGAGACCGAGGCGAACCAGCGTCTCCTGCCCTTGCGGGGGCTCGAGATCGCCGCCGTAGGCGATCATCTCGGACGGCCGGTGGTAGAAGCGACTGTAGTAACGCTGGATGACCCGCGCATCCGTGATGAGCCTGTTGGGCAGCCAGGCCGCGAGTCGTTCGCCGAGGCGGTAGTATGTGCGTCCGGCAGCGCCCCACTTGCGGCGCTTGCGCTCGAGACCATCGACGTTGATGACCACCGGGATCCCGGTCCAACGGAGGATGGGGATAAAGACGGCGTTGGCTGCGTTGCACAGCAGCACTGCGTCGTAACGCTCGAAGGCGGCGTGGAGCGCCGACAGGAACGTATTGGAGACCGTTTCCAGATGTTTGGTCCGGATCGAGGGCAACACCACGAGACGGATCCCGCGGTAGGTCTTCAACGAGGGGTCGATGAATCCACGTCGGCCGTAGACCGTGATCTCGTGGCCGCGGTCGGCGAGACGCCGCCCGAGTTCCTCGGCCAGGGTCTCGAACCCACCGTAGTTCGCCGGCACTCCACGAGTGCCGAGGATCGCAAGCTTCAATGCGCCTCCAACTCGACCGTTTGATGGCGTTTACGGAACCAACGGCTGATCTGTCGCGATCGGACCCGCCGTCTCGACATGATCCAGCGGCGCCGGTTCAGGGCATCGTCTCGTCCGCGCCAGACATCGACGAGGCCGGGCAGCGATGAGCGTTCGATGGTCAGACAACCGCCGATGACCATCAGATCGCGGATCTTCCACCACGGGAAACAGCACAGGTGCCAGCCCCAGTCGGCGCAGTGGATGCGGAGCAGAAACCGGTTGCGGACCGACAGCCGGTTGATGGTCTCGTGGCCCCGCCGACCACCCTCGGGCCGGAAGCCGCGACCGTGGACGGCGATGGCCTCGGGTGCGTAGAGGCAGCGCCAACCCCGCCACTGGAGGCGCCAGGCGAGCTCGGCGTCCTCGCGGTAGGCGAAGAAGCTCTCGGCGAGGATCTGGCCATCGGGGTAGGCGACATCATCGAGGGCGGATCTGCGGTAGAGGGTGGCGGCGCCGGTGCCGCCGAAGACCCACGCCGGTTTCGAGTAGCGGCCGTCGTCGGGTTCGCCGGCGCCGCGGTCGAAATGCCGGCCCGAGGCGGCCACGACCATCCCGGCGGCGTCGAGCATTCCCGAAGGTGCGAGCGACGGGTCGGACGGCGGCAAGAACCGACCGGTGATCGAGCCGATTCGCATCGATCTCGGGTCGGTTGCACGGCCGAGCCAGCAGTCGGGCGACGAAATCGGGTCGCGGCGCGCAGTCGGGGTTGAGCAGCAGGATCCACGGCGCGGTCGTGGAGCGCAGGCCGCGGTTGACGGCGGCGGCAAAGCCGGTGTTTGTGGTCTCGCGAATCAGTCGAATGACCGGTCCCGGTGTGCGCCTCGGAAAGCTCGGCCGATCCATCCGACGAAGCATTGTCCACCACCACGATTTCGGCCGGCGGGGGATCGAGCGCCGCCGCCGCATCGAGACACGCGGGCAGCGTCCCGGCGTGGTCGTGGGTGACCACGATGACCGCGTAGCTTGAGTCTTCCTGCACGGCGGTAGTGTACGCCGATCCGAGTCGGTGGGCACAATGCGCGGCGGCGGTGCCTGGCTCTCGTTGTTTCTTGCGAGAGGCTGCCTGGCATCCGCTCGGGAAGGGCGATCGTGAAATCGGTCTCGGAATCGCGCTGCTGGATACGCGATGCTGAGGTTCTTTCGGCCCCGGCCTTCTGGGCCGCCCTTGGCGGCCCAGCGTCGCACAATCAGCGTGGTCATTCAGTGGTGGCGAGGAGAGCAGTGACCACGCTGATTGCGCGAGCGGCGGCCTCCTTCGTAGCCGGGAGAATTGACTTCGACGCGCTACCCGAGGGAGCCCGGTACGGCATTGTGCGCAACGCAACGCAAACCGGAGCGATATACCGGCACAATGCCGAACCCGGCACCCCGCCCTACGCTCCCATCCGCGTGTTGCTGGAGGGTCTGCGAATCTGGCCTCGAACGGACGTGCCCTCTCAAACGGTTTTTGAACCAGGCGCATCCGGTGTGAACGCCTCCAGGGCCCAAACATCGTTTGAGGAGGCACTCTCGGCCAACCGTGACCATCGGCACGTCGTCGGTGTCGCGTTGCGGGAACGAGCGCCGGTCGCTGAACCTGCCTCAGACGCTGTCTCGGTCGCTGGCGCTGACGCGGCCCCTGATGCTGCCGCTGCCACTGCCACGGAAACGGACGCGGACGCGGATGCGGGAGGCGCCCGCGGTACACTGACCGCGATGTCACAACACGATGAACGGCAGGCCGGCTCCGTAAGCATGTCGAGATTGGTTGCCATGGCATCTTCGTTCGCATTTGCCATCCTGGCCGCGACCCTGGCAGCCGTGGGTCGGATTGATCCTGGATCGAGGCCGCATGGGCTGCGGCCTCGGTCGCGCTCGATCTTCATCCCGACCGGATGGTGGGCGCCGGTGGGCTGGAGGCGGCGCGCCGCCGAGGCCACCCTGGCTTTCCCGGCGTGGGCGCTGGTCATGCTCGCCAACCCGATCCAACGGCGGATGCTGCTGCCGCCGCTGCTGGCGGCGGCCGCGTGGGCGGCGCTCGTCGCCGCGTGGCCTCGGATTCCCGTCAAGCGCAGGGTGTCGTCCGTCGTGTTCCTCGCGGTCTCCGCCCGGGCTGCCGCGGGGATGGGCCTTGTCGGGCACGAGTGGTGGCGAATCGCGCTCTCCTTCGCTGCCTGCGCCGCGGTGGCGTGGGCGGCCGCCCGGCTCGGCGGTCGCGATCTCGGAATCGCCGTGGCGCTGCTCTCGGCGGCAGCGCCGCTCCAGACCTCGCCGATGGCGGCCGGAGTCGTGCTCGCCCTCGCCCTGATGATGGGCCCCTTCGGCAACCCTTCGGCCCGCCGAAACGGTGGCCTCGGTTGGTTGCCGGGTCTCGCCGGCGGCGCCCTCTTCGGGATGACGCTTGGCCGCGTGGGCCGGGCTCGGGATCGACAGGATCTTCCCGGATATCACCGGTTGGGCGATCGCGGCGGTGCTTGGAGCCCTGCTGCTGACTCGCCTCCTGCCGCCGGGTCTGGCCGGGACTCGTGTGGCTGGCGGCGGTCATGGCCATCGGCCCGGCGTTGGTTCCGACGCCCGACCGGGGTGGTTTCGTTCTCGGTGGCGAGCTCGCCGATGTCGATCTTCCGGCGGGGACGGGTGCGCCGTACGTTCTCGACATCGGGCTCGACGGGGCCTCGAAACTCGAAACCGGCACAACGGTGGCGTGGTTTCGAGTCGAAGGAAGAACCCACCGGTTGGTCTATCCCGATCACGCGATCCAACGATCGGGCGGCAACGCCGCCGGGGCCCGGGATCGTGTGGCGACCCGCTGGCCGACGGTGCGGCCGGCGACTGGCGAGCCGCAGCGCGATCGGTTTTCGAAGTCCCCGCCGGTGTCGTTCCGCACCTCACCCGTCACCCGGATCTCCCCGATGGGGTCACGGTGGTCTTCGAGACCGAGGGCGCGGCGCGCCCGACGCCGCCGCGCGATCGGGCCATGAACTGGTGGTTGCTGGCCGCCGCTTGCGCGGTCGCGGTCGTCCAGATCGCCTCCGGCACCTGGCGTTTGCCGTTTGCGGTGGTGCCGTGGACGGTGCTTGTTTTCGGTGCACTCGCCGCCCGCGCCTGGGTCGAACCTTTGCGCCTGCTCGGCGAACGCCTCGGTCCGGATCTCGCCCTTGCCGCGTTGCTCGGGGCGTGGCTCCCGGCGGCGGTGGTCTGGCTGGGGCGCCGTCGAACGGCGCTGGCGGTGGCCGCGCTGTTGATTCCGTTGGCTTTGGCGACGCCCCACCTGAGCCCGCCGCTCTACGGCGACGAGCCGTTTCATCTCGTCACCATGGAGTCCCTGCTCGCCGATCGCGATCTCGATCTCGCCAACAACATCCACATCGACATCCACCCCGAGGAGAAGGTCTTCGAGCAGAATGGCGATCTGCTGCACTCGCCGGTCCTCGGCGCGTTCTTGCTGCCGGGCTTCGCGGTGGCGGGTCGCGCAGGGGCGCTCGTCATTCTCGCCCTGGTGGGCGCCGCAGCCATCGCCCTGGTCGCTCGCCGGGCGCGGCGGCTCGGTGTGCCCGAGTCCCGGCTTCGCGGTCTCGTCCTGGTCCTTGCCGCGACCTATCCGGTGGCGGTCTTCGCCACCCAGATCTGGGTCGAGCTCGTGGGTGTCTTGGCGGTGGCCGCCATCCTGGTGGCGGCCGCGCGGGGCCGTGGAGGCCGCTGGGCGGTGGTGGCGTGGGCGCTCCTGGCGACGGCGGTCAAGACCCGTCTCGGTCTGCTCGTGTTTCCGACGGCGCTGGCCGCCTGGTGGGGCCACCGGCGGGGTCGGCTCGTCGGTCTCGTGGTCCTGGTCGGGGCGGCCGCCGCGTCGGCGGCAGTGGGCTTCGTGACCATGGGCCACCCATTTGGGATCTACCGAAGGTTCCATCATCTGCTGCCGTCGGATCCGGCTCAGGCCTTCCGAGTCGTCGGCGGGTTGGCGTTCGATCCTGCCGGTGGTCTGCTCTTTTCCGCGCCCCTGTGGCTGGTGGCCCTGGCCGGGATGGTCGCGCTCTGGCGGCGTGGCGGTCCCGGCGAACGGATGCTGCTGCTCGGCTGTGGTCTGACGATCGGTGCGTTGCTCCACTCCCTCGAGTGGTACGGCGGCGGCTCGCCGCCGGCGCGCTATCTTGTGCCCATGCTGCCTGCGGTGGCTCTCGCCGGCGGCGATGGTGCTGCGCGAGCCGAGGCGATGGCGTCGCGCGGCCGAAGTTGCTGCTCCTGCCGTCCCTCGCCGTCTGGTGGGTCCTGGTGACCAGGCCCCATCTGTCCATCAACCCGGGGGACGGCGGCTGGTGGGCGACGGACGCCCTCGCTCGATCCTATCTCGTCGACACCGCGTGGCTGGTGCCCTCCTTCCTGGTGCCGCGCACGGCGACCTGGGTGGTGCCCGCTCGCCATCGTGGTTGCGGTCGTCGCTGGTCTGGGCGGCGACCCGTTTCAAGCCGCTGCTCGCGCGGCGGATGGCCGCCGCCGGGACGGCCTGTGGTTGCTGGGCGCGGCCGGTCTCGTCGCCGCCATCGAGCTTCGCAGCGACCGGGTGGTCGAGGCCGAGGCGCCCCAGGTGCGCCGCCACGGCGGCGAGCCCCACCCGGCCGAGGGGACCTTCTCGCGCTTCACCCACCGCCGCGGTTGGATGCTGCGCGACGGCCAGGCCGTAACCGTGCCGCTCAATCTGCCGGCTGGCGCCGACGTGTCGGCTCGAGGGCTGGCTCCTCGGAACCGCGCGACGCGGCGCCGAGATCGAGCTCGGCTGGGATGGTGGCGATCCGATCATCCGTCACGTCGAGGGCGAGCAGGAGGACGGACGGTTGCGGGCGCCCAATCCACCCGGTCCGGGTCACCACGTGCTCAAGATCACCGTGCGGGCCAGACCCGAACGGGGCGGTGGTTCTCGATCGGGTGGTGGTGGAGTCGGCGCCATGAGCTACGACTGGATCTTCTTCGACGCCGACGGCACCCTCTTCGACTACGATTCCGCCCGAGGCGGCGGCGCTCGAAGGGGCGTTCGAGAGCGTGCGGATTGTCGTACGCGCCCGAGATTGGTTCGCTCTACAGCGAGATCAACGCTGAGATCTGGCGCGATTTCGAGCTCGGTGCGATCAGCCAGGAAGAACTCAAGACCGCGCGTTTCGATCGGCTCTTCGGCGCCGTCGGCGTGACGGCGGACTCGACTGAGTTCAGCCGCCATTACCTCGAGATCCTCGGCGCCCAGACCGATCTTCTCGATGGTGCGGAGAACCTCGTGCGGTCGCTGGCAGGCAAGGTCCGGATGCTGCTGATCACCAACGGTTTGGCCGAAGTGCAGGTGCCCCGGTTCGCGGCGTCGTCGATCCACGACTGCTTCGCCGAGATTGTGATCTCCGGTGAAATCGGTCTCGCCAAACCGGATCCGGCCATCTTCGATTTCGCCTTCGAGCGCATCGATCGCCCCGCCAAAGAGCGGGTCCTGATGATCGGCGACAACCTCGCATCGGACATCCTCGGCGGCGTCAACTACGGTCTCGACACCTGCTGGTACAACCCGACCGGAACGCCCAACGGACACGGGGTCGAGCCGACGTATGAGATTCGGCGAGCTTCGGGAGATCCTCGATTTGCTCTGATCCACAAGAACTTCTCTGACCCGGTTGCCGTTCCCTCAGCTGAAGAGGATGATGTGCACGCGCCGCCGCCCGGGAGATCTTTCGTTGAAGCCACACGCCAATTCCGCTCAGTACACCATCGGTGAGGAGATCGCCAACAGCCTCACCCATGGTCTGGGTGCGTTGCTCGCCATCGGCGGGCTGGTCGTGCTCGTCACCCTGGCCGCCCTTCACGGCGATGTCTGGCACGTGGTCTCGTGTAGCGATCTACGGCGCCGCCATGGTGGTGCTGTACACCGCGTCGACGCTCTACCACGGCATCACCGCGCCGCGAGCCAAGCGGGTGCTCCAGGTTTTCGACCATTCGGCGATCTTCCTGCTCATCGCCGGCACCTACACCCCGTTCACCCTGGTCAGTCTGCGCGGCCCGTGGGGCTGGTCGATCTTCGGTGTCGTCTGGGGTCTCGCGGTGGCGGGCATCATCCTCGAAGTCGCCTTCCCCCGCCGCTGGCCGGCGCTCGCGTTGACGCTCTACATCGCCATGGGTTGGGTCGTGGTGGTGGCGGTCAAACCGCTGCTGGCTGCTTTGCCGACGGGCGGGCTGATCCTGCTGCTCCTCGGTGGTCTCGCCTACACCGCCGGGATCGGCTTCTACGCCTGGAAGAAGCTGCCCTACGGTCACGCCATCTGGCACCTCTTTGTCCTCGCAGGAACCATCCTCCATTTCCTCGCGGTCCTGTTCTACGTCGTGCCGTAGCGGACCGCATCGGTGTATTTGAAACACCAAGGACACGAAGAACCACGAAGAAGACACAAAGGCGTTCCCTTGGGCTCATCGCAAGTGATCGGGTGTAGGTTCCCGTTCCGGTTCGGAATGAGCCCGGGTCGATCTTGCGATGCTTGGTGAAACCTTGGTGGCTCTTCGTGTCCTTTGTGTTTCAAATTCTCCCTCCAATCCCCTTCATCAGTGCGGTGTGGCGGGGCGCTCCGAGTAGGCTTCGATGCGCTACAATTGATTCCTGATCTCGCATCAATATGACAGCACCACGCGTTCGCCCCCGTTTCGAGCTCGAGCTCGCCGACGACCCCGACCGGGTCATGGAGAAGCTGCGCGAACGGCTGCCCGAGTGCCCGAACTGCACCGGGGTCTCGGTGGGCCGTCACGCCGAGCTTTTCGTGCCCGAAGGAGAGCAGCGGGTGTGGTCGCCCTGGCTCAGCGTCACCGCCGAAGACGGCGGCGGAGGGCGGGGCGGTGGTGCGTGGCCGTTTCGCCCCCCACCCGCAGGTCTGGACGCTCTACATGTTCCTTTCCTTCGCGCCTCGGCTTCAGCCTCCTGGTCGGCGTCACCTGGGGCTACGCCCAGTGGGCGATGGACCAGACCCCGTGGGCCCTGCTCTGCCTGCCGCTGGGGATCGTCCTCGGCGGCGCGCTCTATCTGGTCAGCCTGGCCGGGCAGAAGCTCGGTGCAGACCAGATCGAGCACCTCGAGGATGCGTTGGTGGAGCTTCTCGAATTGTGAATTTCATCCCAGCGCCTACAAACAATGTGCGATGGTGCGATGTCATTCAATCGTAATTGAGAATTCAAAATCAAGCGCGTAGGGTGGGCCTGGGCCCACCTTCAGAGCCAATGAAGGGCTCGCCGCATTTCACGAAGTCCGAGGACCCCGACGTCGGCAACGTTGGACTGTCGTGCAGCGCCACACTCCCGTGAATGACACTGAAGGTGGCTCGGCCCACCCTACGATGCTCCGATTGGAGTGAATTCCGGAGATCTCCGGTGCGATGCGGAGACGCTCGCGGACGCGGACGCGGGATTGTCAGCTCACCACCTGCCGTAGGCTTTCGAGGTCCACCTCATCCATCTGCTCGGGCTGGAGATACTCCTCGCCGTACTCGCGCCAGATCCCGCTCTCCAGGAAGAGTTCGAAGAGATCGGGGCAGAGATGGCCGCTGTCGCGCATGGTGGCCATGATCTTGAGTGCGACGCTCATGGTCTTGGGCCGCATGTAGGGTCGATCGGTGGCCGTGAGGGCCTCGAAGATGTCGGCGAAGCGCCATGATCCGCTCGGGGATCGAGAGCTTGTCGGCGCCGAGCCGGCGCGGGTAGCCGGTGCCGTCGAGCTTCTCGTGGTGGTTGCCGGCCCAGTCGGGGACCCGGCGGAGCTCGCGCGGGAACGGCAGACGGCCGAGCATGTTGATGGTCTGGATGATGTGGTCGTTGATCTTGAACCGTTCTTCGGTGGTCAGGGTCCCGCGTCGGACGCAGAGGTTGTAGACCTCGCCGAGGTTGTAGAGGTGTTCGCGGAACATCCATGTCGAAGCCGTGCGGGTTGTCGCCGAAGACCGGACCGTCGCCGGGCCGTTCGATGAGATGCTCGATCTTGTCGGCGAGGAGGTGCTCGACCACGGGCAGGCCCGATTCAGGTGCGCGCTTCTTTCGCTCGAGTTCGTCGTGCGACAGCCCGATTCGGTCGTCGAGATGCCGGAGCCACGTCTGCTGCCCGATCTCCTCGACCCGAGCGATGCGTTCGTCGATCATGAACACCTCGCCTTGGTTGCACTCGGCGATGAACTCCCAATCGGAACGGATCTTCTCGAACCGCTCCTCGAGCCGGCGCTGCGCCTCGGGGTCGTCCGGCGTCCCTTCGGCGCGTTTCCTGAGGCACTCGATCTCGGCGTCTCGCCACAGCACCTCGAACCGGGTGCGGATCTCGTGGATCCGATCGTAGAGGGTCTCGAGCTTGGTCGACTTGTCGACCACGTACTCGGGGGTGGTGACCTTGCCGCAGTCGTGCAGCCAGCTCGCGATGTGGAGCTCGTACCACTCGTCCTCGGTGAGGTGGAAGTCGTCGAACGGTGGCGACGAGGAGGTCGTGCGCCTCCTCGGCGAGTCGCTTGGCGATGACCGGAACCCGCTGGCAGTGGCCGTGGGTGTAGGGCGATTTCGCATCGATGGCCCCCGCGACGACGCTGGATGAACGACTCCAGGAGGTCTTTCTGGGCCTTGAGCAGGCGGCGCAGATCGAGGGCCACCGCTGCGTCGGCCGAGAGCGCCTCGACAAAGGGGATGATCTCGGGATCGAACGCATCGATGGCGCCGGCGGCGCTTCTTGCATTGACCAGCTGCATCAGACCGACCAGCTCGCCCTTCTGATCGGCGAGTGGAACGCTCATGATCGACCGGCACGCGTAGTCCCCGTGATCGAAGCGCTCGTGGATCCGACGAAGATCGAAGCTCAGATCGACGGCGGCGTCGGTGATCGTGATGGTCGTCAGTTCGCGGGCGGTCTCGCTGTCGAGGCTGGCCCGGCCGGCGACATCTGTATGCGCTATGAACCGGCAACCGGCGCGAACGGTGGTTCGATCCCGCTGGTGCCGCCGAAGTGGATGCCTGCGCCGTCGATCTCGAGGATGGCGACCTCGAGCTCGGTCTCGTCGTCGGTGAACATGAGGATGGCGCCGCCGTCGGCGTGGGCGACCTTGCACGCCTCGCGGAGGATCATCTCGAGCAGCCGGCGTTCGTCCTTCTCGGCCGACAGCGCCCGCGAGATCTTGAAGAACTGTTGCAACGAGTCCTTCATGACGCCCATGGTTTCGGCGAGCTCCGCGACCTCCGTTATCCGCGAGTTCGCGGTGAAGGTGCGCCCGAGCTTGAATCGGCGGATGTCGGCGGCCTCGACGGCGAGGGCGCGCAGCGATTTCGAGACGTTGCGCGAGATCCAGAGCACCAGGGCGACGGCGAGGGCGAGGATGACGCCCGAGATCAGCGAGGCTCCGGTTGCGGATCCGGTCGACATCGGCGAGGAGTTCACGGCGCGGGATGAGCGTCGAAAACAGCACCGCCTCGCCCGTCCGCGTCGGCAGGGTGGTCACCGAGGCGAGCCAGCTCTCTCCATCGACCTCGAGCTCGAGGCGGTCCGATCCATCGACATCTTCGAGGTGGCGGGCCAGTGCGCGATGGGCGGGGTCGTCGAGTTCGGAGAGCCGGGGCATGGTGATCGACCCGGGGTCGGCCCCGGTCGGCAGGGTCGCGGTGAGTTCGGTCTCGGAGAGGGCGATGACCCGCCCCGACCGGTCGGTGATCGCGATCCTGGTGGATGGGGTGATGCGCTCGCGGGCGAGGCCGTTCTCGAGATCCTCGAGGGTGATGTCGGCGCCGACGACGCCGCCTCCACCGGCCAACCGGCGGGCAAAGGTCAAGCCGACCTCACCGGTGGTGTAGAAGATGTAGAAATCGGTGGCGATCTGGGCGTCGGACGCCATCCCCAGGCGGTACCATTCCCGTGTTCGGGGATCGAAGTCGCTGCTTTCGACGGGCCGTCGTTCGAGAAGTCGCAGCTGATCGTCGAAAAAGAGCAGGGTCTCCTCGGGTCCGGCGCGATCGTCGCGTTCGATGCTCTGGATCGCGTAGGCGCTGCCCTCGGGAGCCTCCAGGGCCTCGCCCGCCACCCGCTGCCGGTCGAGGCGTGCGGATGAGGAAGAAGTCGCCGTCCTCCGAGCCGACGTAAAACGAGGAGATCGACGGCGTTGAGCGCGAGCGCCTCGGCGACCGGCGGCAGGGCGGCCATCCGTTCCTCGAGGGTGTCGCCGGCCCAGATGGCGCTCTTCGATGTGATGTCCACCAGGCCCTGCGCGGGCTGGTAGAGACCGGCGATGTCGGCGCTCAGTTGGCGACCGATGCGATCCATGAGGTCATCGGCGCCGACAAGCTCGATCCGGCGGCCCTCGAAATAGCCGTAGGCGATCACCGCGACGCCGAAGACGACCAACGCGGTGACGAAGACCGCCGCCAGGGTGATGTGCAGCGGATAGCGCGCGGCGCGGCTCTCCGCCGGTTGGCTGCTCTCGTTTGTTGTGCGTGTCATGAAATGATGATAACCCGCGCCACCCACCGCCTGTCATCCTGAGCGAAGACCTCGAAGGGCGAAGTCGAAGCATCCCCCGAGGGTTGGAAGCGCGATGGCTAGTCTCCGACGATCACTACCTGCTTCGGGGGACCCTTCGACTCGCTCGGCGGCACTCGCTCCCTCAGGGTGACAGTAGGTTTGTCATGGGGAGCGAGGGAGTCCACAGTGGGGCGTTCACTATTTCCAGTGACTCTTCACGAACTCCTCGGTCTCGGGCAGCCCGCCCTGGAGGATGAGATAGCCGTTGTGCGGCTCGCGCTCGGTGATCTCGTGGTTGATCGGCGTCGCGCATCATCTCCATCACCCGGTCGTGGTCGTCGGTGTGGCCGAGCACCCAGCCGAGCTTCATGAGCGCGGTCTCGGGCAGCATGTTGTCGAGCGGCACGACGCCGATGTCCAGGAGATCGCGGCCGGTCTCGTAGACGTACATCTGGGCGAAGCCCCACAGCGTCTGCACCGTCATGACGACGTGGACCCCGGCGGCGATGGCGCGCTCGAGGGCCGGGTAGAGCGGGCTGTTGACGTGGCCGAGCCCGGTGCCGGCGATGACGATGCCGCGGTAGCCCTTCTCGACCAGCGCGTCGACCAGGTCGGGCTTCATCCCCGGGTAGTAGTAGAGGATCGTGACCCGGTCGTCGTAGGCGGTGTCGATCTTGACCTTGCGCGACGGGTCGCGGCGGACGATAGTCGTCGGTTGAGGATGGTGAAGTCGTCGCGGCTGACGATGCACAGCGGGATGTCGCCGACGGTGCGGAAGGTGCTGCGGTAGGACGAGTGCATCTTGCGGCAGCGGGTGCCGCGGTGGAGCAGGCCGTAGCGGTCCGAGGTCGGCCCGAACATGCAGATCTGGACCTCGGCGATGTCGCCGTAGGCGGCGGTGCGGACCGCGTGGATCAGGTTGAGCGCGGCGTCCGACGACGGCCGGTCCGAGGAGCGCTGGCTGCCGACGATGACGATCGGCACCGGCGAGTCCTGGACCATGAAGCTGAGCACCGCGGCGGTGTGGCCCATGGTGTCGGTGCCGTGGCCGATGACGATGCCGTCGGCGCCGGCCTCGATCTCGCGGCCGATGTTCTCGGCGAGCTCGCGGTACTGCGGCCAGCCCATGTTCTCGGAGAAGACGCCGAAGATCTTCTTGGTCGTCAGATTGCAGATGTCGGCGAGCTCGGGCACCGCGCCGTAGAGCTCGCCCGGGGTGAAGGCCGGGATCACCGCGCCGGTGCGGTAGTCGAGCCGCGACGCGATGGTGCCGCCGGTGCCGAGCAGGGTGACGTTCGGCAGCTCCGGGCTGACCGGGAACTCCTTCTCGGGGATCTTGTAGATCGCTTCCTTGTAGCCGAGCTCCTCGATCGACGTCGACCCGGTCGACGTGGACGCCGACGTTGTAGCCGGTCTTGAGCTTGAGCACGATGTGCAGATCGTCGAAGTTGCCCGAGCGGGGCAGGACGACGCCCTCGAAGACGCTGCCCGCGGTGTTGACCAGCCGGACGTCGGACCAGACCCGCATCCCGAGCTCTTCGAAGTTCGGGCGCGGGCGCGGCCGCGGTAGCCCTTGAGCGGGTCGACTGCGGTTTCAGTCATTCGCTCGCTCCCATCTCGGCGCGGATGGCGGATCTCGACCTCGGTGGCCGGAACCCGGCCGCGAAGCTCGGCCATGGCGAGCCCGAGCAGGAACCGAAGCTGCTGGTCGCGCGCTGCCGTCGGGGTGGTCGAGATCGTTGATCGTCGACCAGTCCCGCAATCGACTCCTCGCCAGTCGTCGGGCGGTTGGCCGAGCCCGAAGTCGCGGACATAGGTCTCGACCGTGTGCTCGGGGTTCTCGGCCATCCAGGCCACGAGCTCGTCGCGGGCCTCCCAGATCACCGGCAGCCGGCCGACGAGCTCGAAGAGATCGATCCAGCGATGGCGGTGGCGACCGCGTCGACGGCGACGCCGGCGCGGCGCAGCCCCTTGAGCTGCTCGCCGAAGAAAAAACACGGCGCGGCGGAGATCCGCGCCGGCCGGCACGACGACCGCATCGACCAACCGGGCGCCGCCGCGGCGGATGAGGTAGTGGATCACCGGTCGGGGAACCCGGGCCGCGGCGTAGCGCTCCTCGCGGATCCAAGGCGGTTCCGGCAGCGGCGCCTGCAGGGCCTCGACCCGTTCGCGGGTGATTCGCTGCGGCGGGCTGTCGGTGTCGGGGTACATCCGGTCGGGACCCGGGAGGATGCGCTCGAAGTCGGTGGCGCCGTCTTCGAAGGGCTGGCGGGTCTCGTTGGGGATGCCGTCGACGGCGTCGACATAGCGCAGGCGGATCTCCTCGGCCGCGGTCAGGGTGTCCTGCTCGGCGCCCCAGACGACGACCAGAGCGTCGGCGTCGGTGCAGCCGAGCTCGGCGCGGAGCCGCTGGAGATCGTCTGCGGCTTCCACCGGCCAGTCCTCCGAGTGGAGGAGGATCGGTTGCTGGTCGAGTCCGGCGATGACCCGCACCCGGCCGCGGAGTTCGTCGGCGAAGGTTCTTCCGGGTTGGGTCGGCCACGCCAGGGTGCCGGCGAGCCCCGCGAGCTTGACCGCGCGGACGCAGAAGGCGCCGCTGCCGCGCTCGAAGCCGGCTCGGCGGTCGTCGCCGGCGAGAAAGAGCTCCCAGGTGGCGCGGTTGAGGACTTTGGCGGGCGAGCCGGCGACCAGCGCGGTCACATCGCGATGCTCGATGCGGATGTCGTCGCGGTCGGCGAACCCGCGTCGGTGCAGCTCGTCGCGAAGCTCGAGCAGATTGACCTGCCGCACCGCCTCGCCGTGGACCAGCCGCGGCGCCCAACCGGCCTTGGGCACGCCCTTGATCTCGACCCGCCGGCCGCCGCGCACCGAGACGTTGACGTCCTGCCGGCTGGCGCCGATCCCGACCCGGACGTGGCCGGTGGAGCGGCAGACCCGGCCGACCAGCAGAATCGCCTCCTCGACCTCCTCGGGGGTTCCGAGATCGGGGCCGGTGACGGTCTCGATGAGGGGCATCCCCAGACGATCGGTGCGCCAGACGATGAGGTGGCCGCGGTCGGAGACCTCGCGGCACGAGTCCTCCTCGACGCTGACCTGGGTGATCGAGATCTCGCGGCCGCGAAACGGCAGCCGGCCGTTGACCCCGACGATGGCGGTGCGCTGGAAACCGGTGGGGATCGAACCGTCGAGATACTGTTTGCGCGCGATGTGGACCTCGTCGACGATGTCGCAGCCGAGCATGAGGCACTGTTCGATGGCGACGTCGAGCGATTGTTGATTGACCAGAAACGGCGGCGTGTCGTCCATCTCGTAGGTGCAGGTGTTGGAGCGGTGGAGCAGATAGATGATGTTCTTCCTGGTCTTGAACTCCATCAGCGCCGTGCCGTCGTACTCGCCGAGCTCCGACAGGGTCGGCCGCATGTGCCGCAGGATCGATCCGTCGTGCTCGGTGGTGTAGAGCCCCGCCGGACAGTGGCAGAACATCTTTTTTTCCGTGAGCAGTTGCTGGTGGACCTCGAGGCCGACCCGAAGACCGACCCCGGCGTAGTCGATGGTGTCGTCCAAGATCCCTCCCGCGCCGAGCCGGCCGATGATAGCAGGGGCGTGAGGGTATGAGGTCTGGGGTTCGAGGGCTGGGGTCGTGGCCGGATCCCGCTCCGGTCATCGCGTTTGTATTGATTTTCCTTTGGTCTCGCTTTTTTCTCGTGAGTTGTACTATCATGGCTGCCAGTTCCACAATATGGCCCAAGGGACCACAATGTGATATGCCTCGCGAATAATTCGAGTGCGCCGATCTCAGCGGTGTGGAAGTCTCGGGCTTGCCCGTGATCATCCCGACTCCTTCTGCGGCGGTCGGCCCGAACCACGAACCGGTCGGGCCAGCGGTCGAGATCGGGTTGCAGCCCGCGGTTCAATCCACACAACGGTCTCAGAGGCGATTTCTGGCGCCCTCGGTGCGCCATGACGATCGGCACCCGTCAAACGAGAAAGGGGGCCGCGTCGCCGACGCCGGTCTCCGGACTCCCGGAATTTCGCTGATGTGAAGGGGGGAGTGCATGAGCAGACGTGATCTTACCGTTTTGACGATTGTCGGGGTGTTGCTCCTCTTCAGTCTGTCAGCCTCGGCCCAGACCAGAACCGGCCGTATCGTGGGCCAGGCCGTCGACGTGGATGGATACCCGATGCCGGGTGTGACGATCACGGTCAGCAGCGAGGCCCTGATGGGTGGCACCCGAAGCGCGGTCACGGGCGACACCGGGGCCTACCGGTTTGCCGCCATGCCGCCCGGCGACTACACCGTCTCGGCGGAGTTGAACGGGTACCAATCAACCAGCGTTGAAGGCGTCAAGGTCGGTCTCGGCACCACCGGTACCGCCGACTTCATCATGCAGGCCCAGTTCTCGCAGGAGATGATCGTCACGGCCGAGAGACCGTTGTTGGATGCCACCAGCTCGGGTCCGACGACCACCTTCTCCGCCGATTTTCTCAAGGACCTCCCGACGACCAGGAACTTCTACGACATCATCGCGGTCGCGCCTGATGTCAGCCTCGCGACCGAGGACTCGTCCCGCATGGTCGCGGGCGGCTCCAACGTCCAGTCCAACAACTGGTTCATCGACGGCATCGAGACCACTGCGCCGGAAACCGGCACATCCTGGGTCGGGGTCAACCCGGATTCCATCGAGGAGGTCCAGGTGATGCACATCGGCGCCCCGGCCGAGTACGGCAACATGCTCGGCGCGGCGATGAACATCGTGACCAAATCGGGGTCCAACCAATTCGAGGGCGGCGTCAACCTCTACTGGTTCGACGACTCCCTGGTCAACTCGGAGATCGACTACGGCACCGAGTTCCCCGAGTTCGTCCAGAGCGAGTTCTGGGACGTCGCCGCCACCCTCGGCGGGCCGATCGCCAAGGACAAACTGTGGTTCTTCGCCGCCTACGAGTACTGGCGCGACAATCACACCTATCCCGGCAGCGACCCGGCCACCAACCCGACCCAGTATCAGGACCGTTACGACCTCAAGCTGTCGTGGCGGATCAACGACGCCAATCTCATCGATGCCAAGCTCTACTACTCCGAGTGGGGCTACCCGGCCGCCTCGAGCCTGTACGCGACGCCGTCGGCGAGCGCGGGCGAGGTCGGCGACGACACGATGTGGGGGCTCAACTACCAGTCGGTCTTCTCGGACCGCACCTTCATGGAGGTCCGGTACACGGGCTGGAAGAGCAACGACGACAACCTCTCCCAGACCGGCAGCACCGAGCCGGCCTATATCGACTACTCGCCGCCGGGCGGCGGCCCGACGACCTATTGGGGCGGTGTCTGGTACCCCTGGACCTACGACACCTCCATCGACCAGTTGAGCGTCTCGGTCTCGACCTTTGCCGATGATTTCATCGCCGGCGATCACGACTTCAAGTTCGGGATCCAGGCGAGCCGCGGCGAGTCCATCACCCAGACCCAGGTCGCCTTCGGCGGCACCTACTACTATCACTTCGACTACTACGGGTACGATTACTACTACAAGGCCGTCCAGGCGCCGTACTACTACGGCAATCAGCAGGAGTCGATTTCGGTCTTCGCCGACGATTCGTGGAGCCATCAACGACCGGCTGACCCTCAACATCGGGCTGCGCTACGACTACCACAAGGGCATCATTCCCGCGTTCAACCGTCTCGGCCTCGACGGCCAACCGACCGGCGAGGTGATCCCGGGTATCGACCCGGTCTTCACCTGGAACAACCTCTCGCCGCGGCTCGGTTTCGCCTACGCCCTCGGCGAAGAGGAAAAGAGCGTGATCCGCGGTTCCTTCGGGGTCTACTACGACGGCAACGTGGGCGGCAACTGGAATGCGCCCGCGCCCTCCGCGCCGACGCTCAGCGCGTACTACGGCGAATCGTGGGAGGGCCCATTCGACGAAGAACCGAGCTGGACCTGGAGCCCCGGCTACTTCAACGTCGACCCCGATCTCAAGGCGCCGCGGACCCTGCAGTACTCGCTCGGTTTCGAGCACGAGTTCGGCAAGAACTACTCGTTCGGCGTCACCGGTCTCTACAAGGACACCACGGATCTGATCGGGTGGGAGATCATGGATGACGGGGTCTACGAGGACCTGCCGTTCACCGATCCGTTCACCGGCAACCAGTACACCCTGCTCGACCCGATCGTCTTTCCCACGGTGCGCAAGGGCAACACCCCGGGCTTCACCATCGATCCCAACGCCGACAGCTACTGGCAGAAGTACTGGGCGGTGATCCTGACCTTCAACCGCCGGTTCACCGACTTCTGGAGCATGCAGGCGTCATACACCTATTCGGAGTCGACCGGTCTCATCGCGGCCTATCTCTCCCAGTGGCAGTCCAACCCGCTCTACGGCAGTCGGGTGGGATCCGATCCCAACTCCTTCCTCAACGCCGATGGCCAGCGGCTCCAGGGCGACCGGCCGCACATGCTGCGGGTCCAGGCGAACTTCGTGCTGCCCTGGGACATGAACCTCAACACCATGATCAATCTCCAGAGCGGCCGGCCCTACAGCCGGCAGTACCGATTACCGACCACCGGCAGTCCGGCCGCGATCATGGCGCCGGCGGGCGACCCCGGGCGCCACGGCTTCCAGTATCTCTGGGATCTCGGCATCGGCAAGCGGTTCAACCTCGGCGGCAACGTCGCGCTGCAGGTCGATCTTCAGTTTTTCAACCTGATCAACAACACCCCCACCGACTGGTACGAGACCGTGGTGCTAGACGAGGGCGAAACATTCATCCCCACCGTCTGGATAAAACCGCGCCGCCTCCAGCTCCACGTCGGGATCGAGTTCTGACGGTGAGCTGACGACTGACCTGATGGTCTTCTTCACCGGGCGGTGAGCCTCCTCACCGCCCGGTTTTTTGTCAGCGCTCGGAGCGGGCCATCAGCTCGATGAACTCGCTCTGCGGCAGCGCCTTGGCGTAACGGCCTTGATCGCCGGTCATGTCGCGGGCCGCCACCATGGCGTTGATCACCGCTTCCTCCACCGCCTCGACGGTGGCGCCGAAGAGCGGGTCGAGGGCGTCGTTGGGCACCGAGCGATGGGTCAGCAGACGGTCGCTCGCGCCCAGGGACGCGTCGGCGGTCGAAAAGGCGATGAAGATGTCCCCCGAGCCGTTGTGGGCGATGGATCCGATGCGGCCGAGGCCGAGCGCCGGCCGCCGGGCCATGCGTTTGAGCTGGTGCGGCAGCAGCGGCGCGTCGGTGGCGACGACGACGATGATCGACCCGGTGCCGGCGGCTGCCGGGTCGGGCTCGGAGTAGACCCGGTGCTCGCGCAGGTGGCGGCCGACCGGGACGCCGGCGATCACCAGCTCGTCGCGCAGCCCGTAGTTGGCCTGGACCAGCACACCGACGGTGTAGGTCTCGCCGAGCACCTCGACCACGCGCGATGCGGTGCCGATGCCGCATTTGAACTCGTAGCAGACCATCCCGGTGCCGCCGCCGACGTTGCCCTCGGCCACCGGGCCGCCGTCGGCGCCGTCGAGGGCGGCATCGACGTGCTCGGTTTTGACGTGAAAACCGTTGATGTCGTTGAGATGACCGTCCCAGGTCTCGGCGACGACCGGGAGCGACCAGTAGTAGCCGCTCGCGTCCGGCCCGCCCTGGGCGATACGCCAGGCGATGACCGCGTCGCGGACCACGCCGACGCTGTGGGTGTTGGTCAGCATGACCGGGCCCTCGAGCTGGCCCGACTCCTCGATCCAGGTCGTGCCGGTCATCTCGCCGTTGCCGTTGAGGGCGAACCAGCCGCCGAAGACCGGTCGCTGGAGCGTGTCCTCGCCGCGGGGAAGCACCGCGGTGACCCCGGTCCGCACCGCGCGGCCGTCGGGCAGGTCCTCGATCAGGGTCGCATGCCCGACGGTGACGCCGGCGACATCGGTGATCGCATTGAGCGGACCCGGTGTGCCGTCGAACGGGACCCCGAGATCACGGGCGCGTGGCGGTTCGCCGGCGAATACCGGCAGGGTCATCAACACCGACACGACGAGGACGAAAAGCAACCGCATGAGCCACCTCCACGAGAATCCCGAGCATATCAGGAGAAAAACCGGACCCGAGCGCCTCGGGATCCCGTTACGAACCGGCGACGGCCTCCACGAGGCTTGCTTCCAGGATGGCGAGCGCCTCGTCGACATCGCGCTTCGTGATCATCAGCGGCGGCATGAAGCGAACGGTGCTGACGCCGCAGGAGAGCAGGATCAAGCCGTTGTGAAAGGCGCGGTGCAGGATCTTTTCGCAGAGCTCTTTGGCCGGGGTCCGCGACTCGCGATCTCGCACCAGCTCGATGCCGATCATCAGTCCCTTCCCGCGCACCTCGCCGACGACCTCGTGGCGGGTCTGCAGCTCACGCAAGCGATCCATGAAATACGAGCCCACCTCCGCCGCGTTTGCGGCGTACTCCCGCTCGACCAGATCGAGGGTCGCGATGGCGGCGGCGCAGCAGATCGGGTTGCCGCCGAAGGTGTTGCCGTGGGCGCCGTGCGGCCACTGTTCCATGATCCGTTTCTTGGCGACCACGAGGCCGATGGGCAGCCCCGAGCCCAACCCCTTGGCCAGGGTCATGATATCCGGCGCCACCCCCCAGTGCTGGCAGGCGAAGATTCTCCCCGTGCGCCCGACCCCGCACTGCACCTCGTCGAAGATGAGCAGGATCCCGTGCCGGTCGCAGAGCGCGCGCAGACCCGGCAGGAAGCCGTCGGGGGGGACGATGTAACCGCCCTCGCCGAGGATCGGTTCGATGAGGATGCCTGCGACCTCGCTCGGCGGCACGTTGGCCTTGAACAGGACGTGTTCAATGTAGTCGAGCACCGCCTGCCCCTGGTCGGCGCCGGCGAGCAGCGGCCGGTAGTTGTTGGGGAAGGGAACGTGGGTGACCCCCGGCATGGTCGGGAAGAAACCGCTCTGCTGGGTGACCTTGCTCGAGGTAAAGGCGAGCGATCCCATGGTGCGGCCGTGGAACCCGCCGAGAAAGCCGATGAAACGGGGTCGTCCCGTGATATCGCGGGCGAGCTTGAGGGCGCCCTCGACGCTCTCGCTGCCGGACTGGGCGAAAAAGCTCAGGACCGGCTCCTGCAGCGGGTCGAGCTCGGCGATCCGCTCGCCGAGGCGGACCTGGCCCTCGTGCCAGTAGTCCGAGCTGATATGGAGGAACTTCTCGGCGGCGTCCTTGACGGCCTGCACCACCTGGGGGTGGGAGTGGCCGGTCGCGCACACGGCGATGCCGGCCGCGAAATCGAGGAAGCGATTGCCGTCGACGTCCCAGACCTCGGCGCCGCGGCCGTGCGACATCACGAAGGGGTAGTCGCGCGGGTAGGACGGCGACACGACCTTCGCGTCGCGCTCGAGGATCGCCCGCGCCTTCGGGCCGGGCAGCTCGGTGGTGATGTAGTCGGTTTTCATGACGAGCCTCTTGCAAAACTCGGCAACCGGGTACGAAGACCTGCCGACCCTTTGCGACTCCAGGCCGGCGGGGCGCCGCCCCACAATGGATGTTGGCCCTTTGTAGCGCCGGCGCCTCCGCCGCGAAAGACCACAGACCACGATCTTCCGAGAATCGGGGTTTTTGCAAGCGGCTATGACTCCACCCTCAGTCTGACCTCGTTCGGGATGGTTGAACGCCATCGCGGGCGGCGCCCGCGGGGAGGTCCGTCGGATCATCGTTTCACTCGACCACGGTCTGGGACTGCTCGCGGAGATACAGCGGCAGATAGTAGAACGAGCCGATCGCCTTGCCCGTCGAACCCGAACCCTTCCAGCCGCCGAAGGCCTGGTAGCCGGGCCAGGCCCCGGTCGTCGCGCCCTGCGGCCGGTTGACATAGAGGACCCCGGCCTCGATGTTGTCGAGGAAAGTCCGGACCTCCTCGTCGTCGCCGTAGCAACCCGCGGTCAGGCCGAGTGAGCTGTCGTTGGCGAGGGCGATGCCCTCGCGCAGGTCCTTGACCCGGCACACCATGAGGATGGGCAGGAACATCTCCTCGCGATAGAGCGGGTGATCCGCCGGCGCTTCGGCCACGGTGCACTCGACGAAGTGCCCGTGGGCGTGCTCGCCCTCGATCAACCGTCGGCCGCCGAGAAGGATGCGGCCGCCGTCGGCTTCGATCTCGGCGCAATATCGGGCGTAATCGCGGACGGCGCCCGCGCTGATCACCGGACCCATCCAGTTGTCCCGCGCGCAGGGATCGCCCACTCTGACGGCCCGCGTCGCCTCGATGATGCCGTCGAGCAACCGGTCGGCGACGGCGTCCTCGACATAGACCCGCGACAGGGCGGAGCACTTCTGTCCGCTCAGACCGAAGGCGGAGCGGACGATGCCGGGGACCGCCCGCTCGAGATCGCCGCGCGCGGTCACGATGCAGGCGTTCTTGCCGCCCATCTCGGCGATGCAGGGCCGCGGATAGGCGCCGCCGGCCATCTTCTGATAGATCCGCATCCCGACCTCGTGCGATCCGGTGAAGGTCACCCCGGCGAGATCGGGGTGTTTGATCAACGTCTCGCCGACCACGCTGCCGGGTCCTGAGACATAGTTGAAGACACCGGCCGGGAAGCCCGCGTCGCGGATGCAGTCGGCGAGCAACCGGCCCGCCCACGGGGTGGCGGTCGCGCCCTTGAGAACGACGGTGTTGCCGGTCACGAGGGCCGCGGCCACCGGGCCGCCGCCGAGGGCGAGGGGGAAGTTGAACGGGACGATCACCGCCCACACGCCGTGGGGTTTGAGCACGCTGCGGTTGTGCGAGAGGAAGTTCGCCAGCGGATCGTCGGGCAGGGTGAGATCGTAACCCCGGTTCTTCTCGAACTCCGCCGCGTAGACGGAAAAGAAGTCCGCCGTCTCCTGGGTCTCCCCCAGCGACTCCATGCGGTTCTTGCCGACCTCGAGCGCGAGCGCGGCGCCGATGGTGTAGACCCGCTCTTCGATGAGTGCGGCGGCTCGCCTGACGAGACGGATCCGTTCCTCGTGCGGCGTCATCCGCCAGCCGGGAAACGCCCGTTTGGCGGCGGCCACCGCGCGCTCGACATCCGCGGCCCCGCCGACGGGGAAGCGCCCCAGCACCAGGCGTTGATCGATGGGGCTGCGACTGTCGGCGTTGTGCTCGGACGCGATGTCGGCGCCGTCGATGTGCATCGTGTGGGTCGCCCCGAGACCGGCGCGGATCTCGGCGAGCGCCGCCTCGAAACGGGTGTGCATCTCCTCCGGGGGATCGAACATCGTCGAATACGTCAGTTTGAAGCTCATGACCACTCCAATTCCGTCAGCAGGCGCTCCATCAGGGCGAGGGCATCCATCAGGTCGTTCTCGGTGATGACCAGCGGCGGCGCGAGGATGATGAGGTTGCCGCGGGTGGCGAACGAGACGCCCTCCTCCCGGGCCCGGGCGACAAAGGCGGTCAGCGAGGGGTGGCTCTGCGGCCAGGGCGAGACCGGCTCCCGCGTCGCCCGGTCCTTGACCAGTTCGACCACCGCGAAGAGCCCGTGGCCGCCGCGCACGTCACCGATGATCTCGACGCGGTCCCGGATCGCGCGCAGCTCATCGATCAGACGCGCCCCCAGGACTCGCGAGCGCTCGATCAGCCCCTCGTCCTCGTAGGCCTTGACCGCCGCCGCCCCGGCCGCGCAGGCCAGGGGGTGGCCGCAGTAGGTCAGACCGGTGAAAAGCATCTCGTGCTCGAGCCGGGCGGCCACATCGCGCGACATGACCACCGCCCCGAGGGGCAGATGCGAGCCGGTGAGGCCCTTGGCCAGGCTCATGAGATCCGGCCGGCCGGCCTCGCCGGAGCGCTGCCAGGCGAACCACTCGCCGCAGCGGCCGAAACCGCTCATCACCTCGTCGGCGATGAGCAGGACCCCGCGCCGGCGGGTCTCCTCGCGCAGCAGGGGCCAGTAGTTGTCCGGTGCGACGATCCCGTTGGTTCCGGCGTTGGGCTCCATCAGGACCGCGGCGACCTCCGGGGCGCCGAGTTCGTCGATCGCGACCCCGACGCCGTTGGCGCTCCGCTGCCCGCACTCGGTCTCGGAGACGGACCCGAATGGGCACCGGTAGGCGTAGGGCGGGGGGACATGGATCGCCCTCATGACCTCCGGGTCGATCTGGTGGCGGGTACGGGTGTCTCCCGACAGCGCCATGGTTCCGTAGCTGGCGCCGTGATAGGAGCGGTCCCTGGTGATGATCCAACCGTGCGGTTTCGAGCTCGTCTGGCGGGCGAACTTGACGGCGTGCTCGTTGGCATCCGCCCCGCCCAGGGTGAAGAACACCCGCCCACCCTCGAATCCGGACTTCTCCAGGAGCTGCTCGGCGAGGCGGGCGCGAGGCTCGGCGCCCCACGCCGCGGTGACGAAGCAGAGCTTTTCCGCTTGTTGCTGAATCGCTCGAACGAGAGCCGGGTGCTGGTGGCCGAGGTTCATGCTCTCGGACAGGCTGCTCATGTCGAGGTAGCGACGGCCGTCCTCGTCCCAGAACCATGCGCCCTCACCCCCGACGATGGTGGGAGCGTTCCACTCAGCCTGGACGCACCAGCTGTGCAGGACGCTGTGCCGTTCAGAGATCATCGTCGTGGACTCCTCACATTGCGGGTACCGTACCACAATTTGGAATTTTCAACCATATTATGGGATTATCCACGAGACCACCCGGGTCGGATCGGGGTACGATTCGACCCGGCAAGAAACCGCGATCCGGGCAGCGAGCCTCGTGCCCGCCGGGAGGAGCCATGACAGCGAGCAACGACGACCTCCGACGAGCGCCCCTGGAGGAGAGCTCCGCCCTCGCGGCCCGGTTCTACTCGGATCCGGCGATGCTCGAGCTCGAGCGGCAAGAGGTGTTCTCACGCACCTGGCAGTTGGCGGCCCACGCCGGCGATCTGCAGTCGGCGGGGGATCACGTGGTGGGCGAGATCGCCGGCACGCCGGTGATCATCGTCCGCCTCGAATCGGGCGAGCTCGGCGCCTTTCACAACGTCTGCCGCCACCGGGCGGGCCCCCTCGCGACCGGCAACGGCCGCGGCGCGACATCGCTGCGCTGCAGGTACCACGGCTGGACCTACAGTCTGGAGGGGCAGCTTCGCGCGGCGCCCGAGATGACCGATGCCCGCGACTTCGATGTCGAGGCGGTGCGGCTGACCCGAGTCCGGGTTCGCGAATGGCAGGGGCTGGTCTTTGTCGCCCTGGCGGATCAGTGCCCGGATTTCGACGCGGTTTTCGGCGGCATCGTCGAGCGGATCGCGCCGATCGATCTCGACGTGATGACCTTCGATCGGCGGATCGACTACGAGGTCGGCTGCAACTGGAAGGTGTATGTCGACAACTTCCTCGAGGGCTATCACCTGCCGCATGTGCATCCCGGTTTGTCGAAGGTGCTCGACTACCGCGCCTACGACACCGAGCTCTTCGCTTGGACCTCGCTGCAGCACTCGCCGTTGCGCAACAACGACGGCATCTATGGCGACGGCGACGCCTTCTACTACTTCGTCTTTCCCAACATCATGCTCAACATCGTGCCCGGCCGGCTGCAGACCAACCGGGTGGTCCCCCTCGGTCCGGACCGCTGCCGGGTCGAGTTCGACTACTACTACAGCGGCGACGGCGCGGCCCGCAGCGGCCGCGACCAGAGCTTCAGCGACGAGATCCAGCAGGAGGACATCGACATCTGCGAGCTGGTTCAGAAGGGTCTCTCCTCGGGCGGCTACCGCCCCGGCCGACTCTCGCCCAAACGGGAGTCGGGGGTCTGGCACTTCCAGAACCTCCTGCGCGACGCCTATCGAAACGGCTGAGGTCGAGCCGGTTGTCCCTACCGGGTCAGTCCAAGGTGTGAATCTTGGGCGCCAAGCGGGCGGCGGCGGCCGCCAGGTCGCGCCCGAGAACACTCAGCCGCCGAGGCGTGAGCCTGGTGGTCGGGCCGCTCAAGCTGATCGCGCCCACCGGGTTGCCGATCGCGTTGAGCAGGACGGCGGCGGCCGCCGACGCACCCGCTTCGACCTCCTCGATCGCGGTCGCGTAGCCGTGGTCGCGAACCCGTTCGAGTTCGCTCTCCAACTCCTCGACGTTGATCACGGTGGCGGGGGTGAACCGGACCAGGGGCAAAGCCAGCAGCTCTCGCCATGCGTCTGCCGACAGGGCGGCCAGGTAGGCCTTGCCCGACGATGTGGCATGGATCGGCCATCGGGTGCCGATTTCAGCGGCCACCGTCACCAGGTGGCGGCCCGAGACCTCGGCCAGGATGACCATCCGGCCATCGAGGGGCACCTCGAGGGTCGCCGTCTCTCCCGAACCCTCGGCCAGCAATCGCAGCTCGGGTTCGACAACCGTCCGCAGATCGTTGCTGATCAGCGCCAGGGTACCGAGGGCGAGGACCGCCGGGCCGAGCCGGAACGATCTTGTTACCGGGTTCCTCGCAACCAGACCCTCGCTTTCGAGCGCGGTCAACAGTCTGTGGGTGGTGGTTCTGGCGAGACCGGCCGCGTCGCTCAGTTCGGCCAGACTCAGCTCGGGTCGGAGCTCGGGTGAAGGTCTTCAGCAGACCGAGCGCGCGGATCACCGCCTGGGTGCCCTCGGGGGCTTCCCTGCCGCTCATGGTGACGCTCCCGCGTCGGTCGGATGTCGCCGCCACCAGAGGTAGGCCGGGATGCCCGTCGCCAGGAAGCCGAGACCGATCATCGACTCCACCGGCTTTTCCATCAAGGTGTTGCCGAGCAGCAGAATCGACGCCAGGATGAAGAGCACCGGCACCCATGGGTAGCCGAAGACGCGGTACGGCCGCTCCGCGTCGGGTCGCTTCCGCCGCAGGACGATGACCGCACCGGCGGTCGCCACGTGAAAGAAGAGCATGGCGAAAATCACATAGGTGTAGAGCTGCTCGTAGGTCCCGGAAAGCGCCAGAACCACGCCCCACAGACTCTGTGCCCACAGGCTTCGTCCGGGGGTGTGGTAACGGGGGTGGACCGCGGCCAGCCCGCGGAAGAAGACGCCGTCGCGGGCCATGGGGAGATAGATCCGCGAGCTGTAGAGGATGGTCGCCGACAAACAGCCGAAGGTCGAGACCAGCACTGCGAACGAGACCACCTTGCCGCCGCCGGCGCCGAAGAGCGCGGTCGCGGCGGTCTCGGCGATCCGCCGGGTCGCCGTCATCTCCTCGATGGTCAGGGCGCGGAAGTAGACGAGGTTGATCAGGGCATAGAGACCCATCACGATCACCGTGCCCCAGACCAGACCGAAGGGGAGGGTGCGCTGCGGGTCGCGCATCTCGCCGGCCGAGAACGTCGGTCCGTACCACCCGTCGTAGGTCCAGAGGGCGGCGATCATGGCGACGCCGATCCCGGCCAGCAGGGGGACCGAGGGCAGCGGGCCGAAGAGTTCAACCGGCGCCCGCGCATCGACGAGAATAGGCCAGCGCGGCGAAGACGACGATGGCGCCGATCCTGAACACCGTCAGGAAGTTCTGGACCCCGGCGCCCTCGCGCAGACCGATGTAGTTCACCGCGGTCAGCAGCAGGATGGCGGCAGCGGCGGCGATCTGACCGCCCGACAGCGACCACGTCCAGGACCCGATCGGCACCGTCAACAAGACGTTGGTCATGGAAAACACCGGCGCGAAGCTGCCCAGGTACTCGGCGAAAGCGACGGCGAGAGCGGCGATGCCGCCGGACATGATGATCAGGAAGCAGGCCCAACCGAAGAGAAAGCCCCAGAAAGGGCCGTAGGCCTCCTTGAGGTAGTGGTACATCCCGCCGGCCCGCGGTGAACATCGCCCCGAGCTCGGCGTAGGTCAGGGCGCCGGCCAGGGTGAGGAAGCCGGCCAGGGCCCACACCAGGAGGATCATGCCCTGCGTGGGGCAGCACGCGGGCGATGTCGGCGGTGGTGATGAAGATCCCGGTGCCGACCACCGAACCGATGGTCAGAAAGGTGGCGTCCCAGCGGCCGAGACCACGGACCAGGCCCTCGGAGGTGAGCCCTCGCTCGGGGTCGGGATTCATGGCGTCTCCCTTCTTCGGTCTCATGGCTTCGGCACCAGGGCGGCGGCCCTGCGGGTGGCGGCGGTCGCCGCCTGCAGGCGCTCGACCAGCGCTGCGAGCTGGCGACGGGCGAGGTCCCAGTCCTCGGCTTCCGCCGCCTCTCGAACCCCGGGCAGCGACATCGCCGCGTAGGTGTAGCGCGGTGCGTACAGGCTGTGTTTGAACCACGGCCGGCCGGGGATCCCGTCCGCCAACAGGAGCTCGCGCTCGACGCCGAGCAGGGCGGTGTTGAGTTCCGAGAGGGTCTCCGTCGCCGGCTCGTTCCCGGTGGTCAGGACGAGGTCGATCTTGTGCTGCAGGTCCTCCGCCGCGTCACGCCACTCGTCGACCGCGGCCTCGGCCGCGTTCAGGTCGAGCTCCTCTCGAAGTCCGGGAACCTCGCGCAGGGAATCCACGAAACCCCGAACGGTGGTCGCGTACTGCCGGTAGTCATAGGCGAGAACATCGGCGTTCGCCAACCGCAGGCCCAACCGACCCCAGACCTCGGCCATCGCCGTCATGTAGCGATAGCCGGGATCGCCGAAGTGCTCCATCCAGTAGAGGTCGTCGTACTGCGAGTGGTAGACGCCGTAGGGTCCGTCGAACGTGAGATCGACCACCGGCACGCCGAGGAAGTTGAGGAAGACGGTGTAGTCCGAACCGCTCCCGAGGTCGTTCTCGACCAGAGAGTCGGAAGCATCGCCGCCATCCGCTGACGACGTCGCCGTCGCTTTCGTCCACGCCTCCAGGAGGCTGCGGCGGCTGTTGGGGTCGGTGACGTCGCGCGCGACCTCGATGATCGTCGGGTTGAGGCTGGCGACGGCGCCGGCCAGGAAGTTCGGGCCGGTGGTCGAGATGTCGACGTTGAGGTAGGCGACGGCGCCCTTGCCGAGTTCGGCGGCGAACTGCTCGCCCCACTCCGTCGAGCCGGTGAGGTGCCACTCCTCGGCGTCCCAGCTGGCGAAGACGAGGGTGCGCCGCGGCCGCTCGCCGTTGCGGGCGAGCGTGCCGAGCACCCGCGCCGCCTCGAGCAGGGTCGCGGTGCCGCTCGACGGATCGGCGGCGCCGTACACCCACGCGTCGCGGTGGTTGCCGAGGATGATGGTCTCGTCCGGGTTTTCCGACCCGATGATTCGGCCCTCGACGACCCAGATCGGCCGCGTCTCGCCGTCCATGTCGACCTCGACGTGGAGCTTCGCCGGGCCCGGGCCGACGTGATAGGTGATGGGCAGCGCGCCCTGCCAGGAGGGCGGCGCGACCGGTCCGTCGAGGCTCTCGAGGATCGGTTTCGCGTCGCCCCACGACATCGGCACGGCGGGGATCCGCGGCACCGAACGCGCCTCCTCCTGAGTGATTCTCCGAGCCCCCTCGATCGACGCCCAGCCCGGCGTCAGCGGGTCCCCGGGGACGATGAAGTCGTAGGTGATCGCGCCGCGCTGGATGTGGCTCTCCGGGCCCCAGGGGCCGCGCGGGAAGACGTCTCCCTTGCGATAGCCGTCGTCCATGGGGTCGGAGTAGATGATGAGGGCCGCAACGCCGCGCCGCTCGGCCTCCCACGCCTTGAACCCGCGGTAGCTGTACGGGTTCGAGTAGCGGACGACGGCGATCTTGCCGCGCGGGTCGATGCCCTGCGCGACCAGCCAGTCGTAGTCCTCGGGGTTGCCGCTGTGGGCGTAGATGACGTCCGCGGTCACGTCGCCGGAGCCCGACATGCCGAGATAGGTGAGGCCGGCGCCGACGGCGTACGAGTCCTTGTCGACCGGGATGCCGGCCTCGGCGAGCGAGGCGGTCATCGCGACCGGTTCCAGCATCGACACCGCGACCTTGCGCGGCCACGGCAGCAGCACGTCGTAGCGGTGGATCGTCACCCCCTCGAGCCCGGAGGCGACAAACTGGTCACGCACGTAGTGGGCGAGCTCGAGATTTTCGGCCGAACCTGCCGGGTGAGGCTCCTCGGTCAGAACGCGGAAGTGGCGCGCAGTGCCGGCCGGATCGAGAAGGCCGGCCATCCGCTCCTCGATGCCGCGCTCGTGGTCGCTCGAGGCGGCGGTGAAGCCGGGGATCCGGACGCTTTCGGGTATCCCCTGGTCGGCGGCCTGGAGACCACCGGCCGCGATCAGCAGAACGCAGACCAGAGGCGCGACCGAGTGGTTCACGACCCGGCTCCGGATGTCGTTGCGGGTCCCGGGACGTATGTCTCGAACCACGAGAGGAAGCGTTCGTAGAGGTCCTTGATGTACGACGGCGTCGTGAACTCGTGGAACTCACCGGGGTAGACCACCAGCTCGGTGGTCACGCCGAGCCGTTTGAGGGCCTGATAGAGCTGCTCGGAGTTGACGATGGGCACGTTCCAGTCCTGTTCGCCGCCGACGATGAGGGTCGGGGTGACGACCTTGTCGACCTGGTAGTAGGGCGACATCGTCTGGTACAGCTCGGGGGCTTCCCACGGCAGCCCGAGCTCGTTCTCCCACCACAGCTGGTAGTGGTCGTGGCCGTAGTTGGTGATGTAGAGCGACTCGCTGGCGCCGGAGTAGGCGGCCTTGAAACGGTCGGTCTTGGTGATCACGTGGTCGGTCAGGATGCCGCCGTAGGACCAGCCGCCGACCGCCAGTCGATCGGGGTCGGCGTAGCCGCGGGCGACGGCGTCGTCGACCGCCGCCATCACATCGTCGAAGTCCTTGCCGCCCCAGGCCTGCCAGATGGCAATACAGTAGTCCTGACCATAGCCGGAGGAGCCGCGCGGGTTGGCCATGACCACGACGAAGCCCGCGCCGGCGAAGAGCTGGCCCTCGAAGTGGAAGCCGAAGTCGTACTGCATCATCGGCCCGCCGTGGATGCGGAGCACCGTCGGGTAGCGGACGCCTTCCTTGAAGCCCGGCGGTTTGATGATGAAGCCCTCGATCTCGGTGCCGTCCTTGCTCGTGAAGTGGACATTTACGACCTCGCCCGAGCCGGATGCCGGCGAGCACCTCGTCGTTGGTGTGCGTCAGCCGCGCGAGACCGTCGCCGTCGGTGAGAAACACCTCCGGCGGCAGATGCGGTTCGGAAACCATGGCCGCGATCCGCCCGTCGCTGCCGACGGCGAACTCGCCCACCGAGCGCGGCCCGCCGATGACGTGGGTGATCGGGCTTCCGTCGACCGGCACCCGGGCGAGATACTGCTCGCCGTCGTCCTCCACCGCCGCGAGCACCGCGGCCCCGTCGGCCGCGAACTCCGGGTAGAAGACGTTGCGGTCGAGGGTCCGGGTGAGGACCGTCGCCTGGCCGCCCGCGGCGGGCGCCACCGCAAGGTGGTTGGTGGCGTAGACATCGGCGGCGGTGTCGGTGGTCGACACGTGGGCGATCAGTTCACCATCGGGAGAAAACGCCGGCGACCTGTCCGCCCCCGGGTTGGTCGTGACCTGGATGAGCGTTTGACCCTGGTCGGTGTTGTTCGCGTCCACGACCCAGATATCGCTGTTGCGGTTGCTGTCGGGGTCGCTCGACCGGTTGCTGGTGAAGGCGATCGAAGCGCCGTCCGGCGACCACGCGGGCTGGGTGTCGTCATAGTCCCCCGAGGTGATCTGGGTCAGGCTTTTCGGTCTTCAGATCGAGAACAAAGAGGTGGGTCCGGCGGCTGTCGAGATAGCCGACGTAGTCCTCCTTGAACTGGCGGCGGGTGATGACCCACGGCGGTGGGTTCTCGGGTTTCTTCTCGCCGGCCTTGACCGCCAGCTGCACGGGGGTAGGGATCCTGCAGCACGAGACCATGCGCCGGCCGTCCGGCGACCACTCGAAGTCGCTCACCCCCTGGGCGGTGTCGGTGATCTTGATCGCCTCGCCGCCCTCTCGGAACAAGGTCCACACCTGATCCTCGCCGTCCTTGGGCGCAGCCAGGAATGACAGGTAGCGATTGTCTGGGCTCCACCTCGGGTGCGAAGCGGACCGCTCCTCGGAGGTCATGGCCACCGCCTCGCCGCCGGCGGCGGGAACCATCCAGACGCGGGTTTTCATCTTGTCCTTTTCGAGATCGGAGGCGGTGACGGTATAGGCCACCCAGCGTCCGTCCGGGCTGATCTGCGGGTCGTCGACGCCGCCGAGCCTGAAGTAGTCGTCGACCGTCAGCGGGCGGGGTGGGGCGGGTTCGGCCGATTCCCCGGCATCGCCGGGCCTGAGCGAAAAAAAGATGCTGATGCAGACGGTGATCGCGACAATCGATCGTTTCATCTCTTCACCTCGTGTCGAAGCTTCCTGGCGGGTCGAGTTCGGATCACGGCAACACTACCACGATCTGGTCTCGAGACCCACATTGTGGGTTTTGTTCACATCCGTCAAGGGCTGTTTTCGACCGGCTGGCCCAACTCGCCCCAGTTGAGGATCGCATTCCACAACAGGCGGTAATCGGAGCGGTTGAGATCGCGGTGCATCGGGTTGAAGTTGTACGCCACCACGACGCCGTCGCCGGAGGGCACCGCGAGAATCGCCGGCCGGCCCTCGAGTTCGCCCTCACCCAGAGCGCCGCCGCTGACGATCATGGTCCCCGCCGCGGGATCGGCTGCGCCCCACTGCATGACCACCCACCTCGGGTCGACCGGTCCGTCGAGACACGAGGTGCAGTAGGCCATGCGCAGCCAGCGCCGCGGGAGATCGTAGACCGGGTAGTCGGCCCGAAACACCGATGTGGTGTCGTCGTAGCCATAACCGAGCGGGTGGTCGGGCCTGAGAAAGCTCGCGGTCAGCTCCGTGCCCGGGGTGCGGATCCCGGTTGCGTGGGCGCGGCGGACGTTGCGCACCAGCCCGCTCTCGAGGACCAGCGTCGATCCGTTGCCCAGCGTCAGCAGGGCGCCGCCCTCGTCGACAAAACCGGCCAGAGCCGCGAGCCCCTCCCAGCCGGGCCCGCCGGTGATGTCGGCCGACGCCTCCGGTCGGCCGAGGCTCGGGAACTCGGGCGTGGCGGCAAAGGCCATCGGACCGGTCGATCGGCGGGATCCCGTGGATCTGGGCCTGGAGGTCGAGATCGACTTGGCCGTAGACGATGACATCGACCTTGCTCGCGCAGATCGCCGGTCCGCAGGTCCTCGTCCCGAAGATAGGTGTAGGGCACCCCGCGCTGGTCGAGGGTGTAGCGCAGCCAGCCGATGGAGTCGGTGTCGGCCCACGGCACCCACACCCCGAGCCTCGGCGCCGGCGCGTCATGGCTCGCCACGTCGGGGAGGGCGGCGGCGCTGTCGATGTCGAGGGCGAGCTCGGCCGCCACCTCGTGCAGAGCCTCCTCGAGACCAGGCTGCGGCGGCAGAATCCATGTTCCCCTCGGGTAGGTCCGCGACTGGGAGGTGAAGGCAGCTTCGGCGATCCGCACCGAGAAGCCGTGCAGCCGGTAGCGGGCCTCGAGCAGCGCCTCCTGGCCGGTGTCCGCGAGCAGGAAAACCGGGCCGCTCCCGTTGACCCGGCCGGTCGCCGCAACATCGCCAGCGACCGGCTCGAGCGCGACCTCGAGCACCCGCGGGTCGTCGATGCGGATGGTCTCGACGCCGTAGTGCACCGGCAGCGCCCACGACACGTCGTCGTACGGCAGCTCGCCGGTGGCGAACTGGAAGTCCTGCGGCTCGAGGAGATCGACGGCGTAGTTGCGGTAGGGCTGGTCGAGGCGGACGACAAAGCTGCCGGCGGGGAAGGCGCCTTCGTCGAGGGTGAACGCCTGCAGCGACCGTGAGACCTCGATGCCCTGGCGCCGCAGCAGGTTGACCATCTGCGCGGTGCGGCGCCGATCCGGTTGGTCGTCGGGGATGACGAAGGCGAACGGGTCGCCTACAACGCCCTTCTGCCACGAATTGCGGCCGGTTCGGTAGAAGTCGCGCAGCATGTCGGCGGCGTTTTTTGCGGCGTAGTCGAGGATGGCGAGCAACCCGGTCTCGGTGTAGTTGACGCTGTCGCGCATGGACCACACGCAGCGGGCTGGTGGCGGGCCACGGCCGAAACCAGGTCTTACTGGTCTCGGCCAGGTCGAGGACGCGCTCCACGGTCTCGGCGGTGGCGTTGCCCATGGTCTCGTAACCCCGGCCGATGGCGTTGTGGTTCATGGCCACGGAGTCGACGTAGTGGTGGCCGTAACCGTCGCCGAAATCCCAGGTCCAGACTCCGGGCATGCCGAGGGCCGTCATCCGTGGTGACCTCGTGGAAGCTCATCTCGAGAAACGCGCTGGTGACGATGGGCTCGAGGTTGGGGTTGTACGGACCGGTCCCGTTCCAGGTCTGGAGCAGCGCGAAGCTCTCGTGCAGATCGTGAATCACCGTCGGGTGGTAGTCCCAGAACATGCGGTAGATCGCCTGGGTCTCGGCCTGGGTCTGCTGGTGGGCGTCGCGGTTCATGTCGACGAAGACATAACGCCCCCAGTAGGGCGGCGACTGCCGCGGCAGTTCGTCGTAGTCCGTTCTGCCCTTGAGGTATCGGTAGAACCAGTCGGCCATCTTGGCGCGGCCGTCGGGGTTGGCGACCGGGTTGATGAGCACCACCACCCGTTCGCGGATGCGGCGGATCATGGGCTCCTCGGAGACCGCGAGCCGGTAGGCGAGCTCCATCACCGCCTCCGGAGGGCCGGTCTCATCGGCGTGAAGACCGGCGTTGATGTAGTAGATCGGTCGCGCCCGGGCGATGATCGCCTCGGCGCGGTCGGGGTCGGTCACCCGAGGATCGGCGAGGGCGGCGGTAGCGGCCTTGAGCTCGGCGAGGGTGCGGATGCCCTCCTCATCGGCCACCGCCACGAGCAGGATCTCGCGTCCTTCATCGCTGCGGCCGATCTCCTCGACCCGGACCCGCGGCGAAGCCTCGGCCAGCGCCTTGAGGTAGTCGACGAGTTCCTCCGGGCGAGTCATCTCGCCGGCGGCGCCGGCGATGCGTCCGAGAAAATCGGTCGGCGACGGCACAGACTCGTCGTCGGGGACGAAGGCCACCCACGGGCTGACAAAGCTCGGGTCGGTGGTCGCCGCGGCGATCGCCTCCGCCGACCCCGGCTCGGGTCGGTCCGGCGACTCGGGGGACGCTGCAGAGGGTGGGATCGAAAGCAGCTGGAGAACAAGGGAAAGCCAAACGGCCGCCTTCAGGTGCGTCGTCGGGGGGCGGTCCAACTCGCGGAACAACGTCAACATGGGCGCCCTCCTTCAAAGCGGCGTGAATTGCCACCGAGTCTAGCAAACGCCTCCCATGCCCCCCGGTCCTCCGTGGCGTATGATCCGTATGAGGGTGAAACGATGAATGACAGTACAGACCATCCGTCCCCGGATCACCGTGCTCGACGAGTTGCAGGTGAATCAGGTCCACCGACTACTCCCTGCGCATCCTGGCGACCACCGGAGTGCGCGTCGACTCGGCGCCTGCCCGGCGGGTTCTGGTCCGGGCCGGGGCGAAGGAGGACGGCGACCGGGTTCTCATCCCCGAGCCGGTGGTCGAACGGTCACTCCGGTCGGCGCCGTCGAGCCTGGAGATCTTCGACCGGCGCGGCAACCCGGCCTTTCGCCTTGGAGACGGCGCCGAGACCCGTTTCGGCATCGGTGTCACAGCGCTCAACTACCAGGATCCGATGACCGACGAGATCGAACCCTTTGCCCGCCGCCATATGGAAGCCGTGGTTCGGCTGGGCCAGGCGCTGCCGTCGTTCGACGCGATCTCGACCGTCGGGGTGATCCAGGACATTCCCACAGACCAGTCGGACCTCTTCGCCATGCTCGAGATGGTGGCGAACAGCACCAAACCCCTGGTCGTGCTGGTGTCCGATGACGAGCGTTATCCCGCGGTCCTCGATCTCGTCGAGGATCTGCATCGCGATGCCGCCGAGAAACCGTTCATCATTCCCTACTTCAACCCGGTCACACCGCTGGTCATCAACCGAGGAACCGCCGACAAGATGATGACCACCATCGAACGCGGCCTGCCCTTTATCTACTCGAACTACGGGATGGCCGGCGCCACAATGCCGATCACCCCGGCCGGGATCCTTGCTCTGCTCAATGCGGAATTGCTGGCGGGCCTCGTCTTGAGTCAGTCGATCCGCGCCGGCGCCCCGGTCGTCGTCGGCATGCTGCCGGCGTTTTTCGACATGCGGGGGATGGCCAATTTCTACGATCCGATCAGCTACGTTCTCGATCTGGCCTGTGCCGAGATGACGGCTTTCTACGGACTACCGCACTGTGGCACTTCGGGCAGCGGCATGGGCTGGGGCGCTGATCTCATCGCGGCCGGGCACCAGTGGGCCAATCACCTCTTGAGCTGTATGGGAAAGGTCGGGCTGGCGCCGTTCGTCGGCGACACCCTGGGTTCCACGACCATGTCGCCGGCGACCATCGTCTACGCCGACGAGGTCATCACACAGGCGCGCCGCACCGCTGCCGGGTTCGCGTTGGACGAGGTTGCGGCGGCTCTCGACGACATCGCCGAGATCGGGCCCGGCGGCAACTTTCTCATGGCCCCGGGCACCCTCGAGCACTTCCGCACCGCGTACTTCGAGAGCGGGATCTTCCCCAACCTGACGGTGGACGACTGGCGGCTGCAGGAGTATCCACGGGCCGAGGAGCGGCTGCGCAACCGCACCAGGGAGTTGTTGGACACAGTCGTGGCTCCGGAGGATCACGACGAGATTGTCGATCGGGGTGAGGCCTTTATTCGATCGGCGGCGCGCTGACCGCAGTCCGTGGGAGAGTAGAATTCCGACGCCAAGCGATCAGGGTCGGGGAAGGGGCGAAAATGACGGAGTTCCTGGAGCTCGCAACTGCCGTCAGAAAATATGTTGTACCCGGTTGCTCCGTGGCGGCGGAGGGGTTCACCCACCTCATTCCGCACGCCGCGGGGGCCGAGATCATCCGCCAGGGAATCCGTCACCTGACCCTGATCCGGATGACGCCGGACATCATCTTCGATCAGATGATCGGTATGGGTTGCGCGGACAAGGTGGTCTTTTCGTGGGGCGGGAATCCGGGCGTCGGGTCGCTGTTCCGTCTCCGCGACGCCTACGAGCACGGCGTTCCGCACGCCATCGAGTTCGTCGAGCACGCCCACGCCGCCATGGCGAATGCGTTCGCCGCCGGCGCGGCCGGGCTGCCGTGCGCGGTCTTCAAGGGCTATCGCGGGACCCAGTACCCGGATGTCAACCCGATGATCAAATTCATCGAGTGTCCCTTCACCGGTGAGGTGCTCACCGCGATCCCGTCGCATCGACCGGACGTGGCCATCGTCCATGCGCAGCGGGCTGACCGCCACGGCAACGTCTGGATGACCGGGATCCTCGGGGTCCAGAAAGAGGCGATCCTGGCCTCGGCGTGCAGCATCGTCACCGTCGAGGAGATCGTCGATCGAGTGGACGAGGGGTCCGGCGGCGCCGTCATTCCCCGCTGGGCGGTGGATGTGGTGTGCGAGGCCCGGTTGGGCGCATTCCCATCGTACGCCGAGGGCTATTACGACCGAAGCAACGAGTTCTATCAGCGCTGGGGAGAGATCAGCAAGGACTACGACGGGTTTTGCGAGTGGATGGAGCGCTATGTGGTGTCGACCGACGATTTCGGCCACTACCTCGCCCGGTTGAAAGAGGACGGCTATGTCTGAACCCGCCTACAGCCCGGAAGAGATGATGGTGGTGGCCGCGTCCAGGCTGCTCGATCCCGATGACGTGGTCTTCATCGGCATCGGTCTGCCGTCCAAGGCCGCCAACCTCGCCCGCCGGACCCATGCCCCCGAGATCTCGATGATCTATGAGAGCGGGACCCTGGACACCAAGCCCACGGTGCTGCCGCTCTCCATCGGCGATCCGGAGCTCAGCCGGACCGCGCTCGCGGTGGTCTCGGTGCCGGAGATGTTCAACTACTGGCTCCAGGGCGGCTGGATCAGGACCGGCTTTCTCGGCGCCGCCCAGATCGACCGTTTCGCCAACCTCAACTCGACGGTCATCGGCGACTATCACACGCCCAGGGTGCGGCTGCCCGGCGCCGGCGGGGCGCCGGAGATCGCGGGTTTCTGCCATCGCACGCTCATCCTGCTGCGCCAGAACCCGAAGACTTTTGTCGACACCCTCGATTTCATGACCACCGTGGGGATGTTCCGCGGTGGCAGGTCGCGGCGGGAGCTCTGCCTGCCCGGCCGCGGCCCGGAAGCGGTGATCACCGATCTCGGGATCCTCGAGCCCGATCCTTCAAGCGGCGAGCTCCTCCTGACCCATCTCCACCCCGGAGTGTCGGCCGAGACCGCGGTCGCGGCCACGGGGTGGCCGCTCAAGATCGCGGCCACCCTCGGCACGACCGAAGCGCCGACCGCGAGGGAGCTCGAAATCCTCCGCTCGTTGGTCCCGTCCGGGGCGTCGAACTTCGCGGAGTTGATCCCGCATGCCGGGTTCGCCGCGGGCGAAACACCGCCATGACCGGCCGGTACCAACGGAGTTGAAAATGACCGAAGCCTTGATCTGCGACGCGATTCGCACCCCGGTGGGGCGCTATGGCGGCGCCCTCGCCACCGTCCGGACGGATGACCTCGCCGCGATTCCTCTGCGCGCCCTGCAACAACGGAATCCAGGGCTCGACGCCGCGGCGGTCGACGACGTGATCCTCGGCTGCGCCAACCAGGCCGGTGAGGACAACCGCAACGTCGCGCGGATGGCGCTCCTCCTCGCCGGTCTGCCGGCCGAGGTCACCGGCACCACGGTGAACCGGCTCTGCGGCTCCGGGATGGATGCCGTAGGGATAGCGGCTCGCGCCATCAAGGCGGGTGAGCAGGATCTCGTCATCGCCGGCGGGGTGGAGTCCATGTCCCGCGCGCCCTTCGTCATGGCCAAGGCGACGACGGCCTTCAGTCGTCAGGCGGAGATCTTCGATACGACCATCGGTTGGCGGTTTGTCAATCCTGTCCTCGAGCGGCAGTACGGCGTCGACACGATGCCGGACACCGCCGAAAACGTCGCCGAGGAGTTTGGCATCTCGCGCGAAGACCAGGATCGGTTCGCGGCCTGGAGCCAGGCCAAAACCGCGGCCGCTCAGGCGAACGGCAAGCTCGCCGACGAGATCATCGCGGTGACCGTGCCGCGCCGAAAACAGGACCCGTTGATCGTGACCACCGACGAGCACCCGAGGCCGGGAACAACCCTCGAGCAGCTGGCGGGCCTCAAGGCGTTGTTCCGGGAGAACGGGACCGTGACGGCGGGCAACGCCTCGGGGGTCAACGACGGCGCCTGCGCCCTCCTCGTGGCATCCGACGCTGCCGTCCAACGCCACGGGCTGACGCCCATGGCACGTGTCGTGGCCATGGCCGCCGCCGGCGTGGCGCCCCGCATCATGGGATTCGCCCCGGCGCCGGCGACCAGGAAGGTCCTCGCCCGGAGCGGGATGAGCCTCGATCTAATGGATGTCATCGAACTCAACGAGGCCTTCGCCTCGCAGGCGCTCGCGGTCACCCGGGATCTCGGCCTCGCCGACGACGACCCGCGGATCAACCCCAACGGCGGCGCCATCGCCATCGGCCACCCGCTCGGCATGAGCGGCGCGCGGTTGGTGACGACCGCCGTGTATGAGCTGCGGCGGAGCGGCGGGCGCTTCGCCCTGTGCGCCATGTGCATCGGTGTCGGACAGGGAATCGCCATGATCATCGAGCGGATCTGAAGAGACACGGACAACATTCGGGGGGAACATGAAGTACACATACGCAGTGCTCGGGGGCGGCCGGCAGGGAACCGCGGCGGCCTATGACATGGCCAGGTTCGGTGATGCGAAGAAAGTCCTGGTCGCGGACGTCGATCTTGGCGCCGCCGAGGCCTCGGCCCGGCGTGTCAACGACCTCCTGCAGACACCCATCGCCACCGCCGTCGAGCTCGATGTGACCGACGAGACGAAGCTCGAGTCCTTCCTCGCCGGGATCGACTCCTTCCTCTCCGCCGTGCCGTACTGGCTCAACCCCGCGATCAGCAAGGTGGCGATTCGGGCGCGCGCCTGCATGTGCGATCTCGGGGGCAAGACCGATCTCGTGCTCGAGCAGCTCAAGCTCGACGAGGCGGCGCAAAAGGCCGGCATCGCCATCATCCCCGACTGCGGCCAGGTCCCCGGGATGGGCACCTCGCTCATGGTTCGCGCCATGTCCCTGCTCGACCGGGCGGACCACGTCTATATGTGGGACGGCGGCAACATGCAGCACCCGGAGCCGCCCCTCAACTACCGCTGCACCTTCAACATCGCCGGGCTCACCAACGAGTACTACGGCGAGGCGGTGTTCCTCAGGAACGGCAAGGTCACCATGGTGCCGACCTTCCAGCGGGAAGACTATGAAGACGCGGTCGTGTTCCCGCCGCCCATCGGCACCATGGAAGCCTTCGTCGCCGGCGGCGGGACCTCGACGGCGCCCTGGACCTTCGCGGGCAAGGTCCAGACCTTCCAGAACAAGACCCTACGTTGGAAAGGGCACTTCGAACAGTGGAAGGCCGTCATCGATATGGGTCTGCTCGATCTCGAACCGGTGATGGTCAACGGTGTCGACATCGTGCCGAGAGATGTCTTCCACGCCTGTATCGAACCCAAGATCGGGCCGGGAAGGACGACAAGGACTTCGTCATCCTGAGGGTCAAGGCCGTCGGTGAAAAGGACGGCAAGCCTGCCGAGGCGCTCATCGAGGTCATCGACTACTACGACGACGAGACCGGGTTCACCGCCATGGAGCGCACCACCGGTTTCGACGGCGCCATCGTCGCCATCATGAACGCCCGGGGCCAGACCCCGCGCGGCGTCCATCCGGTGGAAACCGGCGTCCCCGCGGCGCTCTTTGTCGAAGAGATGAAGAAACGCGGCTTCCCGATGACCGAACGGGTGACGGTGTCCAGATAATCCGCACTTCCTCAAGCTCGGTACAATTGCGGTTGACGACTGGTATAACCGGAGTTATACTTTCTCCATGAAGACCGCAATCTCGATTCCAGATGAAGTATTCGTTGCCGCTGAAGGGCTTGCTGAACGGCTTGGCGTGAGTCGCAGCCAGCTCTATTCTTCGGCCATCGCCCAATTCATCGCAACTCACCGGTCGAAGGGCGTAACAGCCCGCTTGAACGCCGTTTACGAAAACGAAACGGCTGATTTGGATCCCGCAATCATGGATCTTCAGAGCTTGTCGGTTGGCGCAGAGGAGTGGTAGTGCGGCGTGGTGAAATCTGGTGGGCGTCGATGCCCGTACCCCGGGATTCCGAGCCCGGATACAGGCGCCCGGTACTGGTAGTTCAGTCAAACGCTTTCACGGAGAGCCGGATTCAAACCGTACTCGTGGTTGTCGTCACCTCGAATCTCGATCTCGGCGCCGCACCCGGAAACCTCGTCATCAAACGGAAACAGTCGGGCTTGACTCGTGATTCGGTGATCAACGTTTCTCAGGTCGTAACGTTGAACAAGGCGTTTCTTTCCGAAAAGGCCGGCGAGGTGCCCCAGAAACTCATGAATGCCGTCGATGAAGGATTGAGACTGGCCATGGGCCTATGAACCCCACGGACTCCAGGGGACCGCGGTCCGTGCGGGTTGCGTGCCCCGAACTCGGACCATCAGGCACGTCGATGGAAGGAAAACGAAACCTACTGATCTCGAACGTCTCGAGATGAGAGGGTCCGCCGAGTTCTGTGCATCGTCGGCCGGAGTCGATCGCCGGCCGGGAAGGCTAGGCGGCGGGTGGTTGCTGCCGCTGCTGCTGGTTCCGGCAGTCTCGTCCGGCGTCGCCCCGGCCGCAACACCGGTCCCGCAGCGGGACCTCTTCGAGGATCGCGCCGAGGCCCTCGGTGTCGACTTCGTGCATTTCGCCGGCGTCTCCGGCGAGTTCTACATCGTCGAGATCAGCGGACCCGGCTGCGGCATGCTGGACTACGACAACGACGGCGATCTCGATCTCTATCTGATCCAGGGTGCGATGCTCGGCCCGGGCAAGAGCGTCGCCGACGCGATTCTGCCGCCGCAGAAGGGCCATCCGCTGCGCGATCGTCTCTACCGTAACGACCTGAGGATCGAGGAGGACGGGACGCGGGTCCTCAGCTTCACGGATGTGACCCAGGCCTCCGGGATCCGGGCCGACGGCTACGGCGTCGGCGTCGCGGTGGCGGACTACGACAACGACGGTTGGGTCGATATCTTTCTCACCAACTTCGGCGCCAACCAGCTGTGGCGGAACAAGGGCGACGGCACTTTCGAGGAGGTGATCGCTGCGGCCGGCCTCGACGATCCCCGCTGGAACTCGGGCGCCACCTTCCTCGATTTCGATCGCGACGGCTGGCTCGATCTCTTCGTCGGCTGCTATCTCGACTTCAGCTTCGAAAAACACGGGATCTGCCGGTTGCCCTCCGGAACTCCGGGATACTGCGCCCCCGAGGCCTACGGCGCCGTCACCAACCGGCTCTACCGCAACCGGGGCGACGGGACCTTCGAGGACTGGTCGCTCAAGGCCGGGGTTCGACACGAGGCCGGCAAGGCCCTCGGCGTCATGGCCGCCGATTTCAACCTCGACGGCTGGATGGATGTGTATGTCGCCAACGACATGCTGCCGAACCACATGTGGATCAACCGACGCGACGGCACATTCGTCAACGACGCCCTGCTCGGCGGCACGGCGGTGAATGCGGACGGGCGAAACGAATCGAGCATGGGGGTGGATGCCGCCGACTTCGACCGCGACGGCGACGAGGACCTCTTCATGACTCACCTCGGCTACCAGACCAACACCCTCTACGTCAACGATGGCGCCGGCGTCTTCGACGACCGAACCACCGTCAGCGGGCTCGGGCCCCCGAGCGTCGGACGGACGAGCTGGGGGGTGCGGTTTTTCGACTACGACAACGACGGTCTGCTCGACCTCATGACCGCAAGCGGTGATGTCTTCGTCATCGAAGCCCTGGTGCGGGAAAACGACCCCTTCCCGATGCACCAGCCAAACCAGCTGTTTCACAACATCGGGTCCAACCGCTTCCGGGATGTGAGCGCCACGGCGGGCTCGGTCTTCGAACTCTCCGAGGTCAGCCGGGGTCTCGCCTTCGGTGACGTGGACAACGACGGCGACACCGATGTGCTGGTGGAGAACTGCAACGGACGGGCGCGGCTGCTCATCAACACCATCGGCAGCGCCAACCACTGGATCGGCCTCCGGCTCGTCGCGGGCAACCCCCCCAGAGACCAGATCGGCGCCTGGGTCGGCATCCACCGCAAGGGCAGCCCCGTTCTCTGGCGGCGGGTCCGCACCGACGGCGGGTACGCCTCCGCCAACGATCCCCGGCTGCTCGTCGGTCTCGCGAACGGCACCGCCGTGGACCGGGTCGAGGTGCACTGGCCCGACGGATCAGTCGAGGAGTGGTCGGGGGTTGACGTCGATCGTTACACCACTCTGACTCGGGGCGGCGCCGCGAAAGGACCGGCGGCCAAGTGACGGCCGCGAGAGCGGGGTGGTGGACGACCTTGGTTTCGTTGGCGGTGCTGCTGCCGTCCGGCGCGATGGCGATCGACCGCTCTGAGCTGGTCCCGCTTCCCCTGCCCAATCTCTCCACCATGGAGGATGCGACGCGGCAGCGCCTCGAGGCGAACCAGGACCGAGTCGTCGAGCTCAACCTCTCGGGATCCGACGGCGAGCTCGCCGAAGCCTATGGAATTCTCGGCATGTACTACCTCGCCCATCACCTCAACGACGCCGCCCGGGTCGCCTTCGGCAATGCCGAACGGCTGTCCCCGAACGATTTTCGTTGGCCCTACTACCGCGGTTTTGTCTGTCAGATGGTCGGAGACCTCGATTCCGAGCGGACGGCTTTCGAACGCGCCCTCGAGCTTCGGCCCGCCGATCTCCCGACCCTTCTCCACCTGGCCGAGCTCTCCCTCGCGCTCGGTGATAACGAGGAGGCCTATCGGCTGTTCCAGCGAGTCCTCGAACTCAGCCCGTCCGAGGCCGCCGCCTATGGCGGCCTCGGACGAGCCGCCGGCGCCCTCGGCAAACCCGACGAGGCGGTCCGCCATCTCACAAAGGCCCTCGAGCTGCAGCCCCAGGCAACCATCATCCACTACCAGCTGGCGCTCGCCTATCGCGCGCTTGGCGAGATGGAGGCGGCGCGGGCCCACGCGGAGCTGCGCGGCGACCACGAGATCGGTTTTGCCGATCCGCTGCTCGCCGCGATTGAACCGCTCAAGCACGAGGACGTGGTCGAGGTGGTTCTGGAGATGGCGGCCGAGCCGGAGAACCACGACGACCGCAGCGTCGTGATCTTCGCGGCGACCCACCTCAAGGATCTACCGCAGGCGGCCGACCGGATCCACCAGGCGATCGTCGAGCTGACGCCGTCGCCGGGCGCGCTCGATCCGTCATCGGGTGAGGCGGCCCGCGATCGACTGATCCGCTCCCGCCTCCATCTTGCCCTCGCCGGCCTCCGTCTCGACCGGGGCGATCACAGTGCAGCGCGCAACCAGGTCGAGATGGCGCTCGCGCTTTCGCCGGAGATGACCGAGGCGATACTGATGCTCGGCTATCTCTTCGAGTCGGGAGGCGATTTCCCGGCGGCGGTCGAGCGCTACTCCGCCGTGCTCGATCTCGAACCCGGCAACACCGATGCCCTGCGGTCGAGGGCGAATGCGAGGATGGCGCTGCATCGCGACCGGGAAGCGATCGCCGATCTCGAGCGGTTGTGCGAGCTCGGGCTCGAGGGCGACGGGGCGCGGATCCGCCTCGCCGTCGCCCATCTTCGTCTCGGTGAGCTCGACGAGGCCCGCGAACACTACGGCCTGGCCCTCGAGCTGGGCCTCGAACCTTCGGATGCGGCCCAGGTCCACCACCATCTCGGCGTCATCGAGCTTAAGAGCGGGTCGATCGATCGCGCGGTCGAGGAGTACCGCGCCGCGCTCGTTCTCGACCCCGATCTGGTCGCGGCACGCCTTGATCTCGGTGCGGCGTTGGGTCTACTCGGTCAGTACCAGGAGTCCGCCGAGATCCTCCGACGGCTCGTCGAGGCCGATCCGGGAAACATCCGGGCCCGCGTGGGCGAGGCCGACGCCCTCGCCGCTTCGGGTCGATCGCTGGAGGCGCGTCGACGGCTGGAAGAAGGCTGGCAGGCGATCCCCGAGAGCGTCGAGCTGCTGCAGGCCCTGGCCCGGTTGCTGGCGTCGGCCGACGACCCCGAAACGCGGGACGGGGAGCGGGCGCTGGAGCTCGCCCGGCTCACTCTGCGCGCCGGGCCGAGCCCGAACCGTCTCGAAACGCTGGCCATGGCCCTTGCCGAGGCGGGCATGTTCGAAGAGGCCGTCCGGGTGCAGCAGGATCTGATCCGGAACCTGAGCTGGGAGGGCCGGGCGGACGAGTTTCCCGGGCTCGAGGCCAACCTCGCCCGCTACCGCGCCGGGCTGAGCTGCTGCGCCCGAAAACGAGCGCTCACCATTCCACGGAAGGCATCTTCACGAGCTGTCCCGTGAACCATGACTCCGGGAGGATCCGCCACCTCGCGATGCAGGGGTTCCCTGGCGCAAAATCAACCCCATTCGGCCAAGTCAGGGTGTGGGCTTCGTGCCTACGCCAGCCATGCGCGCACACCGAAGAAGGTCATCATGCCGGCGAAAAGAAGTGTGGCGACGACGCTGCGCCAGAGCCGAGCGGGTGACCGCCGCGGGTCTGTCAGGTACCGATAAAGGTGGAGGATGGCAGCCTGAAAGAGGTAGAGCGCATACCCGAGAATGACGACCGCCTGCACCTCCGCGCCGAATGACGCAAGCCCGGCGACCAGACCCATTGCGCCGAAGGCCAGATTCGCGAAGCCCACTTCGAATATCCAGTCCGGACGGTCGGTCTGCCACTCGAGCCGCTCAGCGTCGGAGCGAAAGAAGAAGACGTGACGAACAAACGCGAGCACACCGACGACACCCACGGTTGTGAGTGTCACGATACGGATCGACGTGTGAGGCGCGGTGCCCAGAAAGTAGAAGCCAAGGAAGAGGCCGACGGTGCCGACGAGGATTCCGAGGGTGCTTGTGATGCTGGCCATTTTTGAGCCTGAGGTTTCTGATGATCCAGGTTTCAATTGATATCTCTCCGGATGGCCAAACGATTACTGTTCAGGGGACACGGCCGCGCTCGCGCGGGTCGCCGTCCGCTGGACCTAGGTTAGGCTGCGCCGACATGGACGACTTGCGCTGTTGAAGCAGGTGTGGGAACTGGGGTCCCCTGTTCCTGAAGGCCCTCGATATGAAACTCGATGGCTTCCTGGATAAGCGCCAGAACTTCTTCTTGGCTGTCTCCGGCCGCAATACATCCCGGCAAATCAGGCACGTACGCGCCGAACCCTTGATCACCTTGCTCGATCACCACCAGATATTGCATGTCCGTCACTCCTTGGCTTCCAGGAGGCCAGCCTGTTTCAGGGCGCTACGAAGGGTTCCGATCGGGATATCCGCTCCCGGCTTTCCCGACACAGTTACCGTTCCAGGCTTCTCAGGATGATGATACTGCCGATGGCTCCCTCGAGTTCTCGATAGGTACCAGCCATCCTTCTCAATCAACTTGAGTAAGTCCCTGACCTTCACTAGTCAAGTATAGGGGTTTCCCGCAATGGCGCCGGGTAGGTCAGGGGCCTTGCGGCCCCCTTCCCCCCTCAGAACCGTACGTGATAGTTTCCCATCATACGGCTCAAGCATCTCACGAAGGCCGCCGAAACGACCCGGTCGTTTCCATGGGAACAACGATAGCAAATGCAGCTGCATCTGAAAGCTCATGGAGAGGGACCGACTTATGGCTGACAGCGCACGGTTTCCTCAAGTTCGTCGTCAGTAGCCTTCTGAGTCGCTTAGGTCCCACCCGTACGCCGGTGACGCAACATCTACGCGGGGCGACGTTAGAGCACCCCGACCTGGCCACTCACCATTTTGGTCCAAGCCTGTCAGCATCTTTGGCTTGTCACTCCTGACGGCGCTGCAGTGGTTCGCATGTGCTAACCATATGACTCGATCCTAGCTCCCTACCGCCTTGATGCTGGCAGAGTTGAAGCAACCTCGCGGTTCCTTCTCCAGGGCACGATGCCCTCGGGCTGCATTCCCCGGGAGCTTTGCACCGCGCCTCGCGTACGAGAACGCCGCACATCCCGTTCGGATACCGGTGGTAGAACACCGGGTCGCATCCGACCCCAAAAGGGGAGCGCTGCGACATCTACTAACGCGACTATGAGTCGCGGCTAACGGCTAGAGTTCAGCGGACGCGGGCCGCGCTCGCGCGGGTCGCGGTCCGCCTGAAACGACTTTGTTAGGTGACATTTGCGTGCTCCTTCAAGAACGCGACGGTGGTCTCGAGGTCGGACCAACCAGGAAGCCTGCCCGCCTCTTCAGATTCCGAATTGAGAACGATGAGCACAGGTACACCCTGAATCCCAAACTGTGATCGAAGTTCGGACTTGCCTGTTACCTTCACGGGAACGAAGCTCCGGTTGATAAATGCTGCATGCTCTTCCACCGACAATACGGCGATCTGGAGACAAAGGCAAAAACCGCAGTTCTCTTCCGAGAAGTACAAGAGCGTGGGACGACCGCTCGGGCTTCTGGTATCGGAAAGAGCGTCTGGGGCCTGCCAATCCACGAGGTCAGGAAATTCACGTGCGGGGTGGTTTGACTTGGCCTGAGGTTCACGGGAAGCCTCAGATTTCGCGCCAGACTTTTCAAAACACCCAACAACGGATATCACAACGGCTGCAAGGGCCGTGATTCGGAGGATGCGACGGGTTGCCTGGATCATCGGAAACACCCTGACCTAGCGGCTGCGCGCCACGAAATAGCTGCATAAACCCGCCCCAATCGCGATTCCTGTTGGGAGCCCCAACAAGAGCATCCATCCTCCCACCGACCAACTCCGATCTTCGAATCCCTCGACCCCGCGACAGATCTCCATTTTCGGGTCCCAAGATCCACCAGCGTCGAAGCAAGCGTCGCTCGCCCAGAATTCGGACCACAAGTTCCAGGTGAGTCCGAATGCTGCGGCTGCGATGATCGCTGCGACTACCACTGCCTTGGATCGCATTCGTGCCGCCTAACGAATGAAGAGTTTTACGGCGCGCAGCCGCCGAAAAACGAGCGTTGAACGAAACCGCTTTCGCGGGTGCGGGTCGTTTGGGTTTTCTATTGGGGCGCAGGGGCGGTCCAGTCGGATACTGCGGTGGTGGTGGGGCACGCACGGACTGGTGCAGGCTGAGGTTTGTGGTCTTTGGGACCATTCCATGCACTTGATGTTACCGGAGAAAGGGCTGATCTGTGGAAAGCAGGCACACCTGGACTCGGTCCAGCGAGCGGGAGCAGGATCGAGAAGGTCATGCGACGGCCTCGATGAAGGGTGGGGGAGACCTGGGATTCGAGGGGTATGACAGTGGCTGTGGGGATCGCGGGAGCTTCCCGATGAAGTGGAGGCGGACGCCTCCGCAGGATGGGCACTTGAGGGCAGGAAGGGGATTCTCTTCGGTGGACGCTTGGTGGGTGGTGTGTCCTTGCCCGAAGAGGGTGATGAGTCGGTGGAGATCGTCGCGACTGCGAGGATGCCACAAGCCGAAGTAGCGGACCTTGTGGAAGCGGGATGGAAGGGCGTGCTGGAGAAAACGGCGGATGAACTCGTTGGCGTCGAGGTCCATGGTGGCCCACTTGTGAGTCTCGCTGTTCTGGTAGCGGAAGCGGACTCGGCCATCATCGATGGAGAGGATTCGGCTATTGGTGATGGCATGCCGGAAGACGTATCGGGCGAGGTACTGCAGGACGCGATCTCCACCATGGATAGCGGGTTTGATGAAGCAGTTCCACTTCTTCGGAGTCCGTGGGATGTGAGTGTTCTTCGGCAGCTCGTTTCGAGCCATGGCGATGAACTTTGCGGCGAAAACCTTCGAGAGGGCTTGTGTGGGCACGAGGAAAGATTGACGAGCGGTACAAGCTCGTCCGTCACGGGCGAGACCGACGCCAGGGACGAGGATGTGGACGTGGGGGTGATATCCGAGGGTGCGGGTCCAGGTGTGAAGAACGCACAATGCGCCGATTCGGCCACCGAGGAACTTGGGGTCCCAAGCAAGGACTTGAAGCGCTTGGAAGGCGGCGCGAATCAGCACCGCATACAGAATGCGCTGGTTTGAGCGGATGAGTCGGCGGAGCTGGCTCGGTACGGTGAAGACAACATGGAAGTAGGGTGCGTCGATGAGCTCATTGCGACGTGCTTCGAGCCAGTTTCTGGTCTGCTGCGAGTGGCATTTTGGGCAGGCCCGGTGACGACAGGAGTGATACCGATAGACAAAATCGTCGCAGTCAGGACAGCCGTAGAGCTCTCCGCCCATGGCGGCGGTCCGGCACGCTAGAATCGCCCTGATGGCCCGCCGATGACTTGGAAGGACCCTCGAGCCGTGACGCTTCAGGTAATGCGCACCGTACCGCCGGAGGATGTCGGCCACCTCCGGCATGAGGCCCGCTACAAGTCGGACATCAGGTCGTCGAGGACCTTGCGCGCCGAGGTCTCAGCGTCGCCCGTGATGTGGCTGTAGCGCTGTGTCGACTGCAGCGAACTGTGTCCCAACGAGCGCTGAATCACACGGATGCTGACGCCTCGTGCGAGAAGGTGTGTCGCATAGGAATGCCTCAGGGTGTGGATCTTTACCTTTTTGGTGATCTCAGCCGTTTCGCACGCTTGGTAGAAGGCTCTACGGATTGTCGAGGAGTGGACCGGCCCTGGTCCCTTTTTGGCCTGGAACAACAGAACTCCTGAAGGCCGGTGATCGACCCAGAACTGCTGGAGGAGCTCGTGGAGACGGCTCGGTAGTAGGGCGTACCGATCTTTGTTGCCCTTGGCGTTTCGGACATGGAGGCGGCCGAGATCTCCGTCGATGTCGCCGATCTCCACCCGAAGCCCTTCCCCGAGTCGGAGACCGCACCCGTAGATGAGGCTCAACGCCGTGCGATACGTCCGACTGCGAACCTGAAAAAGGGCTCTTCGCACCTCGGCTTCGCTCAAGACAACTGGGAGGTCCTTCGGGATTGCAGGCTTGACCTGACGTAGGATCATCATCGGCTGCTCGAGGGTTTGCTCGTACAGGAACCTCAGCCCGCTCTTGTGGACGTTGATTGACCGGGGAGCGAGCTTTCGTTTCTCGATCAGGTAGAGGAAGTAATCCCGGAGGTCTTCCTCCTCCAATTCCTCGGGGCTCTTCCGAAAGTACCGCGCCAGCTGGTAGGCCACTGACACGTATGCCTCTCTCGTCCGCATCGAAAACCCGCGGAGCTTCATGTCTTGGATCATGCGGTCTCTGAGCTGTCCCATCGTGTTTCTCCTTTCAGATCGAGTGATCTGTAAGGATGGCACCGACAGGCTCAATGCACCTCTGATCTCAATGTAAGCGTTGATGTCTCAAGGGGATACTACCGCGAGAGCGGTTTTGTTCAACACTGATTAGACATACTACAGAAAATCGCGGAAAGACGCGATTGGCAGGTTGAATATTCCCCGTCGGCCAAAATCGTGACATTTCAATTCCATCTTGACTCCTTCTTCACTATACGGTGCCCCTGGCGAGGATGTTACGCCGCTTGGATCGCGTCCTATCACGAAGGGTGGTAGACCGCGATTGCTCATGACTCCCCTTGAGTGTGAAGGGTGTCGGGTGGCTCGATTCTCGGCGTGTTCTTGGCCCATACCACCAGTATGAATGGCGAATCCTACGAAAATCGGCCTCAGCCGACCCTCCGAAATCCATCCACCATCAATCCACTTCACGCTCCTAGTGGCGCCGCAGCACGCGACCCGGGGTGCGCCCGCTCGGGTGACCGTCCTGAAAGACCGGGCGACCGTTGACCCACACCATCTCGATCCCGGTCGACGTGGTCTGCGGCTCCAGGGCCGTCGCTCGGTCGCGCCACGGTGTCGGGATCGAAGAGCACGAGATCGGCGAAGACGCCCGGGCTCGATCCGGCCGCGCTGTCGGATAACCCGACGTTGGCTGCCGCCTGGGAGGTCATCTTGCGGACGGCGTCCTCCAGGGTCAGCACCTTCAGCTCGCGGACATAGCGGCCGAGAACGCGCGGAAAGGAGCCGAACCCCCGCGGGTGCGTCCCGTCGAGCTCGCCGTCGGTGCAGAAGTTGATGAACGGCCAGGCGATCAGGCGTTCGATGTCGGCCTCCTTCATGCTCGTGGCGATGACGCTCTCGACCTCGCCCTCCTCCGTCGTCGGGCCCTCGCGCCTTGCGCAGGGCTTCCGCCTCCCGGATCAGATCCATCAGCGTCGTGGCCGGATCGGTGCCGCGCTGTGCCGCGATCTCGGCGAGGGTCTTGCCGGCGAGCGACGGGTCGGGCGCGAAGACCGGGATGAGCATGTCCTCGGGCGCGGCGAGCTCCTCGACGGCGAAAAGCGCCGCCTGCCGGTCCTCGAAGTCGCGGTCGGGGAACATCACGGTCAGGGTCGACTGCCAGTAGGTGTAGGGGTAGATGTCGGCGGTCACGTCGATCCCGGCGGCCCGGGCCTCGTCGAGGGTCGCGAGCAGCCTGTCGGCCTGACCGTGCAGGCTTCGCAGCGCGAGCTTGACGTGCGAGATCTGGACCGGCACGGCGGCCTCGCGGCCGATGGTGAGGATCTCGTCGACGGCCTCCCAGAACCTGCGGTCCTCGCTGCGGATGTGGCTGATGTAGCGGCCGCCTTGCGGCGCCGCCACCCGCGCCAGCGCCACCACCTCCTCGGTGGTCGAGTAGATCCCGGGATCGTACTCGAGCCCGGTGCTCAGACCGAGCGACCCGGTCGCCATGTCCTCGGCGAGCAGCGCCTCCATGCCCGCGATCTCGGCGGCGGTGGCGGCGCGGGTGTAGTCGTCGCCCATGACCTGCATCCGAAGTGATCCATGGCCGGTGTACGAGGCCATGTTGATCGCCGTGGGCTCGGTCTCGAGCCGTGCGAAGAACTCGCCGAGGGGCAGCCGCGACTCGCCGTCCTGGCCGACCACGGTCGTCGTGATGCCCTGGTTGACGGCGGCCACGGCATCGCGGTGATCGAAGGTGTCGGTGTCGGCGTGGCTGTGGGTGTCGATGAAGCCGGGCGCCAGCACCAGACCGCGGCCGTCGACGACCGGTTCGTCGGGCCCCGGCTCGAGCTCGCCGACGGCGGCGATCCGGTCGTCCTCGATGCGGACGTCGGCGGTGAACCCGGGCTTCCCGGTCCCGTCGACCACGGTGGCGCCGGCGATAAGCGTCGACGGGTAGATGAGGTCGACGATCCGGCCGGCGTACTCCTCGCTGTCGAAGTCCTCGATGTTGGAAAGCACGATGACGGTCAACCGGCGTTCCGGGTAACGGGCGATGAAGTTCGAAAAACCCAGCCAGTGGCCGCTGTGGCAGACCCGCTCGCCGAGACCGCCGTAGTCGCCGAGGCGCCACCCGAAGCCGTAGGGGAACTCGTCGCCGCCCGCCAGCCGCACCGGCGACCACGCCTCCTCCAGGGTGTCGCGCCGCACGAGCGTGTCGGCGTACAGGGCCTCGTCCCAGCGGGCGAGATCCTCGACCGACGAGTACATCCCGCCGGAACCGATGATGTGGTTGAGGTTGTGGTCGTCGTCGAGGGTGAAGCCGCCGTCGGCACGGGCGTAGCCGAGGGCGCGGTTGGGGATCTCGGGTTCCGAGCTGTCGCGGATCACGCTGTCGCTCATCCCGAGCGGGGCGAAGATGTTGTCTTCGACGAACCGGCCGAAGCGCTGCCCCGACGCACGTTCCACCACCAGCGCCAGCATCTCGTAGCCGGGGTTCGAGTACTCGTAGCGCGTCGCCGGCGGGGAAGAGAGGCTCGCCCCAGCCGGCGAGGAATTCCATCGCCTCCTCGGTGTCGGGCATGTGGTCCGTCGACGCCTCCTCGAGGACGTCGTAGTAGTCGGGCAGCCCGCCGGTGTGGGTGAGCAGGTGCCGCACCGTGATGCGATCGCCGAACCGTCCGAGCTCGGGCAGGAACTTCACCACCGGGTCGTCGTAGGCGAGCTGCCCGCGCTCGGCCAGGATCATGACCGCCATGGCGGTGAACTGTTTCGATACCGAAGCCAGGCGGAAGGCGGTCTGCGGCGTGATCGGGACCCGACGTTCGAGATCAGCGTAGCCGTAGCCGGCGGCGTGGAGCACCTCCCCGTTCCGGATCACCATCACCGCGGCGCCGGGGGAGTCTCCCGCCGTCGCGGGCTCGAAGAGCGCGTCGATCCCGGTACCGAGGTTCGGGCGTAGGGGCGTCGGGGTCGCACCGCCGCAACCGGTCAGCGTGAGACTGGCGATCGCAAGGAAGACGAGGCCGATGCTCCATTTTTCATGATGCCGCATGGGGAACCTCCAATGCGGGGCGCGCGTCCGGCTCGTTGAGGCCGAGGTTAGCAGCGCGACCGACCGCGTGCTAACCTGAGAGAACCCGCTCATGGAGGCGCCGATGGGGATGAGCACGATCGAAGAGAAACGGCTGCGGACGCGTCGCCGGAGTTGGCGCGCGCTCGGGTTGGCGGCGCTGCTCATCCCCGTCGCCTGTCCCGTCGCGGCGTTCGACCTCGCCGAGGCGCAGCCGTTCCGGCTCGGCAACGGCCTCACCTTGATCGTCCTCGAGGCGCCCGAGCTGCCGGTGGTCAGCGTCCAGGCGCTCTATCGGGTCGGCGCCCGCAACGAGGACGTCGGCCGCACCGGTCTGACCCACTTTCTCGAGCACATGGCGTTCCGGGCGAGCGAGAACTTCCCGGACACCGACCTGGTGAGCTCGATCTATGCCGTCGGCGGCGAATGGCACGGCTACACCTGGCTCGACCAGATCACCTTCTTCGAGACCCTGCCGGCCGAGCACCTCGATCTGGCGCTGAGAATCGAGGCGGATCGCATGGCGGGGCTGCTGATCCCGGCCGACGGAGGTGGAGGCCGAGCGCGGCGCCGTGTTGACCGAGATGCACGGCTACGAGAACGACCCGGCCATCGTGCTCAACGACGCGGTCCTTGCGGTGTCCTTTCTCCAGCACCCCTACCGCAACAACACCATCGGCTGGGAGAGCGATGTCGAGGCCATCACCCACGATGACCTGGTCGAGTTCTACCGCCGCAGCTTCGGCCCGGCCAACGCGGTCCTCGCCGTGGTCGGCCGGGTTTCCGCCGATGCCGTCCTCGAACGCGTGCGCGAGCTCGTCGGCGCGCTGCCGGGCGGCGAGAGAATCGTGCCGCCGCCGACCGTCGAACCGCCGCAGACCGGGGTCCGGCGCATCGAACTCCGGGATGGGGCCAACCGGAACCTCTTCCAGGTGGCCTATCGCGCGCCGGCGGTCGGCGATCCCGACTATTCCGCCTTCCTCCTCGTCCAGCAGCTGCTCGCGGGCGGCCGCGGAATCAACTTCGGCCAGAACGAGTTCGGCGATGCGGTTGCGCCCGGAACCCGACTCGCCGGGATCACCGACGACCTGAGGACCTGGTACCCGCCGCAGGCCGCGCCCTATGTCTTCACCATTGCCGGGAGCATCGACCCGGCGGCCTCGACAACCGAGCTCGAGGCGCGCCTGCAGGACGCGATCGATGGGCTCATCGCGGAGCCGCCGACCACCGACGAGATGGCGACGGCCCGCCGGCGGCTCCTCGACGAGTTCGTCTTCGACATCGAGACCACCGAGGACGCGGCGCACCAGCTCGCGTTCTTCGCCGGGCTCGATGCCCTCGACGTGCTTTTCGCTCAGCCGGATCGATTGGCGGCGGTCACGCCGGCCGAGATCTCGCGGGTGGCCGGCGAGTACCTCCGGCCCTACCAGCGCACCATCGGGTGGGTTCTCGCCGGGCCGGCGCCGGTTCCGGTTGCAACGGCGGTTGCCACGCCGGATGCCGGTGAAACCGTGGTTGCCCGAGTGCCGGACGCCGCCCCGTCGCCGTTCGAAGCGGTGACGCCGCCCCGGGTCGTCCGACTCGGCGGCGGGCTGCCGGTGATCTTCCAACATCACCCGTTGTCCCCCGCGGCCTATCTCCGGATCCTCGTGCCGACCACCGGGCTCGAGTTCGCGGCCGACGTGTCGATCGACAGCCCGGTCTGGCGCCACACGTCGGTTGATTTCAAGTTCCGCCCGCAGGCTCTGGGGGAAACCCTGCAGCAGGCGCGCGCGGCGCTTCTTTCGGCGACGCCGGCGGCGCCGCTCTCCCCCGCCGATGTCGACGACCCGGCGACGCGTCTCGCGCTGGCCTTCGACGAAGCCCTCGCCATCGGTCCTCCGTCGGCGAGCGGCGGCGCGACCGCAGTTGCGCTGGTCGGCGATCTCGAGCTCGACGAGGTGCTGCCGATGCTCGAGTCGGTCTTCGGCGATCTGACGCCGGCCAAGGCCGAGCTCCCGGTTCCGAAAGCAGGCTCACGCGAGATCATCATCGACCTCGCCGCGGCCAAGGCCCAGGACCAGCTCGGTTACGTCGTCGCCGCGCCACCGCCCAGCGACCCGGACTGGGTCGCCTGGCGGATGCTGCTCTGGGTCCTGAGCCACGGCTACGAGGGGCGGTTGGGCGTCGAGGCCATCAGCCGGCGCGGCCTGGTCTATTACATCGATGCCGAGTACCTCAACGACGGTGCGAGCGGCCGGATCTCGCTCGCCATCGGGGTCGACCCGGCCAAGCTCGGCGCCATGCGCGAGCTGCTCCGGGAGACATTGCAGAGTCTCGCCGAGGCGCCGCCGAGCGAAACCGAGCTGGCGGAGGCCGGGGCCGCCCTGATCGGTCGCCGGATCAGCGCCGCGCAGAGCAACGAGGAGGTCTCGGCGGAGCTCGTCGAGGAGTGGATCGGCCGGGGGCGCCTGCTGTCGGATGAAGAGTTCGCGGCGGCCGTCAACGCGGTCTCGCGGCAGGATCTGGAACGGGTGATCCCCGCTTTTCTGCGCGGGACGACCATCGTCGTCAAGGGAGCCGAATGATGCAACCGAAACATGTGAAGAGGATTTTGCTCGTACCGGTCCTCGTGGCCTGCCTGGGGCTGTTCGGCGGATGTGCGGGACCCGGCGACGATGGGGCTCGGGGGACGACGGCAGCAGACCTCATCATCGGCGGCGGACGGATCCTGACCCTGGGCGAGCCCGAGAGCGTCGAGGCCATCGCCGTCGGCGACGGCGTCATCCTCGCCATGGGGGACCGGGAGTCGGTCGAGCGGCTGCGCGGCCCCGACACGGTCGATGTCGATCTCGCCGGTCGGGTCCTGGCCCCGGCCTTCGTCGATCACCACGTCCACCTGCTCAACCTCGGGTTTTCGCTGCTCTACCGGGCCGAGCCGTCGCCGACCTTCGTCGACCTCGCGGGTCTGGGCTCGCTGGGAGCGATCGGCGACGAGGTCCGGTCGCGGGCGACGGAGCTTCCCGCCGGGACCTGGATTCTCGGTCAGAGCTGGAGCCAGGGCGCCTGGGGCGCGACCGAGCTGCCGAACAACGAGGCGTTGTCCACCGCCGCGCCCGAGCATCCGGTCTTCTTCACCCGCGTCGACGGCCACGCCGGTTGGGCCAACGACGAGGCCCTGCGGGCGGCGGGAATCGACGCCGCGCACTCCCGACCCGCCCGGCGGCGTCATCGGCCGGGCCCGCGATCGCAGCCCCGACGGCATGCTCCTCGAGCGCGCCAACGAGCTGCTGCGACCGGTGCTGCCCGAGCCGTCGCCGGCCGAGATCCGGCACGCCTTTCGCCTGGCGGCCGAGGCGCTGTCGGCGCAGGGAGTCACCGAGGTCTTCGACGCCGGCTTTCTCGGATTGCCCGGGATCGTCGATCTGAGCCTCGATTTCGAGCGCTATCTCGAGCTGCTGGTGGAGGCGGACCTCGCCTCGCCGCTGCCGCTGCGCGTTCACCTCATGGTCCCGGCGCCGAGCCCGCTGATGGCGAAGATCACCGCCGACCCGGCGCGCTACCGGCAGCTGACGCCGCGCATCGGCGTCACCCATGTCAAGCTCTTTGCCGACGGCGCCCTGGGGAGCCGGGGCGCGTGGCTCTCGCACCCCTACGCCGATGATCCCACCACCCACGGAATCGAGAGGATGAGCCGCGAGGAGATCAAACGGGAGGCCGCATCGGCGCTCGACGCGGGCTTCGACGTCGCGACCCACGCCATCGGCGACGCCGCCGTCGAGTTGGCCCTCGATGTCTATGCGGAGATCCTCGCCGAGCGGCCGGAGCTGCCGACGGGACGACTGCGGATCGAGCACTTTTCCTACGCCCGGCCGGAGGACTTCGACCGCGCCGCCGCGCTCGGGATCGTGCTCGCGGTCAACCCCGACTTCGTCGCCCCGGACGATCACGGGCTGGCCATGGAGGACGCGCGGGTCGGCGTCGACAACAGCGACCGGGTCTACGCCCTGGGCCGGATGGCGGCGGCCGGCGCGCACCTCGCGTTCGGCTCCGACTACTTCACCGCCCCCGCCCAGCCGCTGCTCGGTTTCTACGCGGCGACCACGCGGCAGAACGGCAACGGGCTGCCGGCGGACGGCTGGCAGCCGGGCGAGCGACTCTCGCGCATGGAGAGCCTGAGGATCCAGACCCGGCTCTGGCCGGCGGGGGGCGGCGGGCCCGAACGCGGCGCGCTGGCGGTCGGCGGTCGCGCCGATCTGGTGGTGCTGAGCGACGATCCGCTCGCGGTGGAGGCGGCGGCCATCCTCGGCATCGAGGTCGAGGCGACCCTCGTCGACGGTGCGATGGTCTTCGACGGCTCAGTCCGCGGGCAACGGCGGCGGGCCGTCGGGCAGGTAGCTCACGTACTCGACCCCACGGGTCTTCTCGTCGAACTCGCGGCGGACCGCGGCCAGCTTCGCCGGGTCGGAGTAGAGATCGACCATGGTCGTCGCAGAACGTCGGCGGCGTAGATCATGCCCTTGTGGCCGATGGACATGCCGCCGCAGGCCACCACCGGCCAGGCGTGCCACGGCGCGCCGGCGGGCGCGGTGGTCACCGACAGGTGGAGGGTCGGCACCCGCCAGCTGACGTCGCCGACATCCGTCGATCCGCCCTGGATCCCGATCGGGTCGAGATCGAGCGGCTCCGGCTCGCCTTTGAGACCGACCGGCTCGGCGTCGGTGGCGCGCTGGATCTCGCGTGCGAACTCCTGCTCCTCGGGGGTGAAGTCGATCGCCCCCAGCCACACCATGTTGTCGTGGATGAGCTTTGCGCCGGCCATGTTGAGCAACAGCTCCCAGCTCCCCGACTGCACGGTGAGGCGGACGGTAGTGCCGGTCGACGAGGGCTGCGCCCTCGGCGATCTTCCGCGCGCGCTCCAGCAACTGGTTGACCCCGGTTGCGTTCACGTCCCGCAGCCAGCACCAGACCCTGGCATAGGTGGGCACCACGTTGGGGACGTCGCCCGCATCGGTGACCACGTAGTGCATGCGAACCGTGGGCTTGACGTGTTCGCGCATCAAGTTGATGGCGAAGGTGAAGACTTCGGCCCCGTCGGCGGCGCTGCGCCCGTTCCACGGGTCGTAGGCGGCGTGCGCCGCGCGGCCCTCGAACTCGACGATGAAGTCGACGACCGCCTGGTTGGGCTGGGTGTCGGCCCTGACCTCGACGTCCGGATGCCAGGCGAGCACCGCGTCGACGTCGTCGAAGAGCCCGGCGCGCACCATGTAGAGCTTGCCGCCGACCGTCTCCTCGGCCGGCGTGCCGTAGTACCGCACCGTGCCCCCGAGCTCGCCGGCCGCGATGAGCTCCTTGACCGCCAGGGCGGCGCCGAGGCTGGCGGTGCCCAGGAGGTTGTGGCCGCAGCCGTGACCGGCCGCCCCCGGCACCAGGGGTTCCTGAGTCGACTGCGCTCGCTGCGAGATCCCGGGGAGCGCGTCGTACTCGCCGAGGATGCCGATGATCGGACGGCCGCTTCCGTAGCTCGCGATGAAGGCGGTCGGCATCCCGGCCACCCCCCGCTCAACGGTGAAGCCCTGGGTCTCGGCGTAGTCAGCGAGGACCGCGACCGATCGGGTTTCGTGGAGCCCAACCTCGGCAAAGGCCCAGACCTGGTCGGCGAGCCCGACGAGCTCCGTGCTGTGGGCGTCGATGGCGGCGACAGCCTCCTGCTTGGTCGACTGGAGATCGCCGGCGAAACCGGGCACGGCGGCGAAGAGCGCTGTTGCGAGGCATGCGAGACGCAGAGTTTTGATCATGGCGCAGAGTCTCCTGGCGGGAAGTTTTCGGGTCGAGTGCCACATCGGCGGCGGGCGAGCGTGTCCGTCATCGAAATGAGGCTAGCACGCGCGCCGCGCCAGTCCCACCGCGAGGCGCGTGCGGGATATACTCGCCCGACGCGGAGGCAAGCCATGCGCACCAATGTCATTGCCCGCTCCGGTCTCCAGGGCCCGAGATTGCGAGATGCCGGACGGTTGGCCAGGGGGTGGGTGGCGCTGCTCGCGGCCGTGCTGGTCGGTCTCGCCGGGGCGTGCGCTTCGCCGGGCTCCGATCAGCCGGTGGTGGAGCGCAACGTCGCCGTGCCGATGCGCGACGGGGTCGTGCTCAGGGCAAACGTCTGGCGTCCGGCGGCGGGCGGGCCGTTCCCGACCCTGGTCTACCGGACGCCCTACGGCAAGGACCAAACCGAGAGCTGGTACGAGACCCACCTGCGCGCGGTCGAACGCGGCTACGCGGTGGTGCTCCAGGATGTCCGCGGCCGGTATGAGTCTGAGGGCGAGTTCTTCCCCTACGTCAACGAGGGCCGGGATGGTTTCGACACCATCGAGTGGGCGGCGCGACAGCCGTGGTCGAACGGTTCGGTGGGAACATGGGGGCTGTCCTACCCCGGCGCCGTTCAGTGGCTGGCCGCCCTCGAAGGCCCGCCGCATCTCGTGGCCATGGTCCCGGCCATGACCTTCTCCTCACCGCGGAGGTTTTTCTATAGCAACGGGGTCTGGGATCTCTCCTGGCTGGCGTGGGCGTACAACTCCATCGCGCCGGACACGCGCCGCCGGCTCGGGCTGGCCGGACCCGTGACCGGGGACGAGGCCGGTGCCGAGTGGCCGCTGGTCGCCGACCGGCTGCGTTCCTTCCTACCGTTGGCATTGCTGCCGGATCTCGACCAGGCGGCGCCGTTCTACACCGAGTGGCTGCGTCACCCACCCGAGGATCCGTGGTGGGACTTCGCCGAGCTGCCCGGCCGGTACGACCGGGTCGACGCCGCGGTCCTGCACCTGTCGGGGTGGTATGACGAGTTCTACGGTCCGGAAGGAGCAACGACGAACTTCTCCGGTCTACTCGCGAGCCGCGCCGGTGACCGCGATCCGAGAACCAGGCTGATCCTCGGCCCGTGGATCCACGGCGTCGGCGCGGTCGGCAGCCGGCAGACCGGCGACCTGGACTTCGGACCCGATGCGGCGCTCGACTACGACGATCTGGTCTTGGGATGGATGGACAGAAACGTGAGGGGAATCGACGTCGGATCCGAACCCGAGGCGCCGGTGCGGATCTTCGTCATGGGCGACAACCGTTGGCGCGACGAGCCCGCGTGGCCGCCGCCGTCGAGCATCGAGGAGACCCGGTTCCTGACCCCGAGTGCCGAGCCCGGAACAAACGGGGGCCTTTCTCCCTCGCCGCCGGCGGCGGGTTCGGCGCCGAGCGTCTTCCGCTCCGATCCGGCGGCGCCGACCCGGGACCCCTACGAGGTCTTCGGACCGCACGACTACAGCGGTCTCGGCGCAACCGAGAACGTGCTCGTGTTCGAGACCGAGCCCTTCGCCGAGGACACCGAGATCACCGGCGCCATCACCGCCGAGATCTTCATCTCCTGCGACCATCCGGACACCGATCTGTGGGTCAAGGTCCTCGATGTCGGCCCCGACGGGACGGCCTTCAACCTCATGAGCCCGGGTTCGGATGTCCAGCGCGCCAGCCTGCGGGACCCGGGCCGCGGACGTGAGCTGTTGGAGCCCGGCGAGGTCTACCAGCTGAACTTCGACCGTCTGCTCACGAGTCAGGTGTTCTTCGCCGGGCACCGGCTGCGGATCCTCGTAACCGGCTCGTTCTTCCCGCACTTCTCGCGGAATCTCCACACCGGGGAGTCCGAGGCGTTCTCGTCCGAGATGGCGACGGCGGAGATCCGGGTCCACCACGACGCCGAGCACCCGTCGCGGTTGATCCTGCCGGTGATCCCCTAGGAGGCTGCACCGCATAGATTCGTTGCTCCGCAACGAATCTATGCGGCGCCTCCTATGGATTTGCTGCGCAAATCCTGAAAGATGCTTCAAATGCTGTGCGGAACTTGAACCGACTATGGGACCCAGTCCCTGCCCCGACCAGAATGGAGCATGACCTCGAAGAAATACCGTCCATGGGATCCGGATCAAGCGTTCTTGTTTCCGCCAGCCATGCGTGATTGGTTGGAGGAGGATCATCTGGTGTATCGGCTCCTCGACGTGGTCGGGTCCCTCGGCTGAAACCCTCCCGGTGACCCTTTTGCTCTCATAGAGGGTCTATTCGGTGCAAGCTCCTAGAACGGGCCCCAGTTCATCCAGTGTGAGATCAGGAGCAGGACCAGACCTGTCCCGATCCACAGGCACTCGAGCGGCCAGATGAACTTCACCCAGTCCTCCCAGGAGACCTTGATGAGGGCCAACCCGGCCATGAAGTAGCCCTGGGTGGGGGTGAAAACATTGGTGAAGCCATCGCCGAACTGATACGCCAGGACCGTCGTCTGCCGCGTCACGCCGACGAGATCGGCGAGGGGCGCGAGGATCGGGATCGACAGCGCGGCCTGGCCGCTGCCCGACGGCACCAGGAAATTGAGCAGCACCTGGATGCCGTAGATCCCGGCGATGCTGATGTCGGCCGGGAGGTTCTGCACCGCCGAAGCCATGGCATAGAGGATGGTGTCGGTGACGCTCGAGGCTTCGAAGATCACGAGCACGCCGCGGGCGAGACCGACCACCAGCGCGCCGCCGGCGATGGCGGCGGCGCCCTCGACAAAGCGCTCGGCGGTGCCGTTGGCGCCGAGACCGCCGAGCAGGCCGGCGAGAATGGCGACTCCGGTGAAGAGCCCCGAGAGCTCGAGGATCCCCCAACCCCAGTTCATGGCGCCGACCACGACCGCCGCCAACGCGGCGAGGAGCACCAGCAGCACCGACCATTTCCGCAGACCCAATGGGGTGGAATCACCTGAATCCAACGGGACGGCCGCCGGTCGCCGGTTCCGTCTCGCCGACGCCGAGACCAGAGGACGATGTAGACCACCGTGATGGCCGTCAGGACTACCCACACCACGAGCCTGAAGCCGATGCCCGAGAAGACCGGCAGACCGGCGATGTCCTGCGCCACGCCGACCGTGAACGGGTTCAGGAATGCGCCGGCGAAACCGGCGCCGGCGCCGACCAGCCCGATGGCGCCGGCGGTGATGTTGTCGTAGCCCAATCGATTGGCCAGCACCACCAGGGCGGGCAGAAAGACAAGCGTTTCCTCGGCCATGCCGATGGTGGCGCCGCCGAGCGAGAAGAGAACCACGAGTACCGCGATGACCACCTCGCCGTTGCCCCGGCAGGCGCGGACGACGCCGTGGATCATGGCCTCGATGGCGCCGGTGGCGTTGACCACGCTGAAGGCGCCGCCGATGAGAAAGATGTAGAACACGATGTGGGCGGTTTCCAGGAGACCCTTGGGGAAGGCCAGAAAGACCTCCGTAACCCCCGCCGGGTGGGCTTCGACATGGTGGAAGGAGTCCGGTTCGACGACTTCGCGACCCTGGAGCTCGACGCGGTCGAAGGTGCCGGCCGGGATGAAGTGAGTGGCAACCGCGGCGAGGACGACCAGACCGAAGAGCAGGGCGAAGGTGTGGGGGACGCGAAGCTTCATGTCGTACGACCGCAAAACTCCGTCGCGGTGAGGGCGTAGATGCGTGCGGCCTCGATGACCTGTGCGATTTCGACCGACTCCTCGGGCGAGTGGGCGACAGCGAGATCGCCCGGGCCCAGGATCAGCGTCGGAATCCCGCCGAATGCCGAGAGCAGCGCGCCGTCGGTCCACGCCGGGAACGCGCCGAACTCGCCGGCTCGACCGTAGACCCGCTGGAAGGCGGCGGCGACCGCCCCCACGATGGCTTCGGACGGCGCGGTTTTCAACGCGACGTGTTCGAGAGTCGCCATCCCGCCGGGCAGTCGGCGGAGCTCGGTACCGAGACCGGGGATCTCGGCTCTCACTGCGGCGAGGATGCTCTCGAGCTCGGCGCACATGAGCTCGTAGTTTTCGCCCGGGACCGAGCGCCGATCCGCCGTCAACACACATGATGCGGCCACCGTGGACGGCTGATCGCCGCCGCGCACGGTGCCGAAATTGAAGGTCGGCGGGCCGAGGAGATCATCGGCGCGGGCGCCGAACTCGGGCAGCAGTCCGGTACGGACGCGCTGGACAAAGCTGGCCGCCGCGTCAATGGCGTTGATCCCGGCGGCCGGCGTGCCGCCGTGGGCCGCTTTGCCGGTAAAGACGATCTCGAGCCACTCGAGACCCTTGTGCCCGATGCAGATTTGATTTTTGGTGGGCTCGCCGACAATGGCGCCGTCGGCGGTGAACCCCGAGTTGATGAGGTGTTCGGCGCCGAGGCTCTCGATCTCCTCGTCGATGACCGCGGCGAGGGTCACCCGGCCCGCGGCGAGCAGCCCGGTCCGGCGCAGAGCCACCAACGCGGCGGCCATGGCGGCCACCGCTCCCTTCATGTCGACCGCGCCGCGGCCGTGGAGCCGACCGCCGTGCACCGCGCCGGAAAACCCGTGACCGGGATCTCCCTGGTTCAGGGGCACGGTGTCGGTGTGGCCGCAGAGGACGAGGTGCGGGCCCGGAGCGCGGCCTTCCAGGGTGCAGATGAGGTTGGGCCGGCCGGGGACGACCTCCACGAGCTCCGGCCGCAGACCGCCCTCTTCGAGGAAGCCCGCCAGCGCCTCGGCGACCCCGGCCTCCTGATTCTCGACACCGGGGTGGCTGGGAATCCGGACCAGGGTGGAGAGGAGCTCGATCGGAGCGGTCTGATTGATTTGGTCGAAGATGTCATGGTCTTTGTTCATGCTGCCTCCCTGGGGAACTGGTTGTCTACGGCGTCACCACGTACGGCACCGAGAGCTCACCCGCCAGCTCGTTGATTCGTGCGAGATTCCCGGCGATGAGTCCGGCAAGGGTTGACTCCTGGGCCGCAAGCTCCTCTTCGAGCTCCGCCGCGACGTCGGTCATTCCCTGGGTGGGAGGCCCGTCGTGCTCGCGGGCCGAGTTGAACAACCAGCCCAATCGATCCCAGAGCTTGGCCCCGCCGTGGCGGCCGCCGAGGACATCGTAGTCGACCTCGGCGTGGGGGCTGTGGACGGCTTCCTCGACGACCGTGAGAGCGGTGACGAGATCGCGGCCCGCCGTCACCAACTCGGTGGCCCGAGGGTCATCGGCGAGGCGATTGTTGCGGTCCTCGAGCTGCTCGCGAAGCCCGCGGATGGACTCGACCATGGCGGTGATCCGCTCCAGTTGTGCGCGAACCCCGAGGGCGAACGCCACCTGCGCCTCGATGTCGTCGACCGAAGCCGATGACCGCGGATCGACCTCGACCACCAGCGGTTGCGCCGTTGTGCGACCGTCAACCGTCAACCGCAGCGTGTACTCCCCGGGCGCCGCCAACGGGCCCGGTCTGGGCTTTCCGGTGTCGAAACGGGCGCCGGACGGCCACACGACCTCGTCATACTCGAGGTCCCACGATGCCCGATTGGTTCCCGCCTCGGGGTCGAGCTCCGGTTCGGTCTCGCTCTTGGGGTCCCA
>CAVPHA010000020.1:0-356740 GCA_963704125.1 uncultured Acidobacteriota bacterium | reverse complement strand
TTCGTCGATGAAACGGACCTTGCGGTGATCGAGTTGCCAAAAAAGGCGACGAAATCAATCCTCTGTTTCACCTTCACCCCTTTCGCATACTGGCAGTGGGATAACTCCATTGGGGGTCAACAGATGGCTCGGATGTCACTCAACCCGACGGTTCGGATCGAGAGCGAGGTGCTCGATGATCCGACCCTGCTCGATCTGGACGGCAACCCGTTCAACGGCGTGTTGCTCGATCAGCCGGTTTCCACGTTTTCGGAGAGTCGTTCGCTGAGTCTGGGTGAATTCGACTCTCGGCGACAGATTATGACCCGCACCTGCACCGCCGGTCTGGTCAATGTCCGTTCGCTCAGAGAGAGTTACGGCCTGTCGGATGCGGTGATCAAGGAGTTTTTCAAGAAACCCATCACCGTCACCTTCGGCGTCCGAGGCGCCGTATCGATGATGACCTATGCGGACTACTCCGTGGGCATCCGTCTGTACGGCGACTGATCGAGGAAGCCGCTTCAAATCCTGCGTGATGATGAGAGACCTGGGCGGGCAACCCCGCCCGGGTCTTTTGATTCGATCGCCGTCGCGGATCTCATGACACCATGAATCAGCGCATTGGCCCGCCGGTCGTTGGCGCCCTCTTGGTCGCCTGTCTCACCGCAAAGCGGATGGTGGTCGGCCACACGGTGCAGGAAGCCGGGATCTCATCGGCCTGCGCCGGCCGCGCCTGGCGGGTCGATGTCGGGATGTCGGCGCACTACGGGGGCGAGGTCGCTATCCTGGAGCTCTCCAACGGCGAGGTTCGGGTCCTCGAACCGATCGATTGACTTCGGGCGATGAGCACGGTGAGCGGTGGTGACGGTGGGCCCTGTGCAGTGGGCTGCGCGCGAGAGGCGCGCACCACAATCTACCCGCGCTCTTTGCTCAGGATAGCCCTTGGCCATTGTGGTGCGGGCGTCCCGCCCGCAGGGAGCCGATGAGGGTAGCTCATTGGAGTTCGTGTGGTGTCCATCACGCCGCCCGGCAACACGGCTTTGCTAGGCTTGAAACGATTGGGGGGCGAAGGAGGTGCGGTGATGCGAAGAGTGATTCTCTCTGTCCTGTTCGCGAGCTCGGTCGTGAGCTTCGGTGCGGCCGTTCAAGCCGCCGACTCGCACCCGACGGCACAACCGTTCGACGGCGCGTACGACCTCGGTGAACCGTCCTATGCCGTAGAGCGGGAACGCGCCGCGATCCCCATCGATCATCTGGTCCTGGGCGCCGAACACATCCTCGACCAGCAGTGTCACAACGGTGGATTCGGTTGGCCCCATGCGGATTGCTCGACGACCTACCACAACGTCACCGGAACTCGATCATCCTGGGTGTCCTCGGCACTTGGGCCTTCACCCAGGACGGGAACGAGCTCGTGGGCGCGGTCAACGGCGGCGCCTTCGATCTGGCCTATACCTATCCCAACGGGGAGGCGAGATTCGAGCACTTTCACCCCGTTCTTCATGGGCACTCTCGCGGTGGCGGCCGACAACACGACCTTCTCGACCCACGTCTCGGTCAACCTCTTCGACGCACTCGCAGCTGGGACCTATGGGCCCGATGACTTCGACACCGCCGGTTGGATCGCGAGCATCGAGGTCGGGCGAAGCGGCGCTTGGGTGACCTCCGGCCGTGGGAGTTCAGCACCCTGATCCCGAGCGCCCAGGTCCTCGGGCAGCCGGGCCAGGACGACCTCTTCGAAACTGCGTTGCTGGACGGGCTGAACACCCTCGACAACTCCGACCCCGGCACCGTCTACTCCGACATCATCGGTCTCGCCGGCGCCGTCCGCGGTCTCGCGTTCGCCAGCCGTTTGAGCTTTCCGCCCATCGTCTCGCCGCTCGACCCCGATATCAACGGAATCGACACCCTCGAGAATCTCGCCGCCTACCTGGCGTCGCTGCAGAACCCGAACGGTTCGTGGGATTGGCACTCGGATCTGGCGGCCCCGACCACCGAGGACGAAGACGTTCAGACCACCTCGTATGCCTTGCTCGCCCTTCTCGAGGCCGATGTCAAGACGGCGGCGAGCTACCAGGGAGCGACCGAGCTCGCCCGCGACTGGATCGTTTCCATGCAGTTGCCGGACGGGGGATTTCCCGAGTATCCGGGCGGGCCCGAGAACACCGAGGTCGAGGGTGAGGCGGTGAACGCAATGGCCGCCTTCGACGCGGTGATTTTCGTCTGCGGTTTCGAATCGGGGACCACCGATCTGTGGTCCGACGTCGCTCCGTAGAACCTAGCGACGACGATCGAGGAAGGCTTCGGCGCAGCGCAGACCGTCGATGGCCGCCGAGACGATGCCTCCGGCGTAACCGGCGCCCTCGCCCATGGGGTAGAGACCCGCAGCCGATGGCGATTCCAGAGTTACGGAGTCGCGGATGATCCGCACCGGACACGAGCTGCGCGATTCGGGGCCGACAACGACGGCCTCGGGGTGGTCGAGGATCGGCAGTCGCCGGCACAGCCCCTTGAGCCCCGTGCGCAGGGCCTCGAGGATCGATTGCGGCAGGAACTCTTCGAACGGGGCGGCGGTCAGGGGCAGCGGGTAGCTCGACTCGGGCAGAACGCCGGTCGTCGGCCGGCCCGCGAGGAAATCGACGAGACGCAGCGCCGGTGCGCCGAAGGGGTGATCGGAAAGGGCGGCGGCGCGCGCCTCGATGTCTTCCTGGAGCTCGATGCCGGCGAGCGGCCCCTCGCCCGGGAAGCGATCCGGTTCGATCGTCACGACAAACCCCGAGTTGGCGAAACGGCCACGGCGTCCGAGGGGAGACGCACCGTTGACGCAGATAAAGCCGGGTTTTTCGGTGGCGGGCAGGATCTCGCCGCCGGGGCACATGCAGAAACTGAAGACGTCGCCACCGGTGAGTTTGGCGACGAGCCGGTAGTCGGCCGCTGGCAGGAGCGGGTGAGCGCTGTACTCGCCGTACTGCATGCGGTTGATGAAGTGCTGCGGGTGTTCGACGCGGACGCCGAGCTGGAACGGCTTGCGTTCCATGGCGACGCCGTCGCCGTGCAAACCGCGGATCTGACTCGCGCGCCGAGTGGCCGAGCCCGAGGAAGACCGCGGTGGTTTCGATCACACCGCCGGGTTCGACCTCGACGCCGAGCAGACGGTCGCCATCTCGGAGAAGCCCAGTCATCCGGGTGGAGAAGCGAAACTCGGCGCCGGCCTCGGCGAGCCGCCGGCGTAGTCGTCGCACCACCGACGGCAGGAGGTTGCTGCCGATGTGGGGTTTGGCGTCGTAGAGGATCGATTTCGGCGCCCCGCTGGCGGCGAGGATCTCGAGGACCTCGTGGACCCGCGGATCGCGGATCCTGGTGTAGAGTTTGCCGTCGGAGTAGGCGCCGGCGCCTCCTTCGCCGAAGAGCAGATTGCTCTCGGGGTCGAAGGCGTCGCCGCGGAGGAATCGATTCCATTTCCGCGTGCGCTCGGTGACGTCGGGGCCACGCTCGACGACTATCGGGGCGAGACCCGCCTCGACGAGCCGCCAGGCGGCAAAGAGACCGGCGGGACCGCAGCCAACGACGACCGGCGGTGGACCACCGGCTGTGGCGGCCGCGCGCACTTCAACCCGAGAAGTCGGAACAAAGGGTTCCACCGGTGGCGGTTTGCGGCGGAGAAGATCGGCCTCGAGCCCGGGATCGAGATCGAGGGCGACGGTGTAGAGGAACCGAGGCTCGCGCTGGCGGCGGGCGTCGAGGGATTTCCTGACGATGACCTTCACCACCAACGTACCGGCGTCAACGCCGAGCGCCCCGGCTGCGGCCGGCGCCAGATCGTCCTCGTCACGATCGAGGGCCAAGGCGAGGTTGCGGAGGAGAACTGTCATGGTCGCTGGTGGTTCACGGTTTCGGCCACCAGGATACCCGGTTTCACGTCCCAAATCCCGGTTGGACGTGTGCGTCGACGATCCTAGTGCTGGTAACCTGATGGCAGCAAAAGGAGTGGACGATGTTTCTCAACATGCTCGATATCGACGAGAAGCGTGCATTCGCCGTCCTGGCGGAGAAGATGATCGAGGCCGACGGGATCGTGGTCGGCCGTGAAGCGGCCGTGCTCGCATCGCTCAAGGCCGAGATGGGCGTGGCCGGGTCAGGCGATGATGAACGCAGCGTTGCCGAACTCGCGCGTGTTTTCAAGGACAGGAGGTCTCGAGTCGCCGCCTTCCTCGAACTCCTAGGTCTCGCCTATTCGGACACTGACTTCGATTTACAGGAGCAGTCGTTGCTGGCATCGGTGGCGCGCGACATGGGTCTCGGCGACGACGACAGAGCTGCCCTCGAAAAGTGGGTCCAGGACCACGTCGCCCACATCCGGAGTGCCATGGTCCTGATGCGGGGTTGACCGCCGGGAAACCCGGCGACTACTCGCCCTTGCCGGCGTGGATTTGGTCCCACTTTTCGCCGAGCTTGGCGAGAATATTGTCGATCTGCTGGATCTGTTTCTCGGGCTTTTCCTTGACGGTCACGGTGCCGGTGCCGCGCCAGACCATCTTCTTGTCGCTGGGCTCGTAGCCGTCGATGACGAGGGTGCCTTCGGTATAGGTGGTGCTCGTCGTCATGGACGAGCCCATGCCGCCCCAGCCACCCCAGCCGGGGCCGAAGCCGCCGTAGCCGAAGCCAGTGGTCGTGTAGACCGTGTCGTCCTTCGAGGAGACGTGCGAGGTGACCAGGAGATCCGGGTTTTCGCTGACCTCGCTGAGCCCTCCCTCGGTCAGCTCGCGTTTGATGGCGCTCACGATGCGGTCCTGCATCAACTGGTTCGGGGGGTTGGTGTCGGGCGTATCGATGTATTGAAAGGTCTTCACCGCCTTGAAATCGAAATCGTGGGCGTAGTCGATGGTGACCTTCTGCGCCAGCGCGGGCGCCGCAATGAATCCCAGCACAATGAGCAATCCAATGGTCTTTTTCATCTCTGGTCCTTTCGGTTAGGTGTAAGTTTGGCCCTCTTCGGGTTTCATGGCCACCGATTATCGCTCTCGCGGCGGGCGGGATCAACCCCTTCCTCAGTTTCCGGTTTGGGTACATTAGACTCTGGTTGTCGGATACAGAGTCCGGGATGCCTCGACGGTAGCCGGAGACCAAGGGGGATCAGTCGAGATGGCCGGAGCGCTGCGGGATCAGACCGCCGCGATCGAGTGTGAACACCCTGCGGACGCCGTCGCCAGGGCCCGGGATGCCCTGCTCGCCCGCGGTGCGTCGGCGCTGGTGAGCTGGGGTGTCGCCGGCGGAATCGATCCGCACGTCGAATCGGGAACCGTGGTGGTTCCGGAGTTCGTGATCGATCCCGGAGGCGGCTCGCAACGCACTGATCCCGAGTGGCGGGATCGGTTGCTGACCGGAATCCGCAGCCGGGTTCCGGTCTCGACCGGAGCCATTCTTCACTCCGAGCGGATCGTCGCCTCGGTCGGCGAAAAACGGATCCTCCATCAGCGTTGGCGGGCCGCGGCTGCAGCCACCCGAATCCGGTGATGGCGTTGTCCTTTGTCGCCCTCGAGGTGATTCCGTCGCTCAAGCTCACCGATCGCGGGCTCGTTGATGTGGAGAAGTTCGACTTCGTCCCACTCGAGGTCGCGGGGCAATGACCCGCCTGGTGGATTTTTCCGGTCGTAGCGCGCTCATCACCGGCGCTTCGAGCGGGATCGGACGCCGGCTCGCCCTCGAGGTGGAGGATGCCGGTGTCCACGTGCTCACGGTTCTTCCGGGGGCCATCCGGACGCCGTTCTTTGACGACGAGGCGCTGGCAAGGCTGCCGGCGGTGGCCCGTCGGCAGATGGCGGAGCCGGAGGGCCTTGTCGAGGCGATCATGGACGCGTTGTCACGCGGCAAACGCGAGCTCACGTATCCGAAGTGGATCGCCTCGGGTTACATCGCACAGGCGCTGGCGCCGGGGTTAACCAGGCGGCAGGTGAAGAAACAGACCCTGTTGGAACCCGACGAGTCATAGGCCAGCGGCCGCGGCAGCGGCAGCGGTGCACCGCTCTCACTCACACCGCAGCCGAGGTGGGTTGTGGGGCAGGCATCCTGCCTGCCGTCAGAGATGCACTAATTGGCGTGGGCATTTAACCTGATTCCAACGATGCATCAGCAGGCTGGAAGCCTGCTCCACAATTCCGCAACTGAAAATTGTGGGGCAGGCATCCTGCCTGCCCTTCAGAATCGTTCCAGCCAGGAGTGCGCCAACACGAAGTCAGACAGCCTTCATACTTTGCGTGGCCCACTCTCAACTGCGATGGCTTCGCGACCCCTTCGTGTCTTTGTGTCTTCGTGTTTGCGACGGTGCGATCCGGCTTCGCCGTGACAGGTCCAGCATCGACGTCACCCCGCCTGTTTGACCGGCAGCTTCTTCGACTTCGCGGTGGTCGTCGAGATACTGGACCGGTGGGTCTTCGACCATGGGTTTGTCGGTGTCCGGTCCCTGGATCGCCACCTTGAGGGCCTTGAGCGGGTGGGCGAAGGTGTCGTCGACCGCGGTGCCCTCGTAGCCGCAGTGGGCCATGCAGTTGTCGCACTTGGGGTTGCGGCCGGTGCCGTAGTGCTCCCACTCGGTCGTCTTCCATCAGCTCGGCGAAGGTCTCGGCATAGCCCTCATCCACCAGCAGATAACAGGGTTTCTGCCAGCCGAAGACGTTGTAGGTCGGGTTCGACCACGGGGTGCACTGGTAGCCCTGGTTGCCGGCGAGGAAATCGAGAAAGAGCGATGACTGGTTGAACGCCCACTTCTTCTTGCGTTCGGCGCCGCGCTTGAAGATCTCGCGGAAGAGCTGCTTGCTCTCGCGCCGGTTCAGGAAGACGTCCTGACGCGGTGCGCGGCTGTAGCTGTAGCCGGGTGAGATCGTGATGGCCTCGACCCCATCTCCATGACATCGTCGAAGAAGAGGCGACCTCGTCGGGATCTTCGCCGTTGAAGAGAGTGCAGTTGATGGTCACCCGGAAACCGCGGTCGAGGGCCTGCTTGATGGCCGCGACCGCCCGATCGTAGACGCCCTCCGGCAGACCGACGCGTCGTGGCGCTCCCGGTTGCCGTCGAGGTGGACCGAGAAGTTGAGGTAGGGGACGGCTCGTAGTCGTCCATCTTGCGCGCGAGCAGCAGGGCGTTGGTGCAGAGATAAACGAACTTCTTGCGCGCCACGAGCCCTTGACGATCTCGGGCATCTCGTCGTGGAGCAGCGGCTCGCCGCCGGGGATCGAAACCACCGGCGCGCCGCACTCGTCGACCGCGGCAGCGCCTCTTCGACGCTGAGGCGCTTCTTGAGGATCTCGTCGGGGTGATCGATCTTGCCGCAGCCCGAGCACGGCCAGATTGCACTGGAAGAGCGGCTCGAGCATCATCGCCAGCGGGTAGCGCTCGCGGCCCTTGAGCTTCTGCTTGATCAGATATCCGCCGATGCGGAGCTGTTGAATCAGTGGGATGCCCATGAGTCTCCTCAGGTCGAACGCAGTCCCCGGTGAAACGCATCGCGGACCCGCGGCCATTCCTGGGCGAACCAGGGAGTGAAGCCCTTCGGGTTGCTCGACGAACTCACGATCGAGTTCGTCGGCGTTGATCCATCGGACTGCGGCGATCTCGGTTTTGTTGGGTCGCGGCGGGTCGTCGCAGATTCCGGCATAGACCGAACACACCTCGTTCTCGGAGCCGAGATCGAGATAGCGCGCCTGGTACTGGAAGGTGAAGAGGTGGTGAAAGTCGGCTCGCCATCCCGAGTTCCTGGGCCAGCCGTCGTTCGGTCGCCACCTCCATGGTCTCGCCGCGGCGCGGGTGGCTGCAGCAGGAGTTGGACCAGAACAGCGGCCACAGCCGCTTTTTCGGCGCTGCGTTGCTGCAGGAGCAGTTCACCCGCCGAGTTGAAGATGAAGAGCGAAAAGGCGCGGTGGAGCACGCCGTCGCCGTCGTGGCACTCACCCTTGCTGAGATGGCCGATCTCGCGGTCGGTTTCGTCGACCAGGATGAGCGGCTCTTCCTCGCTCGAGACGACACCTCGTTGGTCGCGCAGTCGCGGACTCAGCCAATCCGGACCTCCATGGCCTGATAGCCGGCGTCCTGCATCGCGTCGATGACCTGCGTCGGCGTTGTCCGGGCAGAGGGCGATCATGGAACCGCCGCCGCCGCCGCCGGTGAGCTTGGCGCCGAGAGCGCCGTTCTCGCGGGCGATCTGGATCAGCTCCTCGAGCTCCCAGCTCGAAACCTGGAGCCCGTTGAGCAGACCCTGGCAGACGTTCATGAGCTCGCCGAGGCGCTCGAGGTCGTAGCTTCTTGAGGGCCTCGATGGCCTGCAGCGTCACCGCGTCGATCCCCGTGAACATGGTGTCGTAGACATCCCGGTTGCGGTCGCCGGCCGTCGCGGACCCGGGCCACCATCTTGGCGGTCAGGCCCTCGACCCCGGTCATTCCGATGACGAAGGTGATGGGTTCGGGAAGATCGAGCGGGTCGGATCTCCGGCGGATCGCCCTTGCGGTAGACCAACGGCTTGCCGAAGGTCGCGACGGTGTTGTCGATGCCCGACGGCGTGCCGTGGGCGACGCACTCGCACTGGAAGGCGAGGGCGTTGACCTGGTCGTCGGAGAGCCCGAGTGCGAAGTGGCGGTCGAGGGCGCGGATGATGGCCACCGCCACCGCGGCCGAGCCGCCGAGCCCCATGGCGCGTGGGATCTCGGAGAAGACCTCGATCCGCATGGAGCGGTCGGTCAGACCGAGTTCGCGCAGAATCAGCGCCGCCGGGACCTCGAAGGACATCTGTTTGGCCGGGTCCGACCGCAGCCGCTGCTCGACGCCCCAGCGCGGGATCACCAGCCAGACGCCGTCGTCCTCGTCGACCACCCGCGCCCGCACCGCCAGCGGCACCGGCGCGGCGATGGCGCGGCTGCCGTAGACCACCGCGTGCTCGCCGAAGAGGATGATCTTGCCGTGGCCGGCGGCCATCTCGTCGCGCTCGTCCTGGGCGATCGCGTGGCCCATCTGCGTGCTTGACCTGGGCGATGAGCTCCTCGGCCTTCCAGATCTTGATCTCGCCCGACTCGACCAGCTTGCTCGACCACCGAGTCGAAGATCTCGGGGGTCGCGCCGGCCGCGGTGGCGACGCTGCGTGCGTGCAGGGTCATGTGGCCGCGCTGGATGCCGTCGGTGACGAGGGCGCGCAGCGCGGAGAAGTTCTGCGCCAGGCCGACCGCGGCCATGACCTCGGCGAGCTCGCGCGATGACGTCGACCTGCGAGCATGCGCAGATTCATGGCGACCGACGGGTTGGACTGCAGCGGTCCGCCGACGATGCCGACCCGGATCGGCAGCTCGATCTCACCGACCAGCGCGCCGTCGTCGTCCTTGGTCCAGCGCGAGAGCGAGGTGTAGTGGGTGCCGCGTGCGGCGAAGGCGTGGGCGCCGGCCTCGACCGCGCGCCAGTCGTTGCCGGTGGCCAGGGCCACCGCGTCGATGCCGTTCATGATGCCCTTGTTGTGGGTCGCCGCCCGGTAGGGGTCGACGGCGGCGAACTGGCTCGCGATGATGATGCCGTCGCGGACCTGCTCGCCGTCGTAGCCCTTGGTGGCGAGATTCTCGGCGGGGATCTCGACCGAGGCGCGGACCAGCGACCGATCGGCGAGATTCGACAGGATCCGGAGAAAGACCTTGCCGCCGGTGATGCTCTCGATGAACGAGGCGACGCCCTCGCACATGGTGTTGACCAGGTTGGCGCCCATGGCGTCGCGGGTGTCGACCAGGAGATGGACCACGAGCATCTCGACCGTGTCGGTGGTGGCGGGGTGGAGGATGACCTCGAGATCGACCGCGCCGCCGCCCCGCGCCACCATCCTCGGGTGGAGGCCGTTGGCGAGGTTGAGCACCTCGTCCTTGCGCCGCTCGAGGATCTGCCGCGCCTTGGTCGGGTGGGGGACATCGACCAGCTGGATCTGACCGATGAGGATCGGGTCGCTGCTCGATGTGGTGAAGCCGCCGGTGAGCCGGGCGGTCTTGGCGGCAAAGCTGAGGGCGGCGACGATGGAGGGCTCCTCGACCGCCAGCGGCACGACGTAGTCCTTGCCGTTGATGAGGAAGTTGAGGCCGAGACCGATGGGGAGGCCCATGACGCCGATGACGTTCTCGATCATGGTGTCGGCGTCGTTGACGTCGAGAATGGTCTCGCCGTTGACCAGGGCCTTGTAGTCCTGTGAGGACAGCAGACCCCGGTCGCGAACGGTTCGCACCCGTTCTTGGACCGACAGCTTGTGGAACGATGGGAAGCAGGAGCTGCTCACGATTGCTTCAGGTCCTTTCCTGCGAGAGTCGGCGATCGGTGGCCGTCGCTGCGGGGCAAGCCCGCGGCAGCGGCGTCGAACAGAGTTGTGAGTCCGCGATTGCTGCGAATGACCGTGTTGGACACGGCCATGATGGCGGCGACCCTTCGACGCGATACCTTAACCTGCTGCTCCCGATGGTAAACAAGGGATTGGCCGAGATCTTTCCCAGGGTGGAGACCGCGAGCAGGACGGCCCAGATCAGGAATCGCCGGATTCCGGTTTCGTTGCTTGGGATCGCCAGCGTGTAGTCCAGGGCTTCGCGCAGGTGGCTCGTGAGCGATGCCGACGAGATCCTGCATCGATGCGGCGAAGGCCGGGCCGTTCCCGTTGTGGTGCGGTTCGAGCTCTTCGAGATCGTAGCCGTGCGCTTCGAAGACGTCTCGAGGGCAGCCAACAGACACCGTGATCGTAGGTCATCCCAGATGTCCTTGAGGATGTTGGTCATCTGGAGGCCGAGCCCGAAGCTCACCGCCCGTGCCTCGAGGTCATCGCGCCTGGCGTCGATCTCCGGTGAGTAGTCGCAGAAGAGTTCGGTCAGCATCTCGCCGACCACACCGGCCACGAAGTAGCAGTAGCGTTCGTACTCGGCCACGTCGGCCAGTCCGTCGCGGCTCCGGCTGCGCTCGTAATCGACCATGCCGTGGCTCATGGTGGCGAGGCACCGCTGGATGCTTCGCGCTGGCGCGGATGCATGCGTTCGTGGTGATCTCGCAGAACCCGCGGGCTCTCCTCGGATCAGCTCGACCTCGGCTGTCGAGGGTGCCCGGCGCGAGCCGCGGGCGCGAGATCCCGAGCGAATTCCTCGGCGCCGCGCCCGGTCTTCGACCGCTTCGAGGAAGGCGGAGTGAAAGCGGTCCTTGGTCGACGGAATCGAGGAGCGGATCGTCCTCGATGGTGTCGGCGATTCGACACAACAGATAGGCGTTGGTGACCGCCTCCCTGAGGCCATCCGGGAGTTGGGGGATCGTCAGCGCGAAGGTCCTCGAGACGCCGCAGAGCAGGTCTTCCTGCCACGAGGACCCTGGTCCGAGACCGTCGTGCTCGCGGTTTCGAGGGCCGAGCCTCGGCCCATCGACCTGTTGCGGACTGTTGTCTTCCATCTCACGGCTCCCTAGGTCCGGTGATTGCATGCGATGCCCCATTGGCAGAACCCTTTTCTTCCGGTGATTATTCTAATTGATCCCGCAGGGTGCTCGTGTACTCTCGGCGCCATGGCGGCGCTGATCACTGCTCGCGAGCTGAGCCACTCATTCGGGCCTCGAACCCTGTTCGACGGGCTGAGCCTGAGTATTTCCGAGGGTGATCACATGGGGATCATCGGTCCCAACGGCGCCGGCAAGACCACCTTGTTGCGGATCCTCTCGGGTGAACAGAGCGCCGACGAGGGCGGAATCCACCGCCGTCGCGGGCTGCGGGTGGCCACGGTCGAGCAGGACGACGACTTCGACCCGGGATCCACGGTCATCGAGGTGGCGACCCGAGGCGCGGAGCGCGGCCCGGCGGAGGCCGAGGACGAGACCGAACGCCGGGTCCGGGTCGCCATCGCCCTCGACCAGCTCGGCTTCCAAAGACCCGAGCAGCCGGTGGGTGAGTTGTCGGGCGGGTGGCGCAAGCGGTTGGCCATCGCCGCGGCCCTTGCCGCCGACCCGGAGGTCCTGCTCCTCGACGAGCCCACCAACCACCTCGATCTCGACGGCATCCTGTGGCTCGAAACAGATGCTGCTGACGAGCCGACTGTCGGCCTATGTCGTCATCAGCCACGACCGGGCTTTCCTCGACAGAGTGGCCAACCGGATGCTCGAGGTGGCGCCGCAATACCCGGGCGGTGCGTTCAGTTGCACCGGCAGCTACGCGACGTTCCTGGAAAAACGCGCGCAGTACCTCGAGGCTCGTGCGCAGTACCGTGACAGCCTCGCCAACCGGGTTCGGCGGGAACTCGAGTGGCTCGAGCGCGGACCCAAGGCGCGGACCACCAAGGCCCAGGCGCGGATCGACCAGGCCGAGCGCCTGGCGGCCGATCTGGCTCAGGTCAGAGCCGAGTTGGCGACCTCCCAGGCAGGCATCGAGATGGCCGCGTCCGGGCGTCGCACCAAGCGTTTGCTCGTCGCCGCCGGGGTCGACAAGAACCTCGGCGGTCGGCAACTGCTGAAGGGCCTCGATCTCGTCCTCCAGCCCGGCCAGCGCCTCGGCGTGGTCGGCGCCAACGGGAGCGGCAAGAGCACCCTGCTCAAGCTGATGACCGGTGAGCTCGAACCCGACGATGGTGTCATCCGTCGCGCGGAGAACCTCCAGATCGTCCATTTCGATCAGGCCCGCGAGCACCTCGATCAGACCCTGCCGCTGCGCCGCGCCTTCGCTCCGGACGGCGACACCGTGCTGTACCGGGGGCGTGAGGTGCATGTCGTGACCTGGGCCCGCCGATTCCAGTTCCGCGATGACCAGCTCGACCAACCGGTGAGCGAGCTCTCGGGGGGGGAGCAGGCGAGGGTGCACATCGCCCGCCTCATGGTGCGCCCGGCCGATCTCCTGTTGCTCGATGAACCGACCAACGATCTCGACATCCCGACCCTCGAGGTTCTCGAAGAGAGCCTGCTCGATTTCCCGGGCGCCCTGGTGCTGGTTTCCCACGACCGCTATCTGCTCGATCGGGTCAGCACCGTCCTGATCGGTCTCGACGGCGAGGGTGGCGCGACGCCCTTCGCCGATGTCGACCAGTGGCTGGCTCACCGCAAACCCGAGGCGAAGGCCGCGCCTCGAGCCCGGGTCGAGCGCCGCCGGAAGAACCCGAAAACGCTCCGGGCTCAGCTATCTGGAAAAGCGCGAGTACGAGGCCATGGAAGCGACCATCCTCGAGGCCGAGACCGAGCTCGAGGCGGCGGCGGAGCAACTCGCCGACCCGCAGGTGGCGTCGGACGCTGAGGCTGCTCATGGTGCCTACCTCGCCCACGAGAACGCGCGCGAAAGGGTGGCGGAACTCTACCGCCGCTGGGCCGAACTCGAGGACAAGGTCTAGGTGCCAGGTATCACAACCTCACATTGTTGCAACAATGTGAGGTTGTGATACCTGGCACCACGAGCGACCAGATGACTGCCCGGCTGCCATCCTCGTTGCGGCCGGGATCAGGCCCCGGTGACTTCGATGGGCTGCAGCGAGCGATAGTCCGTCGGTTCCGAGGCCCATCCGTTCGGCGATCCGCAGATACTCGGGGAAGGCGTCGGGGGTCGTGCCGAAGATCGAGGTGGCCCAGGCGTCGAGGGCGACGGGATCGAAACCGGCGGCAACCGCGCCGTAGGGGTTGACGGCGCCCATGGACCCGCCGGCGGGTCCACCGTGCATGAGCACGCGGGTCGCGTCAACCACGGTCAGGGTCGGTTTCATGAGCCGGGCGAGCTCGGCGATGGATGCATCGATGTCGTTGTGGAACAGGGACCTGAGCTTGGTCGTGATGCCGATCCAGTTCTTCATCCCGGCGGCCGATCCCATGAGATTGTGGCTCTTGGCCACCGGGACGTTGATGATCTTGGTCGCGGTGACGAAGGGCTCGAGAATGTCCCAGGTACCGAGGCGTTCGGAGATCAGCACGGCGCGGTAGCTGCTGTCTTCGGGAATGATGACATCGGCGCCCGCCTCCGCCGCGGCTTTACCGATGCCGCTCCACTCGAACGCGGCCCGTGACTTGCGGATCGGACAATCGGTGACGATGACGCGTTTCGGCCCGGCCTCCCGGCACAGCCGGACGACCTCGGCGACGACATCGGGGTGGGTGTTGGCCGCGTGCTCGGGTGGTCGCTGCCAGCCGATGTTCGGTTTGACGAGCACGGTGTCGTCGGCGCTGAGGAGTCGCCGCATTCCGCCGAGCCGCTCGATGGCGGCGCGCACGTTGGCGGCGGGATCGGCGCCCCGCGCGATGACCATCCGGGGGATCGCGGCCGGCAGATCGACCCGGTGGTCGGGGATGACATCCAGGGCGGCTCCGGCCGAAGCGTTGGAGGTATCCGTAGGTGAGATAGCCGCCAAACCGAGGCCGCTGGCGGTGACGAGGCCGCCACCGGCGATGAGAAACCGTCTCCGCGTGAGCAGCCTGCGCTTTCGATCCTGGGCTTTGGTCATGATTCGAGATTAGCTCAGTTTTACCGACTTACCATATTTTGCCGTGTTGTAAAACCGCTCCCCGAGCCATACATTCATTGAAACAATTGGGTCGAAATGCGAGGTGTGACGTGCGAAGAAGGCGCTGGCCCGAGTTCCGACAATTGGCGTTTGTTGCAATCCTCTCGGCCGTCGTCGGTTCCGGCGTCGGCAGTGCCGCGGCACAATCCGAAATCGACGCCATCCTCGACGGGCTTCGCGGATTGCCGTTCGACGAGTTCGTCGACTCTTCGTACGAACAGATCCTCCTGCGCAGCCCCCAGGAGGTGACGTCACTGGGGCTTGCTGAGACCCTTGGAATCAGAAACGACGCGCTCGACAACGTGTGCAACGACTTTGTCGACGAGACCTACGAACTTAAGGCCGGAATCCTCGATATTCTGCAGACCTACCGGCGCACCTCACTGGGTTACGAGCAGCAGATCAGCTTCGACTCCTACACCTGGATTCTCGAGGCGTGGGGTGCCGAGCACGAGTTCATGTACCACTTCTACCCGGTGACCCACGGCTTCAGCCGGCAGGTCGAGCTCTTTCGCTATCTCGCGGACGAACACCCCCTGGAGACGCGGGAGAACGCCGAGGACTACATCAGCCGTCTCGAGCAGGTGGATGACCAGTTCGCCTGTCTGATCGGCAAGCTCGACGACTCCGAGCAACGAGGGATCATTGCCCCGGCGGCGTTCCTCAGGCGCGCCGCCGACCAGATCCGCGACATCACTCCCGGCAGCGCGCAGTACCTGTCTTTCTACACCGAATTCGAGACCCGGATCGAGGAGATCGCCGAGCTGAGCCCGGCCGAACGACAGCAGATGCTCCTCGACGTCGAGGACGCCATCGACACCTCGGTGATCCCCGCGTACCAGAGCCTGGTCGCCAGGCTCGATGAACAGATCCCGCTTGCGCCGGGAAGGCACGGCGTCTGGCGGTTGCCGGATGGCGACCGGTTCTACGAGACCTGCCTGCACTACAACACAACCACCGACTTCACCCCCGACGAAATCCACCAGACGGGGCTCGACGAGGTCGAGCGCATCCGCACCGAAATTCGGGCCGGCTTCGACACCCTGGGCTACCCGGCGGGCGGGACGTTCCCGGAGCTCTTCGACCGCCTGGGCCGGGACTCGGGGATCATCCCCGCCGACCAGATCGTGGCCCACAACGAGGCCATCATCGACCAGGCCCTGCAGGACGTCGGCGAGGCCTTCGACATCGTGCCTCATGACTCCGGTCATCGTCATCGGCCGCAACGGCGGCGGATTCTACGTTTCCGGATCGATCGACGGATCGCGGCCCGGGGCGTACTACATCGGCAACACCGTCGACGAGTACCGCTACTGGATGCGGACCATCGCCTACCACGAGACCGTTCCCGGCCACCACTTCCAATTCTCCATCGGCAACGAGCAGGATGTGCCGCTCTTCACCAAGGCGGGGATGATCTACACCGGCTTCGTCGAAGGGTGGGCGCTCTACGCCGAGCGGCTGGCGTCGGATCTCGGCTGGTACGACGACGACATCTACAGCGATCTCGGCCGGCTGCAGTGGGAGCTGCTGCGCGCGGCGCGGATGGTTGTGGACACCGGGCTCCACGCCAAGAAGTGGAACCGGCAGCAGGCCATCGACTACTACATCGACGTCGTCGGCACCGATCCCGCACTCGCGGAGCAGCAGATCGATCTCTATCTCTACTACTATCCCGGCTACTTCAGCTCGTACAAGACGGGGATGATGAAGCTCCTCGAGCTGAGAGCCCGCGCGCAGAACGAGCTCGGCGATCTCTTCGACATCAAGGAGTTCCACCGGGTCGTGCTGCTGCACAATCGGCTGCCGTTGGAACTGCTCGAGCGTTTGGTCGACGACTACATCGAGCGCAAGGGCAACCCGCCGCCGGCGCCGAGATCACCGGCCGGGCGGCGGCAGCCTCCTAGCGCATCTCCTTGAGCTCCTCGAGCAGGGCGCTTGCCATGGCGGCGAGCTGCGGGGTCGGGGCTGCGCCGGCCAATGGTTGCAGGACGGCGATGGCGGCGACGAAGTTGCCTCCGTTCACCAGATCCACCGCCTCGTTGTAGTGTTTCTGAAAATCGCGGTAGCCGTGGAGCTGGTCGAGGAACCGGCTGATCTCCGCCGCCTGGTTGGAGTCGGGCGCCTCGGCGAGAAGAGGCTCGAGGATCTCGATGGCGGCCTCGATTTCGCCGGAGCTGGCGAGAGCCGCGGCCTCATCGGCCTGCGCCCTGTAGATGGTATAGGCCCTGGTGCGGTCGAGCAGCTCGCGAGCGGCGGCAGCTTGACCGGGTGACGGGGCCTGGTCGACGAGGGCCTCGAGAAGGACCATGCCTTCGGTGGTCTTCCCGGTGTTGATCAGCTGGACGGCGTCGTTGAAGGTTGCGTTGAATGCGCCGTTCGCTTCGGAGTCCTGAAGTCGTCGGATCTCCCGCCGGGCCCAGTCTTTTCGCGCCGGGTCGGTGGTTGCCTCGTCGATGGCGGCGAGGACGGCCAACGCTTCGTCGATCCTGTTCTCTCGCAGCAACGCGTCGGCTCGGCGGACCTCGAAATCGAGGGTCGAATCCTCCGCCCGGCGGATGAGCTGCTCGTCAACCCCGGCGGTCCGCATCCGTTCGATGACCTCGAGAGCGTCTTCCCGTCGATCCAGACGGACGCAGAGCAGGACGAGGTTGGCGCCGACATCGCCGCGCGTGGGCAGCAGACGATGGGCGTGTTCGAGGATTTCGATTCCGATTTCTTCGGGTTGGTCGTTCCAAGTGTAGGTGGCGCCGAGCATCGCCCATGCTTCGGCCAGGCTCGGACGCAACGCCAGCGCCCGTCGCAGCGCCGATCGCGCCTGGGTCGTCGGCGCGGTCATGTCTCCGGTCCACGGGGAGCCGGCGATCTTGGCTGTAGAGCGCACTGCCGAGCAGAATGTTGACCATGAAGTCGTCCGGCTCGATTTCGGCGGCGCGCTGGTATCGGGCGATGGCGTCATCGATGCGGCCGGCGAGATCATCGATTCTTCCCAGACCGGCGAAGGCCGGTCCGCAGTTCTCGTCGATGGCGAGGGCCGCCCGGAAATGCTCGGCCGCGAATGCATGACGCTCGGGACCGAGGGAGATGAGCAGCATCCCGAGCCGAACGAGGATCTCGGAAGCGGCCATCTCGGTGATGCTCACTGGGTCGACATCGGCCGAGTCGACGGCAAACTGCGAGTAGGTGAATTCCTTGCCGCGGATATAACGGTTGAGCTCCTTCTCGATCTCCTTGTAGCTCCCGCCGAGGGCCTCGAGAAAGGCGTCTTCCGGATTCATGCCGCTGCGCAGTAATCCCGAATAAATTGTCGCGCGGTTTACAGCCCCGCCGTCACCCATGACCATCATGTGAGTGAGCGCCCACGACTGGGCGTAGAAGACCCCGCGACGGCTGCCCTCGTTGTACTCGGGCGAGTCGTGATCGATGGCGATCAGCTCGGAAAGCGGAATCAACGGGCTGTTGAGGAGCCGGCGAATGTGGTTGGTGATGGGGATGCCGATGCTCGCGACTCCGTCCCCGACATCGAAGGTCGAGTACAGCTCGGCGAGGCCCTCGTTGATCCACAGGGGCAGCTCGGCGCGGTTGTTTCTCAGCACATAGTGGAGATACTCATGGTAGATGGTCGAGGAAACATCGGTGCTGTATTGGTTGGAGACGATGGCGACATGGTTGGCGAACTGGCCGGCGCCGAAGAAGCCGGCGATTTCTTTCGCCTGGCCCTGATAGTAAGAACTGTAAGGGATGAATGACTTGAGGTCGTCGAAGATGAAGATGTAGGTCGGCACCGGTGAAGTGAGTTTCATCCCGCCGAACAGGGAGGCCAGGACCGAACGCAACTGTTCGAGGTTTGCGCCGGCCGTCCTGGTCGTCTTCTCACTCGCGTTGGAGAAGATGGTGAAGTTAGCGGTCGTGACCTCGATCCATCGGTCGCTCGGATTCGGCAGCGTCGGCGTGTCGGACCCGGCTACCGAGACAAGTGGGACCGCGACCGCCGCCCCGATGAGAGTACCGACGAGGATCGACCTGAACCGTTTCACCGGGGCGATTGTCTCACACGTCCGGAATCCATCCGGCTGCCGTTGGAGCTGCTCGAGCGTCTGGTCGACGACCACTATCGAACGGAAGGGCGCCCCGCCCCCAGCGCCGAGATCGTCGGTCGGGGGGAGACGCGCGCCGTAGGCTCAACATTCGGTCCGAGACCCCGGTAGAATCCATCTGGATCGAACACGCGAGGAGGTCGCGATGGATTTCACCGGCAAGAAGGTGCTCATCACCGGCGGATCGCGCGGGATCGGGCGCGCCTGTGCCCTGGGTTTCGCCGAGCGGGGCGCGCGGGTGGCGATCAACTACCTCCGCAACCGGGCGGCGGCCGAGAAGACGCTCGCCGAGCTGGCGGGCGGAGGGCACGCCCTGGTGCAGGCCGACGTGGCGGACCCCGAGGAGGCGCTGCGCCTGGTCGCGTCGGCGGTCGAGGCCCTCGGCGGGCTCGACATCGTGGTCAACAACGCCGGCATCTGGGTCGACCACTATCTCGAAGAGGTCGACTACGACGAGTGGCAGGACGCCTGGGACCGGGTTCTGCGGGCGAATCTCATCGGTCCGGCCAACGTCAGCTACTGCGCCGCGCGGCACATGATCGAGGCCGGCGGCGGCAAGATCGTCAACGTGTCCTCGCGCGGTTCGTTCCGCGGCGAGCCCGACGGCCCGGCCTACGGCGCGAGCAAGGCCGGGCTCAACTCCATGAGTCAGAGCCTCGCCAAGCGCCTCGCACCGTACGGCATCACCGTCGGGGTGGTGGCCCCGGGTTTTGTCGACACCGACATGGCGGCCCGGTACCTGCGACACACCCATGGCGGCCGAGATCAAGGCCCAGAGCCCCTTCAACCGGGTGGCCAAACCCGAAGAGGTCGCGGCGGCGGTCTTCTTCCTCGCCTCCGAGGGCGCCGAGTTCTCCACCGGCGCCATCATCGATGTCAACGGGGCGTCGTATCTTCGGACGTGATCGCCTGCGGGCCTGAAACGAGGCGAAAACCCTCGAACCAGGTCGAGAGCCGTTCAGGAATGATCGATGCCACGAGACGTTAGACCGAGAGACGGCGCCGGTACGTCCGGACCGCGGAATTCTTGCGAGAAGATGGAAAGACCGCCACGACCCCTGAACCGCGTCCCGTTCGCAGCCGGCTCCACCGCTGGCTGTTGGTTGCGGGTGGTGTGACCCTGGTGGCCATCGGCGCCGTCGGTGTCTTCCTCCCCGGTCTGCCGACGACCATCTTCCTCATCGGCGCGTCGTGGTGCTTCACCCGCAGCTGCCCCTGGCTCGAGGAGCGGCTGATCCGGATCCCGCTCTTCCGACCCTTCCTCATCTATCTCGACCACGGCGCCCAGATGCCGCGCAAGGTGGTGGTCTGGACGCTCATCGTCATGTGGCTCGCCATCGCCGCCAGCGCGACGATGGTCATGGTGGGTCCAGAGCCGCGACAGGTGTTGGCCGCGACCATCGTCGCAGCCGGAGTCATCGGGAGCTGGTTCGTGATCCGCATGGGCCGGCGCCGGGTGGGCGCGAAGGAAGAGTCGCGCGGCTGAAACCGCGCTGGATCAGGTGACGAGCGGCGAGCCCGGACAATACCTGTCAGCATGAGTCGGGTTGGCCCGACGACGATGGAGTCGCGGCACGGTTTGGTCGCGCACCCTAAAGGGCGCGCCTACAGCTATATCATCTCGATGGCTATGCCTAAGACTCTGTAGGCAGGTCCTTTAGGGCCTGCGACCAAACCTTTTCCGGAGCGAATAGTGTCCAACCTGAGCGAAGGGGACATATATGGTCCGGGCTCGAGGCAATGGTCTCGCCCGTTCGATAGAGACGAAGACTCCCTGGGCCGTGTTTTCGAGGGCGAGTAAGATCGTCATTGACGAATCTCGGTCAGATGTCCGCCACGATGGGTGCAATGTTGAAACACCTGGCTCGGTTTTTCGGATTGACCGGGGTGCCTGTGTCGGCAGGCGTCGCGATGGGTCTGATCCTGCTTTCGGGGTGCGGCGAGCCACCGCCGCAGACATCGACCGAACCGTCAGCCGAGTCCCGCGTCATCGGAGCCATTGCCGACCTCGTCGACGTCGGAGCAACCACCGCCCGTCTGGGCGACGGATCCGTGGCGCGACTTCCTCCCCCTGCCGGCCCCCGGGCCCGCCGATTGGCTGGCGACGCACCACGAGCTCGGACAGAGTTTTTCTGGCCTTTGTGGGCGTCATTCCGAACCGACCCGACGAGCAGCGCTCAGTGCTCGTGCTTCAGCCGCTGGGACGGTTCGACCACGAGGGAGCGCCGCCACCGGAGATCCTGCGCCGTTTCACCGAAGCCTACTTCGGATTGGAGACCCAGGTGCTCACCGCTATCGATCTTGACAATGTCGAGGTCATGTCCCGCCGCGAGCCGAGTCTCCGACAGCGCCAGCTCCTCACCGGTGATCTCCTTGATCTGCTTCGCGCCAACCTCCCCGAATACGCCTTCTGCTATGTCGGGATCACCATGGAGGATCTCTACCCCGGGCCGGATTGGAACTATGTCTTCGGTCAGGCCTCGTTGAGGGACCGGGTCGCCGTCTACAGCTTTGTACGCTACTTCCCGGCGTTCTGGGGCGAGGAGTCCGACGATCCGGCTCTGGTCCTTCGCAGAAGCCTGAAGGTGCTCGCGCACGAGACGGCCCACGCGTTCGGGATTCGCCACTGCACCGCTCACCTCTGCGTGATGAACGGATCCAACCACCTCGAGGAGAGCGACGCGCGGCCGCTGCATCTCTGCCCGCAGGATCTCCGCAAGCTCCAGTGGAGCGTCGGCTTCGATGTCGGCGACCGCTACCGAAGGCTCGCCGAGTTCTACCGCGAAGCGGGTCTCGACGACGAGGCCGAGTGGATCGAGCTTCGGCTGGAGCACATCGAGGGTTGAGTGTCGGACGGATGTTGTCATTGTGGGAGGCGTCCCAGGTTAACGCAGAGACGCAGAGGCGCGAAGGCGCAGAGCCGCCGCACCATTGCAGGAGCTGTTTGCAGAACAAGCAGGGACTGAAGGTGGGCCCAGGCCCACCCTACAGCTCAGCCCCGCAGAACTTGCAGTGCTTGGCGTCGGCGTCGTGGCCGTGAGCGCCGCAGCCGGGACAGGCGCGGGCGGTGAGGGTCTTCTTGCCGGCGACCCCGGCGAGCTCCACCGAGACGATCCCGGTGGGCACCGCGATGATGCCGTAGCCGAGGATCATGATCATCGAAGCCAACGCCTTGCCGACAAAGTGGACGAGCTTGAGGACGCGGACCGGCGTTCGTTCGACTACAATGCGGCCCAGTGAGGCAATCGGTGATACGAGACCTGCAACGGATGTTAGTTTTCGGATGCGCGCTCGCGTGGCTGATCGCGGGCGTTGTCGGTTGTGGTGGCGGGAAGGGCACGGCGTCGGCGCCGACCCCGGTCCCGGAGCCCGCCGCCGTCGAGACCCGCGAGATCGAGGATCTCAACGTCATCCTGATCACCATCGACACCCTGCGGTGCGGATCGGCTCTCGAGCTATGGATCGAAAGACGTCGACACACCGACGCTCGACGGTTTTGCCGCCGAAGGCGTCCGCTTTGCCAATGCCGCGAGCACGGTGCCCTTCACCCTGCCCGCCCACACGTCGATTCTCACCGGACTCTACCCGCCGGGACACGGTGTACGGGAAAACGTCGGCTACACGGTGGGGGAGGAACTGACGACCCTTGCCGAAGCCCTGTCGGCGCACGGCTGGTCGACCGCCGGATTCGTCAGCTCCTTTGTCCTCGACTCGCGGTGGGGGATCGCGCAGGGATTTGACCACTATTTCGACGACTTCGATCTCAGCACCTTCGACGAGGCGCCCAATCTCAGCGCGGTTCAGCGGTCGGGAGCCGGAGACCATCGCCGCCGCCGAGACCTGGCTCGACGAGCGCGACGACGACGCGCCGTTCTTCGTCTGGCTCCATCTCTACGACCCGCACGATCCCTACACGCCGCCCGAACCCTACCTGTCGCAGCACCCCGGGCGGCCGTATGACGGCGAGGTGGCCTACACCGATGCGCTCCTCGGCGGCTTCCGGCAGTTCCTCGAGGATCGCGGCCTGCTCGACGATGCGCTGGTCATCCTCACCGGCGATCATGGCGAGGGGCTCGGCGATCACGGAGAGCTGGCGCACGGGTTCTTCATCTACGACTCGACGATCCACGTCCCGCTGATCATCCGGCCGCCCGGCGCCTTTTCCGGCGGCCGGGTCGTGGACGACCGCGGTCAGCCACGTGGATCTCTACCCCACGGTCCTCGATGCGGTGGGGATCGATCCGCCGCAACCGGTCCACGGGCAGCAGCCTCATGGCCTTTGTCAGGGGCGAGGATCCCGCGATGGATCGCGAGGTCTACTCCGAGTCGCTCTATCCGCTCCTGCACTACGGCTGGGCGCCGCTGCGTTCGGTGAGGACCGACCAATACAAGCTCATCAGCGCGCCGCGGCCCGAGGTCTACGATCTCGTGGCCGACCCGCGAGAGGGGCGGGATCTCGCCGCCGTGCAGCCGGTTCTGTTGACCGATCTCGAGATCCGGCTGGCCGAGCTGAGATCGACCATCGACATCGACGAGGGCTCGGACGCCCCGACCCCGGATCTCGATCCCCAGACCCTGGCGCAGCTCCAGGCCCTGGGCTACGCCGCCGGTCAGGGCGGGGTGAGTCTCGATGAAGAGGAGGACCGTCCCCGCGCCGACCCCAAGGACCGGATCGGCGTCCACCGGACCGTGATGCGGGCGCAGACCCAGATGCGGACGCGACCCGCCGGCCGCGCGGCAGGCGCTCGAGGAAGTGCTCGACCTGGACGACGGGGTCCTCGACGCCCACCAGATGCTCGGCCAGCTCGCGGTCGAGGATCGCGACTTCGAACGAGGCCCTCGGGCACTTTCGGGCGCGCCCTCGAGATCGAGCCCGAACACCGGAACGCGCTCCAGGGGATGGCGTCGTCCTACCGGGCGTTGGGACGCACCGAGGAGGCGCTCGTCGGTTATCGCCGGATTCTCGAGATCGCCGGCGCCGACACCGGCGCTTCCATCGCCATCGCCGACATCGAGTTCGATCGCGGCAACCTCGACGCCGCGGCCGAGACCCTCCAACAGGCGGTGGCGACGAGCGAGGCGCCGGGGTTGATCTCCAACAAGTTGGGCGAGGTGCGGGCGGAGCAGGGGCGGATCGACGAAGCCATGGCGCTCTTTGAAGAAGCCATTTCCAAGAACGAGCTCTTTGCGGTGCCCTACTTCAACCTCGGGGTGCTCTACGAAGAACGCGGGAGATCTGCGAGAGGCGGTCGCCCACTACGAGAAGGCCATCGAGCTGGCGCCGAAGTACTATCACGCCCAGTTCAACCTCGGTCGGCTGTTCGGGCACCTCGGTCAGATCGATCGGCAACGGGAGCTGTGGGAAGCCGCCATCGAATCCAACCCCGATTTCGTGCAAGGCCACGTCTATCTGGCCAAACTGTTGATGGACAGCGGCGGCAGCCTGGCCCGGGCCGAAGCCCTCGTCCGGCGAGGGATCGAGCTCGACCCGACCAGGGTGAGTCAGGACCGTTGGGCTTCTACGTCCTCGCCGATATCCTCAACCGGACCGGTCGGTCGACCGAGGCGAAACGGGCGGTCGAGGCCGGGCAGCAGGTCCAAGCGGCAGAAGAACTGAACCCGGACCGGGAGGCCACGGTTTTGGTCCGGGGCGGGCCGGGGACGGCGATGAGCTCGAGAGGTTTTCCGATTCTACTTCGTTCGCCGGAGATCGTGCAGGGCGTCGATGGGGCGGCGGTCGGGCGCCATGGGTTTGATGGCGCGGCGATAGGCTTCTCTCGGCCTCGTCGATGAGACCCATGGCGCTTGAGGATCTCGCCCTGGTAGAAGTGAGCCAAGCCCGCGTCCCGGGTCGATCCGCAGCGCGTTCGCGAGCTCCGAGATGGCGATGGGACCGGCGGCCTGCGGGTTGAAGAGAAAGCGGCAGTGGGCGAGTTCGGCGCGGTAGTTCCCGTTCTGCGGGTCGAGATCCGATGCATAGCTGAGTTGCTCGAGGGCATCTCGGTAGTTGCCCTCGGCCATGAGGGCCCGGCCCTTGCGGAACTGGACCTCGGGATCGAGGAGATCGGTTTCGATGCGGAAGGTGTCGGCGGCGGCGCCGGGGCGCTTCTGGTCGGGGCTGCGCCGTTTCTCGAGCAGGGCCTGCCTGCGGTCGGGATTGGTGAGATCGCCATAGGCGCGGGCGCCGGCGAGAAAGACCCTGCGGGCATCGTCGGCGAGATCGGCGGGATAGGTCCACGGGGCGAACCTCTCCGCGAATTCGAGAAAACGCTCGTGGGCCTCCCGGCCGAATCCGTCGGGGTCGATCCCCAGCAGATCGAAGGGGTCTTTGCGGCGAAAGTTGAGCACCATTTCCATGAGTTCATCCCGGCGATGCCATCGGGATTCGGGGGCGCCGGTGACGTTGAGCGGGGCGCAGCCGGTGTCGTCTGAAACTCGGCGGTTGTGGCGGGTCGGCGGTGGCGGTCACGCGGGCGTGCGGGCGGCTTTCGGTCGCGGCACCGGTCAGACGGTCACGACGACGCCGATCAGGCTGAAAGCGTAGAGGATCCGGGTGAGTTCCTCGTACGGGATCTCGGTCGATCGAGGCGAGTTCGTCGATCCGGCGGGGCGCTTTCGCGAGGGCCTCGGAAACCAGCTCTGCCGAGGGCTCATCCGGATCTCATCGAGGGTGAAGAACGGCTCCGGGTGGAGGGCCAGGGGCGTGCCGATCAGAGTCGCCGATGGACGAGTCCACCTGCTCCTGGGTGGCGAAGCGGGTGACGCCGAAAATGATGAGCTGGGGAACGTTGACCTTGAGCGTGGAATCGACCTGACGGGTGCATCGGAGAACCGGTAACTGCCCTGGAGCCAGGAAAATCCGTCCAGGAGTTTCTTTGCCAGGTTCTTCTGCAGCACCTTGCGCAGCTCTTCGGCGGTGATGAGCCCCTGCTCGATGAGGACATCGCCGAAGAGCACGTCCTCGCGAGCAGGATTCGGCAAAACACTCGTTGGCGGTCGACTCATCGAGCAGCCCGCCGCTCTGCATGAAGCGACTCAGAGTTTCGTGGGCGAGGTTCGATCTGCACTCGACGGGCACGCCGCTCTCGATGACGATCTCCTTGACCAGGGGCCTGCCGTGAAATCGCCAGCGTGACGCTGCGTTCGGCCCGGGCCAGAGCGTAGAGCAGGACGGCGAACGGGCACCTCTTCGAGGTTGCCCTCGCGTTGCGTGGCGATGCGCTCGACGGCGTCGTCGGACAAGATCACGGGAATGGTATCAGTTGCGGCGTAGTGATCGGCTGCTGGTCGTGCTCCTTGATGCGGGTCGTGAACTCCCGGGCGAGGTCGTTGGGGATCGGAAACGTCAAGTGGTACTGGGCGATCCGCCAGGCGTCGTCGTCTTCGACCAGCACGCCGGTGCCGCGGCAGACGCCGTAGGTCTCGTTGACCAGCATCTCGTCGAACCACGCCACCGAACCGCCGGGGGCGATGGCGATGTGGCGTTCGGTCGCGGTGTAGGTCCACCCGCGGCCCTGGGAGAAATAGGGTTCGGCAAAGGCCTTGAATTCATCGACGGTCCAACGCTCCGACGCATCGGTGCCGATGTAGATCGCGTCATCGGCCAGGAGGCTGAAGTAGAGTTCGCCGTCGGCGTCGGCGGCGGCCGCGTGGAATGAGGTGAGAACCCGGTCCACCGCCGCCTGATCAGCCGTCATTTCGGTAGCGATGGCGGCTGTCGAGATCGCGGTCAAGAGAGCAACAAAGGCGCGCGGTCATCCTGGGCATACTTCCCTCCTCGATCCTGTGGGTGTCTGATGGCGGTCTTTTTGACTCATCCTCGAAGAGTACCACCCGAGAGAAAAGGGTCGGGTTGCGTCTTGCCGAGAGATTCTCGTGGGCCGGTCGGGCAGAATCGGCGAAAACTGTCATCGCAGCGTAAAACTCCTGAGGTCAGGGGTTTGTTCGGGTTAGGATCTCTCCGTGAAGACAACTGCGATCGGTTCGCAGATTGCTCGAGGAGGAGATTGCTGTGAAACGAGCACTCGGCTTGTTGGCGGTTTTCGGTCTGGTGTTGCTGATCGGGTTTCCGGTGATCGCGCAGGAAAACGAGCCCGCCAGGAGGTGACTGATCCGGCCAGGAAGAGAAGGAGGTCGTCGCGTCGGAGAGCGAAGGCCGCGTCTTCGAAGACCAGATCGTCGTCACCGCCGGTCGCCAGGAGTCGCTGTCGAGCGAGGTCGCGGCGCCGATCACGGTGATCACCAGCGAAGACATCGAGATGCTCCAGCCCGAGAAGATGGCCGATCTCTTCAAGATGATCCCGGGCGTCGAGATCCAGGGAGAGGGCCCGTTCCGCGGAATCCCCGTGATCCGTGGTCTGTCCTCGAACCGGGTGCTCATCCTGGTCGACGGCCAGCGGCTCAACAACGCCCGCGAGTCGACCAGCTTCGCCGGCATCCAGCCGGCGCTGGTCAATCTCGCCGAGGTCGAGCGGATCGAAGTGCTGCGCGGACCGGCGTCGGTGCAGTACGGCTCCGACGCCATCGGCGGCGTCGTCAACATCATCACCCGGCAGCCGAATCTCGGCGAGCAGAGACGTTCAAGGTGCACGGCAACGTGAGTCGTACGAGTACGGCACCGCCTCGGACTCCCAGCACGGCCAGGCGATGGTGCGGGGCGCCGGTAAGGGGATGAGCTTCCACATCGGTGTCGTCGCTTCAGGAAGTGAGCAACTACCAGGCCGCGAGTGGGGCGCACGAGGACGAACGCTACGAAGACTACGTCCTCGAGGACGACACCGTGCCCAACAGCGGGATGAAACAGAAGAACTTCGACGGCAGCTTCAGTATCCTCACCGGCGACCAGGGCGTGTTCAAGGTCAACGCCGAGGTCGTGCGGACGGAGGATATCGGCTTTCCCGGGTTCGACCCCGCGACCTCGGGGATCGACATCAGCTTTCCCAAGTTCGACCGCAACAAGCTCGCGGCGGCCTGGGAATCGGGACCGATGGGGTTCCTCGATGACCTCACCATCAGCGCCTGGTACCAGAACGTCGACAAGGAGAGCATCCGCAACTTCGACTTTCCCCGGTTCTTCACCTCGAACTCGTACACCCGGTCGGAGATCGACAGCATCGGGTTCAACGCCCAGGGAATCTCGACCGCCGGCATCAACCACCTGACCTACGGTCTCGACTTCTACCAGGACAAGCTGCACGACACAGCGTTGTCGGAATGCACCGGTTCTCGCCACCCAGCGACGCGGTCTCGGTGCCCGACAGCACCCAGACGCGGTCTCGGTCTCTACATCGGTGACCAGATCTCCGCGACCGAGAAGCTGACCTTCAACATCGGGCTCCGAGGCGACACCTTCAGCTTCGTCAGCACAGGACGACCCGCGCTACATCGGCGAACCCTTCGATGTGACCGACTCGGCGCTCTCGGGCAATCGTCGGCGTGATCTACAGCATCACCGATCACGTCAATCTCACCGGGTTGATCGCCCGCGGTTTCCGGACGCCCGAACATCCAGGAGACGCTCCTTCACCGGACTCGCGAGCACCGGCGACACCTGGATCCTGCAGAATCCCGATCTCAACTCCGAGTCATCGTGGAACTACGAGGTCGGGTTCAAGACCCGCTACGACCGCTACTCGGGCGGGCTCAACTTCTTCTACAACGATCTGACGAACTTCATCGGCCTCGCCTTTCTCAATCCCGGGGATCCCGGGTATGACGAATTGCCCCCCCGGGCTCGATTGCTCGCAGTTCCAGAACATCGAAAAGGCCACGATCCAGGGCAGTCGAGCTCGATCTCGAGGTGATCTTCGCCAAGTGGTGGACCGTCTTCGGCACCTTCGCCTACCTCGAAGGAGACAACAAGACCACGGGCGAGCCGCTGGCGTCGATTCCGCCCTGGAAGGTCATCGCCGGGATCCGCTACCAGCGTTCCGCCTGGTGGGCCGAGGCCGACATCCGCTATGTCGGCAGCCAGACCAGGCTGCCCGCCGACGACCCGCGCTTCGAGACCGGCACCGAGTCGTTCACGGTCTTCGACATCCGTGGCGGCTATGACTTCAAGTTCGGGCTCGGCGTCCTCGTCTCGCTGGAGAACATCTTCGACGAGCTCTACAACGAGCCCTACAACAACCGGCCCGAACCCGGGATGAACCTGCGGGCGACAGTCAGGTATCGTTTCTGAGGCGCGGTCGTGGCATTCAGCTTCCCGCCGCGGCGAGAAGCTGTCCCAGATCGGTCGAGTCGTCGCAGGGCGATCCTGAGCCCTGCTCGATGGAGTGGTAGATGCCGATCTCGACATTCGGCCAGCACTCGATGGTCGAATCGGGCCAGGAGACCCTCAACGTGACGGGACCGCGATCGGTCGCGAGCCCGAATAGCACCCTCGGATCCTGGCTCGAGCAGTAACTGCCGTCGCTGCGAGACCGCCTCGACAATTCGCGGCCGGATTCGGTTCGGATCCGAAGACGGGCGCCAAGCGCCATGCGGCCGTTGGTGCGGGGGATGAATCCGACCCAATGTGATTGCTCGCTGAGGTTGTTCAGGACGACCCGCGACGGGTCGTTGCTGTTGCCCACCACGAGATCGAGATCACCGTCGTTGTCGAGGTCGCCGGCGGCCAGCCCTCGACTGACCTCGAAACGGCTGAATGCCGCGGTCGAGGTGTCGGCGAGTTCGAAGGTGCCGTCGTCTTTCCCGCGGTAGATCTGATTGGCCTCCCGCATCGGGTAGAGCTCGCCTGTGGCGATCTGCTGGTCGACGTTGACCATGGCGCCGTTGGCGCACGCGATATCGAGGACGCCGTCGTTGTCGAGATCGATCATGAGCGAACCGTAGGTTGTGGCCCCTCGGCTCAATCCGCCGATGCCACTGCCCATGGTGGCGTCGGTGAAGCCGCCGGACCCATCGTTGCGGTAGAGCGTTGATGTCTGTTTGACCATGTGGGCGACAAACAGGTCGTCGTCACCGTCGTTGTCGTAGTCGCCGGCGTCGACCCCCATGCTCGACTGCCCTTCGCCACCGGCGTCGACGGCGCACCCTGAGTGGAGCGCGCGATCGGTGAAGGTCCCGTCGCGGTTGTTCATCCACAGCGTGTTGCGCATCATGTCGTTCGCCACATAGATGTCGACCCAGCCGTCGTTGTTGAAGTCGGAGGCGACGACACCGAGACCGTTGGACCGACTCGAAGCGATTCCGGAGAGCGATGAAACGTCGTCGAAGGTGCCGTCCCCCCGGTTGCGGAAAAGGCGGTCAGGAACCGGGTTGTAGGCTTTCGGCGTGCAGTAGTCCGGAACCCCGCTCGGGCCCACGCATTTTTTATTGATGGCAACACGAAAGTCGACGTAGTTTGCAACGTACAGATCGAGCCACCCGTCACGATCGAAGTCGAAGAACGCCGCACTGGTCGACCACCTCGGATCATTGACCCCGGCGGCCCGGGTCCCGTCGGTGAACCGGCCGTCTCCGCCGTTGATCCACAGCCGGTTGTTGCCGAACGAAGTCACATAGAGGTCTTCGTCGCCATCGTTGTCGATATCGCCGACCGCAACGCCCATGCCGTAGTCGGTCCCTTCGATGCCCGACTCTTCGGTGATGTCGACAAATCTCGGGATGCCGGATTGACCTCCCTCACCGCCGAGGTCGTTGCGGAACAGCCGATCGACCAAGAGCGCCCCATCCGAGGGAGGCATCAGGGCGTCTTCGAGCTCGACATCCGGATCGAGCCGCCCGCCCTGGACGACGAAGAGATCGAGATCGCCGTCGCCGTCGGCGTCGAAAAGCGCCACTCCCGGCCCCATGATCTCGGGAAGGTAGAGCTTGCCCGTCATGCCGTTGAAGTAGGTCATGTCGAGCCCTGATTCGGCTGTGATGTCTTCGAGGGCCGCCGGCTGCGGCGGTGCCCCCGGAGTGCACGCGATGGCGCCGGATACGGCGGCACAGACGATCAGCCGCCAAACCTGCGGGACGATCCGATCACTCATGGTTCTGCTGCAATGGTGGACCTTTACCCGATCTGGTTGCGGCGATCGCTGCGCTGAGGGCTTTGTCGTGGATGCGGAAATGCGCCTCGGCGAGCCACCGACGCTCGAGCTCTGCGTAGAGGTCCTTGCGGTGCTCGATGACATAGGCGTCGGCGACCTCGGTGGCGACATCGTCGAAGACCGGGCGTTCTGGGTCCCGGCGCCCGGCGACCACCGCGATCATGAGCTCGTTGCCGATCACGATCGGCGGCGTGGCCTCGCCGGGTCCGACGGACCCGAGGAGCACGTCGAGCTTGGGGTAGGCGGCGACGATTCGAGAGAACGGCTGCCAGCCAAGATGGTTCGCGCGGTAACCGGACCGGGCGGCGACGCCGTCGAAATCGGTCCGTCCCGAGACGAGATCGTCGCCGAGGAGTCTGAGGTCGGCCTGCTGTTTCATGGGTTCGTCGCCGATGGTGACGGTGAGCAGATGCAGGTCGAGTTCGACTTCGTCCGCGAAGCGGCGCCACCGGCGGTCGAAGAACGAGCGCAGGGCTTCCCGATTTTCCATCGCCAGGGCCCGCAACTCCGAGTCGCGTTGGAGCGATGCCAGCAGGCGGCGTCGGCGGGGCTCGAATCGTTCCTCGATTTCACCGCGTCCGACCGTGCCGGTCGCGAGACAGTGTTGGAAGAGCCGTTCGCGCAACACGAGCGTCTGGTAAACGCTGCCCGCGAACTCCGGTTCGATGCTCGTCTCGATCTTCTTTGCGGTTTCTCGAAGGTAGTCGTGGAACCGTTCCACGGTCATCGCGGCGTCGCCGATGCGGAAGATCTCGGTGTCGCCGGCGCCGAAGTTGACGATCTCGGCGAGCTCGCGCTGATCCACCCCGAACGAATCCGGGGGGTCTTCCCAGTTTTCGAGGAACTCCCGCGCCCGGGCATCGCTCTGTCGTTGCGCGAGGACGATCATCGCCTTGTCCCGCTTCTCCTCATCGGAGAGGGTGAGGCCGCCGCGGGCGGAGCTGACAAGAAAAATATGCACCCCCGATGACGAGACCACGGGCTCGGAAAGGACTCCGGGCTCGAGGCCAAAGATCACTCGGCTGAGGTCGTTGTGTTCGGCAGGGCGCTCGAACCACCCGACGAGGCCGCCTCGAAGACCCGTTTCCGACCCTGAGTATTCGCGGGCGAGGGACTCGAAGCTCTCGCCGTCGAGGTAGCGCCGGCGGAGTTGATCCGCCCGGCTGCGGAGTTCGCCCATCGAAGTCGTCGAGTCGAGCGGGAGGAAGATCTGAGAAACCAGCCGCCGTTCGGGCTGGTCGAACCGACCGGGATTCTCGGCGAGAAAGCGCTCGACCTCCGACCCGTCGGGTGGCGCGGAACGGCCCGCGATCCGCTCGAGACAGAGGTTGACGGTGTCGCGTTTCTGCTCGTCCTCGGCGCGTTTGAGGAACCTCGGCTCCTCGGCGACGCCATCGAGTTCGGCTCGCGCCGCCAGCAGGCGGTTCATGGCGATCTCTCGAACCAACGCCTGCCATGTTTCGATATCGGCGTCGTTGAGTGGGGCGCGCCTGGAGGCAGGCATCTCGACGATAGTCGCGTCGAGCTCGCCGGCAAGCACCCGACCGCCGCGGTAGTCGGCGATGACGTCGGCGTCCGGGGGCGCCTGGCAGGCGAGCTGGAAAACGACCGCGACGAGTGCGAGGACGGCGATCCTGAGCGCCATTCGGTTCCGTGCTCGATTCATGACAACCACCCCCGCGCCTCGGTGGCGAGACTCGATCCCGGCATCATCCGCTCGATTTCCTCGACGCTGGCCGTGGCGGCGTCGCGCCGACCCTGCTCGAGTTGAACGATGATCAGAGCTCGCCATGCCTCCTGGTACCGCGGATCGAGCCGGACCGCCCGCGCCAGAAACGCCTCGGCCTCTGGGAACCGCTGCTGATGCGCCATCAGGGTCCCGAGGTTGAATTGGGCGCGCTCGAAGTAGGGTTGGTCGGCGAGCACCGCACGCAGCTCGACTTCGGCTCGTTGGGCATCACCCCGCCTGGCATCGTCGACCGCGAGATCGACCTTTGCGGGGGCGAAGGTCTCGTCCGCGGCGACGGCGGCCGTCAGACCCTCCCGCCAATCGTCGGTTCGTCCCAGCTCGTTCGACAGCAGGGCGTAGAGATAGTGTGCGGCGGCAGTCGGACGACGCTCGCGCTCGGCCGCCACCAACGCCATGGCCTCATCCTGTTCGCCGTGAAAAAAGAGCGCCGTCGCCAGCTCGAGCATCATCTTCCCTTCGACGGCGGCGCCGGGGTTGACCCTGGTGAGGCGATCGATGGTCCGAGCGGCGGCGGCGACCTGGCCGCCATACAGTTCCGCCGTCGCCAGTTGTTCCAGATAGGTCGGATTGGTCGGGGTCCCGGTCAACCAGGACCTGAGCGACCTTGCGGGCCTGCTCGTATTGACCCCGTTGCAGGAGTTGGCGGAGCTCGCTCCCGTCGGCGATGTCGGCCACCCGATCCTGGGGCGGCGTCCCGTCGTCGCGAAGCATCTCCTCACCGACGACGGGCGTCTCAGCCGCGGACGGAACGTAACCGAGGGCCGCCAGTTGTTCGCGGGTGTGTTCATCCACTTCCACCGCTGCGTCGGCGGTGCTCCTGGCGTGGGTGGAGATGAACTCGCCGAGCCGTTGCCGCATGGCGGCCGCGGTTTCGGGCTCGGATTCTGCGAGATTGTCGAGTTCTTGCGGGTCGATACCGAGGTTGAAAAGCTCGGGACGGGGCCCGTGGATGTACTTGAGATCGCCGTCGAAGAGGGTGCGGAGCTCGCCCCACCCGTTGGAGAGCCTGGGGGACAGGGTCTCGGAATAGAGCGACGCCGGCGCCACCGGTTCTCCCTCGACCACCGCGGAAGCCAGGCTCCGGCCCTGGACCGAGTCGGGGATGGTGAGCCCCAGGAGATCGAGGACCGTGGGCGCCACATCGGCGAGGGAGACGCGATCGGAAATCACGGTCCCTCGTCCTCGGCCGGGCATGCGGACGATCAACGGCACGTGTAGCGTCGAGTTGTAGTTCAAGAATGAGTGGGTCTGCTCGCGGTGCTCACCGAGGCCCTCGCCGTGGTCGGCGGCGAAGACCACGATGGTGCGGTCCCAGACGCCGTGGCGCTCGAGCTCGCGCCGGAGCGCGCCGAAACACTCGTCGGCATAGGCGATCTCGCCGTCGTAGAGGTCATCGGCGTAGAGCTGATCGTAGGGCGGCGGCGGCCGATGGGGCTGGTGGGGATCGAAGTAGTGAACCCAGGCAAAGAACGGTTCATCGTGATGCGCTTCGAGCCAGGGCACCAGAGCTTCGTTGACCTGTTCAGCGCGGCGTTCGTCAAAGAACACCCCGCTCCTCGGCCGGGTCCGGCGTCCGAGGTGATCGAAATACTCCACGGCCAGGGTCTCGTCGTAGAGGCCGAATCCCTGGTCGAGACCGAACTGCGAGGTGAGCGGGAAAGACCCGACGGCGGCGGCGGTGGACCACCCTTCGGCGCTGAGGATCTCGGCGAGGGTCGTCTGGTCGTCGGTCACCACGAAAGCTCCCGTTGTCCCGGACCCCGTGCGCCAGGGGATAAACGCCGGTCATCAGGGTGGTGTGGGAGGGCAGCGTGATGGGGGTCGCGGCGTAGGCGTGCTCGAATCGGGTTCCTTCGGCGGCAAGCCGGTCGATGTTGGGTGTTTCGGATCGATTGATTGCCATAACAGCCGATGTGATCGGCCCGGGTGGTGTCGAAGGTGACGATGAGCAGGTTGAGTCGGTCGTGATTCGAACATGCGCCGACGGCGAAGATCATCAGAATAGCGAAGATCCGCGACAGGTGGTGAGCGGTGGCCATCGGCTGATTGTCCGGGGCGGATAATCTTCTGTCAACCGCCGCGGCATCATGAGAAAGTCATGGTAGAATAACACCCGAGTATTGTGGTAGGGTCGCGACAACGGTCGTTGCGGCTCGTTGATTTTTGAGATTATTTGGAGGAGGAAACATGCGGAAGTGGTTTGAGTTGGCGCTCGTGGTGGCAGCCGTGGTTGCGTTGGCCGCTGGAGCGACCTACGCAGCGGACAATCAACACACGACAAACAAGAACGGTGGAGCCCTGAATCAGGGCCCCGGTCACACCGTGGTTTCCTACGAAACTCCGAAACAGGTACCGGCCGCTCCGCGCGCCGACACCATCCAGTATGACACCGGTGTCGCCAATTCCTACCTCGTTACAAGTGGCGGACGTTCGGTGGGCAACCGTTTCAACTCCCGCAACGGCAACCCGCTGCCCGGCGGTGGAGTGGTGACCCAGGTCCAGTGGATGCAGGGCGGACTCGGTTTTACCAGCCAATGGCTCTCGTTCTACGGTCCTCCGAATGTAGGCGGCACGGCGTCGGTGATCGGTGGCTCGGCTTTTCCGGCAGTTCTCGGGCTGAACACCGTCACCGTGAGTTACTCGGTGGGAAGCGACTTTCTCATCGGATGTCTCAACAGCGTGACAAGCCCCGCCGAAGCCGGTCCGACCAGCATCAACCACGTCGATTTCGACGCCGGTAACACCGTGGGCGGTCAGGGCTTCCACGCCATGAGCATCGGCTCGACCTGGTCTCCCTACGGCTACACCGACATTCCGAGCATGAACGCAATCATCCGTCCCACCGGAACCAATCTACCGGTGGAGCTCATCGGCTTTGATATCGACTAGCGACTGCTGCGAAGAAACCAGAATCAAGAAGACGGGGCGCGCCGGTGGGCGCGCCCCGTTGTTTGTTCACTCGGCGCTCTGGAGGATCTCCACGGCGAGCCCGGCAAGCAGCGTGTCGGCGATCTCAGCCCGGGCCTCCCGCCGGAGGTTTCGCTCGAGCATTCGGCGGACGCTGGTCCGGGACTCCTCAAAGGAATGCTCCCGCTCGGGGGTGCGTTCATCGAGCCGGATGAGCCACACGGTGGATCCATCAACCACGGGCCGACTGGTTTCACCGGGTTGCACGAACTCGGCCTCCTTGGCCACGTTGATGGCGAGGATCGCGAGCTCTTTTTCGGTCAGGGCGGGAAGGCGGCCGCTGTCGGCGGCGCTGGGGTGATCTGATTCGATCCTCGCGGCCTCCTCAAAGATCATCGTCCCGTCGTCGATGGCGTCCGCCAGCACCCATGCCCGTTCGAGCCGTTGTTCGAGGGGGATCGAGGGCGAGGAGAGTCGAATCACAGAAATCCGGGCGGTTTCGGGCTCGACGAACCGTGAGCGATGGTCACTCCAGTAGCGACGGATGTCCTCGTCGGTCGGGGCGATCGAATGTTCATCGGTGAGACGTTGAAGTTCAGCGTCGGCGAGGATGCGGGTGGCCCGACGGTCAGCCCGTTGGCGAGCGTCCGGACCACGATCGAGCCCCAGGCGGCGCGCACGGTGCGCGCTTCCCTCGAGGACGGCCCACCGGCGGGTGGCACGGGTCCGGTCCTTTTGCACCCCCTGAACCAACCGATCGAACTCGCGTCGAGTGATCCCGCCCCAGGTGCACGTGGCTTCCACCGCATCGGGACCGGCGCCCTCCTCTGTTGGGAGGACCCGGAGATCGGCAGCCGCGAGGATCATCGCCTCGATCTCACGCCAACGTTCGTCGAGCCTCTCACTCATGAGCGTCCGGCGGATGGAGTCGGCGACCTCGTCCAGTGGGGTGATGGTCTCCGGACGAACGCTGACGCACTTCAGGATCGTGATGCCTTCGCTGCTCTCGATGAGTTCCGAGATCTCTCCCGGCGCGAGGGCAAAAGCGATGGTTTCGATGGGCGGCGGTAGCTGGCCGCGACGGACGAAACCGACAAAACCGAGGGAGTGGCGAGTCTGCGAGTCCGAGTACCGCTGAGCGATGTCGGTGAAGTCGGCGCCGTCGAGCAACTCCCGGTGGAGGTGGGCGCCCTCTTTCCGGACGGCGTCTCGATCGGATTCGGTCGCCCCGGTCGGGTACCTGATGAAGATGTTCTGCAGTCGGACCATCGGTGGGTGGACATAGATATCGATGTTCTTCTCGTAGCGCCGGCGAATCTCTTCGCTGGTGACTCGGATCGCGGCCCCGACATACTCCTCAAACGCCGATGAGGCCGCTTCGCGCTCGGCGGTCGAAAGGCGAGCGACGACGTCGGGGCCGGTTGCGAGGCCGGAAGAGCAGGCGAGACGCACGAGCTCCCGTTCGAGCACGAGCTGGGAGACCAGCACTTCGACGGAGGGTTTCCGCTGGTTTCCAGCGGGTGAGAATCGGCTGAGCTCGGATGCGTACACGACCCCGTCCCGATAGACGGCGACGATTGGGTCCGATGCTTCGGTTTCGACGAGATCACCGATTGTGGCGCCGAAAGCACCGTCGGAGGGCGGCGACAGGACGAGCATCGCGATGATGAGCAATATCAGGGCCGGCACGTATCCACCTTGGCGGCGAGGGCGACGGTCGAAGGATCCGAACCGGCGAGCTCCCTCAGCCGGCCGAGTTGGTCACGGGCGAGTTCGCATTGACCGGTCTGAAGCGCCGCGGCAATGGTCATGGTGCGGGGCTCGATCGCCGCCGGGTCGAGTTCGATCGCGGTGCCGAACGACCGGATGGCTTCGTCGTACCGCTGGGCGGAGGCGAGTGCGCGGCCATAGGCCGTGTGCGACCTCGCCGAACCGCCATCGGCGCGGACGGCGGCCGCGAGATGGTCCGTGGCTCCATTGAGACTTCCGCTGGCGAGCTCTTCGCTCGCGATGGCGAGCAGTGAGGGGACATGGTCGGGGTGGGCAGCGAGGATACTCTCGAACTCGGCGAGCCCTTCATCCTTGTGGCCCCCCTTGAGCAGAGCGACGCCAAGATTGTAGCGAGCCTCGACCCGACTGGGATCGAGCCGAACAGCGGTCCTGAACTCCACCGTGGCCAGCGCATAACGGCCGCTCGCGTGGGCCCTCAGACCGCGTTGTTCGTGCTGTCTCGGGCCGGCTCGGGAGTTGGTGATTCGGATGATGACCGGGTCGTCTGCGGCAACCGGAATGTGGAGTTGGTTGTCGGCGGGAATCTCCTGAAGGAGACGATCGGCGTCGGACAAGCGACCCTGAGCTCGTCTGACCATGGCCATGCCGTAGATCAGGGGCGTGGCGGCCGGTTGCAGGGTGCGCGCCTGCCGAATGCTCTGCTCAGCCGCCTGAATGTCACCTTGCGCCAGGGCGATGCGGCTGAGCTCGTGGAGCGCGTCGGCCCGGCTCCGATCGATCTCGAGAGCGGCCTGCAGGGATGTCTCGGCGACCGTAAAATCGCCGCGGCCGGCCTGGATTCGGCCCAGCCCGACGAGGGCTGAGGCGCACCTGGAGTCGAGGTCAAGGGCATGGGAGAAAGCGGCCTCGGCACCTTCAAGATGGACAGCTGACTCCTGAGCGTAGCCGAGGGCCAGCCAGGCAAGCGGGTCTTTCGGCGTGAGAACGGTGGTGTTTCGGTACGCTTGAATCGCCTGTTCGGCCTGCCCGTAGGCCATCAGGAGATCACCGAGCCTCGTGAATGCGAGAGCATGCTGCCTCGGGTCGCTCTCGCCCCTCGTGGCGAAGCGCTCGCAATCGTCGATGGCCTCCTCGAATCTGGTTGCCGTGGCGGGATCCATCAGGTCGTGGCCGAGTGGTTCGGGGATGGGGAGATTCACCGAGCGGGGAGCACAGGCCGTCATGATGATCGCGCCGACCAGTGCGCCTCGCGAGAAGAGGCGGAGGATCGAGCTTTGGTGTGGGGACTGAAACGAATTCTCCATGACAGGAGTTCATGCTACACCGGTAGTGAGCGGTGCAGGAATAGTGATGAGTCCACGTTCGTCGGGTGGGCGGGGCGGAATCCGGTAACCGGGATCCCGCCGGTAGGCGGAGCTGATGATTCTGCTGTCGATCACCAAACCAGGTTTCCTACCGACGACCCTTGCGCCGAGATCGGGGGCGAGGACTTCTCATGTTCCCAGGAATGCCTCCACCACCGCGCACCATGCCTCAGCGATCCCCTGCGGGTCGTAGCCCCCTCCGCCGAGTGCGAGGATCTTACCGTCACAGTGGCGATCGGCGATGGCGCAGAGCCTCGTGGTCGCGCGCCGGTGCGCCGCCGCCGTGTACCCAAGGTGAGTGAGTGGGTCGCCGGCGAGCCCGTCGGCGCCGCACTGGAGAATCACGAAGTCGGGTGACGCTGCCTCGATGTGGGCCTCGAGCCGTTCCCACGCCGCAAAGAAAGCGCGGTCATTCGCGGCGGGGGGCAGGGGGAGGTTAAGCTTGGTGCCCACGGCGGCGCCGGTCCCGGTCTCGTCGGTTCCGCCGGTGCCAGGATAGAGATAGCGCCCGTCCTCGTGGATATCGCCGATGATCACCCTGGGATCGTCCTCGAAGGCGTAAAGTACGCCGTCGCCGTGGTGCGCATCGATGTCGACATAGGCGACGCGCCGGATGCCGCTCTTCGCGAGCAGCGCCTCGACGGCGACGCCGCAGTCATTGAAAACGCAGAAGCCCCCGGCGGAGTCGCGGCGTGCGTGGTGGAGCCCGGCGATCGGGACGAATGCGCGGCGGGCCCGCCCCTGCACGAGACGGTCGACGGCATCGAGGGTGCTGCCGACGACCCACGCCGCGGCCTCGTAAACACCGGGGAATGCCGGCGTGTCGCCGGAGTCGAGGAAGCCGGCGCCGGCGGTGGATTGCGCGATCACCCGATCGACGTAGGCGGCCGTGTGAAAGCTCTCGATCTCGTCGCGGGTCGCCAGAACCGGGGCGGCGATGTCGACGGCGCCGTTCAAATCTCGTTCACTCATCCCCGACCAGAAGATCCCGAGTCGGTCGTACCCGAACGGGTGGCCGTGGCCGAACCCGTAGCGGGCCAACTCGTCCCCGTAGTAGACGACGATCGGCCCGTCGTGGTCGTCGTTGCCGCAAGCTCTCACTTGATCATTGTAACGGGGAGTGGGTTCTTCGCCCGCACCGGTCTTCACGGGCTCGAGACGAGCCACCTCGAGATTGAAATCACCGGTGTTGGAAAGCCGCCAGCCGACCAGAGAACGCTCGCCTCTTCCTTGCGGAGGGATTGTGATCTACCATGAGTCAAGGAGAGGTTTCATGGAGCAATGCACTGCAGATCCCATGGCCGAACGAACCCAGCCGCAGATCCGCTGCCCCCTCTGTGGTGCTGGAGCAGACCTCCGCGGCGGTTGAGGCAACACCCGCATCGTGTGCAGGTCCTGCACCGCCGACCTTCCCGCCGCGAGCTACCCCGATGTCGTCGAAACCTACAAGGACGAAATGGTGCAGCGCTGGCTTGAAACCATGGCGCGCAACACCGGCTGAACCGCGCCCGTTGGGATCCTCGGCATTCTGAGCCTCCCAATGATATACCCCTGTCACCCTGAGCGGAGCAGCCTCCGAGGCTGCGGAGTCGAAGGGTCCCCTCCGGGTTGGAGGTGCGCTGCTCACCCCATCGTCGCTCTGGGCTTCGGGGGATTCTTCGACTCGCTTCGCTCGCTCAGAATGACAGGAAATCGCACTTGTTGTCATCCCATGAGTTTGCACCGCCCGGCGGCGTGGCGGTGCTCAGGGTGACAGCTGGTATGTCATTGGGTCCCTTGACATCTCGAGTCGTCGGATTCATACTCAAATCGAAATCGATTCTGATTCTACATATCATATTATGTTCGCGAAAGCGACCTTCGATGACTGGAGGATGGATGCGCAGCTACCGAGTCATTGGTTTCGCAGTCGCGGCGTGGATCGGTTCGGGAGTGGCGTTGTGGGCGGCAACCTGCAGCGTTCCTTCGGGTGGTTATCCCACGATTCAGGCGGCGGTGGACGATCCGGTCTGTACGCAGATCGATCTTCAGAGCCAGGTCTATCAGGAGAGCGATCGCCATCGAGAGGAGTCTCGCCATCGTCGGCGTCTCGAGCTCGACGACGATCATCGTCGGTCAGGTCCGAATCGACGGCGGTTCGTCGGTCGTCACGATGGCGGACCTCAAGGTCGATGCCTCGAATGCAGCGGTTTCGGGATGTTTCACCGACGCCGTTCTCGCGGGTGGGGGAGCTCGGCTCGTTGGCAGCAATCTCGCGGTTCTGAATGCCAGCGGGGTTGCATGTCTTCTTTTCGGCGATGGTTTCGAAAGCGGAAACACCGCGGCCTGGTCCGCGACGACGCCGTAAGAGGTGAGGGGGAAAGATGAGAACTTCCAGAAATTGGTTTGTCCCGGTCGCGTTGGTGATGCGTTCTGGCCGCGATGCCCGTCGAGGAGCGAGAGCGCCGATGCTCGTGCGGTTTCGCCCGGGTGCTCCGGAGCGGTTCACCGGTGTCGAGAACCGATGCCCGACCTTCTCCTGGGAGGCGGTTCCCGGACGCTCGGTGGTATGAACTGGCGGTCTACGAGCTGCCCGACGGGATTCGATCTGGCCACGGGCGCCGGCTTTGACGACGCAACCGAGGTCATGGTCGCGAGGGTCCCGGGAGGCGCTCTGTCGTGGACGCCGCCGATGGAGTCGTCGCTGGCGCGCGGCGCCGATCATGCGTGGTTCGTACGCGCCATCATCGGCGAACCCGGGAGCGAAACCGAGGAGACCGCTCAATGGTCCGAGGCACGCTTTTTCCGGGTCGCCGCCGCGCCGTCCCCCTCCGAGGTCGAGGATGCGATGCGGATCCTCTCGGCGTATGTCGATGCCGGCGGGGTCGTGGAGTCGGATGTCGAGACCCCGGCGGCCAGGGGAACATCGGACGACGCCGAGCAGCGTCGCGCGGCGTCGGCGGCTCACCGGAAACAGAGTGGTTCACAGCTCAAATCAGTGGGAACCGCGATCACCGCCGTGCGCGGAGAGGTTCCCGATCCGGGCTGGTGAGACCTATGGCGTCGTCGGCGTCAGCAACTCACCCGATGGCGCCGGGCTCGGCGCCGCCAACACCGTGGGCGGCCCCGATCTCGTCCTCGACGGCGGCGGGTTCACCAACACCGCGATCAGCGAGGCGGGCATCGACCGGCCCTCCGCGGCGCCCGAGACCTTTGCCATCGCCAACTCGGGCGGCGGCACCATCGATCTCTCGGTTCAGGGAGACGTCAGCGCCGTCGCCGTGAGCTGGTGACGGATCCGGGCTGACCGGAGTCGACGCCGCCACGCTCGGCGGTTTCGCCGCCGGCAACTTCGCGACCAATCCGCACGATCACTTGGGCCAGGCGTGGGCCGGCTCGTTCTCGACGTTTCCGGTGCTCAGCCTGACAAACCTGTCCACCATCCGGGACCGCGGCTATCCGCGCTCCTCGGGATCTCGCACAGCACTTCCGGTTCCGCGTCGGCGGTGAGAGGCGTCATCGAGAGCACCTCTCCCGGCGGCTACTCGGCCGGTCTGCGCGGCGAAAACAAGGGCACCGGAGGCAACGGGATCGGTGTCTGGGGATCGCAGGCAGGCAGCGGGTGGGGCCTCCACGGCACCAGCGTGACCGGCTACGGCGCCTACCTCACCTCGATCGGGCCCCGGCGGGCGTGGACTCTACGTCCGAGGAGGGGGCAACCTCGATGCCGACATCGTTCTCGGCGGCACCATCTGCACGGCGATGACGGTCGTATCATCTCCGATCCCGTCTACTCGGGAAGCGACATCTTTCTGACGACCAACGACGCGGTGGTGGTGCAGCTCGATGCCGATGGCGAGCGGGGAAGATGCGGATTTTTCCATTGAGGACAAAGACAACAACACGATCTTCAACATCGACGAAAGCGGTCAGGTCTCGCTCTTCGAACCCGGTGTCGGCGAGATGATCGAGATGGTGACCACCGAGCTCGGTACCGACGGCGCGCAGATCACCCTGCGCAACAACGCCGGGCAGGCCACCATCGTCCTCGACGCGGAGTTCAACGCCGGGCGGCGACGGACGGATCACCACCGAGGTGCTGCAGATCACCGGCGGCTCGGATCTCTCCGAACAGTTCGAGGTTTCGAGCCCGATTTCGGATCTGATCCCCGGGCCCGGGATGGTCGTCTCCATCGGCGGCGATGAGCTCGGCGCACTGGAGGTGAGCCACCGGGCCTACGATCGGCGGGTGGCAGGGGTCATCTCGGGCGCGGGAGATGTGCAGCCCGGGATGCTCATGGGGCAGCGGGGCACTGCTGCCGACGGGCAGTATCCGGTGGCTCTCACCGGGCGCGTCTATGTCTGGGTCGATGCCGATTTCGCCCCGGTGGCAAGCCGGCGATCTGTTGACGACCTCGGCAACGCCCGGGCACGCGCAGAAAGGTGACGGATCACCGGAAGTCCCAGGGGTCGGTCCTGGGCAAGGCCATGTCCGGGTTGGATTCCGGGCGTGGGCTCGTGCTCACGCTGGTCACCCTGCAGTGAGTCGGAGTTGATGATGAATACACGACACCATCCTCGCGATCCTCGATGACGCTCCTGATGGCGGGCCCCGTACTTTCCGGCGACCGAAAGCGTCGAGCTGCCGGTTGAAAAGGGACCGTCACGGACGAGGTTCCCGACGAGGGCTGTTATCAGTTTGCGCCGGTGCCTTTTCATGTCGAAGACATCCGGTTGGACTCGCGCACGGATCTCAACCTGAACGGCGATGGGACGGATGTCTATCGCCAGGTGATCCGGATTCCGGGCGCCGTCTGGCTGCGTCTTCACTTCGGCGAAACCGATCTCGGAAGGGGAGGGCATCTCTCCATCAAATCCGTGCACGACGGGGGAGATCAGAATCCTCGACAGCCGCAGCATGATGCACTGGGAAAACGGCTCGGCGATCTTCAACGGCGACGAGGTTGAGATCGAGCTCCACGGCAGCCCGGTCGATGCAGTGGTCTTTTTCACCGTCGACAGCGTTGTGGCCGGTGATCCGCAGGATGGCGCGGACACCGAGTCGCTCTGCGGAGCGGATAATCGCGTGGCATCGACCGATGGCCGCGTCGGGCGTCTCTTCTTCGGCGGCTGCACGTCCTGGATGATCTCCAACGGCCGATTTCTGACCGCCGGCCACTGTGCCGATTTCGACCCTGACCAGGGCGGCCCGCTGCTGCCGGACGGGATCCTCGATCTTTCCGGCGTCGTCGAGTTCAACGTGCCGCTGTCGTTGCCCAACGGCACCACTGTCGCCGCCGATCCCGATGATCAGTACCCGATCAATACGAGCAGCGTCGTCTGGCGCTTCGACGGCGAGGGGCAGGGCCTGGGCAAGGACTGGGCGGTCTTCACCGTCGGCCCGAACTCGAACACCGGGTTGACCCCGTTTCAGGCGCAGGGCGGGTTCTTCCGCACCACCAACGGCAACCCCACCATCGGCGACACCATGCGCGATCACCGGGATGGGGCTGGACAACACTCCGCCCGGGTCGACGGGCAACCGCAATGCGCAGAACTTCACCAACCAGACCTCTACCGGCGCCTATGTCGGCGAGAGCGTCTCGGGAAGCGACATCTGGCACCGCTATGCGGTGGACACCACCGGAGGCAGCTCGGGGAGCCCCGTCCTGTGGGACAGCAACGGTTTCACCGTCGGCATCCACACCAATGCCGGCTGCGACGCCAACGGTACCGGCGCCAACAACGGAACGTCGTTCGAGGTCAACGCGCTCGAGACCGCCATCGACAATCACCCCGGTTCCAACACAATCTATGCCGACAAGACCCGTTATGGCGCCACCGAGAACGGCACCATCTTCCACCCCCACGACACCTTCAACGAGGCGACGACGACGGCGCCGGCGGGCGGGAAGATCAGTGTCGTCACCGGCACTTACAGCGACACGGGTCTGTACACCAAGCAGATGTTCGTTGTTGCGCCCGTCGGCAGCGTGCTGATCGGTCAATAGCCCCGAAACGGGAGAAGCAAATCACGACGCCGAGACCCTTGGAAAACGGCATTGAGGGAGTGAGGGCGTGGCCGGTGCCACTGGCGCCTGGGCATGAGGGCGTGGGGATGATGCCCCCAAGCCCCGATAATGCCCTCAAGCCCTCAGTCGAGCTTGACCTTCGCCAGATATCGCGCAGCGATCTCATTGGGATCGCTCAACCCGAGCGCCCGGGCGATCTGCAACACGTGGCCGCGGACAAAGACGGCTGCGGGCAACTGCTCGATGGCCTCGGTTTCCAGTTGTTCGAGGAGCACGGGACGGATCTTGGTTTCGGTCGCGAGGTGTTCGAGGGACAGACCCTTGCAGCGACGGTGATGGCGTAAAAACGCGCCGGGCTCGGTCCTCGGATCGGGTGGTGGCCCGGACGGGCTTTCATTGCTGACCTCGGCGGCCGTGGGTGTCGCCTGCGGGCCGCGGTTGGGTGGCGCCTCGTTACCGGTGATGCGCCGGTACGCCTCGTCGATTCGGTCGAGCATTCGTACCCGTTCATCCTCATCGAGCAGGTTATACGTCGCGAGCGCGCCGGGCTGGTACAGGGCTCTGCGGAACTGCAGGGCGCGGTTGACCTCCGACAGCTCGGCGCCCGGAGTGAGATCAAGCAGCTGCCAGTCCTCGTAGCGCGGGTGGCTCATTTGAAGGCCTCCGCCCCGCTATCGATAAAGCTCGAAGCGATATTGCGAATGGCGCCGGCAAAGCTGCTTTGCGGGAACAGATCCACGGCCGGACGTCGTTCGTCCACCGAGCGCCGGACGAGATTATCGAAGGGCAGCGTGCCGAGACAGCGGAGGCGGATGCCGAAGTAGTCGCGGCACGCCGAACCCATTTCGGCGCCGAGACGCGCCTGCTCCGAGCGCTCGACCCGATTGACGATCACCGACGGACTGAAGGTCGAGGCCTCCTCCATGAGCGCCGCCCCCGCCTCGGCATCGACGGCCATCACCTGGGCCATGAGATCGCGGGGGGTGCGAATCGAACGTCGCATCTCGCTCCCCATTACCTGGTCGATGGCCGCCTTGACCTGGGCGCGGGGTTGGGCCCGTTTGAGCTTGCGGAAGTAGGCAGCCTTGATGAAGAAGTAAGCGTTCTCCACCGATGTCGCCTCTGGGACGACCACGAGGACCCCCTTCCGAGCGATGAGGAAGAAGTCGAGGACGTTGAAGGCGGTTCCGGCGCCGAGATCGAGAAAGACGTGATCGACATTGAGCCTTGCGATGTGACTGAGGATCTTGCTCTTCTGGCCCCAATTCGGGTTGGCGGTTTCGAGCAACGCCTTGGCGCCGCTGACCAGCCAGAGGTTTTCGATCTGAGTCGGGATCATGACCTCGGCGAGGGTCGGCACCCGTCGGGCGATGAAGTCCGAGAGATTCCGCTTGGGCGAGGCAACGCCGACCATGGTGTGGAGATTGGCGCCGCCGAGATCGGCGTCGACCACTGCGACCCGGGCGCCGCTTCGCGCCACGGCGACGGCGAGATTGGTGGTGACCACCGACTTGCCGACGCCGCCCTTGCCGCCACCGATGGCCCAGACCCTGGGCCCCGGGGGAGCGCTGGATTCGAATTCTTCGATCATCCGCAGCAAGTACTCCGGCGTCGCCGGTCAACGGTCATTCGTGCGTCGGTGTTCCTGTCTCGAAGTCCTGTCATATCTTAAGATTCTATCACCTCGAGGTGCGGTCTTCGGTCACCGGGTCATGGTCAGGACTCCCTCCGCCGTACCGCTGCCGCCGGCGAAGACGACGAGGTAGTCGATGGCGATCGTGTCCGGCGAGGCCGAGCCCGAGAAATAGACTCGGTCGATGGCGGGACTGGGTACGTCGGTTCCCATTCCAACAAGGCGGCCGAGGATGTCAACCTCGATCGTGAGGTCGCCGAAGACGGCTGACGACCCGGTGACGGTAAAACCGTGGCTGTCGAACGGACCCGTGAAGGTCTCCGCCTGGGGGTCGGCCCCACCGAGAACCGAGCCGTCGAGATCGATGGTCATGCTCACGGTCTTATTCACCTGGTTGACGGTGATGGATGCCGAGGAATCACCGGTGCTTCCGAAGGAAAAATTGTGCCACAAACCGAGATAGGTGCCGACCATGTCCGCGATGGTGAAGTCACCCGACGACCCGGTGACGGCGCCGGCGGTGAACGGATCTCCTGAGTTGTTGTCGACCCTCGATCCGGCAAACCAGGCCGATCCCGAGATCACGGTGATCGATGCGACCACGTTGCCGGGCGCCCCGCTGACCAGACCGGCGATGCTCTGATACCAGGCCGAAAAGGGCGCCAGGTCGACGGTCCCCTGACCGACGACAGCCCCGTCGAGCCGCTGAATGACGACCCTGGCCGTGGCGCCCGCCGGGCCCGCGACGCCGAAGAGATTCGATCGGTTCGCCCCGTCTTCGCGGAGGCCTGGGATGACGACCTCGGTCAGCGCATTGGCGGCGTGAGAAACCGGAATGCCCTCGAATCCCTGCCCGAATCGGACACCGCCGCTGAGATTGTAGATGTAGGAATTGACGCCGAGCGGTTGGGTGGAGACCAGACCGTACGGCTCCGGCGGCGCTCGGCAGGGAGAAGAGACTCATCAACGCGTCGTCGAGCACGACGGTCTTTCCGGCCTCGATGGTCAGATCCGCCGGAAGCGCTACGGTGTTGTTGGTGTTTCGTTCCAGCCAGTGGACCGAGACGCTTGCTGTCGCGTCACCGAGGTTGCTGAGGTAGAGATCGAGCTGCCAAACCGAGCCGCCTCCACCCGCGCCTCGGACGGCAGCCGGGACGACAACCTCATAGCTCGGAGTAATGGCCGGTGCCGTGCTCGTCATCAGGAGTATAGCCGCCGCCATCATAAGAGTCGTCTTCATGGTCTCCCCAATCGTTGTTTCGGGTTGTTCAGATACGCTTCACCTTATGATAACAAGACGCAGTCGCAATGCAAAGGAGGCCTCGATCGTGGCCGGTGGGGATCGGGCACCTTGGGATCTGGTGATTCGAAACGAGTGGACCCGCTCCCGCTTTGAGCGCGGTCTGCTCCCATCGAGTCGTGTGGAGCAGATCGAGTTGACCGGGTTCACCGAAGCTGAGGGCACGGTTTGCTGAGTGGGACCGGTGTGCTATCAATGTGCGATCGATCAACCCCCTGGTTTTCGTCGAGCCGCTCTGGACGGGTTCGGACCGGGGATAGGACGAGGGTTCGCGTCGATTGTGAGGAGCCGAGATGGAAGATCCGCTGATTCGTACGTTGCCGAAGATCGACAAAGAAGTGTTCCGCCTCGGGCTGGCCGGGAACTACGGGATCGACGAGGCAGGCATCGAGTGGGCGCTGTCGCGAGACCGAGATCAACTATCTCTTCTGGACCCCCCGGATGGGCCGCGCCACCGGACCGGTTCGGCGGGCGTTGACGCGAGACCGCGATCGGTTCGTCGTGGCGACCGGGCCCACCGTCGCGGTTCGGGGCGCAGGTCTGAGGCGATTCGTCGAACGGGCGCTGAAGGTGCTCGGCACCGACTACCTCGATGTTCTTCAGATGCACTGGCTCGGGTGTTCTGTCCCGGTGGTCCGACGACACGGTGGGGGAGATGGTGCGCCTGCGCGAGGAGGGCAAGGTGCGCGCCCTCGGGGTGTCGATCCACAACCGCCGACGGGCCGGGGCCCTGGCGGCCGACTCGCCCCTCGATGTGCTGATGGTGCGGTACAACGCGGCTCATCCGGGCGCCGAGGTGGACATCTTCCCGTACATCGATCCCGCAGCGGCACTCGGTGGTGGCCTATACCGCGACCAGGTGGCGCAAGCTTCTGAAACGGCCCCGCGGTTGGGACGGACGGGTGCCGACCGCCGGCGACTGCTACCGCTTCTGTCTGACCGAGCCGAAGGTCTCGGTGGTCCTCACCGGGCCCAAGAACCGGGCCATGCTCGAGGCCAATCTCGAAGCGGTGCGGCGAGGACCGATGTCCGGCGACGAGCTCGCCTGGATGCGCGAATTCGGCAGAGTGGTTCACGGCTAGCACCGGGCACCGGTTCCAGCCCGGAGCTATCGAGTGAGCCGATTCGCAGGTGCGGGAGCCAAGCCCCGGCACCCGCTGCTCAAGATGCGCGGTTCGCGCATCCGGTCAAATGGACCCCTCGTTCGATTTCAGGGCGCAATTGCGTGCTATCATGAGAACGCGTCCCAAGACTGATAAAACGACAACAAACGTCCAGATTGAAGAGGAGTGTCATGAACAGATCGCGTCGTCACCGTTCGAATCAGAAAAGCCGCCATCCTCATTGCCGTGTTCTCGTTCCTGCTGAGCGTCGCCCCCGTCCACGCCGATCGCTGGATGGTGTCGGCGTCGGCCGATGTCTCCGGCAGCGCCGGGACCAACTGGAGGACGGACCTCCGGATCGTCAACACCGAGGACAGTGCGGTTACGGTGCGGGTCTATCTGCTGAAGAACGGGCAGAGCAACGCCTCGCTCGACACCTTTGTCGATGTTCCGGTTCCCGCCGACGGTCAGGTCCAGCTCGGCAATGTCCTGTCATCGAGCTTTTCATTTTCCGGCACCGGGGCGCTCCTGATCGAGGCGCCCGGCGACGACCTGGTCGTGACCTCGCGCACCTACAACCAGGTTCCCGGCGGAACCTATGGCCAGTTCATCCCGGGCGTTCCGGTGGAACTCGCGCTTGCGGCGGGTGAGGACGGCTATCTGGTCTATCTGGCCAAGTCGGGGAGCTTCCGAACCAACCTGGGATGGGCGGGGACACCGCTCGCTTCAGGGACCATCAGAGTGACGCTCTACAACGCCGGCGGGTCGCAGATCGGGACGGTCAAGACCTACGACGTCCAGCCCTACGGTCAGAATCAGATCAACGACATTTTCGCGGCCGTCGGGGCGCCGGCCACCGAGACCGCCTACGCAGTCGTGCGGCCGACCGTGCCCGCTGGTGGCCTACGCCTCGGTGGTCGACAACCGCACCGGCGATCCGGTGGCGGTGCTCGCGCAACCATTCCCCGAGCGAAAACGCCGATCTCTCTGCTCCAGGGAGTGGCTCGGGCCGCGGGAGTCGGAACGAGTCTGTGGCGCACCGATCTCAGGATCTCTCGGGCTCGGACGCGAACAAGGGCACCGTCACCTTGTCGTATCACCCCAAGGGCAGCGAAGTGACGACACCGCAGGTTGTCTCGCTCACCGTCGATCCGGGTCAACTCGTCGCCCTCGACGACGTCATGTCGTCGACGTTTGGTATGCCGAGCTGCCAACGGCGCGCTTCGCATCACGGGCGCCGATGCCGCTCATCGTGCTGGCCCGCACCTACAACCAGAGTCCCGGCGGCACCTATGGTCAGTCCATCCCGGCAGATCAGTACATCTGTCTTCTCGAGGAAGGAGAAGAGGCGCGATTGTCCGGTGTCCTCGGTGGTGATTTTCGATCCAACGCGCTCTTCTTCAACGGTGGCGCCGACGAAACCGAGCTCGAGTTGACGCTGGTTTCGCCAGCGGGCGTGGTCGTCGGGACCAAGGCCTATCACCTCGAGATCGGCGAAACCGATCAGATCAACAATGTCGTCGGCTTCTTCGGGGCGTCGGCGTCGGGCGGTCCGTACACGCTGATCGTCAGAGTCGTCGAAGGCGGACCGATTTCAGTGGGTCTTTCCGTCATCGACAGCCAGTCCGATGATCCGACCTTCGAGGGGGCTGCGGAGATCTGGTTCTGCGGGATCTCGAGTGGCGGCGGCGGAGGCGGCGGTGGCGGTGGTGGCGGAGGAGGTGGTGGAGGTGGAGGAGGCGGAGGCGGCGGCGGAGGCGGCGGAGGTGGCGGAGCCTGCGTCACTCTCCCGTTCCCCTCCCCGGGTCGCCAGGTGACCTACGACATCTTGGCGGAGTACGACGGCGAGACCTTCGATGGCGAGTTGGTCCGGACGCACCACTCCACCGATGCCAACCAGAGTCACGACACCTCGGTGATGACCTTGGACGCCGGGATGGGGATCATCGTGACCGTGACCACCGAGAGTCGAGAGGTCCACCGGGTGCTGACGAACCCCACCGGGCATGGGGAGATCGAGTCGAGAATGGACGAGGTGTCCGTTGATGCGGGCGGGTTCCCGCTACCCGATTCTTCAAGCGCCACCACCTACAGCCCCGACCTCTACGTCGGCCCTTTCACGCGGTGGTGCGAGGGCGAGACCTGGACCACACCATCGGTGACCGAGACCATCGTCGCCGATCCTGGTGGAACGACGTCAACGTCGACAGAACCCTATGACGGTCTCGTCGAGAGCACGAGCGAAAGCGTGACGACCGGCGCCGGGACATTCGACTGCGTGTGTTCGACGATCACCATTACCGGAGGGGTGAACGCCGGCACCTGGACCCGGCAGTGTATTTCGAAAGACCTCGGGGTCCTGATCAAAATGGACATTCACGCCCCGGGACCGGGTGGTGAGATTCTCGGGTTCTTCGAGGCGACCGACGTCAACTGAGACCGCTCGAATGGAACGGCTACGCCCCCGGTGCGAACCGGGGGCGTATTCTTCTCTGATCTGAGAATCGGCCTCTCAGAACCGAGAACTTGAAAAAGTTGATTTGAATCAGTGCTTTGTGGTTACATTCGGCGTGCGGGTTCGAACCAGATCTCTCGAATCTGAGAATGGGTGCGATACTCCCCTGTCGACTGTTCCAATAGGAAATTGTTGCGTTTAAAGCAACTTGCGTGGTTGTTCTCGGGCCAGGCAACCGAATCGCCGGTAGGCACGACCCTGTCACCAGGAGGGATGCTGATCGTGGGCGGGGGCTTCACCGACGCGGCAGGATCCGCGACCGCCGACCACATCGCCGGCTGGACCGGCAGTTCGTGGACCGCCATCGGCGGCGGGCTCGACGACGACTGCTCCGGCCGGATGCGTGTTAGCATCCGGCCGGAGGATCCTTGAGGCCGACGCACCGCCGAGCATTCCGTGTCCGCAGGTATGAGATCGACCATGCAGGCCGACTGCAGGCGCCGATCCTGTGCCGGCTCCTGCAGGAGACGGCGGGCGCCCACGCGGCCGAGCTCGGCGTCGCCATGGAGACCCTCATCGAGGGCGGAGCGGCCTGGGTCCTCTCTCGTCTCCGGCTCGAAGTCGAACGTTGGCCCGGGGCCGATGAGGAGATCGTGGTCACGACCTGGCCCGAGGCGGGGAATCGACTCTTGATCGACCGCCGTTTCGAGGTTGTCGATGCCTCGGGAGACGTGCTTGCCTCGGCGACGACCCTCTGGCTGGTCCTCGATTTCAAACGTCGTCGGCCGATCCGTTTTCCCGCCGCGGTGCTCGACGCACTTTCGCGCCACAAGCTCGGCGCCCAACCCATGAAACCGCCGCGTCTTGAAACGCCGGATCCCGCCGATTGCGAGCTCGTCTTCACGGTTCGTCGCAGCGATCTCGATTTGGTGGATCACGTCAACAACACCAGCTATGTCGAGTGGGCGATCGAGGCGGTTCCGGACCGTGTTTGGGTGGGGCACGAACTCGCCGAGCTGGACATCAGCTATCTCTCCGAGTGCCACCACGGTCAGACGGTGGTGTCGCAGAGTCAGACCGTCGACGCCGATGGCGGTTGCGTGGTCCGGCACCAGATCGCGCGTCGCGAGGATGGAGAGGTCGTTGCGCGGGCGCGATCGGGGTGGCGTTCGTTCATCTGAAACCCGAACTCGGTTCGGGAAGCGACGCGGTCACTGTGTTACCGTATGGCGCCGGATGCGCGGACCGCGGCGATCGGTCGCGACAAACCGCCGTCAATCCTATTGACCGATGAGGAGATCCCATGAAACGAACGACTCCGTGGCTGGTTGTAGCGGTGTTGCTGATCTGCGCCGCCTCCGTGGCGACAGCTCAGGGCCGGCCCGACGAAATCGCCGCCGTGGTCAACGGCGAGACGATCTCGACCTGGGAAATCGGGCTGCTGTTTCCGCAGGTCCAGAAAGAGCTGGAGAGCCAGGGTTTGTCGTCCAAGGGAGACATCGTCATCAGAACCTCCCTGCAGCGGGCCATCGACAATCGCCTGCTGGCCCAAGAGGCAATCCGGCTGGGGATCGAACCCAATGAAGATCGGGTGAATGAAAAACTCCGGGTGATGGCCGAGGGAGCCGGCGGACGGGGCAACCTCGAAGCCGAGCTCATCAAGGCGGGCGTTTCCTACGCGCAGCTTCGAGTCACCGTCGTGCAGGCCGATCTGATTCGGACTCTGGTCGAGACTCAGATCGTCGCGGAGATCGAGATCACCGACGCCGAAATCGCGGCCTTCTACGCCGAGAATCAGGAACTCTTCAAGGAACAGGACCGGATCCACACGCGTCACATTCTCTTCAAGGTCGAGCCCGATTCGAGCCCCGCCGAGAGGGAAGCTGCGCGGACCAAGGCGGTGGCGGCTCACCAACGGGCGGTTGCGGGGGAAGATTTCGCCGGTCTTGCGGTGGAGCTCTCGGAGGGGCCGAACGCATTGAAAGGCGGCGATCTCGGATTCACGACCCGCGGCCAGATGGTCCCGTCCTTCGATGTCGCGGTGTGGGCTCTCCAGCCCGGCGAGATCTCCGAGGTCGTTGAGAGTTCCCTCGGGTTCCATGTGATCAAGGTCGAAGAAATCGTGATCGGCGCATCGGTGCCGCTCGAAGATGCCGAGCCTGTTGTGAGGGATCTTCTTCGGCAAGAGCGTACCGGGCAGGCGCTCGGCATCCTGGTCCGGGAGCTCAGGGCCAATGCGGAGGTCCGGGATCCCGAGCCCGGGGAATGATTGGAACTGGATCGGCGCTCGGCGCAGAGTGGAGGAGTCGATGGCAACCGAGCGGATCGAGAAAGACGTCGTCGTTGGGATCAACTACCGGTTGACCGTGGACGACGGCACCCTGGTCGACAGCACCGATGAGCGCGGCCCGATGGAGTATCTTCACGGCCACGGGAATCTGATTCCGGGCCTCGAGAAGGCCCTCGAGGGTCGTGAGTTGGGCGCCGAGCTCGCCATGACTTTTCCGCCCGATGAGGGGTATGGCAAACACGAGCCCGACAAGGTCGTCGAGGTTACCAAGCAACAGCTCGGTTTCGAACCCGAAATCGGTACGGTGGTTGCGGCGCAGCTCCCGGACGGACGCGAGCAGCATCTTCTCATCGCCGAAATCGCCGGCGACAAGGTGACCCTCGACGGGAATCACCCGATGGCGGGAAAAACCCTGCATTTCGAGGTTTCGGTGGCATCCCTCCGTGAGGCGACTTCGGAGGAACTGAGCGCGGAGTCGGTAGAAGCGCCATCTGCGTGATCTGACACAAGCGTCCGGTGTTGCGGGATCGGCCCGGCTGCTCCAGAATTCGGTGCATGAACGAACTCCTGATCCAGGGCGCCGATATTCTCCGGTGCGATTCGGACCGGTGCCGCGTGCTTCGCGGTCACGACATTCACGTCGTCGGCAACCTCATCACGGCTGTCGAGCCCGCCGGCGCCATCGTGGCCGCGGCGGGGATCGAGGTGATCCCCGCGGCGGGACTCCTCGCCATGCCCGGCCTCATCAACACCCACGCCCACGTATCCATGGGGATTTTCCGCGGGCTCGCGGAGGACGTGGACATCGCGACCTGGTTCAACGAGTACATCTGGCCGCTCGAGGCGAACCTCACGGCGGAAGACGTCTTCTGGGGGATGCAACTCGGTCTGGCGGAGATGATCGCGGCGCGGGGTGACCTCGGTCGCGGATCACTACTTCCACATGGACCGCGTCGCGGCGGCGGTGGAGCGGGCGGGCACCCGGGCGGCCCTCGGTTGGGCGGTCTTCGGCAGCCAGGGTGACGAGGGCGTCGAGCAGACCGCGTCGTTCGCCGAAGAGTTCGACGGCGCCGCCGAGGGACGGATCACGACCTGGCTCGCGCCGCACGCGCCGTACACCTGCGACGACGACTTTCTCGCGGCGGTGGCCTCCGAGGCCGAGCGACTCGATCTCGGCATCCACATCCACGCCGCCGAAACCGCCGGCCAGACCGAGGCCAGTGTGGCCGCCCACGGCCGCACGCCGATCGAGATCCTGGCGGACACCGGCGTTCTCGACCGACCGACGATCCTTGCCCACTGCTGCGGTGTCACCGCCGCCGATATCGATCTCATGGCCTCGCGTCCATGCGGCGTTGCCCACGCGCCCAAGACCTATCTCAAGCTCGCCATGGGCGCCGCGCCGGTGCTCGCGCTTCGTCAAGCCGGGGTGCCGGTGGGCCTGGCGAGCGACGGTCCGGTATCGAACAACACCCTCGATATCCTCGAGTCCCTGCGCCTCATGGCCCTTTTCGCCAAGCACGAGGCCGGCGACTCTCGACTGATGCCGGTGGGCGCCGCTCTGACCATCGCGACCCGCGACAGTGCGCAGGTCTATGGGCTGCCGGACAGTCTCGGCCACGTGGCGCCGGGGTTCCTGGCGGATGTCATCCTCGTCGATCTCGGCGGCGCCCACAACCAGCCGGTCCACGATCCCGCCGCCAACCTGGTCTACTCGACCCGCGCCTCGGATGTGCAGACGGTGATCTGCGACGGCAGAGTGATCATGCGCGATCGTCGGCTGCTGACCCTGGATCTCGAGGAGATCAAGGCGAGGGTGGGGGAGAGCATGACCCGGTTGTCCCAACGAGTGCCCGACTCGAGGATCCAGCTCTACCGTCCGTAATTCACCGCAAGGACGCAAGGGGACGCAAGGACATCGAAGCGTCGCACCGTCGCAAGACGCGAAGACGCAAAGACGCGAAGAAATCACGAAGCATCTCAGTTCAACGCAGAGGCGCAGAGCCATCGCAGCTGCAATTGGGACACGGATGAACACGGATTTGGTGGATCGGCACGGATCGGGCCCAGTGCCGACCTCGGCCATTTCGTTCTCAGGATCGTCAACCGGCTGGACGGCGGCCCTCGTCCCAGGGCCGAGGACCCAAGACTTGTGGGATCAGATTCCGAAGCGCGGCACTTCGGAATCTGATCTCACAGGTCTTGTATGGTGCTTCTAGCACGACCGTCCAGCCTCCTCAGTTTCTCGAGTATCGGAACTCCTCCAGATCGACATCCACTTTTTCTATTGAAAGAAGATTAAGAGCGGAACCAAGGCGAAGCCGGCGTGCCGTAGGCGCGGCGGCCTGTTGATCGAGTCGGCGGGACGAACACTGGTGTTCGGAGCGTCGACTCGATCAACAGGTGGTGGCGGTCCGACCGACACTGACTCCGCCGTGATCCTCGGTTGCGATGATCCGTGCGATCCGCGGAATCCGTGTCCCATTCGTGATGGTGCGATGTCTTCGTGACCCCTTCGCGGCTTTGCGTCTTGCGCTTGCGACTTGCGACGGTGCTATGCGATGGTCCGATGTCCTGGCGTTCCCTGCGTCCTCGCGGTTCAACTCCACTCGACCTTGATCCCGGTGCCGCTCGGCGAGGCGGTCGAGGGTGGTGCCGGCGGTCTCGTTGTCGAGTTCGGATGCGGGCATGTAGGCGACGAGCCATGCCTTCTTGGTGTCGGCCTCGACCTTGACCCTGACGTTGCCGGTGATGGGTGTGTCGAGGGGCCCATCCGGGTCGGAGAGAACCGGTTTGCCCTCGAGGTTGAAGGGGCCGCGGAGCGATTCGTAGCTCTCGCCTTCGACTCCCGACCGCCAGGTCAGAGGCGCGGTGAACGAGCCCTCGACCATGACGCAGCAGGGCACGGCAAGCTCGGCCGAAAGACAGTTGTTGAGATCGACAAGGGGGAAGATCTCGGGCAGCTCGCCGCCCTTGACGAGGCGGCGCAGCAGCGCCTCGGACGCCGGGCGATAGCGGGTCGGGATCGCAGCCGGCGGCGCGGAAAAGGGTGCGCAGCGCCGCCACCACCGGATCGCCGCTGATGGCCGCGGTGTCGCTGAACCGCCGACGGGCGGCTTCGGCGACCTCTTCCCGCCTGGTCGCGAGAATCATCCTGTCGGCGTCCCGACCTCGAGGTGCGCCCAGAAGAGCCGCCAGCCGTCGAGCTGCATATCGGTCGAAAAGGGAGTGGTGGACATGGACTGAATTGTATGTCTTTTTTCTTGGCTTGACTTCCCTCTCTTGCCAAGCCAATCCGGTGGGGCGACAGGCAGAAGGGAAGGCAAGCCAAGAAAAAAGGAAGGGAAAATGCAAGGCGCCCGCTCCGAAGAGCGGGCGCCGGAATCGCAAAGGGTGGATTTTAGAACCGGCCGACGAACTCGAGACCGATGATCCGCGGGTCGTTGGTGAAACCGGTCAGGTTGTCGAAGTCGATGCCGCCGCGGACGATCTGGGCATCGAGGAGGTTGCGGCTGAACACGGCGATCTCGTACTTGGCGTGGTTCCAACCGTATCCGAAGCGCAGGCCGACCTCGAAGGAGTCATCCTGAAACTCCGCCGACTCGTAGAGCATGAACTGCTTTTTGGAGTAATACACCCAGTCGAGGGTGGCGAAAAGCCCCTTGTCGACCGGGTTCGAGCGGACGTTGACGATTCCGTTGAAGATGAAGTCCGGCGCATGCGGCAGCGAGTTGCCGTCGATGTAGGCGAGCCCGTTGACGACCGGGTCGAGGACCGTGCAGCCGCCGCCGCAGGGCGCGACGGTCAGGTTCGGGTCCTGGATCTCGGTCGGGTTGTAGCTCGCGCCGAAGGTCATGAACCAGTGTGCCGAAGGAGTCCACTCGATGTCGGCCTCGAGACCGTAGCCGACGGTCTTGGCCGCGTTGAGCAGCGCGGCGGTGTTGTACTCGCCGCCGACCGCGGTGATCTGCTGGCCGTCGACATCGAAGTAGTAGGTGGCGAGGTTGAGGCGGAGCTTGTTTTCCGCCAGGATCATCTTGGCGCCGATTTCGTAGGAGATGATGGTCTCGCTGTCGGCCACCGTGACGCAGTTGGTCGCCGGGTCGGTGCCGCCGGCGAAGTCCGGGCAGAAGAGGATTCGGCCCTGGATGGAGGGTGCGCGGAAACCGGTGGCGATGCGGCCGTAGAGGTTGACGTTGGTGTTCGGTTTGTAGGTGGCGCTGAGATCCCAGCTCACGTTGTCGGCATCGGTGTACTCGGTGATGGGCTCGACGGTGGGGGTCTGGAAGGTCGGATCGGGCCGCCCGGCGGCGAAGTCCTTCTCGTCGCTGGTGTAGCGCAGACCACCGGCGAGGTCCCACTTGCTGCCGAGGTGGAACTCGAGGGAACCGAAGAACGCGTACGAGGTCGCCTCCTGGGTCTGCCAGGCATACCCGTCCCGGGGGTTACCCGGCGCCAGGCTGTTGAAGCTGTAGGTATCGGCCTGGAAGTCCTCGTTGAAGTAGAACGCGCCCAATCAGCCAGTCAAGAGTCTTGTTGCCGTTGCTGGCGAGGCGGAATTCCTGGGTGAACTGATCGAGATTGGGGATGCCGTCCGCCGACTCGGATGGGAACGGAATGAAGCCCGGGCCGTAGGGCGGGGCGAAAACGGCGCCGTAGCCGCCGTCGATGTCGCCGCGGCTGAGCATGTTGTCGATCTTCTCGAAACCGGTGATGGAGGTCAGCGTGGCGGCGCCGAAATCCCAGTCAAAGCGGAACGACCCGCCGTAGGACGAGATCACCTGCGAGTTCTTGCCATCGAGATAGACCTTGTCCTGCTCGAAACCATCGACCAGGCCGCCGCCGCCGTGTTCGAGGATGTTCGCCCGGAAGATCCGGGCGGTTCCGTCGACATCCCAGGCGTGGAGGTTGACCACGGCGTTGAAATCGTCGCTCGGGCTCCACAGCAGCTGGAATCGGCCGGCGCCGGTGGTATAGCCGCCGAGGCTGTCGACGGGTCCGGGTTCGTAGTCGTTGTCGACCCAGTCGCTTTGCGACTGGTAGAGGGCCGACAGGCGCATGGCGAAGTGGTCGCCCAGTGGAACATTGACCCCACCGCTGAGGTCAAAGGTGTTGAAGGTGCCGTAGGAGACGCGGAAGTTGCCGCCCGCATCGCCGAGGGTCGGTCGCCGGGTTTCGAACTTGACCACGCCGGCCGGGGTGTTGCGGCCGAAGAGGGTGCCCTGGGGGCCGCGAAGGACTTCGACCCGGTCCAGGTCAAACAGCGGCATGCCCTTGACGACGGGGTTTTCGAGCACTACCTCGTCGACCATCATGGACACCGGTTGGGAGGCGTTGAGGTCGAAATCCGGGTTGCCGAGGCCGCGGATGTAGAAACGCGGGAACGCGCGACCGAAGGACGACTCCATCACGAGAGAGGGAACTCGGCCCGAGAGCACGCGGACATCGGGTGCGCCGGCGGAGAGAACTTCGAGGTCTTCGCCCTGAATCGCCGTCATCGCGAGGGGGACCTCCTGGATGTTTTCTTCGCGTCTCTGTGCGGTGACGGTGATCTCACCGACCATCACTGCGAGTTCGTTCACATCGTCGCCCGGTGTGTCTTCCTCTTCCTGCGCCGCGGCCGGCATTCCGATAGCGATCATGACGAGGACCAGCATGATGAGGCGGAACAGCTGCCCCTTTAATCCGTTTCCCATGGTTTCCTTCCCCCTTTTTTGATCTCGGTCCGATGACCGTTCTGATGGGGCGAGGATAGCAGAACCGGGATCAAATCCGACATATAGGAGGGTGGAAAAACGCGGAGTTCGGATCCGCTGGTGAAAGGGGTGAGGGCTGAGCACAGGAGCCGGTTGACGTCAACCGCAGCCACCCCCGGGTATGACCAGGATTTTCAAGATCCGGATATGATGCTCCGATGACGACACGCCGATCCTCCCGATTCTTCGAAGACATTGACCCAGGAAGAACCCTGGACGATTCAGGACACCGCCGAGCTCTACCGTCTCGAGGAATGGGGCATGGGGTATTTCGAGGTTGGAGAATCGGGAACCCTGATGGTCCGACCGGATCAGAGGGTCGATCACCGGATTGATCTCTTCGAGGTCGTCCGGGGTCTCGCAGAGCGGGGGATTCGCAGCCCGGTGACCGTCGGATTCCCGGATCTCCTGCGGCGGCGGATCGAAGAGATGGTGGGCGCGTTCACCGAGGCGATGGAGCGCAACGAGTACACGGGCGGGTATTCCGGCGTCTATCCGATCAAGGTCAACCAACAGCGTTTCCTGGTCGAGCAGATCGAGACCATCGGCCGGGATCTCAACTTCGGGCTCGAGGTCGGATCGAAACCCGAACTGCTCGCGGTCATGGGGCTGACGGTGGACAGTCCGGATCGCCTCATCGTGTGCAACGGTTTCAAGGAGGAGAGGTACCTCCGCCACGTCATGCTCGCCACCAAGCTCGGGAGGAACATCGTCGCGGTGATCGAGAACCTCCACGAACTCGAGGTTCTGCTGCGCGTCTTCAAGGACTCGGGGGCGCGACCCAAGATCGGGGTCCGGCTGAAACTCGAGAGTCACGGAAGCGGCCGATGGCGGCACTCGACCGGGGAGAAGGCCAAGTTCGGGCTCAGCATCGCGGGTGTCCTGAAGGTGGTCAAGCAGCTCGAAGCGGCGGGGATGCTCGACTGCCTGGTCTTGCTGCACTGCCATATGGGAAGCCAGATCAGCGACATCCAGGTCGTCAACGCCGGGCTCGCCGAGCTGACCCGGGTCTATGCCGAACTCAGTCGGCTTGGCGCCGGGATGAAGTACATCGACGTCGGGGGCGGGCTCGGCGTCGACTACGACGGCAGCCAGACGAACAGTGAGTTTTCAACCAACTATGGGTTGCGGGAGTACGCCGAAACCGTGGTCTACCGCGTGATGAGCGGTTGCGACGAGGCGGAGGTTGCCCACCCGACGATCGTCACCGAGGCCGGCCGGGCGCTCGTCAGTCATCACTGCGTGCTGGTCTGCGATGTTCTCGGCGTCAACCGGGTCGATCAATGGGCCATGTCAACCGAGGAGGCGCGCGAATCTCTGGCGGCGATCCCGGACCCGCCGAGAGCCCTCGAAGAGGTGGTCGACGCGTTGTCTTCGGTGCGCGAGGATCGTCTCCTGGAGTCCTACCACGACGCGGTCCAGGCGCGGGAGGAGGCGCTGACCCTGTTCAGGGTCGGGCTGCTCGATTTGGAGATGCGGGCCCTCGTCGACCGGCTCTTCTGGAGCGCCTGCCTCGAGATCGACCGGCTCGCCAGTGATCTCGATCCCATCCCCGAAGAACTTCAGGAGCTGGAGCGCAATCTGAGCGACACCTATTTCTGTAACCTCTCGGTGTTCCAGTCGTTGCCGGACAGCTGGGCCATCGACCAGGTCTTCCCGATCATGCCGATCCACCGGCTCGACGAGGAGCCCGAGCGGCGAGCAACCCTGGTGGATATCACCTGCGATTCCGACGGCAAGATCGACCGGTTCGTGGATTTCGAAAACGATGTGGCTCCGACCCTGCCCCTGCACTCGATCCGTGATGGTGAACCCTACTACCTCGGGATCTTCCTCACCGGCGCGTATCAGGAGACCCTCGGTGATCTGCACAATCTCTTCGGCGACACGAATCTGGTCCATATCGTCATGGACGGCGACGGGGGCTGGGAGATCCAGCAGATCGTCGAGGGTGACACGGTGAGCCAGGTCCTGGGGTATCTCCAGTACGAGCCCCGGGTCCTTTTTCAGGCGATCCGTCGTGACTGCGAACGCTCGACACGGGCCGGTCCCCTCACAGTGGCCGAGGGCCGAGCCCTTCTCGAAGCCTACGACGCCGGGCTCACCGGCTACACCTATCTGGAGTGATTCCGGTGCAGGACTCCCCACGATTCTGTGAGCTCCCCGACGAGTTGGCCGATCTCGATCACGCGGTTGCCGCGGTGCTCCCGGTTCCCTACGACCTGACGAGCACATGGAAGAAGGGTGCGGACGCCGGTCCGAGGGCCATCCTCGAAGCGTCGCATCACATCGAGTGGTACGACGTGGCCACGCGACGGGAGACCTGCCGGCTGGGGATTGCCACGCTGGAGGCAGTCACGACCGACGAGGGCCCCGAGATCCTCGCCGATCTCGTCGACCGCCGGGTGACCGAGCTCCTCGGCCGGAACGTGCTGCCGGTGGTGCTCGGTGGTGAGCACTCGGTCTCCATCGGCGCGATCCGCGCGGCGGCCCGGGAACGGGACAACGTATCGGTTCTGCAAATCGACGCCCACGCCGACACCCGGGAGAGTTATGCCGGTTCGTCGTTCAACCACGCCTGCGTCATGGCGCGGGCGCGGGAGTGGTGTCCCGTCGTTCAAGTCGGCATCCGCGCGGTCGATATCTCGGAGATCCCCGGTCTCGATGAAAAAAGGGTGGTTTGGGGTCACCAGATCAACGGGCCGGAGGCCCAACCCGACTGGGTGGATCGGGCCCTCGATCATCTGACGGACCAGGTCTACGTAACCATCGACCTCGACGGTTTCGACCCGTCGGTGGTTCCGGCCACCGGAACACCGGAGCCCGGCGGTCTCACCTGGTACCAGGCTGTGGGTCTGCTCGATCAGGTTGCCCGAACGCGTCGGGTTGTGGGTTTCGACGTCGTGGAGCTGCTGCCGACGCCGGGGCAATGGGCCAGCGAGTTCTTCGCGGCCAAGCTCGTCTATCGCTTTCTCAGTCAGATTTTCGCGGGCTACCAACCGAGCAGGTAGGCGAAGATCAACGGGGCGACGATGGAGGCGTCGGACTCGATGATGAACTTCGGGGTGTCGGTCGCCAGCTTGCCCCAGGTGATCTTCTCGTTCGGCACCGCGCCGCTGTAGGACCCGTAACTGGTGGTCGAGTCGCTGATCTGACAGAAATAGCTCCACACCGGGACGTTGCGCTTGAGGTCCTGGTTGAGCATGGGAACGACGCAGATGGGGAAATCGCCGGCGATCCCGCCGCCGATCTGGAAGAAGCCCGGCCCCCGCCCGCCTTCGCTGACCCCGGTGTACCACGACGCGAGCTCGATCATGTACTCGATGCCGGATCGCATGGTCGATGCGCTGCGGACACGCCCGTCGATCACGCGCGCTGCGAAGATGTTGCCGAGGGTCGAATCCTCCCAGCCGGGAACGAAAACCGGCACGTCGTGTTCGGCCGCCGCCACCATCCAGGAGGCGGCGGGGTCGATCTGATAGGCGCCTTCGAGGCGGCCCTCCCTGATGGCCTGGAAGAAGAACTCGTGCGGGAAGATAGCGCTCGGATCGGCTGTCGGCGCGGCGCCAGAGTTCGAGCAGGACGTGCTCCATGGCCCGCATCGCCTCTTCCTCGGGGATGCAGGTGTCGGTGACCCGGTTGAGCTGCCGATCGAGCAGCGCCTGCTCGTCATCGGGTGTGAGATCGCGGTAGTTGGGCACCCGAACATAGTGGTCGTGGGCGACCAGGTTGAAGACGTCCTCCTCGAGGTTGGCGCCGGTGCAGCAGATGGCGTGCACCTTGCCCTGCCGGATCATCTCGGCGAACGACAGACCGAGCTCTGCGGTGGACATGGCGCCGGCCATGGTGAAGAACATCTTGCCGCCGGAAGCGAGGTGCTCCTCGTAGGCGGAAGCGGCATCGACCAGGGCGGCGGCGTTGAAGTGGCGGTAGTGGTGGGTGATGAATTCTCGTACATTCATGGGTCACACGCTAGTTGATACCGGCCCCGGAGGCAAGCCGGGCGGGGGCGGCAATTCAGCGGGGGGATCGGCTGTTTCGTCTGGTATGAGATCGAGCGGAGATCCGCCGCGTCTGCGACGGGAGCGCGCGACCGTGCGCGCCATGGTGGCGATGTACTGCCGTCGGCACCACGGTGGCCGGGAGCTCTGTGGGGAGTGTCGGGAGCTCGCCGACTACGCCGATCACAAGCTCGACCGGTGCCCCTACGGCGGCGAAAAACCGGCGTGCACCAGGTGCCCCATCCACTGTTACCAGCCCGAGCCGCGGGAACGGATGCGCGAGGTCATGCGCTTCGCCGGGCCGCGGATGATCTGGCGTCATCCCTACCTGGCGATCCGCCACATTCTCGATGAGCGGAAGAAGCCGCCGGAGCTGCCCGGAAAGGGGCGGAGCGGGGATTCGAGGTTCTGCATCACTGGCGGCCTTGGCGCTGAGCGTGTAGGGTGGGGCCTGATCCTGACGCTAGGGTCCGGGCCTGGGCCACACCTTCAGGGCCCTGGAACGGATCTGGCGCACCACGAAGTCGCCGAGCAACTTCGACGAGTTCAGCCGTGGACTTGCGGAGATCGCGAGAAGCGCGTGGACGACTCTGAAGGGTTGTAGCCCAGGCCCACCCTTCCGGTGATCTGCTCGTCGACGTGCCATGCCGTGGCTGACAGGTCGTGGCATCGTGCCGTCGGGATCGGGATCGCGGGCAGCGGCAAGCGGGAGCGGGAGCGGGACGGACACGGATACGGAAACGGTCTCGGTGTCGCGCGTCACGCCACCGCGGTCTCGTATCGCATAGCCTGGATTCATGAGAACCATCATCGTGATCGCCGTGATCGTGGCGGTTGCCGTCCCCGTCCTTGCCCAGGAGGCGCTCTTCTTCGGCGATTTCGAGTGGGGAGACACGGGCGATTGGAGTACCAGCGAGCCGATCCGGTGCGATCGCATCGAGGTCTTCGGCCGCGGGCTGCGACCGAGTTCCGAGATCCACGTCGCGACGTGGGGAAGAGCGACCGAACAATTTGATCAGAATCCCCAACTCGTCCACAACCACAGCTTGGTCGTGTCGGTTGCGAAGTCCTTGGCGTCGTAGTTGGCGAAGTTGACGGCGAACTGCTGCTTCCAGGGCGCTGTGTAGATCACCGCCGCGTCGATCTCGCTGCCCCAGTCGCCGCCGCCGGTGTCGGCGGAGAAATCATGGTAAATCCCCTCGAGCTTGAATCGACCGAGCCTGGCGGTGACCGACACGAAGAGATCCTGAAGACCGTCGATCGGGGTGGCGAGGAACTTGTCCGCCCAGCCGTTGAATTTGTGCAGGGTGGCTAGCGGCGTATTGAACTGACCATCCTCGGACGATCCGCCGAGGACCTCATAGCCGGCCGCGAAGATCAGCTTCGAGACCGACACGCCGAAGTCGGCGCGCATGTAGCTTGCGTTGATCTCGGGGCCGGGATTGTTGATGTCGGTCTGATGGGCGAACTCGAGCCGGTAAATCAGCGCCAGGCCGTCGGAGAGCTCGGTTGTGCCGTCGAAGAACGCGCCATAGGTCGCGGTGTTGAGAATTCTGTCCTGCTCGTTCTCGTCGTCGAGGATGAGGCCGTAGGCTTTGATCGTGCCGATCCGGTCGAAAGCATAGGCGACGCTGAAATGGCTGGTGGACATGGGCTGCGAACCGCCGACGATGGTGTGCTGCCGGTCGATGTAGGAGTAGGCCAGGCTGAGGTTCTTGACGACCTCGAAATCCGCCCGCGCGGCTTCGAAGCTCTGGTGGTTCTGCCGCCAACCGACGTTACCGACGAAGCGTGAGTTGTCGACGACGATCTCCTGCAGACCGAGGCGAAACCAGAGGGTGTCGATGGGCTTCCAGCCGAGGTAGACCTGGTTGATCTCGGTGAGGGCCGGATCGGCGATCACCGGGCGATCGGTGACGCCGTTCCACAGGGAGCCGGCCCCGGCGTTGTTGTGGTCCGTCGAGTACCCGAGGTTGTGCACGTCCTCGAACTCGAGGAAGATCTCGAGCCCCTTCCACCGCCCGGTGCGGTAGCCGGCCGCGGTGCGCAGGGTCGAAGCCTTGCCGCGGTGGTCGAAACCCGTCTGCTCGACGTCCTCGAACCGGTAGCGCAGATTGAGCGAGAACTTGCCTTTGGTGATGGCGTCGAGCACGGTCTCGGCGTTGTCGTCGGCGCGGGTCGGGGACGCGCCGGCGACGACGGCGATGATCGCCGCGAGTCCGACGATCATCCGGCTGGATCGGGTGATGTGCATCATAATCCTCCTGGAATGGCGAGAGCTCGGCGGTCGGGTCATTCTTTGATCGAGGTCAGAAACTCGTCCCGCAGGAACTCGTGCATCGGTCGGTTGCGGGCCTTTTCGTCGGCGGGTTCGAGATAGGCGAAAGGGGTGCCCTCGCCATAGGCGAGGATGGAGTGGCACAGGGTGCAGTCATCCGAGATCCACCGGCCCTCGGCATCCTGCAGATTGCGGTTGTGGCAGCGAAAACAGCCCGGGGTGTCGCTGTGACCGAGGAAGCTCGGGTACGCGCCCCAGCCGATCTTCATCCCCGGGTGGATATTGCGCGCCCAAACCGTGGTCAGTGCCGCGACCGCCCGGTCGATACGGTCAGACCAGGCCGACGCCTGGTTCGGATAGTTGCGGCGGTAGAAGCTCTCGAGACCGGCGCGGATGCCCAGCTCGGCGGCCTCGAGGGACGGATAGCCCCCCCTGACCGCCCTGACGGCTTGGCGACGGATATAGGGAAGACTGCGGTCGATGGCGCCGAGGCGGATCTGCTCGTCCACCGCGCGTTCCGGTTCCTGGTAGATATGGGTCGCCCGGTTGTGGCAATCGACGCAGTCCATGGTGCGCAGATCGGTGGACTGCGCGTCGGGCGCTCTCAATCGGATGTTGATGAAGCGGCGGTAGGTGCCGTCGCCTTGCCGCGACTCGACCCAGATCATTTCTTCGCGCTCGTCGTCGACCGAGGTGTAGCGGACCTCGTTGGCAGGATCGACATGCCAGTGGACCCCGGTGTTTCCGGCGGCGCCCGGGTCGATCTTGAGGTTGAGTGTCGTGAAGCGCGGGGTCGACTCCTCGTCGTTCTCGTAGCTCACCCGGGTCTGCAACCGGCTGCCGTAGAACTTCGCCGGCCAGTGGCACTTCTCGCAGGTCTCGCGGGCCGGGCGGAGCTGGTGGACCGGGGTCGGAATGGGCCGTTCGTAGAGGTTGAAGGTGGCCGAGACCATCTGCCAGGCACCGTTGAGCTTGGAGTTGACCAGGGCGCCGACGCCCTCGCCGACGTGGCACTCGACACAGGCGACCTGGGCGTGGGGCGAGGCCTGGTAGGTCGTCCACTCCGGGCTCATGACCGAGTGGCAGGCGGTGCCGCAGAACTCGGCCGAGTCCATGAAGTGGAGCATCTTGATGCTGGCGACGCCGAGAATGAGCACGTTGGCGAGGGTCAGCAGGGCGACGGTGCGGAAGACCGGCGAACCGGCGATCCGGCGTTCGACGCCCTCCGGCGCCGAAGCTCTCGCTGCAAGCAGCTCCTCGATGCTCAGACCGGTGCGCCGTCGCTGCCGGTACCAGGCGATCGGGATGATGACGAGCCCGACGACGAAGAGCACCGGAAACAGGAGATAGACGATCAGGCCGACATAGGCGTTGGTGACGATGCCGATGAGCATTCCGATCTGCATCACGACAAAGCTCACGAACGACGTCGTCACGAGAATGACGCCCACCCGGCCGAGGCGGTCGAGGGAGACCGCCCGGACGAAATCGAGGTATGACCGCGAGCATGCTCACTCCTCGACTTCGAAGAACCTCGCGTAGATCTTCTGCATCTCACCCGAGCGGATCTGCTTCTTGAGATCGTCGGTCTGCTCACGCACCCAATTGTGCATGGGGTCGTTGTCGAGAGCATCTCGTCGATGAACGCATCCACATCGGGATCGCCGAACTCGCGGGCCTCGGGCAGGAAGCTTGAAGTAGAAGTGCTGGGCGATCTCGTAGAAGCCGTGCCACCAGGTGTAGTCGGGGCCCATCATGGCGGCGCCGTGGCGGGCCCGCCGGCCCTCGTGGTGCCAGAACTCCCAGTAGGTCCACTCGATCTTGTTGGAGAAGCTGGCCGGGTTCTCGAGCAGCTTCCTCTCGCGAATCAAGTGTCATGAGTTCGGTGGCCGGGATGGCGAATTTCTCGTTGTAGAGCCGCACCGAGGCGTCGAACTGGTAGAAGTGGCCGTCGGTGAAGGTCGTGGTGTGGCACGCGGTGCAGACATCCTGCATATTGGCGCGTTTGACCTTCCAGTTTTCCTTGTGCTTGGAAACCGGCGGGCGCAGGGTCCAGGCGATGCGCTGTCCCACGTCATGGGTGACACCCTGGGTCCGGCTCGCCGACATGTGGCACGTGGCGCAGGTCGGCGCCGCCGAGTAGTCGATGCCGACGACCCACGGAGTCGGCGTCGAGGTTCATGAGATTCTTGTTGGTGAAGTAGGCGTTGCCGTGCTTGGACTCCTCGTAGACCTCCTTCTGCGGGTGGTCGGGGCCGAGGTGGCACTTGGAGCACGCTTCGGGTTGCCGCGCCTGGGCCTTGGAGAAGCTGTGCCGGGTGTGGCAGGCGTTGCACGAGCCCAGCGAGCCGTCGGGGTTGATCCGGCCGATACCCGAGTTGGGCCAGCTGTGGCGGGACAGCCTGTTCGGGCTCGAGGGGTCGATCTCGACCTTGGCGCCGTGGCAGCTCTCGCAGCCGATCACGGCGACCGGATCACCGGCCGCCACATGGGCGAGATAGGCGTCGGCCGAGTCGAGGATCTTGCCCGCCGAGGCGTGGTAGGAGTTGCCGACCTCTTCGGCCGCCTTGGGGTGGCAGCGACCGCAGTCGGCCGGAGTCACGAGGATCGCGATGGTGGCGTCGTAGTGGGTGAATGCGTCGGCCTCGCCTTTCTTCGCCTGGTGGCAGCCCAGGCAGGTGACGTTGTGGGCCGCGTGTTCGGAGTCGAACCACTGCTTGTACAGACCCGGCGATTTCTCTTTGTGGCAGGTCATGCAGGCGCCGGCGACCTTGGGTTCATCGGCGGCAAAGGCGATGGTTGAAAATAGCAGGCACAATCCCACAATCAAACTGACGTTTCGCATCTCTCACCCTCCCGATCCTCTGGTTGATCTCAAGTTCGATTCCCGAACTCTAGCACAAGAGAACCTAGCAGTGGCGGAGGGATTCTCACTTTGACCGGCGTCAATACTTCGGTGTCGGTCGCAGCCGCGGACACGGACTCGGGTGCGGATACGGCCACGGTCATGGATACGGCCACGGACTCGGGTGCGGATGCGGATGCGGACTGTGTTGGCCAAACAAAAAAAGACCCGGCCGTGGCCGGGTCTCGAAATTCTCAGTCGCTAGGGCGGCTTTACTTGCCCTCACCGGCGATGATCTTGTCCCACTTCTTGCCGATCTTCGTGAGGATCTTCTCCACCTGCTGGATCTGCTTTTCGGAGGAGTCCTTGACCGTCACAGTTCCGGTGGCGCGCCAGATCATCTTTTTGTCGGTGGCCTCGTAGGCATCGATGATGAGGGTGCCTTCGGTGTAGTTTCGTCGCGGTCGTTGTGGACGATCCCATTCCGCCATGCCGCCGTAGCCGTAGCCACGCCAACCGCCCCAACCGGGACCGTAGCCGCCGTAGCCGAAGCTGGTGGTCATGTACGAGGTCTGCTGCTTCGGTGGTGATGTGGTAGGTGACGTAGATGTCGGGATTCTCGGTCGACCTCGGTGACGCCGCCTGCCTTGAGTTCCTTCTTGATCATGGACTCGATGCGGTCGGCCATCATCGGGTTGTGCGGCGTTGGATTCCTCGGTGTTGACGTACTGGAAGGTCTCTGACCGCTTTGAAGTCGAAGTCGTGGGCGTAGTCGATGTTGACCTTCTGGGCCAGGGCCGGGGAGGCCGCGAGGCCGAGGAGGATGATCAAACCAAGTGCTTTCTTCATTTCGGGTTCCTTTCGATCTCGTCTTTTTGTGGCTGATGATGGTTGGTGACTGTTTCCTGTCCGGTCGACTGCGAAAAAATTACCACAACCGGATCGCATTCGATGAGGTCAACACGCTCAGTGACGGATTTATTACATGAGCTTCATCGGGTATTGACAGTGCGCACCGGAAAGGCGAGGCTGAGTGATCGACGATGGGTAAGCTGGCAAGGCGTTTTCGCAATTCGACGACGCGAAAGTTCGGGTGAAGAATGCACGACGAAGTGATCGGAAGCGGCCCCGTCGGTTCCACGGCGATCGGTCTCGACCTCCTCCGTGAACAGGTTCTCACCCGGCTCAGGCTGCCGGACGAGGTGGACGTCGCAATGGAAGTGCCAGCCTTCTCGGTGATTGCGGCCGATGTGTTCTCGGCCTTTCTCGGGCGTAATCGGTTGCAGCCCGAGGATCTCGTCGGCTCGGGTGATCGTCGAGATCTCGCTCGCCGATGCTCCGCTGAACCTGAGTCAGGGGACCCACTTCTTTCACCATCTGCTGAGTCAGCAGGTGCTCTATCTGTCGATAGAGCACGACGGTGAGTACGGCGTGGATTTCGACTGGCTCGACCGGGTACCTGCGGTGTGGGAGGGTCGGTACGTCCGACACGTCCGAACCGAGCGGCCAGTGGTGGTCGATGTCGATGGCGGGTGCCGCCGAGGCCGGATTCGTCGGGAGCCGGGCGATTGATTTCCGCGCGCCTCTGCTAAGATCCGGTCTCATGTCCAACACCGGGAGCACCCGCGGATGAAACGAATCGTCGTCGGAATCAGTGGCGCCAGCGGTGTCATCCATGGTATTCGACTCCTGGAAGTGCTGCGCACGGTCGATGATGTCGAGTCTCATCTCGTCATCTCCAACGCCGGGAAGAAGACCATCGCGTTGGAAACCGATCGATCCATCGATGAAATCGAGGGCCTGGCCGATCGCTCCTATCGAGTCGGCGATATCGCGTCAGCGATCGCCTCGGGATCGTTTGTGACCACCGCCATGGTCGTCGTACCGTGCTCGATGAAAACTCTTTCCGGCATCGCGAACTCCTATGCGGACAACCTCCTCATCCGGGCGGCGGAGGTGACGCTGAAGGACCGTCGGCCCCTGGTGCTGGTCCCGCGCGAGACTCCGCTCCACCTCGGCCACCTGCGGCTGCTCGTCAAGGTCGCGGAGCTTGGCGCGGTGGTGATGCCGCCGATGCCGGCCTTCTATCACCGACCCGAGACGGTGGGGGAGATCGTCGACCAGACCGTCAACCGGATCCTCGATGTCCTCGGCATCGAGCTCGAGGAAGATCTCTTCCCGCGTTGGACCGGACCCGGGGGAGAGTAGGGGGTCGGTATCCACGGCGATCACGGAAGTCCTTTCGCCTTCCGTTCTTGAATTGCCGGGCTCCGTCATTCCACGAGTAGGCGCCGCCCCGCGGCGTGGCGGTGCTCAGGATGACCGGTACCGGTCTCCACCGTCATCCCATGAGTAGGTGCCTCCCGGCTGAAAAACCATCGAGGAAACGCCCGCATTTGATCCCGCACACTGCAAGAGAGTGGCACCACTTTCATCGTCGGGACCACGAATTCTCCCTACGACGCCGATGCACCTCAATCGACGCCAACGGCCCACCGGCGGTCAAGCCATCGAGGAAACGCCGGTCCTCTTCCCCGCATTTTTATCGGTCGATTCCCGACCGATAAAAATATATACATACATGTATGTTTGTGATAAGCTCGCCTGAATGACACGAGCATCACGATGAGTAGGGGGGGCGAAGAACACCGGGACGGGGCCGCTGGCCGTTGACCGGATGCGCCCTGATCATTTCTCCACCTATGTTCCTCGAGACCTGGTGCGGAGGTTGAAGGTGGTGGCGACCATCAGGGATGTTCCGCTCTGGGCTCTCGTCACCCTCGCCCTCGAGGAATACCTCGTCAGGTTCGAGAAAAAACACGGGCAGCTGCCGGCCCTCGACGATGGTCCGACGCAGGAAAGGGAGTGAGTCATGGAGGTCAGGCCGCTGTGGCACGTGCTGGTGATGGATTGGACGGTGGTCGAGAACACGCCACCGGCGTCCCGCCGACCTTTGGAGGTCCAACGCTGGCACTTTCGGGTGGAGCGACTGGCCAAGATGATGGATCGCTCCCCTGCGGAGCTCGCCTCTGAACTCAAGGAAGAGGCCAGGGATGAGGCCCGACGACAGCGGCGATGGATGGAAGCGTCCCTCGCCGAGGACCTTGCGGTCACTCGGGCGTTGGGTAAGCAGGTCAACCCGCCATGGCGACGCAAGCTCCAGGATCTGGCCGATATCTCGGGTCAACCACGTGATGCGGTGCGGGCCAGGGTGGCCGCTGCGGCCGCGTCCATTCAGGTGGTCGAGGCGCGCTGAATCGGGGACGCAGCGAGAAGCAGGATTCGGAGCTCGAAACGAGCGGTGTGCCGTTCCACCGCGACCTCAGGCCGGCGAGGGCGCCGGCCCCACAATGGATGTCAGCCCTTTGTAGCGCCGGCGCCCCCGCCGGCGAGAGGACCACTGACGACCATTCTCCGAGAATCTGTCTTGCAAGAGGCTCAATTGTGATGCTGTCGGAAGGTAAACGCCCCGTCCCTGGTTCTCGTATTGTGAGACAAGTGAACGAGCGTAGCAGAGGAGGTCGTCGTGTTTGCTGAGATCCGCCGCCGCGATGGTGCTTGTGGTGTTTTTGTGTTCAATCGCGATCAGCGGACAGGAAGCCGCGACTGAGACCGTCGTTGACATCGGGATCGACTCCGATGTCCTGCCCCGCGAGTTGAGCGGATTCGATGGTGAAATCCGCGGTCTGTGGCGTGATGGGCGGGTGTTCGTCGGCGGACAACCCGACGAGGCGGCCTTCGCACGATTCGCGAAGATCGGCGTCACCGTGGTGGTCAATCTCCGAACCACCGCCGAGATGGACGACCGCGAGCGCGTTCCGTTCGACGAAGCCGCCGTTGTCGATTCCCTGGGGATGGAGTATGTCCACATTCCTCTCGGCGGAGACGACCACCCGTACACACCCGATGCTGTGAGCCGCTTCGCCGACGTGCTCGAGCGCCACGATGGTCTGGTCCTGCTCCACTGTACCGTCGCGTGGCGGGCAAGCTACATGTGGAGCGCCTATCTCGTCACGGAGCAAGGGTTCAGCCTCGATGCGGCGATGGCGCGCGGTGAATCCATGGCCATCGGCGACCTGCCCATCGAGGGCCTGCTCGGCCGGCCCCTCGCTCTGGTCTACGCGGACTGATCGGCAGTACCGATTCGACCGGTGCATGTTAGGCTCCCAACCCGTGAGCAAGACCATGATCTGATGGGGCGGGCGTCGGATGCGTTTTGGCGGGCCTGGGTATTGGCGACGCGTGGTGTCGAATCGATTCGGCGGAGTGGCGATCTTCGTCGTCGCGTTTCTTGCATTCTCGCTGTTGACCCGAATCGTGCTGATGATCAAGGCCTCGGAAATTCTCAGCCTGTGACCTCAGCCTTTTGCTGGCGTTCGTCATCGGTTGTTGCTTCGATCTTCTGGCGGCGTTGCTGGTCTCCATCCCGCTGACGATCTGGTTGACGATCGATGCCGCAGCGTTTGTTCGCAGTCGCGGCTCCACCGTGTCGGTGGTCCTGGTGTCGGCCTGGATCGGTCTCTTCCTCGGCGCCTTCATCTCGGCGGCCGAGTGGGTTTTCTGGCACGAACTCGGGGTCAGGTTCAACTTCGTCGCGGTGGACTATCTGGTCTACACCAACGAGGTGGTCGGCAACATCTGGCAGTCCTACCCCATGCCGGCGATTCTCGTCGGGCTGGCCGTGGTCGCGACCGGGGCGTTTTGGCTGCTTGCGGCGGTCGGGCTGGATCGATGCGTGGCTCGATTCGAAGACCCCCGTCGGACGCCGGTTCGCCATCGGCGTCGGTGCTCGTCATGGTTCCTCTCGCGGCGGTCGCTGCTCGTCAGCCAGTCGGACATCCCCGAGCTCGACAACAACAACAACCGCGAGCTGGCCAAGAACGGGGTCTTCTCGTTCTTTGCCGCCTTTCGGTCCATGGAGCTCGACTACGGCGCCTTCTACCGGACCATGGACGATCGCCAGGCCCTGCTCCGCGCCCGTCGGCTGACCGGAAGCGGGACGAGGACTTCCGATCCGACGACCCGTGGGATTTCGTTCACCGGGTCGAGAATCCCGGGCCCCGTGCGGCCGTTCAACGTCGTCCAGTTCACCGTCGAGAGCCTGAGCATCCACTTTCTCGGCGCCTTCACCGATCCGCGCGGTCTGACCCCGAACATCGACGCCATCGCCAAGGACGGACTGCTCTTCGCCCGCTGTTTCGCGACCGGGACCCGGACCACCCGGGGGCATGGAGGCCCTGACCCTGTCGATCCCGCCGACGCCCGGTCGATCGATCATCCACCGCGCCGGGCAACGCTGGTCTCTTCACCTTGGGCTCGGTGCTCCGCGACCACGGCTACGAAACGGTCTTCCTCTACGGGGGCTACAGCTACTTCGACAACATGCAGGCGTTCTTCTCGTCCAACGGGTACCGGGTTGTCGATCGGAACTCGGTGGCTCCGCGATGACGTCACCCACGCCACCGCCTGGGGGGCGTGCGACGAGGATCTCTATCGCTGGACCATTCGCGAGGCCGACAGGGTCCACGCCACCGGGTCGCCGTTTCACTTCTTTGTCATGACGACCTCGAACCACCGGCCCTACACCTATCCCGACGGTCGGATCGACATCCCGTCGGGGACGCGGCCGGGAAGGGCGCGGTCAAGTACAGCGACTTCGCCATCGGCGAGTTCTTCCGAGAGGCGCGGACCAAACCGTGGTTCGACAACACGCTCTTCGTCATCGTCGCCGACCACACCGCGTCGTCGGCCGGCAAGGACGAGCTCGAGGTCAAGCGCTATCGGGTGCCGCTGATCCTCTATGCGCCGGCGCTGATCGAGCCGGGAACGGTGCTGACCCAGTGCAGTCAGATCGATGTGGCGCCGACCGTCCTGGCGCTGCTCGGGATGTCGTATGACAGCCTGTTCTTCGGTCGCGACATCCTCGGCATGCAAGCCGAAGGAGGGCCGGGCGTATGTCGGCAACTACCAGAAGCTCGGCCAGCTCAGGCAGAAAAAGGTCGCGGTCCTCCGCCCCGACGGCAGCCACTCGTTCTACGGCTGCGATCTCTGGGCCGAAGACCTGCAGCGGAGCGACGAGGAGTCGCCGGAGCTGCTCGACGACACCACCGCCGCGTATCAGGCGGCGTATGTGCTGTTCTCGAACGGGCTGCTCAAGGAAGCGGTGGTCGACGAAGGCATACCGCAGGTGACCGAGTGAGCGCCAACTGCAACGGGGCCCTGAGCCGGCGTGAGTCCGACGAGCGCCACCGCAATTCGTCCGACGAATTGCTAGTCGTCCCCGCGCTCGATCCTCATCTTCTCGACATAGGCTGCGGCCAGGTGTTCCGGGTCGTCCATGCGGAGCAGGCGTCGCGACCTGGAGGACAAAACCGCGGACGAAGACCGCCGCGGGCAGCTTGCGCCACTCCTCCTTTTCGATGGCGTCGAGGAGATTGGGGCGGATCTTGGTCTCCACCGAGACCTGCTCGAGGGTGAGCCCCGAAACCAGTCGATGGTGGCGGAGAAAGGCGCCCGGGTCTCCGACCAGATCGGTCGGCGTCCGCAGGCCGGCGAGGGAGGTGTCCATCTCTGGCCCTTCGCTATTGTCGTCGGTGGCCGCGGCGGTGAGATCGGCTGCGGCGTTGGAGATCCTCATGAAGGCCTCGTCGATCCGCTCGAGGAACTCGTCGCGTTCGTCGGTTGCCGAGGAGTGAGTAGGTCGCCAGCGAACTCTCGCGCGAAGAGGCTGCGACGGGTGTGGTAGGCGCGGTGGACCTTTTCGAGATCGGCACCGGGTTCGACCCCGAGCACCTCCCAATCCTCCCGGCGGATCGCCTCGATCACCGTCAGTCTCCCTTCAGGCTCGATGGCCAGACGCCGCACGGCTGTCGCGAACGGACTGTCGGGATGGACCGCCGCCACCGGTTCGCGATCGATCACCGAGCGGGCCACCATGGGATCCGTGGGCAGCGTGCCCGAGCGCGTCCACCCCGATTCCGTAGTACTCGCGACAGGCCATGCTCATCTCGGCGGCGAGCCGGTCGTGGCTCGCGCTCGTTGCCCGATTGACGACGATGGAGGCGGCAAAGGTCGCGGCGGCGGCGAGAACAGCCGCGCCGGCCTCGGGGTCGATGACCATGACCTCGGCGACGAGATCGCGGGCCGACTTCGATCCTCTTGCCGCCGCTCGGTCGCCGCCACCTGCTCGAGAGCCGCCGCGATCTTCTTTCGAGGTTCGGTCTGTTTGAGCTTGCGGGAGAACGCGGCCTTGATGAAGTGGTAGGCGTTCTCCACCGATGTCGGCTCGGGGACGACCACCAGAATGCCGCGGTGCGAGACGAGGAAGAAGTCGAGCACGTTGATGCCGGTTCCGGCGCCGAGATCGAGGATGACGTGATCCGCATCGAGCTCCTGGATGTGGCGGAGAATCCTGACTTTTCTGACCGTGTTTCGGGTTGGCCATCTCGAGCAGGGCGTGGGCGCCGCTGACGAGGTGGAGACCCGGGATCGAGGTGCTCAGAACGATGTCGTCGAGGCTGGCGACACTCGGCGGTCGATGTAGTCGGAGAGGGTGAGCTCCGGATCGGGCATGCCGAAGAGCGTGTGGAGATTGGCGCCGCCGAGATCGGCATCGACCACGACGACCCGTTGCCGGCGCTTGGCGAGAACGACGCCGAGATTGGCGGCGAGGACCGATTTGCCGACACCGCCCTTGCCTCCGCCGATCGCCCAGATCCGCGGACCGTCGTTGTCCAAATCCTCGTTGAAAATGTCGATCATTGTTCGCAGCAAGACGGCCGCAGCCTGATCCGGACCGGCTCCGAGCACGCCCTCCTCGGGATGGTACCACCTCGGGCGTGACGTGGGTGCGATTCCGGTCCGTATACCGAAGCGGTGAACATGCTGCGGGGGACGGATTTGGAGCAGGTATGAGCCGCAGAAGGACACCACCGCGGATCGACGAGTCGACGTGCACGCCACAGCGCGGCTGCTCGACCCGACACGCCGGGCGAGATGCAGGCCGCGAGCCTGTCGAGCCCGTTCTTCCGAGAGGTGTGGAGCGCCTCGTCGAAGATGACGCTGGCAGCAGTTCGTCGCGCGCTGGGAGAACAGGTTCACCGCGCCCAAGGCGTCCCGAGTCAGCGGAGAGCCGGGAGAACCATCGCGTCACCGCGGTAGAATCGCTGAATTGATCCATGGCGTCGACATGGACCGTGCGACGAAGCTTCATGCTTCGGATGGCATCCGGCGCCCCAAGAATTTGATTTGGCACGCGACTTGCTACGTTTGTTCCTGTACGGAGGTCGCATGCGGATCCAAACACGGCTCTTTCTCGGCACGGCGCTGCTGGTTCTGGCCCTCATGGCCACCCAGTGGTGGCTTCATCTGCGTCAGCTTCGGGCCATGGAGGCCGAACTCGGCGCGGTCGCCGCCTCGGTCGGCAAGGACATCCTCCAGTTCGGGCCCAACACCTTCGTGCGGGAGGGCAACCAGGAGGCCCACGGGATGGTCTGGGTCGACGGCCAGGAGATCGAGGAGGGCGACGGAGTCCGGGTCGAGCGCTTGATCCGTCACGATGTTCACGTCGCGTGATCCCGGAGGGGTGCGACGCCGAGTTGACCGAGACGGATCACCAAGAAGGTGATCCGGACGTCTCCCGACGGCGCGGCGGTTGCCGATGGCGGACGCCGTCCGCGTGCAGGCCGACCGGATCGAGATGGAAACCGACCATGAAATCGAGATCGTTGACGAGTCCTCCGGTGACAGTCGAGGAACGACGATTCGTGCTCCAGGTCGTCGCTGATGACGAGAGCTCCGGGCGGTTTCTGGTCATCAAGGACGATGGCGGCCAGCTCCAGCGGATCCCGATCCCGGTCGAACCGGCGGTCCAGACCTTCCGCTCGACCATGCAGCGCGGCGCCGCGGTCGGCGGGGCGCTGCTCGTCTTCGGTCTGGTCGGCGCCGGGGTGCTCGCCAACCGGGTCACCCGGCCGCTGCGGGGTCTGGCCGACGGCGCCGAGGCGGTGGGCCGGGGCGAGTTCGGCTTCCAGGTGCCGATCACCGCCGCCGGCGAGGTGGGCGAACTCCAGCGCTCGTTCAACACCATGTCGGCGCGTCTCGCCGAGCTCGAGACCGAGCGCGATCGGTGGCGGGAGCGGGAGCACCTCGCCCAGCTCGGCGATCTCTCGCGCGGACTCGCCCACACCGTGCGTAATCCTCTCAACACACTCGGTTTGGCGGTTGAAGAACTGGCGGCGGGCTCGGAGTCCCGGGACGATCTCGTCGTGACCGCACGATCGCAGATCCGGCGGATCGATCAGTGGCTGCGGTCGTTTCTCGCCCTCGGCGCCGAGGACGCCGCCGAGCCGACCTCGGAGGACTTCGGTGACCTCACCCGCGCCGTGGTCTTCGAAGCGGTGCAACAGGGACGACCGGTGGAACTCGCACCACGCCGACGAGGATGTGCCGGTGACCGTTGTCGCCACGGCGGTGCGGGCGGCGTTGGCGAATCTGCTCGAGAACGCCTCCGATGTCACGCCGGACGGGACGCCGGTCTCGGTCGAGGTCCGGCGGGAGGACGACCTCGGGGTGGTGAGCATCCGCGATCGGGGTCCGGGGCTGCCCGAAGACGTCCGGCAGCGGCTCTTCGAACCCCATGTGACGACCAAGGTCGGCGGGTCCGGGATGGGCCTCTTCCTCGCCCGCCAGCTGGTGGTCGGGATGCACGGCGGGATCCTCGAGGTCGACGATCACCCGGATGGCGGTACCATCGCCGTGGTGAAGCTCCCGATTTCAAGCCCGGAAGAGACCCATGGCGTCTGATCCCGCGCGTCTCGATCCTGGTCGTCGAGGACGAGCAGGCCCAGCGCCGGCTCATCGTCGAGATTCTCGAACGTGCGGGCAACGTGCTCCGATCGGCGGGCGAACGTCGACGAGGCCCTCGATGCCATCGCCGAAGAGGTGCCCGATCTCGTGCTCTGCGACTGGCGGATGCCCGGTCGGGACGGCGGCGAGCTGCTGGCCGAGGTTCGTCGCCGGGGTCTGGGTTGCGGCTTCATCGTCATGACCGCCTACGGTTCCATCGCCCACGCGGTCGAGGCGGTCCGGCTCGGCGCCGACGACTACCTCGGCAAACCCTTCGAACGCGAGGCCCTTCTGCTCGCGGTGCACCGGGTGCTCAAGACGCGCCGGCTCGAGAACGAGAACCGGCGACTCCGTGAGGCGGTCGGCGAGGAGGACCGTTTCGGCAGTCTCATCGGTGGCACCGCCGGTCATGAAACGCCTCTACCGCACCATCGAGAAGGTCGCGGCGACCGACGCCACGGTGCTCATCATCGGTGAGTCCGGGACCGGCAAGGAGCTCGTCGCACGGACCCTCCACCGGACGAGTCGGCGGGGCGACGCAGCCTTCGTCGCGGTCAACTGTGCGGCGATTCCCGAGAGCCTCATCGAGTCCGAACTCTTCGGCCACGAGAAGGGCGCGTTCACCGGCGCCCACCGGCGGCGCGAGGGCAAGTTCGAGGAGGCCGATGGAGGAACCCTCTTCCTCGACGAGATCGCCTCCATGCCGCGTGGCGCTGCAGGCGACGCTGCTGCGCGTTCTCCAGGAGCGGCGGATCACCCGGCTCGGCGGATCCGGCGAGATCGAGGTCGATGTCCGCGTGGTGGCGGCCTCGAATCGCGATCTTCCGCAGCTGGTCAAGGACGGACAGTTCCGCGAGGACCTCTACTACCGCCTCAACGTCGTCCCCATCGAGCTGCCCCCGCTGCGCGACCGTCGCGATGACGATGTCCCGCTGCTGGCGCGGGCCTTTCTCGAGACAGGCTTCGGCGCGCCACGGACGTGAGGTCGGGTCGCTGCCGCCGGCCGTGGTGCGGCTGCTGATGGACTACGGCTGGCCGGGCAACGTCCGCGAGCTCGCCAACGCGGTCGAGCGGCTGGTTCTGCTGGCCGAAGACGAGACGCCTCAGCGTCGAAGATCTTCCGGCGCCGATCCGGGGGCCGGTGGAATCGGAGGCCGCACCGATTCGGCTCCCGGCAGAGGGGCTGGCCTGGGACACCATGGAGGAGAGCCTGCTCCGGCAGGCCCTGGATCGGTCATCCGGCAACCGGGCGGCGGCGGCGCGGCTCCTCGGTCTGAGCTACAAGGCGTTCCTCTATCGGCTGGAGAAATTCGATCTGGCTGACGATGCGGCCGAGTGAGTGATGTCTCCCCATATCCGGACCCCGATATCCTCAAATCAGGAGGTGGTTGGCCGGATCCGACCGGCAGAGACCTGGCACGAGGTGTTGCTGATGGGAGAGGTGACGCGCACCGACACGGCGCCGCCGGTCGCGGCGCACGAGCAAACACAAACGGAGGTCGAGAGCATGAGCAAGCAGACATGGGTGCATTGGGTGGTCGCAGCGATCCTGGTGGTGGTGGCGGGAGTCATGATCGCCTCGGCCGAAGAGAGGATCGAGGTCAGGGTCGAGAAGAACAGCGGCGACGAGATCAGCGTCGATGTCAACGGGGTGACCGAGGTCGTCCGCCTCGACGATCTCGCCGATGGCGAGTCGCGCACCTTCGACGTGGGCGACCACGAACTGGTCGTCAAGCGGGTCGGCGACGACCTCACCATCGTCAACGACGGTCACGGCTTCGGATCATTCGGCGGGCATGGCACAGCACCAATGTCTGGGTGACCGACGACGGCGAGAACATCGAAATCGACGGCGACTGTGAATTCGGCGAGAACAAAGTGATCGTGATGAAGGTCGACGGCGATCGAGGGCGAGGACGGCGAAGCCAAGACCTACACCATCCACGTCGATGGCGACGAGGTCCTGGTCGACGGTGAGCACAACATCGAGATCGACGAGATCATCAAGCTCCACGGGGGCGGCACCACGGCGCGGTCTTCATCTCCGAAGACGGCGATGTCGACCATCCGATGATCGTCAAGAGGCCATGGGATGCACGACGGGATGGTCAAGTACGTCTGCGAGGAGACCGGATCGATCCTCATGGTCAAGAAGGAAGACGCCCTCGAGGACGCCTACATCTGTCCGGCGACCGGCTGCGTCATGACCAAGGTCGAAGAGCCCGAGGTGCGGGTGATCAAGATCGAGAAGCGCATCGAGGTCGAGACCGACGAGTAACAATTCGCTCTGCGAATTGTGGCGAAACGCTCGGGCCCGGCTGATTGCCGGGCCCTTCGTTTCGAGGGACTTTGCGCCGGGCCTGCGGCCACGGCGGGCGGTGGTTGCAGCATTGTGGAGCAGGCTTCCAGCCTGCTCATGACGTGATTGTATCGGCCACGAGTACGGATGCGGATGCTGCCATCGGGAACGAGAACGGATTTCCGCAGCTCCGGCCTTCTGGGCCGCGGAACGCTTCGGCGCCCCAGCGTCGACCGAGCAGCGTGGTCGCGTGGGTGGGGAATTGCGAGGGCGCTTTGCGCACCACGACCCACCCTCGCCTGGCTGCGGTCAGAGCCGTCCTCGCTTCGCGACGACGGCGGCGCCTGGGCCTCCGGTTACGCAATCGACAACCTCCAGCTGACCTGCGACGTGCCGGTGGAACTGCAGAGCTTCTCGATCCAATAGACCGGTAGATCCGATCTCCTGAAACGGTTTCGGTGCTGGGCTTTAAGATCTTAGACTAAGAGGGATTCCACGCGGGTGGCATACGGCACGATTCCACGCGCCTCGAACAAGGTCAAAGCTTGTTGGAGATACTCACGACCAATCGTGGCATCCGCATCCGAGGCTCCCAGAAGGCACTCACCAGCCTTGAAGAATGCCAGCGCCTGCCAATAGTCCGAACCGATTCTCTCTGCCTCCTGAATACTGGCGGCAAAAATGGACTTGGCCCGATCGGTATCACTGCTCAGCCATTGGTACAGCCCGTCGCCGAGCAGTGAGAGAGCAGATAATTCGATGCCGCCTGGCGCCCCGAAAGCCCACCCGGATACACTTCCTGGCCATCTTCATCGTCTGTTTGCGCTCCTGCTCGCTCAATGTCATTCCGTACTGTATTTTCTCGAGGTAGGTCAGGGCCAAGAGTGGATAGATGTGGAGGAAGTAATCGTTTGGAAGTCGGTTCTCCTCTCGCTCCTGGCGAGCCGCAATCAAAAAATAAGAGGCGCTCCCTCCATCCTGGGCGGCAAGCGAAAGATCGCCAGCTCGGCATTGTGAGGTGCAAAGGCAGATATGGGTACAGGTCTGGCTGAGACAGGCCATGTTTTCGCTCATGCTGCGGAGAGCCGTCTCTTGACTGTCATACCCGAGCATCGCCCGAGAATAGTGAATTGCGCCGGACAGCCCCTCGCGAAACGCGAACGCACCGGTTCGCTCAATGGCTTCAAAGCCTTCGGTCGCCGCCTTCAATACCTCTTTGAATGCGCCCTGATAGGACAAGGCAAAGCACAAATTCACATAGGCGGCGGAGAGACAGAAAATATCGCCATACTTGAGCAGCATATCCCGTGACTTTTGCAGAAGGTCGATGGCCTTCTCCCAGTCCCCCATGCCCAGATACACAACTCCGGTCCACGAAAAGTTCACGGCAATATAAAAGGGCGAGTCAAGCCTCTCGGCTATATGGAGCGCCTTTTGCGAGTACTCGAGCGCACTCTTGTGAAAACCCAGCGTACTGTAAAGGATGGCTACCTCATCGTACATCTCGCTGAGCAATGGGTTTTCGCCCAAATGCTCGACACTGTTTGAACCGCGCAACACGGCCAGGACCAATCCCATAGGGTTGTTGAGAAAGTAGGCTCGAGCCAAGACGCGATAGACTTCCCCCCTGGCCTCGAGCAGGCTACTTGCCCGGGTCCTCTTCCATGGCCAGTAGCGGTTGAAGAGATGCTTGATCGCCGCATTGAAAATCGCCAGATAAAAAGCCGGCTTCGACCTGGGCCGATGATGGCCAAGCACACCGAGGGCCTCCCACAGGAGGTCAATCGACCGCAAGAGCTCACCCTTAGCAGCCTGAATATCGCCGATTTTCCTGGTAATGCGCGCCAGTTGAAGTTTTTCTCGGGTGCCCTGCAGAATCTCGTCATAGCACCGCTCGGACTCCGTATAGCGCCCCACCATGTAGTAAAAATCCGCTAAATGCTCCTTGAGCCTTTGCCGATCATCCGCTGTCACGCTTGTATCTTCTTGCCACAACTCGATGACTTTTCGACAAAAGCCGATTCCCAGCTCGTTTGCGTGCTCGAGCTTGGCCCGTTCTACACCAGCTAAATTATGGGCCAAGGCCTTGGTTCGATCATCCGAACGCCCGAAGTGGAGGGCCAGTTCGAAGAGGTGTGCCTGAATGTCCTGCTGATAGACCTGCTCCAAGGCCAGTCCGATCGAGTGGTGAATCTGTTTGGCAGCCGCACCCAGTGAGCCATACAGCGCCTGGCGCATGCGGTCGTGGGCAATCTGATAAAGCGCTGGATCACCCGACAGGCGCACTGCCATCTGACGCTGAATCAATACCAGCAGGGCCTGGTGAAGCTCATCGCTCGACAGCCGGGTCACCACCTCGATGACCTCCGGCGCCACCGGTTGGCCACTCACCGCCATGACCGTAAGCACATGCCGTGGGTTCTCGTCCAGCATGATCGCGCGTCGCAGAAAAACCTCGTCGATGCTCGGGATGGAGAGCTCACCCACCGATGTGTTGGCCGCCCACTGCCCATGCTCCAGAAAAACCGTGCCATTCTCCACCAGCACGCGCATCACTTCCTGTGCGAAGTAAGGGTTGCCCGCGGTCTCAACCGTGACCTTTTCCAAAAACTCTTCTGGCAGACCCTCTACGCCCAGGATCGAGGTCAACATCTGCCGAACGTGCTCAGGACCGAGTGGGTCTAAATGCAGCTGGCGGAGCTCACCTCTCTCTTGCAAGGCGGCCAGAAGCTCCTGGGCCGGGCGATCTCGGACTTCATCGGTGCGATAGCTTCCAAGCAAGGCCACCCGGACCTTCTCACCCGAGCGCTCCTTCTGCGCGATGCGCCAGCTGAGACCGGTGAGCAGCTTGGTGGTTCCTTGCCGGGCCCATTGGAGATCATTGAAATAAATCACGAGGGGTGCCAACTCGGCGACCATCACTATGAATTCGGATAGCTGGTCAAAAATCGCCAGGCGCTGCACTTCCTCGCTCCCGGCCACAGAAACCAAGTCATCCGGTCCACTGCATCCCAATTCCGGCGCGAGCTTCATCAAGGCTGGCGTGAACCGCTGCACGAGCTCATGCCCTCCACAAGCCTGGGCCAATCGCACGATCGACTTCAGGGCAGTGATCAGAGGACCATGCTCGGACGCCGCGCCTTCATAGCAACTCGCCTCTATGAATGCGAGCCCGGCGAGCTGGGCCCAACAGCGGAGCTCCAGCAAGAGCCGCGATTTGCCCACACCGCTTTGGCCACCGACAAACATGCTCGTTGCCTTGACCCCCATATCAACCGGTCCATGTAAACGCTGCTCAATGAACTGCCTGAGCTCCTCGAGCTCTTCCTCCCGGCCCACGAACCGGCTCGACAGTATGTAGCTCTCCTTCGTCTCTTGCGTCTCCAGCTCATAGGCTAGATTTCCACCTTTGTTGATGGCCTCCACAACTGTGTTGGCGGTTCGATAGCGATCGTGTGGCCCTTTAGCGCACAGCTTGGTGATGACGTCTTCGAGCCATGATGGATATCGACCTGCGTCGTCCTGGAAGTCCAGCTCATCAAAGCTGTGCTTCATCAAGAGCTGCATCAGGGTGGGTGCATTGAAGGGCAATCTCCGGTACAGCAGCTGGTAGAGCATGATTCCCAAGGCATACAGATCGACCCGGTAATCAACCACGGCCTTGCTTTCCGCCAATTCCGGAGCCATATAGTGCGGTGTACCGCGCACATTGCGCTCGCCCGCGTCCAGCCTGCCGCCTGCCACCCCGAAATCCAGCACCTTGACCTGCCCTGAAGCAGTCACCATGACATTCGCCGGTTTGATGTCATAGTGGACGATGTGTCGGCTATGCACATACGATAGCGCCCGGCAGACCTGCACCACCAGGTCCACTACTTTCTCCCAACCAATCCCCGTGGTTGCTTGCCACAGGTTGCAGCCGGCCACGTACTCCATGTGAATAGATATCCGTGCTGCCCTGGTCGGCTCAAAGTCGTAAACCGCCGCCACATTGGGATGTCGAAGCTGGGTCATGACCTTGAATTCGGCTTTGAACAGGCCGAGCTGGGCTTGGTCGATGGTGGAAGCGCGGATCGTCTTGAGCGCCACTGGCCGCCCGGGATGGAGCTGATCGGCAACCTTGTAGACGATACCCATGCCGCCCTCGCCCAAGACTGCCTCGACCTGATAGCGACCATTGATGAGCATGCCTTGGGGAAAGTGTTCGATCGCTTCCCGGGAGTCAACGGAAGGTCCATTGGCGTCAACCACCGGGGTCTTTCTGTCCTGGTAGTCGGTGTCGGGGGTGCCGGCCTGGACTTGAGGCGTCGACGGTCCAGGCGGGGCGTCAATAGGAAGGTCCTCGATGGGTAGCTTGCGGGTCTTCATGGTCGCCCTCGATGACACTCTGCGATGATCGCTAGCAACCGGTCGTGAAATTGCTCGGCAGAAAGAAAACGACAAGTAAAGACACCGAACTCGAGACTATCGCCGGGTACGAGCGTGACCTTCTCTTTCAACCCAGTTGCCGCCCACCGACCTCTCGCCTCCCTAGAAGGTACCACGCCCTTCGATCCTCGAACCTGTGCCGCGCATCCTCTGAATCGGCTCGATTGAGGTGTTCCGAGGGCCGATCTCTGCGGACACGGAATCGGACACGGACACGGACACGGACGGTGACGGCCGAGATCGCCGGTACAATACCCGCGATCGAATGGAGGATGAGATGGCAGTTGATCTGACTGGGAAAACTGTATTGATCACGGGTGCGTCGAGCGGCATCGGAGAGGGGTGCGCCGAAGCCTTCGCCGCCGCCGGTTGTCGGCTGTTGCTGGCGGCTCGACGGCTCGATCGTCTCGACGGGGTGGCGGATCGGCTGCGCCGGGACTTCGGCTGCGAGGTGCTGACCGAAGCGCTCGATGTTCGGGATCGCGAAGCCGTCGACGCCTGGGTGGAAGGTCTGGACCCGGAGTGGTCGGCCATCGACATTCTGGTCAACAACGCCGGTCTCGCCCGCGGGCTGTCCACCGTCTGGGAGGGCGACATCAACGACTGGGAGGAGATGATCGACACCAACGTCAAGGGTCTGCTCTGGGTGACCCGGGCGGTGCTCCGCGGGATGGTCGCACGGGGCAGCGGCCACGTCATCAACATCGGCTCCATCGCCGGTCACGAGACCTATCCCGGGCGGCAACGTCTACTGCGCGTCCAAGCACGCGGTGACCGCCATCGGCCGGGCGCTCAACATCGATGTCCTCGGCACCGGCGTCCGGGTGAGCTCGGTGGACCCCGGGTCTCGTCGACACCGAGTTCTCGGTGGTGCGTTTCCACGGCGATCAGAAGCGCGCCGACTCGGTCTACAATGGCCTCGAGCCGCTCCACGGCCGCGATGTCGCCGACGCGGTCTTCTTCTGCGCCACCCGGCCGCTCACACGCCAACGTGCGGGAGATGATCCTCATGCCGTCGGCCCAGGCGGCGGCGGTCCACGTCCACCGCAAGGATACCTGATCGCCGTGCCGCGCGCTGGCTTCATGGCCACCGGTCGTCCCCGGTGGATTGCACGGCGAACGGGTCGGCGATAGTCTTCTGCCAATCCATCGAGCTGAATCCTCGCTGCTTCGATCCGACGGCCCGATCAGTTCAGATCGACGCAGCTGCCGATTCCTGGTCGACTCGGGGCCGGCCTGAGACGGTTCGGTCGAGAGGTAGTGTCTTGCCGAAGATCGCTGAAACCGGACTGTGGTGCTGACGTCCCGCGAGACCGTATTGGGCGCCGGTCGGCATCTTGATCTCCTCGTCGATGCGGTTCGCAACGACTCGGCGTCCGGTCCTTCGACCTGTCGAGCCGGTCGCTCGCATGAAGGGGAGCTCATCGCGGTCGAGTTCGGCCAGCTCTACGGTGCAGACGGCGGAGCCGCGCCGGGGGTTGGGGACCGAGGCCCTCGCGCCGGGTGCCAGGGCGACTTCACGGTTGAGTTCTACGTACCGAAGCCCGATGTCGACGTGGTGTTGATTCGAGCGTCGGCACACGCGGCGGAGACCGGGATCGCCGTCTCTCGTGTCGTAGTCGAACCGGACATCGATGGTCGTGCCTTCGGAACGTCAGGTCAGGTGTCGGCGCAACCCGAGCTCCCAGTTGGAGGGGTCGACCCGAATGGTATTCGCCCAGAGATGCGGCGATGAACGTTCCGTCACCGGAGCGGTTGTCGACCTGTGAGAGATAGCCCAGCAGATCGCTGCGCCCGAAGACGCCGACATCGGCGAGCTCCACGTCCTGATCGGAGAGGCCCAGCAGATCGAAAACATCGGCCTGGAACCAGCCGTGCGGCCCGATATCGAAGCGGTAGACGCCGAGATCGGCGAGGGTGCCGGCATCACGTGCGGCGATCGTGACCTGCATTTGGTAGGTACCGGTGTTGACGATTCCGATGTTGGTGCGGATGCCGTCGTCGCCCGGCCGGTTGGCGGCGCCGAGAAAGGTGAAGGCCTGCGCGGCGAGACTGGTTGAGAAAGCCGGAATGCCCTGGCCGAAGGAGCCCTCGGTCCCGCCGTCGTTCGCGGTTCTCGATCTGGGCGAAGAACGGTTGAGTCGAGCGCAGCCGAATGGCTCCCGGGCGGTGCTCGCCGAAGAGCGTCGCCACAGCGTCCGAGGGTCTTCACGTGCTCTTCTGCAGCAAGCTCGATCACGACTGTCCTCGGGGTCGGCGGTGCCGGCCGGCTCGGCGAAGAACGCCGGCGGTAACCTCGATTGGTGCGTCCAAGACGCGACTGCGGATCCAAACGTATCCGTGACGTCCATGTCGTTCCGTGAAGCCCCGGGTTCGAGGCGGCGGCTGGAATCCACAGCTCCTCGTCAGCGGTAGTTGGGAGCGCGATGAGTAATGCGATGACAACGACGAGGGTGGCGGCGTAACGCATGGGGGCCTCTCTTCACTTTGGTTGTTCGGTTTTTCCGGCAGGTTTCAATCTAAGTGTAGGTATTGAGAGGCGCAAGTCAACCTCTGTCGTTCCGGTGGTTGTGCCCGTGGTCACACGGCTTCGGCTTCTGGCTGTGCCGCGACCGGCGTGGCCTCTATCCAAAGCCCTCCGGCTCAGCGGTGGAAAGTCCGGTTCGATTGCGGTCGGGATTTGCCGCACCGCGTCGATCCGATACAATCTCGGCCATGGAACTGCAAAAACACTCGATCATCGGCAATCGTGAGGTCGAGGGCCCGCGACCGATCACCTCCATCAATCCCGCCACCGAACGTGAGATCGGCACCGTATCCGCCATCGAGGCGGACGGCGTCGCACTCGCGGTGCAGACCGCCAAGGATGCGTTTCCCGGCTGGGCCGCCACCCCGGTCGAGGAGCGCCAGGAGATTCTTCGGCGATGGCTCGAGATCATCATCGACGAGGGCGAGGAGCTCGCGGCCCTCATGTCGGCCGAGAACGGCAAGCCGATTTCCGAAGCGCTCCTGGTCGATGTGGTGCCGGCCTGCGCCACCCTCGACTATTGGGCCGCCAACGCGCACAAGCACCTGGCCTTCCAGCCGGTGGCGCCCGAGCTGCTGCTCTTCGCGCATTGGAAGACCGCCGGCTACCGGTTCGACCCGCTCGGTGTGATTGCCGCCATCACGCCGTGGAACTACCCGGTGGCGATCCCCATGTGGGAGATCGTGCCGGGGCTTGTCGCCGGCAACACCATGGTTTTCAAACCGGCATCGGCCACGGTGCTCACCGGTCTCGCGCTGGTCGACCAGGCGCGGCGCGCGGGGATGCCGGACGGTGTTCTCAACGGCGTCGCCCTCCCGGGCTCGGCCACCGATGCCCTGGTCGATCACCCCGATGTCGCCAAGGTGCTCTTCACCGGTTCGGTCGATGTCGGTCGCCACGTGGCGCGGCGCTGCGCCGAGCGGATCGTCCCGTCGCAGCTCGAGCTCGGCGGCAACGACGCGGCGGTGGTGGCGGCCGATGCGCCGTTGGAGCGCACCGCGAGATCGCTGGTCTGGGCGGCGTTCATGAACACCGGGCAGTCGTGCGCTTCGGTGGAGCGGGTCTATGCGGTCGACGAGATCCACGATCGTCTGGTGCGGCGGATCGTGAAGCTCACCGAGGAACTCAAGATCGGCGACCCGAGCCGCCGCGATGTCGATCTCGGGCCGCTGACCACGAGGGAACAGCGGGACATCGTCATCGAGCACGTCGCCGATGCGGTGGCCAAGGGCGCCAAGGTGCTCACCGGGGGCGAGACGCCGGCGGGGCCGGGGTACTTACTACCCGCCGACCGTCCTCGCCGATGTCACCGACGACATGGTGATGATGCACGAGGAGACCTTCGGACCGACGATGCCCATCCAACGGGTGCGCGATCTCGACGAGGCCATCGCGAAGGCCAACGACTCGCGCTTCGGTCTCACGGCGTCCGGTTTCACAACCTCGCCGGAAACCGCCGCGCGGCTCCAGCGCGAGCTGGCGGCGGGCGCCGTCGGGATCAACGAGCACGGCATCGTCGCCGCCGGCGAGGTCACGGGGAGTTGGGGCGGTCTCGGCGAGAGCGGCATCGGCCGCGCCCACGGCCCGTTCGGGCTCCACGAACTCGTCAACATCAAGTATGTCTTCACCGACCCGGGCGACGACGACGCGGCGCCGTGGCACTACCCCTACGACGAGGACTTCGGCCAGTTCATCGGCGCCGCCATGCCCTATCTCTACAAGCAGGGGATGGGCAAGTACGCCCATCTCAAGGATCTCGATGTCGAGCAAGAGATTCATCAAGCGGGTCAGGAAGACGACGCTGCTGAAGAACGTCAGGAAGCTGTCTGATAGCTGAGAGTAACGAAGGTGCGCTAGGACGCAAGTCGCTATCGACGCTGCGCGGCTGACAATCAGCCGTGCGGGATCTGCCGCCGATGTCGATTAGCGATCTCTGCAGAGACGCGGTCGCTACGAAATCGCGACGCCAAGTAGGCATGCGTGGCCTGCAGGGATCGTCGATAGCGACGCGAAACCTGATAGCGTAGCGAGGGTTCGAGATTGCGAGCCGCGCCTCACTCCGCCGGCACGCCTTCCGCCAACATCACGCCATAGAGCTCGTGCGGATAGGCGTGGATCTCGGGCATGGCGCCGAAGAGCCAGCCCTCGTAGTCGTCCTTGCCCTCCTCCACGATCACGACGCGGGCGGCGGGGTTCTGCGGATCGGCGGAGCGTGAGGTGATCCCACCCTCGCTCATGACGAAGTCGGGGATGAAGGCCACGACCTCGGAGGGTGAGCCCGGTGTCGCCGAGGGGGGCCGCGCCACCGACGGGGACCTCGTAGAAGGCCTCGTTCATGCTCTCGAGTTCGACCACCCGGACCCGGATGGCCCGCCAGTCGTCGGCGATCTCGGGATCGAGGGTGATCTCGGCGTTGATGCCGCCGCCGGAGTGCATCGTGCCTTCCGTGGCGGAGCCCATGGCGCCGGCGTGGGCGTCGTCAGCGGGCATGCCATCGTGGGCCGAAGCGGTCTTGACGTCGTCGGCCGGGGGAGTCGTTGAGCCGCCGCAGCCGAGGGCTGCGAGCAGGACGATCAGAACGAAGATCTGCGAGTTGCGCATGGTCGTCCTCCGGCGGCGGATTATACCTAAGATGAGCGATTCTCGCCGGATGAGCTGCGCCAAGATCTTGATGCTCAGGTGCACTTGCGAAAATGCTCAGGCATACCTCTGAGGTACGTCTGCGCATTTTCGCAAGTGCCCTGAGCGTCAAGAGATTGGCGTAGATCGTCCGGTGAGAATCGCTCATCTTAGGTATACACACCGAGAACGAATCTCGCTTGCCCACAGCCGGCGTGCGCCGTTAGCATTGTCCGACTCGCATCGATTTCCGAGCCTCCGGGAGGACCATGGATCACCTGTATGAAGCCGTCAGCAATCTCATTGTGACCCTGTCGAACTTCGTCTGGGGATGGCCCGATCAGCTGCCGCTCATCGTTGTTCTCCTCGTCGGCACCGGGATCATCACCACGTTCCGCCTCGGTTGGATCCAGATTCGCTACTTCCGGCACGGGATCCGGGTGGTCCGCGGCGAGTACGACGACCCCGAGCACGAAGGCGATCTCTCGCACTTCCAGGCCCTGACCACCGCGCTGTCGGCGACGGTGGGGATCGGCAACATCGCCGGGGTGGCCACCGCCATCCACTACGGTGGTCCCGGCGCGCTCTTCTGGATGTGGGTGACGGCGGTCTTCGGGATGGCGCTCAAATACACCGAGTGCACCCTGGCGATGAAGTTCCGGACGATCCTGCCGGACGGTTCGGCGGCCGGCGGGCCCATGTACTCCATCGAGAAGGGGCTCGGAAAAGCGTGGAAGCCGCTGGCGGTGGCCTTTGCCGGTTTTGCGGTGATTTCTTCCTTCGGTTCGGGCAATGCGGTCCAGTCGTTCACCGTTGCCGATCAGTTCCGCCAGGACCTCGGGGTTCCGACCTGGATCACCGGTGCTGTCATGGCCTCCCTGGTGGCGCTGGTCATCCTCGGCGGGATCCGCCGCATCGGCCGGGTGACCTCGAAGCTGGTGCCGTTCATGGCGGTGCTCTATGTCGGGTCCGCCATGGTGGTCCTCGCGCTCAACCTCGGCGAGGTCCCCTCGACCCTCCTGCTCATCTTCCAACTCGGCGTTCGAACCGGCGGCCCAGATCGGCGGTTTTGCCGGCGGCGGCTTCATCTTCATGCTCACCTGGGGGGTCAAACGAGGGCTCTTCTCCAACGAGTCGGGTCAGGGCTCGGCGCCCATCGCCCACGCCGCCGCCAAGACCGACGAGCCCATCCGCGAAGGCGTCGTGGCCATGCTCGGCCCCTTCATCGACACCCTGATCATCTGCACCATGACCGGGCTCGTCATCCTGACCTCCGGAGTCGTGGCACGACAAACAGGAGCAACAGGTCGTGGTCAACGACCAGGCGGCCATCGTCGTGGTCGTCGACGGGGCCGCCGTTGAACTCAACGGTGAGCTTCGCGAGACTCGGATCTGGCCTCGGGACGGCTCGAGGTCATCCGAGGACTCGCCTCGAGGCTTCGATCTGATCCGCAACCACTCCGTCGTCGATGATCCGGAGTTCCTGATCAGCGACGGCGCCGTGCTCCAGACCAAAGCTCCGAGCCTTCAACGGGTTTTTCGAACTCGACCCCTCGGCCGGGGGCAAGCTCGAGTTGGCGACGGTGCTCGACGCCGATCTCCAGCCGATCGAGGGCGCCCTGATCATGCGCGGAAAAGCCATGCAGAACGGTTCGCCGTTGACGGCGTGGGCGTTCCAGCGTGGCCTCGGCAAGCTCGCGGGGGGCTACGGCCACCTGCTTGATCACTCTGGCGGTCTTTCTCTTCGGTCTCTCCACAGCCATCAGCTGGTCATACTACGGCGACCGCTCGATCCTCTATCTCGCCGGCCCGAAATGGGTCATGCCGTATCGGATCTTCTTCTGCGTCGCGCACTTCCTGGGTGCGGTGTACTCGCTCGAGCTCGTCTGGGCCTTTGGCGATCTGGCGCTGGGTCTGATGACGATCCCCAACCTGATCTCGATCCTCCTGCTGACCGGGGTCGTCAAGGTCTGGACCAAAGAGTACGTCGCCGAAGGCAAGCTCGAACCACCGGCGGAGCTCGTCGAGAAGCGGCGTGAAGCCGGGAGGCGTCCGGGGGTCTGAACCGCAAAGGCGCAAAGTTCGCAAAGACCATCGCATGACTCTTCTGGATCGGAGTCCTCGAGGACTCCGATCCAGAAGAGTCAGTTGTGATGCTTGGCGATCTTCGCGCCTTTGCGGTTTTATTACCGCTGGCAGTGGGGACACCAGACGGTTGCTCGGCCCCCTCCAAAATCCGCCTTGGCGATCTCGTCACTGTCGTGGGCCGCCACGAACAGCTGGCCGGAGCCCCACAGCGATGTCACGGCGCGCGTGCCCTCGGGTTGATGAGAGGGGGAGAGAACATCCACGCTCCCAGCGGCGCCGCGCGACCGCCGGATTCGATCGGAGCGAGCGCTTGCACCCCGTTGGCCGAGTCGCCCGAAACATAGACGCAACCGGGGGCGACGGCGACTACGCCGACCGCACCGGTGAGGCCCGGCGCCGACAGCTCGGCGTCGTTCAGCGTCAGACCACCGGTTGACGGATCACGGTCGAACGCGGTCAGGCCGCCGCCAGAATCCGCTGACGAAGTCACGATCACCGACGTGCCGTCGCTCGGCAGGGCGACCGCGGACGCATGATTGAGGCTCCGGATCCCACCGGTTCCGTTCTCGACCAGCCCGACCTGGGTGAGCGCACCTGCCGCCCCGCCCCGCTCGAAGACGGCGACGGCATCGTCCCATAGTGACGCCGCGTAGACGTGCTCGCCGTCGGGGCTGACTGACACTTGTTTGATCCTGGCGATGCCGTCGACGCCGCCGGTGTCGTCGGTGACGCATTCCACGTGGGTCAGCAGACCCGTGACCGGGTCGCGCCCGAAGACCACGATCGAGTCGCCGAAGAAGCTCGGCACGTAGACGTTGGCGCCGTCGGCACTGACCGCCGGATGTCGTGGCCCGTAAAGGCATTCGATGCCGTCCCGCCAGTCGTACACGTCGTAAAACGTGAGGTGCCCGGTCAGCGGGTGGCGGTTGAACAGGGCCACCGCGTCTCCGCCATCGCTGGTGGCGTAGACGCTTGCACCGTTGGGGCTGACGGTGACCCCGACCGCGAAATCCAGACCGTCGACGCCGTCCACGCCGTCGATTTGGGTCTCGAGGTAGGTGAGTCCACCGGTCGCCGGGTCGCGGGAGAACACCGTCAGACTGTGGCTGTGCGACGCGGTGACGAGGACGTGCTCGCCGTCGGGGGTGACGGCGACGTCGATCGGATCCGCCATGTTGGTCAGCCCCCCCTCGCCGTCGCGGTGGACCTCGATCAACGTGAGTTGGCCGGTCGATGCATTCCGCGAGAAGACCGAAAGTCCGGAGACGAGCGCGGCGGCATACAGGTGGTTGCCGTCAGCGCTCACGTCAAGCGAAAGCACTTCGTCGAGGACGTTGCCCCCTACATCACCGTCCCGCACCGCCGACACCCAATGCAGGGCACCGTTCGAAGTGGAGCGCGAGAACACCGAGATGGCGTCGTCGTCGTAAGAAGCGACGTAGACGAACGCACCGTCAGGGCTGAGCGCGACATCCTCGGCGCCCTGCAGCACCATGTCGCGGTGGAAACCCACGTAGCTCAGCGGATCAGTCGAGGCGTCCGCGACGGCAACCGCCACCTGAGCGCCGAGAGCAACTGTGAACGCAAGGCTGAGGTTCCTGTTGAACATGGTCGTCCTCCCGGTTCGCCGTGGTGTTGGGTTTGCGGTCGCTCGGCCGGCGATGCGGGTGTCCCTCAGTCGGTGGCGCACCTGGGGCAGGGTTGGCCCTGTTTGCCGTAGACCTGGAGCTTGACCGCGAAGTAGCCGAAGTCGCCCGAGGGCGTGGCGTAGTCGCGGATGGTGGTTCCGCCCTGGGCCACGGCCTCCTCGATGACGTTTCGGGTTTCGATGGCCAGCTTCCGTAGACGGGGGATCGAGGTCTCGACTGCCCTTGCGGGTGGGGCGGATGCCGGCCCGCCACAGCGCCTCGGCGGCGTAGATGTTGCCGACGCCCGCGATGAGATGCTGGTCGAGAATCAGCGACTTGACGGGTGATCGGCGTGCATGGAGGAGGGGAGGGAGGAGCTCTTCCAGTGCCGGGTCGAGGGGTTCGATCCCGAGTGCGGCGAGCGACGGGTCGATCTCTTCCTCGCCGGGTTCGAGCCAGCGAGCGAAACCGAAGCGTCGGGGGTCGACGAATCGGAGCTCACGGCCATCCGAGAGCGACAGCGTCAGGTGGGTGTGGTCGAGCATCGGTTTCGATGGCGTCGCACAGCATCAATCGGCCCGACATCCCGAGGTGGATCATCAGCGTGCCGGCGCCGTCGAAATCGAGGAGCAGGAACTTGCCCCGGCGGCGGGCCGCGGTGAACGTCTCCGCCATCGATCTTGGATGCGATGAACTCGACGTCGAGCGGCCGGCGCATCATCACCGACCGACCGCCGACTCCCGTGACACTCAGCCCATCGAGACCGATCTCGAGGGCACGGCGGACGGTTTCGACTTCGGGCAGTTCAGGCATGGGCGGACATCATAGCGTCACTAGCAAAAAGAACCGCAAAGACGCAAAGATCGCCAAGCATCACGGCTGAATCGATTGGATCGGAGTCCTCGAAGACTCCGATCCAATCGATTCATGCGATGGTCATTCGCGTACCTTGCGTCTTGCGGTTCGGCATTCATCATTCCCGATCGAGCGTCAGCGAGATCGGGCAGTGGTCCGATCCCAGGACATCGGCGTGGATCCTGGCGTCGACGACCCGGTCGAGCAGATCGTCGGAGATGAAGAAGTAGTCGATCCGCCAGCCGACGTTGCGTTCGCGGACGCCCTTGCGGTTCGACCACCACGAGTAGGCGCCGGTGGTCTCCGGGTTGCAGGTGGCGGAAGATGTCGACATAGCCGTGGTCGATGAAACGGCTGACCCACGTCGCGCTCCTCGGGGAGGAAACCGGTGTTCTTCTTGTTCGACTTGGGGTTGGCGAGATCGATCTCCTGGTGGGCGGTGTTGACGTCGCCGCAGATGACGATGGACTTGCCGGCCTTGCGCTGAGCCTCGGCGTGCTGGAGCACCGCTTCGGAGAACTCGAGCTTGTAGGGCACCCGGCTGAGATCGTTGCCGCCGTTGGGGAAGTAGCCGGTGTAGAACAGAAACGAGCCGTAGTCGGCGATGATGAGCCGGCCCTCGGAGTCGAACCGTTCTTCGTCGAGTCCGCCCAGGGTCACGGATTCGGGCTCGATCTTCGAGTAGAGCCCGACCCCCGAGTAGCCCTTCTTCTCGGCCGGGTGGATCCAGGTCTGATAACCGTCGGGCTCGCGGATCTCGGTGTCGAGCTGTTCGGGGAGCGCGCGGGTCTCCTGGAGCCCGAGGACATCGGGCTGTTCGGCGGCGAGCCACTCGGGAAAGCCCTTGCTGCCGCAGGACCGCAGGCCGTTGACATTCCAGCTGAAGAGGCGAATCGTCTTACTCTCTGGCATCGGTTCCTCCGCCGTAGAGAACCCGCTCGACATCGTCGAAATTCGCGACCGCGATGCCTTTCTCGTTGGCGAGCGCGTGTTCCCTCGGGGTGTTGAAGCCCCAACCCGCCAGCACCGGCCGGACGCCGAGCGGCGCCACCGTCTCGAGGTGGTTGAGCTTGTCGTCGACAAAGGTGATGTCGTCGAACGGCACATCGAGGCGATCGCGGAGAGCCGTGAGGTGGGCCGTCTTGATCACCCCGGTCTCCTTGTCGAGGATGAGCTCGGGCGCGAAGAGATCGCCGACCCCGAGGTGGGCGAGCAGCAGCTCGGCCGAGCGGCGGTCCTTGGCGGTGGCGAGGGCGATCGCGGCGTCGCCGGAGCGCCGGCGCAGCATTTCGAGGAAGACGGGGTAGGGAGCGTGGAGCTCGAGCCACCCGTGGGTGTCGAAGGCGCGGGCGGCATCGCGCTGCTCGTAGAAACGGCGGTGGAACGCCGTCATCCACTCGGGATCGATGGTGCCGTAGAAGGTGTCGTAGGCGCCCTGGTCGGTGAGCTCGAGGAAGTTGTCCAGGGCTCTGAGCGAAACCCCGAAATCCTCGGCACGGTTGCCCAGCGGCATCATGGACTCGAAGGACAGCATGACCGGGTCGTTGATGAGATCGAGCGAGTGCCAGCGTCCCGGCGCCGCGGCGCGAGCGCAGACGGGCGATGAGGGCGGAATCGGGCTCCATGGATTCGTAGGTCGCGAGGGCCGTCGCAAAGACCTCGCGCAGGCTGTCGCAGACCACACCGTCGAAATCGAGGGCAAGCACTTTCATGGTCGCGAAGTCTAGCGCAGCGATCAGTGAATCAACCGCAAGGCGCAAAGATCGCAAAGACCATCGCAACCACGCGACGAGCCGAGTGGATTGCGCACGGAGAGCAGAGTCCGCCCCCCTCTGCTCGGTTGCGATGCTTGCGCGACCTTTGCGTCTTCGCGGTTTATTACTACGGACTGGCCCACTTGCCGTTGGTGACCTTGGCGAGCTCGAGTTGGGGCTCGGGGCCGCCTTCGTAGATGGTGGGGACCGGGATCCCGGTGGCCTCGAAGGTCTCGACGAGCTTTTCCTGGACCTTGATGGCCGATGGGCCGCTCATGCCGATGCAGACCATCCGTGCGCTGTCGTCGGGGGCGGCGCCCTTGTAGACGAGGCAGCCCTCCCACTCCGGTTCGGGCTGCGAGGCGGGCGAGGATGGCGAGCACGAGACCCTGGGTGCCGATTTCCTGAAAGACCTGGGCGGCCTCGGCCCGGTCGTAGACAAAGCTGTAGGTGGATTCCTGGTTCATGGGCGTTTTGTATCACGATCGAGTCCATCCCACCATGTCATAATCCCGCGCTTCGTTCGTTTGATGGCCAGAGGGAGTTGTTCATGCCGATTCTGATTTCGCACCGCGCCGCGTCTCGTTGTTCTCTTTCTGCTCATCACCATGGGCTGCGGCGGCGGCACCGCCGACCAACTGGCCATCCCCGATACGCCGGACGGCACCGTGAGAGTCGTCCTCGACGGACTCGTGCAGCACCACCCCGAGGTCGTGTGGCGGGCGTTGCCGGCGTCCTACCAGCAGGATGTGCATGCGATCTGAGCCGCGATTTCGCCGATACCGTCGATCCGGCCGTCTTCGACCGGGCGGTGGCGGTGGCGCGCAAGGGCGTCGTCGTTCTCCAGAGCAAGAAGGACCTCATTCTGTCGAGTCGAGATCCTCGCGCAATCGCAGGTCGATGCCGGCGACCGTCGATGCCTTCTGGGAGGCCTCGGTTCACATGCTCGACGCCCTCCTGGCGAGCGATCTGGCCGATCTCGCGACCCTGAGAGAGATCGATGTGGAGGCGCTTCTGTCGACGACCGGGGCCGCCCTCATGGACTCCGCGGCCGAGATGCCGGCCGAGAACGAGGAGATGGTGAGCTTTGCCGAACGGGTGGCTCGCGTGGGAGCAGACCGAGGTCGAACTCCTCAGCGAAGAGGGCGACCAGGCGGTGGTGCTGCTCACGGTCCCGGGTGAGGAACCCATCGAGATGCCGCATGATCCGAATCGAGGATCGCTGGATCCCCGACCGAGCTCGCGACCCGGTGGCCGCTGGCGGTCGAGGAAGCCAGGGCGAAAATCGAGATGCTCGGAAGCGACGAAGCGGCCCAGATCAGGGTGCAGGTGCTCTTCGGCATCGGCATCGTCGAGGGCTTCATCGACCAGATCGATCAGATGGAGACCACCGACGAGTTCGACGATCTCATCGGCGGCATCCTCGGCAACATCATGGCAACCCAGGGCGGCCCCGGGACAACCGAGGGCTGAAGGGCGGAATCGAACCGCCAAGGCGCGAAGGTCGCAAAGACCATCGCAACATCTCATGAGGCAGAGATCGGGACAGCGTGCTGTCCCGATCTCTGCCTCAGTGTGCTGCTTTGCGATCTTTGCGCCTTCGCGGTGAAACTGCGATGTGCCGCGAGTCAGTTCAGGTGGAGCTGAGGACCTCGGCGGGGTCGGGGCCGGTGGCTCGGAGCGAGGGCGCGAGAGCGCCGAGGACGCAGGAGACCACCGCCAGGGCCAGGGCGGCGGCGATCAACCACGGATCGAAGGCAAAGAAGCTCTCCGGTTTGAACGGGAAGTCCGGCAGCACCGGCGGCCAGGGCGCGATCGGCCGCCCACGCGAGGACGCCGGCGCCGAGGAGACCGACGACACCGGCCGCCAGACCGACCACCGCGGCCTCGGTCATGAGCAGCAGCCGGACATCGCCCCGGCTCGCACCCACCGCCCGCATGACGCCGATCTCGCGCCGCCGGATCATGACCAGCAGCGCGAAGACGTGCATCACGTGGAGCGCCGAGACGGAGAGAATCACGATCCCGACCAGACTCACGATGGTCAGCAGCACGGTCATGAAGAACGAGGCCCGGCGGGCGCCGCCGTCGCGGACCTCGAGACCGAGTCCCTCGACGGCCTCGACGATCCCGGCGACGGCCTCCTTCGAGGCGCACTCGACCACCGCCGAGTGGTAGCCGTCGGCGGCGCCTGTCGGGGCCGAGCTCGCGGTTGAGCCGCCGGACAAATCCGAGGGGCATGGTGATGCCGAGCGGGATGGCCGCGTCCGAGAAACCGACCAGCGTGACCCGGTCCTTGACCACCCGCCGTCCCGATGGGCGCAGGCTCGAGGCGCCGAACGAGACCTCGAGCCCGAGACCGACGAGGGCCTCGGGGTTGACCTTGGGCAGGCGGTAGGCGCGCCGGAAGGCGCCGTTGTAGAGCTCGACCATGTGCTCGGAGACGATGACCGGGATCTCCTCGCGGCACTCTCCGGGGCCGAAGACCGAAGCCCCGACACAGATCGCGCCCGATGGGCAGCGGTTGTTCTCACCGCAGGCGAGCCCGATCGCCGCCGGGTCGACCCGGGGATCGTGGAAGGCCTCGCCGACATCGTCGGCCACCAGCGCGGGATCGATGCCGTCGGCGACGAGCTCGGTCTGCATCCCGGTCCCGATCAGGCTCTCGCCGCCGCTCGCGAGCGCCGGGGCCAGCAGCCGCATCTTCGGGATAGACGGCGGCGACGCCGTCGATGGCCTCGAGCTTGGCCACCATCTCGTCATCGATGGTGTCCTTGCCGAGTTCGAGCTTGATCGCCAAGAGGTTGAGATCGGTGCTCCGCGGAACGACCTCGATCCGGTCGACGGGGAAGATGTCGCCGAGCAGGACCTCGCGGACGCCGAGTCCGAGGGCGAGGAAGAACACCAGCGCCGCGATGCTCACGGCGATCCCGAGCGCGCCGGCGGCGATCTGACCCCAGTGGCGGGTCAGATCGTCGCGCACCGACCGCCAGAGCCCGCGGGCGGTCATGGAGCGTCTCCTCGGGTTGCTCGACGAGTCGTCCGTCCGACATCCGCAGCAGTCGCCGCCCGGCGGCCTCGATGGCCTCGTCGTGGGTGGCGGCGAGGATGGTCAACCCGAAGTCGGTGTGCAGGTCGGACAGGAGATCGAGGATCTCGGCGCCGGTCGCGGTGTCGAGGTTGCCGGTGGGCTCGTCGAGCAGCAGCAATCGGGGCCGGTTGAAGAGCGCCCGGGCGATGGCCACCCGCTGGCGTTCGCCGCCGGAGAGCCGGGTCGGCGACCGGTCGGCCGAGCCCGGCAGCCCGACCAGATCGAGGACCTCCTCCGCCCGTGCCCGTTCGTTCGTCGCGCCGGGGTGCGCCGCCGTCGCCGAAGCGCGCGGCGAGGGCGACGTTCTCGGCGCAGCTCAGGTGGTCGAGCAGGTGATAGGCCTGGAAGACAAAACCGACGGTGGTGCCGGCGATAGCGGGCGAGTTCGCGATCGCCGAGCGTGGCGAGATCGCGGCCTTCGACCGTGACCGTGCCCTCGATACCGGCTGTCGAGTCCGCCGACGATGTTGAGCAGGGTCGTCTTGCCGCAGCCCGAGCGGCCGACCAGCGAGACGAAGTCGCCGGCAGCGATCTCGAGGTCGATGCCCTTCAGGACATCCGTCTCCGACCCCGGATATCGCTTGCAGAGCCCACTGATCCAAATCACCAGGGGAGTATAGCCGTGCGGCGTGGGCTCAGTAATCAACCGCAAAGGCGCAAAGATCGCCAGGACCATCGCAGAGCTGGTCAGGCGACTAGTCGGAAGCTGTCAGATGTCAGCAACTAGTACGGCAAATGCGTGCCGCCATGTCGGAATTGTCTCATGAGCTTCCCAGAACCTCGCAACATCTCATGAGGCAGAGATCGGGGCAGCGCGCTGCCCCGATCTCTGCCTCAGTGTGATGCTTGGCGATCTTGGCGCCTTTGCGGTGAGATTCATGGTGCGTCTCGATTTCGGCACCGATGCTCGGGCGGCGGGGGCGTCGGACATGGGCAGGGTGGTTCGGCGGATGCCGTCGTGCTTGTAGAGCGCCTCGGCGACGGCGCCGGCGGTGGGCACGAGGCCGATCTCGCCGACGCCCTTGGAGCCGTAGCCGCCGACACCGTCGGGCACCTCGACGAGGATGACCTCGATGGGCGGGGTGTCGGCCGCCTTGAGGATTCCGAGATCGCGCATGAGCAGCGAGTCGGGGACGCCGCCGGTGCACGGGAAGTCCTCGGAGAGGGCATAGCCGAGCCCCATGTGGACCCCGCCCTCGACCTGGCCGGCGCAGAGCTGGGGATTGATGGCGCGGCCGACGTCGTGGGCCGCGACGACCCTCTGCGATGCGCCCGTCCTCGCCCATGATCACCACCTGGGTGGCGTAGCCGAAGGCCATGTGGGTGACGGGTTCGTCGACATCGGCGCCGGGCGGGGTGGTGAAGTCGACGATGTACTCGCCGTGGAACGACTGCCCCGCGAGCTGGTCGATCGATGGTCCTTCGAGCGCTGCCGCCAGCTTGATCGCGGCTCTGCGGCCCGCCGCGGTGCACAGCGCGGTGGCCCGCGAGGCCGTGGTCATCCCGCACTCCACCCGCGGGTCGCTGACGGTGCGGACCCGCATGAGCTCGAGTGCGAGCCCGGTCTCCTCGTGGACCACCTGGCGGAGGATGGTGTGCAGCCCCTGGCCCATCTCGGTGAAGCCGGTGAGGATCTCGACGCGGCCGTCGTCGTCGATCTCGATGAGCACCCGGCCGGTGTCTTCGAGCCCGTTGCCGATCCCGGTGTTCTTGATGCCGCAGGCGATTCCGGCCTTGGGCGCCGTCTTGTAGTGCTCGCGGACGGCTTCGAGAGTGCGGCGGATGCCGCAGCTTTCATTCATCAACTGACCGGTGGCGAAACGGTCGCCCGGGTCGAGGACGTTCGATTCGCGGATGTCGTAGCCGTCGATGCCCGACCTTCTCGGCGAGCCGGTCGAGGACGCCCTCCATGGCGAAGGCGGCCTGGTTGGCGCCGAAACCGCGCATGGCGCCGCACGGCGGGTTGTTGGTGTAGACGGTGCGCGCCTCGACCGCGACGTTGGGCACCCGGTAGGGCCGCAGGAGTGGCCGGCGGCGCGCTCGAGGACCTTGGCGCCCACCGAGGCGTAGGCGCCGGTGTCGCCGATCATCCGCGCCTCGACCGCGGTGAGGCGTCCCTCGGCGTCGCAGCCGGCGCGGTAGCGCATGGTGATGGGGTGGCGTTTGGGGTGGATCCGCAGGCTCTGCTCGCGGGTCAGGACGATCTTGACGGGCTGCTGGAGGAGCCAGGCGGCGAGGGCGGTGTGGCCCTGGACCGAGAGATCCTCCTTGCCGCCGAAGGCGCCGCCGTTGGTCACCAGTTCGACCCGCACCCGGTCGGTGCCGATGCCCAGGATGGCGGCGATCTGGCGCTGGTCGTCGTGGACCCCCTGGCCCTGGGAGTAGACGGTGAGCCGGCCGTCGTCGGTGGGGACCGCGAGCGCGGCCTCGGGTTCGAGAAAGGCGTGCTCGATGCGCTGGGTCCGGAACTCGGCCTCCACCGTGTGGGCGGAGGCGGCCAGCGCGGCCTCGACATCGCCGCGCGAGAAGGCGCAGACCTCGAGGAGATTGCCGCCGTGGTGGATCGCCGGTGCGTCCGTTCTCCAGCGCCCGCTCCGGGATCGGTGACCGGGTCGAGCACCTCGACCTGGACCTCGACCTGTTCGGCGGCGCGCCGCGCGTGGTGCCGGGTGTCGGCCACCACCACCGCGAGGACATCGCCGATGTAGCGGGTCGTCTCGCCGGGCGCGACCATGCACCGGCCAGTCGTTGACGATGAGACCGTGGCGGCGGACGCCCGGGATGTCGTCGGCGGTCAGGACCCGTTTCACCCCCGGTGCGGCCTCGGCGGCTCGGGTGTCGATGCCGAGCACCCGGGCGCGCGGGTGATCCGACAGCACCAGGCAGCCGTGCAGCATCCCGTCGACCGTCATGTCGGCGACAAAGGTCTTCTCGCCGAGGACCTGGTCGTGGCCCAGGTAGCGCGGGCTGGCGCCGCCGACGCCGTGCTTCGGGGCCATCGGCGCGGGAGGGTCGCTCCCGATCCGGCGAGCTGGATGGCGTCGACGATGCGGTGATAGCCGGTGCAGCGGCAGAGGTGGCCCGCGAGGGCCTTCTGCACGCGCTCGCGATCATCGGTGAGACCGCGGTTGACGAGATGGGCGGCGCGCATGGCGATGCCCGGGGTGCAGAAACCGCACTGGACCGCGCCGGCGCGGACAAAGGTCTCGGCCAGGAGCTGGCGCTGGTGCTCGGGCAGACCCTCGAGGGTCGTGACCTCGCGGCCCGCCACCCGGGCGGGATCGAGGAGACAGGCCAGGGCCGGTTTGTCGTCGAGCAGGATGGTGCAGCAGCCGCAGACGCCCTGGGGCGAGCAGCCGTCCTTGACCGTGGTGATGCCGAGATTCTCGCGCAGGACCTCGAGGAAGTGCTGGCCCTCCTCGTAGTCGGTGGTGACCTCGTGGCCGTTGAGGGTGAAGACAAGCGTCGGCCATCAGCCGATTCCCGTCGGACGTCGGCAGGCAGGATGCCTGCCCCACAATGGCCTCCTGAGATTGTACGGCCGGCGTCTCGTGACCGGCGGAGTTCTCGTGCTCAGGTTGAAGGCGCCGACGGCACGACGCGTGCGCCGGCGCCATTGTGGGCAGGCTTCCAGCCTGCTGTCCGGACGGTCGTCGATCGTCCGAGGACCATCGAGCGGAGCGGGGCTTCATTCGATCGCCCCGTTCCGGATGCCGATGATCTCGCCCGCCACCGAGATCGCGATCTCCTCCGGGGTGTGGCTGCGGATGGGCATCCCGATGGGTGCCCGGACCTTCGCGAGCGCCTCCGGGTCGGCCCCCTTGGCCTCCATGTCGGCGAAGAGCCGTTTGACCTTGGTCGCGCTTCCCAGGAGACCGAGATAGCGGACGTCGTGGCCGAGCAGGTTCTCGACCACCCGCCGGTCGTGTTTGTGGCCGTAGGTCATGACCACCACCCAGGACCGGTCGCCTTCGGGGACGTGACGCGGCGATCTCGTCGTAGTCGACGACCTCTTTGTGGTGGGCGAACGGATTGTCGTCCATGGTCTGGAGCTCGGTGCGGTTGTCGAGCACGGTGATCCGGAAGGGCAGGGTCGCCATCACCCGCGACAGGGCGAGCGCCACGTGGCCGCCGCCGATGATGGTCAGGGTGTCGAGCAGACCGATGGGGTGGGTGAAGGTCCAGTCGTCGCCGGAACGAACAAAGGTCGTGTCTCCCGTCGACCCATGTTCAAATGCCAAGCCCCTCTGGGAAAGGGACAACGTGCCGGTCTCATGACTCTCGAGCGTCCGAACGATTCCCTCTACAGCTTTTCTGTCCTGTCGCGACAGCGGCAGGACAGAAAAGCGCTGCACCCCGTTGCACAGGGTCCCATCGCCGGTTTCGGTGTGGACGAACTCGACGAGTTCGGCGACCACCGCGGTGCTTTCTCGCCCGATCCACCATGGTGTGCTCGGCGGCGCCGCCGCCGATGGTCCCGGCCTGACCGTCGTCGGTGACCACGACAAAGGTCCCGGTCACCCCGGGCACCGAGCCCGAGTGGTCGACGACCATGACCAGGACCGCGCGTTTGTCCGCGTGCGAGAGCATCGAGGGCGAAACGCCACGGATCGGCGGACGGAGTTGGGCTGGGCTTTCATGGGGACATGATAAATCAGTTTTAAGTTCTTAGTTTTTAGTGTTTAGTTATCCATCGCAAGCACTCGGGGGCGCATCGGGCGGCGATGGTTGAAACTCAAAACTAAAAACTCAAAACTAAGAACTTATCGATCCCGTGCAGGAACATCAACGCCTTCTCCGGCGTGAGCGGTGCGTCGTAGACGCCCTCGCGGTCGGGTCGGAAGGCGCGAAGGGCGTCGAGCAGGGCGAAGTAGACCCCGATGCCGTACATGAAGGGCGGCTCGCCGATGGCCTTGGAGTGCATGACCGCCTTCGGGTTGTCGGCGTCTTCGAGGAAATGGCCCTCGAGGATGGGCGTGCTCAGGAGGTCCGGGATCTTGTAGGTCGAGAGGGTGTCCGAGACATTGCGGCCCTCGTGGAAGACGAGCTCCTCCATGGTCATCCAGCCGAGGCCCTGGACGAGACCGCCCTCGAGCTGGCCGAGTCGACCTTTTCGGCGAGGCTGCGGCCGCCGTCGTGGACCATGCGGACGCGGTCGACGGTGTAGATGCCGCGCAGGCAGTCCACGGTCACCTCGAGGATCGCGGTGCCGAAGACGTGGTAGGCGAAGGGCTCGCCCTGCTCGATCTCCTTGTCGTACCAGAGCCCGGGGGTGGCGTAGTGGGCGTGGGCCGAGAGGTTGACCCGCTTGGTGTAGGCGGTCCAGACCAGCTCGTTCCACTCGAGATCGGTGGGCTCGCCGTCGATGGTGACGATCCCGTCGCTGATGCCGAGCCGGTGGGGCTCGGCGTCGAGCGCGCTCGGCCGCCACCGCGAGCAGCCGATTCGAGATGGCGCGGCAGGCGAGCTCGGTGGCGCGGCCGTTCATGTCGGCGCCCGATGAGGCCGCGGTGGGGGAGGTGTTGGCGACGGTCCTCGTCGTCGTGCTCTCGATCCGGATCCGTCTGCCGCGGTACGCCCGAGGGTCGCGGCCGCGATGGCGAGGATCTTGGCGTTGACCCCCTGGCCCATCTCGATGGCGCCGGTGGAGACGCTGACGCTGCCGTCGGTGTAGACGTGGACCAGGGCTCCGGCCTGGTTGAGCATGGCGTTGGTGAAGGAGATCCCGAAGCAGACCGGCATGGCGGCGACGCCGCGTTTGATCAGCCGGGTGCGGCGTTGTGAGTCGGCGATCCTGGTCTTCGAGCGGCATCGAGGTCGAAGCGTTCGACGGCCTCGTCGAAGCTCCGCCGGGCCTGGCTCCGCTCGACCTGCATTCCGTAGGGGAAGCGGTCGCCCTCGGAGAGGAGATTCTTCGCCTGGATCGCCGAGCGGGAGATGCCCATGACCTCGGCCGCCCGGTCGATGGCCGCCTCCATGACGAACATGGCCTGGGGTGCGCCGAAGCCGCGGAAGGCGGTGAAGGGGATGAGATTGGTCCGGCAGCTCGCGGCGTGGATCCGCGCGTTGGGGACGAAGTAGGCCCCGGTGGCGTGGAAGAGCGAGCGCTCGAGGATGGCCGGCGACAGATCGGCGGCGGCGCCGGCGTTCTGCCAGAGGTGGACCTCGTAGGCGACGATGGTCGCCGTCGCTCTTGAGCCCGAGCTTGAAGTCGGACGAGTAGGGGTGGCGTTTGCCGGTGCAGACCATGTCCTCGTGCCGGTTGAGGGTGAGGCGAACGGGACGGCCGGTGCGCTGCGCGGCCAAGCGCCGCCATCACCGCCCACGGGGTCGCCTGGTCCTCCTTGCCGCCGAAGGCGCCGCCGAGCCGGGTGACCTCGACCTCGACGAGGTTCATCGGCAGACCGAGCACCCGCGCGGTGATCCGCTGCACCGCGGTCGGCGCCTGGGTCGAGGACCAGAGCTTGATCCGGCCGCCCTCCTCGGGGATGGCGAGGGCGGCCTGGGTCTCGAGATAGAGGTGCTCCTGGCCGGCGGTCTCGGCGCGAGCCCTCGACGATGACATCGCAGTCGGCCCAGGCGGCGTCGACATCGCCCGCATCGAGGGTGCGCGACGCGGTGATGAGCTCTCCGGCCGCGGCGGCCTCGCGGGCGTCGAAGATCGCCGGTAGTTTCTCGAGTTCGAGGGTCACTGCGCGAGCGCCGGCGCGGGCCTGGTGCGGGGTCTCGGCCACGACCACGGCCACCGGCTGGCCGATGAAGTGGACCGCGGTCTCGGCGAAGAGCTCCTCGTCCTGGATGATCCCGCCGATCTGGTTGAGTCCCGGGATGTCGGCCGCGGTGAGGACCGCGACGACGCCGGGCAGAGCGAGGGCCGCGTGACGGTGTCGATGGAAATCAGTCGCGCGTGCGGGACCGGGGAGGTGACCGCCGCGGCGTGGAGCAGACCGGCGGGATCCGGCATGTCGTCGATATAGCGCGAGGTGCCGCGGACGTGGGCTTCGAGATCCGGGTAGCTCATGCCGGCACCTCCACGAGCTCGTCGGAGAGACCGAAGAGCACCTGGAAGTGGGCGAGCACGAGCTGGCGCAGCAGCAGGCGTTTGTAGTCGGCGGAACCCCGGACGTCATCGATGGGGGTCGCCTCGTCGGCGGCGCACCGGGCCGCGGCCCAGGCGGTCTCGGCGTCGGGTCTGCGGCCGATGAGCAGCGCCTCGGTCTTGACCAGGGCCAGCGGAACCGGCGCCACCCCGCCGGCCGAGAGCCCGGCCTCGACGATGAAGCCGTCCTCGACCCTCAGAGCCGCCGCCGAGTTGACGCTGGCGATGTCGAGGTAGGTCCGCTTGGAGACCTTCTCGAAGTTGAAGAGCAGTCCGGGCCGGCGTCGGATCCGGATGGACTCGACGAGCTCGCCGGGTCTCAGATCGAGGGTCTTGTAGCCGAGGTAGAAGCTGCGCAGCGGCAAGGCTGCGGCGGCCGCCGTCGCCGACCAGCTCGAGCTCGGCGTCGAGGGCCATGAGCATGGCGGTCATGTCGCCGATGGGTGAGGCATTGACGAGGTTGCCGGCGATGGTCGCGCGTTCGCGGATGGGCAGCGACCCCATGAGATCCATGGGTCGGACCATGTCGCCGAGCTCCGCCGCGAGTTCGGGGCTCTGTTTCATGTCCTCGGCGGTGGCGCTGCCGGCGAGGACGATCTCGTCGCCCTCGACACGGATGCCGCGCGCTCGGCGTTCGGACCAGCGAGATGTCGGCGTGGGCGAAATCGTCGGGCCGTTGGACATAGAGATCGGTGCCGCCGGCCACCGGCCGGTCGTCGCCGGTCGGTCTCGGCAGCGGCTCGAGCCCGAGGGTCAGCGCGCGCGCCTCGCGGAGGGCGGCGGGAAGGAACCCTTCGCGGACCAGGGCCGCGAAACGCGGTTCGTCGATGTCGATCCGATCGCGCAGCGCCGCGAGAATCGCGGGCGGTGGCGCGCTGGATGGAGGCGTAGCCGGTGCAGCGGCAGATGTTGCCGGCGAGGGAGTTGAAGGCCGGCGCGAGGTCCCAGCTCGTGCAGTTCAGGAGGTGGCCGGCGAGCGAGACGAGAAAACCGGGAGTGCAGAAACCGCACTGCGATGCGCCCTCGTCGACGAAGGGCTGCTGCAGGGGGCCGATCCGGCCAGGGTCGAGACCCTCGATGGTGATGACGTGGCAGCCGGCGGCGGCAGCCACCGGCATCAGACACGAGGTCATGGCCCGGTAGCGGACCGTCCCATCGGTCGGTTCGCCGACGAGGACAACGCACGAACCGCAGTCGCCCTCGCGGCAGGCGTGCTTGGTGCCCTTGAGATCGGCGTCGACCCGGATCGCATCGAGCAGCGGCCGACCTGTCGGCACGTCGAGGGTGACCACTTCGGTGTTGAGGACAAAGGTGATCGGTCGGCTCATCGTGTGCGCAAACCCTTCAGATTGTTGACTGTTTGAGCGTAGCATGAATGAGCCGGATCTTCTTATTTTCGCCATCGGCTGCCCACGGCAGCCGATTGCGAAAATAGAATTGGCAGATCATTCAAGCCCCACGATCACTGCCACGGCCGTGAAGACGGTGGCGATCGCAAGGCGCCTCCGCCGCCGAGAGGCGATTCGTGTCCCGGTGCAGGGGGGCCGGTCAGCGTGGCGCGTTGAGGATCATGTATTCCAGGTTGCCGATCCGGACCGCTCCGGTGATCTCCTCGACGCTGTGGGTGAGATCGGTGTCGTGGCTCAGCAGTGCGCCCTCGACCATGAATGTGCGGAACTCGAGCCGCTCGGCGTCGAAGTAGGTTCTGAGAACGCAACCGACGGCGCTCAGTCCGACCAGGAAGACGGTGTCGCAACCCTCGCGGCGGAGGATTTCCTCGAGCTCGGTCTTGACGAAGGCGCTCGGGAAGTTCTTCACCACCTTGATGTCGTCGTCGGTGATCTTGATCTCCTCTGGGAACTCGAAGGCCTCGGTGCCCGGCTCCGGACCTCGCGCGGGATCGGTGTGGTAGACGACGATGATCGGAAGTCCGCGCTCGCGGAACTTCGTGATTGCATAGTTGACATAGATCAGGGCCCGCTCCTTGCCCTCGTCGTCCATCATGGGCAGGTAGGCGTTCTGGATGTCCATCACCACCAGCGCGGGTTTTCCTTTGGGGGCCGACGATTCATCCTCGTCGGCGGCGATCATTCCTGTGCTCATTACCAGGATCGCCAGGGCTGCAAGCACCATCTTTCTCGTCATGTTTCCTCCGTCGTCGGTTGAGATTCTCGGGAGAGGTACGCGAGGGACGAATGCTGGTTTCAAGATGCGACGTTGTGTTGATCACTGCCGCCGGGCCGGCCGCAACTTCACTCGAGACCGATGATGACAGCGATCGCCATGAAGATTGCGGCAACGCCGATGAGCTGGGCCAATAGCGGCACCATGAAGCGCAACCAGCGCTCGTAGGGGACTTCGGCGAGCCCGAGGGAGGCCATGAGAATCCCGGATGTCGGGATGACCATGTTCGAGAAACCGTCGCCGCAGGTGAAGGCGAAGACCGCGGTCTGGCGGGTGAGACCGAGGACATCGGCCAGCGGCGCCATGAGCGGCATGGTCACCGCCGCCTGGCCCGAACCCGACGGGATGAAGAAGTTGAGGGTTGCCTGGAAGACGAGCATCCCCTCGGCCGCCACCAGCCGGGGCACGTGGAGCAGGACGACCGACGCCGACTGGACCAGGGTGTCGAGGATGAGCCCGTCCTCCATGACCACGGTCACCGCCCGGGCGAAGCCCGACGACGAGGGCCGCGACGGTCATCTCCTCCATGCCCTTGACCGTGGCGCCGGCTGGCGTCGGCGAGGGGCATCCGGGCGATGGCGATGGCGACGAGACCCATGAGGATGAAACCGCCGGCCATCTCGGGCAGCCACCACCCCAGGGCCTGGACCGCCCAGAGGATGAAGACGAAGATCGAGGTGCAGGCGATGACGATGGCGATGTGCGATCTTCGTCAGGGCGGGAGGGGCGACGTTCTCGTCGACCTCGGCTTCGATCCCGGCGACATACGAAGACGCAGGATCGCGGCGGATCTTCGCACCGTAGCGGAGCATGTAGACGATGGTCACCGTCATGCAGCAGACGAAAAAAAGCAGCCGGAAACCGATGGCGCTGTTGAGCGGCAGACCGGCGATGCTCTGGGCGATGTTGACGGTGAATGGGTTGGTCGTCGCGGCGGCGAAGCCGACGGCGCCGGCGACGTAGACCAGCGCCGTGCCGTAGATCCGGTCGCAGCGGATCTCGCGGGCGACGATGAGGAAGATCGGCACCAGCGGGATGAACTCCTCGCCCATACCGAGGGTCGAGCCGCCGATGCCCATGAGCAGCATGAGCACGATGGTGAGGAGCTGCCAGCGACCGCGGAGGCGTGTCGAGCACCGCGTGCAGCACCGCCGGGATGGTCCCGGTCTTCTGCAGGATGCCGAAGACCCCGCCGATGATGAAGATGAAGAAGATGATGTCGGAGGCGGCGATCATCCCGCGCGGGATGGCGCTCAAGAAACCCTCGAGGCTGACCGGAGTCGCGAAGCCCGGTTCGCGGATCGGTGAAGACGAGACCGCGAGCGCTCCGGTGTCTTCGGCACCGTCTCGTAGGTGCCGGCCACCACCATGGTTCGCTCGCTGCCGCCCACCAGCCGCCGTTCGCGCTCGAACTCACCCGAAGGAACGATCCAGGTCAGAACGCTGCAGACGAAGACCACCCCGGTGAGCAGCGCGAAAACGTGCGGGATCCGAATTCTCAATTCTTAATTCTCAATTCTTTTTAATTGCATCGCAGCGGAGTAGGCGTCAAGAACCTGGTCAGATAATTCAAAATTCATAATTCAAAATTGAGAACTCAGAGTCCAACTTTCTCCAGGATTGTGTCGAAGGCCTCGAGCTCGCCCTTGGTGGTGTAGAAATGGGGCGAGAGACGGACCGAGCCCTGGCGAACCGAGCACACGACCTTGCGGGCGTGCAGACGCTTGGCGGCCTCCTTGGGCGGCACGCTCGGGTGACGGGCGGCGACGATGCCGGCAATGGGCTGACCCGAGCCCGGCGAGAAGACATCCCAGCCGTGCGCGATGAGAATCCGAGTGAGCAGACGGGCGAGCATTTCGACCCGTGCCTGGATATTTTCCGGTCCGACACTGATCAGCAGATCGAGGGCCGCGCCGAGCCCGGCGATCCCGACATCGTTGGTCGCGCCCGGTTCGAACCGGCGCCCATCCTCGAGGTGTTCGACGCGGTGGAGAAAGAAACTGCCGGGTTCCCGCTGGATGTTTCGCCAGCCCGAGATCACCGGGCGCAGCTGCTGTCGGAAACCCGGTGACGTTGCCATGATCCCGGCGCCCTCGGGTCCGAGGAGCCACTTGTGGCCATCCGCGACGACGGCATCGATGCCGATGGCGCCGATGTCCATGGGCAGGACCCCGAGCCCCTGGATGGCGTCCACCACCAGCCGGACATCGTGCTCCCGGCAGAGCGCCGCGAGCTGGGCCAGCGGCGCGATCCAGCCGCTGTGGAAGGCCACCCACGAGACGCTCAGCAACCGGGTCTTGTCGGTCATGGCATCGGCCACGGCTTTGGGATCGACCCGGCCGTCGGGCTGCCGGAATCGCAGCACCCGGACGCCCTTGCTCTGCAGGTTGAGCCAGGGTGCGACGTTGGCGGCGAACTCCTCCTCACCGATCAGGACCTCGTCACCGGGTTTCCACGCCAAACCCTCGGCGATGAGGGAGAGTCCCTCGGATGTGGAACCGACGATGGTGATGTCCTCGGCGGCGCAGCCCATGAGCTGGCCGCCGAGGTGTCGGCAGGACATCTGGGCGTTGCGCCATTCTTCGGCGTTGGCGTACCCGGTCTGCTCCTGATCGGTGATCCGTTGCCGCATGGCGCCGGCCACGGGGTAGGGCAACGGACAGACCGCCGCGTGGTCCAGGTAGAGACAGCTCTCGCGGATCGGGAACTCCGGGAGCCAGCGGCCGAGGTCGAAGGACATGGAGAGATTGTAACCGGGGCTTGGAAGGCGCATGACGAATTATGAATTATGAATTATGAATTATGAATTTTGAATTACATCGCACCATCGCATCCGCCGGAATGACCTTGTCCATCTGTTGTGTGACGTCCGCCGGCGGATCGAAAGCGCTTCGCTATTCCGGGGTGCTTGGGTGCCTGGCTCCCTCGATGACGTTTCGGGAAGGCCGGGGATCAGATTCCCGGCAGCAGGTGAATCCTTTGGATCTGCAGCAGCCCCGCCTTGACCAGGGAGTCCGAGTCCTGGAAGGCAAGGGGGACGAGATCGGTCTCGGGGATGTTGGCGGTGTCCATCTGTGGTCCGCGAAGGATCCCGTAGCCCGAGGCCGGTCCCGAGCGATCCCCGCGGTCGCTCATGGTGCGGGCGAGCTCGATGAGCTCCTGCCACTGATTGACGGGAAAGTTCGGCTGGGTCGAGAGGGGGTAGATCACATAGCCGACCCGGGTCCTGAGACCGGCGGCGCGGAGCAGATCCGAGCGACCGGCGAGGGTGAGAAACCGCTGGGCCACCACATAGGCGTGCTGCGGGTCGATGTCGCGCAGAACGACGAGGTGCTCGTTGTCGGAGAGCTTGAATGGAATGTCTGAATCCCGCATCGCTTCGCGCAGCAATCCGGTGACGTGGATCCCGATCTGGTGACCGCCTTCGATGGATGATGGAAACCAGTCGCCGGTGACGGCCTGAAGCCGCACGAGATAGAGGCCGACGAAGGTGCTCGTGAGGACGTTTCTGGGATCGTTTTTCCCCATCATGGCCCGTCGTTGAGCGAGTCTCAACTCGTAGGGCATGAAGACCCGAAGAAATTCCAGGTTCGGCTCCGGGAGGTCGTGCTCGTTTTCGTTCGCAACCATGTATCGATGGTCGCAGATCGACTCACCAGCCGTCAATTAGCGAAACCAGCGCACCGCGAGCCATTCGTTGCCTGTGGTCGGCACGAGGCCATGGAATGACGGCCGAATTATGAATTATGAATTCTCAATTATGAATTGCATCGCAAATGCTCAGAGGCGCGAAGGGGAGCCGCTGGATTCTCGCCAATGGTCCATCTTCGGTAAATCGCAGATGCTCAGTAGAGACGCTGAGGGGTCACTGGCAATTCATAATTCATAATTCAAAATTCATAATTAAAAATGGCCCCGGGTCTCCCCGGGGCGTTCTTCGTTCAGTTCTTCGTGCGAAGCACGTTGAGTGCGGATCCGGCTTTGAACCACTCGACCTGCTCGGCGTTGAGGCTGTGGTCGAGGGTGATCTCCTCCGTGGCGCCGTCCTTGTGGTGGATGATCGCTTTCACCGGCGAGCCGGGAGTGAGTTCGGCGAGCCCGACGATGGAGATCCGATCCTCGACGAGGATCTTGTCGTAATCGGCGGGGTCGGCGAAGGTCAGCGGAAGCACGCCCTGTTTTTTGAGATTGGTCTCGTGGATCCTGGCGAACGAGCGAACGATGATGGCCTTGCCGCCCAGGTGACGCGGCTCCATGGCGGCGTGCTCGCGCGACGAACCCTCGCCCCAGTTTTCGTCGCCGACGGCGACCCAGCTGATGCCGTTGTCCTTGTACCAGCGGGCGAGCTCGGGGAGGGAAGCAACGGTTCCCGTGTCGATGTTGACGCCGTGGCCGGGTTCGTCGGCAAAGGCGTTGACGGCGCCGAGGAAGAGGTTGTCCGAAATGTTGTCGAGGTGGCCGCGGAAACGGAGCCACGGCCCGGCCTGGGAGATGTGGTCGGTGGTGCACTTGCCCTTGGCCTTGAGCAGGACCGGGAGCTTTTCGTAGTCGGCGCCGTCCCACGCGGCGAAGGGGCTCAGGAGCTGGAGTCGTTTCGAGTTCGGGATCGACCTTGACATCGAGCGTGCCGCGGTCTTCCGGTGGGGCGAGGTAGCCGTCGGCCTTGAAGACAAAACCCTTGGCGGGGATCTCGGGAGCCGGTTTCGGCGCTTCGAGCTTGAAGGACGTGCCGTTGTGTTCGATTTCGTCGGTCAGCGGGTTGAAGCTCAGCTTGCCGGCGAGGGCGTAGGCGATGACGATCTCCGGGCTCGAGATGAACGAGGCGGTCTTGGGATTGCCGTCGTTTCTCTTGGCGAAGTTGCGGTTGAACGAGGAGATGATGGAGTTGGTGGTGCCATCGGCGATGTCGTCGCGTTTCCACTGACCGATGCACGGACCGCAGGCGTTGGCGAGGACAGTGGCGCCGAGCTTCTCGAGGGTTCCCATCTGGCCGTCGCGCTCGATGGTCGCCTCGACCTGCTCCGACCCCGGGGTGACCCAGAGCGGGCACTTGATGGTCGCGCCGTGGTCGAGCGCCTGCTGGGCGACATCGGCGGCGCGGGTGATGTCCTCATAGGACGAGTTGGTGCACGAGCCGATGAGACCCGAGGTGAGCGTGTCGGGGTAGCCGTTGGCGGCGACATCGGCGGCCATCTGCGAGACCGGCCGTGCGAGGTCGGGGGTGTGCGGGCCGACGATATGGGGTTCGAGGGTGTCGAGATCGATCTCGATGACGAGGTCGTAGTACTTCTCCGGATCGGCCGCGACCTCGGCGTCGGCGGTCAGGAGATCGCGGTTGGCCTCGGCCAGCGTCGCGATCCGCGCGCGCTGGGTGGCGTCGAGATAGGTCTTCATGCGTTTGTCATAGGGGAAGATCGAGGTCGTCGCCCCGAGCTCGGCGCCCATGTTGGTGATGGTGGCCTTGCCGGTGCAGGAGATCGACTCGGTTCCTTCGCCGAAGTACTCGATGATGCGGTTGGTGCCGCCCTTGACGGTGAGGATGTCGAGGAGCTTGAGAATGACGTCCTTGGGCGCCGCCCAGCCGTGGAGCGAACCCGTGAGTTTGACGCCGACCACCTGGGGCTGGAGAACCTCCCAGTTGAAACCGGCCATGACATCTACCGCATCGGCGCCGCCGACCCCGCACGCCACCATCCCGAGACCGCCGGCGTTGGGGGTGTGGGAGTCGGTGCCGAGCATCATCCCGCCGGGGAAGGCGTAGTTCTCGAGCACGACCTGGTGGATGATGCCCGGAGCCGGGCTTCCAGAAGCCGAGGCCGTAACGGGCCGATGTCGACTGGAGAAAATCATAGACCTCGCGGTTGAGATCGATGGCGGCCTTGACATCGGCGTCGGCGCCCGACCGAGCGAGGATGAGGTGGTCGCAGTGGACCGTCGAGGGCACCGCGGTGGTGTCGCGGCCCGAGAGCATGAACTGGAGCAGCGCCATCTGGGCGGTGGCGTCCTGCATGGCGACCCGGTCCGGTTGGAGCTGGATATAGGCCTTGCCGCGCTCGAGAACTTCGTTCTCCGGGTCGGCGAGGTGGCCGAACAGGACCTTCTCGGTGAGGGTGAGCGGTTGGTTGAATCGGCCGCGGATGATCTCGAGCCGTTTCCGGGTCGTGTCGTAGACCTTCTGGACGAGTTCGGGGGTGGTTTCGATGGTCGGCATGTGGATCCTCTTTCTCCCGAGAGTGGTCGGGCGGCCCGGTTCGTGCCGGACCTCGGTATGGGGTGGGTATTCTACTCCAGCCGCGCCCCGCGTGACACACGCGGGGCGCGGCTGCCACGGCGGAGCCGAAGGCGAAGCCGGGCTGCGTTTCGTGATCAGTGATCCGCGCCCGTTCCCGAGGCCCCGGCTTCGGATACGGTCGCCGGCACCCGCAGCTCCGGCCTTCTGGGGCGCTGGGACGCCTGGCGGCCCAACGCTCCCAGCGTCGCCCGAGCAGCGCGGTCGCTCGCGTGGGGATTGGAGAGGGCTGCGACCACGCTGCTCGGGCGCCGGCGGCCTGCTTCTGAGCCGGGAGAACCGGTTTGAACGTCCTTCCCGTGGAGTGCCCGGTAGCGTAGTTGTGCGCAGCGCGCCGCGGTGCCGGATGGTCGATCCGGCACAACTACGTACCCGGCACGTCCCAATGAACGCGATTTCCGCGTGTCTTTGTCGGTCTCGGCTTCGGGTTGGTCACGGTCGCGGTAGAGGCGGTTGTCGTGGCTGCGCTATCCTCACGATGCAATGGCAGACATGACCACCCCCAATCCCCGTTTCCTCTGCGACGCCATGCTCGGTTCGCTCGCCCGCTGGCTTCGGTTGTGCGGTTATGACTGCCTCTACCTCGGGACCGAACCGGAGGATGCCGAGCTCGCCCGGATCGCGAAGCGGGAGGACCGGTGGTTGCTGACCCGAGACCGCGAGCTCGCGGCGGTCGGGCCGAAAACTCAGATGGTGGACTCGGGGATCCTCGAAGCCCAGCTCGCGGAGGTGCTCAACCGGCACTCACTCCCGCCGCCGGAGGATCTGGAGAACTCCCGTTGCAGCGACTGCAACGGGTCGCTCGAAGAAGTCACTCGCGAGCAGGTGGCGGCCGTTGTCCCGCCCTATGTTCTTGAAACCGCGGAGCGGTTCCGTCGCTGTTCCGACTGCGCCCGTGTCTACTGGCCGGGGACTCACGGGGAGCAGATCCACGTCCGATTCGCCCGCGTTCGCCAGCTGATGGCGCGAACGGAGTAGCATGTCGGCGTGAACGACGAACCGAAGAACCGTTTCGGCGAACTCGAAGATGCCCTCGGCTACTCGATTCCAGGATCCGGAGATCCTCCAGCGGGCGCTCCGCCACGGATCATCCGTGGCCTCCGACTTCGCCGGCTCCTACCAGCGTCTGGAGTTCCTCGGCGACGCCGTTCTCGGGCATGCCGTGGCTCTCATGCTCTTCAAACGCTTCCCCAAAGACGACCAGGGTGATCTGACCAGAAAACGGACCCATCTGGTTCGCTCGGAGCGGCTGGCCGAGCGCGCCGCTCTGCTTGGTCTCGATGGTTGGGTCGAGGTCGGCCAGAGCCTCGAACGGGGCGGCGGCCGTGAATCGACCAATCTTTTAGAAGATGTCTTCGAGGCCGTGATCGGCGCCATCGCCATCGACGGCGGTTGGGATCAAGCGCGGGCTTTCATCACGCGTCAGTTGGGCGACGAGGTGGACGAGCTCGATGAACGCACCCTGACCTTGGCCAACCCCAAGTCAGCCCTTCAGGAGGCGGCGCAGGCCGGAGGTCTGGCGCTGCCCGAGTACAAGCTCATCCGCAAGGGCGGGACCGATCACATGCGCAAGTGGGTCTACACCGTCACATGGGATGGGGAAGAGATCGCCCGCGGCGAGGGCCGATCGAAACGGGACGCCCAGCAACGTGCGGCCCGGCGGGCGCTGGTTCGTCTGGGGCTTGTTCCCGGAAGAATAGTAGAACGGCAATTCGTCGGACGAATTGCGGTGGCGCGTCGGACGCGCCAATCCGGACACGTCCGATCGCCCGCGGGGACGCGGGCGCTACAAAAGCGCGAACGGAGCTTGGTCACGCGGACCGACGTCCCGTCGGCGATGGTGGTCGAACGAATCGGGTTGGTTCCATGCGCTCGTCGGACTCGCGCCAACCGGACGCGCGGGCCGGACTTGCCCGCGCGTCATCTGAATGTCGCACGGCTGGGCTTTCGTTGTGGATGTCGGGCGTCCCTTGCGCGCGCCGGCAGTCCGATGTGGGTAGATCGTTGGCGTCCCGCCCGCACATCCCCGAGACGCCGTATCACTCGACCGGTCTCCCCCGCATGCAGGTGCTGCCAGAGGTTGCGGCCGAGCCGCGGCCCCATGGCCCTCTGCAGTTCCTCGACCGTTGCCTGCTGCACGCCCCGGACCGAGCCGAACTTCTGCAGCAGCGCCGTTGCGCGGCCGGGGCCGATGCCGGGGACATTGATGAGTTCGGTGGCGAGGGTGCGTTTGCTGCGGCGCTTGCGGTGTCGGCTGACGGCGAAGCGGTGGGCCTCGTCCCTCGCCTGCCGGAGGACGAGGTGGGCCGGGTCCGAAGGGTCGAGGCGGAGTGGTTCAGAGGCGCCGGGGAGCCAGATCTCCTCCTCGCGTTTGGCCAACCCGGCCATGGCGAGTTCGAGGCCGAGCGAATCGGCGGCCGCCATGGCCGCGTTGAGCTGGCCGACACCGCCGTCGATGAGCACGAGATCCGGCATTTCTGCGCCCTCGTCGCGCAACCGGCGGTAGCGTCGGGTCACCGCCTCCGACATTGAGGCGAAGTCGTCGACACCTTCCACCGAGCGGATGTGAAAGCTCCTGTAGGCGCGCTTGTCCATTCGGCCCTGGCGCCAGACCACGCACGAAGCCGTGGTGTCCTTGCCGCTCGAGTGGGAGATGTCGAAGCACTCGAGGTGTTGCACCGGATGGTCGAGACCGAGGGCCTCGCCGAGACGGCGCGCCAGATGCTGCGCCTGGGACCGTGGGGCGCGGAAACGGAGATCGAAGGCCGCTTTCGCGTTGTCGCGGGCGAGCTCGACTCGGCGGGCGCGCGGGCCGCGCTTGGGTGCGGCCACGTCGACGGCGGCCTCCCGTCGCTGAGCGAGCCACAACCGGAGCAGGTCTCGGTCATCCTCGTCGAGTTCGACCGATGTCTCGATGGTGCGTGGGATGGCGGGGTTGGCCTCGTAGTACTGGGCGGTGAAGCTGGTCAGGAGTTCGGCCATCCCGACATCGCCGACGCCCTCGAAGTGGAACTCGCGCTTGTCCACCAGTTTGCCTTCACGGTAGGGGAGGACGCAGACAGTTGCGTGTTCGCCGTCGGTGAACGCCGCGAAGACATCGGCGTCGCCCCGGCCGGGTTGTTCGACGTCCTGGGGCTCGCCGAGCCGGCGGACAACGGCGATGAGGTCGCGGTATCTCGAGGCGAGCTCGAAGTTCTCGCCTTCGGACGCCACCCACATGCTGCTCTCGAGCCGGGGCAGGAGCTCGCGATGGCGACCGCCGAGAAAGAGCTTGAGCTCGTCGACGGCGCCGGCGTAGGCATCGCCATCGGTCAGCCCGTCGACGCAGGGACCGAGGCAGGCCTTCATGTGGTAGTAGAGACAGGGTCGCGGGAGCTTGCCGTCGATCTCGATGTGACAGGTCCTGACCTGGAAATGGGTGCGGGCGAGATCCATGAGCCGGCGGGCCATGCGTTGCCCCATGAAGGGTCCAAAGTAGGTGTGGCCGTCGTCCGAGACCCTGCGGGTGAAAAAGACCCGCGGCCAGGCCTCGCCGGTGGTGAGCTTGATGTAGGGGTAGGTCTTGTCGTCCCGGAGCAGCACATTGAATCTCGGCCGGAGCCGCTTGATGAGGGTGTTCTCGAGGATGAATGCCTCGACCTCGCTGCTGGTGACTGTGTAATCGAGCTTTCGAGCCCGTTCGAGCATGGCGCGGGTTCGCTCGGGCAGGTCGGATCTCCCGAAGTACGAGAGAACCCTTCGCCGGAGGTCGCGCGCCTTTCCGACGTAGAGCTCGCGCCCCTTGCCATCCCGGAACCGGTAGACGCCGGGAGATTCCGGCGCCTCGTGGGCGCGTTCGAGGAGGGGGTGTTTCTCGGTCACGCGGCTATCTTATCCGCTCCGCGTCCGCGTCCGCGTCCGCGTCCGGTTCCGTTCCCGAATCAGCGGCAGCGGCAGAGGCAGAGGCAGCGACAGTGGCAGGAACGGCGGCAGCAATCAGCGACCGCAAACAACATCCCGCTCCGGTCGTCTCTCACCTCGATCTTGCGCGGACTCGGTGCCTGGCTCACTTTTCGCCGCGAAAAGGTGCCTGGCACCGCTCCCATCGCCTATCACCAGGCGTGGGAGTTGGGAGTATCATCCCCCCATGTTCATCGCGGAGACCTTCACTTCCCTTCAGGGCGAGGGCGTTCTCGTTGGGGTGCCGTCATTCTTCATCCGGACGTCGGGGTGCAATCTGCGCTGTCGATGGTGCGACACTCCGTACACCTCGTGGCTGCCCGAGGGCGACCGGCGTTCGCTGGAGGATCTCGTCGCCGAGGCTCGGGCGTCGGGGGTCTCGCACGTGGTGGTCACCGGCGGCGAGCCGCTGCTGCAGCGTGAGATCGGTCTGCTCACCCGCGAGCTTCGGGCTGCGGGTCTCCACGTGACCGTGGAGACGGCGGCGACCGTGGCGCCGGATTTCGACTGCGATCTGCTGTCGGTTTCGCCGAAGACCGCCAACTCGGACCCGCAGGGCGACTGGCGGAAACGGCACCGCCGCCTGCGCGCCGACCGGGAACCCCTGCGCAGCCTCCTGCACCGTTTTCCCGAGCACCAGCTCAAGTTCGTCGTGGCTGAACCCGAAGATCTCGCGGAGGTGCTGGCCGTGCTCGATGAGATCGGCGGAATCGATGCCTCCCGGGTGCTCCTCATGGCCGAAGGCCGGGACGCCGCAGAGGTGGCGGTCAAGGCGGGCGTGGTCGCCGCCTTGTGTTTGGAGCACGGCTTTCGCTACACTCCGCGACTGCACCTCGACCTCTTCGGCGCAGGTCGAGGGGTGTGAGAGTTCCAACACAGGTAAGAAACATGAGTTTTTTCAGAATCGCCAAGACCTTCGAGGTCGAGTACGGCCACCGGTTGAGCAAACACCCGGAGAAGTGCCGTTTTCCGCATGGCCACAGCCTCAGAATCGAGGTCGTCGCCCGCGGCCGCGTGCTCGACGCCAACGACATGGTCTGCGATTACAAGGCGTTGAAGATGCTGGTCGTCGATCTGGTCGAACGGCTCGACCACGCCATGGCCCTGAACTCCGAAGACCCGCAACTCGAGAGTCTCAATGCGATTGGTGAGAGGGTGCTCCTCTTTGACGCGCAGGACCCGACGACCGAGGTTCTCGTCCGTTGGCTTTTTCAGGAGATCTCGAAGCGAATCGATGCGGATGGCACGGTTCGAACCCCATCCGGTGCGATCTACAAGATCCCCGAGGGGCTCCAGCTCGAACGCGTTCGGGTGTGGGAGACCAGCACCTCCTGGGCCGAATATGTCGGGATCGAGTGAGTTTTTTCCCCGGCACGGTCGTAACCGGCGGCACCGTTTGTTCCGACCTGTAGGCGCGACCTTCAGGTCGCGCGACCCCAACGCCTCGGCCTGCAACGCCTGCCGGCGTTTCTTGTGCGATCCGCTGATCCTGTTCAGGTTGGCCGCAGGTCCTAAAGGACCTGCCTACAGCTCTTTGCGCCACTCCAGGCGGGTGGGATGATGACCGACTATTCGCCCGCCAGTCCTCTTGTGCCGCCCATCGACGTGGTGCGTTGGATCGGATCCCTCGCGCAGCCGGTGGCGATCACCGGCGGCACCGGTTTTGTCGGCTCCCATCTCGTGGACACCCTGTGCGCTGCGGGTCTGCGACCCCGGGTTCTCGTGCGGGATGCCGACAATCCGCGGTGGATCGCTGGGGTCGAAGCCGATTGGGTTGAAGGGTCGCTGGAGGATCCCGAAGCCCTGCGGCGTCTGGTTCGATGGTGCGGGTACGGTTATCCATCTCGCCGGGGTCGTTCGGGCCGGGCGCGAGAGCGAATTCGACGAGGGCAACCGCCAGGGCACGGCGAACCTCGTGGCGGCCGTCAAAGAGGTTGCGCCGACGACGCGGCTGGTGCATGTGTCCTCCCTGGCGGCCGCCGGCCCGTCGCCGGAACCCGAGGGTCGGGCGCCAGACGACCCTCCGGCGCCGATTTCAGCCTATGGTCGATCAAAGCTCGGTGGCGAGACCGAGGTCGCTGCGCTGGGCCAGTCGACCTGGTGGTGCATTCTGCGGCCGCCAGGGGTCTATGGCCCCCGCGACACCGACATCTTCGAGTTCTTCAAGATGGCGTCGAGGGGTTTGGCCGCCATCCCGGCCGGTGAACGTTGGCTGACGATGGTGTATGTCGCGGACGTGGTTCGCGCCGTGCTGGCAGCAGCCGCGATCGGCGGCCATGGAGAAATCTACCATCTGGGAGAACCCTCGCCGCAGCGGCTCGACGATATTTTTGACCAACTGGCCGCGGGCGGCGCGGGTCGCGTGCGGGTGATCCGGGTTCCTTCGGCGATCATCCGCGCTGCCGGTGCAGCCGGAAGCGCTCTTGCAGCGGTTGGGTTGGCGGCGATTGCCCCTGACCCTGGACAAGACCACGGAATTGCTCGCGTGCCACTGGACGGCGCAAACTGTCACCTCTCTCGATGCACTGGGGTTGGGGACCGGGACATTGTTCGCCCAGGGCGCCGATGCCACCTGGCGGTGGTATCGATTCAAGCATTGGGTGCGCTAAGCTTGCGATCGTGACGAGTCAATAAGAAAGAAGGGTGGCGGCGGCGCACCGACGGAGTTCAATGGACGTTTTTCAAAAGGCATACGATTTCAAGAACGCCAAGAAAGTGCGGGAGATGGGACTTTATCTCTACTTCCGCATGATCGAGTCGGGCCAGGACCCGGTGGTTACCATGGACGGGCGTCGGGTCATCATGTTGGGGTCCAACAACTACCTAGGGCTCACCAACCACCCCGAGATCAAGGAAGCCGCCGAGCAGGCCCTGAGGAAGTACGGCACCGGCACCGCCGGATCGCGGTTCCTCAACGGGACCCTCGACATCCACGTCGAACTCGAGCGAAGGCTGGCGGCGTTCATGGAACGCGAAGACGCGGTCTGCTTTTCCACAGGATTCATGGTCAATACCGGGGTGATTTCGGCGCTCATCGGCCGCAATGATGTGGTGATTCTCGACAGCCTCGATCACGCCTGCATTTTTGACGGCGCTCGGTTGTCCTATGGCCGGATCCTCAAGTACACCCACAACGACATGGATGCCCTCGAGGAGCGGTTGCGCAGCGTCAGAGAAGACCACGGTGCGATGATCGTGGTCGACGGGGTCTTCTCCATGGAGGGCGATATCGCCGAATCTCCCCAAGATCGTCGAGCTCAAGAAACGGTTCGGGACTCGATTGATGGTCGACGACGCGCACGGAATCGGGGTGATGGGCGCCAACGGTCGGGGCACCGCCGAGCACTTCGGTCTCGACCACGAGGCCGATATCGTGATGGGCACGTTTTCGAAGTCCCTGGCCGGTGTCGGCGGGTTCGTCGCCGGCGACGGCGAGGTCATCGACTGGATCAAGCACAAGGCGAGACCGCTGATGTTCTCCGCGGCCCCTCCGCCGGCCTCGGTTGCAGCGGTGATCAAGGCCCTCGAGGTGATGATCCGCGAGCCCGAGCGGCGTCGCCAGCTGTGGGAGAACACCGAGTACATGAAGCGCGAGTTCATCAATCTCGGATTCGACACCGGTCACTCCGCGTCGCCGGTGATCCCGTTGGTCGTGGGCGAGGATGTGACCGCGTTTGTGATGACCAAGCGACTCCAGGAGGAAGGGGTTTTCGTCAATCCCGTGGTCTCACCGGCGTGTGCCTGAGGGTCGAGCCATGATCCGCACCTCCTATATGGCCACCCACACCAGAGATCACCTCGACCGGGCCCTCGAGGCGATCGCCAAGGTCAGCCGCGAGCTGGGAGTCATCCGTGAGGGTCGATCGGGTCTCCGGGCGCGCGGATCTCGCCGCTTTCGTCAATCTGCCCTTCACCCTCTACAAGAACGACCCCAACTGGGTGCCGCCGCTCAAGGCCGATGTCCGAAAGCTCCTCGACTCAGAGCATCACCCGTTCTACGACGGCGGCCGCGAGGCCGAAATCGAGCTCTTTCTGGCCCGCGACGGGCGGCAGGTGGTCGGCCGCATCGCGGCGATTCTCAACCACGCGCCACAACCGAGCCCACGAAGAGAACGTCGCCTTCTTCGGTTTTTTCGAGACCGTCAATCGGCCAGAGGTGGCGAACGCGCTGCTCGCGGCCGCTGAGGAGTGGGCGCGGGAACGCGGCGTCGACGCGGTGCGCGGGCCGGCCAACCCGTCGACCAACTACGAGTGCGGGCTGCTGGTGGAGGGCTTCGACCAGCCCACCGGTCCTGATGATGACCTACAACCCTCCGTGGTATGCCGATCTCATCGAGGGCGCCGGCTACGCCAAGGCCAAGGACCTCTACGCCTACATCTCGCCGGTCCACGACGCCAGTCTCGAGCGGTTGAAGAAGCTCGGCGCGCGGGCCGAGCGCCGCAACCCGGGGCTGACCACCAGAAGCGTCGATCTCAAGCACTTCGATCGCGAAGTGGCGCTCATCAAGGAGCTCTACAACGCCGCCTGGGAGAAGAACTGGGGATTTGTTCCGGTCAGCAGCGCCGAGTTCGACGCCCTGGCCGGCGAGCTCAAGGATCTGGTCCACCCGGATCTGGTCCGCATCGCCTTCATCGACGATGAGCCGGTGGGCTTCATCCTGACCGTGCCCGACTGGAATCCGGTGCTCAAAGACATCGGCGGGTCGCTCTGGCGCCATCCCATCAAGCTCATCCGCCACCTGCTCTTCACCAAGGCCGAGTCGCTGGCGGGCATCCGTCTCATCCTGCTCGGGATGAGGGAGGGTTTCCGCAACCGTGGGATCGAGAGCCTGCTCTTCGCCAACGGCATCGAGGTCGCCCTGGAGGCCGGCTACGAGTGGTGCGAGTACTCGTGGATCCTCGAGGACAACGAGCGGACCAAGGGCGCCGTCCGCCTCATGGGCGGCGAGCTCTACAAGATCTATCGGATGTACGAGAAGGGGTTAGGAGTGAGGAGTGAGGAGTCAAGTTAGGAGTTAGACGTTAGACGTCGCACGTTGCTTCGCCTCTCACGATCTCACGTCTCACCATCTTACGTCACGTCTACGTCTCACGTCTCACTCTTGACCTCATCCGCACAGCGGCGACCCCTTGTCCTCGCTCCGCCGGTCGCCTTGAGAAACCGCCTGGTCAGGCTCTTGATCATCGTCTTGACCTCCCGCTTTGTCCTGCCGTTGGGAATCGGGATCTGGGCGGCGGCGAGCGCCTGGTGGCCGCCGCCGAAACCGCGTCGGCCGCCGAGATTGCGTGCGATCTTGCCGGCGTTGCCGTCGCGCTCGCTGGTCCGCAGGCTGAGGTGAATCCATCCGTCGATGATGCCGAGGCACATGGTCCATCGCACGTCCTCGGCCCGGAGCAGGAGATCGGCGGCCTCGGCCACCATGTCGGGCGAGTCGAGATCGCCGAGCTCCGAAACGATGCGATCGCCGTAGACCACCGCCTGGTCGAGTGCCACCCTGAGCTTGGAGAAATAGATGTGCGGCAGCGGCGCGGAGACGATCCGTCCGAGAACCCGGGCGTTGGCCAGGGGGTAGAGGCCGAGGTAGGCGTCGACGTCGGCCTTGGTGCTCTCGCGGCCGAGATCCTGGGTGTCCGAGCGGATGCCGTAGATCATGGCCGTGGCCAGCCGGGTGGAGATCTCGATCTGCGCCGCAGTGAGGTACTCGTAGAGCATGGAGCAGGTGGCGCCATAGCGGCTGCGGATGTCGGTGAAACGGGCCGATCGGGTTTCCGGTCGGATGGGGTGGTGGTCGATGACCACATCCAACCGGACCGAGGGGTCGAAGTTGACGTTGCCGGCCCCGGGTTGGGCATCGACCATCCCGAGACGGTCGAATCGATCGAGATCGAGGGTCTCGCAGCGTCGCGGGTGTTGAGTCTGAGATAGTCGAGCAGCGCCTTGTTCTCGGCGCGCCCGACCGCTCCGGCATGGGCCACCGAGCAGGCGATTCCGTGGATCTGGTTGGCGATCTCCCGCAGCGCCGCCGCCGCAGCGAGGGCATCGGGGTCGGGGTTGTTCTGGACCACGATGAGCATGGTCTTGGCGCCATCGAGGACGGACCAGAGCCGCGAGGCGGGTCGCCGGCGTGACTCGCCGGCCATCAGGAGTCGCTTCGGCGACGGCCGGTAGGTCGATTGCTGGTGCACGGTGTTCCTCGTCGGGAGTATATCTCGGATCGCATCCGGGCCGGGTCGGAGCTCGGCCGATGTCGCTGAAGGTGCATCGCTGTCGCGAGCATCTCATCGGGCACGGGACGGGCACGGGCGGGAGAGGGGATGAGGACACGGGCGACTCAGAGATGTAGAATACCCGCACGGAGGCTGTGTGATACGTCGAGGATGGTTTCTGACCCTGTCAGCGGGTGTGGCCCTCGCGCTCGTGGCGGTGCTGGTGCTCGGTTCGGTTCGATTCGGTGTCGCCAGGAGCCGGCTTCCGGAACGGGGCGTCAGGGTCGAGTCGCCGCCGGGATGCCCGGCGGAAGTCGAGATCCGCTTCGACGGCCACGGAATTCCCCATATTCGAACCGACGACGAGGAGGCGCTCTGGTTCGCGCAAGGCTATGTCCACGCGCGGGACCGGTTCTTTCAGATGGAGCTCGCCCGCCGGACTGGCGTCGGGCCGGCTCGCCGAACTCTTCGGTTACGAGGCGCTCGACGAGCGATCGCAAGATGAGGACCTGGAGACTGGCCGCGTCGGCGCGGCGCCAGACCGCGCTTGCTCGACGGCGAGTCGCGGGCGGTCCTCGACGCCTACTGCCGCCGGGGTCAACTGCGGCCCTCGAGAAGTTCGGTCGGTGGATCTCGCCCGAGATCTGGCTCCTGGGAGTCGATCCCGAGCCCTGGCAGGCCGGAGGACTCGCTCGAGGTGGCGCTGCTCCTTCAGCTCGATCTGAGCTCGGTCCATGGGCGAGGAGTTTCGAGCGGGCGGACCAGCTGACGCGTCTCGGCCGCGATCGCGGCGCTCGAACTGTGGGGCTGGTCGCCGAGCGAGGCCAGGGAGTGGATTCCGCCGGGCGATCTCAAGGTCGAACCGCGAGAGGACGACGAACCCATCCGCCCACCCCGGTCGGGAGTGGGTTCCAACAGCTGGGCGCTGGCGCCCGAGAAGACCTCGACCGGTCGCGCCCTTGCTCGCCACCGATCCGCATCTCGGCGTTCATCTTCCGGGCCCCTTTGCACTGATCCACCTGAGCGGGCCGGGGATCCACGCGGCCGGGGCATCGTTGCCGGGCACACCCGGCGTGCTTCATGGGCCACAACGAGCACGTCGCCTGGAGCTTCACATCGGCAATGCTCGACGATCAGGATCTCTTTGTCCTGACCCTCGACGAGGAGGGTGAGAACGAACTGGTCGACGGTGTCTGGCTTCGGTTGAGGACCGTGACCGAGGAGATCATCGTTCGCTGGCAGGACGATCCGGTCCTCCTCAAGATCAGGATGTCGGAGCACGGGCCGCTGGTTCGCGACTCCGGCACCCAGGCGCTGGCGCTCGCCTGGACCGGACGATCGGGCGACGGCATCGTCCGAGCGATGCTCGAGCTCAATCGGGCGGTCTCGGTCGCAGACGCCGCCCTGGCCTGGGACGGGGTGATCGGGCCGTCCCTCAATCTGATCGCGGCCGACACCGGCGGCCACATTCTCCACCAGGTGGTCGGCTCTGGTGCCGGATCGGGGGCGTGGCGCCGGTCGGCTCCCGGCCCCGGCGGCCGACTCCAGGTGGGGGTGGCGAGGATTCCTCCCCGTGGGACGAAACCCCGGATCCGTCGATCCCGAAAGTGGCGTGCTGGCCACCGCCAACCACGATTTCTTCGCCGAGGGCGACTTAGCCCATGAGCGATCCGTCTGCCCGGCGACTTCGCACTCGCCGTGGCGGGTGCGACGGATTCGGCGGATGCTCGAGGCCCGGGACGATTGGGACGGTGAGATCGACCCTGCGGCTGCAACGGGACGTGGTCTCGGAACCGGCGATCGCCATCCTCAAGCTGTCCGACTCGGATCTCGTCGAACACGGCGGCCCGAGCGCGCCAGTCGCTGCTCGCCTGGGATGGCCGGATGAGCGAGGACGATCGCGCCCCGCACGTCTTTTCCCGCCTGGTCCTGGAACTTGGGTTCGGTGGTGGGAGCCGACGAGCTCGGTTGGTCCGGTGGTCTCGACACCGAGCAGCTAATGCGTCTGCTCGCAGGCGGGATGAGCGATGACTGGTGGGACGACGCCACCACCGCCAGAAAGGAAACCCGCGCCGAGGTCATGAGACCGGCGCTCGACACCCTTGACCGAATCGAACATCGACGAATCCTGGGGCGAGGTCCACCAGGTCGTGTTCAGACACCCGCTCACCGAGATCCCGGTGGCGGGTCGCCTCCTCGACGGGCCGTGGAATCGTGGGCCGTTTCCGATGGGCGGTGGCAACGTCACGGTCGAGGCGAACTCCTGGGACCGGAGTCGACCCTTCGCGGTGACGGCCATGCCGGCGCTCCGTCTCGTTGCGATGTGGGGAACTGGGACGACTCGGTGGCGGTGATGCCCCTCGGGCAGTCGGGCCGGCCGTGGTCGTCGCACTATGCCGACCAGATTCAGCTCTGGCGGCGGGGTGAGGCGTCTTTGCGCTGCCCTTCAGCGAGGCCGCCGTGGACGCCGCCGACCGAGGCGACGCTTGGTGCTGCGGCCGAGCAGAGTAGAACGCTCAGAAAATTATGAATTATGAATTATGAATTGATGAATTGAGGAATCGTTGTGCCTGTAGAAGTGCAGATGCGCCATTGTGGTGCGGGCGTCCCGCCCGCAGGGAGTCGAATCGGGTCGGCGGGGCTCGAAGATGACCGTTACTCTTGCCATCGTGGTATGTGGGCCTCAACTCGAGGTCGCTCTCCGCGGTCCTTCGCACACCGTCGCTTCGCTCGTCCGGCTGGCCGGGATCTCGCCGCGATCGACCCTGGTGCTGGCCGCGGCTGACCTCCTCGTCGAGGACGCCGGTCTCGAGCCGTCGGCCATCGAGCGGGTGGTCGTCAGCCGGGGCCCCGGGTCGTTCACCGGGATCCGCGCGGGGATCGCCACCGCTCAGGGACTGGCGGCTGCGACCGGGGCCGAGATCATCGCCTTACGACTCGCTGCTCGTCCAGGCGGCGCGGTGCCCTCCGGCGCGCCGAGGTCTGGGCGGCGCAGCCGGGTCGCAGGGGAGAGGTCTACGCGAGGGTGTTCGAGGTTTCCAGCCAAGGCGCGCCCGTGCCGCTCGGCGAAATCGAAATCCTGCCGGTGGCGGCGCTCGGCGATCGCGGACCGTGGGTCGCTGCCGGATTCCCTCGATCTCGGTGAGGCCGAGTCGGGTCATCCCGGCGATGGAGCGCCGCCGAGGCGCTTCTCGCCCTCGTGGACGTGGGCGCCGAATCGCAGGCGGTCGAACCGCTGTATGTCGAGGGGCCGCCGATTCACATGGCCAAGGCTCCGTGAGCGGCCTGCTTCGTGCCAGCGCGAGGATCGCCCAGCCCGGTGACGTCCGGGCCTTGGCGGCGGCCGAACTCGAGTGTTTCGACGACCCCTGGCCGGGACCCTACTTCGCCTCGGAGCTGCTCGCGCCGGGCCGTTTCCATCGAGTTCTGGTCGACGCCCGACGGAACGCTCGCCGCCTACCTCTTCACCGCCTGGCAGTACCTGGATCTTCACATCCTCAAGGTGGCCACGCGCCCGGCGTTCCGGCGCCAGGGTCTGGGTCGAAAGCTCATGGTCGTTGCCGAAGAGCACGCGCGGCAAGCCGACGGCGAGACCCTGACCCTCGAGGTTCGGATGACCAACACCGCCGCCATCGGACTCTATGAATCTCTCGGGTACGAGCGCGCCGGCATGCGGCCCGGTTACTACGCCGATCTCAGCGACGCTTTGGTGATGACCAAGTCAATTCGTCGGACGAATTGAAGTGGCGCGTCGGACGCGCCAAACGGACACGCCGACAGGAGTCGGCAGCGCGAAGCACGTCGTCGAAGCCACGCGATCCGGCCTCGGCCGGCCGACTAACCCGAAGCATCCCTATCCCTTTCGCTCAGATTGGTCAGTTCTCACCCCGGCGATGATTTGGTCGCAGGCCCTGAAGGACCTGCCTACAGAGTCCTCAGCAACACTCTAGAAACAACATAACTGTAGGCGCGCCCTTTAGGGTGCGCGACCAAATCGTGCTGAAAGCCCTTCGCCATCGGCCAACCTGAGTCATGGGGATAGGTATGCTTCGGGCCAACTTCGCGTCGCGCCGACGGCTTCGTTCCACCTGCCCGGCTTGGCGCGTCGGACGCGCCAAACGGACACGCCGACAGGAGTCGGCAGCGCGAAGCACGTCGTCGAAGCCACGCGATCCGGCCTCGGCCGGCCGACTAACCCGAAGCATCCCTATCCCTTTCGCTCAGATTGGTCAGTTCTCACCCCGGCGATGGTTTGGTCGTAGGCCCTGAAGGACCTGCCTACAGAGTCCTCAGCAACGCTCTAGAAACAACATATCTGTAGGCGCGCCCTTTAGGGTGCGCGACCAAATCGTTCTGAAAGCCCTTCGCCATCGGCCAACCTGAGTCATGGGGATAGGGATGCTTCGGGCCAAGTTCGCGTCGCGCCGACGGCTTCGTTCCACCTGCCCGGCTTGGCGCGTCGGATGCGCCAAACGGACACGCCGACAGGAGTCGGCAGCGCGAAGCACGTCGTCGAAGCCACGCGATCCGGCCTCGGCCGGCCGACTAACCCGAAGCATCCCTATCCCTTTCGCTCAGATTGGTCAGTTCTCACCCCGGCGATGTTTTGGTCGCAGGCCCTGAAGGACCTGCCTACAGAGTCCTCAGCAACACTCTAGAAACAACATAACTGTAGGCGCGCCCTTTAGGTGCGCGACCAAATCGTGCTGAAAGCCCTTCGCCATCGGCCAACCTGAGTCATGGGGATAGGGATGCTTCGGGCCAACTTCGCGTCGCGCCGACGGCTTCGTTCCACCTGCCCGGCTTGGCGCGTCGGACGCGCCAAACGGACACGCCGACAGGAGTCGGCAGCGCGAAGCACGTCGTCGAAGCCACGCGATCCGGCCTCGGCCGGCCGACTAACCCGAAGCATCCCTATCCCTTTCGCTCAGATTGGTCAGTTCTCACCCCGGCAATGATCTGGTCGCAGGCCCTGAAGGACCTGCCTACAGAGTCCTCAGCAACACTCTAGAAACAACATATCTGAAAGCGCGCCCTTTAGGGTGCGCGACCAAATCGTGCTGAAAGCCCTTCGCCATCGGCCAACCTGAGTCATGGGGATAGGGATGCTTCGGGCCAACTTCGCGTCGCGTCGACGGCTTCGTTCCACCCGCCCGGCTTGGCGCGTCCGACGCGCCACCACGATTCGTCCGACGAATCGTCCGGGTACGCGAGAGGATTCCCGGTTATCATGGATCCAGACATGAGCTTCAGACTCGTCGTTCGCGTCGGCGATCGCACCCTCGAGGTTTCCGCTCGAGCCCGGTGAGTATCGTCATCGGATCGAACCCGGATTGGCGATCAGAATCGGCCACCCGACGGTCTCCCGGAACCACGCCACCCTCGTCGTCGGTGACGACGGACGTGAGGCTGACCGATCTCGAGTCGTCCAACGGCACCCGTGTCGGACGGATCGAGGATCACGAGCCGACCGTGCGTCGAGCCCGGGATCCCGATCAGGTTCGGCAGCGTCGAGGCGCGGATCGAGGATGGTGGGAGAGGATGATCTCGAGGCCGGGATCGCCTTCTCCGGCGCTTTCCCGGCAGTCGAAACGGAGAGTGCCGGGGCCGAAGATCCGCCATCCACCATCGGCCCCACCGTGCTCGAGGCCTTCAGTCTCGGGTCACCTGCCCGACCTCGTCGACCGGATCGCCCGCGGCGACTCGCGCGACGAGGTCGCCCGGGCGGTCGGCGCGGCGCTGCTCCGAACGCCTGCCGTGCCGGCGGGTCGAGATTCTGCAGCCGACAACGGGCGGACCCGGCGTGCTCTTCGCCGGCGAGCGCGAGTGCACCGACGCCACCACCGAGGTCACGGTCTCGGCGGGCGACGGCATCGAGCTCAAGGTCGCGTTTGCCGGCGCGGCTCTGGCGAACGCATTTCAGCCGCTGCTGCGCGCCGCCGCAGCGCTTGGTCAGCGTCGCGGGCCCGCGCGGAAAGGACCAGACCGCCGGTCGCACGGCGCCCATCGCGAACCGCCGCGCCCGCCCGACCCACCGAGCCTGGTTTCCGCCATGCGCGAGATCTACGATCAGGCGGCGCGGATCGCCCGCAGCAAGGTCAGCGTGCTGATCCGCGGCGAGTCCGGAACCGGCAAGGAACTGCTCGCGCGCTATCTCCACGCCGCTTCAGACCGTGCGGAAGAGCCGTTGGTGACCCTCAACTGCGCCGCCCTGCCCCGCGATCTCCTCGAGAGCGAGCTCTTCGGGGTCGAGCGCGGCGTCGCCACCGGGGTCGACGCCCGCGCCGGCAAGTTCGAGTCCGCCCACGGCGGCACCCTCTTCCTCGACGAGATCGGCGACATGGCGCCCGAGACCCAGGCCCGGATCCTGCGCGTCCTCGCCGAGGGCGAGGTCTACCGCATCGGCGGCCACAAAGCGCACCCGGCCGATGTTCGGGTGATCTCGGCCACCAACCGGGACCTCGCGGCCATGCTCGACGACGGCGGTTTCCGAACCGATCTCTACCACCGGATCTCGGACTGGGTGGTGGAGCTGCCGCCGCTTCGCGAGCGGCGGGCCGACATCCCCAACCTCGCCGCGCACTTCCTCGGCCGCGCCTGCGCCGAGCGCGGAGTTCAGGCGGCCGGCATTTCGCGAGCCGCCCTGGCCGCCCTCGTCGCCCATGACTGGCCGGGCAACGTCCGCCAGCTCGAGAAGGAGATGAGTCGCGCCGCGCTCTTTGTCGAGGACGGCGAGCTGCTCGACACTCGGCCGGCTCCAACCGGCGATCGTCGCGGGGGGATCCGGCGCCGACACCGACGACCTCAAGGAGGCCGTCGAGCGCGCCGAGAAGGCGCACATCGAGCGCATCCTCGCCGAGTGCGCCGGCGACGTCTCCGCCACGGCCGAACGGCTGGGGATCGGGGTCTCGACCCTCTACCGGCGGATGAAGGCGTTGTCAATTCGCTAGCAATTCGTCGGACGAATTGCGGTGGCGCGTCGGACGCGCCAAGCCGGACACGCGGACAATTCGTCGGACGAATTGTGGTGGCGGTCGCTTTGCTCCCGCCAATCGGACGCGTGGACTCGAGCGATCTCGGGGCTGACACGCGATGCGGACATGCGGGCTGGAGCTGTCGACGCGACGGATCGCCTGAGGCTCGCGGACGGTGCCTCGCAGCCGACTTTCGTCGGCCGCCAACCAAGTTGCGTGCCTGGCTACCGCTCCCATCGCGCTCCGCAGGAACGGCACCAGCTGAGATCGAGAGGTTTTCTCTCATTCGAGAAAACCTCTCTCATTTCAGAGAAGTCATCGAAGTCATTCTTTTTGAATGATTTCTTTTGGCTATTGCGTGCATCGAGGCGGTGGACCTCTCTCGATAGTGAGAAATTGACTCCAATCCGTCCACGCCTGTCGATTTCAAAATAAATCACTGATAAATATAGGTTTGTGTGCCTTCCGGCGAGGGCCTTGCAAGCGTTTCTGCGGTTGGCACGACCCTTGCGCATGGAGTGACCAGTTGAAGGAGGCACTCCATGATCAAGAGAGAGCAGATCGAGCGACTCGGCATCCTGATTGCGACGGTCGCGGTGGTGGCGATGGCGCAGCCGGCCGCGGCGGCGACGTGCAACGTGCCGTCGGCGCCGCACCCCACCATCCAGGCCGCCGTCGATGACATCGGGTGCGCGCCGATCGTCATCGCCGCCGGGACCTACTCCGAGAGCGTGGTCATCGCCCGGACGGTCAACCTGACCGGAGCGGGGAGCGACCAGACCTTCATCCAGGGTCAGGTCCAGGTCACCTCAGGGACGGTCCACCTCGCCGGACTCCACATCACCGCGCCCGGCCGATGCCCTGTGGGCGCACTCGGGCGCCGAGGTCTCGGGCTTCGACCTCGAGGTGGTCAACGGTGAGATCGTCGAGACCCCGCTCTTCGCCGACGGTTTCGAGATGGGACGACCGGGCGCGTGGTCGGCGGTTTTGCCATGACAATTCGTCGAACGGCAATTCGTCGGACGAATTGCGGTGGCGCGTCGGACGCGCCAAGCCGGACACGCGGATCGGAACCATCCCGGCTTCGTGATGCGTCGCGGGCACGTCGGTGCCTGGCTCTCGTCGGACTCGCGCCAATCAGGACACGCGAACCGTCGCCCTCCCGACCACGCCAAGCGTTTCGGGCACGTCGGTGCCTGGCTCTCTTTTCGCCGCGAAAAGGTGCCTGGCACCGCTCCCATCGCCTCCCGGGAACGCGAGCAAGTCAGCCTGCTCCGCTCCCCTCGCGCTTCTGAACACCAAGGAGATCACCATGAAGAACGTACGACATTTCACCGCTCTCATCGCCCTCGGGCTCATGGTCCTCGCGGCAGCTTCTGCCTCGGCGACCGAAGGCCGTCCCGCCCGGCGCCGGCGACGGCCTCGGCGCCGCAATCGTAACCTTCGACCAGGGATCGGGGCCCGAGGTGCTTCGCTTCGGCCCGATTCGTGAGCTTCGGGTCGACACCAGGGATGCGGCCGTGAAGGCTCTTGAACCGGGTTCCTCAGCGCCACCGCTCGCGATGGCCCTTGGAGATCTCGACGGCGACGGTGTCGCCGACCTCGTGATGGGCCGTGCGCGCGATGCGGGCGGCGTGCTGGAGATCCTTCGCGGTAACCCGCTGCTGCGGCTGCCGGACGGCGCGCGCCCGGTCGACGCCGACGTTGCGCCGTTCCTCGGTCCCGCCGTGATTCTTGAAATCGGGCTGCGCCCGGACGTGATCGCGGTCGGCGATCTCGATGCCGACGGCGACATGGACGTGGTGGCTGCCCAGCGCGGCGTCGCACGACTCGTTCTACTGCCCGGCGACGGTGCCGGCCAGTTCCTCGCCGGCCGCACCCTCGAGCTTTCCCGGGGCATTGACCGCGTTGGCGGCAGGGGAGATCAACCGGCGGGACGGCCTCCTCGACCTGGTGGTCGGGGTGGACGGCGCGGTCGGTCCTCAGCTCCTGGTGTACAGTTCTCTCGCGGGCGCCTTCCAGGCCTTGCCGGAGGTAATTCTCTCTCCCCGCAGCCGCACAGCAGATCGTCCTCGGCCAACTCGACGACTTTTTCCCGCTCGATGCCGCGGCGCTCTGTGGCGATCGGCTGGTGGTGCTTCACGGCATCGACCCGTGGAACGGCGGCGAGGGCGCAAACCTCCCGATCATGGAGATTCTGGACCTCGAAAGGGAGGTGATCGGCCTGGTCGCGGCCGACTTCGATGGCGATCCGCGGGATGAGCTGGCGTTGCTCGACGTCGATGGCTATCTCCGCCTGCTCGATCTCCGCGCCGAACCTCGCGAAGCGCGCTTCGGGCACCTGACGTCGGCGCCCGAGACAACGGTGAACCTCACCGCTGCGAGATTGTCGGGCCAGCGCCACGACGACCTGGTTTTGGTGGATTCCGCCTCAGGTCGCGCCGTTCTGTTCGCGAGCGAATCGTTGCCCGGTGCACCCAAGGCCGCCGGCGGCTGGTCACCCCTGGGCGAGTTGACCTCCGCCGGAGGCATCACCACGGTGGTCCCGGCGCGCCTCGACTTCGACGCGTTCGACGATCTGCTGGTCATCGACGCCTCGGCGGCCGGACCGGCGGTGGCCATTCGAAAGACCCTCGCGACCTTCACCGTCAATCAGGTCAGCGACACTGACGACGGCAGCTGCACGGTGGCTCACTGCACTTTGAGAGAGGCGATCAACGCCGCCAACGCCAACCCGGCGACCGCCGACACCATCCAGTTCACGGTTGGCACAACGGCGATCCTGCCCACCACCAGCCTGCCGGTCATCACCGGCCCGGTGGTGATCGACGGCGCTCAGGGCGCTCCACCGAACACGACCCTGACCGTGGTCTCGGGCACGAGCCTGGCATCCGGCAACGGGCTGACCCTGACGAGCAGCAACAACACCCTGAGCTGGCTCGCCATCGGCCGTTTTCCGGGGCGTGGGGTTGTGCTGTCCGACGGTGGTGACAACACCGTCAGCCACTGCTATCTCGGCCTCAGGGCCGACGGCATCGGCGACCACGGCAACGGCACCGGTGTGGCCCTCATCCGTTCCTCCGGCAACACCATCGGCGGCACCACCGCCGACGAGATGAACTGGATCTCCGGCAACTCCGTCTACGGCGTGTTTCTGTATCAATCGAGCGGCAACCCGTCGCTGACCAGCGGCAACCTGATTGTCGGCAACCGGATCGGCACCAACCGCGACGGCGACGCCGCGGTCGCCAACGGGATCGGCGTGTCGCTGCAGCGCGTGGCCGGTAACACGATCGGGTGGGCCGGCGGCGGCAACCTGATCGCCGGCAACGTCGGCGACGGCATCGCCGTGTCCGGTGGTTCGTCGAAGACAACTCGATCGGGGCGAACCGCATCGGCACCACCGCGGACGGCGCCAGCGCCCTCGGCAACGGTGGCCACGGCGTGCTGGTCTCGGGTTCGCCGCTCGACCTCGGTCGGTGCCTTCGTCCGACGCTGCGCAACATCGTGTCGGGCAACGGCGGCGACGGTCTTCGCGTGACGGGCGCCGGCGCTGACAACACCGTGGTCTGGGGCAACCGATTCGGAACCAACGCCGCAGGGACCGCCGCACTGCCCAACGGCGGTGACGGCATCAGCCTTTCCGGCGCCCGCGGCAGCGAGATCGGTGGCGCCGTTGCCGGCATGGGCAACCTGATCTCGGGCAACCTCGGCAACGGCCTGTCGATCGCCGACTCGTACGGTCCCGGCGGAACGTGGACCCTCGTCCAGGCCAACCTCATCGGCACCGACGTCAACGGCGCCGCCGCCCTGCCCAACGGCGGCCACGGGATCCTGCTCGACAACGGTGACAAGGTCCGGATCGGCGGCACCGAGGAAGGAGTGGGCAATGTCGTCTCTGGCAACCTCGCCGACGGCATCTCCTCCACGAACTCCTCGATTAAGATCGAGATCCAGCGCAATTTGATCGGCACCGGTATCGACGGCCACTCCGACGTCGGCAATGGGGGCCACGGAGTATTTCTCGGCGAAGGCGCCTCTCGCGTGCTGATCGGCGGCCTGATCTGGCATCGCCGACGGCAACACCATCGCGTTCAACGGTGGTGACGGGGTGTCGCTCCACACCGCGGCGCTGTATCAGAACCAGATCACCGGCAACCGCATCCACTCCAACGGTGGATTCGGAATCGACCTCGGCAACAACGGTTCCACCGCCAACGATCCCGGCGATACGGACACCGGTCCAAACCACCTGCAGAACTACCCGGTGCTGACCTCCGTGACGGTCGATGGAATACTCACATCCTTCGAAGGCACGCTCGAGAGCACGCCGAACACCTTGTTCAATGTTGAGTATTACCTCAACGCGACATGTGACGGGTCGGGGTACGGTGAAGGCGCGATTTATCTCGACTCCAATATAGGGACGAGCGACTCGAACGGGACCTTGGTTCTCGACAATTTCGGCCTCCAATACCAATTTCCGCCGACACCGGCCACCCCGTTCGTGACCGCGATCGCAACCGCCGACTACGCCGCGGAGCCCGGCGACACCTCCGAGTTCTCGCAGTGCTGTCGCGATCACCTTCATCGGCGGCGCGATCTTCGAGGACGACTTCGAGAGCGGGACGACCGGCGCGTGGTCGGATACATCCCCATGACAATTCGTCGAACGGCAATTCGTCGGACGAATTGCGGTGGCGCGTCGGACGCGCCAAGCCGGACACGCGGGCCGGAGTCGTCGAAGCGTCGCACAACTTCGAGGTCACGCGGACCCGGTGCCTGGCATCGTCGCGAATCGTCGTCCGACGAAGAGGGCCGGGCACCGCTCCCATCCGCTCCCGGTACGTCTTTTGATCGCCTGGATCCGCTCCCGTCGCGATGAACGAACGCAAGGAGAAGACCATGAAGAACGCACGCTACAGTCGCACAGACAGAATGCATCGCCCTCACACGCTGATCATGCACTTCAACCGCGGGCCTCAGCCTCGGCCACCGAAGGCGTCTCGCCCGGCGCGGTCGACCGCCTCGCGGTGGTCGAAACCCGTGCCCGACCTTCAGCTGGGGGATGGACAGCGGTGCCGGCGGCGTACGACCTCGTCGCCTACGTCCTACCCGAAGACGCCGCGCAATCGGCGGAGCTGACAACTGACAACGAGGTGCTGTTCACCCGCGTCGCGGGCAGCGCCACGAGCTGGACGCCGTCCGCGGACCAGAGCTTCGCGCCCGGTGGGCGCTACGTGTGGTTCGTCCGGGCGGTGAACGAGCTCGCGGGCGACGAGGTCGTCGCCGCGGGCGAGTGGTCGGCGGGGCGGTACTTCACGGTGCCGGCGGCGCCGAGTGAGGAGGAGGTTGCGCGGGCGATTGAGGTGATGCGGTGGCTGGAGGCGGGGAATGGGAGCGGATCGCTGATCATCTCATCGGGCACGGGCACGGGCCGTCATCGCACGGGAGCTGGCGACGGAGAGGGAAGGGGAGCGAGCCATCGCAAGGGAATGGGAGAGGGAGAGGAAGAGGGCCATCTCAAGTCGATCCCAACCGCGCCCGCGGCGATCCGCGGTCACCATCCATTGCTCAACGGCATCGCCTACGGCGTGGTCGGGACCACGACCGCCGCCGGGGGCGCCGGCGTCGCCGCCGCCCACCTCGAAGGCGGGGCCGACCTGGTTCTCGACGGGTCGGTGGACGGACAGACGGACACGAAGATCTACGAGTGGGGGCTGGAGCGGGTGTCGTCTGCCGTCGAGACCTTCTGCTTCCGCAACGCCGGCGGCGGCGCCATGATTGTCGATGTCGACGGAACCATCACCGCTACCGGTCTGCACTGCCCCGGTTGTGTGACTTCCGCGGATTTTGCCAGCGGCGCGGTGGACTCGAACGCTCTGCACGACAGCGCGGTGACGACTCCCAAGATCGCCAACGACGCGGTGACGAGCGTCAAAATTCAAGATGGACAGATCCGTGAGGTCGATCTCGGCCACCGAACGCCGTGACCGGCGACAAGATCTCCTAGACGGCAGCATTACGGGTGTCGATCTGGCGATCGGGGCGGTCGGCAGCACCCAGATTTTGAATCAATCGGTCACAGGAAACGACCTCGCCAACGGGGCGGTCGCGACCCGGCACATCGAGGACGGGACCATCACCGAGGCGGACGTGAGCCCGACCAGCGCGATCTATGTCTCCAAGAGCCAGCTGTACATCCGTGAGGAGACCTCGACCCAAGCATGGTCGAACAACGAAACTCCATATCTTGAGGCCTTTTGTGATGATGCGAACGACCTGCCATTGTCGGGCGAATGCTACGGCGACTTGAACAACTACATGATACTCAAGGCCACGAGCGCCTCGAACTGGAACGACCCTTCCCAGCCGGCGGGATGGCGGTGCGACTTTTTTAGTCAGGTTGAGCACTTGAGCCCGGTGACGATTTACTCCCGCATCCTCTGCATCTCGGTCCCATGACAATTCGTCGGACGAATTGTGGTGGCGCGTCGGACGCGCCAATCGGACACGCGGGACGATTCGTCGGACGAATCGTGGTGGCGCGTCGGACGCGCCAATCCGGACATGCGGACTGGAGTCGTCGAGGCGACGCAGTCGCCTCGAGGTCACGCGGACCCGGTGCCTGGACGATTCGTCGGACGAATCGTGGTGGCGCGTCGGACGCGCCAAGCTCGGACACGGAGGGCATACGGGACGGAGGTGTCGAGGCGACGAATCGCATCGAGGCCATGCGGGTTCGGTACCTCGCGGTCGATCGTTGTTGGGTCAGCGGTCGCCTGGCTCTTCGGTCTCCTGCTCTCTGATGGTGCGGATCCGTTCGGCCAGTTCGGGGACATCCCGGGTGACGGTGTCCCAGACGATGTCGAGATCGACGGCGAAGTAGAGATGCGCGACGAAGTCCCGCATCCCGGCGATGCGCCTCCACGGTACGTCGGGGTGGCGTTCCCGAAGATCGGTGGGGAGGTGTTTGACGGCCTCGCCGATGACATGCAGATTGAGCAGAATGCCGTCGAGCCTCAGCTCATCGGCAAAGACCTCGTCCTGCGTCAGACCGCGGGAGTGCCGAATGATCTTGTCGCATGCGGTCTCGATGTCTTCCAGACGCAGCGACTAGTCACGCGACACGAATCGCGTCCGTTTCGACCTGGGGTCTCACCCGTTCTCTGAGCCCGGTCTCGGTGACCAGGTCGACTTCGCAGCCGAGCAGGTCCTCGAGAAAGATCCTCAGATCCATGTAACCGCGAAACGTGGGCTTTCCGACAAACGAAACCAGAAGATCGACATCGCTGTCGTCGGAAGCACTGTCGCGAGCCACCGAGCCGAAAAGCCGCAGCGAGCCGACGCCGAAACGACTCTGAATCTCGTCTCGTTTCGCTTCGAGCGTGCAAATGACTGCTTTCCTCTCCACGGCGATCCTCCTGCTTCATCATACCGTCATTGGGAGCGACGCGGTCAAATGGAGGGTAAAACCGTGTGCATTTTCTCTGATCCGAGAAATTCATCCCCAATCGTGAGAATCGCCACAAGCTTATTATGGTTAGATATTTGCGGTTTCGTTGCCAGTCAGTCTGGCCGGTTCCATTCTCTGTTCTGAGAAATATCCATGCCCGATCGCAATCCACCCTGAGTCACCTCAAATAGAAGGGAAAAAGCAACTTAAGGCGCGTTCGATGGTGAAATTCCGGCGTTTTCGGGGTTGGCATGGCGCTTGCGGAGGGAGGAGTGAGACGAAGGAGGCATTCCATGAACACGAACGGCGGTTTTTCGGCAAGGATGATCCTGGTCGGTTTCGTTCTGGCGTTGATCTGGACTGTCCCGAACGCCGGGGCGATCGAGGGCGTGTCGCCGGGAGCGGTGGACCGCATGGCGCAGGTCAACAATGCGTGTCCGACCTTCAGCTGGGATGGGGAAGCGGGCGCGGTCATGAACGAACTCGTGGCCTACGAGCTGCCGCCGGCGGCCGAGGCCGCGGGCGTCGAGCTCTCCGCCGACGCCGAGGTGCTGTACGCACGGGTGCCGGGAGGAGCGTCGTCATGGACCCCATCGGCGGACCAGTGCTTCGCGCCCGGTGGGCGCTACGTGTGGTTCGTCCGGGCGGTGAACGAGCTCGCGGGCGACGAGGTCGTCGCCGCGAGCGAGTGGTCGGCCGGGCGGTACTTCACGGTGCCGGCGGCGCCGTCGGTAGATGAGGTCGCTCGCGCGCTCGAAGTGCTGCAACGCTATGTCGCCCAAGGTGGCGATGCGCAGGTTCTCGCTTCGAACGTGATCGGTTCATCGAGCGAAGCTCCGTCGGCGCCGGTCAAGGGTGGCGAAATGGGTAGCCCGAAATCGGTCACGACCGCATCGGCCGCGATTCGCGGCGCCAACCCGGAGTACGACGTCGAGGCCTACGGCGTAGTTGGGGTCACCAACTCGGTGTACGGCGCAGGCGTCGCGGCCGCCAACACCGAGGGCGGGCCGGACCTCGTGCTCGACGGGTCGTTCGACGGCGACGACCGAACACCGTTCTCGACGAGTGGGGCATCGCCCGGTCATCGACCGAGCGATGAGACACTTCTAAGTTCAGCAACACGGGCGGCGGCGACATGTACGCTCGACGTGTTCGGCACGTTGCCGCGGAACCGCGCTTCGACTGCCCCGGCTGCGTCGGTCCGTCGGATCTCGCGGAAGAATCGGTGACCAGTGACGCCATCGAGGACCGCGGCGTCACCGAGGTGGACATCGCCGAAGGGGCGGTCTCGGGCTACCACATCTTCGACGGCTCGATCCACGCCGAGGACCTGGCGGCCGACGCCATCAGCGGACGGGAGCATCACCACCGCCGATCTCGCCGACGGCTCGGTGACGGGGATCAAGATCGGCGCCGGCGCGGTTCACATGATCAACATCGCCGACGAGGCCGTGGGCAGCGCCCAGATCGAGTACGGCGGCGTGGGGACCGACAACATCGACTTCAGCGCGGTCACGAGCTCGAGGATCGCCGACGGGACAATCGTCAGCGCGGACCTGGCGGACGAGTCTGTGACGAGCCCCAAGATCGAGTTCGGAGGGGTTCTGAGCGAGCACCTCGCAGCGGGCTCGGTGACCACCGCAGCGATCCTCGACGGCACGATCCGGTCCGGGGACCTCGGGGACGGCGCCGTCACCAGCGCGAAGATCCTCAACGGGACCATCACTGCGGCCGATCTGGCTCCCGAATCGGTCGGCAGCAGCGCCATCGAGGACGGTGGCGTCTCCACGGTCGACATCGACGCGGGCGCCGTCGGGACCGATCAGCTCGCCGACGGAGCGGTCACCGCGGCCAAGCTCGCGCCCGGCGCCATCGGGGCGGGGAGCCTCGCCGACGGCTCGGTGACCAGCGCGACCATCGCGGACGGCACCATCACCGCGGCGGATCTCGGCAGCGGTTCGGTCAATACGTCCAAGCTCGTCGACGGAGCGGTTGGGAGCACCAAGATCTCGAACGGGGGGGTCATGGAGATCAACATCGCCTCCAATGCGGTGACGAACGACAAGATCGCCGATCACTCCGTCAGCTCAACCAAGCTGACCACCGGTTCGGTGACCGGCCTCAAGATCGCCGATGGCACCATCACCGCGGCGGATGTGGCGCCGCAGGGGGGGCTATATTCGACGAAGGAGTTCGCTTTACATCCGGCAGGACTCTGACATGTTGGACCCCGGTTCATGCATAAGTCTCACGGCATCGTGTGTGGACAGCAACGATCTGCCGTTGCATGGGCTAGTGCGAGATTTCCTCTGGTTCAACGCAGACGATCAGGGGCGAAAGGTCGGATTACTGGACCAGTCTGGACGAACCGGCTGAGTATTCCTGTAGCATTTGTTTTCCGAACGGGATTATCGCCGGAACCTGCGATGCGTGAACCTCATCTGCATCTCGGTCCTGTGACGGTGCAATTCGTCGAACGGCAATTCGTCGGACGAATTGCGGTGGCGCGTCGGACGCGCCAATCGGACACGCGTGTTGGATCCGTCGACGCAACGAGTTGCATCGAGGTTACGCGGGTTCGGTGCCTGGACGATTCGTCGGACGAATCGTGGTGGCGCGTCGGACGCGCCAAGCCGGACAGGCGGACCGGAGTCGTCGAAGCGACGCACAGCCTCGAGGTCACGCGGACCCGGTGCCTGGCTCCGTCCTTGCCTCCGCAAGGGTGTGCCTGGCTCCGCTCCCATCGCGCTCCGGGAACGCGAGGAACCGTTGAATCGCTTCCATCGCCTTCCAGGATCGATTTGTAGCGCCGGCGTCCCGCCGGCGATGGGACCAACCCGCAACTGCTCACGACCATCGCCGACGAGACGTCGGCGCTACAAGGCGCGCATCAGAAACACAAGGAGAAAACCATGAAGAACGCACGAAACCTCACAGCACTCATCGCTCTCGCCCTCATCACCCTCGCCGCCGCCGTCCCGGCGGCCGCGCAAAACCCGCAGGCCGACGGTGAGAAGCTCATCGCGCTGTGCGCCGAGTACTGCTCGAGCTTCGACCTCATCCACGGCAACTCCATGTTCTACGGCGGCTCGGTGGACGAGGCGCGGCAGGCGTTGGCGACCATCCAGGAGGTGGAGAACAACGTGCTGCCCGAGGTGCAGCCGATCCTGGCGGTCTTCGCCGACAACTACGGCACGACGGCCATGGAGGTGTCGAACTTCTTCCACAAGGCGGGCGTCAAGCTCGACGACAACGTCGGCAACCGCTTCGACGAGCTCTATCGCGGCGCCGAGAATGTCGAGAAGAGCCGGGTCGCGTCGGCCGAGGGCATCGTCATCCGGGTCAAGAACGACACCGGATATCTGGACCGCCTCAGCCCCGAGATCAAGGTCAAGAAGATGAAGCAGGCCAAGGAGTACCTGCTCGTCGCCCAGCAGCTCGACCCGGCCAACGCCGATGTCAACGCGATGCTGGCGACGGTCGACGCCGAGGTCCAGGATCTCGAGCAGGCGGCGACGGCGGCCATCGACGGGGCGACCTGGGCGGGCAACGTGAGCTCGTTCGCGGGCCCGGGATCGACCTCCGAGCTCGCCGCGGCGGCGCTCGAGTTCTTCCGCTCGCACCCCAACTGGACCGGCAAGCCGGAGAAGAAGGTCGAGGTGCTCGAGGTGGCGGTGCGCGGCGACTGGGGTGTGGCCGAGACCGACATCTTCGGCCGGCCGGTCTCGTGGCGGCTGCCGATCCACCTCGCGATCACCGACGCCGAGCTCAAACCCCAGGGGCTGGCCCGGGTCTACGAGCTCTCCGCCGTCACCCGCCAGGGCAACCCGGGCGCGACGCCCAAGGCGCCGCCGTTCGGCAGCTACTGGGTCGGCAGCTCGTGGAAGATGCGGTTGGCGAAGGTGAAGATAGGCACGTGGCAATTCGTCGGACGAATTGCGGTGGCGCGTCGGACGCGCCAAGCCGGACACGCGTGTTGGGGTCGTCGAAACGACGGGTCGCCTCGAGGTCACGCGGGGCCGGGGCCCGGCTCCGACTTTGTTGGCCGCCAGCCGCCGACAGAGCCGCCGGTTTGACGGTCAGTCGTCGCGGAACGGGTTTCTGACCCGAACGCCTTCGTAGACCTGGTCGTGGCCGAGGTCCTCCGTCCACAGCACCTCGGCCCCGGCGGACGCTGCGGCCTGCACGATCATGGCGTCCCAGATCGAGATCCGATGGCGCTCCGCTATCCGGAGTGCCGAGCTCACGTCCGACGCCTCCGGTCGGTGAACGATCCAGGTCGACAGGTCGTCGACGATCTCGATGACATCCGACGGCGCCATGGGGTGGTCGATCTTCCGGGTGAGGGTGACCGCGAGCTCCATCAGGACCTGAACGCTGATGCACCCCGATCCCTTTCGACCGAGGTTGATGACGAGATCGGCCGCTCGCTGTCGCTTGCCTTTCGCGCTGGTGTCATGGGCGTAAACCAGCACGTTTGTGTCGACGAACTCAACGCTCATGAAGCTCGTCCCGAGTCCAGCCGATGGCGCCCCCGGTTCCGAGGTCGAGACCGGCTGCGAGCCGTTCCTCGATCCGTTGCTGGGCACGGCGACGTTCGCGATCCACGTGGACCATCTCGCGGAGAAAGTCGGCCAGCATTCCGGAAAGGGAGGTCCCGCGGTCCACCGCGAGATGGCGCGCGCTGATCAGCAGATCTTCGGGCAGCGACAGGGTGATGTTTCGTCGTTCCAAGAATACCTCACGTAAACAAGTGTAACACGTATCGAGGTGTCGTGGGTACGGAAGCAGATCGAGGGGTTGACGGTGCAATTCGTCGAACGGCAATTCGTCGGACGAATTGCGGTGGCGCGTCGGACGCGCCAATCGGACACGCGGGTCGGATCCGTCGAAGCGACGAGTCGCCTCGGGTGGCACGCGGACCCGGTGCCTGGCACCGCTCCCATCGCGCCCCGGGCAATCACGAATGCGAACGATCAGGGCGACACGAAATGGGGATCGTCGTCGAGGCCGCGGTCGAAGGTGACGGTCGCGGTGCAGCCGTGGGCGCTTCCGACCTCGTCGATGAGATAGTCGGCCACGTCGCCCGAGCCGCGGCGGTAGCGGTCGAGGGCGCGGGCGACGAGGTCGGGCGACTGGAAGCGGAGCTGGCGGGCCCGGAGGAGCGAGCGCAGGGTGGCGGCGATCTCCGGGCGGGCGAACCGGTAGCACGACTCCAGAACCCAGACCGTCTCGCAGACCACGATGTCGGCCACGAGCGACGGGGTTCCTTCGACGAGCTGCGCCTCGAGGAACGCCTTCGCCCGCGCGGACTGCTCGCGGTCGTCCTCGACGATGAACCGGACCACCACGTTGGTGTCCAGGGCGATCACCGGCCGGCGCCTCGAGAGCGGATCGCGCGCCGCATGTCATCGACCGTGACCCCCTGAACGCTCGGTTTGAGCGTCCCGAACAGCTCCATGAGATCGAGGGTCTCCGGCTCGATGACGACCCGCCCCTCGGCATCCAGGCGGAAGGCGACCCGGTCGCCCGGCTCGAGCTCCAGCGCCTCGCGGATCGGCTTCGGGATGGTGATCTGACCCTTGCTGGTGACGGTTGCGCTTGCCATACTATTTCTCGCTTTCCTTACTTGAATGTAAGGCTAGCGAGACAATCCGTCAACCCGCGCCTTCTCGACCTCGCCCATGCCGCCCGAGCCCACCGGAATCGCGGTTTCGTGTTTCACCCGTGAACTACTCGAGGTGCCGCGCCACCGTGTCGGTGGTTCCCGGCGTCATGGTTCGGTGACCTTCGGCGGTGACGGGGCCCGCGATGCGGCATCGATCTTGTCGAGTTGAGGCAGGAAATCGCAGTAGCGGGACAACGCCCGCGCTTCGCGGGTTGTCGACGCTTGGAGGTCGCGCGTGATGATCCTGATTCCGTCGCGCAGGACGCGGTGGTAGAGCAGGGGAGGTGCTCGGTTGAGGATGACGACATCGACGGCGTTGGTTCCCAGCCCGGCCATGAGGTCCGCCGTCAGCGTCGCCTGATACCCGAATCCACCCGGCTTTGCGGCGGCCTCGTCGATGAAGACCGCGACATCGAGATCGCTGTGGGGCTGCTCTGCACCCCGGGCCGTCGATCCGAAGAGGTAGGCCTCGAGAATCTCCGGGCGCGGTTCGAGAAGCTCCCGCAGGCGAGCTGTGGTCGTCTCGAGGTCGTGGGTCGGCGGATTCATCCTGCAAGCATACCGCAGGCAATTCGTCGGACGAATTGCGGTGGCGCGTCGGACGCGCCAATCGGACATGCGGGTCGGTGCCTGGCTTCGCTCCCATCGCGTCCCGGGATCGACTTGTAGCGCCGGCGCCCCGCCGGCGATGGTGGTTTGCAGCCGCGGGTTGGTTCAAACGCCCACGAGACGAGGACGCGACAGATCGATCGAGGAAGATCGCCTCGAGAAGCTGCTTCGCGCCGTCGAAATGGTGGTCGAGGCGGATCCGGCGCACTGTGCCGATGACGATCGTCTCCCGGAGAAAGATCGCCCGATCCTCCTGGCGGCCGTTCAGGCCGGCGCGACCCATCTCCTGACCGGCGACGCCACCCATTTCGGGCGGTTCTTCGGAGACCGGTTGGATGGCGTGTTGGTCCTCCCGCCGGGTTCCAAGCCGCATGTCTTTCGGAAAAATAACGGCTATGTTAAAGTATGACTTGTAATGAGCCGGCAACTGTACCAGCCGCGAGATCTCGAGGACCGTCTCGTCGAGGCATCTCAGCAGTTTCCGGTCCTGCTGCTGACCGGCCCTCGCCAGGTCGGCAAGACGACCCTTCTGCAGCATCGCTGCGGCAGCGAGCGGCGGTACGTCACCCTCGACGATCCGATTCGTCGAGAGCTGGCGAATCACGACCCGGCGCTCTTTCTCCAGCGGTTCCCTCCGCCGGTGCTCATCGACGAAATCCAGTACGCGCCGCAGTTGCTGCCCTACATCAAGATGATGGTCGACTCGCAAGGGACGACAGGTGGGTTCTGGTTGACGGGATCGCAACATTTCCTCGCCATGCGCGACGTCACCGAGACCCTGGCCGGCCGGGTCGCCATCGTCAGCCTGCTCGGCTTCTCGGCCCGCGAGGCGGACGGGAGGGAGCTCGGTCTCGATCCCTTTATCCCGATTCCCGATCGACTCGCGGCGAGGGAAGGCTCACCGGGAGAGCAGGGGATCGGCCCGGTCTTCGAGCGAATCTGGCTCGGCGCCTTTCCGGCCCTGGTCGCGGGGCCGGCGCACGACCGCGAGCTCTTCTTCGCCTCGTACCTGCAGACCTATCTGCAGCGCGATGTCCACGACCTGAGCCAGATCGGCAACCGGAAGGCGTTCGTGGGATTCCTGCGGGCGGCCGCGGCCCGTACGGGCCAGCTCCTCAACCTGTCGGACCTGGCCAGAGATGTCGATGTCTCGCTGCCGACGGCCAAGAGCTGGCTGTCGATTCTCGAGGCGAGCTTTCAGGTCGTGCTGCTTCGCCCATACCACACGAATCTGACCAAGCGAGCTGTCAAGACGCCCAAGCTCTACTTTCTCGACACCGGGCTCGCCTCGTATCTGACCGAATGGTCGACCCCGGACACCCTCGGCGCCGGTGCGCTGGCCGGTCCCATACTCGAGACCTTCGTGGTTGCCGAAATCCTGAAGAGCTTCTGGCATCGGATGCGGCGGCCCGCGGCGTACTTCTACCGGGATCGTGACGGCCGGGAGGTGGACATGGTCATCGAACACGACGGTCGGCTCTTCGGCATCGAGGTGAAGCTCGCGGCTTCGCCCAAGATGTCCTGGCGCCGCTCGTTCTCGCCGCTCGATCGACTCGGCCTCCCGGTCGGCGGCAACGCGGTGGTCTGCCTGCACCCGGAGCTGCTGCCCCTTGACGAGAAGACCTGGATCATTCCGGTCGAGATTCTCTGATCCGAGAAATCCATCCTCGATAGTGAGAATCAGCGTAAAGCATTTTTTACGAAAAATTTCCGGTTGAAAATGCGATTCGTCTGGCTCAGTTGGTTCTCTGTTCCGAGAATCAGGCGTGGTCGACCTCGATCCGGTCGTTCTCCTTTCAATTATCTGAAAAATATCAACTTAAGCCACGAATGACGTGGACCATTCGGTGTTTTCGGGGGTTGGCACGACCCTTGCGGTAGAGCGACCGAGAGAACAGGACTCGAACGAAGCCCCATGGAGCACTGGGAGAAGAAACGATGACCGGACGTGCCGTCTCCAACGATTTTGGGAACCGAGCCCTTCAAGCGGGTGGTGCGCTTCGGGCCCAAGCATCGTTGGAGGGGGCACTCGCTGGCAAGACCGCTGACAGAACCAAGCTCGGAATCGCGTCGAAAGGAAGGAACCCCATGAACGCTCATAATCTGAAGAAACTCACGATCGCCCTCGGGCTCATCATTCTTACCGCAAACTCCGCCCTCGCCACCGAAGGCGTCTCGCCCGGCGCGGTCGACCGCATGGCGCAGGTCAACAATGCGTGCCCGACCTTCAGCTGGGAGGAGAGGCCGGACGCGGTCGTGCTACGAGATCGTCGCCTACGCCCTCCACGAGAACGACGATCCGGCGACCGCGGAGCTCACCGCCGAGAGCGAGGTGCTGTACTCCCGGGTCCCGGGCGGCGCGACGAGCTGGACCCCGTCGGCCGACCAGTGCTTCGCGCCCGGCGGGCGCTACGTGTGGTTCGTGCGGGCGGTGAACGAGCTCGCCGGCGACGAGGTCGTCGCCGCGAGTGAGTGGTCGGCGGGGCGGTACTTCACGGTGCCGGCGGCGCCGTCTGCCGAGGAGATGCAGCGGGCGTTGGACGTGCTGCGGCGGTGGGACGCGGCGAACGGGGGCGGATCGCTGACGCTGTCGTGCTGCCGCTGGCCGCTGCCCGCTGTCCCGGTGCCGCTGATCGCTCGGGATCGGGATCGCGGAGCGCGGACGCGGGTTCGGCTGCGCCGAAGTCGGTGCCGACGGCGTCGGCGGCGATCCGGGGCGAGCACCCGGACACGTCGGGTGAGAAGTACGGCGTGGTCGGGACGTCGGCGTCGTCCGAGGGCGCCGGGCTGGCGGCGGCCAACCTCGACGGCGGGCCGGACCTGGTGCTCGACGGGTCGGTGAACGGCGAGGTGGACACGATCGATCTACGAGTGGGGGCTGACCCGGAGTCGGCGACGGACGAGACCTTCCCGTTCCACAACCCGGGCGCGGGGAGGCTGAACGTCACCGTGGACGGGACCGTGACCTCGGACGTGGTGCGCACCGAAGAGGTCGTCGTCAACGGCATGACCGTCATCGACGACTCCGGCGACTGGCTCGGCAACGGTTCGACGGTGCCCTGTCCGGGTTGCGTGACGTCGTCGGACATCGCGAACGGCTGTCGATCACCGGCGCCGATCTCGCCGACGACTCGGTGATCGGGTGCGAAGATCGCCGACGGCGCGGTGGGCGGGACCCACCTGGCAGACCGGAGCGGTGACCTACCGGCAAGATCGCCGACGGCACCATGCCACCGCCGATCTGGCGAACGGTGCGGTGACCGGGAGCAAGATCGCCGGACGGCGCGGTCCGCAGCGCCAAGCTCGGCACCAACGCGGTGACCACCGACAAGATCGCCGACGGGACCATCACAGCGGCGGATGTCGACGCCACAAGCAGCATCTACGTGTCCAAGAGCCAGCTTTATGAGCGGGAGGAGGCGGTTACGCTGACATCGTCGGTCAGGATTCCAGCGCTCAGGCTGTCCTGCGACGACGCCGAACGATCTTGCCGTGGCGGCTTCGTGCCGTGATCAATGGCACTGCGAACTGACGGTCCGAGGCAAACGAGGCTGATCGACTGGGCCAACATCGAATGGCACCTGCGGCAGTGGACGTGCCTTTTCTACAACCACGACTGGAGGAATCGCACACCGGTTACGCCCGCATCCTCTGCATCTCGGTCCCCTGACGATTCGTCGGACGAATTGTGGTGGCGCGTCGGACGCGCCAAGCCGGACAGGCGGAGGAAGTCGTCGAGCGACGATCGCCTCGAGGCACGCGGACCCGGTGCCTGGACCATTCGTCGGCGAACGTGGTGCCTGGCTCGCCATCGCGCGAAGGTGGACCTGGCACCGCTCCCATCGCGCCCGGGAACGCGAGGAAGCTGGATCTCTTCCATCGCGTCCCGGGATCGTTTGTAGCGCCGGCGTCCCGCCGGCGATGGGACCAACCCGCAACGGTACGGCCATCGCCGACGAGACGTCGGCGCTACAAGGCGCGCAACAGAAACTGAAGGAGAACGCCAGGGCAGGCCCTCGCACCGCGCCCATCGCTCCCGGAAGGCCCGGTTTGTCAGATTTACAGATTTCTGCTAGATTCATGACATGAGAACCACCCTTGTGATCGACGACGAGCTCTACCGCCGGGTCAAGGCCAAGGCGGCGATGGAAGGACGCAGGGTCACCGACCTGGTCGAGGACGGTCTACGCGCCGCCCTGGGTCTCGGTCCGGCGCGGTCGGGTGTGTCCGACGGTTCCTCGCGTGTCCAGCTGCCGCTGATCCCGGCGCGCCCCGGGGCGCCCGTGCTCATGGCCGGGATGAGCCAGGAGGAGATCCACCAGCGTCTGGCCGAGCTCCAGCTCGAGGACGACCGCGCCCATGCCGCGTCATCTGCTTGACGTCAACGTCATTCTTGCCGCGTCCATCGGGGCGCACGCCCACCATGCCCCGGCGCGGCAGTGGGTGGAGAGCATCGAGCCGCCGTCCACTCTGGGGTTCTGCCGGGTCACCGAGATGGCGTGTCTGAGGCTTCTGACCCAGCCCATCGCCGAGGGTTTTCGGCCATTGCACAACCGCGATGCCGCCGCGGTGTACCTGGCGTGGCGGCAGGACGAACGGGTCGAGCTCATCGCCGAGCCCGCGTCGCTCGCGGAACTGTGGCCGCGGCTGGCGCTGCGCGACGACTGCTCGCCGAAGCTCTGGACCGACGCCTATCTGGCGGCGTTCGCCATCGCCGGCGGCTGCCGTCTCGTGACCTTCGACGCGGCGTTCCGTCAGTTCGAGGCGGCGGGGCTCGATCTGCTGCTTCTCGAACCGGCGGACAGTTCGCGCGAAGCGTACCTGTCCCCATGAGTCAGGTCGGCCGATGGCGAAGGGCTTTCACGACGATTTGGTCGCGCACCCTGAAGGGCGCGCCTACAGTTATGTTGTCTATAGAGTGTTGCTTAGGACTCTGTAGGCAGGTCCTTCAGGGCCTGCGACCAAACCACCACCGGAGTGAGCACCGCCAACCTGGCGATGGGGAAGGTCTCGGGTTAGAACAACCGCGTGACGCCCGGAATCCCATCGAAGTGGCGGTCGAAGCTGAGGATCTTCTCGATCCCGTGCTCGCGCATGACCGCGAGGTGGACGGCGTCGCGGGCGGTGAGATCGGGGTGGCCGAGGACGATCTCGCGCGCCGCCGACATGGTCTCGAGGGTGACCGGGACGACCTCGTCGACGATCTCGAGGACGACGTTGAAGCACGGCTGGATGGCGTCGCGGCGGTTGATGGCGACATAGCGGTGGAGGATCTCCTGCAGGACCTCGGCATCGGTGACCAGACGGTGGTTCTCGGCGATGACGCGCTCGAGGAGGCGCCGCGCATCGACCTTGTGCGGGTGCTCGGCGCCGACGAGGTACATGGGGACGTTGGAGTCGAGCAGGATCACTCGTCGGCCTCGCCGTAGCCGCGTTCGATCTCCGCCACCATCTGGTCGATGTCGGCGGTGGGGTAGGCGTGGCGATCGGCCGCGCGGACGGCGGCGAGCTTGCGTTCGGCGTCACCGCCGGACACCTTGCGTCGGGCCTGCCGGAGGGTTTCGCGGACCCACTGGGAGACCGTCATGCCCTGCTCGCGGGCGACGGCGCGGATGGAGTCGAGCTCGGCGTCCTCCATGACGACCTGCAGTCGGATACTCATGGCATGAGTATATTTTGAGTATGGAGGTGAGTCAAGACTTTGAGGTGCTGGGGAATCGGTCGGGTTCGTTGTGGACGATTCGTCGGACGAATCGTGGTGGCGCGTCGGACGCGCCAAGCCGGGCACGCCAATCCGGTCACGCGGACCGAAGCCGTTTCGGCGGCCAACCGCGATGCCGCGTCGGACGCGCCAATCGGACATGCGGACCGGAACCGTCCCGGCTTCGCCGTGCGTAGTGGATACGTCGGTGCCTGGCACCGCCCCATCGCCCCCATACGCGCTAACTTTGCTGCAGAACGGGCCGCTCAATCCCGAGCCCGAGCCCGTTATCGTTACCGTTACCGGGCATGCGGGTTCTTCGCGGAGACGGACTTTGTCAGCGAAGTCAACATCGCAACGATGCGAAGCAGCTGGTCTCGCCCTCTGCCCAGGAGGGCATCGTCTTGTATGAGGCCCAGTCGCGCAGAGACCAGTAAGTGAGACGCGCATTCGACAGCTGATCGTCTTGCGATACGGTAGAAACGCGCCTTTTCGGCCGGAGAGTATTCCCCTACACCCTCCGCGATGTGGCCGCGATCGAGTTCGCAGCTCGGAGGAGCTGGTCCTTCAGGTAACTGCGCCCCCTCGGCAGCTTCTGAGCAACATCATCCGCCGATAGGGCAAAATCAAGCGCAACCTGATAAACGTCGAGCTTCTCGAAGTCGAAGTACATGACGTCCGTCCTCTCAGGTGGTGTATCGTACCGGAAACGGCAACGGTAACGGGCTCGGGCTCGGGACGAACAAGGGACACGAGCTGAGCCTCGCCGCACATGCTGATCGCTTGCCACCACGTCAAAGTTAGCGCCTATGCCCATCGCCTCCCGGGTAGGCGAGATCGGCACCGCTCCATCGCCTCCCGGGAAGCCAAGTCAGAAAGCGAGAAGCGCGCGCGACTGCGGGCGTTACGGGGGTGAACCCGCAGCCTTGGGGCGCGGATCGAGCCGGCGCACCTCGGCCTCGGCGGCGGCGATCGCGGGGTCGTTGGGGTTGATCTCGGCGGCCTTTGCGAGGGCGGCGGCGGCGTTGTCGAGATCATCGACCGGTGAGAGCCCCTGCTTGAGCTTCCACTCGGCGCGGACCAGCGAGCAGCTCGGCGCGGCGCAGGTGGGCCGCGGCGAGGTTGGGGTTGGCCTCGATGGCGTCAGCCATGGCCGCGAGGCCCTCGGCCACCGCCGGCGAGGGGTCGTCTCCGCGCTCGCGCCCGCCAGCGGGCGTCGACGAGGTAGGTGAGCGACGACCGGCTGAGACCGGTGGCGTCGGTGGGGTTGATGGCGCGGCCGGCGGCGATGGCCTCTCGCGCGCGTTTCAGGCTCTCGGTGGGGTCTTCGCCGTTCGAGACGGTCGTGCTCGGCGAGCAGCGCCAGCGCCTCGGCCTGGAGATAGCGCGGCGCCGCCCAGTCGGGGTAGCCGCCGGCGGAGGCTTCGAGCATCTCAAGGCTCCTGAGGAGCTTCGGTTTGGGATCGAGACCCTGGCGAAGCTCGCCGATGGCGGCCTCGAGAAGGGTTTCGCCGAGGTTGTAGTGGGCGGTGTAGAAGCTCGGGTTGAGCTCGATGGCGCGTTCGAACGCCGCTTCGGCCCGGTCGAAGTGGGCGGTCGCGTCTTCACCGCGGTCGCGGGCGGAGATCCCGAGCTGCGTCTCGGCGATCCCGAGGTTGACGTGGCCGCCGACGACCTCGGGTTCGAGCTCCACCGCCTGTCGCCGCCGCCTCGGCGGCTGCCTCGAAGTAGTCGTCGGCAGGCTGACCGTGATTTCGGGCGTGGTCGCCGAGGTAGAGCAGCGCGCTGGCCAGGCTCATGTGCGCGCCGGCATCCGACGGCTTCAGGCGGATCGCCTCGCGGTAGGCGGCGACGGCGCCGGCGAACTCGTCGCGGGGTTCCTCGCCGCGGGCGGCCAGGAGGTTGGCGGCGATCCGGTGGGTGACGCCGAGGAGAACGTACGGCGTCGGGTTCTCCGGCGCCGCCTCGATGGCCGCGCGGGCGTGTCGGCGGGCTTCGGCGAGGGCCTCGGCGTCCTCCCGTCCCTGGTACATCTCATACCCGGCCCAGTAGCGGTGGGCGCGGCCCGCCTCGATGTGGGCCGCGGCCGAGTCGGGGTCGGCGATGAGGGCCTGGTCGCAGGCTTCGAGGGCGGCGTCGCGGGCGGGAACGAGATCGCCGCCCGACTCCCAGAACTGGTTTCTCAGGGCGCCCACCCAGAGCCCGCACAGCTGTTGATAGGGCCGGGGGTCGCTCTCGCCGATCCGCGCCGCAGCCCGGAACGCCGTCTCGGCGAGGGCGAAGGAGGCGGCGGTCGTCTTCGCTGTCGCCGGAGCGCGACGCCTCCTCGAATGCGCGGCGGTGGATCGATCCGGCGAGCAGATCGCCCTGGTAGTAGAACGGGTCGTCCGTCTTGAGCTCTTCGAGGTGGGCGAGGGCCGCGTCGCGGTCGCCGGCGACGTCGGCGAGGGTCGCGGCCAGGAACGCGGGTTGTTCCGCTCCTCCCGAGCTTCGTTCCAGGTACTCGCGGGCGGGATCCCGATAGGTCCGCTCGGCCCACCGCAGGGCTCGCTTCCCGACGCCGGCCGCTCGCGGATGGCGGCGGCGTCTTCCACCGCGTCGCGGTAGAGCTCGGCCAGGCTGAGTCCGAGGGCGAAGTTGAGTTCGGGCGAGCGGTCGCCGAGTTCCCAGGCGAGCTTGAGTCGTTCGTGTGCCTGGGCGGCTTCGCCCAGGGCCAGATGTCCGCGGCCGACGGCGTAGTGGCTCAACGCCCGGGAGGCGGGATCGAGGTCCTCGATCCGGCCGTCGATGGCGGCCATCCGTTCGCGGACCCGTTGCTGCACCGGGCCGGATGTCGTGCAGCGGCAGCAGATAGGCGTGGTCGAGCAAGCCGACCATCCGCTCGACCTCGCGGCCGAGGTTCTGGGCGAGCTCGGCGCGGCGGGCGGCGGTTCGGCGCTCGTTGATCCCGAGACCGGCGAGGACCAGCATGGCGAGGACGGCTGCCGCCGCGGCCATCGCGGTGCGCGGGTTCTTGCGCGCCTTGAGCCGGACCCGGCCGAGAACCCCGGTTCGCCGGGCCTGGACGGGCTCGCCGTTGAGGAACCGGTCGAGGTCGTCGGCGAGCGCCCGCGCCGACGGGTAGCGCCGTTCGGGCGCCTTCTCGAGACAGGTCATGACGATGGTGTTGAGATCGCGAGGGATGTGAGGCGCGATCTTGCGCAGAGGTGTCGGGTCGTCCTCGATGAGACTGACGCAGGATCTCGACGTTGCTGTCGCCGTCAAAGGGTCTGGCGCCGCCGAGGAGCTCGTAGAGGATGACCCCGAGGGAGAAGACATCGGTGCGGCGGTCGATGGCCTCGAGATCGCCGCGGGCCTGTTCGGGCGAGAGGTAGCCGGGGGTGCCCATGACCTGGCCGGTGATGGTGAGCCCGGCGAGCTCTTCGATCCGGGCGATGCCGAAATCGAGGACATAGGGGTGGAGATGATCGGGGTGGTCGGCGACGAGGATGTTGGCCGGTTTGAGATCGCGGTGGATCAGACCGGCCGAGTGGGCGGCCTGGACGGCCTCGGCGATCTCCCTGACCAGGACGCATCTTCTGTTCGAGGGTCAGCTCGCGCGCGGCGGCATCGAGGGTACTGCCGTCGACGTACTCCATGGCGATGAAGGGCCGGCCGTCCTCGTCGCCGACCTCGTAGACCTTGCACACCGACGGGTGGTCGACCCGCGCCTGGGCGCGCGCCTCGCGAAGCAGCCGCTCGACCAGGACCGGGTCGTCGTGGCGCAGGTACTTGAGGGCGACGTGGCGCTGGAGATCCGGGTCCCAGGCCTTGAAGACCTCGCCCATGCCGCCGGAGCCGATGGGGATGGCGGTCTCGTGCTTCATCGAGCGCTGATGTGCAGTCGTTGAGCAACAAGGATGCGTGCATGTAGGTCTATTCTCACCGAAGAGGGCCGCCTGCAACGCGGCTCGTCGGACGAATTGCGGTGGCGCGTCGGACGCGCCAGTCGGGCATGCGAAGTCGGGCCGGTGCCCCGCTCCCATGCCGGTCCGTGGACGGATTTGAGCGCCGGCGTCCCGCCGGCGAGGTCGCTCACGAGGGTCGGTCATCGCTCGGGCGACTGAGCGCTCGCCGATCGACGAAGTTGTGTGCGCGCGCTCGCGCGCAGGCGGTCCCGACGGTTCACGCGGACGGACGCCCACCACAGCGGGCATGCGGACATCCGCGCATCAGGCCCTCGGCCCGGATTACCTCAAGCCCTCAAGCCACGCTACGGCCCGCCGCCGCCTGCAGCGTGTCGTAGCGCTTCGAGCCTCGGGCGGTAGTCGGCGAGACGACCCAGGGTGCGGTCGGGTCCCGCCGGACCTCGAAGATTGGCTCGAGTCGCGTCGTCGGCGAGGGTCGTGATGGCCGCGGTCCCGCCGACCCGGGATGGGTTGGCGGGTTCTCGTAGACAGGCGGTCAGGTTGCGTGGTTGGCCGCCGAGAGGGCTCGCCGCTGTCGTTGCTGAGCGTGACCAAGCGGATGATTCGCATCCGACGTCATCCGAGCCGGCGTCGTGAGAGATCGTCATGTCGCCGTAGATCTGGTGAAGGGTGTCGCCGCTGTCGATCTGGTTGCCGCTGTCGACCATCACCAGGGGCAGATAGACCGTACCCGGGGTCGCGTAGGCGTCGAACCAGCGATCGAGACGGCCGCCGAGGGGCGCGTCGACGTCCTGCTCGATGAACATGACGTTGTCGTCTTGATAGTCCGCCTTGAGTTGCTTGAGCGCCGTCCCGGCGTTCGCGCAGATGGGTCAACCGGGGCGCATGAAGGACTCGAAAACCACGAGGCGCGCGACGGCCGGCGGCGGCGGGACTTCCGCCTGGCCGAGGATGAAGACGGCGTCGCCGGATCCGTTGTCCACCACCGAGGCGTAGGCGATGAACCGGCCGTCCTCGGAGGTGGTGCGGGCGACGGCGTAGCCGTCCGTGACATCGTCGGCGCCGGCGAGGTAGAAGACATCGTTGAGCTGCCGGTGCTCGAAGGCCTTGAGGTTCTGGGTGAGGGTGCCGAGGTGGGACCCGTCCGAGCGGTAGAGATCGACCTCCATCAGGGTGCGGGAATCGACCAGATTGACGAGCCCGATGTTGGTGCGGAAACCCGTCGACGGATCGGGCGATCGCGAGAGCTGGATCAGAGTGGCATTGGTGCCGAAGGCGAGGCCGTCGTCATCGGCGACGGCGGGCACCGTCTGGCCGTAGGTCCCGGCCGGGTCGTCGTTGTAGGTGCGGCTGGTGGCGATGATCCCGCCCTCGGTGGCGACGAGGCGCAGAGCGGCGGTGCCGGTGAACCCGAACTCGGTCTCGAGACGAGGTTCGCCAAACGGAGGCTCTCGCCCGCGCCGACGGTGGCGTCGATGGTCGCGAGGATCGCTGTTGTCCTGGCGGCTCTCGAGCAGCTCGATGGTCAAGGACGCAGGCGCGTCGCCCAGGGCCTTGATCTCGAGATCGGTTCGCCAGCGGGTCTGATTGACCCCCTCGGCGTTGGCCGAGGCTGGGATGTACAGGGTCTGGGCCGATCCCTGACCGACCGCGGTCATGACGATGAAGAGAACGGTTGCGATCATCCGGTGCATGAAGACCTCCACGCCGGTCGGGCGGGAAGAGTGTAGCAAGGTGAGGAGGTGAGGAGGTGCAGGTAGGTCAGAAGGTCAGAAGGTCAGCGGGGACCTTTTTCAGGGAAGAACGCGGGGAAATCGTGGTGCGCGCGTCTCGCGCGCAGGCCGAACACCGAGGGGCATCAATCGAAGGTACCGAGGAACTCCCGGACGCCATGGCGGAGAAGGAAGGACCGGGTGATCCGAAATGGATCGAGCCAGCGCTCGACCTGAGCGGCCGGAGGGTTCGGGCGCGTCGATTCGGCGATGGGTGGTCGGCCGGTAGAGCAGGCGGCCGGGCGCCGTCGAATTCGTAGCGGGACGGTTCGGCCGGCATGGTCTCGGTGGTGAAGACCATCGCGTGAATCCGCGCACCGCGTCCGGCGACGGCCGCGAGATGGTGGGCGAGGATCGACGGTTGTTCCTCGACCAGGTAATTGAGCAGATCCCAGACCAGGATCAGCCCGAAGGGCTCCTCGTCGGCGGGGGAGAGGCGCTCCAGAATGGAGACGAACGGGTCGGGATCGAGGTGTCGAAGCGCATCCAGATCATCGCCCCTCAGCAGATGGGCGATTCGGACGCTGGACGCAAAGGCAGAGTAGAACTCGAGATTGGACCGCAGTGCCGGACCGAGATCGAGGACTCGAACGGGCTGACCCTCGCCGAGACCAGCGAAGATCTCGGCGAGGGCGGGCGAGTCGTGGGCGACAGACGTGCCCTGTTGCCGACGCTCATCGCCGCCGTCCCCCCCGGCGGCCGGGGCGGCCGCCGGAGATCGCTGCAGCCAGCCCATTCAGGCCTTGGCCGAGCCCATCGACTCCGCCGTGGGTGATTTCGGCACCGGGTCGGTCTTGGGGCGCTCGGCCGAGAACGACGTCGTCTTGACCGAGGCGCCGGAATCCGGCTTGCCCGACATGTCGATGCTGCCGAGGAAGGTGGCGCCGTCCTCGAGCACCACCCGCGGCGCGACGATGTCGCCGGTGACCTTCGAGGCGGATCGCAGGGCGACCTGCTCCTGACCGCGGACATCGCCGTCGACCTCGCCCTCGATGGTCACCATTCGACCCTTGATGTTCGCCTTGACCCGGCCTTCGGGTCCGACGGTCACGTTGTGCTGTTTGAGATCGACGGTGCCCTCGATCCGCCCCTGGATATAGAGGTCCTCGTCACCGGTGACATCACCGCGGATGGTGATGGATCGGCCGATGGTCGCCGATTCGCCGGACGAGGATGACGGACGGTTTCGCGCTCACGGACTGGCGACGTCGATGCATCTCCCGGCGGATGTACTGGTCGTCGGATTCGACTCTTCTTCCTTCTTCCACATGGGCCCTCCCGGAAGTCGATCGTTGATCGTCGATTCCACCGTACCGTCGGTGAACCCGGCCGGAAAGTGCCCGGGGTCACTCTTTGTGAGGGTCCGTGACCCCGGTCATCCGCCGCGGCTGCACCCAGGCGTCGAACTCGTCGGCGCTGGCGAGATCGAGGGCGACGGCCGCCTGTTTGAGGGTGATCCCTTCGGCGTGGGCCTTTTTGGCGACGCGGGCCGCGTTGTCGTAACCGATATGCGGGTTGAGGGCCGTGGCCAGCATGAGGCTCGACTCGACGTGGGCCGCGATCTTCGCCGCATCGGGTTCGATCCCGGCGACGCAGTTGTCGGCGAAGCTCCGAGCATGCGTCGGTGAGCAGACGGACCGGACTGCAGCAGATTGAAGATCATCACCGGTTTGAACGCGTTGAGCTGGAGGTGGCCGCCGGCGCCGGCGATGCCGATGGTGACGTCGTTGCCCATGACCTGCGCGGCGACCATGGTCAGGGCCTCGGCCTGGGTCGGGTTGACCTTGCCCGGCATGATCGACGAGCCCGGTTCGTTGGCGGGAAGCACGAGCTCGCCGAGACCCGCCCGCGGCCCCGACGCGAGCAGTCGGACGTCGTTGGCGATCTTCATCAGCGAGACCGCCGTCGTGCGCAGCGCGCCGCTGGCGGCGACGATGGCGTCGTGGGCCGCGATGGCGGAGAACCGGTCGCCGATGGCGGTGAACGGCAGGCCGGTCATCGCGGCGATGACCGCCGCGGCGCGGGCGCCGAACTCGGGGTGGGCGTTGAGTCCGGTGCCGACGGCCGTGCCGCCGATGGGCAGCTCGAGGAGGTCGTCGGCGGCGGCCTCCAGCCGGCGAAGATCGGCGTCGAGCTGGTGCGCCCAGGCGCCGGCCTCCTGGCCGAGGGTGAGCGGCACCGCGTCCATGAGGTGGGTGCGGCCGATCTTGACCAGCGTTGCGCCAGGCCTCGGCCTTGGCCCGGAGGTCGTCGCGGAGATCGGCCGAGCGCGGGCAGCAGACCGTCGGTGATGGACTCCGGCGGCGGCGATGTGCATGGCGGTGGGGAAGACGTCGTTGGATGACTGGCCGCGGTTGACGTGGTCGTTGGGGTGGACCGGGTCTTTGCTCCCGAGCACGCCGCCGGCGAGCTCGATGGCCCGGTTGGCGATGACCTCGTTGGCGTTCATGTTGGTCTGGGTTCCGCTGCCGGTCTGCCAGACGACCAGCGGGAAGTGGTCGTCGAGGGCGCCGTCGATGACCTCGTCGGCGGCGCGCACGATGAGCTCGGCGATCTCCGTCGGGAGCTCGCCGAGCTCGGCGTTGGCGATCGCCGCGGCCTTCTTGACGATGCCGAGCGCGCGGATGAGCTCGGGGGGCATGGTTTCGCCGCCGATTTTGAAGTTGGCGAGCGACCGGGCGGTCTGGGCGCCCCAGTAGCGGTCGGCCGGAACCTCGATCTCACCCATGGTGTCGGACTCTATTCGCATGGACATGTTCTCCCTCCCGATGGTTGCAACATCGGAGACCGCTCCGGCGTTCCCGTTCGAGACCGGGCTCGCGGACTCGAGCCGGACCTCGCGGGGCCGGCGGAATCGCGGTAAACTGGGGCTTGTCATGCAGCGACTGGGTGAAATCCTCATCGAACGGGGTGTGCTCTCGTTGACCGAGCTGCACACCGCGTTGGAGACCTGTCACCGAACCGGCGGTCGGCTGGGCACCCAACTCCTCGAGTTCGGCTATGTCGAAGAGCGGATGCTGCTCGACGCCCTGTCGAAGCAGCTCGGCGTGCCGAGCGTGATCAAGGTCAAGCTCCTCCACTCGCCGCTCGAGGTCCGCAAGATGCTGCCGACCCAGCGTCGGTCGGCGATTGCAGGCGGTCCCCTTCGAGGTCACCGAGGGCGGGATCAAGGTCGCCATGACCAACCCCAACGATCGGGCGGCCATCGACGAGATCTCCGACCATCCTGAAGGAGCAGATCCTGCCCCACGTCGCCACCGAGACGGCGGTGCTCGCCGCCCTCGGCGGGCGCCGAGAACGACGACGCTGACTGGTCGCCGGGCGTCGAGCCGTCGGTCGTCAAGGCCCGGCGCAGCGGCGATGTCGAGGGATGGAGCCGGTTGTGGGAACCGCCGAGATTCCGGCCGACGGCGCTCTTCCGACCGATCGCCGAAGCGGTCGCGGCGCGAGAACGTGCCTGCTCGCCTCCTTCCCCGATCTGAGCCCGGTGACCTCGAGACAGGCGATGCCCTACGAGCTCCGGGTCGACGAGTCGCAACTTCTCCGAACTCATCCTCCGAGGCGGACAGTCGCGACGAGATCGGCAGCCTGCTGGCGCGGTACGTCGGCGTCCAAGTACGACCGGGTCGTGTCTCTTTTCGGTCCACAAGGGGACCGTCAGCGGATGGATGGCCCGCGGCCGATCGGTGGTTCTCGAGGATCTCCAGAGCTTCTCGGTTTCCCTCGATGAACCGTCGATCTTCGCCGATGTCGGTCATTCCGACAGCTATGTCGGCGCCATCCTGGAGAACCGCGCCAACCGGGAGTTGATCCAGGCCCTGGCGGACCCGGCGCCCGACCGAGGTCGTGGCGGTTCCGGTGCGGGTCAAACAGCGGGTCATCGCCTTCGTGCTCTGCGACGATCCCGGTCACCCGGCCTCTCAGGAGCACCTCGAACGACGTCGTGACCGCCTGCCAGCAAGGCCGGCGTCGCCCTCGAGGTGCTGATCCTGCGCAAGAAGCTGCTGAGCTGAAGAGGGTCAGGAAGTTAGGGAAGTTAGGAGTGAAGAGTCTCGGTCGTTCAGCACGTTCGTTAGAAGGTCGACGCTACTCTCGGTCGCTGCAGCGCTCACTTCTCACTGTCCAACCTCTGATCCGCCTAACCCCTGACTCCTTAACCCCTCACTCCTGAACTCCTCACCCCTCACCTCGTGAATCCATGCACGAGTGAGCACTCGTCGGTCGAAGCGCGGTCGAGACGGGCGTATAATCCGCGCCGCGAATGAGGGAGGTGCCGATGGCGGCCTATGAGAATCTGGTCGAGACATTTGTGGAGTTGATCCGGAGGGCGTCGACCCAGTTGCCCGACGATGTGGTCCATGCCCTGGAACAGGGGAAGGACGAAGGAAACCGAAGAGCGGGCTCGCCGACAAGGCGCTCGGCACCATCCTCGAGAACGTCGAGCTGGCGCGGTCCACCTCGGCGCCGATCTGCCAGGACACCGGGACCCCGGTGGTCTGGATCCACCATCCGGTGGGTGTCTCGACCCGCGCGCTTGGCGGCCCAGTTTCAGCGAAGCCGTGCACGAGGCGACCGAGCGGAAGTTCCTCCGGCCCAACGCCGTCGACACCCTGACCGGCCGCAACACCGGGAACGGCGCCGGCAGGGGAATCCCGTTCCTCCACTTCGAGGAGTGGGACGAGCCGCGGGTCGAGGTCCGGATGATCCTCAAGGGCGGCGGCAGCGAGAACGTCGGCACCCAGTACAAGCTGCCGGATTCCGGTCTGAAGGCCGGTCGCGATCTCGAGGGCGTTCGCCGGGCGGTGCTCGACGCGGTCTTCCAGGCCCAGGGCAAGGGCTGCGCGCCCGGGGTGCTCGGCGTCTGTGTCGGCGGCGATCGGGTCTCCGCCTTCGAGATGTCGAAGCGCCAGTTGCTGCGGCCCATCGTCGACACCAACCCGATCCCGGAGCTCGCCGAGCTCGAGGAACGGCTGCTGCGCGAGGGCAATCAGCTCGGCATCGGCCCCATGGGTTTCGGCGGCAAGACGACCCTGCTCGCGGTCAAGATCGGCGTGCTCGATCGGCTTCCCGCCTGCTACTTCGTCACGGTGACCTATATGTGCTGGGCCGATCGCAAGGCCGCGGTGAGCATCGACGAGGGAGGAGAGGCGACATGGCTGAACTGAAACTGCCGGTGAGCGAGGAGGAGATCCGCAAGCTCAAGGTCGGTGATTTTGTCGAGCTCACGGGACGGATGATCACCGGTCGCGACACGGCCCACCATTGGCTGATGGAGGATGTCCGCGAGGACGTCATGCCGTTCATGAAGGACACGGTCATCTATCACTGCGGACCGGTGATCGCCAAGAACGACGACGGCAGCTACGATTTCGTCGCCGCGGGGCCGACCACCTCGATTCGCGAGGAGCCCTACCAGGCCGATGTCATCGGCCGCTATGGTCTGCGCGGCGTCATCGGCAAGGGCGGCATGGGTGCGAAGACCCTCGCCGGTCTCGCGGAACACGGTGCGGTCTATCTCCACGCCATCGGCGGAGCGGCCCAGGTGCTCGCGCGGGCGATTCCCAGGGTCGAGCGGGTCTTCATGCTCGACGAGTTCGGTGTCCCGGAAGCGATGTGGGTCATCGAGGTCGATAAGTTCCCCGTCGTGGTCACCATGGACTCGCACGGCAATTCGCTCCACGACGAGGTGGAGGGAGATTCGAAGGAGAAGCTCGAAGAGATTGCTCAAGTAATTCGTCGGACGAATTACGGTGGCGCGTCGGACGCGCCAATCCGGACACGGCACGACGGGTGGTCGAGCCGAAGCGACGAGTCGCTTCGCAAGTCGACGCGGCACGGTGCCTGGACGATTCGTCGGACGAATTGTGGTGGCGCTCGTCGGACGCGCACCGATCGGGGAGTGAACCGGGCGCTGAAGCGACGAGTGGCAACGAATTGAGCGGGCTCGGTGCCTGGCTCTCTTTTCGCCGCGAAAAGGTGCCTGGCACCGCTCCCATCGCGTTGCGGGAACGTTGGACGAACTGAGCTAGCATGGTGGTCCCGATGGACTCCCGTCTCCGCCACGTCTCCGTACGTCGTCCGGCAACCGCGGCTTCACCCTCGTCGAAGCGCTTGCGGCGCTGGCGATCTTCACCATCGCCGTTCTTGGTTGCCACGGCCTTTCTCCAGGCGCACGTCCAGGCCGCGCGGCGGCTCGAGGTGCGATCGGCGCTGGTCCAGGCGAGCGAGACCACCCTCGAGGAGATCCGCGGCGGGCTTCGACCCCTGGTGTCGGCCAATCTCGATCGCGGGCCGAGTTCGGTCTGGCTCCCGGGCGCCGGTCTGCCGACCAGCATCAAGGTGGACTCCGGCGGCGTCACCGATCTCTTCCACGTGGTGGTGACCTCGAGGTCGGCGGCCGCCGGCGAGCCGATGGAGGTCACCCTGGAAACCATGGTGTGGCGGCCGTGAAGCACCAGCGCGGCGCCACCCTGGTCGAGCTGCTCGTGGCGCTGGCGCTGCTCGAGTTCCATCGCGGTGCTCAGCGCCCAGCTCGTGATTCAGTCGACCAAGCTCATGGACACGGTGGCACGGGCGTCCCGGAATCCCGATCTCGTCATCGCCACGCGAGTGGATCCGGCGCGATCTCTACGAGGCGGTGTCGGTGGTCGGGGAGGATCTGGGATGGACTGACGGCCCCCTCGTGATCGTGACCCAGAACGGTGGGTGGGTCGCCATCGCCGCCGTTCGAGGGGCAGCTGGTTCGGACCAACGCTCCGCCGGGAGTCGCCGCCCGACAACCGGATCCTTCTCCGAGGGGTTGTCGGCTGGCGCTGGCGGGTGAACGAGCGGCGGCGTCGGTCGAGATCGAGCTCGAGGCCTTCGCCAACCCGGACGCCCACCAGAACCTGACCGGTGCGGCGAGCTTCCGGCTCGAGCGGCGGACCGAACGGCTCACCCTGGCGCTGCGCGGCAAACCGGGCGGACGTGCCTGGTGAGGAGCCGACGGGAGTCGGGGGTCGCGCTCATCTTCGCCATGGTCGCGCTGGCCATCGTGGCCTTCATGGTGGCGATCGTCGCCGCGTCGATCCAGCCGCGGATCACGACCCACAACCATCTCGAACGGACCGTCAGGCTGACCGCCCTCGTCGATGCGGCCATGGCGACGACCCTGGCCGAGCTCGCGGTGGACCGGATTTCGACCGGGGTGTCGAGAGCGGGCGCTGGGCGAAGGCGTCATCAGCTCGACGGTGACCCAGGTCGGCCTGTACGAGGTCGAGATCGTCGCCCAGGGCCGAACCCGGGGCTGGCGGGCGACCGTCGTCGCCAGGGTCGATGTCGAGAACGGCCCGAGGGTCATGAGGTGGCACCGGTTTCAGTCACCGGAGTGAGTGCAATCCCGCTCTCCGCGTCCGTATCCGTGCCCGTGCCCGTATCCGTATCCGTAGATCCGAGAAAGTCCGTGATCTGGCTCTTCGAGATCAAGGCAAGGGGCACGGTCCGGTACCATCGCAGCGCCCGACGTCATTGCAGGATCGAGCGGACCATGACCCGATCAGGAGGGCAGAGCCTCCAGTCGCCGACGAGACGTCGGCGCTACAAACATCGCACGAGTCAACCCTTGTAGCGCAGGCGTCTCGCCTGCGATGGTGCGATGAGATGCTGCGATGAGTCAATACTGCGATGTCCTTTGCGATGTTCTTGGCGTTCTTAGCGGTCTTTGCGGTGAAACTGCGATGTGCCCTTTGTGTTTCAAATTGAGCCGCCGTCAGCTCGACTGACGCCCCGTCAGCATCCGGTTCTTCGGGTCCCTCGTCTCGCCGACCGACGAGACCCTGATCGCCGCCTGTTCGCCCACCGGACACCGGTTCTCGCACAGACCGCAGCCGGTGCAGAGCTCGGGATCGATGAAGGGCTGCTGGACCTTGACCATCTCGTCCGTCCCGGGCCCGGACCTCGGTGGGTTCGAGCCAGATCGCCTTGGGCGAGGTCGGGCACATCTCCTCGCAGACGATGCACGGGGTCGCCATGCCCCAGGGCAGGCAGCGGCCGCGGTCGAGGAAGGCGGTGCCGATGCTGCACCTCGGCCGGGCCGCCGATGGCCTGTTTCGCCTCCGAGGTGACGATGGCCAGCGCCCCGGTGGGACAGACCTCGCCGCACCGGGTGCACGAGGGTTCGCACCAGCCGCGACGCATCTTGAGAACCGGGGTGAAGAGCCCCTCGACGCCGGTCTTGCCGATGTCGGAGACGATGACGTTGGTGGGGCACGACGCCGAGCAGGCGCCGCAGGTGATGCAGCGCGCGAGGAACGCGGCCTCGTCGAGGGCGCCGGGCGGCCGGATGGCGTCGGCCGCTCGGGCTTCGCCACCGCCGGTGGCACGGAGCACCGGCGCGACGGCGGCGGTCGCCACCGCGGTGACGAGAAAACGCCGCCGGCCGACATCGAGGGACGGCATCGGCGGTGCGGTCCCGGCCACCGGCAGACCGTACTTCAAGGTGTCCTCGGCGCACGACGGCAGACAGTTGAGGCAGACGTGGCACTCGCTGACCCGGTGTTTGTCGAGAGGTTCGTCGGCGCCCTGGCAGGCCATGAGACAGAGGGTGCAGCCGGAGCAGCCGTCGTCGCTGGTGCGGCGGATCCGCAGCGGCGCCAACCGGGCGGTCACGCCGAGGAGGGCGCCGAGGGGGCAGATCGCGCGGCAGTAGAAGCGTGGCATCCACGCCGAGAGCAGCAGGATCGCCGCCAGCATCCCGAACGCGACCCAGCCGCCGGGGGTGATCCCGCCGAACCACAGGGGCCGGAGCCCGGCGGCGACGGCGCGGTGGAGGAGGGGAATCGGGATCGAGCCAGCCGGCGTGGTCGGCGCCGAGGGCGGCCCACACGAGGATCACGGTCAGGATCACGTACTTGAGCGAAAACCACTTTCGGTAGCGGTTGATCTTGTTGCGTTTGCGGCGCTCGGGTCCGGCGATCCACGACACCAGCTGCTGCAGGGTGCCGAGGGGGCAGATCCAGCCGCAGAAGAAGCGGCCGAGGACGGCGGTGGCGGCGAGGATGACGAGACCGATCCAGGTCCAGGCCGGGATGGTCCAGTCGGCGAGGGCCGTGCCGATGGCGGTGAGGGGATCGAGGGAGAGCAGGATCGACGCGACCCACCCGGGCACCCGGTCCACCGCGAGACCGACGAAGAGGACGATGAACGACAAGCAGAAACAGGGTCTGGACGACGATTCGGAGATGACGGGCGCGCGGCTGCAGAGTTCATCGGTCAGACCTTGGTCGCCACCGACTGCCAGTCGGTGGTGCCGAGACCGAGCCGCTCGGCGATGGCGAGGTAGGGGAGTTCGGCGGGTCCGAAATCGAGGAGGGTCGCGCCCCAGGCGTCGGCCGCGACCGGGTCGGTGGCGACGGCGATCGAGATCGTCCGTCGCGAACGAGATCGAGGGAGCCGCCGGTGGGTCCGCCGCCGGTGAGCACGCGGGTGGCGTCGATGACCGTCAGGGTCGGCCGGAAGGCGGCGCCGAGCTCGGCGCAGGCCTGGTCGAGGCGCTGGTGCAGGCCGGGCCGGCTGCCGACGATGGCGCCCATCCAGTTTTTCATCCCCAGGGTTCCGCGACCCAGCGAGTGGTGTTTGACCACCGGGACGTTGATGAGCCGGTCGGCCTCGACGATGGGCTGCAGGACCTCCCACTCGCCGAGAACCGCGCCGCCGAGATCGAGATTGACGGTGCCGGTGCTGTTCTGGTGGGCGACGGTGCCGCCCGCCGTGCGGGTGGCCTCGGCGATGCCCGAACGCGCAAAGGCGCGGGCCGGGTCGTGGCAGGTGTTGTCGAGCACCACCACCGAGGCGGCGCCGGCGGCGAGGCACAGGCGGACGAGCTCGCCGATGAGCTCGGGGTCGGTGTTGGCGGCCTGCTCGGCGCTCCGGTCCCAGGCGCAGTTGGGTTTGATGGCGACCCGGTCGCCGTCGCCGATGAAGCGCGTCGATCCCGCCGAACGGCCGCAGGGCGCGTGTCGAGATTGGCCCGCGGGCCTTCGCCGCCGGCGATGGCGACTCGGCCGGTGGCGGCCGGGTCGACCCGCCAATCGGGCGGTGGCGAGCGCGACCGCTGATGTCCGCTCGTTGGTGGCGGCCCGGGTCGGCCGCTGAGACCGGCGCCGAGGGCGGTGATCGCGGCGCCCGCAAGGGCCGCAGGTCCCCAGGTTTTGAGCAGATCCCGGCGGCCGAGAGTGGGAGGCGCGTCGATGTCGTGGCGAGAGTTCTTCATGGTCCGACAAGTGTATCTCGACCGTGCGCGTTCCTTTCTCGACGCAGCGAGCACGCTGTCGAATTCTGTCGAGTAGGAGCGCTTCTCTTCGTCGGTCTCGGCCAGCTTTTCGGCCTTGGCCGCCCACCGACGGGCCGCTTTCTCGTCGCCTTTCATGAGGTAGCTCAGACCGAGAAGGAAGCAGAACTTGTCCTCGTTCCTGTCCCGCCTGATGGCGTGTTTGAGGTGTTCGATGGCGGTGTCGTAGTCGCCGTTTTCGTAGGCCTCCTCGGCGAGGCTGAACCGGAGGAAGCGGGTTCTGCATCCGGTGTTCGTCGACCTTCTTCTGATAGATCTCGGCCTTCTCCGGGTCGTCCATCGTCTCGTAGAGGCTGACCAGGTTGCTCATGGCGACGGCGTCCCGCTTGTCGACACGGAGCGCCTCGAGATAGGCGGCTTCGGCGTGGGCGAAGTGGCGGCATCTGCGATAGAGGGTGCCGAGGTTCGTCCATGGTGGGGCGAACTTGCCGTCGCTTTCGATGATGGCCTGACGAAAGTACGCGACGGCTTCGACGGTCTCGCCGTCCTGCATTCGCTCGACGCCGATGTTGTTGAAGAAATGGGCGATGGCGCGCTTGTCGGTGATCTCGTTGAGCTTGTAGGTGGTCTTGGAAGTCGCCGATGTTGAAATCGACGACCTGGACTCCCGGCGGCGCCGAGGTAGATCGCTGACGTTGACGTGCTGGTTGAGCACGAAGATGTCCTTCCTCGTGGACCAGTCGGGCGGAATGTCCACCTCCTGGAAGTCGGCCTTCAAACCCGCGCCACGGGCAAGCGTGACGAACAACGTGGTGAAAGACAGGCAGTTTCCGAGTCGGAGCCTGAAGGTCTCGGCCGCGGTGCGGGTGTTCTCGTCGTACTCCAACTCGAAGGTCGTCGGTGCCCATGACCGCGTCGATGAGCTGCTGCAACTTGAAGACATCGGTCGCCCCCGGATTCACCCGATCGCGCAGGAACTCGCGCATCTCATCGCTCAGGGCGAGAACCTCGGCGCTCTTGATCGGCGTCCTGTCCCTCTCGGTGAGGCCCAGCAGTTCACACCTCAGGACTTCAGCGCGCGTGACCGCCGGTTGCGCTTCGTCGGCGGAGACCACCCAGGTCGAAAGGACCCAAACCAGGACCATGCCCGTAACGACTCTCCTCAGCACCTCTCACCCCTTTCTCGATTCGCCTTCCTTGATCATACGAGAACGGCGGGCTTGAGTTGTTCGGGGGCCTCGGAATCCGCAACAAGGCGACGCGGCGGGCCGGAAGCGTCGAGCTGTGGTAACGTAAGCCACGCGTTTCGGACGCGATCTCAACTGGATGGCAGAGCCTGGTCAACTCGCAAGACCGATGACATTTCCGGCGAACTTGGAAGATGACGGAATTGAGTGGTTTCATTCCGTGTTCTGGGTGCCAAGTGGGGTGTGACAATGTCTGTTAGATCAATGAGAATGAGACGGATCCTCGGCTGTATCCGTCGTTGCCGCGTGTGCGATCGGTCGGCGGCCGTGCCCGCGATGGCGCAGTTGGCCGATCAGGTGCCGCCCCAGCTCGAGGAGGTCGGGATCGAAGAACACCTCGATGCGAAACTCCCGCTGGATCTCGAGTTCCGCGATGAGTACGGCGCGGTGGTGACCCTGGGTGACTACTTCGACGGGACCAAACCCGTCATCCTGACCCTCAACTACTACAAGTGCCCGATGCTCTGCGGCCTCCAGCTCAACGGCCTCCTCGACGGACTCATGGATCTCGACTGGACGCCGGGCCAGGAGTTCGAGATGGTGACCGTGAGCATCAACCCGCTCGAGACCCCGGCCCTCGCCACCGAGAAGAAGCAGAACTACATGAAGAGGTACGAGCGGCCGTCGGCCGCCAAGGGCTGGCATTTCCTCACCGGCAGGGAGCCCGAGATCCGCCAGCTCGCCTCGACCCTCGGTTTCGGCTACACCTACGACCGGGAGACGGGAGAGTACGCCCACGCGGCCGCCATCTTCCTCGCGACCCCGGACGGGCGGGTGGCCCGCTATCTCTACGGCATCGAGTACCCGGAGAAACGGCTTCGACTCGGCGTTGCTCGAAGCATCGGCCGGCGAAATCGGCACCACCATCGATCAACTCATTCTCTACTGTTTTCACTATGATCCGTCGAGCCGCCGCTACGCGCCCGTGGCGATGAACATCATGCGGCTCGGCGGAGGCGCGACGGTCTTGGTCCTCGGACTGACCCTCGGGGGGTACTGGCTGCGCGAAGCGCGCCGGCGAAAGAAAAGCGACAGGGGGACTCGCACCACATGATATCCACCGGACTTGCAACATCTGCTGACCGCGATCGACCGCGGCGCTGCCGGACGACGACGGGTCGTCGTTCTGGATGCCGCCGCAGGTGTCGACGGTCGCGCAGGGCGTGGATTGGTTGTTCAACTTCATCCTCGCCATCTCGGTCTTCTTCTTCCTGCTCATCGTGGTGGCGATGGTGATCTTCGTGATCAAGTACCGCCACCGGGAGGGTCAGGAGCGCGGAAGAATCGCCGACGCCACAACATGGCCCTGGAGCTGACCTGGACGGCGATTCCCGTTGATCCTGGTGGTCGTGATCTTCGTCTTCGGGTTCAAGGGTTTCCTCGACATGTCGACGCCGCCGGCCAACGCCTACGAGATCCTCGTCGAGGGTCAGAAGTGGAACTGGAGCTTCACCTACCCGAACGGCTACATCGACTCCGATCTCCACGTTCCCGTGGATCGGCCGATTCGGCTCGTCATGGGTTCGCAGGATGTCATCCACAGCCTCTACATCCCGGCCTTCCGGATCAAGATGGATGTGGTGCCGGGCCGTTACTCCAAGGCCTGGTTCGAAGCGACCAACCCGGGCGAGTACGACCTCTTCTGCGCCGAGTACTGCGGCACGAGCCACTCGGACATGATCGCCCACGTCATCGTCCACCCGGTGGGCGAGTTCGAGACCTGGCTCGAAAAGGCGTCGAACTTCCTCGAGACCATGACCCCGGTGGACGCCGGCCGCAAGCTCTTCCAGGTTCGCGGCTGCCAGCAGTGCCACTCGGTGGACGGTTCCGCCAAGACCGGTCCGACCCTGCTCGGTGTCTTCGGCCGAGCAGGAGAACTTCGCCGACGGTTCGACGATCACGGTGGACGAGAACTACATCCGCGAGTCGATCCTCGAACCGCAGGCCAGGATCGTCGCCGGTTTCGAACCGGTGATGCCCACCTATCAGGGCCGGCTCAGCGATCCCGAAATCATGGCGATCATCGAGTACTTCAAGTCCCTCGACGGGACTTCCAGCGAGGAGTAGCAGCATGGCAGTCGACAACCCAAGCCGCGACGGCGCCGCCGTTGGGACTCCGAATCAGGAGAGCTATCTCACCCACGGCCGCGGCATCCTGTCCTGGCTCTTCACCCTCGACCACAAACGCATCGGGGTGATGTACCTGGTGGCCATCACGTCCTCGTTCTTCCTCGGGGGCGTCTTCGCGCTGCTCGTCCGCACCGAGCTGCTGACCTCCGGCCCGACCATCATGACCGCCGACACCTACAACAAGATGTTCACCCTGCACGGCGCGGTGATGATCTTCCTGTTCATCATTCCCGGGCATCCCGGCGGCGATCGGCAACTTCGTGCTGCCGCTCATGCTCGGCGCCAAGGATGTCGCCCTGCCGCGACTCAACCTGACCAGTTTCTGGTTCTGGATGATCGGTGCGGTCTTCGCCGTGGTCTCGATCATCGTCGGCGCGGTGGACACCGGATGGACCTTCTACACGCCGTACTCGACGACCACCGGAACGGCGGTCATCAGCATGACCCTGGGGGTCTTCATCCTCGGCTTCTCGTCGATCTTCACGGGGCTGAACTTCATCGTGACGATCCACAAGATGCGACCCGAGGGGATGACCTGGTTCAAGATGCCGCTCTTCCTCTGGGGGCTCTACTCGACGGCGATCATCCAGGTGCTCGCGACCCCGATCCTCGGGATCACCCTGCTGCTGCTGGTGGCCGAACGCGCCCTCGGGGTCGGGATCTTCGACCCCACCCTGGGCGGCGACCCGGTCCTCTTCCAGCACTTCTTCTGGTTCTACTCCCACCCGGCGGTCTACATCATGATCCTGCCGGCCATGGGGATCATCTCCGAGCTGGTCTCGGTCTTCTCGGGCAAGCACATCTTCGGCTACCGGTTCATCGCCTGGTCGTCCATCGCCATCGCCATGTTCAGCTTCCTGGTCTGGGGCCACCACATGTTCACCTCGGGTCAGTCGGGGATCACCAACATGATCTTCTCGGCCCTGACCTTCTCGGTGGCGATCCCATCGGCGGTCAAGGTCTTCAACTGGCTGGCGACCATGTACAAGGGCTCGATCCGGCTCGCGACGCCCATGCTCTATGTCCTCAGCTTTCTCTTCCTCTTCGCCATCGGCGGGCTGACCGGGCTCTTCCTCGGCGCGCTCTCCACCGACATCCACCTGCACGACACCTACTTCGTCGTCGCCCACTTCCACTACGTCATGTTCGGCGGCACGGTGATCGCCTTCCTCGGCGGTCTCCACTACTGGTGGCCCAAGATGTTCGGCCGGATGTACTCGGAGCGCTGGGGCCAGGTCTCGGCGCTGCTCGTCTTCGTCGGCTTCAACCTGACCTTCTTCACCCAGTTCGTCATGGGCAGCCACGGCATGCCGCGGCGCTACTACAACTACGTCGAGGAGTTCACCACCCTGCACCAGGCCTCGACCGTCGGGTCGTATGTCCTCGCCCTCGGGTTCTTCATCATGGCCGGGTACCTCATCCACTCGCTCTTCCGCGGCAAACCCGCGCCCGACAACCCGTGGGGCTCGGCCACCCTCGAGTGGGAGACCACCTCGCCGCCGCCGTACGTACAACTTCGACCGCGAGTTCATCGCCGGCGACCCCTACGATCTGAATTCGCTGCGATACGACCCCGCGACCCAGGGCTGGGTGCGCAAGGACCCGCAGTCGATCATCCTCGCCGAAGGCGGGGCCCACTGATGGCCGCGCAGCACCACGACGACGGCCACGACCCCAATCTGGCCCACCACTTCGAGTCGATCGGACCAGCAGCGCCAGTCGGCCAAGCTCGGGATGTGGGTCTTTCTGGCGACCGAGATCCTCTTCTTCGGTGGCCTCTTCGTCGCCTACACGGTCTACCGCGGCAACCACCCCGAGGTCTTCGTCTTCGGCGCCCATTTCCTCGACACCGCGCTCGGTGCGCTCAACACGGTGGTGCTCATCTTCAGCTCGTTCACCATCGCCTGGGCGGTTCGCGCCGCCCAGCTCAAGCAGATCAAACTGCTGAAGTGGCTGATCATCGCGACCATGCTCTGCGCCTTCGCCTTCCTCGGTGTCAAGTATGTCGAGTACAGCGCCAAGTGGAAGCACGGTCTGCTCTGGGCCGGGAGCCTACAACCCCCACGTGGACCACGAGGAAGCCTTCGAGATCATCGAGCGTCGAGGGCGAGATCCACACCCCCGAGGGCGAGGTTGAGATCGACGAGATCGACGAGATTCAGCACGTGGCGGAGGGCGAGATCGTCGAGCCCGTCGCCACCGAGGTCGAGATCGATCCGGCGCCCGCTGTCGCCGATCCCGACCGGTCGACCATCGCGCCGGCCGCCCGCGGACCGGAGGGCCTGGCGGGACCGGTCGAAGAGGCGGACCCGACGCTCATCCCGGTCGAACCGCTCAACGCGAGGGTCTTTTTCTCGATCTACTTCCTGATGACCGGACTCCACGGCATCCACGTCCTCGGCGGGATCGCCGCCATGCTCTGGTTGCTCAAGTGCCTGCGGCGCGGCGACTTCGACGGCGGCCACTTCACCAAGGTCGACATGGTCGCCCTCTACTGGCACGTGGTGGACATCATCTGGATCTACCTCTTCCTCCTCCTCTACCTGATTGACTAGGAGTCGACAATCATGAGCGAACACACCGAATCGGGCGTTCACGTCGCATCCTGCGACTCCTGGTGGGGGTCATGATCGCCCTCATGTTCGGCACCTGGCTGACGGTGTCGGTGACCCACTTCGACTTCGGCGTCCTCAACATCTGGATCGGGCTCGCCATCGCCACCACCAAGGCGATCCTGGTCGGTCTCTACTTCATGCACCTGCGCTGGGACAAGCCGTTCAACGCCTTTGTCTTCATCTCGGCCTTCGCCTTTCTGGCGCTCTTCATCGGTTTTGCGCTGATGGACACGGGCCACTATCAGGACGTCATCATCCCCGGTTGGCCGCTGAGTTAGAGACCGATGAAGCCGAGCGTCGTCCAGGGCGTCGATGCGGACGGGGTCGAGCGTGATCGCCCAGCGCCGGCGCTTCGGGATGTGGCTCTTTCTGGCGTCGCTGGCGATGCTCTTCGGCGGCTGCCTGGTCGGGTTCATCGTCATCCGTCTCCGCGCCCCGGAGTGGCCGCCGGCAGGATCGCCGGGTCTGCCCACCGCCTTCTGGCTGAGCACCGCGCTGCTGGTGATCATCAGCCTGCTGCTGGTCGCGGCCGAGCGTGCGGTCGATGCGGGTCGGAACGCCCAGCTGACCCGACTGCTCGGCGCCGCTTCGGTGGTGGGGATCGCCTTCGTGCTCTCGCAGGTCTCGGGTTGGGTGCGGATGGCGGCGGCCTCCGAGCTGCCGCAGAACAACCTCTACCTCTTCGGCGTCTATGTGCTGAGCTTTCTCCACGTGCTGCACGTGGTCGGCGGATTGATCCCGCTGATCTGGATCACCCTGCGGTCGAAGGCGGGCCGCTACACCGCCGCCGACCACGAGGGCGTCACCGATGTCGCCATGTACTGGCACTTCCTCGGGATCGTCTGGCTCGGGATCCTCGCCGTGCTCGCGCTCTGAGCACCGCCACGCCGCCGGGCGACGCCTCCGATGCGATGACAGGGGCTGCCAGAAAACCGTCATCCTGAGCGAGCGAGTCCGCGAGAGAGTCGAAGGATCCCCCGAGGGTAGGAAGATCGCCGTTCCTTGATCCTCCTACCAAGCTTCGGGGATGTCTTCGACTCGCTGCTTGCTCGACTCAGAATGACAGGAATTTTTTAGCCGCCGTCATTCCATGGGTAGGCGCCTTCCGGCGGCGTGGCGATGTGAATATTGGAATGTCCATCGCTGCGCCTCCTTGGCTTGGAGAGAAGTACGAAAACTCGGCGGCCGCAGTTTCCTGGGACAGCGTCCGCATCAGCGCTCGTGTCGGCGACAGGGGCAGCGGCGGCCGCGGCCACGGCCCCGAGCCGGCACCGTACCGACTCCGTGGCGTAACGTGGTATCGACGCGGACCGGTTGGCCGCGCTTCACCGGCATGAGCTGGTGTTGCTGCGAATGGGTTGGTACCTGGTACCCCGAAGGCCCTTGAGCCCCTCAAGCCCCCAAGCCCTTGAGCCCCTCAAGCCCTCATCACCCCAGGAATCGCCGCAATCCCCAACACCGCCAACCCGACCGCCGTCGCCGTCATCCCGATCGACGGGATGGCGACGGTGCCGATGACGAGTGCCGCGGCGGCGGCGCCGGTCTCGTCGGCGGCGAAGGCGAGCCCGGCGCCGCGGCGGCTCGGACGCCCGGCTCGCGAGCTCGCCGAGACCGGGGAAGGCGGCGCCGGTGAGGACGCCTCCGGTGACGAGAAGCACCGGCACGAGCACCAGGGGCGCACGGTCGGGGCGCCCGTGGCCAACGCCAGGACAGGACGGCGCCGCCGGCGACCAGCCCACGGCAGGATCCGCGCCCGGGCCGTCGTGTCCGATGACTCGCCCAGCCGCCGACGCGACCCCGGCCATGAAGACGCCGGTCAGCGCGCCGACCTCGGAGTAGACCGAGCCGCGGGTGGCCTGCCAGGTCGCGAGCAGGAGCATCCACCAACCCATGGAGGTGAAGCCGACCACCGAGGCGGTCGGCGCTCGCCCGGATCGCGGCGCCGCCGGCGAAGGCGAGGAGGATCAGGCAGACCACGACGGCCGCCGCGATGGCGCCGAGGATGATCGGCAGCCGGTCGCCGATCGCGGCCAGGGATGAAACCAACGCCGGTCGGGAGCGCGACTCGTGCAGCCGGGCGGCGATGGGCACCGCCCGCGGGTGCCGCAAGGTGTTCGGGGCTCGCGTCGGCTCGTCGACGAAGGAGGCCAGTGCGGTCTGGCGGTCCTCGTCGAGAAGCACCGTCAGCGAGGGCCGGATGCAGCTGGTCGCCGATCTCGGGTCGGTCGAGGCGGCGCGTCATCGAGGGTCGCGATCGGAGGTGTCGAGGCGGGCCTCCGAGACCGCCGGCCACGAGGAGCACCGTCTCTCCGGGGATGGCGGTGACCTGCTCGAAAGACCTCGCGCAGCGTGCTCGCCAGGGTGGCCAGGAGCTCGCCGGCGACGCCGCCGAGGTAGGTGTCGCCGACCCCGACCCGCATGATGAGGATCCCGTCCTCGTTCATGGCGCGGCGGCAGCTCGCGGAGGAACTCCACCGTCCGGGTCCGGTTGGCGCGCAGGCTGATGGGGTCGCCGTCGGCGAGGATCACCAGATCGAGATCGCGGTGTCTCTGATCGCCCGCAGCGGGTCGGTGGCCCGGATGGTCACCTGCGGGCTCGACATGAGGATCGCCGGAAGTCGTCGGCCGTACCAGTCGCTCAGCCGACGACGAGCTGCGGATCCTCGTCGACCAGCAGGAGCTCGGTGGCGGGGTGGCGAATCATGGCCTCGACGCTGCCGTCGGCGGTGCAGCCGACGGCGAGGACGCGGCGCGGCGCGGGGTGGAGCAGCAGCATCAGATGGGCCCGGGGCAGGGTGGTCTAGGGGTCGGGGTAGCTCGCCGACCAGGCGGCCGTCGGCGTAGAGAGTCAGTGGGCGGGCCGGTGGAGGCCTCGAGTCGTTGCTGGCGGGTTTCGGCCCAGTCGCCGAGGGCTCCGGGGTGGCCGGCCCAGAGCCACGTGGCGCGGGCGAGGATCTCGCCCGCGGGCATGGCGGCCGCCGCGCAGCCGAGCGACGAGCAGCAACGCGAGGACGCGTCGGCGCGGCCACAGGGTCGCGCCGCCGACCACACCGAAGGCGACGAGAAGCGTGGCGGCCGTTCCCAGGGTCAGTCAACGCGAGGCTGAGCATCGACCCCGCCGAGCAGCGCGCCGATCGGCCTCGAGGGTGTAGGCCCGGCCGGGGCCGTGCCGACCGAGCTCGCCGGCGAGGATCGGAAAGGCGAGGCCGCCGGCGGCGGCGGCGGGGACGACGGCGAGCGCCCACAGCCAGACCGCGTGCCAGGTGGTGATGGTCTCGCCGGGCGCCGCGCCGAGGATGCGCCGGCGCCGCGCGGAAGAGGAGGGCGCCGATCCCGCGAGGCCGAGGGTGACGGCGGGAGCGACGATCGCGAATCGAAACGATCCCGAAACGAACACCGAGCCGCGAACCGACGCCCATCCCGGCCAGCCACAACGCCATGACCAGACCCCACGCCATCTCCGACCCGCCCATGGCCGCCATCGCTTCGCGAAGCAGAAGCGCTTGGGCGATGACGGTCGACGCACCCAGCAGGACGCGTGGTGGTTACCGGGTTCGGTTTTGGGATCGTGGTGTTCACACGTCCATTGTGGACGATTCGATAGGCGGTTTTCCAAAGTGATGTCGATTCTTTTAAATTTTGGCCGACGGTTTGCCGCAAACCGTCGGCAAAAATTTAGACCTGGCGAACGAAAAGCCCCGGGCGGATGCCCGGGGCTGGATTGTGAGTGTCGCTTCGACTAGGCGAGGTCTTCGAGGAGTGCCGCCACGTGTTTGTAGAACTTGGCCACCGAGGAGATCTGCACGCGCTCCTCGGGCGAGTGGGCGCCCTCGATCTGGGGGCCGATGGAGACCGCATCCATCCCGGGCACCTTCTCGAGCAGCAGACCGCACTCGAGACCGGCGTGGATCGCCTTGATCTCGGGCTTGTGCGCCGAAGAGCCGCTCGTAGACATCCGCCGTGCGGTTGAGGATCGGCCGAGTCGGGGTTGGGCTTCCATCCCGGGTAGTGCTCGTCGTAGCTGACCTTGGCGCCGGCCTGGCGGAAGTTCGAGGTCACCGAGCGGCGCAGCGCGAAGAGGGCGGGCATCACCGACGAACGGTGGGAGGTGACGAACTTGAGCCCGTCCTCCTGGGTCTCGACCACGGCCAGGTTGGTCGAGGTCTCCACCAGACCGGGCACCTCGCGCGACATGGTCTGGACGCCGTGGGGAAGCGCGTCGAGCAGGCGCAGCAGCCGGTCGCGGGCGTGGACGTTGAGAACCTGGCGGGTGGCGTCGTCGTCGTCCATTTCCTCGATCTGACGACATCGAGGTCGGGATCGGTGGCGCCGAACTCCTCGCGGAAATCGGCGGCGCAGCCTCGGCGATCTCCCGGAAGCCGTCGATGGCGCCCTTGTCCACCCGGCAGACGGCAAAGCACTCGCGCGGGATGGCGTTGTGCTTCGAACCGCCGTCGATGGAGACCAGATCGACATCGATGTCGGCGTAGAGGGCCGCCTGGAGGACCCGGGTCGCGAGCTTGATGGCGTTGCCCCGGTTCTCGATGATGTTGAGCCCCGAGTGGCCGCCGCGCAGACCGCGGACCGCGAGCTTGACCGGGACCGAGCCGAGGAGCCCGCGGCGGCGGGAGATCTTGCAGGAAGGCGTCGGTGTCGGCGCCGCCGGCGCAGCCCATGTAGACCGCGCCGTCCTCTTCGGTGTCGAGGTTGAGCAGGATCCTGCCGCTGACCATGGACGGCGTCGAGCATCTTCGCCCCGGTGAGGCCGGTCTCCTCGTCGACGGTGGCGAGGATCTCGAGCGGGCCGTGGACCACATCCGGGTCGTCGGCGAACGCCATGGCGGCGGCGAGACCGATGCCGTTGTCGGCGCCGAGGGTCGTCCCTATGGCGCGAACCCAGTCGCCGTCGACCTCGACCTCGATGCCCTGGGTCATGAAGTCGTGATCGACGTCGGAGTTCTTCTCGCAGACCATGTCGAGGTGGCCCTGGAGAATGACGGTCTCGGCATTCTCGTGGCCCTCGGTGGCGGGCACCCTGATCACCATGGTTCCGGCCGCGTCCTTCTGAACCTCGTAGCCGTGTTCCGACGCCCAGTTCTCGACGTGTTCGGTGATCTTTTCTTCGTGTTTGGACGGGCGGGGGATCTGTCGGATTCCGTCGAAGTGCTGCCACAGGAGCTTGGGCTCCAGATCAAGCAACGGACTGCTCATCGTTGACCTCCTTGATGCCGGACTCGCGTTGAGACCGGCATTCTAACGTATTTCAATTCACGGTCATCGCGCGCAGGATCTCGACCGCGGTCAGCGCGCCACCGAGCCTCAGACCGTCCATCATCGCGGTCATCGAGACGATTCGCCGGTCGGGTGAGAGCTGCGGTGGGGCGAGCAGGACGTGATCCCGGTCGGGGACCACGTCGAGACTGATCGGCGGCTCGCCGACGACGATGTCGGTCGGCCGCGTCGAAGGCGTCGCGGAGATCGGGGTCGTCCACCGGCTCGGCGAGCTCGATGGAGATGTGAGCCACGTGGCCGTGGAAGCTCCCGGTCAGGGTGCGGGTCACGGCCAGGGGGATGTCCGGGATGAGATCGGCGGCTTCCTCGGTCAGGGCGTCGGCATCGACCGCGACCTGGTTGAAGGCGAGGACATGGCCGCCGATGGCGTGGTCGGGTTCGCCGCCCTGCATCCGCCGGCCCGCCTGATGGACCAGGGTCTCCAGCGCGTCGCGGCCGAAGATCGAGACCGGATCCACCGCTGCGACCGAGCCGCGGACGGGTTCGAGCGGTCGCAGCGCGATGAGGATCTTGGCCGCGGCGACGAGCGCCGGGTGGGCAACCCGCAGGTGCCACCGATCGGTGGTTCCGACGGTCTCGCCGATGGCGGGGATGGTCAGATCCGCCAGACCTCGGGAGTCGGCTGACATCCACCAGCGTGACCTCGGGGTGGCGGATCAGGAGATTCTCGAGGTGACCGGTGCGTTCGGTCTCGGTGTCGCTGGTCACCACGACGATGCCGACATCCGGCGATCTCGTCGGGGTCGTCGAGGGGTGGAACCAGGGCCGGTCTGCGCTCCGAGTTCGGCGATCTGATGCTCGTCGTCGGTGGAGGTGTGACGGTAGTCGACCTCGACGGCGAGATCCGGAGCGTCCTCGAGACATCGGATGAACTCGCGTCCGACCAGGGTCAGGGGATCAATGATCAGAATCTTCGATGCCATCGTCGCTCCCGGGTGTTCGTCGTGGTTGACGGTGCGGATTTTCGGCCGCGCCGAAGTCGACGGGTGAGCACGCGAACGGGGCCGACAGAATGTAGATCGCCGCGAGAACCGACAGCAGGCGCGGGTCGAGGGTGATGAGCGAGAAGACCAGCGCGATGGCGAAGAGGGTCGGCGCCGGCCACTGGCGTCTGCATCTTGAGGTCCTTGAACGAGCGATAGGGGAGGTTGGAGACCATGAGCAGCGCGAGGCTGAGGACGACGGCACCGCGACGACCGGGATGAAGTACGGATGCTGCACCGGGGTTGGCGACAGCAGCACCATCATGGCGACCGCCCCGGCGCCGGCCGGGCTCGGCAGCCCGGAGAAATCGTGGCTGTCGTGGGTCGTGGTGTTGAAGCGGGCGAGGCGGATGGACGTCGCGACGAGGAAGAGGAAGGCCACCGCCCTGCCGACCCGGGGCACCTGCCACAGCCCCCACTGGAAGGCGAGAAGCGCAGGGTGCGATACCAAAGGAGATGACATCCGCGAGGGAGTCGTAGGCCTCGCCGAAGGAGGTGGTGGCGCCGGTCATCCGGGCGATCCGCCCATCGAGGATGTCGGCGATGATGGCGAACAGGATCAGCAGCGCCGCCCATTCGAAGTGACCCTTGCCGGGTTCGAAGTGGCCGCGGCTCGATTCGATCACCGAGAGAAAGCCGCAGAACATGTTGGCCACGGTGAAGAGCGATGGAATCAGGTAGATGCCCTTGCGCAGTCTCTGCCTGCTTCGGCCGACGACGGATGACCGGGCGTCTCACGATTCGGTCGAGCGACCGAGAATGGCCAGCGGCGACTCGCCGGCGTGGACGCGATCTCCGACCCGGACGAGGATCTGGGCGTTGTCGGGCAGGAAGATGTCGACCCGCGATCCGTAACGGATGAGGCCGATTCGATCGCCGCGGTTGACGGTGTCGCCGAGCGCGTGGTCGAAGACGATCCGGCGCGCGATCAGACCGGCGATCTGTTTGAGAGCGATCCGGCCGAGGGGTCCTTCCCAGACCGACAGATTCTGCTCGTTCTCGAGCGACGCCTTTTCCTTGAACGCGGAGAACTTCCGGCCCTTGTTGTACTGGTAGTCGACGAGCTCTCCGGTCATCGGGCGCCCGGTTGACGTGGACATCGAAGACCGACATGAAGACGCTGATCTGTCGCGGGCAGACCGCGCTCGGCCAGATCGTCCGGGAGCGCTGCCGACGACGATGACCTTGCCGTCGGCCGGTGAACAGGCCACCTCGGTGCTGTGATCGCAGTGTCGGTCGGGATTGCTGAAAGAAATAAAGTGCGAAAAGGCCCAGCGCGATGAGCGGCCAGCCGAGCCACGGCCAACCGAGAAACAAAGCGCCGCCGCCGAGGCACACCGGGACCCAGACAAAGACCCAACCTTCCGGTGCGATCATCTGAATCCGATGCAGCGAACTAGGAGACCGCGCGGCGGAGGTGCGCCATCTGGTCTTTGATCTGCAGCTTGAGCTTTTTGAGGCGCTTCTCCTCGAGCTCCTCGTCGGGAGTCAGCCACGCCTTCTTCTTGAGCTCCTCGAGTCGCTGTTCGTACTGTCGGTGGCTCGCCTGGAGCTCGTCAAAGCTCGGTGTCTGCCTGCTCGAGCTGCTCGTGATTCGAGGTCATTCATTGCCTCCTGGTATGATGTACGGGTCTACGTGCTGGGCGGAACTCCGAATTGATGGTTGTTGGGTGTTTGCGGCATTCACATCCATCGTAACACGCAGGACGCCGGCCGCGTTCCCGCATCCGCCGCCGCGCCGTTGCTCGAGTCGGCGAGGTCGTAGCAATGGAACCGCAAAGACGCCAAGGACGCGAAGGTACCGCAACCATCGCAATTCATCGCAAAGGCGCAAAGGCGCAAAGGCGCAGAGACATCGCGTGATTGGGCCATCGAACCATCGCAACATCTCATCCAAGACTTGATGCACTCACGATCCGATGGCCCGCTCTATGATTGCAGTGCCCTGCGGAATCTTGGCGAACTTGGCGTCTTTGCGGTTCAATTGTGCGTGTCGAAGCCAATCTCCTAGAAGTTGACCCCGAACCCGGCGGTGAGCTCGTAGCCCGAGAGATCGAGTTCGCCGAAACCGGAGAAATCGTCACCGAGCTCGTCGGTGGCGTAGCGGTACCGGCCTTCGACGAAGATGCTCCACCGTGGATTGATCGGGATATCGATGCCGGCCAGGGCGAAGGCCTCGAAGGTCGCTCCGTCGGCGCCGTACCAGGCCCAGATCACCGGTTGATCCGGCGGCGCCGAAGTCGATGAAATACCCCTCGTCGGTCGAGTTGCCACCACACGAAGCCGCCACCGATCCCGAGATAGGGGCGGACGGCAGCACTGCCGAAACGATAGAGAAACGCGGCGGTCAGATCCCGAGGTCTCGAGCTGGTGGTGTGGCGAATCTCGCTGCCGTCGTCGCCGACCCAGTCTTCGTAGCGCGCTGGTGGTGGCGCCGCCGTAGTAACTGAAGCCGAAGAGAACCGCGGTGTGGCGTCCGGTCCGCCAGAGATAGTCGATGCCCCAGACAAAATCCTGAAGATCGGATGGTTGTCCGGTGAATCCTTCGAAGACGGCGTCCCAACCATCGGATCCGCCCGCGGGTTCGAAGAGACCGAGGCGGAAACGGAATCTGTCCGTTCGGCTCGTATTGCGCTGCCACTGGGCCTCGGCGTCGGCGCCGAACACGAGCAGCAGAAGGGTGGCGAGCAGGATGGTGCGTGTGGTGTGTCGAAGCATGGTGACCTCCGTGCGGTTCGTCGCAGGGAGTACGCAACATCGATGCCAGCCAGACGAATGATGAATTATGAATTCTGAATTATGAATTGCATCGCACCATTGCTCGAACGGAATGGACTGTCGTACGGGGCCATACCTGCTCGGACGATTCTGAAGGTGGGCCCAGGCCCACCTTCAATTCAGAGATCGCTGCGATGGTGCGATGAATTCATAATTCATAATTCAAAATTCATAATTCATGTGTGTTCTCTTTCGAGGACGGTGGTCTCCGTCGTGCTACAGTCGGCGGCCACCCGGAAACGCAATGGGCGAAGGAGTCGAGATGAAGTCTGGAGGGTCGTCATGATCGAGATCATCGAACACGGCAACGTCCGCGAACTGAGGCTCGCGAGACCGCCGGCGAACGCTCTGAGTCCGGAGCTGCTGGTCGAATTGAGTTCACAGGTCGCATCGGCGCCGGCCGATGGCGTCGGGGCGCTCGTGCTTTCGGGCGCCGAGGGACTTTTCACCGGTGGTCTCGATGTTCCCCTCCTGCTGGCGCTTGATCACGAGGAGATGATGGCGGCGCTCGAGCTTTCTTCGGCGCCATGGAAGCGTTGGCCGGTGTCCGAAGATCCCGGTGGCCGCGGCGATCACCGGCCACAGTCCGGCGGGCGGCGCGGTGCTCGCGCTCTTCTGCGACTGGAGGGTGATGGCGGATGGGCCGTATCTCATCGGTCTCAACGAGGTGCGGATCGGGATCCCCATGCCGGTGGTCGTCGCCGAAGCCCTGGCCCGGGTCGTCGGTCGGCGGCACGCCGAGAGCGCTGTGCCAGACCGGCAGCATGATGGGACCGCAGGGAGGCCATCGGAGATCGGTCTGGTGGATCGGGTCGTGCCGCTCGATCAGGTGGTGCCGCCGCCGTCGAATGGTGCCGCCAACTCACCGAGCTCCCGCCGCACGCCCTCCGGGTCACGCGCCGGATCGTTCGGCGCGACCTCGTGGAAATCGTCGATCGATCGCGGGCGGACGATATCGAGGAGATGGCGCGGGAGTGGTTCCGACCGGAGGTTCAGGCGCCCGCTGCGCAAGCTCGCCGAGAAGCTCGCGGGCAGCTAGACGGACGCCGCCCTGCGGCGTGGTCGCATCGACCCGCCGGTGTTACAATCGGCCGGTCGTCAGCGCTGACAATGGAGGAAGCGTCGTGAAGATCCCGTCTTTGATTTTGAAACAGCTCTACACCTTCGGGAGCCTCTCGAAACGAGGCCGACGGGGTCCATTTCAGCCTCAAGAACCGGCTCAGCGACGCCGTGCTGACCAAGGTCAACGAGATCAGGATCGACGACGAGGCCCTCCCGCTGAATGACGTGATCTTCGACCTCGGGAGCGACGGTCGCGACGTCGCCCGGCGAGGTCTCGCCCGAGCATCCGATTCGAGTTCCCTCTCGCCAAGGTCGTGATGGTGATCTGGAACGGCGCTGAGCTCGAGATCGGCAAGCACACGCTGACCATCGATGTCGAGACCACTCCGTTCGGCAGGCTCTCGTTCAAGGTCAAGGACTCCATCCGCGAGCACAAGGAAGAGCGGATCACCGTCCCCTACGACAAAGAGGACAACTACTCCGACGAGATCATCCGCAGCGCGTCGTGAGTTTCTGACGTCGTTTTCGGGCGCCAAACCGGACCACCTCTACAAGGCCGTCCTTCGATCCGAGACTGACCGAGGGCAACATCGAGAACTTCATCGGTGTCGCCCAGATTCCCATCGGGCTCGCCGGTCCGGTCACGGTCAACGGCGAGTACGCCAAGGGCGATTTCGTCATCCCCATGGCCACCACCGAGGGCACCCTCGTGGCGTCGTACAACCGCGGGATGAAGGTGCTCAACCTCTCGGGAGGCGTCACCGCCACGGTGTCCGACGACCGGATGCAGCGCGCGCCGGTCTTTATCTTCGACTCCGCCCGCGAGGCGCGGGACTTCCGCGGCTGGGTGGCCGACAACATGGATCGAGATCCGGCGCGCCGGCCGAGGCGACATCGAGCGTCGCCAAGCTCCTCGACATCGACATCTTTCTCGCCAACAAGTTCGCCTACCTGCGGTTCAACTACGCCACCGGCGACGCGGCCGGGCAGAACATGGTCGGCCGGGCGACCTTCGCGGCGTGCTCGTGGATGCTCGACAACATCGACACGGTGCGATCGTTCTATCTCGAGTCGAATCTGGCCACCGACAAGAAACACTCGCAGATCAACATCATGCGCACCCGGGGCAAACGGGTCACCGCCGAGGCGGTGATCCCGCGGGACGTCCTGGTCCAGCACATGCGGGTCGAGCCGAGGAGTCTGCACTACCACTCCCAGGTCTCCAACGTCGGCGCGTTCATCTCCGGTGCGAACAACAACGGCGCGCACTCGCCGAACGGGATCACCGCCATGTTCATCGCCACGGGTCAGGACGTGGCCAACGTGGCCGAGTCCTGCTCCGGGATCGTCTACACCGAGCTGACACCGGACGAAGATCTCTACATCTCGATCACGATTCCGTCGCTGATCGTCGCGACCTACGGCGGCGGGGTCGGCCTGCCGACCCAGCGCGAGTGCCTCGAGATCCTCGGCTGTGTCGGGCAAGGGCAAGGTCCGCAAGCTCGCCGAGATCGTCGGCGCGGTGGTTCTCGCCGGAGAGATCTCCCTCGCATCGGCGATTTCCTCCCTCGATTGGGTCTCGTCGCACGAGAAGTACGGCCGCAACACGATAGAGTCCGGATCTCTGATGGAGGAGATCCCGGCATCGGTACCCGCCGCATCGGGTGAGGAACCGCCGGAGAGGCGGCGACGTCGCCGTCGCGCCGGGGCTACATCAACATCCCGGATCTCGCGCGCCGTGGGCGGACGACGCTGCGGCACATCTCGGCGCTCGTCTTCGGCGGCTATGTCGCCTCGGTGGACGCCGCCCGCAGACGGGGCGACACCGGGCTCTTCTATCGTTTTCGCGCGTTCACCGCCTTCTTCATCCGACCGTTTCTCGACAGCGAAATCCGCGCTCTGCCGTACCCGGAGCAGCTCCGCAGACGGCTCGAGATCCTCGGGCCGACCTATGTCAAGCTCGGTCAGATTCTCAGCCTGCGCAAGGATCTGCTGCCCGATGTCGTGACCGATGAGCTGCGCAATCTGCTCTCCGATCTCCCGCCGGTGAGTTTCGACAAGATCCGCGTGGTCATCGAGGACGATCTCGGCCATCCCGTCGAAGAGATCTTCGCCTCCATCAACGAGGTGCCGCTCGGTTCGGCGTCCATCGCCCAGAGCCACCGGGCGCGGCTGCGAACCGGCGAGGACGTCATCCTCAAGGTCGTCAAGCCCGGCATCCGCGAACTCATCTACCGCGACTCGACGCTGCTCCGCACGACCGCTCGATTCCTGCAGTACATCATTCCCAGATACCAGCCGAAGAACGTCATCGACGAGTTCTGCGAGTACACGGTGCGCGAGGTCGAGATGCGCCTCGAGGCGGAGAACGCCGAGACCTTCGCCGCCAACTTCGCCGATATGCCCGATGTGGTCTTTCCGGCGATCTACCACGACTACTCGGGCACCAGCGTGCTCTGCATGGAGTTCCTCGACGGCGTCCGACCGGATGATCCGGCGGTCCTCGATCTCCCCCTCGCCGAACGACAGAAGATGATCGATCTCGGGGCGTCGGCGATCATCCGGATGCTCTACCAGGACGGGTATTTTCACGCCGATCTCCACCCGGCGAACCTGCTCGCGCTTCCCGGGCCGAAGGTCGGCTTTATCGATCTCGGGATGGTGGGCCACTTCGACGCCGAGCTTCGGCACAATCTCCTCCACCTCTTCTACTCGCTGGTCATGGAGGATTTCGAGCGCGCCGCCCGCTACCTGGCCGCGGTGTCGCGGACCGATGAACGATCCGATGTCCTGGGTTTCCGGACCGCGGTCAAGGAGGTCGCGCGGAAGTGGCGGCGGCGGGCGACGCTTCGAGGACTTCTCGCTCGGGCTGCTCATGCTCGAGTGCGTCCAGACTGGGCGCCCGCTACCGGCTCTACTTTCCGGTGGAGATGGTCCTCATGGTCAAGGCCCTCATCACCTACGAGGGCGTGGGCTATCTCCTCGATCCCGACTTCAACGTCGCCGAGGTGTCCAAACGCCACGCCGCCCGGATCTTCCGCCTCGAGTTCTCCCGCGCCCGGCTGTTCAACGAGGCCCTCAGGGCCGCGCCCGACATCCTCGACGCCATCGTCAAGATGCCGCTGCTCGTCTCCGAAGGTCTGAGCGTCCTCGAAGAGCGATCCCGAAAACCGGTTCAGCAAGCCCCTGACCGGAACCAGGGCGACGATCCTCGGGGGGTTCTGCCTGGTTTCCGGGTCGATCCTCATGGCCTCCGACGGTCCGTGGGTCGGTGTCGCTCATCCTGCTTGTCCTCGGGTTGGCGCTGCCGCTGCGACAAGGGCTACTGATCGCAGGCTTGCCTCATTTCTGCCACAATTCTGCCTTGATCTCTCCATGATTCGGCTCCAAGGATGCCCGACCGTGCGGGTTGTAATCGACGATGGTTGGACCGAAGATCGTGCGATCGAGCTTCCATCACGAAGCAGTTTGAGGTACCATCCGACGGAACGCTGCGATCGCGTCAGGGGGGCAGAGTGAGAGACGCCGAACAGACTGAAACGTCAAAAGGTTACGAGGTGCTGTTTCCGGTTGCGGTCGGAGGGGTCTTTCTCATCGTCCTGGTCGTCGGCGCACTGCTCGGGATAGTCGGCCTCGTCGCTGCCGGTTCCGGCTCGGTTCAGAACTCGATGACGTAGTCGCCATCCCGGATCAACTCCAGCGTTCTCACCATCTTCAAAATGCAGATCAACCGCAGCCGCCGAGACTCTCGGCTGAATCTCGGCCACGTAGACGTGGTCCTGGTGGATGACCGCTTCGGGGGTCGAGAACTGTGCGCGGACCGACCTGGCCGCCGAAGTGCTCGCTGCGGCCGAAGGCGACGTGGAGACCGAGCTTCTCATCGAGAAGGACCTCGCCGATGGGCTCGATTCCGAAGGCTGCGAGGACCCCGAGGCCGAGCTCGGCGATGTTGCCGCGCGCCGGTTCCGCGGCGAGCAGCGAAGCTTCCCTCTCGCGATGCCGGGCCGTCTGAGATGACCCGCTTGGCGACATTGTCGTCGATCTCGAAGAGCACGACCTCGTCGCCGATCTGGACCGGAAGAACGCCCGCTGGTCCGGGTCGGGTCGCCGGCGATCTCGCCCTCGTAGGGCACGATGTAGGCCTCGCCGGACGGGAGGTTGCCGGCGGTTCCGGGTTGCGGCAAGAGCCCACCGGAGGCGTGGGCGGTGCGGTGGCGGAGATCGAGGTGGAGATCGTATCGGTCGTGCCGTCGACGACAAAGCGAAGATCGGCCGAGACCGCCCGATCGAGGAGATCCTTGAGCAGGTGGACCCGGCGGTTGATCTCGGTGTAGTCGAGCCGGAGCGCGGGGATCATGGCCGGTGAGAAGCCGGGCATGGTGGCGCCGCGGCAGCCGTGGCGGGGGGAGAGCATCTTCAGCGGTGCGGTCGCCGAGAGCTCGGTGGGGGCGAGAACGCAGACCGGTGAGCGTCGAGGATCTCGCCGAATGGTCGCGCCGCGGCGGGATCGAGATCGTCCGCGGTTGCAGGGAGTTCGTCGGGCTCGCAGAGCCACGCCGTCGCCGGCAGATCGGCGTTGTTGGCGCGGACGTTTCGGTAGACGACGAGGTCGATGTCGAGGCCGTGGTCGTGCCCGCGCCGCGGCGAGCTCGCGGACCCAGTCGGCGGCGATGGCGCGGCGCTGGGCCCAGTCGTCGTTGTCGGGAAGCGCATCGTCCGGCAGATCGACGAGCACCGCCAACGCGGTGTCCTCCGCCGTTGGGTTCGAAGACCCGCTTGATCATCGCCGCGAGTTCGTCAGCCTTGAGGTTTTCGATCATGTTGCCTCCGGGGAGCATCGTACCCTTTCCCGCTCCCGAGCCGATCCGATCCGCGACCGTATCCGAGCCCGAAACCGAAGCCGACCAGGACACGCGGAAACCGCGCCACCTCGGGGTGCCGGGCATGACTTTGTGCCAGATACAACGTCACGGCGGAGCGCCACACCCCGCACAAGGTCCATGCCGGGCTCCCCCGGGACGGGCGCTCCATCCTGGTCTCGCGGTTACGAGGTAGGCCGCCGGCGCACCATCGGTGTGGTCGCAGCCCTTCCAATCATCCCAGGAGCGACCACGCCGATGGTGCGACGCTGGGCCGCTGGAACGCCACGGCGTTCCAGCGGCCCAGAAGGCCGGGGATGAGGAAACCAAAAACCGTGGCCGTATCCGAAGCCGTGGCCGCAACCGTGACCGCGTCCGCTGCCCCGGCTGCGGCACCGTGCTTTGTAGCGCCGATCTCCAGATCGGCGTCATGGCCCCTGTCGGCGGCACCGACGCCCACCTGGAGGTGGGCGCTACAATCGCGCCCCATTCCCGCTCCGGTGAGACTGGGGAGAGGGAGAGGGTAGATTCAGTCACCGCCTCAATCCTGCACCACCACCTCGATCTCGTCGTACCAATCGAACGAACCCGGCAGCCCGATGGAGAGATCGCCGGTGCGGTCGCGGCGAATGGTCTCGAAGGGATGGCCGCGCACGCTCTGGACCCGCCCGCCGTCGCGCCATCCGGTGATGTCGATCCACAGGTTGCCGGGACCGAGATCGTAGGGGCAGCGGTTCCTGACCCGGATGTCGACCTTGACCTGGGCCGACGGGGAGAATGCCTGGATGGTCGACCAGCGGATCTCGGCGCACTGCGAGATGCTCGGCGTCGGCCGCGGGCGCCCGGGTCGGATAGACCTCCATGGAGGGCACGGTGGGGGTGGGCGAGGGGGGAAGGATGACGGTGGCGTCGACCCAGTCCGATGCCTGTTTGACGATGCCGGGGGTCGGGCTGGCGCTCGGTGTAGGGGTCAGGTGTGAAGGTGCCGTCGGGGTCGCCGGCGGTGAGATTCTGGATTTCCGGTTCCTCATCGCGAACGGCAAAGACGACAACCAGAACGATGGTGAGGACGATCAGCACCACTGAAAATGGGAGGACCGGGTTGTCCTTCGGCCCGGGTCGGCGGGCGCTGCTCAGACGGATCTTCGATGATCCCTCGGTCACGTCGCCTCCTGCTTGCATCGTACCCGTTCCCGCTGTCGCGGTCTTCGGGGACGCCCCTGGCGTCCCTGGCACATCCCGATGGAGCGCGACTTCCGCATGCCCTTGACGCAGTGCGGCATGATGTTATTCTGCATGGAGTTCGGATCGGTCGGCTGCGGTGCGATCAGCGGCGCGAGGAGGCAAGGATGCGATGGGTCGTGTTCAACCAAAAGGGCGGTGTCGGCAAATCGACCATCGTCTGCAACCTCGCTGCGGTCAATGCGCGGGCCGGCCGCAAGACGTTGGTCGTCGATCTCGATGCGCAGGCCAACGCGAGCCACTATCTCCTCGGCAGCGACGCGGACAACCTCAGCCCCAATATTGCCGAGTTCTTCGAACAGACCCTCGGTTTCAAGCTCTTTCGCGATGAAGCCAAGGGCTTTGTCCACCACACCCGGTTCGAGAACCTGCACATCATGGCCTCGTCCCCGGATCTCGAGAGCCTCCAGGGCAAGCTCGAAGCCAAAGTCAAGATCTACAAGCTCCGCGATGCCCTGCGCGAGCTCGACGGTTACGACGACATCATCATCGACACGCCGCCCGCGTTCCATTTCTACACCCTGTCGGCGCTCATCGCGGCGCAGAAGTGCCTGGTTCCCTTCGACTGCGACGATTTCTCCCGCCGAGCCCTCTATGGGTTGCTCGACGCGGTGGCCGAGGTGCGCGAGGACCACAATCAGCGGCTCGAGGTCGCCGGGATCGTCGTCAACCAGTTCCAGCCCCGGGCGCGGCTGCCGCAGCGAATGGTCGATGAGCTGATCGAAGAGGGGCTGCCGGTCCTCGAGCCCTTCATCACGGCCTCGGTCAAGGTCCGCGAAAGCCACGAGGCCGCTCGGCCGCTGCCCTTCTTCGCGCCCCGACACAAGCTCACCGAGCAGTTCGAGGAGCTGCACGCGAACACGATCGGTTCCGGCTGATCTTCAGAGCCGACGCCGCGACCTCCGCGAGTTTCGTTTCAGCGAATCCAGGGCGTACAAGCGGAACCGGAACTTTCTCGAGTGGCCGGTCATCGAGTTCAGGATCGACAACGGCACCAATCACATGGTCTCTCATGGTCCACTTCCGGGCCGTGCTGCTCAAACCGGGAAAGCACAATCCCTGGCTGGTCGAGGACTTCGACCTCGTCTTCTTCGATGGACTGGCGCCCGGCGAGCACGGACGTTGGCGGATCGAACCCGAGCAACAGGAGTGGATCGCCCTCGTCGACCCCCACCCGGATCTCGAGTTCGTCATCGAGGCCCAGCGGCTCGAAGCCATGGGCGGGAGGGTGTTGAGCGCATCGGATTGGGGTGTTGTCGAGGCCCGCCGCCTCGAGGCCTGCCAACAGACCCGCATCGTGATCCGCTCATCTGAGTCCCTGGCCCTCGACCGACCGCCGCTGCCCTCGCTGCCGCCGCTCGCGCTGGAACAGATCGGCATGTTGGGCGAGCCCGACGGCGAAGGGGGCGATATTGGAGAGGTGGGAATTGACACATAGTATGTGGACGCTTATTATGTGTCAATGAATGTCACCCTCTCCATTGATGAAGAACTCGTGAGCCGCGCGCGGGAACTCGCAGCGCAGCGAGGCACCTCGCTCAATGGGATGATTCGCGAGTTGCTCGAGGACGCGACGTCGGCGACTTCGCGTGAAGTCAGGCTCGCCGAGTTGGAGGGTCTGTGGGCCACCGGCGAAGGTCACTCCGGTGGTCGACGCTGGACGCGCGAGGAGCTGTATGACCGGCCCGTTCTTCGTTGACACCAATGTCCTGATCTACGCCGATGACGGCGCCGATCCGGAGAAACGAGAGCGGGCGAGAAGGCTCCTGCGGTCGGCTTTGCGCGACGGAAACGGCAAGCTTTCCTTCCAAGTGCTCAGCGAGTTTTTCTCGGCAGCCACGAAGAAGCTCGGCCTCTCACCGGAGGAAGTGCGGCGTCGGGTGGAGATCTACTCGAGCCTCGAGGTTTTCCGTCCCGGTGTTGCTGATCTCCTCGCGGCCATCGATCTCCACCGACTCCACCAGCTCTCCATCTGGGACGCGCTGATCGTCCGTTCGGCCCAGGCATCGGGATGCCGGGTGCTCTACACCGAGGATCTCCAGCACGGCCGAGTCTTCGACGGGGTCGAGGTGTGCGATCCGTTTGTGGCCGGCGGATAGGTGTCGTGCTTCAGGAAGGAGCCGCTGACCCTACCGAAGTCCCTTCCGCCGTTGCACCGGACGCTGACACGGGCGCTGTCTCTGATTCGGACGCTGCCGCTGCCGCTGCCGCTGCTACGCCTGCTGCGCCTTGAACCAGTCCGCGGTGATCTGGATCCCCTGATCGAACGGGGTGCCGATCCTCAGGCCGAGCTCGGACTCGATGAGCCCGGAAGTGATGCACGACCGGAGCTGCTCGCCGGCCTTGGCGGGGCCGTGGTCGGCCGGGGGACCACTGCCGATGGCGGTACGGATCTGCTCGAAGAGCTCGTTGACATCGGTCTCGATCGCGGTGCCGATGTTGTAGGTTCGAAAACCCGGGCAGCCCGAGGACCGCGAGATTGGCGCGCACGACATCGCCGACATACACATAGTCTCGGGTCTGTTTGCCGTCGCCGTTGATGGTCGGCTGGACGCTCGGCCAGGAGCCTGTGGGCGAAGATCGCGACGACCCCGGCCTCGCCATGCGGGCTCTGGCGCGGGCCGTAGATGTTGGCGTAGCGCAGACAGGTCGCATCGAGCCCGTACTGCTGATTGTAGAAAAAGAGATAGCGCTCGCTGGCGAGCTTGGACACGCCGTAGGGCGAGAGCGGTCGAACGGGGTGGCCTTCATCGGCGGGGAAGACATCCTGCTCGCCGTAGATGGCGCCGCCGGTGGAAGCGAAGATGACCTGCTTGACCGAGCCGGAGCGGGCGGCTTCCAGCAGATTCAGAAATCCACCGATGTTGACATCCGCGTCGAAGCGCGGGTCCGCCACCGATCGCCGGACATCCATCTGCGCCGCGTGGTGGATGAGGACCTCGACCTCGCGATCGACGATCATGCGTGCCGCCTCGTCGGATCGGATATCCGCGATCACCAGTTCAGCGCCCTGCGGGGACGTTCTCCTTGCGGCCGCTCGAGAGGTCGTCCAGAATCAGAACCTGGTGCCCGTCGCGCACCAGCGCTTCGGCGACATGACTGCCGATGAAACCGGCGCCGCCCGTGACACAGATGAGTGAACCCATATCTGACCTCCTGACCGCGGACGGCCTCGCCGAGGCGAGCATCCTGTCCCGCGGATTCTACCAACGCCCGACGGCGGAGGTCGCGCGGGATCTGCTCGGCAAGATCCTCGTGCACGCGACGCCCGAAGGGGTCGCAGCGGTCCGCCTCGACGAGGTCGAGGCCTATCTCGGGGTGGATGACCCGGCATGCCACACCTTCGGTGGGCGGCGGACGGCCGCGGACCGAGACCATGTGGGGGGAGGCTGGACGTGCCTACGTCTATCTCATTTATGGGATGCACCACTGCCTCAACGTGGTCACGGTGGGGGAGGGCGCGCCCGAGGCCGTTCTGCTCCGAGGCGGGACCCCGGTCGCCGGATGTCGCGTTGATTCGGCGACGGCGCGGGTCGAAAGTCGCCGGCCGCAATCTCGCCGATGGGCCCGGCAAGCTCTGTCAGGCGCTGGCGGTCACCCGCAACCGAGAACGGTCTCGATTTCGCCGATCCGCGGAGCGCCCTCACCATACGATCGGATGGCCGCACACCGCCCGAGAATCTGATCGAGAGCCTCCCGCGGATTGGTGTCGACTACGCGGGCGAGGCCGCGTCGTGGCCTCTTCGGTGGAAGCTCAGGTGAGTTCTTCCAGGGTCGAGATCAGCTTGTCCACGTCGATGGGCTTTTCCATATAGCCGTTCGGATTGTAGGTCTTGAACCTGGCGAGAAAAGCCTCGAAATCCGCGTTGAGGTTCTCCTGGATCCCGGTGACGAGCACCACGGGGATCTCCCTCGTTCGATCGTCCTTGCGCAGGGCGATGAGCGTGCTGAGCCCGCCCTTTTCCGGCATCATCACATCGAGCATGATGACATCCGGGATCTTCTCCTGAGCGATGGCGATGCCGTCGGCGCCACTGTTCGCCGTGTGAACCTCCCAGCCGTGATCGCTGAGCACGGTTCCGTGGTAGGTCGTGACATCGGGTTCGTCATCGATGATGAGGGCGGATTTCACTGCCATTCTGCCTCCCTGAGCAACCGGGTCATTCGGTTGCTGGTTTGTTCAAGATAGCACCACGGCGAATCTCGGGCAACAACTCCGGTACTGAGAATGAGAATCATGAATGTATTCATTAATACCTAGTTGACAGGTATGTTTTTTAAGATTAAATTCGAAATCGCCATGAGGATCTCCACGCGCGGCCGTTACGCTCTCCGAATGATGCTCGACATCGCCCGCAACGGAGGCGGCGATTCGCCCGTCAGCCTGTCATCGGTTTCAGATCGCACGGACATCTCGCACGGATACCTCGAACAGCTCGCGCCGGCGCTCCGCGCCGCCCGGCTGGTCAAGAGTGTGGCCGGGCGACACGGCGGCTACCGGCTCGCCGCGCCGGCCTCGAAGATCACCATCCGGCAGATCATCGAAGCGTCCATCGGACCGGTCTGCGTCGTCGACTGTGTCGAAGAGCCGGAATCGTGTCTGAAGGCCGAGTTCTGTGAATGCAGGATCGTCTACGCCCTCATCAATCAGAGGATCGCCCAGGTGCTCGAGGACTTCACTCTGGAGGACCTCCTCGATCCTTCCTGGATCAGCGACAGGGAATTCGAGCTCGGAGACATGCCTATCCAACTGGGAGGCGTTCCGTCGAGCAGTTGAGGCCCGGGGTCTCCCGAATGGGGGAAACCCGGGCTTGTGAAATTGTGAACGAGGAGGATGGAAATGGTGGAGCGCACGATCGGCGACAAGCGGCTTCGGATGGTCCGCGGCGACATCACCGAGATCGATGTCGAGGCGTTTGTCTTTGACATTACCGAGGACGCCAAGCTGGGCTCCGGGTTTGGTGGCGCCATCCAACAGCGTGGCGGCATCGTGATCCAAAAGGAGCTCGACGAGATCGGGTCGGTCCCGACCGGCGAAGCGGTGGTCACCCAGGCCGGAATCCTGAAGGCCGACTACATCATTCACGTCAACGGCCCGAAGTTCCGCGAAGAAGACGAGAAGGGCAAGCTCGAGAGCGCCGTCGCATCGGCCCTCGCGCGGGCGGAGGAGAAGGGCGTCAAGCAGCATCGCCTTTCCGCCCATCGGTACCGGGATGTACCAGGTTCCCATGGATCTCTGCGCCAACGTCATGGTCGACACCATCAGCCGGCATCTGGCGAATGGTTCGAATCTCGAGGAGGTCCTGATCGTGGTTCAGGATCCTCGGGAGATCACCCCGTTCGAAGCGAAATTCAAAGAAGGAGTGTGACATGCACGAGTCGAGTTCTCTGCTGCACACGGCCGAGATCGTCCACTGGGCGGCGCTGATCATCATGGCCGTTGTCTATTCCCTCCGCCTGAGGTGGCTGTTCAAGTTCAAACCGGGCGCCGACAAGTCCGCGCCGGGCGCTCCCAATCGCACCAACAAGAAGAAGGGCGCGTTCTACTCGGTCTTCAACGTGGCGATGCCGTGGTCGATGGAGAGCACCCGCAAGGGCTTTGCCTTCTACCTCACCTTCGTCATCTTCCATCTCGGCGTCGTCGCCGGCATCACCCTGGCCTTCTTGAGTTCGATCACTCCGAATCTCGTCGCCGGCCCGGCCTTTGCCTGGATCTGCGGCAGCACCTTGTTTCTGGCGTTTCTGGTCGCGATCTACCGGGTCTTCCGGCGGCTCTTCACACCGGTGATGAAGCTCATCAGCACGCCTGACGATTACTTCTCGCTCTTCATGCTGACCGCGTGGTTCGGTCTCGGCACGGTGACCCAGGCCCACCTCGCGGGCGTCCAGGGTTTCGAGAGCGTGAACATCCTCGTGGCCTACCTCTTCCTGACCAGCTTCTTCCTGATCTATGTCCCGTTTTCGAAGATCTCCCACTATCTCTACTACCCCTTCACCCGGATCTGGATCGGCCGTGCGCTTGGTCACCGGGGCAGCTACCCCATCGCCCGGGGATAGGAGCAAACCATGAGCAAACCAGCCAAGAACCACAAGATCAAGATGATGGAAGAGCAGCTCGCCAAGAAGCTGAACCGCCAGGTGGTGGGTTCGCTGGTGGGCTGCGTCCACTGCGGCATGTGCAACGACTGCTGCCACTACGTGCTGTCCCACCCCGACGACCCCAAGATGACCCCGTCGTACAAGGCCGATCAGGTGCGCAAGCTCTTCAAGGCCAACCACGACTGGACCGGGAGCGTCTTTCCCTGGTGGGTGGGCGCCGACAAGGTGCCGCTGACCGACGACGATCTCGACAAGCTCAAGGACATCGCCTTCGGCACCTGCACCAACTGCCGCCGCTGCACCATCAACTGTCCCATGGGCGTCGACACCGCCACCCTGAACCGGATCATGCGCGGGCTGCTGACCAACGTCGGCGTGATGCCCGAAGGCGTCCGGGTGGTCTCCAAGGACCAGTGGGAGCTCGGCAACCAGATGGGCGTCCTCAAGGAGGACTACCTCGACACCCTCGAGTGGATGTCCGAGGAGCTCGAGGAAGACCTCGGCCACGGCGAGGCGGAGATCCCCATCGACAAGGCCGGCGCCAAGATCATGTACGCCATCAACCCGCGCGAGGTGAAGTACGACCCGCGCACCATCAAGGAAGCCGCGCTCATCTTCTGGGCCGCCGGCGAGGACTGGACCATGCCGACCGAGGGCTGGGACAACACCAACTTCGGCCTCTTCTCGGGCGATGACGGCCTCGGCGGCGCAAGCGCCAAGCGCGAGTACGACAAGGCGCGCGAACTCGGTGTCGAGAAGATCGTGATCTCGGAGTGCGGTCACGGCTACCGGTCGACCCGCCACGAGGGCGTCAACTGGTCGGGCGATGCCGAGGCGTTCCCCATGGAGAGCTCGGTCGATGACCATGATCCGGTACATCAAGGAAGGCAAGATCGTCGTCGATCCGACCAAGAACCCCAAGCGGGTCACCTTCCACGACTCCTGCAACAACGCCCGCAGCTGCGGGTTCTTCGAAGAGCCGCGTGAGCTGCTCAGGCTGGTGACCACCGACTTCCAGGAGATGTACCCCAACCGGGCGGAGAGCTTCTGCTGCACCGGCGGCGGCGGCGCCATGTCCATGTCCGAGTACACCCCGCGCCGGCTCAAGTCGGCCGAGATCAAGGCCAACCAGATCCGCGAGACCGGCGCCGAGGTCGTGGTCACCAGCTGCCACAACTGCGTCGACGGGCTCGGCGATCTCATCAAGCACTACGAGCTCGGCTGCGAGGTCAAACAGCTCGTCGATCTGGTGGCCAACGCGCTGGTGCTCGAGGAATGCGCCGTCATGAAGAACCGCCCCGCCGGCGCGCCGATGCCCGAACCTCCGGTGATTCGCGGCCCCGGCTGAAGAGAAGGCCGCCGCTCCCGCCGTCGCCGCCGAGGCGCCGCTGGCCGGACGGAAGATTCTCGTCGTCGACGACGAAGAGGACATCAGGACCTTCCTCGTCACGGTCTTCGAGGACGCCGGCGCCGAGGTCGCGGAGGCCGCGGATGGCAACGAGTGCATCGAGAAGGCCAAGACCTTCAAACCGGATCTCATCTCTCTCGATCTCTCCATGCCGGGCAAGAGCGGCGTCGACGCCTTTGTCGAACTCCGCAGGACCGCCGGGACTCGAGGAGATCCCGGTCTGCGTCGTCACCGGTCACCCCGAGTTCCGCCAGGTGATCTACGATCGTCCGGTGCCGCCCCCCGAGGGCTACCTCAACAAACCGGTCGACGAAGACAAGCTCGTGTCCTATGTTGCTCACATCATCGAAACCAAGGACGAGAAAGCGAACTGACCGTGACCGACAGTGATCTCGTTCCCGTCGGGCCGACTGCGCCGGACTCCGGCGCAGTCGGGCTCGATGGGTGTCCCCGTCAGGCAAGCCGGTGCCGGGTGTCGATGCGAACTCGCACGAGCTCACCGATTCCGCCATGTACCGGCGGTACTGGGACGAAATGCCCTGCTATCTCTCGATCCACGACCGGGACTTCCGGATCATCGAGGGAAACCGACGGTTTCGTGAGGACTTCGGCGAACGCATCGGTCAGTACTGCTACAAGGTCTACAAGGGGCGCGACGAGATCTGTCCCGAACTGCCCGGTGGAGGCGACGTTTCTCGATGGCAAGAATCACCCGTCGGAACAGCTGCTGACGACCGCTGCGGGGGCCAGGTCCCGGTGATGGTGCACACCACCCCGATCCGCGACGCCTCGGGCGAGGTGGTCGCGGTGATGGAGATGCACACCGACATCGACGAGGTCAAGGAGCTCCAGAAGGAGCTTCGGCAGAGCCAGGAGCGTCTTGCCCAGCTCTTCGAGGAGGTGCCCTGCTTCATCACCGTCCAGGGACCCGATCGGATCATTCAGCACGCCAATCGGCGATTCCGCGAGGCCTTTGGCGAAGGTGTCGGCGAGGAGTGCTTCAGGGTCTACAAGCACCGCGAGGAACAGTGCCTCTCGTGCCCGATGATGAGCACCTTCGAGACCGGACGGATCGCACGACTACGAGGCGTCGGTGCTGTCCAAGGACGGCGAGGAGCTCAATCTTCTGGTCACCACCGCCCCGCTGCGGAATTCCGATGGCGTGGTCGAGGCCGTCATCGAGATGGGTGTCGACATCACCCAGATTCGCGAACTGCAGGATCAGTTGACCTCCATCGGACTCCTGGTGGGTTCGATCTCGCACGGCATCAAGGGTCTGCTCACCGGTCTCGACGGCGGCATCTACATGGTCAACTCGGGATTCGAGCGGGACAAACCCGAGCGGGTCAAAAAGGGCTGGGAGATGGTCCAGCGCAACGTGGATCGGATCCGATCCATGGTGCTCGACATTCTCTACTACGCCAAGGATCGGGAGCTCATCGTCGAGGACATCGACCTCGCGGGGATGATCGACGATCTGAGGGACGGCATCGAGAAAAAGGCCCTCGATCTCGGTGCCGATGTTCGATTCCACGATCCCGGACGATGTCGGCGTCTTCGACGGCGATCCCCAGGCGATCCGGGCGATGCTGCTCAACCTCATCGAAAACTCCCTCGACGCCTGCCGAATGGACAGCGAAAAGACCGACCATGTGATCACCGTCCGGGCCCGTCGGGCCGAACCGTGTATGGTCATTTCGAGGTCGAGGACAACGGGATCGGGATGGATCGGGAGACCCGTGAGAAGATCTTCTCGCTCTTCTTCTCGTCCAAGGGGCTCAAGGGCACCGGGCTCGGGCTCTTCATCTCGAACAAGATCGTCGACAAGCACGGTGGGACCATCGAGGTCGAATCCGAAGCCGGGCAAGGGAACCACGTTCATCGTTCGGATTCCGCTGGTCGCGCGCCCGAGCACGACGTCGACGGCGAGCTCGCCGGCGGCGCACCGGGCTGCCGGGAACTGAGAGATGGAAGCCAAGCGCATTCTGGTCGTCGATGACGACCCGGACATCGTCGACTACCTCGGGTCTCTTTCTCGAAGACCACGGATATGAGGTTTCGTCGGCGAACCGATCGTCGTCGGCCCTGGCCGCCCTCGACGAGGTCGAACCCGATGCGGTCATCCTCGATGTCATCCTGCCCGGGAGATCCGGTCTCGATCTGCTGGTGACGATCCGCCAGCACGAACGCTGGTCCATCGGTGCCGGTGCGTGGTCCTCACCGGCAACGACTCCATCGTCCAGGACAACGGCAGCGACCTATCTCGCGGGGCTACGATCTCGAACGGGGCGCCGACTGCGTGCTCGCCAAACCGGTCGATCAGGACGCGCTCATCGAGTGTCTGTCGAGGCTGACGAACTCGCACGGGGCGAAGTAGCACTGACGTCAGCTCCAAGCACGGGACAACCGAGGGACTGACACCGGGCTCGGTCGCCGTACTCGCCCGTCGTGGACGTCCGCTCCGGCTACGAATCTGATCCGAGGGAGGAAGTATGAACTCAGGGGACATTCCGGTGTTGAGTGTTTTCGGCGAGACGATCCCGCGCGCCTACGAGAGGGCCATCAAGGAGGTCTGGGAAAAGGGAGTGAGCGTCCGCACCGAGTACGATCGTCCCGAGGATCCGCCCAGCCGGGATGCCACGGTGGTGATCACGGTCGAGAAACCGTTCGGCCAGCCGCGGTTCCACCGTTCCTTTGCCGATGGCCTGGGAGGGCTCTCGGAGTACGTCATGGAGGTTGTTCACGGCGCCCACGACTATTGGATCAAGCCGCGGGAGGAGATCCTCAAAGGCGTCGACAGCACGGACACCCGCTGGACCTACACCTATCACCGGCGTCTCGTTGAGTACGAGATCGACGACGCGATCATCGACCAGTTGGATTTCATGGTGAAGAAGCTCGCCCGGACCGGCTACAGCCGACGCGCTCAGGGCATCACCTGGAACCCGATTCTCGACCCGCCCTCCGATCATCCGCCGTGCCTGCAGAGAATCTGGGGACGGCTTGATCGAGGATGAGGACGGGGACCTCGTCTTCAACATGAACACCCACTGGCGGAGCCGTGACCTCTACAAGGCCTGGTTCGAGAACGTCATCGCCCTGACGGCGCTGATGCGCAAGATCGCGGAGAGGATCTCGAAATCGAAGCGGCCGGCCCGTTCGGCTCGGCCGCTATGTCGACATCAGCGACTCGCTCCACATCTACGGCTCCTACTTCAGGGAGCTGGAAGGAGATCCGGAAAGGGGCATCAAGAGCTTCTTCGAGCGGCTCGAAAGCAGGTCCTTCGAGGACCGAACCTGGACCTCCGATTTCGTTCGGCCCCACTTCATCGATGACGGGGTGGGCAAGGGGCTGCGTCCCATGTTGGCCAGGGAGCACGACATGCCGCCGGAGGTGAGGGAGGCCATCTCCGAAGAGCTCGAGGCGATGGAGCGGGAGGACTACGTCGTCTGACTCGCTGCTCAGGGTGATCGCGATCGAACATCGGCGAGGGCGCCGTCAATCGAGCGCGATTCGAGGGTATCCCTCGTGTACTATTGCTGGAGTGCGAGGAGAGTTCATCGGTCCTGAAGGTCCGTCAACATCGAGGGTTGTTGTTTCTATCTCCATCACAGGATGTGCCCATGCCAGCAGAACAGGTTCCGGATCACGCGCGCGTCGTCATCATCGGCGGCGGCATCATCGGTTGTTCCATCGCCTACCATCTCGGCCACCTCGGCTGGAGCGATGTCGTCCTCATCGAGCGGAACGAGCTCACCTCGGGCACGACCTGGCACGCGGCGGGTCTGATGACCACCTTCGGCTCGACTTCGGCGACCTCGGTCGAGATGCGCATGTACACGCGCGATCTCTATGGCGACTCGAGGCCGAGACCGGGCTCGGCACCGGTTTCGAGCCCCTGGGCTTTATCGAGCTGGCCGCGGACTCGGACCGCGTGGAAGAGTATCGCCGGGTCGCGGCCTTCAACCGGTTGCACGGCAACGATGTCGAGGAGATCGGCCCCGATGAGATCAAGAGGCTCTTTCCCCTGGCCAGGGTGGACGATATCGAGGCGGGCTTCTATCTGCCGCAGGATGGGCGCGTCAATCCCGTCGACGCCACCATGGCCCTGGCCAAAGGCGCGCGTCAGAAGGGCGTCAAGATCATCGAGGGCGTGGCGGTCACGGGCGTCACCACCTCGAACGGCCGAGCAACGGGCGTGACCACCACGCAAGGGCCCCATCAAGGCCGAGTTCGTCGTCAACTGCGCCGGCATGTGGGCGAGACAGCTCGGCGCCCTCTCGGGCGTCAGCATCCCGAACCAGTCCACCGAGCACTACTACCTCATCACCGAGCCCTTCGAGGGGGTGACGCGAGATCTTCCCATCATCGAGGACCCCTCGTGTCACGGCTACTACCGGGAGGAGGGCGGCGGGCTGATGATCGGGCTGTTCGAGCCGGTCTGCGCCCCGTGGATGGTGGACGGCGTCCCCGATGACTTCTCCTTCGGCGAGATCGAGCCCGACTGGGATCGCATGACGCCGTTTCTCGAAAAGGCCATGAGCCGCATTCCGATCTCGCGGGAGATCGGCATTCAGATGTTCTTCTGCGGCCCGGAGAGCTTCACCCCCGACATGGGCGTGGCCTTCGGCGAAGCGCCGGAGATCGAGAACTACTTCGTCGCCGCCGGGCTCAACTCCATCGGCATCATCACCGGCCCCGGTCTCGGCAGGATCATGGCCCAGTGGATCACCACCGGCGACCCGGGTGCGGACATCACCGGGATCAATGTGGATCGCTTCCACCCCTACCAGTGCAACCCCGAATACCGCAAGACCCGCGTGGTCGAGACGCCTGGGAATGGTCTTTCGGCGCCACTACCCCACCCGCGTGCCCCTGACCGCGCGCGACTGCAAGCGTTCGCCCTTTCACGATCGGCTGAAGGATCAGAGGGCGTATTTCACCGATGTGAGCGGCTGGGAAAGCCCGGCCTGGTATGCGCCGGAAGGACGGGAACCCAAAGTCGAGAAACTGTCATGGGGACGTCAGAACTGGTTCCCCTACTGGGAGGCCGAGCACCGGGCCTGCCGGGAAGCCGTCATCGCCATGGACATGACCTTCATGGGGAAATTCCTGGTCCAGGGACGCGATGCCGGGAGGGTGCTCGACCACATCGCGGCCAACAGCGTCAACGGCCCGGTCGAGACCATCACCTACACCCAGTTTCTCAACGAGCGCGGCATGCTGGAGGCCGACGTCACCGTCACCAAGCTGACCGAGGAGAGCTTCATCGTGGTGGTCACCGACACCATGCACCGCCACGTCGAGACCTGGCTCAGACGCCACATCCCGTCGGATGCGCACTGCTTTCTCACCGACATCACGGGCGGCATCGGCCAGCTCAACGTGCAGGGTCCGAGATCGCGGGAGTTGCTGCAGTCCATCACATCGGCGGATCTGTCCAACGAGGCCTTTCCCTTCCGCACCGCCCGCGAGATCGACATCGGATACGCACGCCTGATGTGCAACCGCATCACCTACGTCGGCGAGCTCGGATACGAACTCAACATCCCCGCGGAGCAGGCGGTGCACGTCTACGACCGGGTGATCGAGGCGGGAAGGGACTTCGGTCTGCGTCACGCCGGTCTCCGGGCTCTGGGCAGCCTGCGCATGGAAAAGGCCTATCGCGACTACGGTCACGACATCGACAACACCGACGATGCCTACGAGGTCGGTCTCGGGTTCGCCGTGGATCTCAAGAAGCCGGATTTCATCGGCAAGGCCTCCTGCATCGAGAAGAAGGCCCAGGGACCGGCCTACAACCAGCGTCTGCTGCAGGTTCTGGTCAAGGACCCCGAGCCGCTGCTCTACCACGCCGAGGTCGTCTACCGGAACAACAAGGCGGTCGGCTATGTCCGGGCGGCGAGCTACGGCTTCACGTCTGGGCGGCGCAGTGGGTTTGGCGATGATCGAGGCCGGCGAACCGATCGACAAGGCCTACCTCGACGGAAGGCGACATGGGAGATCGACATCGCGGGCAAGCGTTACCCCCTGCAGGTGGGCCTGCCCATGCGCCCGATGTACGACCCCAAGATGGAGCGCGTCAGGAGCTAAGCCGGATCCTGGCCGACGGAGCGCCGACCTACAAGTGACCGCTTTTACGAATCGCCGATCCCGTTCCCGATCCCGAAGGACCTTACGGCGCCATCCGGGAACGGGTATCGGCGAACGGCGATCGGGATCGATTGCGGGACATCGAGGGTCTTGGTGACTTCGTGTTTCAAAGCACGGCCGACCCGAACATTCGGTTCAGACCCCGGTCAGCGCTTTGACCTGCTCCACCGCGTTGGCCGCGTCGTATCCGTAGGCGTCGGCGCCGATCTCGGCGGCGAACTCCTTCGACACGGGAGCGCCGCCGACGATGGTGTGGATCTCTCCGCCCAGTCCCCGCTCCCGCACGAGGTCGACCACACCCTTCATTGAAGACATCGTGGTGGTGAGCAGCGCCGAGATGCCGATGACCTTTGCCCCCGATTCCACGGCGGCGTCGACGAACCGCTCGGCGGTCACGTCGTTTCCGAGGTCGATGACCTCGAAACCGGCGCCCTTGAGCATGATCCCGACCAGGTTCTTGCCGATGTCGTGAAGATCGCCCTTGGCGGTCCCGATCACGACCTTCCCGATCGTCGGGACATCCCCGCCGGCGAGCAGCGGTTTGAGCAGATCCACACCCCTGTTCATCGCGCGAGCGGCGAGCAGCACCTCGGGGAGAAAGATCTCGTGGTCGCGAAACAGCGCGCCCACAACCTTCATCCCGGCCATGAGCCCGTTGTTCAGAATCTCTTCGGCCGGAATGCCGTCGTCGATGGCCTGCTGGGTCAGCAGGGCCGTGCGCTGGTCGTCACCGTTTCTGAGACTCGAAGCAATCTCCTGCAGAACATCCATCATTGACCTCCACGGGTGTCGAAAAGAACCGATTGGATCCGCTCCCGGCATTCCTGGTCGGCGCAGTCGGTGCAAAAGTCGAACTCGATATCGAAGTCGTGGATCTCTCTGTCGGCAGCCACCAACACGCCGGAGACCGACTTCAGAGGTTCCATCAGAGCAGCTGGCGTTGAGCGAGATGCCGATGCGCTCGGGTTGGAGCAACTCGAAGAGCTTTGCCTGGCCGCTGACGTGCCAGCCGCAGTAGCCCGGACTGTAGGGCAGGACGCGCACGTCGGAGGCGTTGGGATTCGACCGCGAGACCGTGTCCTGGTAGTCGCGAGCCATGGCATCGGCCAAACCCTCGGCGCCGGCCGACGCGATGGTGTCGAGGGTGTATCCCAACGCCGGATCACCGGTTTTGAAAAGGCGGCGGATCTCGCTGCACACCGCCTCGCCGACGGTGACCGCGAACAACGCCAGACCATGCGCGTCGGGAAAAATCCCCTCGAGTGGTGTTCGGGAGGCGTTTCGGCCCTCTCCGCGGTAGACCGCGTCGAACTCCTCGATGGAGATTTCCGATCGAATGCCCGTGGCATCGACGGTGCTGGAGTAGATCTCAAACCCGTCATCGATGAGTGCGGCGACACGTTTCGGGACCGATGCTTCGTCGGGGATACCCTGTGCCCTCAACACCGTATGACGATCCGGCGTCGCCGTGGAACGCGGAAAATGCGTGATCCCGAGCATCAGTCCCGGTCGGGCAGACGGTCCATGCCGAAACGACGCGCTTCGGCCGTCATCAGGCGTTCCAGCTCGGATTTGACATCGTCGGGCAACGACGAAGGTTGGTAGGAATCGATGAGTTTCTCGACCTCTTTCGCGGCCCGTTCGTGGAGGGTGAGTCCCCCCTCCTCGAGCCAACGGGAGCTGTTCGCGCGGTCGACGACGGGTCCCGGGAACGTGATCTCGTCCTTGAGGTGGCGCCGGGTGTGATCGGCGATGAGCAGGTGCTTGTCCCGGATGAGCTCCTCGAAGATCGGCGTGGAGGGGAAGTCCTCGCGCGGCTCGATTCCCCTGACGAGACGCTGTGTCTGGGCGCAGATTTCGTTGTCGAGCACGAGCTTCTCGAGGCTCTGACAGGTGATGAAGTCGAGCATTCCGGGACCGGAGATGCTGTTGATCCCGGACAACGCCGCCAGGGTGGCCCCCATGGCGGTCTCGAAGCCCGCCTGGGCGTCCAGCTGTTTGGCGTCGCTGAAGCCGATATAGGCCTGGGTGGGCATGCCGAGGTGTTTGCCGATCTCTGAGTAGGCGCAGTCGAGCATTTCGGTTTCGACGGCGCCCATCGGCGTCGTTTCGTACCGGATGTCGAAGATCGCGGGAGCGCCGCCGTAGAGGACCGGCGTGCCGGGGCCGGCGAGCTGGCTGATGACAACGCCGCTGAGAGTCTCGGCTGTGTGCTGAATCAGAGACCCGACAATCGTGACCGGCGCCATGAAACCGGACAACGGCATCGAGATGAACTCCACCGGGATCCCCATCCGGGCGCAATCGACGACATTCTGCGAGGTTGACTCGCTCCACTTGATGGGCGCTGTGGGGCAACACGAGAAGACGGTCAACGGCTTGGACCTGAGCTCCTCCGCAGAGCCTCGGACCGCCAGCTGGAGATCACGCATGATGTCGAACGCACCGATGGTGAAGGCTCCGGTGACCACCGGCTTTTCGCAATAGAGAAGGCTGAGAAAGAGGCGGTAGCTGTCCGAGATCTCCTCGGCCACGTCTGCGGGGATGAATGCCGTGCTTTGCGCCTGGATGTGATCGAGCCCGCTGACCACCTTGGCGTACTTGACGTAGTCGGCGGTATGGGGCTTTCTCATGGTGCCGTTGTCGAGGATGTTGATGGCGGCCGAGCTCGGCGTGAAGTACACGTTGTCGCCCGAGAGGTCGTGCGTCTGCCGGCCGACCACGTCGTAGAGCTTGAATCCGCTCGGCACGGTGGACAGCGCCCGGTCGATGAGATCGTCCGTCAATCGGACGTGCTGCTTGGCCAGATCCACTTCGGCGCCGTGGTCGCCGATCAGACCGAGCACGCGGGGGTTGTGAATCTCCACGCCGAGCGTGCACAGCAGATGGCGGGCCTCGTCGATGATCTTGATCTTGAGGTCGTCGTCGAGAAATCTGACCTTGGGACGCATGATGATCCTCCTGGCTGAAGGCGAGCGTTGTGGCCCGACGACACCTTAGCAAAATCGGATTCGGACTCTCACGACATCTCGCGTGCGCAGAGGCGTCCTCGTGCGCCTCGATGATGATGCCCCGATCGGCGAGGCCTTTGAGCATGAACTCGACGCATTCCTCGTGCGCGTCCCACGAACTCCGCCGGCGAGATGCCCTTCCGGTCGTACAGACCCGTTGCCAACAGCCGTGCCGCCATGGTGGCGGTGTAGCCGGTGGTGCGGGCCATGGAGTGGGTGTTGCTCGAGGGATCGTATCGGTCGAAGAGGTTGTAGACATACCGTCGAGCCTGGCCGCGCTCCTCGCCCTCGACCATGATCCGCAAGCACCGTGATGTCGACCTCGCCGTCGTCCATCTGCCATTGCGGGAACATCAGCTCGGCGGTGAGATCGACCGGGCGAATCGGACGGCCGTCGACCACGACCGGCTCCTCGCTGAAGAAGCCCGCTTCGCGCAGAAACACCATCTTCTCGATGTGGCCCGGGTAGCGCAGGGTCTTCTCCTTCATGTTCGGGGCGTCGATGGTCTCGGCCAGGGTTCTGAGACCGTCGGTGTTGAACGCCTCGAGGGTTCCGACGCCGGGGAAGTCGATGAGCTCGGGGTCGGACAGGGCGGGACGGGTCACCAGTCTGCCGTTCTCCACGAAACGCGCCGGCCGGGTGTACTCGGCGATGACGTCCATGGGCGAAAATACGGCTCGGTACTCAAAGGGCCAGTGGCGGATCACCGGTAGCCCGCCGACGTAGATGAGGACCGAGTCGGTTCGGTCCAGCCGCTCGTGGACGTGGCCGATCAGCAGATTGCTGAGACCCGGGGACACGCCGCAGTCGACGATCGCCGTGACGCCCCGGTCCTCGGCCAGAGCATCCAGATCGAACGGGTTCTCCGGGTAGAAGGCGATGTCGACGACGTTCTTCCCGGCTTCGATGATGGCCTCGAGGGTTTGAAAACCCATGAAGCCGGGGACCGCGTTGATCACGATGTCATGGTCGGCGATCACCGCGCCGATATCCTGCGGATTCCCCAGATCCCGGTGCACCGTCTCGATGTTGTTGTGTTCGCCCGCCAAGGCCCTCAGGGCATCTTGGTTCCTGTCGACGATGGTGACTTCGAACCCCGGGTCTTTCGCCAGATCCACAGCCATCGGTCCACCGACCAGGCCGCAGCCGAGTACGATCATTCTCATGAGGATTCTCCCTGTTTCCGAAGCGCCGCTATCGGCGCCGTGTTGTTTTGGTGAAGAGTGGAAAACAGGGAGACTAGAGACCGCTGAATCGGTTCACGTAGGAGATGAGGGGCACCGCCGGTCGGTGCCTGCCTCGTTCCGACATGAATCATCGATCGACGTCTCATCTCCGACAGGTTAGCGACGACGGCCGGCGGGTGTCAATCACCTCGGTCGTCTCATGACATGGAGAGCTGGGTTCATAGGCTTCGCAGAGCTCGATGCGTGCGCAGTATCCGGCCCGATTCGGAGGATGAGCTGCCCCCTATCCCAGCCCGGGATACCCATGGGCCTCCAGGGTGCGTCGGCAGGCATCGGCGAGCAGTCCCCGCCGTTGATCCGGGTCGAGATCGAGCGCCCGCTGGAGCACCGGCCAGGCCGCGGTGAGCAGGAAGAGGGGAGCGGCGAGATCGAGAAAGAGCGCGCGGCCGCTGGACGATCCCCGCGGGGCGGCGTCCTCGCCGATGGCCAGCCGGAGATTCTCGAATGCGATTCGCAAAGTCGGCTCCAGAGCCTCCACCGCGACATCTCCACCATCCGCGAGGTCCCGGAGAAGCAGACGGGTTTCGTGCGGGTGGGTCTCCATCCGGCCGAGCATCCGATTCATGGAATCGGCGATCTCGAGGGGAGGGGAGTCCTCACCCGGGGCGGCTTCGGTGACGGTGAGCTCGCGAGAGCGGCGGCTGCGGCGCGCCGCAACACGAGTCGGTAGAGCTGTTTCTTCCCGCCGAAGTGATACGAGACCGCCCCGGGGTTGGCCCTCGCGAGGTCGCAGATTCGGCGGACCGAGGCGCCGCGGTAGCCGTGATCGGCAAAAAGAGTCGCGGCGGTCTCCAGCAGGCGCGATTTTGTGTCAAGATTCATACAGTTGTTTGTATCATTTCCTGTAACCTTGGTCAATTCGAGGGGCAGAAAACCAAATCCTTGCTCCCGGCATTCGATGAATATGATCGAGAATCAAATATGTAACTGTTTTTTTCATCGAATTAGAAACAGTAGACAAACGTTTGTATGAATTTCTGAGAGGGTCTTGACTCACGGCTCACGGATCGCTAGCATTCCACTACAGGATGACAATCGTTGCACCTCGCGTGGTCGCGGCGATCCCCGCTCGTTGGGGTTCGACGCGTTTTCCCGGCAAGGCCTTGGCCGATCTGGCGGGCGAGCCGATGATCGCCCACGTGGTGAGGCGCGCGCTGGCCGCTGAGACGATCGATCACGTCGTCGTCGCCACCGACGATGATCGGGTTGCGGCGGCGGCGATGGCCGCCGGCGCCGAGGCCGTGATGACCGGTGCGCATCCCTCCGGCACCGACCGGATCGCCGAGGCGGTTGCGGGAGGATCGAAGTGGGAACTCGTGATCAATGTCCAGGGCGATGAGCCCATGCTCTCGGGCGCCAACATCGACACCCTGGTCGAGGGAATGCGCAGACGGCCCGACGTCGGGATGGCGACGTTGTGCCGACCGATCGCGGCTGCGGATGTGACGGATTCCAACGCGGTCAAGGTCGTTCGGAGGACGGATGGCAGGGCCCTGTACTTCTCGCGCTCCGCGATCCCGTTTCCGCGGGAATCGGAAGTTGCCAAGACGTTGCGGCGGCTTCACCTCGGAGTCTACGGCTTTCGGCCGGAGACGCTGGCGGCGTTTGTTGCACTGGCGCCATCTTCGCTGGAACGGGCCGAGGGGCTGGAACAGCTCCGCGCTCTGGAGAACGGCATTGATATTTTGGTTTTTGACGCACCGGACGAGGCTCATGGAGTGGACACACCCCAGGACCTCGAACGCGTCCGACTCATGATGAACAGCGGGGATTGAGGAAAAGGGGCTCAAGCGATGGCGACGAAATATGTGTTTGTAACAGGAGGCGTGGTTTCCGGTCTCGGCAAGGGAATCTCGGCGTCGTCGTTGGCGGCGTTGATGGAAGCCCACGGCTACTCGGTGACCATGCTCAAGGTCGATCCGTATGTCAACGTGGATCCCGGGACCATGTCGCCCTTTCAGCACGGCGAGGTCTTTGTCACCGACGACGGCGCCGAAACCGATCTCGATCTCGGTCACTACGAACGCTTCACCTCGGCGACCATGGCCAAGAAGAACAACTTCACCACCGGCAAGATCTACGCCTCGGTGATCGAGAAGGAACGCCGCGGCGACTATCTCGGCAAGACCGTCCAGGTGATCCCTCACATCACCGACGAGATCAAGGACGGGATCCGTGCTCTCGGTGGCGATGTCGATCTCGTCATCGTCGAGATCGGCGGCACCGTCGGCGACATCGAGTCGCTGCCCTTTCTCGAAGCCATCCGCCAGTTCCGCACCGAAGCCGGCCGCGGCAATGTTCTGATCATTCATCTGACCCTCGTCCCATACATCAAGGGTTCCAGTGAACTCAAGACCAAACCGACCCAACACTCGGTAAAGGGCCTGCTCCAGATCGGCATTCAGCCCGACATCCTGCTCTGCCGGTGCGATCGACCGCTGCCGCAAGACCTTCGAGACAAGATCGCGCTTTTCTGCAATGTCGAGTCGAGAGCGGTGATCCCGGCCCAGGACGCCGATACGATCTATGAGGTGCCGCTCAAGCTGGCCGCCGAGGGCTTTGACGAGATCGTGCTCGAGCAGCTCAATCTACCCAAGGGCAAGCGCGATCTGAGCCGCTGGCGGGGCGTGGTCGATGCGGTTAAATCGTGTGAAGACACGGTGTCGGTGGGCATCGTCGGCAAGTACGTCGATCTCGCGGACTCCTACAAGTCGCTCAACGAGGCGCTTTGCCACGGCGGCATGGCGAACGGCGTCAAAGTCGATCTGGTATTCATCGACTCCGAATCCCTCGAGGGCTCGGGCTATCCCGAACAGCTCTTCGATGTGGACTCGATTCTGGTCCCCGGCGGTTTTGGCAAACGCGGTATCGAAGGGATGATTCGCGCCATCGAGTTCGCCCGCGGCCGCAAGATTCCGTTTTTCGGAATCTGCCTCGGGCTCCAGACCGCCATCATCGAATTCGCACGCAACGTTTGCGGTCTCGCCGGCGCCCACTCCACCGAGTTCGTCAGTCAGCCTTCGTACAAGGTCATCTACAAGATGCGCGAGCTCGTCGGTGTCGATCAAATGGGCGGCACCATGAGGTTGGGCAAGTACCCATGCCGGCTGACGCCCGGGTCCAACGCCTGGAAAATGTACGGTAGCGACGAGATCTGGGAGCGCCACCGCCACCGCTACGAGGTCAATCCCGAATACGTATCCCTTTTCGAGGAAAAGGGTCTGGTCGTGAGTGGAAAATCGCCTGACCGGATCTTTGTCGAAGTGATCGAGCTCAAGGACCACCCATGGTTCCTGGCGTGCCAATTTCACCCCGAGTTCAAGTCGAGGCCCTACGACCCGCACCCGATCTTCAAGTCCTTCATCGCCGCGGCGGTGGAGCACCACAAGGATCGAGAGATCGAGACATCCGGGCAAACCCTCGATCAGGAGGTGCTCGGGGAATCCGAGTTCGAGGGAACGCCGGAGATCATCAGCGAGGAAACCCTGAATGCCTAGCTAGGTCCCCTCAGCAGCGTCGTTTCATAGCTGGGTGCGGCCGTGCTCCACGACCGTCACGGTCATCGATCTCGCCGTCGAGGGTGAAGCCGTAGTCATCGCTCGATCTGACGTCGAGGGTCGAGACGCGTGTAGTCGGATCCCTCGACGATGGTCGGCAACGAGATCGAGTTGCTGCCCGGGATGCAGCGCCTTGATGTTGCCGGCGACGACGTTGGTGAGTTCGCCGATGACATCGCGTTCGTCGTCATCGATCAACTGCTCGATCCGGGAGGTCGAACATGATGGAGGCGGCGCTTCGAACGATGAGCCCGGCTGCACTCGAGTCGGATACCGCCGTGAAAGTCCCCGCTGATGTGGATGGCGGCGGTCATCGTCGGCGACTCAGGACGACGGGTGGACCGCATCTCGGTGTCGTGGATCTCGAGGCCGAGTTGGGTCGACCAGACGCTGCGAACAATCGAACGGATCTGGGATCTCGTCGGGATTCATCGTGCCTCCGTTTTGATGGCGCGGTAGAAGACCGCCCGACCGATCCGCACCCGTTCGAACCGCTCATCCAGATTGAGGGTGGTCTCGGCCGTACCGAGCATCAGGTAACCGCCCGGGCGAAGATGTCGGCGGATTCGGTCGAGGACCAGTCTCTTGGTATCGACATCGAAGTAGATCAGGACGTTGCGCATGGAGAGGATGTCCACCGGCGGAAGAGTGGGCAGGTCACGAGCGAGATTGTGGTGAAAGAAACTGACCATGTTTCGTGATCTCGTCGTTGAGTTTCCAGGTCGTCCCGTTCTGGCGGAAGTACTTCACCAGCATGGGGCCGGCAGAGCCCCGGTTGACCTCGGTCTGCGAGTAGGTCCCGGCCTTCGATCTCTCGAGCATCCCCCTGGAGACGTCGCTGGCGAGGATGCGGGTGCTCCATGTCGCGAGTTCGGGAAAGGCCTCACGAAGCATCATGGCCATGCTGTAGGGTTCCTGGCCGCTCGAGCAACCGGCCGACCAGATGGTCAGGCTTCGGCTCCCGCCCCTTCGGCTCGGCCATGATCTCCGGGATGACCTCCTGACGCAGGGCCTCGAAGGGGAAGAAGTCGCGAAAAAACGAGGTCTCGGTGGTGACGATGGCCTCGACCGCATTGGTGTGGAGCTCGCCGAAGGGTCGCGATCTGAGGTGTTTGATCAGCGCCACGACCGACGGGAATCCGGCGTCGCGGGCGACCGGGAGGAGCCGCGCGTTGACCAGGTAGACCTTGGTGTTGTCGAGGGCGATGGCGGTGCTGTCCCTGACCAGACCTCTGACGTAGTCGAAATCCGACCTCGTCGATCGGCTCCGGGAGGTGGATTCTCGAGGTCTTCGCGCCTCATGTGCGGAATCCGACCCGTCGGACGATCTCCGCGTCCGATATCGCTGCACGGGAGAACGGCGTCGGCGAGTCCCTCGTTGGCGACGTGACCGGGCATGCCCCAGACCACGCTCGTGTCTCTGATCCTGAACGACGATCCGACCGCCCGCCGCGGCGATGGATCGACAACCCTCGAGACCGTCCTGTCCCATCCCGGTGAGAACCACGGCCAGAGTGGATGAGTTGAAGCACTGGGCGACCGAATGGAAGAGCACGTCGACCGAAGGCCGGCAGGAGTTCACCAGCGGGCCGTCGTCGGTGACGAGGCTAGTCCTGACCTCCGCTTCTGCCGCACCTTGATGTGAAGGTCTCCCGGGGCGATCCATGCGCTCTCCGGGCGTCAGCACCGAACCGTCCTCGGCCTCTCGGACGCGTGAGAGCGCAGCGGCTGTCGAGTCGGTCTGCGAGAAACGCGGTGAAGTTCTTCGGCATGTGCTGGACGATGACGACCGGCGCGAGAAATCCCTTCGGGATGGTCTTCAGAACATCCGCCAGGGCGTTCGGGCCGCCGGTGGAGGCGCCGATGGCGACGATTCCGACCTTCCTCGGACGGCTGGCCGGCGCGCCGTGCGACCGTCGAGACCGGGGTCCGGGATCGGGGTGGTGCCGCCTTGTCGACCGAGGTAGAGAGCGCGGATCTTGGGTATGAGCTGATCTTTCAGGTGATTCCGTGCCGCCTCCGGCGAGCTTGTCTGGGTCGCCTTGGTGACATAGTCGGCCGCCCCCAGGAAGAGCGCATCGACGGTGACCCGGGCGCCCCGCTGGGTCAGGTTGCTGACCATGATCGTGTCGATTCCGGGGAAATCCGATCGGATCAGACCCAGGGTCTCCATGCCGTCGAGTTCCGGCATGTCGATGTCGAGGGTGACGAGATCCGGCTGCAGACGTTCGATCTTCGTCAGCGCGATCCGACCGTTGGGAGCGGTGCCGACGACCTCGAGGCCGTCCTCGTCGCTCAGGATCTCCGAAATGACTCTGCGCGCGACGACGGCATCGTCCACCACGAGGATTCGAATGGGAGGCAATGGATCCTCTTCAGGCTTTCGCGGCTTCGACGGGGATGCCCAGCATCACGAGCTTGTCCAGCAGCATGTCGCGGTCGAAGGGTTTCATGATGTACTCGTTGGCGCCCGGCCTGGAGGGCCTGGGTCACCCGTTCGAACTCGGTTTCGGTGGTGACCATCAGCAGGGGCAATTCGAGCCAGTCGGGGGTCTTTTCGGACCTCGGTCGACGATCTCCAGACCGCTCATCTCGGGGAGATTCCAGTCGACCAGGGCGAGGTCGAAATCGTGGTCCTGCGACCGAGGATGTCGACCGCCTGACGGCCATCGGCCGCCTCGACGACCTCGAAGTCGAGGCTCACCAGAATTCCCCGCAGGATGGATCCTCATGGCGCGTGAATCGTCGATGACGAGGGCTCTCATGGCATGTCACCTCTCCTCGGTGGGGCGGAATTTGAAATGGCTCAGGACTTCGGGTAGTTCGAGCATGACGGCATCTGAACGTCACATCGACGTCGATGCTGGGATCGCGCGGTGGTTCATTCGACGTTTGTCTCCCGTGGCTTCGTTGGAGATCCAGAACGACCCGAGAGATTGAGCACGAGCAGAAGCTCGCGCTCGAGCTTGTAGGCGCCTTCGATCATCCTCCGGGCCTCACCCTTGAGAGTGTCGGGAGGGGATTCGAAGGCCTCGGCGTGCGACCTCGACGACATCGCCGACGGCGTCGACCACGAGGGCGAGAGGTTCCTCGGCGGTCCCGAGAACCATGGTCATGAACTCGGCGCCGTCATCGGCGTCTTCGAGCCCGACGCGTCGCCTCAGATCGATGGCGGTGACGATCTGGCCGCGGAGATTGATGAGACCCCTGATGGCCGGATGGGCCATGGGCACCGGCGTGAATCGAGGTGTCTCGGATGATCTCCTGAATCTCGCCCACCTCGATGCCGAGGAGGAGATCAGCCACCCGCAGGGTGCAGTACTGTTTCTGATCGGTCATTTCTTCCCCCCGGCCGATTCGCTTCGTGTGAAGAAGCTCGGGTCCGCCAGCTGAATCACCCCGGCGAGATCGATGATCTCGTTGATCCTGCCGTCGATGACCGAGCACGCCTCGATTCCCTCCCGGCTGCCCGCCGTCGTGTCGGAGAGATCGGCATCGACGATGTCGAGGATGCGGTGGACGAGAAGTCCACACGAACGACCCTCGACGGTGCAGATCACCACGGAGGCCTCATCCGCGGTCTCGGCGGAGTCTCGTTTCGCCGGTTGGTCCGTCGTTCCGGGAGGGCTCGTTGGAGATCGATCACCGGCAGGATCTCGCCGCGGTACTGAACCACCAGATTGTCGCCGACCCTTTCGATGCGGCCACGGTCGAGCGACTCGAGGCGTGAGACGCGGCTGAGATCGAGGGCCATCCGTTCGTCATCCGCCCCCTGGAGCAGAAGGACCCGCTTGAGGCCCGGGGCCGGGGCCGACGGGAGGCTCGGATCCGCCGATCAACGCGCGGACCCGGTCGTCGGACACCACTCCGGCCGAGAGCCCGACTCGAAAGACATCCAGAATGAGGGTGATGGATCCGTCGCCGAGGATGGTCGCGCCCGCAAAGGGCAGGCCGGTGAGTCGCCGTCCGAGGGGTTTGACGACGATCTCCTGGGAGTCGTCGATGGAGTCCACCAGCAGCCCGAACTGACGGTTGTCGCCCTGGAGAACGATGATGCTCTCCTCGCTGCCGGTGCCCGGTGAGGCGAGGCCGAGTTCCTCGGACAGGGTGACGAGCGGGAGGAGTCGACCGCGCAGTCGGTAGACCGGGACGCCGTGGAGCTGTTCGATCCCGAGATCGCTGCTCGCCTCGCCCGAGACGAACGAGTTCGACGACGGACGCCTGGGGCAGGGCGAATCGCTGTCCGCCCGAACGAACGAGAATGACCGAGACGATGGCCAGGGTGAGGGGGATCTTGATCCTGAAGGTCGTCGATTGCGAGGGCTCGGACTGCATCTCGATGACGCCGCCGATGCTCTCCACATTGGCCCGAACGACATCGAGACCGACCCCGCGGCCGGAGACGTTGGTGACCTCCCGGGCGGTCGAGAAACCCGGCCGAAAGACGAACTGCTCGATCTGGGCGCGGCTGCAGATCGGCGCCGTCTTCGGGACTCACGATCCCGGCCGACATCGCCCGCTCGAGGATCCGCTCGGAGTCGAGGCCCTTGCCGTCGTCGCGGACCTCGATGGCGACGCTGCCGCCTTCGTGAGCGGCGCGAGGGAGATCCTGCCGGCGCGGGGCTTGCCGCCGCGGTCTCGCGATCCTCGGGCGTCTCGATGCCGTGATCGACGGCGTTGCGAACGAGGTGGAGGAGGGAGGTCTTGATGGCTTCGAGGACCGATTTGTCGAGATCGGTCTCCTGACCCTCGATCTCGATCTCCAGCTCCTTGCCCGAGGTGACGGCGAGATCGCGAACAAAACGGGGGAGGGTGGACAGGATCGAGCTGATGGGTTGCATCCGAGCCCGCATCACCGCTTCCTGGAGCTCGCCGGTGATGGAATCGAGTCGCTGCGAGGCCGTCGGTGAGCGCGAGATTGCTGTCGCTGTCGAGATTCTGGCTGATCTGATTTCGCGCGAGGACGAGCTCGCCGACGAGATTCATGAGCCGGTCGAGCACCGAGATGTCGACCCGCAAGCTGGATTCTCCGACCGTCGGGCCGACGAGATCGCCGGTGGCCGGTCGGTCCTTGTCGCCGAGGTCCCGTTTGGCGGTTTCCGGAGTCACCTCCTCGGTCGAGCTCCGGTGCGCTTTTGGCTGCGGCGCCGGCTCGGGTTCTGTCTCGGGTTTCGGCCGGTCGGTTCTTCGCCGGCGGCAGGGGGCTTTTTTTTTCCCTTTTTCGCGCGCTTGATCGATGGCGTCGAGTTCCCGGTGCGATCTCCGAGTAGTCGCCGTCGCCTTCGGTTTCGTCCTTCTCGATGTGGGCGAGGATCTCGCGCACGCTGTCGATGGCTCTGAGCAGGGTCGTCGTGATCTCGGGCGTCAGCTCGAGATTGCCGTCCCGAACGTGGGCGAGGACGGATTCGGCGGAGTGGGTCACCGCCTCCAACTTGCTGAATGCGAGAAATCCGCAGGTGCCCTTGATCGTGTGGATCGTTCGAAAGACCCGCTCGATGACCTCGGTGTTGGAGGGATCCTTCTCGAGCGCGACGATATCCTGATCCACGCTGTCGAGATTCTCGACACTTTCGGCCAGGAACTCGGCAATGATGGCGGACATGCCACCCATTCTCGTACCCCCTTCGTGACGATTCGGTCCTCGGGTGACATCCTTCGGCGGATCGGAGACCCGATCGACTGACCATGGCGAGGCGAACACCGCCTCGAATCGCTCCGCTCATGTCTGTGAGCAACCTGCGTGCCAGTCTCTGTGGCCATGGTGCCGGCGAAAACCCGGCCCAGCGTGTCAATTCGAGACGCCGCATCCAAGCATACCCCAACAATCGATCTCGGGTGCGGACAGTCTGTTGTCCGATGTCGTCCGATCGATCAATCGAAATGCTGTTAAACTCGAATGAGAGTGGCGACGGCTCGGCCGCTTTGCATTCTTCAGACAACACCGGGGTGATCCATGGCGTTAGCCGAGTTCAAACTCAAGAACATCAACCAGAAACTCACCGTCTTTGTCGGTGGCTCCATCGCGCTGGCCCTGACCATCCTCGGGATCATTGCGGTGAGCTACACCTCGAATCTGGCCAGCCGAACAGGTCGACGGCGAGGTCTCGCGAATGCTCGAGGCCAACGCGCTGGAGATCCGACGGTTTTTTCGCCGAACGGGCGAGAATCGTGACGACCCTCCTCGCCGACCCTCGACTCGAAGACTACTTCGTCGGACTACACCGAGTACCGCGCGCCGGTTCTTCGCGATCGCGACTACAACGAGATCATCGACTATTTCGATGCCATCGTGGCCGAGAGAAGAGGATGTTCGAGCGGTCTTCTTTGCCGATGCCGACACCGGGGATTACTTTTCCAACCGGATTCCGGAGACGCCTGACGGTCGGGTGGAGCTCCCGGGATACCGGGCGAATACCCGACCCTGGTGGCAGGAAGCCGTCAAGGTCGATCGGCTCTATCTGGCCTCGCCGACCATCGATCTCGTCACCGGGACCGAGGCGGTCACGATTCAGACCACCCGCTATCTCGGCAACGGAACCCTGCTGGGTGTCGGCGGAGCGGATGTCTCCATGGACTCGGTCGGGCGTCTGGTTCGTGCGATTCAATTCGAGGGTCAAGGAGAGGCCTTTCTCATCGATGACGTCGGCGAGGTGATCTATTTTCCCGGCGTCAAGGTCGAGAACGACCCCGCCAACCGGAGATCAGGCACGAGCCGCAAAGCGATGCGACGAGATGCGGCTGGCGAGTCTCGATCAACGGGAGGACATCGAGGCCGGTGGATTCGCCGAATTGAGCGAGCGCCTGCTGGCGGGAGACAACGGCGTTTCCCGGTGACCCTCGGTGGCGAGGAGCGGCTCGTCTTCTCGACTCCGATCCACTCGGAGTCGCCGTACTTCAACTGGACCCTCGGCATCGTGGTGCCGAAAGAGATCGTCACGGCTCCGGTTCGGGCGAGCGTCATGGTGACCGTTGTCGCCATTCTGTTCACCATCCTGGCCATCGGCGGTGTCACCCTGGTGGTGAGCCGGTGGGTGGTCACGAAACCGATTCAGGAGCTGCTCGATCGATTCCTTGCCGTCGCCGGCGGTGAGGCCGATCTCACCCGGCGGGTGAGGGTCTCCACCGACGACGAGATCGGCGGCTCGGCACCACCTTCAACACCTTTATCGAGAACATCCAGGGCGACCTCGAGACCATCGGGACCAGGGCGACAGTCGCTCTCCGGGGCGGCGACGCAGATGCGCAGCCTGGCGCAACAGATCGCGACGGCCAACGACGAGAGTTCGAGTCAGGCCGGGCTGGTCTCGGCGGCGGCGGAACAGGTGAGCGCCAACGTCGATTCGGTGGCGACCGCCACCGAGGAACTCAACGCCAACACCCGTGAGATCGCCGCCAACGCGGCGGAGGCCGCACGGGTCGCGACCAGCGCCGTCGACATCGCCGCCACGACCCGGGGAACCTTCGAACAGTTGTCGGAGAGCGGCACCAACATCGGCGAGGTGGTCAAGGTCATCTACGCCATCGCCGAGCAGACCAATCTGCTCGCCCTCAACGCCACCATCGAGGCCGCCCGCGCCGGCGAGGCGGGCAGGGGATTCGCCGTGGTCGCCGACGAGGTCAAGAAGCTCGCCAACCAGACGGCGCAGGCGACCGAGGAGATCAGCGCCACGGCGCGGACCATCTCCGAGCAGACCACCGTCGCCGGTGAAGCGATCAACGAGATCACGACGATCATCGAGAACATCCACGACATCCAGACCATCATCGCCAGCGGGGTCGAGGAGCAGACCGCCACCACCGCCGAGATCGCCCACGCCGTCTCGGAGGCCGCCACCGGCTCGCGCGAGATCGCGGAGAGGATCGCCGGGATCGCCGCCGCGGTTCAGGAGACCGCCGCCGCCTCGATCTCGTCGCGCGAAGGCGCCGACGAACTCGCCGAGATGTCGGCAGAGCTGCAGCGGGTGGTGGGACGATTCAAGTACTAAGTTCTGAATTATGAATTTTTAATTCTTAATTACATCGCACACGGCGTGGCTAGAGGACCTGGTGCGATGGTAATTGAGAATTCAAACTATAATTAAGAATTGAGAATTATTCGTAGCGAAGGGCGTCGATGGGATCGAGGCTTGCGGCCTTGGCGGCGGGGTAGGTCCCGAAGAAGACCCCGACGATGGCGGCGAAACCGAAGGCGAGGGCGATGGCCCAGATCGGGACGTGGGCCGGGGGAAAGCCCGGTATGGCCTTGGCGCCGAGGATCCCGAGACCCCATCCGCCGAGGATGCCGATGAGACCGCCGACGAGCGAGATGGTCACGGCCTCGGTGAGAAACTGGACCAGGATGTCGGACTTCCGGGCGCCGACGGCCTTGCGGACGCCGATCTCGCGGGTCCGTTCGGTGACCGAGACGAGCATGATGTTCATGATGCCGATGCCGCCGACGAGCAGGGCGATGCTGACGACACCGCCGACCACCGATGTCACCGTCCCGAGGATGGCGCCGGTGCGTCTCGAGGAGCTCCTCCTGGAGCAGGACGCGGAAGTCGTCCTTGGTGCCCTCGGCGATCCGGTGGCGTCGTCTGAGGACCTCGCCGATCTGGTCCTTGGCGAGATCGACGGTCTCCGGGCTCGTCGCCTTGAAGTCGAGCCTGAGCTGTTTGACGGCGTCGACGCCGTAGATGTCGCGGGCGGTGGTGATGGGCACGAGGACGAAATCGTCCTGGTTCTGACCCATCATCTCGCCCTTGTACTCCATGATGCCGATGATGGTGAAGGTCGAGGCGCCGACGATGAGGTCGGATCCGAGGATCGGTTCGGCGAGCTCGAGCTCCTCGACGACCTTGCGGCCGATGAGTGCCACCCGGGCGGCGCGCTGGAGATCGAGATCGGAGAAGAAACGGCCCTCCTCCACCCAGTGGTTCGAGACCTCCTGGTGCGACGGGCCGATGCCGAGCAGCATGGTCGGGTGGCGCCGGTCTCCCGATCGGGTCTGTTCGCCGCGATAGAAGACCGGGTTGAAGAGTTCGAGGCCGGCCGCCTGTTCCATGATGGCGAGCCCGTCGTCATAGGTCAGCGTGACCTCGCGTCCGGCGAGATCCGGATCCTGGAGGTCCTGTCGCGGAAAGACCATGATGTAGGTCACCCCGACGCCTTCGAACTGGGTCGCGATGACGTGGTTGAGGCCCTGGACGATGGACACCACCGCGATCACCGCGGCGACGCCGATGATGATCCCGAGCATGGTCAGCAGCGAGCGCATCTTGTTGGCCCGGATGGCGGCCAGCGCGATGCGGAAGTTGTCCCAGATCATGATCGAGCCTCGCCGCCGTCCCGTGCGTCCGTCGCTGACGACCCGGCCGTCGAGCAGTCGGATGGTGCGGCGGGCGTGCGCGGCGATGTCCTCCTCGTGGGTGACCAGGACGATGGTGTTGCCCGATCGCGTTGAGCTCGTCGAAGAGCGCCATGATCTCCTCGGAGGTCTTCGAATCGAGGTTGCCGGTGGGCTCGTCGGCGAGGAGGATCGACGGCCGGTTGACCAACGCCCGCGCCACCGCGACCCGCTGCCGTTGACCGCCTGAGAGCTCGTTGGGCTGGTGTTTGACCCGGTCGGCCAAGCCCGACCCGCTCGAGGGCCTCCAGCGCCCGTTGCCGGCGTTTGGCGGCCGGCATCCGGGCGTAGATGAGGGGCAGCTCGACGTTGGCGAGGGCGGTGGCCCGGCTGAGGAGGTTGAAGGTCTGAAAGACGAAACCGATTTCCGAGTTTCTGATGTGGGCGAGCTCGCTGTCGTCGAGACCGGAAACGGCGTGTCCGTTGAGGATGTACTCGCCGCTGGTGGGGGTGTCGAGGCACCCGATGAGGTTCATCAGGGTGGACTTCCCGGAACCCGAGGGACCCATGATCGCGAGATAGTCGCCGGCCTCGACCTCGAGATCGACCCCGTCGAGGGCGCGGACCTCGATTTCACCCATGCGGTAGATCTTGCGGAGATTCGGAGATGGAGATCAACATCAGTCGATGCGGACCTCGACGCCGCCCGAGTCGTCCTCGTCGTCGTCACCGGCCGATTTCTCTTCCGCGATGACGGCCTCGCCGGCCTTGAGCTTCTTCAGGGTTCGGTAGGGGCCGATCATGACCACCTCGTCCGCGCTGAGGCCATCGGTGATCTCGACGTGAAGGACATCGGAAACGCCGGTCGCGACCGGTCTGACGGTTGCCTCGCCATCGACGACGACGTACACCACATCGATTTCGTCCACGGCGTCCGCGGCGGCTCCGTGGACCTCTTCACCATCGTCGTCGATGCTTCGCTTCACCACCGCCTGGATGGGCACCGAGAGCACGTCCTCGCTGGTCGCGGTCAGGATGTCCACCTTGGCGGTCATGGCGGGCCGCAGCGATGGGATCGGGATCGTCGAGGGCGACCTTGACCCTGAAGCGGATGGTCCCCTGGCTCGGATCGCGGCGGCCGGAGGTGGCGATCTCGACGACGTGGCCGATCTCGGGTTCGTCGTTGCCGAGGGCATCGACGGTGACCTCGGCGGTCTGGCCGAGTTCGACGCCGACGACATCGACCTCGCTGACCTCGACCTCGGCGAGCAGGCGAGACATGTCGGCGACGGTCATGATCACCGAACCGGGGAGATTGGTCGATCCGGGAACCACCGTCTCGCCCTGTTCGGCGTCGAGTTGGATCAGGACCCCGTCCATGGGGGATCGGATCGTGGTGCGGGCGAGATCGTCGGTCGCCCGTTTGAGAGCCGGACTGGTACTGTTCGATGGTGTGGACCTGGGCCTGGAGTTCGACCTCGGCCGTGTCGACGGCCAGTTGAGCCTGCTCCAGTGCGTCCTGGCTGACGAGGTTGTCGCGGTAGAGCTCTCGGACCCGGTTCAGGTTTCGTCGGGCATCGGCGAGTTGGACATCGATGCGGCGGCTCGAAACCTCCGCCTGCCTGAGGGCCGCCTGCGCCTGGTCGCGGGCGCCTTCGTAGAGATCGCGCTCGATCTCCACCAGAAGCTGGCCGGCCGAGACCTGCTGGCCCTCGACCACCGGCAGATCGATGATCTCGCCGACCACCTTGGCCGAGATCTCGACCTTCTTCTCGGGGGTGATCTCACCGGTCGCCTTGACCCGCGAGGAAACCGTTCGGAGTTCGGCGGCCTGGGTGTCGACCTTGGTCCCGCGGGGTTTGCTGTCGCTCAACGAGGCCCAGACGACCAGTGCGAGAATCGCGACGATGGCGGCTCCGATCAGTGGCTTCTTCATCGTGACCCTTCCCGACTAACTGAACATGCCCTGGAGCAGCGCCCATCCCCGCCTTGCCGACGAGCCAGATCGCCCAGGGAACGAGGACCGCGATGGCGGCGCGGGCGGTCGGCAGGCGACCGACGATCTTGAAGCCGATGACCAGGAGGACGAGCGTCCAGATGTTGAAGACGCTGAAGGTGCTGGCCATGGAGCTGAGCCACGCCGGGGCGTCGGCGGGCAGCAGCACCCCGAGGTGGGATTTCACCAGATTCGGGATCTCCTGCTCGGTGATCTTGTCGACCCGTTGGATCAGGCGCGACCATCAGGATCGTGGCCACCGCCGATGCGCGGCCAGTAGGCGTGCAGCGTGGCCGAGAAGGTCGTGACGAAAGTCGGTCTCGGAACCGACCATCTTGAGCATCAGAAGGAAGATCGCGGCGAGGATCGCCCACATGATCGGGCACCACGACCGCAGTGATGATCGGGGATGAACCGGGCGATCTTCTCGCCGCCGGCGACCATCTGTTCGATCTGGTCGTCGCTCGATCTCGTCGGCGCGGTCGCCGAGTCGCGCGCGGATGGTCGCCTCGTTGTCCATGTGGGGCAGGACGATCGCCTGCGCTCCGACGGTCAGGACGATCATGGCGATGCAGGACGACAAGCCAGGTGGGTTTGGTCCTGATGTCGTCAAAAACCTCTCCCGGTGAGTAGAACATCTTGATCAGCCGCTGAAAGCCGCTGAGCTTCGCGGTCGGCTCCGGCTCGCGAAAGGTCGACGATCTGCCGGTTCATAGCTCGGGCGATCGCTGTGTCTCATCCATGGATCGCTCCTCCTGTCGTTCTTCAGCCGTATTGTGCCCGATCTTTCACGAATTGGTCTGCAATTGTGAAACTCCACCCTTGATTCTCATACGAAGTCGACCGAGGAAAGGATTCGGCGTCGCGCTGAGTGGTCATGCCCGGGATCGGCGATCGAGCGGTTCTGGTAGAGTTTCGTCGCCATGAAACGAGTCGGGTCTATTCCGCTTGCGATGCAGCATCTGTCGCCGCCGTCGTCGCGGTGCTGTTGGGGTCGCTGTCTCCGGCGCGGCGTGGCGGGAGGAAGACGGACCTCGCCGAGCTCGTCGTCAGATTCGGCAGAGACGCGGTGGACCGAGAACAACCGCGTCGAGCTGCTCGCCGATCCCCGACGGGCGTGGGAGGCGCGCCTCGATCTGCTGGAGTCCGCCGAGAGCCACATCTTCATCAGCACCTACAGCTGGCACGAGGACGACTACGGGACCCGCTTCAGGGACGCTCTCGCCGATGTTGTCCGTTCTCGGCGGGAGGATATCTGGCGACTTCATGGCCCGGTGCCTGGCCGACGCCACCGCCATGAAGATGTTCAGCCGGGCCTTCAACGAGGTTCGGACCGGGGGCGCCATCGTCAAGTCGTACAACCGAGGCGTCGTGGGGGATGGCGCCGATGTACGACGGCAGGATGCACGACAAACTGCTGATTTCCGACGGCCGCGAGGCGATCGTCGGTGGTCGCAACTACTCGGACATCTACTTCGATCCCCAGCACTGGTGGCTCGATTTCGGTGTGCTGATCGAGGGCGCCGCGGTCTGGGATCTTCAGATGAACTGGCTGAAGTCGTGGGCGGTGGCGATGGATCTTTCCGGTGCGCGGCACTTTGTCTGGTCCCCGGAGACCATCCAACGGCGCATTCGCATCCCTGTGGGCGACGGGACGGTTTCCGGGCGGCAAATCTCCCATCGAGGACTATCTCAACGAACGGTTTTTCCCCGACTACGAGATGCCGCCCGGGAAGACCCGGGTGGCGGTGCTCTACGACAACAGCATGGTCTGGGATCGGGCGCCGACGGCGGCCTTCCTGGTGGAGTTGGTCAAGGCCGCCGAGTCCGAAATCGACATCATGACGCCGTTCCCGAACTTCGAGACGGTGCTGACCGATGCGCTTGATCGAGGCCATGGCGCGTGGTGTCCGGGTTCGAATCATCACCAACGAACGGGAAGCGGCGATCCGCGGCGGTGGGATCCGGCTCGCGGCCTTCCCGACCTTGATCAGGCTCGTCGAGGGCGGCGCCGAGGTCTGGGCGTGGAAGGCGAACCCGAAGCTCCTGCGCCGAGGTCGCCGACACCGAGTGTGTCGCCGGCGATCATGCCGCCGGTCGCCCTGCACGGGAAGGTGGTTCGGATCGATCGACGAACTCACCATCGTTCATTCGTCGAACTTCAACATCCGATCCACCTACTACAACACCGAGGCCGGCGTTGCGGTCCTGAACCCGGGGTTCAATCCACGGATGAAGCGGCTGCTCGACGGTCTCCTCGACCTGCACAATTTCGATCTCCAGCTGCACCAACGGCGACCGGCAGGTCGTCGTCGACCAACTGGTGACCCTGCTCGGTCCCGAAGACGTCAAGGCCATGCGGCGGCGAACTCGGCTCGAAGCAGCGGTTCCTCGACGGCATGAGCATGCTGTGGTGATCGACGCGGGTCGGCTCGTCGCCGCAGTTCTGCTTCTGCGGGTGCGATTGCCGGTCCTCGGTTCCGCGGCCGCGGCCGACGAGCGCCGAGCCGCCGCGTGATGTCGATGCCTGGCATGATGCGCTTGCGCGAAGCCGTCGGCGGCGAGATCGCCGAAGAGCTGCATCGCGGGTGGAGCTTGGGGATCTGCCCGAGTGTCGGGGTCGTCCTCGGTCCGTACGAGTGGATCGCCTTTCAGGCTCACGGATATCTCTCGGTGTCCAACGGCACGCAGCTTCAGCCTTTTCGGCGGGTACGGCTATGAGCGGGGCCCGGGTTCGGAGTCCCACATGGCGACCCTCGGCTGGGGTGGCGTCCGCCGGCTGTCGGGCTCGCGGCCGCAACGGGGGTTCTACGGGAAATTCCTCCGCTATCGCAACATCAGGGACTTCAACCACGGGATCCACCACGGGCTGTCGGTCGGGGACCGAGACCGGGGCCGGGCTCGTTCGCGCTGGTCTTCGAGTTCGGTGCGGCGCGATCGGCCGAGCAATCACTGGGCCGATCACGGCGCAGATCGGTCTCAAGATCGAGGTGCCGATCTTCATTCCGCTGTCGAAGGACTCCGGGGACCGTCCCCGACGGCTGATCCGGGCGTCGTGGACGGCCGATGCCGATTGCAAGCGACAATGGTACCGGAGTCGGGAATGTCATGGTTCGACCGGAGACAAGGGTTCGGATCCGCAGTACAATTCTCTGATCTGAGATTGGATCGCGGCAGTGAGCCGCGAGTAGAACAGGGGACGAACAATCGACGCCAATCGCATCCTGACCGACCTCCTGGTCAACTTTCGCCGCATCGTTCATCGCGGTCTCGTGAACTATTCGGGCGAGCTCTGGTATCGAGAAGGACTTCCCAGCGATGTCTTCCGGCGGTTGGTGGTGCGGAAGGAGAACGAGACTCCCCTCGACCGTTTCAGCGGCGACTACGAAGAGCTCATGACCTACGCGAATTTTCGCGATCTGGCCGACATCATCGTCGGAAACGAGGTCCTCAAGGACCGATTGACCATCCTCGAACCTCGGGATGGCGTCAGCCTCCTCGATCGACTCCACGAGCTCGAGGAAATGAGACGGTCGATTTCGTCGAGCAGATCGGCCACCAAGGCTGACGAGGCGAAGCTTGAAGGGCTATTTCGACGAGTTCCGGTCGGCCATCAAGGAGCGCCAAGCCGTCCGGCACCGAGAGCCGTCCTGCCGGACGCATCGGAATCGGTTCCGCGCGAACGACCGGATCGCGTCCGGAGGAAGAGACCCTCGATTCGATCTTCGACGAGGATGAACCGCCGGCTCCGCCGCCGGAGCCCAGCCCGCGTCCCGGTCGACTGGTGGTCAAGGTCTCGTCCGAGCGGTCTGCGCAAGGCGGCCGAGAAGTCCGCGCCGCCGACCCAAGGCGGATCCGCCGTCGAAACCGAGCCGAGGATTGGACGCTCGGCGAGCGCCGAGGTGGGGTCGATCGAGACTCCGGTGACCGAGGTGTCGTCCCGCCCGGGTCCCGACGAATCGGCGGCCGAAGGACCGGTCGAGGAAGCCGAAGGGGTCGAGAGGGCGCTTCGGGACGGTGACGACGCGGCGATCCTGAAGGCCCTTCACGTCGAGGTCACCGAGATCGCCGACGGCATGTTGCGCCGTGATCCGAAACACGGGCACCTGGTCTGGGAGGTGGTGGGACGGCGTGGGTGGTTCGACGAGCACCGGGAGGAGTTCGAACTCGATCCGCTCGAGCGGTTCTATCGGTCTGGCGGACGAGCTTCCTCGAGGCCTTTGCATCGGGGGCGAAGTCCAGCGAACTCAAGAAGATCCTCGCCGATGTCGGGTTTCTCGAAGATGCTCCTCGAGCTGCGCGAGATGTTCCTCAACGCGCGAAGCCGCGTCTAGACCTTCAGGTCAATTCTCAATTTTTAATTCTTAATTCTTAATTACATCGCAACCGTACCGGACCGCGCGCGATGGAGGACAAGCAATTGAGTCTTTGACTAGAATACATCGCGGCCGATCCATAGGACTGTGCGATGAAATTAAGAATTAAGAATTCAAAATTAAGAATTGTCGGCTGAGCCGACATAGACCGCTCCGGGTTCGATCATCGGTCCGTCCGGGAGGTACTCGAGGCAGTGGGCCATCCATCCGGTTTGAATCGCCAGGCAGAACGGGATGGGGAAGGCGCTCACCGGGAGGCCCATGGGGTGGTAGAGAAGGCCGGTGATGGAATCGACGTTGGCGTAGATTCCCTTGGGCGCCAGAGCCGATCTCGATCTCGTCGCGAAGCGCCGTGTAGATCTCCCAGCGGTGCTCCAAACCGTGCGATTCCGAGGATGCCCTCGGCGTGCGGTTCGAGGGCTGTGACCCGCGGATCCGGACACGCGGTAGACGCGGTGGCCGAAGCCGGGGAACCGATGACCTCGGGCGAGGGCGTCTCGCGCCCAGGTCCGTGCCTGGTCGGCATCTTCGAATCCGGCCATCATCTCGAAGGCGAGTTGGTTGGCGCCGCCGTGGCGGGCGCCGGAAAGCGCGCCCATGCCGGCGAGGACGGCCGACCCGAGGTCGGCGCCGGTGGAGATGACGACGAGAGCGGCAAATGCGGCGGCGTGGAGACCGTGTTCGGCCTGGACGATGAGGCTGGCTTCGAAGGCGCGAACCTCGTCGTCGGGCGGGATCCGTCCGAGGGTCTGGTAGAGGAAGTTGGCGGCAAAACCGAGATCATCGATGGGCTCGACGGGTCTCAGCCCGTCGAGGTGGCGGATCGCCGCGGCCGCGAGGGCCGAGGTCCAGGAGAGAATTCTCGCCGGGCGACGCCACTGGGCGTCGAGGGTCGGTGTTTTCCGGTTCGGGGGTGTGGCAGGCGGCCACGGTCGAGCATCGTCCGGTACTGGGCGAGGGGATGGGCGCGACGTCGGGACCCTCGCCAGGGCGTCGAACGCGGCGTCGGGGCGGCCGCCGCCACCGGCGAAGCTCGTTCTGCCAATCCTCGAGCTGGGCGGCGGTGGGCATCTCACCCTGGAGAATGAGGTAGCTGACGGCTTCGAACGTGGAGTGCGCGACGAGGTCGCTCGATGGAGTAACCGCGATAGAGGAGCCGGCCCTGTCCGGCCGTCGATGTCGCTGATTCGGGTGTCGCCGGCGACCAGGCCCTCGAGACCGCGAGCCGTAGGTCTGGAGGAGACGGCGCCTGCGATCGCCGATCACGCCGACTCCGGCCGGGGAAGCCGGCGTTCTGGAGGGCCGACATACCGACTCAACGGTCGCACGAGACGGATGGTGTCCATGGCTTCGCGCACGAGGGCGACCAGACCGGCGGTTCTGCCCACCGCGAAGAGGCAGGGGCCGAGCGCGGCGTCGGCGCCGAGGAGATGCGAAGATCGGAGCCGCGTAGAAGTTGATGTTGACGTGAACACCCCGGGGGCCAGGGCGCGGCTCGGCGGCGATCTCGATGGCGCGGGCCGACTCGAAGACCTCGGGTCGTCCGCGCCGGTCGGCGAGGGCCGCGAGTTCGCGGCGGAGGATCGACGACCCGGGGTCGGGCATCCGGTAGCTGCGGTGGCCGAATCCGGCGATCGGGCGGCCGCTGTCGATGATCCGCCGGACCAGGTCGCTGCGCCGAGGCAGGGTCGTCGAGCGCCGAGAGCTGCTCGAGGACCGCCTCGCTGGCGCCGCCCTGGCGGGGTCCCCGCAAGGCCGAGAGACCGGCCACGACGTTGAAATAGGGGTCGGCGAGACAGGATGCGACCACCATGGACGTGAAGGTCGGTGCGTCGAGGCCGTGGGCGGCGTAGAGCACCCAAAGGAGATCGAGGACTCGGGTGTCCTGCCGGGTCCGGGCGGTCGGCCGTTGAGGCCGATCAGGACCGACTGCGGCAAGGCTGTCGGCCGGCCTGAGGACCGGTGAGGCTCGACCGGCGCGGTGAGCGGCGATCTCGCCGACGACCGCGGCGACCTGGCCGACGATCCGCAGCTCGCGCCAGTGTCGATCTCCGGAAAGGTCGTCGTCGACCGAGAGTTCGTGGCAACCGAGGGCCGAAATTCCCGCTCGCAGCAGCCTGGTCGGGTGGGTCTGCGGGGTCGAGGTCGCGAATCAGACGCGACGACATCGGCGGGCAGGACGCGGCTGGAACGGAGTTGGCTGCGAAAGGCGGAATACGCGGTCGGATCGCGTCTCGGCATGCGATCCGGTGATGAGAAGCGAGGCGACCTCCTCGAAGCTGCTGCTGGCGGCGAGGGTCTCGACGGGTTCGCCACGGTAGGTCAGGCTGCCGCTCGCCGGGTCGAGCCACATGACCTCGGTGGTCGTGGCGACGACTCCGGAGAGGCCCGCGGCCGACCTCGGTGGTCACCGGCCAGTCGATTCCCTCGGCTCGCCAGTCGAATGACGGAGACAGGGTCGGTAGGGTGGTCACGGGATACTTATACCGCATCTCGTTTGTGAGGTGATCGATCGTCCTGCTCTGCTCGAATGGCCGGCGGGAGATCGAGTCTTCAGCCGATCAGTGCGACCACGCCGAGGTGTCTCCGGATTCGAACCCGTCGCCGAAGAGCAGATCGGCGCCGATGCAGGCGCCCGGAACGGCGACATCGGTGATCGAGATCTCGTCGATCCACCAACCGGCGCCGTTCACCGAGCCGTCGGTCGAGAAGGACCCAGCGAAGCATGCCCTTCCTGCCCGGTCCACGCCGAAAGGTCGGCCGAGTAACGCCGCGTAGGTCAGGTGGGCTTCCGGTGAAGAAGCTCCCGGTTGCCGAGATCGCACGCGTCGTTGGTGTGGGTCGAAGTCCCGGGATAGGTCATGGGCACCCGTTGCCACGAGACGCCGCCGTTGGTGGAGATCTGGAGCTCGCCCTTGTCCCAGTCGTTCTCGATGTCGAACTTCGACCAGAACTCGAGCTGAGGGTCGGCGTCGAGCAGGAGAGGGGGCGTGGTCAGGGCGGCGCAGAGATTGTTGCCGTAGGTGCCGGTGGCGTAGGCGGCGCCGCTCAGTCCCGACGCCCGGGAGCGATGGTCCAGGGACTCGTCGCGACTCAGCTTGGCGGTCGCCGGTGTCGCCGGCGTCGTCGGCCCACGTGCCGATCACGTTCGGACCGGTGGGGACGGATGCGAGCTCCCGGGTGTTGTCGTCCTCTCCGCCGTGAGCGAGATCGACGGCGCGAACGATGTAGTGGTAACTCTCGGCGAAGACGACATCGAGGTCGTGGAAGGCTGGTGGCGCCGATCTCGTCGGCGACGCGGTTGGCCGGTGACGGTGTGAAGCCCGGTGTCTCGGACCGGTAGACGTTGTAGACCACGGGACCGCCGCACCACACGGTCTCGGGTGGCTGCCAGCTGGACGTCGAGTTGGCAGGTCGACGTCGCCGGGATTGTCACGGAATCGACGCCCGACGAAGGTCGGCGGTTCGGTGCAGGATCCGGTGGTGGTCGCCTCGACACAGCCCGAGAGCTCCGAGACGCAGCTTCCGGCCGCGGTCGCGACGAGGGTGTAGGCGTACGGGACGCCCCCCGAGGCGGTCGTATCGACGAAGGACGTCGACGCGGTCTCGCCGATCAGAACCGGCGGGCCGGGGTTGGCGCAGCCCCCGGTCGAGCGATAGATCCGGTAGGCGATGCCCGGCGCCCTGGAGCGCGCCAGCTCAACGCGATGCGGTTGGCCCCGTCGGCCTGGGCGTCGACGCCGGTCGGTGGATCGGGAACTCGGGCGATGGGTTGGGCGAGATGCGCCATGGTGGCGAGATAGGTGCGGATGACGGCGGCCTCGAAATCGGGCCGCCGGCGCCGCAGTTGGCGATGGTGTCGGATGACTGGTGGTAATAGGGGTAGTTGCCGGTCTGGCTGCAGAATCCTTCGTTGTCGGTGATCCCGCAGACGGCGGAGAAGCCGTTGCTCCAGAATGGCGCGTGGTCCGAATAGACCATGCTCGAACAGGAGAACGCGTTGATCGCGAGACCGGTGCCGTAGTCGGCGGCCGCATCGACCATCGCCTGGGCCAACCACTGGGAACCCGAGTTGTAGTTGATGTCCAGATCCTCGACGGCGGGTTGGCCGTCGCCCTCCCAGCCGATCATGTCGCCGTTGAGCACGGCCTGGATGTCCTCACCGGCGGCGGCGGCGGTGTCGGCGTAGTGGTCGCTGCCGTAGAGTCCCTGCTCCTCACCGGTGACGGCGATGAACTTGGTGGTGCGGGCGAAGCAGTAGTCCGACATGACCTCGGCGAGAGCGGTCACCATGGCCGTCCCGCTGGCGTTGTCGTCGGCGCCGGGGGCGGGCCCGAAGACGGGAGGTCATCGAGGTGGCCGATGGCGATGTAGACCTGGTCGGGTTCGGTGACGACCGGGAAGGGTGCCGATGACGTTGTCGGCGTAGCCGCTGGTGTGGTGCTGGTACTCGGTTGTCGAGGCCGAGAGCTGGAAAACAGATCGTGGACATAGGCGGCGGCATCGAAGCAACCCTGTGAACGCGAGTGTCGGGTGGTCCAGGTCGGTGGATTGGGACAGGGCGCGACCAGTGGGACGAGAGCCAGGGCGCTGTCGACCCGATCGACCATCTCCTGAACCAGTGGGTTCGGGTGCCGAACCGTCACGCCGTCGATCAACCCGGCGTGCTCCGGTGGATCGCGGGCGAGAGGATCCATGTCCAGTACGCGGAGAAACCAACCGCTGGACTCGAGGCACTCGGGGGACGTCGAAGTCGACACTCCTTGATGAGGAGCCAGTCGGCGCCGCGGGCGATGACCTCGCCGCAGACGAGAAGATCGGTCTCGGTGAACCCGGGCCGAAGACCGGCCAGCGCGAAGCGGCGTCGGTCGACTGCGTCGCTCGATGACGGTCGGCGATCAGTGACCGATGACGCGGCCGACGGCTGCGACATCCGTCGGGTGATCCGACGGCGAAGAGCGCATCGTCGGTCTCGGCGATCAGCGTGACGCCGGCCTCGATGAGGGCGTTGCGATCCGCGTCGGATCGTCGTTCGATCCGGATCAGTGAATCGTCGCCCGCGGCGGTGATCCCGGCCGAAAAGAAGCGTGACAGCGACAGCGGCGCGTGATCATCGATCGTAGCCCTGGTCTGCCTCGGTCATGAAACCTCCGCGGTCGGGTGAGCACTCGTCGCGCAGGAGACTATCAGAAATCGTCGGTCGGAACGCGTGCTCGTGCTCACGATCGCAGCAGCATCGGTTAGACTTTCGTCGTCATGGCCGATCGGGTTCGGCCGGAGTCGGGGAAGAGGCGCAAGCGATGACCATCGGCCGGAAGATCCTCATGTCAGTCGCGGTCACCGTGGTCTTCTTTGTCCTGCTCGAGGGACTTCTGGCGCTGGTCGGGGTCCGCGCCGAGTCCTTTGCCGACGACCCGTATGTCGGTTTTTCCTCGCACCTCCCGCTCTTTGTCGAGACCACCGGCGCCGGGGGCGTCACCGAGCTGGTGACCGCTGACAACAAGCTCACCCTCTTCAATCCGCAACGGTTTCCCGCCGAAAAGGGGATGCGGTTCGGATCTTCTGTGTCGGTGGCTCGACGACCTTCGGCCGGCCCTATGACGATGCGACCTCGTTCTGCGGATGGCTGCGCGAGTTGCTGCCCGTCGCCGATCCCGACGCGGAAGTGGGAGGTCGTCAACGCCGGTGGGGTCAGCTACGCGAGCTATCGGGTGGCGCTGCTGATGGAAGAACTCATCGAGTACGAGCCCGATCTCTTTATCGTCTACTCGGGCCACAACGAGTTTCTCGAGCGCCGGACCTACCCTCAGATCATCGCCATGCCGCAGGCGGTGCGCGGCGTTGGCTCCGTTGCCGCTCGAAACCCGGATCTGGACCGCCATGTCGGCGCCGTGCAGCGGTTTTCCGGCGCGCCCGCCGCGCCCGAGAGCAATCCCGACATCCTCAACGAAGAGGTCACGACGCTCCTCGACAGCGCCGTCGGACCCAGCGCCTACACCCGCGACGACGAGCTCGCCGAGAAGATCCTCGCACACTTTCGCTACAACCTCGCCCGGATGGTCGATATCGCGGCCTCGGTGGGCGCCGAGACCATGCTCATCACACCGGCATCCAATCTGAGGGACAGCCGGCCGTTCAAGTCCGAACACCGCGACGGATCTCGGGAGCGAGGATCGGCTGCGGATCGATGAGTCTGCTCGAAAGCGCCGGGCGGGCCCATGCCGAGGGTCGCGCTCGACGAGAGTCCTTGAATGAGATCGAAGCCGCCGCGGCGATCGATCCGCGCCACGCACAGCTGGCCTTTCTCCAGGGTCGGCTCCTCGCCGAGACTGGAACGGTGGGCGGACGCCCGCGCGGCGTTCGAACGGGCCACGGGACGAGGACGTCTGCCCGCTGAGGGCGCCCGGCCCGGTGCCGGGGATCGTCCGCGAGGTCGCGGCTGGACGGGGCGTGGCGCTGGTCGATTTCGAGGCTCTCGCCGACGGCTGGGCGGCAGCATGGCATTCCCGGGCAAGGAGTCCTTTCTCGACCACGTTCATCCGACCATCGAGGTTCACCGGCGTCTCGCGGTGGCGATCATCGAGGAGATGGCCCGCCGGCGACTGCTGACCGCTTGTCACCGGGGTGGAGCGACGAAGCGGTGGCCGAGGTCGCCCGGCGGGTCGAAGGCGGGCTCGATCCGCAGGCCCACGCCCTGGCGCTGATGAAGCTGTCCAAGGTGCTCGGCTGGGCGGGCAAGCTCCAGGAGTCCTATCGGCTCGCCGGCCAGGCCGTCGAGCTCTATCCGGACGACTCGCGGATCCAGTACAACGCCGGGTCTGACCGCCCACCTGGTCGGGCGAAAAGAGCGAGGCCGTTGCCCACTATCAGCGGGCGGTGGAACTCCAGCCCGACGCCGATGAGCCGCACGGAAACCTCGGGGTCCTGCTCGAAGAGGCCGGTCGGCTCGATGAGGCGATCGAGCATTTCCGACTGGCGATCCGATATGCCCGAACGACCGAAACCGCGTCCCGCAACCGAGTCAACCTGGCCCACGCGTTGATGGTGCAGGGCTATCAGGACTATCGCGCCGGACGGTTGGCCGAGTCGCTTGGACATCTGACCGAGGCGGATCGAGATCGCCCCCAATCAGCCGGAGATTCTCGGTCGACTCGGGATCGCCCAACTCGGCGCCGGCCTGACCGGCGGTGCGGTGAGCTACCTTCGAGACGGCTCTCCGGGTTCGGCCGGAGGATCCGGCGCTCACGCAACCGGCTGGCCCTGGCCCTGGCCCTCGACGGCCAACTGATCGATCGGCGGCGACGTACCGTCGGGCCCTCGCTCTCGATCCGGGGGTCGCGGAGCTGCCGGACAATGCTCTTCGGGTCTTGCAGAGGATGGGTCGGACCGATCTCATCACCGAGCTGCAACAGCGACTCGGCGGGTCGACCGAAGCGACTCTGATTCCCTGAACCGCGAGGGCGCAAGGGACGCAAGGTCATCGCCGCGTCGCAAGCGCGAAGACGCGAAGACGGGAAGGCGACACGAAGCCATCGCATTTGAGGGTGGGCGAGACGGGGATTGAGGGGTGTCAGACTACGTTGGTGGGCGCGCCTCCGACCGGAAAGGGACCGAAGGTGGGCCCAGGCCCACCCTACACCGTGTGCTCAAGAACGACCAGGGGGTGACCATGCCTGCGTCACGACGCTGCTCGCCGACGCTGCTCGCCGACGCTGACGACTGCCGCTGACGACTGCCGCTGATTGCTGCCGCCGCCCCAGCCGCTGCCCCTGTGGCAGCAGTGCCGGCTTGAACATCGTCATGACCTTGAAGGCGAAGATCCGCAGGGTCGCCACGCGGACTCTCAATGGATTGGTCGCGGGCCGTAAACGACTCGCCTACAGCTCTGAATCACCGAGCGCCTTACTGCACGGTTGTCCCGGACGCTGATCGCTGCCGCATCCGCCGCTGCCCCTGTCGCTGACGACTTCCGCCACCTCTTTTCGAGCTGCCGGCTCGAAAAAAAAGGCGGGGCCGAAGCCCCGCCCTTGGTTGAGGTCGGTTGGTCTTACTGCGGGAAGAACGGTGGTCGGGTCGTTGCTCCCGTTGTCGAGCACCGAACCGTAGCAGAAGTACTCCGCACCGGCCGTGGTGGACGTGACGTCGGCATAACCGTTGATCGGCGCGTAGTCCCTGAAGAGCCGGTTGAACTGGTTGTTCGACCACGGTCCGAGATCCATGTTCTTGGTCTCGAGCATGGCGCCGGTGTCGTCGTACAGGGTGACCGCGATCCGGACGTTGTGCGTTGACGCCGTTGACGCAACCGAGGTTGGCGCGGAAGTCGTCGTTCTCGCTCATGAAGATGATCCGCCTGGTCTCACCCTGCGTGATGAGGTTGCTCCCCGGAATGCCCGGGATCGCCTGACCGAAGGTGCCGGCGACCTTGGCGGTGGGCACGTTGTAGGTCCGGCTCATGACGCCGAGATCGGCGCTGTCGGCGGTGATGGCGAGAGCGCCCGCGACATCGGGCTCGAGCGCCGAAGACCGCGGCGAGCACGTTCTCGTAACGGACGCTGGCGCCCGCGGCGAGGGTGAAGCTCATCCGAGACGGCCGGCGTCGAGTTGTTCGGCGCCGCGCGGCAGCCACAGGAACTGGTAGGTGGCCATGGCGGCGCCGGCGTTGTTGATGTCGACATCGGTCTGGAAGAACGAACCTTCGAGACCGGCGGCGAGCGCGGCGGCGGGGATGAAGTAGTTGACGAGGTGCGTCGGAGCCGTACTCGGTGGGCAGGATCGACGTCGGGTCGTTGCTGCCGTTGTCGAGCACCGAACCGTAGCAGTAGTAGGCGGCACCGGCCTTGGTCGACGTGACGTCGACATAACCGTTGGTCGGTGCGTAGTCCCTGAAGATCCGGTTGAACTGGTTGTTCGACCACGGTCCGAGATCCATGTTCTTGGTCTCGAGCATGGTCCCGGCGTCGTCGTAGACGTGACCGTGATCCGGACATTGTCGTTGACGCCGTTGACGCAACCGAGGTTGGCGCGCAGGTCGTCGTTCTCGCTCATGAAGATGATCCGCTTGGTCTCATTCTGCATGATGAGATCGCCGGCCGGGACGCCGGGCAAGCGCCTGACCGAAGGTGCCGGCGACCTTGGCTGTGGACATGTTGTAGGTCCGGCTGCCGATCTTGAGATCGGCGGTGTTGGAGACGACGGCGAGAGCGCCGGCGACGTCGGGCTCGAGGCCGAAGACCTCGGCGAGCACGTTCTCGTAGCGGATGCTGGCCCCGGCTGCGATGGTGAAGGTCGCCGACTGGGTGGGCGTCGGAGTTGTTCGCACCGCGCGGCAGCCACTGGAACGCGATAGCTCGCCGTCGGTGGCGCCGGCGTTGTTGATGTCGACATCGGTCTGGAAGAACGCGCCCTCGAGACCGGCGGCGAGGGCTGCGGCGGGGATGAAGTAGACCTCGGTCGAGTGCCGCGCCGAGGGTGACGGTCACGTCCATCGACGCGGTATCCGAACCGCCGGCGTTGGTCGCCGTCAGGCTGACGGTGAAGGTGCCGGCACTGGCGAAGGTGTAGGCTGGGGTTCTGCTCGGTGCTGGTGCCGCCGTCGCCGAAGTCCCAGGCCCAGGTGGTCGGGGCGCGCCGGTGGAGGTGTCGGTGAACTGGACCGGCGACCCGGTGATGGGAGCCGTGGGCGAGTAGGTGAAGGAGGCCACCGGGCGGATTCGAAATCTGGCTGACATCAACGGTCGTTGAGCCGGTGTCGTTGGCGGGATTCGGGTCGTCATCTGTCGGCTTCGGTCGTGAGGATGTATCCGTTCGCGATGGCAATCTCGTCGACGAGTTCCGAAGCACCGCGTACCGTGGTGTCGGCTTCGACGGCCGCGATCGACCGGTTCACCGTCGCCGAACGAGACCTGGGCGATCGGAATCGTGACCAAGGGACCCGAGGCACCAGGGCCCAGGTTGAGAACGCACTCTTCGCTGTCGGGATTGGGCGGGTTGTCCGGTCGACCCACCGCACAGAATTGAGTTCACCATGAAGACAGCGACGGCGCCCGCCTGTTCGGCGTTGAATCCCTTGGTGCCGAACTCGCAGTCGCCGCGGCGAAGCACCGCGATGTTGCCCGGGGTGAAGTCGACCAAAGCGTCGCACCCGAAGGTCGGAGTCGGCGGTGCCGTCGTTCACGAGCTCGAACTCGGCCTCGATGGGGGTTTCGAGTATGCGAAATCCTGGCGCCCCAGCAGTTGTCGTCGATGTAGGCGCAGATGTCCTCATCCTCGGTGCCGACCCGCTTCGCGCAGGTGGTCGCTGCCGTACTTCTTCAAGGGGCCGGCTTGAACAGTACCAAATATTTGCGGGGTTGGTCAGCGTCCAGGCGTGCACGAGGTTCGCAGGCTCGGTGATTTCGACGGTGCCGGTGTTCGGCGACTTCCATCGGGATGCGTGATCTCGTAGGTGAAGGAGCCGCTGGCGCCGGAAGCGCAGGGGATGGATCGGAGTCGCGTCAGGCTCGCTGTCGTCACCCTGCACCTGGAAGAAAAGGTTCTCGCAGTAGAAGTCATCCAGGAACAGGGGTGTGACATTGCCGTTGGTGTCGGTGCCGTCGGACGTGGCCTGGAGAGCGTCGTAACCTGGATCCGTCGCCGTTGATGACCTGTCCACGAAGACGTCGAGTCCCACCGGTGTGATGAAGTACGATGTTGACATAGGCGCTCGTGGCAGTATCGGGGCCGGCGTTGCCGTAGTCGATGGTCACCGTGAACGGCTGACCGAGCGAGACCGGGTCGGGCAACGAGAACTCGATCGACAGATCCGAATCGGCGGCCTGCGCGAGTCCGGCGCAAGGGCCAGGCACAGACCGAGCACGATGAGTGCCGGTGACTGCAGTATTGGGTTGCCAAGTCTCTTCATTGTTCCCCTCCTAAAAGGAATTCTCAGTTGTCAGTTCGCCACGCAGAGCGGCGAACTCCACTTGCATGGCCGTGTCCCAGCGGTTTTCACCGCGTGATTCTAGCACCGAAGCGGCTAAATGCGAATCCCCCTCAACGAGCGAAATTCACGATCGCATCGTCTGGAGTGTGTCGCGACCCCACGGGCCGCCGGGTTCAGATGCGTCAACCACCACCGCCGGCGCCGCAGCTCGGCGGGCGCCCGCACTGGGAGTCGGCGGTTGAGACGAGGAACCGGCGGCGAAGGTCGAAAGAAGCCGCTCGGTCTCGTTGCTGCCGCACTCGGGACATGTCATCGAGTTCGCCGGCGCGGATATGGACTGTAGACGGGCGAAGACCTTTCCGCAGGCGCTGACACCGATACTCGTAGATAGGCATGCTTTGATCCGTGTGTCGTGGTTTAGCTGCCGCTCTTGGAGGCGGCTTTCTCGATTTCGATTCTTCCCTGGAAAATGGCCTGGTGTTCGCGATCGACGCGCAGTTCGAGCGAATCGCAGACATTGCGGCAGATGGTGAAGACACCCTCATCGATGATCCGGTAGAAGACGTTCAGTCCTTCTCGGCGGCAGTCGACCAGACCGGCCCGTTTGAGCACCGAGAGGTGCTTGGACACGTTGGCCTGGCTTCCACCGACGGTCCCTAAAATCTCGGAAACACAGCGCTCGCCGTTGTGGAGACTGTGGAGAATTTTCAGCCGAGTGGGGTCGGCCATCGCCTTGAGAACATCAGCGATACGATTGAGCAACTCATCAGAAGCAATCACCGGCGCCTCCAGCAAAAATCTCTACTATCACCATTTAGGAATATACTCCTGGTAATAGACGCCGTCAATCTGTTCGCAGATCGGATGGCAGGAGGCGTCCGGGCGGTTTCGAAATGCTAACCTGCCGCCGGAGACAGTCAGGAGGGAAACATGCCGACGATATTCGAATCCATCGTGCGCGGTGAGATCCCCTGCCACAAGGTCTGGGAGGACGATCACCATCTGGCGTTCCTTGACATCAACCCTCGAGTCGAAGGACACACCTTGGTGATTCCGAAGAAACCGTGGAACGAGATCTTCGCCATGTCCGCGGACGACTACGACGCGCTGTGGAGCGGCCGCCCGAACCGTCGCCCACCACCTCGAGCGAGCGCACCGGGTGTGCGCGGGTGGTTGTTGTGGTCCTCGGCTACGAGGTGCCGCACGTCCACATTCACCTCATGCCCACGAATCAGCTCGAGGACTTTCCCTTCCCGCCCGTCGACGAGGCCGCACGGGCGCGCCTGGCCGAGACGGCCGGGTTGTTGGCCTGGAACGCGAAGGGGCGCTGAGCCATTGTCAGGCTTGACCCGTGGCGCGATGAAGGTGAGAATGATCGCCGGGCCGGAGTGGCGGAATGGCAGACGCAGCGGACTCAAAATCCGCCTGGGGCAACTCAGTGAGGGTTCGAATCCCTCCTCCGGCACCAGGCTTCGTTCTCGATCATAAGAGGGAACGAAGCCTGTCACGGCGTAGCCAGGGGCGAAGCCGGACTCTTCCTGTGACGCGGATGGATGGCCGAGAACTAAGCCCTGGCAAGCCTCGCAGGAATGTTGAACCGCGTGTTCCGCGCGCGATGCCCGTCCCTGCCACCACCAGCGGATCGCCGTACAGCCAATGTCGAGATGCGTTCTTCGAGGGACCAGGAGAACCACTTCCAGTTGCGTTGCTTGATTGTGAGCATTGCCAGATGGAGGTCGAGAGTGTTCAATCGAATCAGACCGTGGATGAGCAGCCTGATCGTGGGTTGACCTCTGCTCGTTGCGGGCGTCGCCGGCGCCCAGGTCGGCGCGCCGGAAATCACCGCCGAACCCGTCCCGGGACAGCTCGAGGTGATGCAGGGCACGGCGATCAAGCTCGGCGGAATGCCGCCTGAAGAGGGGCCCCAGCCCGAGAACTATCACTGGGAGATCGTCCAGGGCGAGGGTGGTGTCCTCTACAACGAGGACTCACTACCAGGTCATCTTCCAGAGCCCCAGGATCGAGAGCGAAATCGAGCTCTTCGTGATTCGGCTGACGGTTGAGTATCCGGGGGAGCAACCTGCCCACGCGACCGCCCACATCCGGGTGCACCGGGACATGCAACAGGCGAAACCGGAGCCGAAGAAGCAGAACATCGAGGACGTGATGGTGGATTTCTACCGCCAAGAAAAGGACGCTCGCGAGGCCAACCGGGAACGAGTCAAGCAGAACCAGCCGAGGGTGGTCAGCCAACACACCTACACCGGTTTCTACGGCGGATTCGGCTATGGCGGACCGGGATGGGGCTGGGGCTACGGCTGGGGTTGGCCGGCCCGCTACCCGATCTATGCCCCCATCGTGGTGCCGCCTCCGGGGATCGATTGGGGGCCAGGTGACGGGACGTGGGGTGAGCCCATCGCCATCCCGTACGATGATCTCGTGACGACCTTCCCCGAAGACATCGCCGACGACTATCTGCCGCAGGATTTTCCCGGTGCCGAACAGATGCCGGACATGAGGGATGCGGGGGATCCTCCGAGCGATTTCATCGTATTTCCGCCGGGCGCCGACCCCGGACGCGGGGATGAGTGAGGTCCTCTGACCCCGCTCGGGCCGATCGTCACACCGCGCTCAGGTCATCCAGCTATAATGGATAGTTCGATCTCGAAGCGAGAAAGCGATGACGGCGAAGAAGATCACAACTGCGACCACCGACGGGAATCCCTTCATCAACCGGGAACTGAGCTGGCTTCAGTTTGCCCGGCGGGTGCTCGAACTGGCGCGTGATCCCGAGGTTCCGCTCCTCGAACAGCTGAAGTATGCCGGGATCCTCGGGATGCTCCACGACGAGTTCTTCATGAAGCGGATGAGCGGACTCAAGCGGCAGATCCAACGCGGTGTCAAGAAGGTCTCGCTTGACGGGAGATCGCCGCAGGAAGAGTACGACGCATGCCGCGAAGAGATCCTCGCCCAGGTGAAGGAGCTCGGCCGAAACCATCCGCGATCAGATCCGGCCGGCGCTGGGGGAGGCGGGTTTCCCGATCCTCGACCACGGCGAGCTCTCGAAGGAGACTTCAGGGCGAACTCAAAGCCTATCTCAAGAGAGCGGTCCTGCCCATCCTGACGCCGTTGGCGGTGGATGCCGAGCACCCGTTTCCCTTTATTTCGAGCCTCGGGCTCAACCTGGCGGTGGTGATCAAGGAGGGCAAACGCGAGCGGTTCATCCGGATCAAGGTGCCGCCCAACCGCCAGCGCTGGGTTCCGCTGGCCGATGGGAGCGGCTGCGTTCCGCTCGAACAGGTCATTGCAGCCAATCTCGGTCTGCTCTTTCCCAAGGCGAAGATCGGGACGGTTCATTTCTTCCGATTGACGAGGGGCGCCGAGGCGGACGAGAGTGTTCCATCCGAGCTCGAGGATCTGGCGGCGCTGACAATCCCCGGCAGCATCGTCGAGCAGGTGGCTTCGGAGCTCAAGGCGAGGCGGTTTGCCGGCGAGGTGAGACTCCAGGTCTCCTCCCGAATGCCGAAGAAGATGCGCGAGTGGCTTCGCGGTCAGCTCGGCTGCCTCCCCGAGGAGGTCTACCTCGACCGAGGAACTCCTCGGGATCGCCGATCTGCTCAAGCTCGATGTTCCCGGACGTGACGATCTTCGCTACCCGACTCACACGCCGATCACCCACCCGCGGTTGAGCTCGCTCCCGCCGGACGACCCGGGCGCGATCTTCCGGGAGATCTGCCGCGGCGACATCCTGGTCCACCATCCCTACCAGAGCTTCGACAGCTCGGTGCTTCGATTCATCGAATCCGCCGCGGTCGACGACGCGGTTCTGGCCATCAAGTTGACCATCTACCGGACATCGAGCGATTCGCCGATCATCGCGGCGCTGCTCGAGGCCGCGCGGCGCGGCAAGCAGGTTGCGGTCCTGGTCGAGATCACGGCGCGTTTCGACGAGGCCCCCAACATCGAGTGGGGTCGTTTGCTCGAGAAGGAAGGCGTGCACGTGTCCTACGGTGTCGAGCACCTCAAGACCCACGTCAAGCTGGCCCTGGTTCTGCGTGAGGAGGCGGACGGGATCCGTCGCTATGTGCATGCCGGGACCGGGAACTACCACACCGGAACCGCGCGGATCTACGAGGACCTGGGGATCCTGAGCTGCAATCCGGATCTGAGCGACGACGTGGCGGCGGTCTTCAACGAACTCACCGGGGCGACGCCCTACGAGGACTATCGCAAGCTCCTGGTCGCTCCGCGGTACATGCGGGACCGGTTCTGCGACCTCATCCGGCGTGAGATCGATCACGCCAACGCCGGCCGTCCCTGCGGCATCAAGGCCAAGATGAACCAGCTTCAGGATCCGGCGCTGGTTCGGGAGCTCTATGCGGCGAGCCGGGCGGGGGTGCCCGTCTCGCCTCAACGTTCGTGGACTGTGCATCCTCAAACCCGGTGTTCCGGGGCTCTCCGAGACCATCAAGGTCTTCTCGGTTCTCGGCCGTTTCCTCGAACACGGGCGAATCTACCGATTCGAAAACGGCGGCGAACCCGAGATCTACATCGGCTCGGCCGATTGGATGAAACGAAACCTCGACCGGCGAGTCGAGACGATGGCGCCGGTGATCGATCCGGCGCTCAGGCTCGAGATCGACGGCATCCTCGAGAGTGCTCGAGCAGGACAACCACACCGCCTGGGATCTCCAGTCCGACGGCAGCTATGTCCGGCGGAAGCCGAAGGATGACGAACCGATCCGCGCAGCACAGCAGGAGTTCATCAGGCTCGCAGAAGCGAGTTCTTAATTTTGAATTCTCAATTCTAAATTCCATCGCAACCGTTCCTTGAGGCTGTGCGATGAAATTAAAAATTAAAAATCAAAAATTGAGAATTCGGACTTCAGCTCTTCGGTTCGAGCGCGCCCTCGTTGACCCAGTGTTCGAAGAGCCGGAAGACCCGATAGCCGTCGACGCCGGCCTCCTTTTCGATCTCGATGGGTGTGTTGCCCTGGGTGGCCTGGACCCAGATCCCGTTGACGAAATTCGCATCGTCTTCGTCGGGCAGGCCTGTCGGCTGTTTCCCGGTGGCGGCGAATTGACCTTCGTCGGGGATGATCGCTGCTGCGCGGTTGAATTCGTCGTAGCGGCGCATGCCTTCCATCAGGAGCGACATGACGGCGATGCCGGGCGGCCCTTCGCCATCCTTCGGGGCGAGCTCGACCGGTTGGTTGACGAAGATGAACCGTCCGAGAATCGGTCGTTCGAGGAGCTGGTAGACCGCGGTGTCCCCAGTGAGGCTTCCCGTCGGTCGCATCGATCATCATCCCGTCGCTGAGGGTGATCGATGCGGTGGAATTGCCCGAATCGTCGAGGACGGTGAGGACACCCTCGAGCCGCGAATCGGCGAGATTCTGCATCAGGTTCGGAAGTCCGAAAAGCGCCAGATCGCCGGACAGCGAGGTGACCGTGTCGCCGTCTTCGGTCGGTTGATCGATCGATGGTCTTCGTGTCGAGTTTGGTCAGAGCCTTGGCGGCGGCGTTGGCGAACTGTTCGCCGGGGAACTTGCGGACGATGCTGTCGTAGACCATCCGCACTTTGGGGATGTCGGTGCCGGAGAGGCTGTCGAGCAGATGACCGATGTTCTGCGCCTTTCGTGGGGTCTTGACCGAGACGCCGAAGACCTTGACCGGGAGTTCGGTCTTGATCGCCTCGATCACGCGGTTGATGGTGGTCGGGTCATCGGAGAGATCCTGTCCGCTGAGCATGGCCAGGCGGGCCAGGGTGTCGCCGAACTCGGGACGCCGCTTGAGTCCGTGGGTCACGACGCACTGCCGCGCCTCTTTGTTGTCGAACCGAATCAGGGCTTTGATGGCCGTGTCGAGAAGCGACTGGATCTCGGATGTATTGTGCGCAGCTTTGCCCTTCTGCAGGAGCACATCCTCGAGATCGCTGACCCGCGCGACCAGGGTCTTGACCGATCGCGGGTGGTCGATCTGGCCGAGAGCGGTCAGGGCTTCGCGGAGCAGCGGAAGCTCGCCGCCGGGGACCGAGGATCTGACCAGAAGATCGATTTCCTTGTCGACGTCGTACTCCTCGCTCGGAGGGATGGATCGCATGAGGTAGATCAGATTTCGTTGGACGTACCAGGGCTGTGGGACATTGCCGGAAAGAGAATCGTCGAGAAGTCTTGATCGCGTGGCCCCTGGTCTCGTCGCCGTGGATCATGAGCAGGCGGAGAATCATGCGTCGGCGATCGCGACGTGTCTTCGACGATCAGGTCCTGCATCAGATTGTCGATCTGGAGCGATGGGAAGAACGCTGAGCACCCGGCGCAGGAGCAGCCGTTTGTCGTCATTCTCGGAGTATTTCCGCAGTTGCGTCTCATCGAGCTTCTCGGATGCCTGGTCGATGATGTTCGCGGCGAGGGAGGCATCGACCTCCTTCTGCGAGATCATCCGGTTGGCCAGGTCGATGACGGTGACGGCCCTTCCGATCGAGCCGCTGTTGAACTTGATCGACCGCGGTCGAGATGAGCTCCCGGAAGCGTTCGTTGAGCTCGTCCGGGTCCTTGGAGAGATCCATGACCTTGCGCATGGTCTCAGCCGCGCCGGAAAGAGGCGGGGCGTCCTCTCCCTTGCGTCGATGGCTCCTGGGACGGCGCCCAATCCGGGAGTGAGCCGCTGAGCGCCTGAAAGACGCCGCCACCCAGCGAACTGGACGCCGAAGTCCTTGAGATAGCGGAGTTGATTGTTGAGGTCCGATGAGGATCGTCGCCGAGCTGGCGACTTCGTCGATGATGCGCGAGAGGAGCGCGCTTTCGGCGCCCGCGAGAGAGGTGTTGAGTCCGGCCGGCGATTGGGCGGGGGATTTCGAGGCGACACGCTCCCAACGGTCGAGAAGGTGGTTGAGGCGATCGATGTGCGCGGTTGTCTGGTCGTCGTCGCCGGCGGTCGCGGATCCTGCTGCGGCGGCAGTGGCGTGCTGCTGCGGCTGCCTGTCGAGGAATCTCGGGCGGCGGCTCGATCTGTTCGGCGGCGCGCTGCTGCGCCCGCTTCGGGCGATCTGTTGGTCGTAGCTCGGCGCCGATCGTGGTGGCATCTCCACCGCCATGAGTGCCGGAACCTGCCGTCTCCACCGCCGTCATCGAACCACCGCCGCCGCCACCTCCGGAACCGGACTGGGGCGATCTGCTGACCGAAATCCGAGCCGCCATGGCTCCTCCGCCTCGGCGACCCCGAGTCGACTCAGGTTTGCCGACAAACTCAGCACGGTCGTGCTCCGGGCAGATGCCGATCAGAAGCGGTTGGAGTCTGCGCCAGGTATTGATTGAGGTCTTCCTTGGGGATGAGCTCCGAGCTCGCCGAGGTTCTGGACCTTGCGGGCCGAGTGGAGGAGATAGTCGCTGACGGCGGAGGCGTTTGGTCCCTGGAGCTGAGTACCGACCCACGAGTGGATTTCACGAGCCATGACCTCGGGAGGCGCCTTGAGGAGGATCTCCGCCGCGTCGGCGAAGATCATCGGAGCGACTTCGTCCGACAGATACCTCGCCAGCAGCAGACGTGCCTCGGCGATCTCCCGAGAATCGGCTTCCGTGACCAACGTGCCTCCCACTTTCACACCGACGCTATGAATATCTTCCCATCGCGCCGGTATCCGCAGCGCCGCTGCCGGATGCCCCGGCGACCGTCGCTGATGGCTCATGATCGCATCATCGACGCGGTTTGAGCAAGTGTCGGCGTTCGACCCGGCCGCTGGATCAGGCGTCGGTCGGAATCGGCGGTGGTTGCAGTTCGGTCGGGCAATAGGCGTCTCGGCGTTCGGTCAGATCGCGGATGACAGCCTTCCGAAACGCGAGCATCGGGGTACTTGGCGGCCACGTCGAGCTTGAAGTTGGCGATATCGATCATCTCGAAGCGGCAGAGGATGGGTTTGAAGGGCCGGGGCAGGAGTTCCCCGGGCGCCTGGATGTGGTGGAGACCGCCCGAGTAGACCGTCAGTATCCGGCCGTCCGGGCAGCGCCTCGAGGATATCGGCGATCCCGGCTCGGACGGTCATTTCACGGCCCTTCGAGTCGAGCCCGGTCCGCCGCTTCATCCGGCCTTCGGGGAGGATGATCACGAGGGCCCGGTTGTCGATCCTGTTGAGGACATCTTCCCAGGTGGAATCGCGCTGCCGGGTGACCGTCACGGTGTGGCGAACGAGAAACCGGAAGAACAGCCCGATGGGACGTTTCATGGTCTTCTCGGCCACCGGAAGAACTCCGTGCCGTGCGAAACGCCACAGCAGTTTGGTCGAGGCGTATCCGGCGATCAGCGGTTCGTAGAGGCTGGTGTGATTCAGGATCGCGACGATTCGGGTGTCGTCGGCCATTTCGTGCGGGCTTGGTCGGCATCCAATCTTCCCGAAGCCGGAAGAAGAAGCCGGGTGGTGGCTCGCACGCCGAGCAGCAGCAGAAAAACGAGAATTGACCGCATGGATCGAATGTTGGAGGCCGAGCCGCGACCTCGATGATCGTCGATCAATCTAACTCAACCGCGGCTGACGGCACGTCGCAGCGCGGCAAAGGACGGCCAGCGCTCGATGACCGACGATTTCGCTGCATCTAACGTCTGACGCCTGACGTCTAACGTCTCACCTCACCAATCAAACACCAGCCCCGCATACGCGCTCCTCGTTGCCGCCGGAATCCACACCGGCTGGTATCCGTCGAAATAGCCGAAGGTGGTGAAGAGGGCGTCGGTGAGATTGTTGACCCGGAAGCTGGCCTTGACCTGTCGCGCCATGATGGCGTTCGCCACGCGTCCGTCCGAGATCGACCTCGAGACCCGAGGTCGATGGCCGTGTAGGCCTCGTTGATTCGGTGGATGTAGTCGGGATCGTCACGGATCTCGGGGAACTTGCGCATGTCCTCGGTGTTGTCGAGGTAGAAGTCATCGACATAGCGAACGGTGAGCATCCCCGTGACCGGGCCGGCGGTGCCGTGGAGCTCGAGAGAGACCAGCCACTCGGGGCTCACCGGCAACGCGTTCCCTGAGTGGTCGACGGCGTTGCCGTCGAAGTCGTGTTCGGTGAAGTCGACGATGCGATTGTTCGACCAGGCGAGATCGAGGCGTGCCTGCCGAAGGCCGGCAATCGGCGCCCACTCGAGATCGAGCTCGACCCCACGGTGCTCGGTGACGGCGCCGTTGGCGGTCACCGGGTCGCCGTTGTTGTCGAGGCCCCCGGCCCAGACGATGGCGTTGTCGAAGTCGAGGTAGTAGAGATTGAGCGAGGCGCGGCCGGTGGACCATGCGTAGGTGCCGCCGAGTTCGTAGTCGGTGAGTTCCTCGGGGTCGAGGGCGAGGGGCGCGGGCGACCAGTAGCTCTGTGGGTCGTAGATGTCGCGGAACGCGGGTTCGCGCCCGCCGCGCGAGACGTTGGCGAAGAAGCTCAGTCGCTCGGTGGGCCGGAAGGTGACGCCGAGTCTGGGGAGGAGGTAGGAGAAGCTCTCGTCCACCTCGACGCCCTTGAGCTTGTCGTCGTTCATCTCATAGCGGTGGTGGGTCCAGGTCAGACCGGCCATGAGATTCCATTTGTCGTTGAAACGCCAGCTCTCCTGGACGAAGGGCTGGATGGTCTGCTTGTCGAGGCGGTAGTCGTAGTACCGGTGATCGGGATCGAGATCCGGGGGGTAGAACTGCGCCCACTGGACGAAGCCCCAGTGACGTCCGCTGTGGAGTCGGAAGGCGGCTCCCGCCTGGAGGCTGCCGCGGCCGTTGCCGTGGCGCCACTCGAGATTGGGGATCCAGCCCGCGTCCCACTCATCGACCTCGCGCCGCCGGACGAGATCGGTGGTGTCGATGACCGAGCCGTCGGGCAAGCTCGATGGGTTCGAGGCCGTACTCGGGCATCCATCGGTCCTCCTTGAACTGCTGGAAATAGCCGTCTCCCTCGAAGAGATAGAAGGTGTTCTGCCACGCGAGATCGGGGTTGATCTGCCAGCTGTGGATCACCTGGTAGTGGGGCTGGAAGAAGCTGTCGATCTCGTTGGGGTAGGTCGAGGGGGTTGTAGCGGCGATCGACCCGCTTGTCGCCGGTGATCTCGCCGTCGAGATAGGCCTTGGAGATGCCCTCGTAGGCGAGGTGGGTCTCCTCCGGGCCGCCGAAGAGGTTGATGCGCAGGCTGGTCTTCTCGCCGTACCGGACGACCGAGAGGTAGTAGTTCCACATCTCGGACCAGCTCTGGTCGCGGTAGCCGTCGGACTGGACGCGGGAGTAGCGTGCGGTGGTCGCCCATCGTGTCGTTGATGAGCCCGCTGTCGAACTCGAAGGTGAGCCGGCTGGTGCCGAAGGAACCGCCGAGCATGGCGAGGTGGAGTCGTCTGTTCGGTGAGAGGCTGGCGGCTCTGGATGTTGACCGAGCCGCCGATGGCGCTGCCGCCGTAGAGATTGGTGCCGACGCCGCGCTGGACCTGGATCTCGTCGGTGGTGGAGAGGAAGTCGGCCAGATCGATGAAGAAGACGCCGTGCGAGTGGGCGTCGTTGAGCGGAACCCCGTTGAGGCTGACGGCGGTGCGGCGCATATCGAAGCCGCGGAGAAAGAAGTACGAGTAGCCGATGCCGTTGCCGCTGTCGTTGTAGGCGTAGAAACCGGGGGTCTGTTCGAGAAAGATCGGGTACGTCCTGGGCCCAGTAGCGGCGCTCGATCTCCTCGCGGCCGATGTTGGTCACCGTCACCGGGGTCTCGCCGATGGTGGCGTGGAGGCCGGTGACCTCGACCTCTGCCTCGAAACACCACCGGTTCGGCCTGGAGGCTGAGCTCATGAGTGTGCGGGACGATCGGTGAGGTTGAGGTCGAGGGTCTCGTAGCCGCCGGCTGTCACCTGAAGGCGGATGGAGAAGGGTGGTGGATCGGGCAGCGCGAGGGAAAAGACGCCCTGGCTATCGGTGTGGGCCTCGATGTTCGAGGTCGTCGCAGGTCGCCAGCACGACGGCGTCGGCGATGGGCTCCTTGCTCAGTTTGTCGATGAGGCGGCCGCGGAGCTCCGCGGCCGAAGCCGGTGCGGAAATGGTGGCGACAGACGAGCGTGCTGACGACCAGGCGAAAAAGAAACATGCCGTTTCTCCGATGGTGGTTGGGTCGAAGCCGGGAGAGGGAGAACACGGCATGATCAAATGCTCCAGTTCCCTCCGCCGGCATGACCCGGATCAGGTTCGAGGGGTTTGATCTCAGCCCCGTCCGAGACGGGACACCCCCATGGATGCGTCAATTCTGAAAGAACCGGGCCGAGTATCCGTCGGAGAACCGGGCTGTCAAGGAATCCAGATGCCGCGAAAGAACGCGGGAAGGTGCGCCGACTCGAGGCGGAAACTACCGTCCCGGTCGGAAACACCAACGCCCCGAGGGTCCTCACCAGCACGATGGCGTACATCGCCGGGCCGTGGTGCCGGACGGCGTAGAGATCGAACTCGAGCTTGACCATGTGGTCCTCGGTCCGCGCGCAATACGGGAGGTGGATCTGCGCCCACCCGGTGAGCCCGGGCGGACCGAGTAGCGAAAGGCGTAGAACGGGATCTTCCTTTCGAATCGGGCCGCCACGTCCGGTCGTTCGGGGCGGGGCCCGACCAGACTCATCTCGCCGCGCAGGACGTTGATCAGCTGCGGCAGTTCGTCGATTCGCCACCGTCGGAGCAAGCGGCCGACGGGGAGACCCTGGCGTCGTTTTCCTCGGCGAAGGTCGGGCCGTTGGCATCGGAGCTCGTGCTGCATCGTGCGGAGCTTGAGCAGTTCGAACGGCTGTCCGAACCGACCGAGACGTTGCTGGCGGTAGATGACCGGTGAGCCGTCCGGTGAGGAGATACGGCGAGGGCGGCGACGAGGAGCACCGGCGCCGTGAGGATGAGCAGGGTCGGTCGCCGAGAAGAGATCGAAGAACCGCTGGAGATAGTGGAACGGCGACGTCGCGATGGACGAGAAATCGCCGGTCGCGATGAACCACCGTGAGTCCACCTGGCGGACCGGAATCCGTCCGGTCAGCGCGGCGTAGGCGCCGGCGGCGTCGACCACCGTCGTGCCGCGGAAATTGAGGGCGGCGAGACGGTCGATGGTCGGATCGTCGTCGGTGAGCTGGGCGACGATGATGAGGTCGGTGCTCGCGGATGTCGATTCCGTCGAGCGGGTCGGCGTCGCCGTTGATGGGCGCCGGCAGGTGACGGGCAATTCGAAACGGTGGGTTCGGCCGCTCCTCGAGTTCGCGTGCGGAGGGCGCCGACGATGGGACCGTCGCCGATGACGATGGCGTCGCGGGCCTGCGGCCGGGTCGCCAGCTTCAGCCAGATGAATCGAGCACGACCTGCAGCGGCAGCGAGATGGCGAGGGTGATGGCGAGCAGGCCGCGACCGAAACGCCATGGCTCGACGAGATAGACGCCGAGAACCAGAGTCGACGGCCATGGTGACGGCCAGTGCCGTCGTCCGGGCGAGAAGGTAGTCGGGGGTTCGCCAGCTCGATGGGCGGTAGAGATCGAAGGTGGTGGCGAGGCCGAACTGGACCAAAACAGCGTAGAAGATGAACCCGGGGTGCTGGAGAATCTGGTTCGACCTCGACATCGAAGCCGGCCGAGCCGAATCGAATCCAGGCGGCCACGACGCCGGCCGCGAAGAGAATCAAGGCATCGGCTTCGGCGAGGAGGAACCTCGTACGGAGCTCGCGAACTGCGATCTTCTGCATTGACGGTCATTTTCGCCTGTTTGGCGCCGCTGTCAACCGTTTTCGGTCTGATCGCTCGTTGGAGCCGCGCTGCGGCATTTCGAAAGGCGCGCAACTGTGAAAGAGCTTGTCACTTTGTTTCACAAGCTCTATACTCTGTTGCGTGAGCGCGGCCCTCGAAACCAGAATCGAGAAGGAAAATCAAACGAATTGGAGCGACGGCGCGAGGTCTGAGAATGATCGCTGCTGCCGCCGAGGCCACAAAAGGAGAATGGATATGTCGACTCTCAAGGAAACCCTCAAGAAGAAGATCGAGGAGCACCGGCCGCGGACGGTTCGGCTGCTCAAGGAATACGGTGACGTCAAGATCAGCGAGGTCACCATCGGCCAGGCCATCGGTGGCGCCCGCGGTGTCAAGTGCCTCGTCACCGACGTGTCATATCTGGATCCCTTCGAGGGCATCCGTTTCCGCGGTCGCACCATTCCCGAGACCTTTGCGGCGCTGCCGGCGGTCAAGGGCCAGGACTATCCCGCGGTCGAGGGTTTTTTCTACTACCTCATGACCGGTGACATCCCCACCGCCGAGCAGGCGGAAGAGGTCGTTGCCGACTTCAAGAAACGCCGTCAGCTGCCGCAGTACGTCAAGGACATCATGCGCGCCATGCCGGCCGACACCCATCCCATGACCATGTTCTCGGCCGGTATCGTCGCCATGCAGCGCGAGTCGGAGTTCGTCAAGCGCTACAACGAGGGCATGAACAAGATGGAGTACTGGGAGCCCATGTTCGAGGACTCCTGCAACCTGATGGCCAAGCTTCCGGTCGCTCGCGGCCTTCATCTATCGCCTCAAGTACAAGAACGACGAGCAGATCGCCGAAGATCCCGAAGCTCGACATGGGCGGCAACTTCGCCCACCAGATGGGGATCGACAAGCCCTACGACGACGTTGCGCGGATGTACTTCATCCTCCACTCGGATCACGAGTCGGGCAACGTCTCCGCCCACACCACCCACCTGGTGGCGTCGGCGCTGTCGGATGCCTACTACTCGCTGTCGGCCGGAATGAACGGTCTCGCGGGTCCGCTGCACGGTCTCGCCAACCAGGAGGTGCTGAGCTGGACCATGAAGTTCATGGACGAGCCTCGAGGGCCAGGAGCCCACCGAAGAGGTCATCAAAGACGCCCTCTGGAAGACCCTCAACTCGGGTCAGGTCATCCCGGGCTACGGTCACGCCGTGCTCCGCAAGACCGACCCGCGCTACGAGTCGCAGCGCGAGTTCTGCCTCAAGAACCTGCCGGACTACCCGCTTGTTCAAGGTCATCTCCATGATCTACAAGGTCGCCCCGGGCGTGCTCACCGAGCACGGCAAGGCCAAGAACCCGTGGCCGAACGTCGACGCCCAGTCCGGTGTGATCCAGTGGTACTACGGTCTCACCGAGTGGGACTTCTACACGGTTCTCTTCGGCGTCGGTCGCGCCCTCGGCGTGCTGACCAACATCACCTGGGACCGCGCGCTCGGCTATCCCATCGAGCGGCCCAAGTCGGTCACCACCGCCATGCTCGAGGAGTTCGCGGGTATCAAATAGAACGGGACATCTTCTCGGAAACCAGGACGGGGCGCTCTGCGGCGCCCCGTTTTCTTTCTCCGGTTTCCGACAATCCCACCTGCGGCGAGACGCCGCAGGTGGGGTTGTCGGAATGAGAAGAATGCTAAAGTCGGGACAATGATGACTGTGGACGATCAACCAACTCTGCCTTTCGATGTGTTCTGGACATGGCTCATGGGCCACCCCAATTGCATTCTGCGAGCCGGGACTCCGGAGGCCGTTCTGTACGACGATGAGGACCTGCACTGGCACTTTTCCCAAGAGAATCCGGAAACCCTCGTCGTGCAGGTCCTGAGGGGGAAGCTTCTCGTCGGAGAACTCCTGCTCGCGCCGGAGCAGATCGCCTATGTCCAGGGTGCGGCCGGCGACCGCGAGGACGAGTTTGTCTTCGAACTCATTACCGAGACCGATGCCGACCGGTATCCCGCGTACTTTTTCGTCCTCATCCACGGAATCGACGAGGAGGGTGAGTTCTCTCCGAGCAGGGTCCACTGATCCCAAACCTGTGCCGGCGGACGGACGGCTCTTCTGAGCTCGGCCTGCTATCGTGGACGGGTGACCGCGGAGGGGGGAATCGGGAGCGGAAATGGAGTTCAGAAATCGGCGACCGATCGATCGTCGGACCTGGATATGCATCGTCTCGATGATCCTGGCGTATCCGATCGTGGGTGCCGGCGACGCCGCCGAGAGTGGGACGCCGAGGGCGGCTGCGGCGGCTGAACCGGTCGGCGAGAGGCTCACCTACGCGGTGTCTTGGATGGGCGTTCATTGCGGCGACATGGAGATTACGAGCTTCGTCGAAACCGGCGGCGACGGAGAACCAGTGGATCGTATCGTGACCCTTGTCCGGACGACGAAGTTTTTCGACGGTGTCTACCGGCTCCGCTCCCGCCTCGATTCCTTCTTCGACCCTCGGCGAATGACATCGACACGCTATGAGGAGCACTCCCTCGAGAAGAAGAAACGCAAGGATGAGGTCTGGGTTGTCGACCTGGAGACCAAGGAGGTCGTGCGGACCAAGAACGGCGAAACCACCACCATCCCCATCGAGAGCGACCGGGTTTTCGATCCTCTCGCCTTCATCTTTCGGCTGCGCTCGATGAACACCGAGGTCGGCGGGGAGATCGTGCTCGGTCTGATGACGAGTAAGGGAGTTGTGGACACCGTCGCTCTGGTGACCGAGCACAAGACGATCAAGACCAAGATGGGCAAGATCGCCGCCGCTGCGGTGGTCCCCGAACCACGTGACAAGATGATGTTCAACAAAGTCGGGATCTATGGTGGTGTGGATCGAGCGTGCCGAACCCCATCGGCCGTGCAAGATCGTCTTCGATCTTTCCTTCGGCACCCTGGTTGCGAGTCTCAAGGAGGTCGCCGAGGCGGCGGTGAAGGATGTCGGAGCAGATTGGGAAAACTGGGGTGAATCGGATGGAGGGAAGAGGTGAGGACGACTCGCGAGCGCGAGGTGAATTGGCGCGAAATCCAATGCTGGCCGGTGCTGGTCGTGTTCGCGGTCCTCGCCGCGGTCCCAGATGCCGGGGCAAGGGCCGAGGAACCACCGCCGAATTCGTTTCGCGAGCTTCAACTGGGTTATCTTGCCCTCGAAGAGGGCCGGTTCGAAGCTGCCGTGAACCACTACTCACGGGCGCTGGATCGCGCCTCCGGTGACGAACAGCGCTTCAACGCGTTGTTCGGCCTCGGCTCGGCCGCCCTCGAACTCGGCCGGCTCGATGAGGCGAGGGAGGCCTTCGAGGAGGCGCATCTGCTCGACCCCGCACGAGGTCGGAGCGACCTTCATGCTCGGCGTGACGTCCCGGCGCCAAGGTCATTTGGACGCCGCGGTGACGTACCTTGCCGAGGCCGCGGTGCGGGATCCGGATCTTATGCAGGCGCTGGTCGAGCTGGGTATCGCCTACGCTGCGCTCGAACGCCATGCCGATGCCGAGAGGGTTTGTCGGGAGGTTTTGGCAAAGGACCCCGAAAACATCGAGGCGCGGATCGGATTGGCGGTCGCCCTCTATCACCAGGATGAGTATGTGGCCGCAGTCAGAGCATTCCGCAAGGCCCTCGAGCTCGATCCCGACAATCTCAGAGCACACTATGGTCTTGGTCTCGCCCTTGTGTTCGCGGGCGACACCCGTAGCGCGCATCAATGAAGTCGTCTACCTCAACTCACGCGATCCGGAGCTTGCCGCCGATCTTCATGAGTGGGTCTTTCCGGACGACTCGACGATTCGATCTAATAGGCGGCGATGAATTCCTCCACCCGAGCCAGGGCCTTGTCGAGACGGGCCTTGACGTGGGAGGTGGATGCGGGCCGGCGTTCGTGGAGTTTCACCGAATCCCAGAGATCGCGATTCTGATCCTCGAGTAGGTCGACCCGCAACGTGATCCCGTGGCGCGCGAGAACCGGTTCGAGGCGGCGTCGGTTGCGCCACAGCTTTTGGCGGGTGCTCCGATAGGCGTGTTCGCACACGGCCTTTCGGTTGGCAAACGAAAAGACGTTGGAGAAGAACATCGTGTAGTCGTCGCGGCGGGGCTCGAAGACCAGAACGTCCTTGTCGGAGTATTGTGTCTCGTAGTTCGAGAGACCGACGCTCATCCGCGAGTGAATGATGGTCCGGAAGGTCTGGGCGAGCACCGTCGGCAGACCGCGCTCGGCGAGCCGGCCGTGACGCATGATACCGAGTTCGACGGATCGGATCGTGTCCACCGGGACGATGGGGTTGATGCAGAAGACGAGGTCGGCGCCCTCGTCGAGCGCCACCGACGCGTGAACGGTCTTGAAGAGCACACCGTCGACGTAGTCACGACCCTCGATCCTGACCGGCGGATAGAGGCCGGGCAGGGCGCTGGACGCCTGGACAGCGGTCGAGATCGGGATGTGGTCGAGCCCCGGTTCGCCGAATACGCACCGGTCGGCCCGAGTCGAGATCGGTGGCGACCACGACCAACCGCCTGCGGAGCTTGCGAAAATCATCGCTTCGACCCGGTTTGGAGAAGATCTTCGCCAGGTAGCTTCGCAGCGGCTCGCTCCGGAACAAGCCGACTGGGAGGGCTCTGGCGAGCCTTTGCAACGGTTCGACCAGACGGTGCTCCTTGGGATGCTTGACGAGGTCCCAGAGTCCGGCGAGAAAGAGCTGCGGCACCATCATTCCGCCACGGACGAACTCGCCGACGGCGGGCGAGAGAAAGGTCTCGGGAACAAAGGGGTGCTCTCCGGGTTCGTGTTTGACGATGGCCCGGCACATCTGAGCGGTGGACAGGTTGTTGGCGAGGCAGGCGGAGATGAATGCCCCGGCGCTGACGCCGACATAGATGTCGAGATCGTTGAAGTCGATGCCGTCGAGGGCCTCGTCGAGGGCCCGAACCGCACCGATTTCGTAGATCGATCCTTCGGGGCCGCCGCCGGCGAGGGCGAGACCCACTCTTGAGGTGCTGCGGGAAGAGTCGATCACCGTCCGCCCCCGGTTGGCATAAGGATGTGTTTGAACCCTGAGGGGGTCGATTGAACTTGAACGGGCGTCACTCGTCGTCGGTTTTCGGGACCGAAGCGCGACGCTCGCCCTCGAAAGCGGCCAGTGAGAGTTCGAGTTCCTCCAGCCGTTCGCGAAGGAGACCCATTTCCTCTCGTGCCCGCCGCACGGGCCCGATGCGATCCATCGAGGCCTGAACCAGCCGGTCCATCCGGTTCTGCAGTTGTTCGACGCCGTTGGACACCGCTTTTTCGCCTGCGCGAATGAGTTCGTGCAGCACCTCGTTCGGCAGCAGCGAGGTGCCCTTGCGGCCTTCCTCGGAGATGATCTGAGTGAGGGTCTGGGCGGTGACGTCGTCCGAGGTCTTGTTGTCGATGACCTTGATCTGTTGTCCGTTGCGGATCCAGCCGGCAAGCTCGTCGAGGGCCACATAACGGCTCTCTTCGGTGTCGTAGAGCTTGCGGCTCCCGTATCGTTTGATGAGTCGGATCATCGTCAACTCCAAGCGAAAAAATTGTGCGCGGCCCGATCCGCCGTTGCCACCGTTGTACCGCGGTGCGGCATTGTTGTCAACTGGGTCGGCCCAGCGGCTGGTTAAGATGTGTATTACCAATTTGTTGACAAAAATCGGCTGCTTTTGTTCATCGCCGGAGAATCGACGAACCGGCGCCGTCGGCAGCGGGGATCGGGGGCTCGGATATTGGAATTGCCGCGCTGCGGCAGCGAGGGAGCTTGCGGCGGCGCCGACAAGGACCGGCTCGGGATTGCTAATGTACATACCATGACGAAACAGACGTTTCCCGATCTTCGGAGTTTCCTCCACCAGTTGCAGGTCGATGGCGAGCTGCGCATCATCGAGGCGCCGGTGGATCCCCACCTCGAAATCGCGGAAATCCACCGGCGCGTGATCGCCGCCGGTGGGCCGGCGTTGCTTTTCACTCATCCGCTGGGTTCGGAGATCCCGGTCGCGACCAACCTTTTTGGCACCGCTTGTCGGGCGCAACTCGCCTTTGGCGCCCGCCCGGCGCGGTTTGTACGTTCGCTCGTAGAGATGATCCGGAGTGGGCTGCCGCCCTCCGCAGCGCGGCTCTGGGCCAATCGCGGCCTGCTCGGTGCCGGACTCAAGCTCGGCACCCGTCGAGTCCCCAGGGGTGCGGTGCTCGATCTCGTGTCGAAGGATGTGGAACTCGATCGCCTGCCCGTTCTGACATCGTGGCCGGAGGATGGAGGGCCGTTTTTTACCCTGCCGCTGGTCGCCACCCACCACCCCGACACCGGGGGACCGAACCTGGGGATGTATCGACTCCAGGTACACGATCGACGAACCACCGGGATGCACTGGCAGATCGGCAAGGGCGGGGGTTTTCACTATGCCGTCGCCGAGGCCCGGGGCCGAGATCTCACGACCACTGTCTTCCTCGGCGGCCCACCGGCTCTGATTCTCGCCGCGATCGCCCCTCTGCCCGAGAACGTGCCCGAACTCGTGCTCGCGTCGCTGATTGCGGGTGGCAAGATCGCCGAGTGTCGGGGCCCGGACGGGAGATCGCTCATCGCCAACGCCGAGATCGCACTCTGTGGTCGGGTGCCGGCCGGCGTCCGCCGACCCGAGGGTCCCTTTGGCGACCACTATGGCTACTACTCTCTGCGCCACGACTACCCGGTGTTCGAGATCGAGTACTCGGCCCGCCGGCGCGATGCCATCTTCCCGGCGACGGTGGTGGGCAAACCGCGGCAGGAGGACTTCTTTATCGGAGATCTGCTGCAGGATCTTCTGTCCCCGCTTTTTCCGCTGGTGATGCCCGGGGTCACTTCGTTGTGGTCATACGGAGAAACCGGCTTCCACGCCCTTGCCGGGGCGGTGGTCCAGGAGCGGTATCGCCGAGAGGCCATGGCCTCGGCCTTTCGGATTCTCGGCGAGGGTCAGCTGAGTTTGACCAAGTTCCTCCTGGTGACGGACCGCGCGGTGGATCTGCGGGATATTCGCGCAACGCTGAGCCACATCCTCGCCCGAACCCGGCTCGAAACCGATCTCTACGTCGTATCGAATCTTGCCATGGACACCCTGGACTACACCGGGCCGGAGGTCAACCTGGGTTCCAAGGGCGTGTTGCTGGGGTTGGGTGACCCGGTCCGCGACCTGGCGGGTGAGTTCACGACTCCGGTTGCGCCTGCCGGTATCCGCCGGGCGCGCGTCTTCTGTCCCGGTTGTCTGGTGGTGGACGGTCCGGCCTACTCCAGCGAACCCGGCGCAGCCCGGCGGTTGGCCGGCGATCCGGCTTTCGGCGACTGGCCGCTCGTCGTCCTCACCGACGACGCCGATCGTGCAACCGCAAGCTCGATCAACTTCCTCTGGACCACCTTCACCCGTTTCGAGCCCGCGGCGGACATCCACACCGCGGCGCAACGGGTGGTCCGTCACCACGTCTCCTATACCGCGCCCATGGTCATCGATGCGAGGATGAAACCGCCGTATCCGAAGGAGCTCTTCTGCGATGAAGAGACCGCGGCGCTGGTGGATCGGCGGTGGAATGAGTACTTCCCCGACGGGCGGGGTGGAGATGGGCGACTCCGACCGCGGCCACCTCGACTGAAGGTGAGAACGAACCGCAAAGACGCGAAGGACGCCAAGCATCACAGTCGAGCCGGTTTCGAGGCGTTGCAACGCCTCGAAATCGGCTCGATCATCGTATTGCGATGTCTTTGCGAACTTCGCGCCTTCGCGGTGTTATTTCAACCCGGTGAAGAAGCGCTTCCAGCGCGGCCAGAAGTGGTTGTCCGGATTGACGGAACCGGCGACGGCGAGCGCCCGTCCGACGATTCGTTCGCGATCGACGAACCCGAAGTAGCGTGAGTCGAAGCTCTCGTCCCGGTTGTCGCCCATGAGGAAGTACTGTCCGTCCGGGACCTCGACTGGGTCGAAGGATCGAAGCGTCCGCGCACCTGGGGTGATCATCATGGCGTGCGCGCTGCCGTCGAGCTCCTCGGCCGCGAGAACCCGGTGGTCGTCGTTTGAATCGAAAGCGATGGCGAGAGCGGGATCGAGGGGCGAGTAGGTCACGGGCACCGCGTTGACCACCAGCCGGTTGCGGTCCATGGCGATGGTGTCCCCCGGGAGACCGATCACCCGCTTGACCAGCCGCTTGCCGTCGGCTGGGGATGACAGCACCACGATGTCGCCACGCGCGGGGTCTCCCCAGTGGGCGATCTGCACCCTGGTGTAGGGAATCTTGAGGTCGTAGGCGAGTTTGTTGACGACGATCCGGTCGCCCTCGAGGATTGTCGGTTTCATGGACCCCGTCGGCACGTCGTTCCAGTCGGCGACCGCTGAGCGAAACGCGGTCACGGCCAGGACGATGAAGACGATGGAGCGAAGCCAGTCCCGCCACGCCCGAACGATCCAGGTTGTGATCTTCGATTCCATTCAGCCTCCGTCTTCATCTCGATCTACGGTTTGTTCGGCTGCGGGTTGCAGTCAGACAACGTGTCCTCGCCGGTGCAGCATGGGTTTGGGCGATACCATAACCGATGAGATCAGCGGTTTTCACTCCGGTTTGGAGGCCTTGGATGGCCCGAGCACGGTCATGGGAAAGGACGCGACTTTTCCAGATCCGGTGGTGATCCTCCCCCGGCCGGCCTTTTCGACCTCGTCGATGCGGAGCACGGCGTGGAGCGGGATGAAGGTTCGTTGAACCCCTTCGAACTCGGTCTTGAGGCGTTCCTCCGACGAATCGATGAGCAGCTTCGACCGCTCGCCGAAGAGGATCTGCTCGACCTCGATGAAACCGAAGAGACCGCCCTGAACGACGTTCGCGGCGAAGATCTCGTAAACCTCGCCGGCGCTGAGGAAGCTGACGCGGTAGATCGTTCGTGGGCGTTTCGAATCGCTCATCGGATGGAGGCTACCACAGGTTTGGCGATCACTCGCCGGTGTAGACCTTGATCCTCTCGCCGACGGCCTGCCGACACACGGGGCACAAGTCCTTGACCCCACGGCTGAACATCAGACAGTCGATGGCCGGGCGGTAGAGCCCCTGCGACACATAACCGGCGCCCTCGAAGGCGCCGACGGTTCCACGCAAGGCCGCTGGCCGCCACGAATGCGTCCACGGCGGCCGCGCGGTCGAGGGCGTGGCGGTCCTCGGCCTGTTGCAGAACCTCGACCTCGGATGCAGGCGCGCCGGAGCGGGCGACCTCGGCGATCTCGGCGTTCAGCACTCGTCGCTCGTCCTGATAGGCGAGATCGGCCTCGTCGTAGGCGGTCTTGTCCCAGGGCGTCGGAATCGGCGTGTCCGGCGTCACGAGATCGGCCCACTTGAGGTTCTCCGGATCGAGCAGGGCGGTGATGTTCGGCGCGATGGGTTCGACCTCCGGCGAATAGAAATCCTCATAGGCGGTTGACGAGGTGTAGTACTCGTCGGCGAGACCACCGAAAGAGTGGCCGAACTCGTGCAGCAGGAGATAGCCGGCGAATGGTCCGTGGGCGGTGAATGTGCAGTAGCGGTTGTAGAGCCCGCCGCCGCCGTAGCGGTCGTGGTTGACCATGATGACCAGGGTGTCGTAGGGGACGTTGGCGGCGATGTCGCGCAGCGATCGGTTGTCCTCGGTGAGGAGATAACGCGGCGAGCCGAAGCTGTCGAAGCTCGCCCCGAGCGAGGTGGATCGCCAGGCTCCCTTGGTCGGTTCGTCGACCCCCGATTCATCAGACGGACGAAGAACGCCGCGGATGCTGATGCGGTCCTTGGCGGCGGCATAGGGCTCCCGGGACAGCATGAGTTTGGTGAATCTCCTGACATCGGCACGGAAAGCCTCGATCTCGATTGCGCGATAGCCTTCGCCGACGAAGGCGATGTCGAGGGATGTGTGCGGATCGCCTGCAAGGTGTCCGTCGACGACAGTGACTCCCGGAGCGGGTCGCTCGGTGGCGATCTCGATGGCGGTGGGATCGACGGTGATCTCGACCAGGAGGGTTTCGTCACCATCGTCCGGGCGAGCGCTCAGAGCGACGCGGACCGGATGGCGGGGGAAGGGGAGCAGCACCGTTTCGTGGTAGACCCGAGCGACCCCTGTCCCCGCCGGTCCGGTCAATCGGTACTCCCCGAAATAACTGTCGAATCCCTGCTCGAAGAGGGTATCGCCGTCGGTCATGGCGAAGACCCGCACGACGTAGCGGCCGTAGGGGTGGGGATCGATGAGGTGACGGACCGGACCGGCCCATGCGCCCTGTTTGATCAGGCGATCGATGGCCATGAACTCGACCTCGCCGTCCCCGTACTGGTAGAAATCCACTCTCAGCGTCGCGTCTTCGAAGTGGTCGTCGAAGCCGGTCGCCTGGACCATCGTCGTCGCAGCCATGACTAGTGAAACGAGCAGAAGGGTCGGTCGGAGCGTGTTCATGGTGTTCTCCCCTCGGTGTCGGTTCTGGCCGGGTGACCAGGTCGGTTCAGATCGGCGGCCCTCACCCGAGAGATCATAGCTGGATCGCGAAAGATCACACGCAGGTAACCGCCAAGTCGCCGATGAACGTAATCTAGAGAGATGATGCCTTCTCTCCGGTGGATATCGGCCGCCGCGCTGGTTGCCGCGGTCGCCTTCGGCGACGTGTCCGCGGCACCCGCTCGTGCGATTTTCAGCCACGAGGCGTGGCAGGATGAGGTGCAGAAGAGGGGCCTGGACCCGGAGGAGGTCGTCTACCCGTTCCACGCGTCGGCCGAGATGATCGCGTGGGCTGAAGACGATCATGAGGGCCACTCGTGGGCTGGAACCGAACCAACGCCTTTCCAGTCTCCAGCAAGCCATGTTCGACGGGGCGAACTTCGACTTCCTCTACGACGATGAGCGGACCCTCACCGCAGCAATGGCATTCTCGGCTCGTCGCGGCAATTGTCTGTCGTTTACGGCGCTTTTTGTCGCGCTCTCGCGCAGCGTAGGAATTCCCACGGTGCTGTTGGAGGTTCGACGAGATCCGACGGTCGCTCGCGATGATGATGGTCTGGTGGTCATCAGCCGCCACGTTGTCGCAGCGTATCGATCCGGTGGTGGGGTCTTTGTGTACGATTTCGACCTCAACTCGGAGGCTCCGGTTATCGGTGGGGCGGTGATCGACGATATTCAGGCTTCGGCCATGTATCACGGCAATCTGGGCGGCGCCGCCCTTCGCGCCGACGATTTCGAAGCGGCGCTGCGAAACTTGGAGATCACGACCGGACTGGTCCCCGATTGGGCGGTCGGGTGGATCAACCTCGGGGTGACACTGTCGCGTCTCGGGAGGATCGATGAAGCGTTCCTGGCGTACCGGCGCGCGATCGAACTCGATCCGGGGAATTCCTCCGCTCTCAACAACATGTCCATCCTCTATCGGAATCTCGGCCGGGTGGCTGAAGCGCGGGTCGCCCTCCGTGCCGCGGCCGAACAGACCGAGAGTCCATTCACCCTCCTCGCGATGGCCGACTCGGAGATGCTGCACGGCAACAATCGTGAGGCGGAGAAATACCTGAAAAAGGCGAGAAGGTGGTATCCCCGGGAGCCCGAAGTCTATGACGGGTTGGCCCGTCTCGCCCAACGAATGGGGGATACCGGGCGTGAGGAGAAGTATCTCCGCAAGGCACGCGAGCTGAGAAGCGCCGATCCAGGCGATCGGTGATTCAGAACCCGCCGCCGACACACGGTGGCTGATTCTCGCCGGGTTTCCCATTGCAATCCCTCATCGAGAGGGGTTATCACTGAGGAGATGAAGCGGATTCTCCTCTTGCTCTGTCTCATGGCGGTTGCGCTGCAGCGTCCCGGCCGAGGTCCGGCCACCCGGCGGTGGCGGGCGGCTTCTACCCCGAAAAGGCCGGTGAGCTTCGGTCTCTGGTGGAGGGTCTGCTCGATGCGGCGCGCATGGAAACCGTGGGTCGATCCGGCGCGAGCGTTGGTGGTTCCACACGCAGGTTTCGTGTTTTCGGGCCCCACCGCGGCCAAGGCGTTCGCGGCGCTGCCGGCGCGAGGAGTGCGACGGGTCATCCTGCTCGGACCCTCCCACCACGTGAGTTTTTCGGGTGGATCGTTGCCGGCGGTCGACGCTGACCGCCTTCGCCACCCCGCTCGGGAAGATGCCCCTGGATCTGGATGCGCTCGACGAAGCTGCGCGAGACACCCGCTCTTCTCCGGACCCGCCCGCGCGCACGATGCCGAACACTCCCTCGAGGTCGAGTTGCCCTTCCTCCAGGTCGCCGCGCCGGAGGCGCAGCTGGTTCCCATCGTGGTCGGGGGCGAAACCGATCTCGACGACCTGCACCGCCATGGCCGAGGCGCTTTCGGCTCTGCTCGACGAGGGCACGGTGGTCATCGCCTCATCGGACTTCACCCACCACGGTCGGCGTTATGGCTGGTCGCCCTACGACGGACCCGATCTACCCGCGACCCTCCTGGCGGTGGGGCGCTCGACCGCGGACCGGGCCGCCGCCATGGATCCGCGGGGCCTGGTCAGGCAGATCGAGGTGAGCGGCGACACGGTCTGCGGTGTCCGACCGGTGGGAGTGCTCACCGCCCTGCTCGCCCACGCCTTCGATGGGAGAGGGTCGAGTGCTCGATGTGACGACCTCCGGCGAGATCTCCGGGAGCTACGATCTCTCGGTGACCTACGTTGCCATCGCCTACAGCGGTGGCTGGCGGCCGTGGCGCGACGAGCCCGAGCCGAGAGCGGTCGAACTCTCGGCCGAGGACGGCCGCGAGCTGCTCTCCCTCGCTCGCGCCGCCCTGCAGACCCGACTGACCCACGACACGAGCGTGGCGGCCTGGTTTGCCGGGCACGGGGACAACGACCGCCTCCTCATGCCCGCCGGCGCCTTTGTGACCCTCAACAACACCGGCCGCCGAGCCCGAGAGATGGGTCGGCTCCGCGCCTGCATGGGCGTCATCGAAGCCCGGCAGCCGCTGGTCGACGCCGTCATCCAGGCGGCGGTGATGGGCGTCGCGGGATCCACGATTTCCGCCCCTCGAGATCACCGAACTCGACGCGCTCGAACTCGAGGTGTCGGTGCTCTCGCCGATGCGGACGATCTCCTCATTCCAGCTCATCGAGGTCGGCAAGCACGGGGTTCTCATGACCAAGGACGGTCGCCGGGCGGTCTTTCTGCCCCAGGTGGCCGTCGAGCAGGGCTGGGATCGCGACATCATGCTCGAGCACCTCTCGGCTCAAGGCGGGTCTGCCGCGGGATGCCTGGCGTCAGGGCGCGGAATTCGAGGTCTTCACCGCGCAGGTCTTCGCGGAGCGCCGGTGACCCGCCGGATCACCCGACGCGAGCTCGGAGCGCTGGTGGGCGGCGCGGCGGTGGCCGGAGTTGCCGGCGCGTCGGCCGGGCTCGTTTCCCATCCGGCGGCCGGGGGTGGTCGGGCTGGCCCCGCTGGCAGCCGATCTCGAAGACGCGGTCGAACCGGATCGCGCCAAGACCGCGATGGCCTCGGCCCTCACCCTGGCGGCCGGCGCCAGCGACGCCGGCGCGGCTGTTCGCGGGCTCTTTCGGCCGAGCGACATCATCGGTATCAAGCTCAACTGTCTCGGCGGGCGCCGGTTGTCGCCGCGGCCGGCGGTTGTCGCCGCCCTCGTCGAGATCCTGGTTGCCGCGGGGATCCCGAGCGCGAGGATCATCGTCTTCGAGCGCTCGAGCCGAGAGCTCGAAAAGGCCGGGTTCAAGATTGTCCGTGCGGGGGCGGGGCCGCGGTGTTTCGGCACCGACAACGACTATGACCGTGAGCCGTCGGTCTCGGGCGCCATCGGTTCGTGCTATGCACGCCTGGTCTCTCAGACCTGCACCGCGCTCATTTCATTCGGTGTCGTCAAGGATCACGATCTCGCCGGGGTGTCGGCGGGGCTGAAGAACTGGTACGGAGTGATCCACAACCCGAACAAATACCACGACCATCAGTGCGATCCCTATGTCGCCGATGTCGTCCGCCATCCCGTCATCGCCGACAAGCTGCGGCTGACGGTGCTCGACGGCGTCACCGCCCAGTGCCACGGCGGCCCCGCGTTCCGGGCGTCGGGCCTTTTCCCGTTGGGCTGGCTGGCGGCGAGCACCGACCCGGTGGCCGCCGATCTTTGGGCGTGGAAGGTCATCGATGCGGAACGGGTGCGGCGGGGTATGCCGACCCTCGAGGCCGCCGGTCGGCCGCCGCGGTTTATCGCCACCGCCGCCGGCTATGGCCTCGGGGTGGGTGATTTCGCCGGTCTTCGCGAGGTCGAGGCGTGACTCTGAACCGCCGCCGGTTTGCCGCCCTGCTGGCCGGGGGCGCCGCCGCGGCGGCAGTGCCTGGTAGGGCGAGTGGCGCGGGTGCGCTTCGCCCGGGCGATGACGGTCGAGGGAGGTGATCTGCCGGCGCGTGAAGCCTCCTGGTACAAGAAGCTCGAGGAGGGGCGCATCGAGTGCCAGCTCTGTCCCCAGGGCTGCACCGTCGCCGATGCCGAGCGCGGCACCTGCGGCGCCCGGGAGAACCGGGGCGGGACCTACTACACCCTGGTCCACTCGCTCGCCTGCAGCGTCCACGCCGACCCCATCGAAAAGAAGCCCCTGTTCCACGTCATGCCGGGCGAGCTCGCCCTGTCCTACGCCACCGCCGGCTGCAACATCGAGTGCAAGTTCTGTCAGAACTGGGAGATCTCGCAGTTCCGTCCGGAGCAGGTGACGGTCGATTTATCTCCCGCCCGAGGCCCTCGTCGAGGCGGCCCGTCGATCGGGCGCCAAGCTGACCGCGGCGACCTACTCCGAACCGGTGATCTTCTGGGAATACGTTCGCGATGCGGCGCGAGCGGCGCGCAAGGCGGGGCTCAGACCGACCGTCGTCACCAACGGCTACATCCAGGAGCAGCCGCTCAAAGAGGTCCTCCCCCTGCTCGAGGCGGTCAAGGTCGATCTCAAGAGCTTCCGCGAAGAGTTCTACCGCGACCAGCTCCGGGGCAAACTGGAGCCGGTGCTCAAAAACGCTCGAAGATCATCCGCGGCGCCGATGTCTGGCTCGAGATCGTGGTTCTCCTGATCCCGACCCTCAACGATTCTGAGGCCGAGGTCCGTGATCTTTGCCGTTGGGTGAAGACCAACCTCGGTCCGGATGTGCCGGTCCACTTCACCCGCTTCCACCCGACCTACCGCCTGACCGATCTTCCGCCGACCCCGGTTCCGACTCTCGAGCGGGCGTGGAACATCGCTCGAGCCGAGGGTCTGAACTACGTCTACCTCGGCAATCTGCCGACCCACCCCGGTGAGAACACCGTCTGCCCCGGGTGCGGCGAAGTGCTGATCCGCCGGCTTGGCTACAAAATCCTCGAGAACAACCTGGACAACGGCGCCTGTCCCGACTGCGAGCGGACGATCCCCGGCGTGTGGCGCTGATGGCGCGAAGATCGACTGTGTTCGGTCTCCCCGTGGCGGGTCTGCTCTGCCTGCTGGTGACCTATGTCGTGTGGGGCAGCACCTACCTCGCGATCCGGGTCGCGGTGAGCGAGGGCGCCGGCTGGGGTCCGTTCTGGCTCGGCGCGTCGCGGGTCTTTGTGGCGGCGGCGATTCTGCTCGCCGTCTGTCTTTTCCGCAGAGTCCGGATCAGACCCATCCGCGCAGTGATCTTGATCGTCATCGCCGGCAGCGGAGTACTCATGTGGGTCGGCGGCAACGGCGCCGTCAACTGGGCCGAGCAACGCATCGACTCCGGTCTCGCCGCCCTGGTCGTTGGCGCCATGCCCATGTGGGTGGTGCTCATCGAGAGCATCGTCGACCGGCGGCGTCCGTCCACTCATCTGGTCGGTCTCCCTGGTCGTCGGTTTCGCGGGTCTCGGAGTCCTGACGCTGCCCATGTGGCGCGAGGGCCTGCACGGGCGATCTCGCCGGTGTCGCCGCGGTCGTTGTGGCTGCGATCTGCTGGGGAGCGGGGTCGGTGTGGCTGAAGCGCCGACCGGTGGCGGTGGATTCGGTCGCGATGGCCGGACTGCAGCAGATCTTCGGCGGCATCGGTTTCATGGCCATGGTGGTGATCGTGGCCGAGCCGTTGCCGACGCCGACCCGGGAGGCCTGGGGCGCGTGGGTCTATTTAATGCTCTTCGGCTCGGTCATCGCCTTCACCTGTTTCATCTACGCCGTCAAGATCCTGCCCACGACCCTGGTGTCGACCTACACCTACGTCAACCCTGTGATCGCGGTCTTCCTCGGTTGGTTGCTCATCGACGAGCCCATCACCGGCTACACCTTCGCCGGAACGATCCTCATCATCGGCGGGGTCTACGGGGTCTTCCGAGAGAAGAGGAGATAAACCGCAAGGACGCCAGGACGCAAGGACCGCCATCGATGAACGTTGCGAGTCCTTGCGTTGCCTTGCCCAATTCGGCATGGTTGACACGAATGTTTGCGCGTCGATAGTTGTGCATGAGCAGCTCCGGCAGTCGAACCTTCGTCATATTCGGACCGGGCCGGTTGGGTTCGGCGACCCGCGCTAGTCCTTGCGGTTCAAACAGTCTCGTTTTTGAGCTTGACGTCGATCCACTTGCAGAGGACCCGCACGGCGCGGTCGGCCGAACGAAAGACCGGCAGACCGCCGGTCTCGAGGACCTCGGCCATGGGGTCGAAGAGACGGCCTGAGTCGACCACCGCCACGAGCGGGGTTTCGTGCGCGGCGGCGATGGCGGGCAACCGCCTGGCGATGGAATCCGACATCGTCCACCGACTCACGATAGTCGTCGCCGGGGGCGAGAGTTTGCATCGCAGGGGTCAGGGGAACGACTCCGGTCACCATGACATCGACGTTCGGTGAGCCGAGAATCTCGTCGACGAGGGCAGCGAAGGTCTCGTCATTGGCCATGGGAGTGACATCGAAGGGGTTCTTGACATCGACCAGACCATCGAGTCCGGCGTTTTGGAGGATGGTCTGGAGCTTCGCCCGGGTCGCCTCGTCATAGCGGGCGAGCCGGAGTCTGGCCCGGTCGCACTCGATGGAGTCGGCCATGCCCACCGACTCGAACCCGGCGTTGGACATGGCGGCCAACCGTCGCCCGCCGATGGTCTTGCCCCGGAAGGCGACCGAGAGGCGGAGAAGATCCGAGAACTCGTTGAAATCGGTTGCGACATGCGCGCCGGCCTCCGAGATCGCCGCTTCGCAGACGGCGTAGTCGCCCGCCACCGAGGCGGTGTGGCCGGCGGTGGCGGAGCGGCCGGCAGTGGTGCGGCCGGCCTTGTAGAACACGACGTCTTTGCCGAGAGCGACGGTCTTGCGCACGGCCTGGGCAAAGCGCAGTCCATCGCCGGTCGTGAACCCTTCCATGTAGACCGCGAAGACATCGATCTCGGGGTCCTTGTTGATGTGCTGGAGGAGATCGGCCGCGGTGAGATCGATCTGATTGCCGATGGAGATTGCATACGCCGGGTCGAACCAGGGCATCCGGCTCAGATTGGCGATGATGTAGGCGCCGGACTGGGAAATGAAGCAGGCCGATCGACGGTGGTCGCCGTGTGACTTGGGCAGCTTGGTCTCGGGGATGAACATGGTGTCGTAGCGACCGGGGTGCGAGATCACCCCGAGGGAGTTCCCGCCGATGAAGACCGGGCCGCCGTCGTCAGTGGCATGGGCGCCGCGGATCTTGGCCGCCAGAGCTCTGCCGATTTCCTCGCTGCCCTGTTTCTCACCGAGTCCTCCGGGAATCAGGATCACCGCGTTGGCGGCGTCGCTGTCGATGAGTTCCTCGAGGACCCGCGGCACCTGATCGGCGCCGACCGCCACGACAAAGAGATCGACCTTCTGCGGCAGGCTGCCGATCGTCGGGACGCAGGCGACCCCGTCGATCTCATCGAGTCCGGGGCGGACGACAAACGTCTTCATCGGATCGAATCCACCGGCGAGAACGTTGCGCAGAATGATCCGTCCCATGTTCATACCCTTGGCCGAGACACCGATGACGGCTGCGGATTCGGGCTTGAGCAGGTGGGAGATCTTGGTGATGGGTCGGGCGGCAACCTGGGGACGGGCCGGCTCGAAGACGCAGACGCCGTCCAGAGGAGCGAGTCGCGCCTGGTTCACGGTGAACGGGTTGACCTCGAATTCCAGGAGTTGGTATTTGGCGAACGGGTTGAGTTCTGAGAAGTGATTGGCGAGGCTGATGACCGCCTGAAAACACTCAATCAGCACCGCATCCGCGACCAGCCGGCCGGAACCGCGCATGGCGCCGGAGAGCCGCTGATAGGAGAGGGTTCGTTTGAAGAGATCGAGGAACTGCGGACCATCGACCAACCCGGTGGGGGCGATGGCGACCGCGGCGCCCTTGCGCGTCTCCTTGGCGAGGGTCTCCATTTCGACGCCGCCGAGACCGGCGGTGATGATCGGGCCGAACTCGGCGGTTCGGCGGGCCCCGACAAAGAGTTCGGTGGCGAAACCGCGCACATCGGGCTCGACAAACTGGCAGAGCAGGACGCCGACCAGCCGGGCTCGAAGGTCATCGAGCGAGACGAGTATTCCACCGTCGTCTTGGTTCTCGCCGGCGAGAAAGCCGGCGTAGGCCTCGGGGGTCTCGCGCACCATGGCGTCGAAGGCGGTCTCGACCGCGGTCAGGATCTTGTCGACGATCCGAACCCCGGTGGCCTCGGTCTTGTGGATGATGTCGGGAGAGACGATCTTGAGGACGAGGCGGCGGCCGGGGATCGCATCGAGATCCTCCTGGGTCGGGCGCGCGTCGCTGGCGACGAAACGCGAGATCGGCACCGCCTCGGCGCCGATGGCCTGCAAGAGCTGGTAACACTCGGGCTCGTAGAGCCGGGTACGGCCATCAGAACGGGCATCTCGGAAGAGCTGCTCGATGCGGGAAAAGTCGAGAGGCGTCCGTTGGCCGTCCAGATCGCTCATTGTTCTTCAGGCCCCTGCCGGGATCTGGTCGCAGGCGATGGTTGAGTCGGCGGCCAGCACCGACTCGAGTCTGCTCGAGTCACCGCCGAGGGTTTTTGCCCAATCGGCGGCGAGCGCGGGGTCGTAGGTTTCCGGCGCGATTTTCTGACACAGACCGAGGGCGGTGGGGATCGCCATCCCGGCATCCACCAGGCCGCGGAAGAAGAGACCGGCGGCGCGGCCGTATCGGAAGGCGCGCTGGTTGACCTCGACGATCTTCTCGCCCTTCGGTTTGAAAAGCACCTCGACGTACTTGAGAAGCTGATCCTCGGTGAAGTCGAGCCGCGACGAGGCCGCACCGACCGCGACCATGTTCTGGGCCCGGAGATTGCCGGCCGCCTTGGCGATGGCGCCGCCGTCGACGAGGATACAGTTGGGGAACGTCGCCAACTGATCGAGCAACGTGTCGGTTTCCGGGTAGTCGGGGATGTTGACATAAGGGGTCACGCTCGAAACCACCCAGCCGTCCGGTCGGAGATAGTGCCAGTAGCGCATGACCTCGAGGGGCTCGACGCTGAGCACCATGTCGGCGGCGCCCTCGGGAATGAGATCGGAGTAGATCTCGTGATCGGCGTAGCGCAGGTTGGACTGGACCGCGCCGCCCCTTTGGGCCATCCCGTGGACCTCGGCCTGTTTGAACTCGAAGCCGGCGTCGAGGGCGGCGTTGTCGATGACGAAGGCGATGGAGAGGATTCCCTGGCCGCCGACCCCGGCGAGGATGATGTTCTTTTCCATGATGGCCCCTACGCTCTCTTGATCGCTTCGAGACAGGTGCGGCGGGCGATGATCACGCTCGGTCCCTCGAAGGCGAGTTCCTCGCGGATGATCGCCACGTTCTCGTCGTGGTTTCGCGGCGTCGGCGAGATGATTCGCAGGTGTTCGCTGGCGATCCCGGTTCCGGTGATGATCTGATCGAGGGTTTCGCCGGTGGACATGGAACGCTGGGTGCCGGTCATCCCGACGGTGTCGTTGTCGAGAACGAGCACGTTGAGATTGACCCCCTGTTGAACAGCCGACAGCAGGGGGGTGATTCCGCCGTGCGAAAAGGTGCTGTCGCCGATGGCCGCCACGGCCGGGGAGTAGCCGGCGTGCGCCGCACCGGCCGCCATGCCGATGGAGGCGCCCATGGCGACGCAGCTGTGGATGGCCTCCAGGGGCGGCAGTGCGGCCAGGGTGTAGCAGCCGATATCGGAGAAGACCTGCGGGTTGTCGAAGCTGCTGAGCGCCTCGTTGAGGGCTCTGAAGCTGTCGGTGTGCGGGCAGCCCTTGCACAGCGCCGGCGGCCGGTTGGCGAGATCGGTTGCGGCGTCGTGAGCGCTCGGCAGGGGAGCCAGTCCGAGCGGCGCCGCGGACGATATCGGGATTGAGTTCACCGGTGCGGGGCACCTCGCCGGTCATCCGACCCTTGACCGTGACCCCGGCGAGACCGAAGAGACCGCGGATCATGCTCTCGACGAGAGGGTACCCGTCCTCGAGGATGAGCAGTTCGTCAACGTGGTCCACGAGCCGGCGGATCTTTTCGACCGGAACCGGGTACTGCCGGATGGAGAGGACCGAGTAGTCGCCGTCGGTGACATTTTCCCGAAAGTAGTTCTCGGCCAGCCCGCAGGTGATGATGCCCTTCTTGCCGGCGAGGATCAGTTCGTTGTGGGAACTGTCTTCGGATCGCTGAAGCAGGACGGGCTGCTTCTCGGTGAGGTGGGCGTACTGGACCCGGGCGTTGGAGGGCAGCAGGGTCCACTTTTTGATGTCGCGAGAGGGGTTGAGAGGATTCTGCTCGCGACCGGGCCGGGTCTGGACTCCGGCTCGGCTGTGGGCTATCCGAGTGACGAGGCGGATCATCACCGGGAGCGCCAACTCCTCGGACATGTCGAAGGCCTCGAACATCATGTCGTAGCATTCCTGCTGGTTCTTGCGGTTCGAAACAGGGGATCAGGGCGAACTGGGCGAAGTAGCGGCTGTCCTGCTCGTTCTGGCTCGAGTGCATCCCCGGGTCGTCGGCGACGGCCAGCACGAGGCCGCCGTTGGTGCCGGTGACGCGCTGTTCATGAAAGCGTCGGCGGCAACGTTGAGACCGACGTGCTTCATGCAGACCAGGGCGCGTTTGCCGGCCCAGCTCATGCCGAGCGCCTCTTCGTAGGCGACCTTCTCGTTGGTCGACCAGAAAGCGTGGACCTTGCCCGCCTTTTTGGTGGTCCGTTCGACGAACTCGAAAATCTCGGTCGAGGGCGTGCCGGGATAGGCATAAACGCCGCTCATTCCGGAGTGAATCGCACCGAGGCCGACCGCCTCATCACCAAGCAGTATCTCGCGGGACATGGGTCCCCCCTTTCCGGAAGGGACATTGTATCCAATTTCACACACGTTTGGCTCTCGGGTTTTCGAGGCCCGGAGCGGCCTTCAAAACGAGCCGCTTTCGGCAGAATCCGATCGATCCAATCAACCAAGAATGCGATGGAACTAAAACCTAATACCTAATACCTAATACCTCCCACAGCCGCCGCCAAAGGCGGCGGCTGTGGGATAATCCGCCCATGCCCGCACCACCCCGCATCCTCGTCACCAACGATGACGGTTTCTCAGCCCAGGGGATCTCGGCGTTGATGACCGCGCTCGAGGGGCTTGGCGAGCTCTGGATGGTCGCCCCGGACTCCGAGCAGTCGGCGGTGTCGCACGCGCTGACCCTCGATCGACCACTCCGGGTCCGCCGGATTGCCGAGCGCAGGTTTGCGGTCAACGGAACACCCACCGACTGCGTCACCCTGGGCATTTCCAATCTGCTCGGGGACCGGCCGCCCGATCTGGTCGTCTCCGGGATCAACCGGGGCGGCAACATGGGTGTCGATGTCCATTACTCGGGGACGGTTTCGGCGGCCTTCGAAGGGGTCATCCTCGGCTATCCCGCCATCGCGGTCTCGCAGGTGGTGGGCGAGGGGATGAGCTGGGATGCCTCGGCCGCACTGGCCCGGGAGCTCGCCGCGTGGGTTCTCGAACACGGTTTGCCCGAATCGACCTTGCTCAACGCCAACGTTCCCCTCGGGGCGCCGCGCGGGCTCAAGCTGACCCGGCTCGGGGTGCGCCGCTACACCGAGGGCGTGGTTGAGCAGACCGATCCCCGCGGTCGTCGGATCTACTGGATCGGCGGTGGCGAGCCGGTGTGGGAGGCGATTCCCGGAACCGATTTCCACGAGGTCGGCGAGGGCTTCATCTCGGTGACCCCGCTCCATCTCGACATGACCGCGGTGGACGACCTCGAGCGACTCAAGGATCTTCATCCCACCTTCCTCGAACATCCCAACGGCGTACGGCCAGGGTGATGACGGCGAACGACGGATACGCCTACCGGCGGATGCAGATGGTCGAGGCGCTCGAGCGGCTCGGGATCAGCGACGTCCGGGTTCTCGAAGCCATGCGGCTGATACCCCGGGATCTCTTTGTCCCCGAGGCCTATCGCCATGCCGCCTACTCGGAGGACGTCTCCATCAACATCGGTGAGGGTCAGACCATTTCGCAGCCGAGGATTGTGGCGACCATGACCGAGGCCGCGCGCATCGGACCCGAAGACCGCGTGCTGGAGATCGGCACCGGATCGGGCTACCAGGCGGCGGTGCTCGCCCGGCTGGCTCGATTCGTCTTCTCCATCGAGCGGATCGCGCCGCTGGCGCGAGGCGCCAAGGCCCGGCTGGACGCGCTCGGGATCGAAAACGTCAGCATCAAGGTCATGGATGGGACTCTCGGCTGGAGGGCGCTGGCGCCCTATGATGCGATTCTCGTCACCGCCGCGGCGCCCGATGTCCCCGCGCCCCTGCTCGATCAACTCGCAGAGGGCGGGCGCCTGGTGGTACCCGTCGGAGCCCGCGAGACCCAGGTCATCCGGGTCGTCGAGCGCCGCGGGGCGCGGTTGATCACCAACGATCTCCAGGGGGCGTGTTTTGTCCCGCTCATCGGTCGGCACGGCTGGCAGGGGGGAGAATCGTGAGCGGACTGCTGGATTGGATCCACCAGGTCAAGGATTGGCTCTTCGGTCTCATCGACCAATTCGCCGCTTCCCCGCACCCGGGTTGGTGGCTCTTCGCGCTGGCGGTGGCCGAAAGCTCGTTTTTCCCGATCCCCCCGGACGTGCTGCTGGTGACCCTCGGCGTCGCCCGTCCGGAGATGGCCATCTGGTACGCCGTGGTCACCTCGGTGGGCAGCGTTCTCGGGGGCGGGCTCGGCTACGCCATCGGTCTGTACGGCGGCAGGCCGCTGCTCTACCGTTTCTTCAAGGAAACCAAGATCAACGCCGTCGAGCGGCTCTACGATCGCTTCAACGCCTGGGCCACCGGGATTGCCGGACTGACTCCGATTCCGTACAAGGTCTTCACCATCGCCGGCGGCGCCCTCAAGATCAACTTCAAGATATTCATGCTCGCATCGCTGGTCTCGCGCAGTCTGCGTTTCATGACCGAGGGGGTCCTGCTCTACTTCTTCGGCGAGCCCATCAAAGACTTCCTCTACACCCAGTTCAACTGGCTTTCCATCGCCTTTGTGGTCCTTCTGGTGGGTGGTTTCTGGTTGATCCAACACATCGGCAAGCGCCACACCCGGGGCGATGGTGGGGTCTCGGGCGACTGACGTGGCGCTCGCACACCGACTCCGCATCCACGGTCGAGTTCAGGGGGTGGGTTTTCGCGCCTTCGTGGTTCGCGAGGCCTGTCTGCTGGAGATCGACGGCTGGGTCCGGAACCGCCGCGACGGCAGCGTCGAGGCCCTGGTTTGGGGTGAGGACGGTGCCGTCGACGCTCTCTTGATCAGGGTGAAGGAAGGTCCCCGGTGGGGGAGGGTGGATCGGGTCGATGTCACCATCGAGACCGACGGCGTCGAGCGACCCAACGGTTTCAACATCCGATCGGACCGGTGATGGTCTTCCTGGCGCCCCCGAGCGAGAGTGTCGCGCACCGGGCGATCGAGAAGATCCTCGAGACCCTCGGAAGCGATGGCCACCCGTTGCCCCCCCATGTCCTGGTCGATGACGGGTTCGGGACATGGCGACGATATGCCGCGCTCCTGCCGGTCGAAGAACGGCGTCGCTCGGTGGCGGTCGTCGGGTCGGAGGCATGCCTGATCGACGCCGTGCGATTCGAGATCGGCGGCGCCGCGTGGTTGCCGGTCTCGACGGCCTCCATGGAGGCGGCCTGCGAGTCGGCCGCGAACGCGCGGCAGGTCAAGATCGCCCCGTATGCGACCCGCGGTGTTGTCGAGACGGTGATCGCCGAAGCCGGCGAGCTTCTGGCCATGGGCTGGTGGCCGTTCGCTTTCTGGAACCGTCAGCTGGGGTCGACCCGGCTCGTGGCCCGCCTGACCGGCGTCGCCGATCGGCTCGGTTGTCCCGCCTGCGTCCTTCCCGGACCGGTGCTGCTGGTCGCCGGCCGCAATCGGTCGGAACTCGAGGCCGCCTGGAGCGAAGAACTCACGCGCAACGGTTCCCTTTTTCCGACACCTCCCGCGATCGTGGATCTGTCCGCTGCCCTCGATTCGGCGGATTCCTCGTCCCCGGTCGAGCGCGTTCATGCCGCCGTTGTCGGCCAAACCGGCGGAGCGCAGGATTGCTCCGGTATCGTCCTGCCGGTGCGCGAGGTGCCGAGCGGCCGCCGGGTCGGCGGATGGTCGCCCTCGACCGAATCTCAGGCTCCTGAAGCGGGCTGGCTGGCGACACCGGTCCCGGACGGGAGGTGGCGGCTCGCGGGCGACGACGGCGCGTCGGAGATCGTCGCCGACGCCATCTCGCCAACCAACGCGGTGAGTCAGTCCCAGTCGGTGATCCGGGTGCCCGGGTGGATCGGCGCCGAGCTTCGGTTTGGGAGCCCGGCCGGACTCCTGGTCGATCAGATCGCCCGTCATGCGGGACGATCCGGGCGCCCGGTGTGGGTGCCGAGCGTCGATGCCGCGGGGGTGCATTTCCTGCTCACGCTTCCGGGTCCGATCTGGGTCGATGGCCCGGGGGTTCCGGGTTCGGAGTGCATTGACAGGTCCGCGGCTCGGGAATAGGATCGGGATCCTCGTGCGGGGCTATAGCTCAGGTGGATAGAGCAGTGGATTCCTAATCCGAAGGTCGCAGGTTCGAGTCCTGCTAGCCCTGCCAATTTCGGCCCCCTGCTCGGGAACGAGCAGGGGGCCGAAATTGGCTGTGACGACGATCAGTTGACCGAGTGTTCGCACGCCCAGCCGACTGGCTGATACCATGTCCAATCGTGAAAAGGTGGACGCTTGTGGGCCTGTGCATTGGCCGATCGCTCTGGCGGTCGGCGGCATCGGGTGTACGCCACAATCCGAGCCGGGTTGGCGCCATCTCGGACAGGACGGGTCGGCGTGGCGGAGTCGAGCCGATCTCTGGGTTCAGGTCCTCCCGGCGGACGAGCCGTTGGTGGTCGATGCGGCCTCGGATCAGGTCTTTCGGTGCGATCTGGTCAACCTCGGTGACCAAACGGCCCGGGTGGTGCTGGACGAAGCCGGGGCGCCCGAGTGGATCATCGAGCCCGGGCAGACCGTGCCCGTCGAGCTCGGGGGCCTGACCGCGCGAGGGCGTTTCGATGGCGCCGGAAGACGTCGTGGTGGTCAACCCCCGCGTCGGCAGGAAGCTCACTGACGCCGAATTGGTGGTGGTGATCGTCGTCGACACCCTCAGAGCCGATCACGTCACCACCGAACTCATGCCTGAAATCACCGAGTTCTTCGCCGATGGTCGCCGGTGGTCTCAGGCCACGGCCAACGCCTCCTGGACCCTGCCCTCGGTAGCCTCCTTTTTTACCTCTCGCCCGGTCCTCGATCTCACGGTGCCGTCGGGCGATCTCATCGGGATCCCCGCGGGTGTCACAACCTGGGCCCAGGCATTCGAGAGTGCCGGGTTTCTCGGGGCGGCCGTGGTCGCCAACTACAGCGTCTCGACCCTGAACGGTTTCGGCGAGGGCTTTTCGACCTATCTGGTGCCGGATGGGCACGGCGGCGCGGAACACCCCGACGCAACCTGGGTGGTGGATGGGGCGCGGAGCTGGTTGTCCCGTCACGGCGGCGAAGACGCCTTTCTGTACCTCCACTTCATGGATCCCCATTTTCCCTATCGCGATCACGACGATCCGGCTCGGAGCCCTCCGGATCTCCAGGCGCTGGCCTCCGGTCAACGACCGGAGGCGCCCGGAGATCGGGAACTCCTCGCGCAGCTCTACGCCGGTGAAGTTCGTCACGTCGATCGGGTGCTCGGGCCGTTCCTGCAGCGAACTGCCCGCCAACGCCCTGGTGGTCTTGACCGCCGACCACGGCGAGAGTCTCGGTGAGCGCGGCTGTTGGGGCCACGGTCTCAATCTGTATCAGGAAGCCCTGCTTGTGCCGCTGCTCCTGAGGGGCCGTGGGGTGGCGGCAGGAGCCGTGGATGAACCGATTCAGCTCCTCGATCTGGCGCCGACGGTCCTCGGGGCGGCGGGTGTGCCGGTCGCGCCGACGATGATGGGGCGGTCGCTGCTCGAGGGTGGTTCGAATCATCCCATCGTCTCGAGCACCTTCGGCGCCGGTCCCATGCGCTGGTCTTGGCGGCGGGCCGATGACAAGGTCCTGCTGCGAATGGCGGAGCAACCCGGGCTCGGCGAGGTGGCCCGGTCGAAGATGATCGGGGGCGGGCCCCGGGAACCGGGCGCGTTCGCGTTCGACCTCGCTTCGGACCCGGCGGAAGAGCAACCTCACGCATTGCCCGACCGGCTGGTCGACCCGGTGGTCGCCGCCTTCAACGGCACTGCGGGCCGCATGGTGCCGGGGTTGCAGATCGGGCTCTCTCAGCGCGTTGGAGGGATCTCCACCCGGTTGACCATTGATTCCGAGGTTGCGGTGGTCCAGGCCTGGAGCTCGAAGCCCATGGTCGTGGTCCGCACCGGGGACGAACTTCGACTCAGCTGTGAGGATGCATTCCCCGCCTGCATCCTTGCGGCGACGTTGGCATCCACCTCCGCGGAGATCTCAACCGCAAGCCGGCAACTTTTCCCTGGAGAGCATCGGCGCCGCCGAGTGCATTCACCGAGGGGCTGAGCGTCTGGTGGAATCCACCACGGCCGCTGGCGGTCGACGGATATGAAGAGACCCTCGAACGGCTCCGCGCGCTCGGATACATCGACTGACGGGCGTCGGGATCGGTTCGTCCAATTCGGCTCCGGCGAGTCGATTCGTTGATCAGGCGATGGCCGGACTCTGTTTGTCGCTCATGTTCTTGCCATCCACCCGGTTGCTGAAGAGCACACGCTTGGGGGGTTCGCGAAGACCCCAGACGATGTGCGGAATCGACAGCACTTTGAGGATGAGATAGCTGATGTCGAGCTCCCACCAGAAGAAACCCTGCCGCGTCGCCGTCTGGTAGTAGTGGTGGTTGTTGTGCCAACCCTCACCCAGGGTGAGCAGGGCCAGGAGGATGGAGTTCCGGCTGGTATCGGTGGTCTGGTAGCGGACGCGGCCGAAGACGTGGGTCAGGCTGTTGATGGCGAAGGTCGCGTGCCAGGTCAGCACCGTGCTGACGAGAAATCCCCAGACAAAGGCGGGCCAGCCGCCGAAGACGAGGAGCAGCACCGCGAGCAGGATCCCGGGGACGGCGTGCCAGCGGTTGAGCCAGCGCAGCTCGGGGAATTTCACGAAGTCCTTGATGAGGGCTTCCGGGGTCTCGTCATAGCGGTGCGAGAGGATCCAGCCGACGTGTGACCACCAGAAGCCGTCCCGGCGCGGCGAGTGGAGATCCTCGTCCTGATCGCTGTAGCGGTGGTGGTGGCGATGGTGCCCGGCCCACCAGAGGGGGCCTTTTTGCAGCGATGATGCCCCGATGAAGGCGAGAAGGAACTGGAAGGCCCGGCTCGTCTTGTAGGAGCGGTGAGCGAAGTAACGGTGATATCCGGCGGTGATGGCGAACATCCGCAGCAGATAGAGGCCCAGGCAGAGCCCCACCAGGCCCCAGGAGAACGGGACCCAGAAAACGGCCAGGGTTCCCACATGCATGAGAATGAACAGAATCGCACCGGGGCCGAGAGCGAGGAGATTGCGGATTTTCATCATCTAAGTCTCCCATTGTTATGTGCTTGCGTGTGTCAGAGTTGTTTCATGAAGCGTCAGGTATGTGTCAGGAATCATTGTCGATAGCTACGAAGGACCGGGAAACCACAGAGACACAGAGACACGGAGGCCCAGAGACATCGCACCGTCGCCGACTCCGCCGGTCTTTGAACCTGCGATGTCTTCGTGTGCGATGTCCTCGCGACTTTGCGTCTTCGCGTTTGCGACGGTGCGATGTGCGTCCTTGCGACTTTGCGGTCTCTGCGATGCCTCCGTGCCTCTGTGGTTCAACCTCTCGCCGTCGTAGTATCGTGAGCCATGGCTCGCGCCCGCACCTTTGTCGTTCCCTATGTCCTCTCGCTGGTGGTGGTGATCGCCGTACTCGTGATGTGGATCATCTACGCCGTCTCGTCGGGCAGCCGATTGAAGGAGCTCGCGCTGCGAGTCGGCGCCTCGGGACCGACCTGGAACTGGGTGATTCTGGGCATCGGTTGCGGTCTGCTCGGTCTGCTCATCGTCTTCATCACCCACCAGCTCGCCCGCTCGCTGGCCGAGTACCGCTACGCCCGCAAACAGGAGGAGTTCGTCTCGTCCATCACCCACGAGATGAAGTCTCCGCTGGCGGCGATCCGGCTCCACGCCCAGACCTTGGAACAGGATGTGACCGCCGCCGAACGAACCGAGTCGGTCGGCTATATCCTTCGCGAATCAGAGCGTCTCGGCAGGCTCATCGACAACGTTCTCGAGAGCAGCCGTCTGGTGGCGAAGAAGCAGGTGCTCGAACTCGAACCCGTCAACCTGGCGGAGTTTCTGTCGCAGTACTTTTCCGAGGTCCGACCGGGTGTCGCAGCGCGCGGCGTCGATCTCGATTTGGAACTCACCACCGCCGCCGTCGTTCAGGCGACCGAGGACGCCCTGAGGAGGGTTCTGACGAACCTTATCGACAATGCTCTCCGCTACTCGGACAAGGGCGGCCGAATCCGGTGTCGCGCGGCTGATTTCGGAGGTTGGGTGAGTATCCAGGTGGAGGATGAGGGCCAGGGGATTCCGAAATCCGAGCTCGGCCGGATCTTCGATCGTTTTTATCAAATCGGCAACGAGGGCGGCGGCAGCTCCGGTACCGGTCTCGGCCTCTTCATCGTCTCCCAGTTGGTCGAGCAGATGAACGGCAGCGTCCGGGCGGCGTCCCACGATGATCGACCCGGCGCCGTCTTCATCGTCGAGCTGCCCATCACCGGAGGTGCGGCATGACCGAAACCGAACCGAGAATCCTGTTGGTCGAGGATGAGGAAGCCATCGCTCAGGGGCTGCTGCTCAACTTCCGCCGCAAGGGTTGGGCGCCGGCGCTCGCCGAGGATGGCGGCGAGGGTCTGCGGCTGGCGCAGCAAGAACGATTCGATCTCATCGTCCTCGATGTCCGGTTGCCGACCATCGACGGGTTCGAGGTCTGCCAACGCCTGCGATCCTCGGGAGACCTGACACCGATTCTCATGCTCACCGCCAAGAACCAACCCGACGATATCGTGTATGGCCTCAAGCTCGGCGCGGACGACTATGTCACCAAGCCCTTCGATCTTGCCGAATTGCTGGCTCGGGTCGAAGGTCTCCTGCGCCGCAGCGGGTGGTCGCGGACGGCGCCCGAGGGGACCCGGACGCCGGCCGATGGCGATCGATTCGTCTTCGGTGAGTTCTGGGTCGATTTCGGGTCATGGCAGGCCGCGACCCTCAACGGTTTCGTCGAGCTGTCGCGGAAGGAGATCGCAGTGATGCGCGTCTTCGCCAACCGCCCCGGGCAGGTCGTCAGCCGTCGTGAGCTGCTCGCCGAGGTATGGGGTCTGCCGGACCACCCGAACACCCGGGTGGTGGACAACGTCATTCTGTCGCTGCGCAAGGCGTTCGAGGAAAGCTCGCTGCGGCCGCGACACATCCACAACGTGCGAGGAGTGGGCTACCGCTTCGAGGTCTGATTAAGGTTTGGCGCGAAGAACCATGCTTTTGTCGCGTTGATCCATGGCGAGAGGGAAGTCGTGGATGCATCCTGGTGGCAAGGAGACACCACTATGCGCAGGCTTTTCATCGTCGTCTCGTTGTCCATGGTTATTCTGGGCGTTGCTGCGTGGACGGGCGCCCAGTGTCTCGATCGCATCGGAGACTGGGGCTTCGGACCCACCGAAGCTGCCGACGGCAACGGGACCATCGCCGTCTTCGGCAGCGGACGAGTGCTGCGGATCGCGCGAGTCTCGGATCCGGCGAACCCCGTCGTGGAAGCGTCGCTCGAGATGCCGGGGCAGGTCGAACGGGTCCAGGTCGTGGGCACGTGGGCCTATGTCTCCGCATCGGAGGGTGGTTTCGTAGTCGTCGACATCTCCTCGCCGAACCATCCCGAAATCGCCGCCACTTTCGAGACCGAGGATCGCATCCGAGGGATCGCGGTGGTCGGTGACCTCGCGTTTGTCGGTGACGGTTACAAGGGTCTGGTCACCCTCGACGTCTCGGACCCCTCGGCCCCGGTCCAATTGTCGGCCCTTGCGCTTGACGGTAACGCGGAAGACATCGCGGTCCACGGAAGCCACGCGTTCCTCGCGGAAGCTTACACCGGCCTCAGGGTGGTGGATGTGTCGGATCCCTCCAACCCGGTCTCGGTCGCCGTCATCGACGAGCTCGACCACAGCCGGAGGGTCGAGGTGACCGACGACGGAATGACCGCCTATCTGACGAACTACTTCGAGGGCTTCCACGTGATCGACGTTTCGGATCACCTGGCGCCGGCGATCGTCGGCTTCGTCGAGATCCCGGACTACACCATCGACCTCGAAACGGACGGAGACTACCTCTACGCCGCCAACCGGGGCTATGGCATGAGGGTCTTCAATATCGGCGACCCGCGGGCGCCGGTGGAGGTGCGGCGAGTCGATCACGACGGAGAAAACCACAGTGTGAGAATCCACGGGGATCTGGCCTACCTCGGCAACTACACTGCAGGGCTGCGTCTGGTGGATATCAGCAGCCCTCCGGAGGCGGAGGAGCTCGGTTTCATCGATGGCACACCCGAGTCGAAAGGGGTGGCGGTCCAGGGTGGTCTCGTATATGTGGCCGGCGGGAATCAACAGGTGCTCGTGGATCTCTCCCGGCCTGATCAACCCGCGGAGATCTCGACGACCGATTTCACCGGCTACGTGAAGCGGGCAGCGGTCGACGGCCGTTATGTCTATGCCGCCGGCGACTACAGAGGCGTCCGGGTCATCGACATCGATGATCCGTCGCAACCCGAGGAGGTCGGTTTCGTGCAGACCTCCGACGCCTACGATGTGGTCAAGAACGGGGATCTGCTGTATGTCTCGTGTTACGACGACGGAATCACGGTGGTCGATGTCTCGGTGCCCACCGATCCCATGATCGTGGGGATCATCGAGGACTTTCACGCCGGGTTCCTCAACCACAGCGGCGGCGTGATCTACGCCCCGGACTACAACGTCGGTGTGCACCTCGTGGATGTGACCGATCCGACCACCCCCGCCGACATCGGTCTGATGGAAGTGACAAAACCCATCGGCAGGCCGGAGATCAACGGTCAACTGCTGTTCATCGCCGACGCGAACGATGGCGTTCATATCTTCGACAACACCGATCCGCGAGCGCCGGTGGAGCTGAGCAGGATTTCCCAGGTGCGGTTCGGGTTCGGGATGGCCGCCATCGGTGATCTGCTCTTCGTGGCGACCATCTACGACGGCGCCTACGTTTTCGATGTGTCCGACCCGACCGCCCCGATGGAACTGGAATCCGGTCCGCTGGCGACGGTGGCCGAGGGGGAGGTGAGCTCGGAGGGCAACCTGGTGCTGGTAGCCGAAAAGGAGGGTGGGATCGAGGTCTTCGATCTCGGCGCCTGCTTTTCCGAGCCCCCCACCGCCGATTTCGCCTGGCGTCCGGGCAACCCGGAGGCGGGCCGCGCGGTGCAGCTGACCGACACCTCCATCGGCTCGGTGGAGACGCGGCAGTGGAACTTCGGCGACGGCAGCAGCAGCGCTCAGCGGAACCCGAACCACGTGTGGGCCGAGGCCGGTGCTTACGAGGTGCGGCTGACGGTGAACGGGCCGAACGGCAGCCAGACGGCGACGAAGACCGTCACCGTGGATCCCCGCACCGGCGGCGTGCCGCCGATAACCGATCCCGGTGAGTATTCCAATGTGATCGCCGCGGCTTCCCACGTTCAGGGGTCTGGCGAACACCAATTGGTGACCGATGTCGTGTTGCACAACCCTGGAACCAGCGCGGTCGAAGGATACATCTGGTTCATGAAGGGCGGCCAGAACAATCTCGGGGCGGAGGGGCAATTGGTGGCGGTTTCACCGGGGGCCTCGCTGCTCATCGAAGACATCGTGCTCTCGCTCTTCGGCGAGGATGACGCCTCGGGGGCGCTGCTGATCGGATCGGACCAGCCCCTGCTGGTGACCTCGAGGACCTACAACGACGCCTCGTCCGGCACCTACGGTCAGTTCATCCCCGGTCGGGACATCGAAAGCGCAGTCGGACGGAACGAGGAGGTGCGCCTGATCCAACTGACCCGGTCGCCCGTTTTCAGAACCAACCTGGGAGTGGCCAACCCGTCCGGGAACGGCATCACCGTCGACGTCTCGCTGCGGGATGCCGGTGGGACCGAGTTTGCGACGCGGACGTTGACGGTTCCGCCGTACGGCTTCCTCCAGAAGACTGACATTCTCGGTGCCGATGTCGCGGACGCGGTGGCGGTCGTCAGTTCCTCGACTCAGGATGCAGCGTTTTTCCCGTACGCGTCGGTCGTGGACAACCGGACCGGAGATCCGATGATGGTCGAGCCCATCCAACCGGGCAATGAAATCGTCATCGCCGCGGCGGCTCATGTCGGCGGGCTGGAGGATACGGATTGGCGGACTGATCTTGAGATCTGCAACTTCGCCGGTGAGTCGACCCAGTTCGATCTCAATCTGCTGATGACCGATCACAATAACTCTTCACCTCAGTCGGTTGCCATGACCCTCGCCGGGACGACGTGTGAACGGGTGTCGGACGTGCTCGATGCGTCCTTTTCATATGAGGGGAGCGCGGCGCTCGAGATTCAGTCGTCCAAACACGAGTTGACCGTCTCGAGCCGCACCTACAACACAACCGACACCGGAACCTATGGTCAGTTCCTGCCGGGCGCCACCGCGGTGGTGTCGGTGGCCGCCGGTGAAGAGGCGAGAATCATCCAATTGGCTCAGAGCACAGGGAGCAGCACCGGATTCAGAACCAACATTGGATTTGTCAACCGGGCCGGGAGTCCCACGATCGTCGCGCTCGATCTCCGGACCGAGACGGGAACCTCTCTCGGAACCCTGGACTTCACCCTCGAACCGTACGAGCACCGGCAGATCAACCGGGTCTTCCGGCAGGTGACGTCGGGACAGGTTTCCAACGGTTTCGCGATCGTTACAACCAGCAGCGCGGGCGGTTCGTTCATCGCATACGCATCGGTCGTGGACAATGCATCAGGCGACCCGGTGTTCATGCCCGGGATGGTGGTCGGAGACTGATCGGGGTAGGTTAGCCGCCGCCCGCGCGAAGGGCATCGAGACGGTCGACGAGGAGCTGGTTTTCGCGCAGGATCAGCGGGTTGAGGTGCTGTGCCTCGTCCAGCCGAACCATCGCCTGCCTCGTCAGGTCGGATCGACGGTCGCGATCCGATTCGGCCTGGATGATCAGCAGGGCGGCGTCGGTGATGAGAGCCACAGCGAGACCCGGGTTGCGATCGAGGGCCTCGCGAATGTGCCGCCGGCCTTCGCGAATCTCATCGGCGACGGGTCTGCCCTCGGCCAACGCCCACTCCGCCCGCCACCGGTGCACCTCGGCAGCGCCCTGATAGGCGACCGCGTTTTCCGGGTTGACCTCCATGGCTCGGGTTGCGGCGTGATCGGCGGCACGGAGATGCCCGGCGGGGGACTGGTGATTGGTCATGGCCCAGCGCGCGGCGATCACCTCAACCGCAACCTGCTCCGGGTAGGCGAAAGAGATCCGCGGATTGAGCTCCAACGCTCGGGCAAGATCGAAGCGCGCGGCCTCGACCGCATCCGTCGGGTCGCGGCCGGCCTCGACCTCGACCAGGGCCAGGGTCCGCCAGGCCAGGCCCCGGTTGGCAAAGGCATAGTGGTAATTGGGGTTCCGGTCGACGGCGGCGTCGAAGGAGGCGATGGCATCGGAAAGCGTCGCGAAGGGTGACAGCCCGGTGCGGTGCTCATAAAGGGCGAGGCGCCAGCGGGCGATGCCGGCGTTGTTGTAGGCGTTGGCGTAATCGGGTTCGAGCTCGTTCGCGCGTCGATAGGCATCGAGGGCCCGTTCGAGGGAGGGTCTTGGGTCCCGGCCGACGCTCATCTCGTACCTGGCGGTTCGCTCCCAGGCGTAGCCCAGGTCATCGTGAGAGAGGACCGCCGCCGGATCGAGTTCGACCGCCCGCTGGAGATTCGCCACCGCTCGCTGGAGATCCGGTTGCGGGTCGCGCCCCTGCCCCTGATGGTACTGGGCGGCGACGATCAGCGCTCCTCCCAGAGTTGCGTGGGCGACGGCGCTCACCGGATCGATGGTAATGGCCCGTTCGGCGGCTGCCACCGCCTCATCGAGGAAGAGAACGGGATCATCGCCGCGATCATTGGCGAGATCGGCCCGTTGCCAGTAGAGGCGCGCGAGACGCTCGTGAACATCGGCGCGGTTGGGATCGATGGCCACCGCGCGGCTACAGGCCGTAACCGCGCGGTTGAAGGCGTCGTAGGCGGTCACGCCGCGGCGTCCCTGAAGCTCCATGACCATGGTCCACCGACCGCAGTCGCTCTCGTTGATCCCGGGATCGGAGCGGGCGATATTCGCCGCCTCCTCATAGGCTTCACCGGCCCTCTGAAAGGCCTGCAGAGCCCCGTCGTAGTCGCCTTCCTGGGCAAGTTTGGTCCCCATTTCGAGTTGGATGTCGCCGGCGAACTTCTTGGCTTCATAGAGCCATTCCGCCTCGGCGTAGGCTTGTTCGGCCTTGGCGAGGGCGGTGTCGAGGTCGGCCTCGTAGTAGGCGATCAAGCCCTCGGCATAGGCCGGCGCTTCGAGCTGCAGACCGCTGGATGACCGGAGGTGGTCGAGCGCCTGATCCCGAAGGCTCTTCTCGATTTCGAGCACCCTGGCCTGTCGGAGTTCGGGATCCGAGGTCCGCCGGGCGAGACGAAGCTCTCGATCGTAGAGCTGACCGAGCACCAGACCGAGGGAGTACGAGACCCCCGGCGAATCGTAGCCTTCCGTGACCGCCGTTCGCAGATGTCGTTCGGCCTCGTCGAGGTTTCCCAGCGTGAGGTGTCCGCGACCGAGCGCGTAGTGACCCGGTCCGGAGGCGATCTCGCCGACATCGGTCATTTCTCTCGCGATGGCCTCCATCCGGTCGAGGATCGTCTGCCGCTCGAGCGAACGGTCGTGCAGCGGCATCATGGCTGCAACCCTGGCCATGCCCTCGATTTCCTTGGCCTGTTCGACGAAGTGCTGAGCAACCGCGGCCCGCCGCCGCCCCTGGATCTCGGCGCGGACGCTCAGGATCACGAGAACGGCCATGACCGTCGCAGCGGCGAGACCCACCGCAGTCAGGACCTTGTGCTTGCGGATCTTCTTGCCGGCTTTGTAGATCAGGCTCGTGCGCCGGGCCTGGATGGGTTCACCGGAGAGAAAGCGCCGAAGATCCTCGGCGACCTCGCGAGCCGTGGCATAGCGCCGGTCGGGTTCCTTTTCGAGGCATTTGAGGATGATGGTCTCGAGATCGGCGGGCACGTCGGCGTTGAGCCGGTGGGGCGGCTCCGGATCGCGTTCGGTGACACCGGTGATGATCTCCGGATAGCCCCCTTCATATGGCGACCGTCCGGTCACGAACCAGTACAGGGTGGCGCCGAGACCATAGACATCGGTTCGCCAATCGAGCTTGCTGCTCTCGCCGCGAACCTGCTCCGGCGCGCAGAACGCGGGAGTGCCGAGGACCATCCCAGTCACCGTGAGGTCGTGGCTGTCGACATCTCGAGCAATCCCGAAATCGACGACAAAAGGCCGCCACCCTTCATCGGGTTGGTGTTCGACGAGGATGTTACCGGGTTTGATGTCGCGGTGGATCAGGCCGGCGAGGTGAGCGGCGTGGACCGCATCGGCCACCGCCTGCATGATCTGCACCTTCTGTCGTAGCGACAACAGATCGGTGACCTGTTTGAGGGAGCCGCCCGCGACGTACTGCATGGCGATATAGGAGTGGCCTTCGACCTCGCCGACTTCGTAGACCGGGCACACGTTGTCGTGATCGATGCGCGCCTGGGCCTGGGCTTCGCGGGTGAATCGTTCGATCAGATCCGGGTCGTCGCGACGAAGGAACTTCAAGGCCACGAAGCGTCCGAGACGGGGGTCCTTCGCCTTGAAAACGTCGCCCATCCCGCCGCGGCCGATAAATTCCTCGATCTCGTAGCGTTCCCATTCGGTAACCGGAAAGCGGTCGAAGGGATCCTTCGCGGGTGCCGCCGACCGGTCCCGCGACACTCGATCGGAGGTTGTCTCGTCGACCACGATCTCGCCCTCGAGCTCGAGAACTTCAGCCTCGCGCGCGAGTCGGATCAAGGTGTCGTCATCGATGCCTTCACAGTGGAGGAAACCCCGGAGGGTGGGTTCTTGGAGGGTTCCCTCGGCGAGCTGCTCCCGCATCTCGGCCAAGGTCGATTCGGCCTGGTCGGAGTCCAAGATGCCCTGCCCAACGGCGAGTCTGACCACACGTTCCGCAATCTTGGAGAACGCGGGTCGGCGCCCATCGGTTTCGGCCGGTCCTTGTTTCATCGTCGGGACCGATCATACAGGGTCGGGGGCGGCGGCAGGGGCAGCAACCACCGCGTTCCCGAAGCGCCCGCGCCCTCCGGTCACTCGGAGGGTTCGACGATTCTCGCCCGTTTGATGTAGTCGAGTTTCGGAAAGTTCTCCTCGAGATAGGCATTGCCAGCGCTTGCGATCTTCCCCTGGCTGGGGCCCCGTCCGTTGGGGGCGCCCTCACCGTAGCCGGCATAAATGCTGTCCATCACGTCCATCCCCGAGATGACCTTGCCGAACGGGGCAAAGGCGCCGTGGTCTTTGAGATAGCTGTTGTCGGCGTAGTTGACGAAGAACTGGGTTGTCCGGCTGTCGGGACCACCCATCGCGAAGGTGACCATCCCCCTGGTGTTGGCTTGGACAATCGGGTCATCGGTGAGCTTTTCCCGGGACCAGGCGGCGGTGACCGCGGGATCACCATTGAATCCGCACTGTGCCATGAACCCCTTGATCACTCGGTAAAACGCGATGTTGTCGTAATAACCGATCTTGACGAGATTGTAGAAGCGGTCGGCGCCTTTTGGGGCCCACGACCGATTGACCAGAATGACCACGTCGCCCTTGGTGGTCTCGAGGTCGACCCGGAAGGCTTCCGGCGCCTTCTCGGCGACCAGGGTCGGGTCGAGGAGGGCGGGGTTGGCCGCGATCTGCGTGGTGGATGTGGACGTACCGGCTGTCGCGGATTCGGCCTTTTCATCGGCGTGAATGGCGGACGTCAGGGCGAGCATGACTGCCGCCACTGTGATGACGGCTGCGAGCGTTGTGCGGGTGTTCATTCCGGTTCTCCTTTTCGGTTTGCATGAGACGACGACGGGGAAGACAGCACCCCGATGGGGTGTTTGATCAAGAGATACTACAACGGGGGTTCTAGCATGGAAAAGAGTGGAATCGAAATCGGGAGCGTGGCGCCGCCCTTCGCGCTCCTCGATCAGGATGGTCGGCGTGTCGATCTCAAGGGACTCCGAGGGCAGTGGGTGGTGCTCTATTTCTACCCCAAAGACGACACCCCCGGCTGCACCGTCGAGGCCTGCGAGTTCACCGATGGAGTCGAGGCCTTCGCCGATCTCGACGCGATCGTCCTCGGTTGCAGCCCGGACCGTACCGAAGACCATCGCGCATTCATCGCCAAGCACGGTCTGAAGATCCGTTTGCTCAGCGACCCCGATCACCACGTTATGGAGTCCTACGAGGCATGGGGCGAGAACGTGCTCTACGGCAAGGTTTCCGTCGGAGTCAAGAGGTCGACGGTGATCATCGACCCGGAAGGCAGGATCGCCCACCGTTGGAAACGCGCATCGGCCAAGGGGCATGCGGTCAAGGTGCGGCAACGCTTGGAGGTGTTGCAGAGTCGGGACCGTTAGAGGCCACTTCGGCGGCCGCGGTAGCCCACAGCTCACAGCCGAGCCTCTTGCAAAATTCGGAGTGTTGACGGAGCTGTGTACCGGTCCGCCGCGGCCCCAGGCCGGCGGGGGCGCCGGCCCCACAATGAATATCGGCCCTTTGTGGCGCCGGCGCCCCCGCCGGCGAGAAGACCACTGACGACGATCCTCCGAGAAACGGGAATTTTGCAAGAGGCTCAGCCATCAGCTTTCAGCTCTCTGTCGTCTCAAGTCCCCCTTCAGGAAGCGGGCGGGCGACTGACAGCTGAGGGCTGACGGCTCTGCGCGTATCCATGAGACAATGTCTCGGTGACCTCACCAATCGACAGCACGCACGGCGTCGCGGGTCCGACCCGCGTCCTCCTGGTCGAGGATGATCCCGATCTGCGGGAGGCGCTGACGCTGATTCTCGAGTCGGCCGGAATGGTGGTTGCAAACGCCGCCGACGGCGCTCTGGCCTGGGAACGCCTCGCTGCGGAATCGCTCGCGTTCGACGCCGTCGTCACCGATCGCATCATGCCGAAGATGGATGGGATGGAGCTGCTCCGCAAGATCAAGCAGGCGCGTGAGCTGGCGCTTCTGCCGGTCATCATCCTCACGGTGGCGGCCGGGCGGCACCAGATGGTCGAAGGGATCGACGCCGGGGCCTACGCCTACCTCCCGAAGCCGGTGGATTCCGATGTGCTGGTCTCCATGATCCGCTCCGCCGCAGCGGATTGGCGGCACGTCCAGGAACTCAATCGGCATATTCGTTCCGATGCCGAAACCATGACGCTGGCGCGGAACGCGCGCTTCGAGTACCGCTCACCCGAACAGGCAATGGGTCTCGGCGCGTTGCTCGCCAAGACCTGCCCCGACCCCGATCGGGTGGTCATGGGTCTGTCCGAGTTGCTGGTCAACGCTATCGAGCACGGCAACCTCGAGATCGGGTACGACGAGAAGAGCCGGCTTCTCCAGTCCCAGGGCTGGCATGACGAGATCGAACGCCGACTGGCCATGCCCGAGTTCAGCGCTCGGGTGGCAAGCGTCGAGGTCGAACGGACGCCGGGACGGTTCCGGTTCACCATTCGCGATCAGGGGACCGGGTTCGAACCCGACCCATACCTGGAGATCGATCCGAGCCGGGTCTTCGATGCGCACGGGCGCGGCATCGCGATGGCGCGGCTGCTCAGCTTTGACGACTTGAGGTACGAAGATCGTGGCCGTTGCGCTGTAGCAACAGTAAGAGTGAGCGAGGACGGATGAGAAGGTATTAGGTATTAGGTATTAGCCCATCGCAAATGGTCTGCAGCGCGGTGAGAAAATTCGGGATGGCTTCGTAGGAACCAGTTCCATCGAAAAATCAGCCTTGGCGACGTGGTGAGGCTGCGATGCCTAATACCTATTACCTAATACCTAATACCTTCCTCGGTCAGCAGATGCGCGGCAGATCGCTGCCCGAGAGCATGTCCAGCGGGCGTGTGCTCCCGACCTCAGTCTCCATGACGACCGGGATCTGACCCTCGGTCGAGCCTTCGACCCGGGCGAAGACCGCGGCGTCGCGGCCGTCCGGGTGCGCCCGGAACGCCGCCAGTGCGCGTTCGGTCTGATCGCTCGGGACCCAGGCGAGAACCCGGCCTTCACACGCGAGACCGAGGATCTCGAGACCGAGGACCTCACACACCGCGCGAACCTGAGGCCTGACCGGGATGGCGGTCTCGGTGAGGACGATGCGTTTGCCCGATCGCTCGGCCACTTCGTTGCAGACCGTGAGGACTCCGCCCCGGGTGGGGTCGTGCATGGCGTGGACATCGATCCCGGCTGAGAAGACAGACTCGATGAGGCCATTGAGCGGAGCGCAGCAGGACTTGAGATCGCCGGTGGCGAGACCGTGGCGGGTGGCCATGATCGTCGCTCCGTGATCACCCAGTGGGCCCGATGCAATCACCACATCGCCGTCCTGGATACGGCTGTCGGAGATCTCTCGCCCCGGCGGCACGACACCGAGACCGGCGGTGACCGCATAAATCCGGTCACCCTTGCCGCGGGGCACCACCTTGGTGTCGCCGGCAACGATTTGAATGCCTGCCTCGGCGGCGGCCCGAGCGGCCCCTTTCGCACAGGTGGAAATCAACTCCCCTTCGGCGCCCTCCTCGAGGATGACGGCCCAGGTGAGCCACAGCGGTCGCGCGCCCGCCACCGCGAGATCGTTGACGGTGCCGCAGACGCTGAGATAACCCAGGTCGCCACCGGCAAAGATCGGCGGGTCGACGACAAAGCCATCGGTGGTGAGCGCCGGTCGTCCGGGTGGAAGCTCGGGCAGAATCGCGGCGTCGCTGAGGGTTGCGAGGATCGGGTTGTCGAGCGCCGGCAGAAAGGTTCCGGCCACGAGTTCGTGGGTCAGCCGGCCCCCGGAGCCATGACCGAGGAGGAGACGATCTGGCGTTTGCTTCTTCATCTGGTTGTTCCGGTCAAGCGTTCGTGACGATACCAGGCGGCGCAGGTTCCCTCGGATGAAACCATGCAGGCGCCCACCGGTGACGCGGGCTGGCAGGCGGTGCCGAAGAGCGCGCACTCGGGCGGGTCGATGACTCCGCGGAGGACATCGCCGCACGCGCACCCGGCAGGTTCGTGGGGAGGCGGCAGTTCGACCTCGATGAGTGACGCGTCGCGGTGGGCGAATTCGGGGCGGAGGCCGAGTCCCGAACCGGGAATCTCGCCAAAACCCCGCCAGTTCGTGGCGACCGGCTCGAAGAACCGCTCGACGATCTTCGCGGCCACCTGGTTCCCGTATGGGGAAACCACCCGGCTGTAGAGATTGCTGATCTCGGCACTGCCGCTCTGGACCTGTTTCAGAAGATCCAGGACACCGCGCATGACATCGGCCGGGGCGAAACCGACCACCGCTCCGGGCACCGAGTAGTCCTCGGCGAGAAATCGGAAGCACTCCCAACCGGTGAGCACCGAGACGTGACCGGGGAGGAGGAACCCATCGACCTTGAGCTCCTGGTCCTCGACGAGGGCCCGCATGGGCGGCGGCATCACCTTGTTGCCCGGGAGGATCAGGAAGTTGCCGACGTCGTCCGCTTCGGCCTCGGCGAGGGCGGCGGCGATGGTGGGGGCCGTGGTCTCGAAACCGACGGCCAGGAAGATCACCCGCCGATCCGGGTTGTTGCGCGCCAGGAGCAGAGCGTCGCGGGGCGAATACACGATCTCGATGGGTTGGCCCTCGGCATGCGCCTGCTCGAGGCTCGACAGACTCGAGGGCACGCGCATGAGGTCGCCAAAGGTGGAGATGGTGGTCTTGTCGAGATCGGCGAGGGCGAGGGCTCGATCGAGATAGTTCACCGGGGTGACGCAGACCGGACAGCCCGGGCCGGAGATGAGTCGAACACCGGGCGGCAGCATCTGACGGAGCCCGGCCGCCGCGACCGCATGAGTGTGGGTGCCGCAGACCTCCATGAGGGTCACCTTGCGGCCGAGGGCTTCGGACACCCCCTGAATTTCCTTGATGAGCGCGGCGATGGCCTTGGGGTCGCGGAGTTCCGGTGCTTCGCTCACAGATCGGCCATGTTGTCGGCATATTCGCGGAGCAGTTCGAGGGTCTGCGCCGCTTCCTCGGCGTTGACCGAGCCGATGGCGTAGCCCGCGTGAATCAAGATGTGTTCACCGACTTCGACATCCGGGAGCAGCATCAGAGAGATTGTCCGCTGGATGCCGTCGAGTTCGACGACGCCTTCGAACTCCGTACGTTCTTTCAGAACCATTGGGATGGCAAGGCACATGGGGAACCCCCAGAAAAATTCGTTGTATGGCGCCTCGCATCGGTTCAGGTGCCGGAGCGCCGTACCTCATAGGATACACGCGTAGAGTTATGAATTATGAATTATGAATTTTGAATTATGAATTCCGGACCCCGTGCTCGAGCGTCAAAGGACTATCGTACGAAGCACCACCTGCTCGAGCACCTCTGAAGGGCAGGCTGGAAGCCCGCCCCCACAACCAATCACACTATTTTCTTGAATCATCCGTGATGCCTGCGATGATGCGATGGCAATTCATAATTCATAATTCATAATTGATTCAACATCTTCGGCGTGACCTTCCGCGCCTGTGCAACCGCTCCGATGACCGCTTGGCCGTAGGCGAGGCCCCCGTCTCCGGGTGGCAACTTTCTCGGGATCAGGACGTCGAATCCGTGGGCGACAAGACCCTCGGTGAGACCCTTGAGGAGGAGGCGATTGACCATGCATCCACCTCCCAGCGCCACTGTGGCTCCCTCGATTTCAACGACCTGGCGAGTGATCCCCACAACCAGATGATTGAAGGTGGCGTGGAAGCCCGACGCCACCAGGGCCGGTTCTTCGCCGGCGATGAGTCTTCTCGCTGCGGCCGCGAGCAGCCTGGAGGACGGAAGGAGGGGACACGCGGAATCGGAACCGATCTTGACTTCTTCCCACGACGGGACGGGTTCTCTCGCCGAGGCCGCCAGAGCCTCCAGACGCGCTGCGGCCTCACCCTCCCAGTCGTTGCGGATCACCAAGACCGAAAACCGCCCCCGCGGCCTCGAAGAGGCGGCCTGCGCCGGATGCGCGCGGCCAGTGGGGTGATGCGGCGAGTTGCCGAACCTGAACGAGTTGTTCCTTCTCGACCATGGCTGCGAAGGGGAGATCGGGGATCAACTCATCCGCACCTGCGGCGATCAACGCGGCGACGGCGACGCGCCATGGCTCACGGACCGCGCGCTCGACTCCGACCAATGCCAGCGGTTCGAGATGGGCGAGCCGTCGCCACTCGAGCATGCCGGTCATGCTGAGCCACTCACCGCCCCAGGCGGTGCCGTCCGGCCCCCATCCGGTGCCGTCGAGGGTGACGGCGAAAGCCCTTTCGTTGCCTACCGGGAAGCGGCCGTGTTCGCCGAGGACCGCGGCGCCGTGGGCGAGATGGTGCTGAACCTCGAGAACTGACCCCTCCCGTTGCCCCGCGATCTCCGCAGCCAGCCAGGTGCTCGGGTAATCCGGGTGGGCGTCGGCGATGACGCTCGTGGGCCGCACTTCGAGAAAGTCCTCGAGTCCGTCGATCACCTCGCGGTGAAACGCCCGCGCCGGAACCGAATCGAGATCCCCGACGTGCTGGGTCATGAAGGCCTGACCCTTCACAGCGATGCACGAGGTAACGAGGAGGTGTCCTCCCACCGCCAAGAGCGGCTCGGGAGCATCCACCGGCAGGGAGATCGGGTCCGGCACCCATCCCCGTGCCCGGCGGACAAAAATCGGCCCCGCGGCGGTGGAACGGACCACCGAGTCATCGACCCGGCGAATGACATCACGGTCGTGGAGCAGGAAACCGTCGGCGATCTCCTTGAGGCGGTCGATGGCCTCGCGGTTGCCGCGACAAATGGGTTCTTCGGAGAGATTCGCCGAGGTCATGATGAGAGTGGGGACGCGCTCGTCGCGGAAGAGCTCGACGTGAAGGGGGGTCGTCGGGAGCATCACCCCGATGTCATCGAGACCGGGTGCGGCGTCTTCGCAGACGAGGTCCCCGGGCACGCGGGGCGCCAGGATCACCGGAGCCCGCGACGAGCGAAGGAGGTCCCCGTCCTGGGGTGAGAGGCGGACCACGCGGCCGGCGGTTTCGAGATCCCGAACCATGACTGCGAACGGTTTTCCACGCCGCCGCTTCCGCTGCCTGAGGAGTTCTGACCGTCGCGTTGTCATCGGCCCGGCAGGCGAGCTGAAACCCCCCCAGACCCTTGATGGCGAGGATTCGACCCGCGATCGAGATCGCTCTGCGCCTCGCGAATCGCCGCGAGACCCTCGACTCGATTCAGTCCATCGGCATCCTGGAACCATAGTTGAGGCCCGCACTCCGGGCAGCAGACAGGTTCGGCATGGAAGCGGCGATCGGCGGGGTCGGTGTACTCACCGTCGCAAGCTGCGCATAGGGGGAAACAGGCCATCGATGTTGCGACGCGGTCATAGGGGAGGCTGCGGGTCAGCGAGAACCGCGGTCCACAGTTGGTGCAGGTGGTGAAGGGATAGCGATGACGTCGATCCGCGGAGTCATTCATCTCGCGTCGACAGTCGTCGCACAGGGCGGCATCCGCGGGGACCATTGCGCCGGCCCGTTGACCCTGCTCGGTCTCGGTCACCCGAAAGCTGGTGTCGCCGAGGAGCTCGATCTCCTCGATTTCGATCTCGTCGAGCCGAGCCAGGGGCGGGAGTTCGGCCTGGAGTCTCTCGACAAAGGACGCGGTCGTCGAGGAGGGTCCCTCGACTTCCGCGGTGGCGCCCTCCGGATCGTTCCGGACCACGCCGACCAGCCCGAGCTCGGTGGCGATGCGGTGGACGGTGGGTCGGAAGCCGACTCCCTGAACCGCCCCGCGGCACCGAACCCGGAGTCGATTCACGAGTGTTGTTTGGCTTCGAATCGGCTGGCGATGAGATCACACCATGAATCGATGCCTTCTCCGGTCGTTGACGAAACCACGAGGATGACGCCGGCTGGATTGAGTGAGGAAATGTGGCCCGTTACCGTTTCAAGATCGAACGGGACATAGGGCAGGAGATCGCTCTTGGTGATCACCGTGACCTCGGCGCGCGAGAAAATGGCGGGGTACTTGATCGGTTTGTCGTCCCCCTCGGTCACCGACAGAAGAGCAACCTTGAAGTCCTCTCCGAGATCATAGGTTGTGGGACAGATGAGATTTCCGACATTCTCGATGAAGAGGATCTCCGCGGGCAAGAGATCGGTGCTCTCGAGGGCGGTCTCAATCTGGCGGGCATCGAGGTGACAGGCGCCGCTGGTGAGGACCTGGTGGGCCGGAACCCCCATCGCGCGGATTCGGTCGGCATCGCGTTCGGTGGCGACGTCGCCTTCGATCACCGCCATCTTGTAGCTCTCAGCCATCCGACCAACGGTTGTTTCAAGCAGCGTGGTCTTCCCCGAACCCGGAGACGAGATGAGATTGAGCACGAGGGTGCCGGAATCGGCAAACTCGGCTCGAAGTTTGCTGGCATGCTCCTCGCTGGCGGCGAGGGCCTTACGACGAACGCTCACGATCTTTTTCATGATCTGTGACTCCCGTTGACCATCGTCACTCCTCATCGGTCTCGAACGTCACCTCGAGGACGTCGAGCTCGTCACCACCGCGGATCTCGAGCGGCGCGCCGCAGTCGGGGCAGATTCGGAACCACGTACCCTCGGATCGATCCTTGGCTTCGTTACATTGCGGACAGCGTTGGTCAGCCTTGCAGAAGTCGATCTCGAGGCGTGCGCCCTCGTCCGGTGTGTCGACGGTCACCGCCTCCCAGCCGAAGGAGAGCAGATCGGGTTCCACGGCCGACAGCTCGCCGACCGCGATGCGAACGTGCTGCAGTCGGCCTTTACCGTGGTCGCTGACCGCTTGGCGGCAGGTCCGGTAGATCTCAATGGCAATCCCCATCTCGTGCATCGCCGTAGTGTACCGGGAACTCGGGGATCGCTCGCTATCCGTCTAGCCGCTTCCGCGTTCCGTTAGCATCCGCATCTGTGCTTGCGATGAGCTAATACCTCAAGACCTAATACCTAATACCTTAGCTTCCGGGTGTACAATTAAACGCCAATGCCGCTGCCTCGACTTGTCATCACCGGCGCCTCGGGTTTTATCGGCCGCCGCCTCCTCGATGGACTCAAAGAGCGATTCAATATCGTCGGTCTCGCCCGGCGGTCTCAAACGCGGTGCGGGGCCCCGGTTCACGACAACATCAGTTGGTTTCAGGCCGACATCGGGGATCGGGAGTCCCTCGCCACGGCGTTTCGGTTTATTCGCGAAACGGGTGGCGCCGATTTTTTTATTCATTTGGCGGCGCACTACGACTTCACCGGAGACGACAACCCCGAGTACAAGCGAACAAACGTCGACGGACTTCGCAACGTTCTCGAGGAGTGTCGTGACCTCGACCTCGATCGTTTCATCTTCGCCTCGTCGTTGGCCGCCTGCCAATTTCCGCCGAAGGGTTCGGTTCTGACCGAAACGAGCCCGCCGGACGGTGATCACGTTTACGCAAGATCCAAACGGCTCGGTGAGGAGATGCTGGCAGAGTTCGAAACCGATGTGCCGTCATGCATCGTGCGTTTTGCGGCGATCTTCTCCGATTGGAGTGAGTACGCGCCTCTCTATGTCTTCATGGAAACCTGGTTGTCGGGGGCGTGGAACTCGAGGATTCTCGGTGGTCGGGGAGAGTCGGCGATTCCCTATCTTCACGCTCGCGAGCTCTCGGGTTTCATGGACCGGGTGATGCGTCACTCCGATCGTCTGGGTCCTCGCGAGGTCTTGATCGCAAGCCCCAATCACACCGTCAATCACGCCCAGCTCTTTGAACTTGTCCACCGCTATTCGGGGAGTTCATGCCCGATGCCGCTGTTCATTCCGGCGCCGTTGGCTCGCGTCGGCGTGTGGGGGCGAGATCTGCTGGGCAGATTGGTTGGCAATCGTCCGTTCGAAAGACCGTGGATGGTCGCCTACATCGACCTCGATCTCGCGGTGGATGCCAGTTACACGCAGGGGGTCATTGGCTGGCGCCCTCGTCAGCGCCTTTACATGGAGAGTCGGATGGCCTTCCTCATCGATCATATGAGGTCGGACCCGATCGAGTGGCAGCAGCGTAACCAAGCTGCTCTCAAGGAAGTTCACCTTCGACCAAACCTGCGGATTCATCGGTTGTTGGAGCGGCATCAAGATGCCATTCGCTCTCGTTTTCTCGAGTTGTTGTTATTGAATTCGGCCGCGGAGACGGTGTTTCCGTCATATCAGAAGGTCAGTCCACAGGTGGTGGAATGGCGATTCACCGTCGCCCTCCGTCACATCCTCAACTCAGTGCGCACCAAAGAACGCGGGCTGTTTCTCGGGTACTGTCGGGATTTTGCGGCCAAGCGGTTCGAGGAGGGATTCGGTGTCGTCGAGGTGGTCCGCGCGCTGCAGGGTCTCAACCAGATCGCTCTTGACGTATTATCAGAGGATCCCGAAGCCGCGGACCTCGAGGAGGCATTGCAGAGTCACCTCAGCATGACCATCGAGCTCGGTTGCGATCAGATCTTCGAAATCTATGAGGATCTGGGCGGAGAAGATATTGATCTGGAGACCTCAGGAGTTCAGAGTGAAGAGTGAGGAGTGAGGAGTGAGATAACCCTCTTACCCTTTACCCCTAACTCCTGACTCCTGACTCCTCACCCCTTACGACGTTCCGATGCACCCACCACACGACCACAGCCATCAAACCGTCGAGGATTCCCGATGTCCAGACCGCCCACGGGATGGGGTCGATGATGGTCGCGGTGATGAGAAAGAAAAAGGCGATGGTCTTCGCCGCGATCAAGATCGAGACGCCTCGATATCGATGGTATTCCAGGAGGTAGGCAACGGCGAGGACAAAATGGAAGATCCCTGCCTGGTAAGCGAAGAAGGGGGGGCTGATGCTCTGCCATCCGGCAAATTTCATGGTCCAGTCGGGAGCGGCGAGAAACATGGCGCCCACAATGCAACTGTGGAGAGCGATGAGAAAGATGAGGAGGCGCTCGTGATGCCCGTAGATCGTCATGACCTGTCCTTGCTGGCCCTGATCAGACCCACCAGAGCTCCGGTTCGAGCGGAATGGGTCGCGGCTCGACCGTGACCCCGAGACGTTCAAGCTCGTCAAGCACCGTTGCCAGTACATCATCAACCGCCGCCTGGACCGGTTTGGAGAGTTGAGTCCCCTGTTCGATGGTCTCGGGAACCACCCCGATCAGAATCATCTCGTCGGGGCTTGCATCGGTGAGCTCGGTGGCCATGAGCGATTCCCTGAGACCCGGCTGGTGCGGCGTCAGTCGAGGTGGGGGAGCGGAACCGATGATCTCGCGATCACGATAGATTTTCAGGGTGCCGGGATCGCCCTTCGACGACACCGTGTCGACCACGATCACCGATCGTGCGTTGGAGATGAAGGGGAGAAAGTCGAGCCCGGGCGTGCCGCCGTCGACCAACTCGACGTGGTCGGGAAACTCGTAGCGGCTCCTGAGGATCTCGACGGCGTAAGGTCCGAGTCCGTCGTCGCGCATGAGGACGTTGCCGATACCGAGAATGCGGATGGGAGCGGGGGAGTCAGTCATCGGGAGAGTATAGCGGAGCGGAGGTATTAGGTATTAGGTATTAGGTATTAGGCATCGCACGTTACCAGCAACGTCTCTGAGAATCTGCGTAGGTTTTTGTGGGCATCGCACATTTCCTATAGCCTCTCTGAGAATCTGCGACGGGCTAATACCTAATACCTAATACCTAATACCTTTAACCTCAACAAAAAAGGGCCGGGAGTCGCCTCCCGGCCCTGTGGTTGTTGTTGCTAGCGTGAGCGCTACAGCACCTTCACCTTTGCCTTCTCATTGCCCTCGGGATCGAGGGTGTGGATGGCGCAGGCCAGGCATGGGTCGAAGGAGTGGATGGTGCGCAGCACTTCGAGTGGTCTTTCGATCTCCGCGATCGGGTTGCCGACCAGGGAGGCCTCGTACGGACCCAAGCTGGCCTTCGGCGTCGCGCGGACCGGCGTTCCAGGTCGAGGGAACCACGCACTGGTAGTTTTTGATCTTGCCGTCCTCGATGACGCACCAGTGCGACAGGACGCCGCGCGGCGCCTCGTGGAAGCCGACACCTTGGATCACGCCGCGCGGGAACTCGAACGGCGTGAAGATCTCGGTGTCGCCGGTGGCGATGTTGTTCACCAGCATCTCCCACTGGTTGATCCCGTGCTCGGCGATGACCGCGGCGCGGATGGCGCGGGCGGCGTGGCGGCCGATGGTCGACTGCAGGATTCCCGGGCCGAGCTTGGTTCCGGCCACTGATGAGGCGATTCCCAGCGCTGCTGTCGCCCATCTGACGGTGGGTTCGTCGCCCTGGGCAAAGGCCGTCAGGACCTGAGCCAGCGGGCCGACCTGCATGGGTTTGCCCTGGAAGCGCGGCGCCTTGACCCACGAGTAGCGACCCTCGGTGTCGAAGCCCGTGTAGTTGGGGACCGTGTCCTCTTCCCACGGGTGGAGCGACCAGTCGCCGTCGTACCAGGCGCGGGCGATACTCTCGGCCACGTTGTCCTGGAAGTAGGGATCGTTGAAGCTCGTGATCGGCTGGATAGTGCCCAGATCTCCGTTCATGATGGTGCCGCCGGGCATGGCGAAGAGCGTGCCCGCGGTGTCGAGGGGCAGTTCGGGCACCGCCAGGTAGTTTGTCACACCGGCGCCGTACCCGGTCCAATCGGCGTACATGGCGCCGATGGCGCAGACATCCGGCACATAGACCTGCTCGACAAAGGTCTGAACCTCTTTGAGGAGGCCCTGGATCTGATAGAGCTTGGTCATGTTGAGGGTTGCCTGGTTGTCGAGGTTGATGGCGTTCATCACCCCGCCGACGGTGAGATTCTGGATGTTCGGCGTCTTGGAACCGAGGATCGCCACCGCCTGGAGCGCCTTGCGCTGGGCGTCAAGAGCCTGCAGGTAGTGGGTCACCGCCAGGAGATTGACATCCGGCGACAGCTTCATGGCGGGGTGACCCCAGTAGCCGTTGGTGAAGATGCCGAGCTGGCCGGCCTCGACGAAGGCCTTGACCTTCTCCTTGACCGCGGTGATCGCCTGGACGCTGTTACCGGGCCACGGCGAAAGGGACGCGCCGATCTTGGCGGCGCGCTCGGGATCGCCGCTGAGAGCCGAAACGACATCGACCCAGTCGAGCGCCGACAGGTGATAGAAGTGAACGATGTGATCATGCAGCGAGTGCGCCGCGATGATGATGTTGCGGATGATCTGCGCATTGATCGGCACCTGGATGCCGAGTGCATTCTCAACCGAGCGAACCGACGCGATGGCATGCACGGTGGTGCACACGCCGCAGATGCGTTGGGTGAACGCCCAGGCATCGCGTGGGTCACGGCCCTCGAGAATCTTCTCGATGCCGCGCCACATCTGACCCGAAGACCAGGAATTTTGGACCTTTCCGCGGTCGACCTCGACGTCGATCCGCAGATGACCCTCGATCCGCGTGATCGGGTCGACAGTGATCATTTTGGCCATCTGAGACCCCCTTCTCTATGCAGCCGACTTCTCGGCGGAAACACCACCGAGGATCGGGTAACGTTTGACGATGAAGTAATACATGGAAACCTCGAGGGCGATCACGCCAAACGTGATGAAGATCTCGAGGAACGACGGGAAGTAGGTCTGTCCCGGCGCGGGATGGTACGCGGTGATATAGGTGTCGAACCGGTACATGGCGCCGGCGAGCATGAGCAGGATGGAGGCCCTGAGCATGACCGGGAAGTGCGATCTGCGTTGCTTGTTCATCAGCATCCAGAGTGGGACTGCAAAGAGCCCGATTTCGACCCAGAAAACGATGCTCAGCCATCCCGATGTGAACATCAACAGCGTTTTTCCGCTGATGATCAGATCCGCGAATCGCAGCACGAGATAGAGCGAAACGATGACGACCATGGCCCCAGAGAGGCTGGTGAGCATGTCGTCTTCGCGCTCGCGCTTGAAGAGGCTGGCCGACAGGGACGACTCCCAGACGACCACCGAGTAACCCATCCCCACGCAGGAGATGAGGAAGAGCAGCGGAATCCACGGTGTGTACCACAGACCGTGGAGCTTCTGGCCGCCGAGGAGCATCAGAGTTCCGAGAGAGCTCTGGTGCATGGTGGGCAGAAGCACGCCGAGGGCGATGATCCAGATGAGCGCCTTGTCGTAGAACTTGAGACCGGCCTTGGCGAAACCCACGAGCGCCGAGTTCTTGGATGTCGCCTCGCCACTTTTCGAGGAAAGCAGGGCCGAGCTCGATCCAGAGGACGCCGACATAGGCCATGACACAGAGCGCGACTTCGAGCAGCGCTGAGTCCCAGTTGTACGAACCCATGTCCGGGAAACCGCCGAGCGGGATCCGCCAGAAGCCCCACCAGCGGCCGACATCGATGACGATGGCCAGACCGGCCATGGAGTAGCCCAGTGCGCTGGTCAGCAAAGCTGGCCGCACCAGCGGGTGGTATTTACCCTTGTTGAGGATGTAGCAGAGAATCGCAACGGCATAACCGCCGCATGCCAATGCTGTCCCGGTGACGACGTCGAAGGCGATCCAAACGCCCCACGGATAGTAATCCGTGAGACCGGACACGACTCCGATGCCGAAGATGAATCGATAGAGGAGCACGGCGGCCCAGATTCCCAGGAAGATCGCCATGAAGGTGACGAATTTCTTGTTCAGGGGCCCGCCGACGGGTTGCGCGTGGCTATGGCTTGCCATTACCCCTCCTCCTTCTTCTGGATACGGCTGTTACGCCACATCACGAGACCGAGGACTCCGTAGAGCGCCACCGGAGCGATGAAGCCCCGATAGATCCCGTGTTGGATCTCCCGGGCCTGCTTGGCGGTGCCCTCGTCGCCGAGAGTCCGGCAACCCGAGCTTTTCGAAGTTCAGATCGGCGAGATACAGCACCTGGGTGCCGCCGCCATCGGTCAGACCGAAGATCTTCGGGCTCGCCGCCGGGGCCCCAGTAGTGCTCGGGCCGTTCGGCGATCCGTTGCTTGGCGTCTTCGATGAGATCGGTGTACTTGCCGAAAATCACCGCTTCCTTGGGGCACGCCTGGCAGCAGCCGGGCAGGGCGCCCTCGCGGAGCGTGCCGGTGTCCGGATCATAAATGATGTGGTTGCAGAGCTCGCACTTGACGATGATCGGCACCCCGGTGTCCCACTGGAACTTGGGGATGTTGTACGGGCACGCGACCTGACAGTACCGGCAACCGATGCAGCGGTCCGGGTCCCAGGTGACGATGCCGAACTCGCGCTTTTTGAACGCGCCGATCATGCAGGCGTTGCAACAGCCTGGATCGACACAGTGCATGCACTGAGATTTGACATAGGAGGACTCGTCGCCCTCCTCGTACAAACGAATGATGTTCTTGGTGTCACCGGAGAGATCCTCCGGCGGGTTGTACCGGTTGCCCGGCAGATCGTTGGCCGCCTTGCAGGCCGTGACACAGGCCTGGCAGCCAATGCACCGTGTGGCGTCGTAGAGCATCCCGACCGCATCGGCTGGCGCTTCGGCGTACTTTTCCGAAGCCTCCACGGGGGCCACTGCACCGGCGCCTGCGACCGCAAGGCCCTTCAGCAGCGTTCTCCGATCCATGGTCATCAGGACCCCTCCGTTTCTCCCTCGCCGAGTTTCTTCGAAGCCATCAGGGCTCCTCCGACGGCGGCTCCGGTGGCGAGTCCAACCACGCCGGCCCAACCTGGTGAGATGGGGCCGCGGCGATCGGACGGGTGAACTGGCGGAACATAATTCGCTGGCAGAGCCGCTTCTTGGAAGAGCGGCTTGGTGAAGCCGACGCCCTTGGTGGTGCAGCCGAAACACGGAGCTCCGATGCCGATCGGCCACGCATCCGGCACCTCATTGAAGTGCAGCGTGGAGCAGTTGGCAAAGGTCTCGGGTCCCTTGCAGCCCATGGCGAAGAGGCAGTAACCAAGATCGTGACCCTCGTCGCCGAACTCGCGGACGAAACGCCCGGCGTCGAAGTGCGCGCGGCGGGGGCAGTGCTCGTGAATCGTCCGCCCATAGGCGAAGAGGGGACGTCCCTCGTCGTCGAGCGCGGGCAGCGAGCCCATGGTGACAAACTGGAGCACTACGCCGAGGAAGTTGTAGGGGTTCGACGGACAACCCGGAAGGTTGACGACGGGAACGCCCTGCAACAGCTCATGCGCTCCGACCGCACCGGTCGGGTTCGGTTCGGCGGACGGGATCCCGCCCCATGAGGCGCAAGAACCGATGGCGATGACGGCCGCAGCATTACCGGCGACCTCCGCAAGGATGTCCATCGCCGTCCGGCCGGCGATCTGGCAGTAGATCCCGTCGTCCTTGGTCGGGATTGCTCCTTCGACGACGCAGACGTACCCACCCTTGGCGACGGCGGCTGCGAGAACTTCCTCGATCTGGTGACCTGCTGCGGCAAACAGCGTCTCGTGGTAATCCAACGAGACCAGGTCCAGGATCAGTTCCGCGAGTCCCGGGTGCGTGGTTCGGAGCAACGACTCGGTGCAGCCGGTGCATTCTTGAAAATGAAGCCAGATCACCGATGGCTTCAGACCTGCTTCGGCCGCTTCCGCCCATTTGATTCCGGTCGCTGCCGGAAGTCCAAGGGCCGCGGCGGCCATTGTGCAGACCTTGAGGAAGTCCCGTCGATCCACACCCTCATCGGGGAGTTCGTCGGGAAGGTCCATCCATTCATCCCTCCTACCCATCTTCGCCTCCTTTGATCGAATGGCCATACGTAAAAAAAAAGCCGCAACAAACTCTCGATAGGATAGGTAGATTCGGAGGGAAATGTCAATGAAAACGGCTCAAGTCCTAATGAATCTCAAAATCGTCAATGAATGTGAATGCGATTCAGTCTTAGTTTTCCGCCAGGCGATTTTGTGTCTCTGCGTCACTCTCAATTGCGGTTTCATTAACTCGTTGCCTGATAAACTTTTAGGTTCATGACCACCGAGATGAACACCGGTTTCGAGACTGAGCCTGAGGCCGAAACGTACGGCGAATGTACGGCAAAGTCTCCGTGAACTCGATGGCCGTCACAAATTCCGGGGTTGAAAATCCGTATTACAAAAATTGATTTCGTGAGAATGAACCAAGAGCAATTGCCAACCCAGACGAATCTCGATTGGGTGTGCAGATCGAGCGCTTGTCGAGAAGAAAATTCGCCCATAAAAAGTCGCACCAAAAAATCGGCGGAAACGACACACCTTTGTCGTCGAGAAGCCCTCAGCCACGCCCATTTTCGATCTCGGTCCCCGATGCACGGTGGTTTCTGAGAAAGAACCTGGTGCAATATGGAGTTCAGCGTGTAAATTACTGTGTGAAACAGTTCACATTTCCTCCGATTTTGGGTACAATCCGCTGGTGCCCGGGAGGGGTGAACGACCCGAGCTGCGGGAAAAGAAACTGGCACGTTCCAAGCAGTTGGCTAGCGGACCTTTTTATATTGGAGAAGGAGGAAATCGTGGAACCTATGTATTTCATTTATCTGACACCGGTGGTGGCCATCATCGCCCTCATTTTCGCCTACATGCGGGCGGCCTGGGTCACCAAACAGGATCCAGGGAACGAACGGATGCAGACCATCGGCAAGTGGGTTGCCGAAGGCGCGATGGCGTTCCTCAAGCAGGAGTACCGGGTGCTGGCGATCTTCGTCGTCGCCGTCGCGATTCTGCTCGGGGTGTCGAACCAGATGGTCGGCGCAGCCCAGAACACCAACGGCGTCATCGCGGTGTCGTTCGTTCTCGGCGCCTTCTGCTCGGCGCTCGCGGGTTTCTTCGGAATGAAGACGGCAACCAAAGCCAACATCCGCACCGCATCGGCGGCTCGCAAGGGCCTCAACGACGCCCTCCAGGTCGCCTTCAAGGGCGGTTCGGTGATGGGCCTGTCGGTTGCGGGTCTGGCGCTCCTGGGCCTCGGGACGCTGCTCGTCGTGTACACGGGCATGATTCCGGGCTCCCTCGAAGGCGGCGACGCCACCATGTTGGTGCTCAATCTGCTCTCGGGTTTCTCGCTCGGCGCTTCGTCCATCGCACTCTTCGCACGCGTCGGTGGCGGAATCTACACCAAGGCTGCTGACGTCGGCGCCGACCTCGTCGGCAAAGTCGAGGCGGGGATCCCCGAGGATCACCCCCTCAACCCCGCCACCATCGCCGACAACGTCGGCGACAACGTCGGCGACGTCGCCGGCATGGGCGCCGACCTCTTCGAGTCCTACATCGGTGCGGTCATCTCATCGATGATCCTCGGCGCGGCCTGGTACGCCGGGCTCGACGCCGCCAGTTCGGGGATGGGCATCAACGCCGTCATCCTGCCGCTGGTCATCGCGATCATCGGCATCGTGGCTTCGTTCCTCGGTTTCTTCCTGGTCAAGACCAAAGAGGGCGGCGACCCACAGAAGGGCCTCAACCGCGGCACCTTCGGCGCCGGCATCTTCATGATCATCGGCACCATCTTCGCCATCAAGGCGCTCATGCCCGCCACCCCGTTCACCGTCACCGACGTGATCGCCGGCGAGCCGACCTTCACCTGGATCGGAATCGTGATCGCGGTCGTCGCCGGTCTCATCGCCGGCATCATGGTCGGGATGATCACCGAGTGGTACACCGCGACCCACCGCAAACCGGTCGAGTCCATCGTCGAAGCATCCAAGACCGGTGCTGCGACCACCATCATCCAGGGCATTGCGGTGGGGATGAACTCCACCACCTTCCCGATCCTCGTCATCAGCGGCGCAATCCTCATCGCCTACAAGTTCGCCGGGCTCTACGGCATCGCCCTGGCCGCCCTCGGCATGCTCTCGACCATCGCCATCCAGCTCGCCACCGACGCCTACGGCCCCATCGCCGACAACGCCGGGGGGATCGCCGAGATGGCCCAGCTCGGTCGCGACATCCGCGCCCGCACCGACAAGCTTGACGCGGTCGGCAACACCACCGCTGCCGTCGGCAAGGGCTTCGCCATCGGCTCGGCCGCGCTCACCGCGCTCTCGCTCACCGCCGCCTATCTCACCAAGATGAACGGCATGGTCGACATCAACGCTGCGAATCCGACGGTTCTCGTGGGTCTTCTCATCGGCTGTATGCTTCCCTTCCGGTTTTCGGCCATGGCCATGGTCGCCGTCGGTGTGGCTGCGCAGGATATGATCCAGGAAGTTCGGCGCCAGTTCCGTGACATCCCCGAACTCCGTCCCGCTCTCGATGCCGCCCATGCCGCCGAGTCGGAAGAGCGCGAGCCCAACGCGGCCGAGGCGAAGATCATCGCCGCCGCCGACGGCAAGGCCGAGTACTCGCACTGCGTCGCCATCGCCACCAAGGCCGCCATCAAAAAGATGGTTGCCCCCGGCCTCATGGCGGTCTCGGTACCGGTCATCGTCGGCGTCATCAGCCCGAACATGCTTGGTGGACTGCTTATCGGCGTGACCATCTCGGGTGTCTGCCTGGCCATCTTCCAGTCCAACGCCGGTGGCGCGTGGGACAACTCCAAGAAACAGGTCAAGGAGCAGGGCCACGATGTTTGGGGCGGCGACTATGACGAGATGCACAAGGCGACCGTCACCGGCGACACCGTCGGCGATCCCTTCAAGGACACCTCGGGTCCGTCGCTCAACATTCTCATCAAGCTCATCAGCGTGGTCGCGATGATCATCGCGCCCATCCTTTACGCCATCCACTTCTGATCCTCGGATCATCGAGTTCGACGCCGGGCCTTCGGGCCCGGCGTTTTTTCCTCCCGCGTCCGTAACCGCGTCCGCGTCCGCGACCGTGCCGGCAATCGCATGGCGCTCGGTAGGCGTAGGCCGGGCCCGACCTTCAGAGTCCTTGAAGGGTCCCAGCCGATTTCACGCCAGACACTGAAGGTGGGCCCAGGCCCGCCCTACGATTCGTCTCGGCCATGAGAGCCGACCCGAATTGTGGAGGCTTGCTTCGACCCCCAACTCCGGCCTTCTGGTCCGCCTTCGGCGACCCAGCGTCGCCCGAACAGCGTGGTCGTTCGGTGGTTGATGGAGGGCGCGGACCACGCTGTTCGAGCGAGCGGCGGCCTGCTTCTGAGCCGGGAAAGAAGACCGCATCGCGCTTCCCGGGTGAGCCCGGCATGGACATTGTGCGCAGCGCGCCGCGTTGCCGAATGATCGTTGGGGCACAATGTCATGCACCCCGAGGAGCAGGACTACCGGTTGCGGAAACGCCGCCACCAGGATCGTCGGTCAAATTGAGGACTCGTCGGCTCGGCCACGTTGTCGTCTCGCCGCCCTGTCAGGTCGTGGACCGAGCCCTCCTCGTCGAGGTAGTAGGGGACCTTCGGGTCAAACGGCGAGCCATGCAGTCGGTCGTCGAGAACGCGGTACTTGGCTGCAAGCGCGTTCGTCACGGCCGATGCTCGAACGAATCCAGCTCCCGGTCGGGAGATCGACGCCTCGACCTTGAATTCGGCCTCCTCGAGCGCGACGTGGAGAGCGCGCATGTTCGGGGCAAAACAGTTCGTGAAATCGCCGTTGAGACTGTCACCCGGATATGCCTGCCAAAGCGGGATGTTCAAGAGAGTCGGATTGAGGTCCCGAAGAGTCGTTAGCTCTCCTTCGGGCAGTTGTACGTGTTCGTCGATGAGAAACGTGGCGACAAAGAGTTCGCCGCCCTCCCGCATGATGGACCGAATTGAGTCGAGCGCTGCGAGGGGCTGTCGCAGGTGGTAGAGGACGCCGAGGAAAAACACGAGATCAAAGGTCCCGTGCTCTTCTGGGTTGAGGTTATAGACGTTTTCGATTCGGTACTCGACCCGGCTGCCGAGGATCTCGCCGGCAGTCGAGAAGCCGGTCGACGAGGCATCCACGAAATCCATGGCGACGACCTCGGCGCCCCGTTTTTCGAGCTCGAACGAGAAGAAACCGTCGGAACATCCGATGTCGAGGGCCCGCACCCCGTCAAGGCGAGACGACAAGCCGAGCTCTTCGAGCACCGGGAGCTTCTCGCGGTTGGAGTCGTCGCCGGGCGTGACGATCCCGGGCGCGAGCTCGATCTCGTGCCACCATCGTCCCTGCTCGGCGATCCGCCTGCGGATTTCATCCGGGTCGGTGATTCGGGGCTTGCGCGGCATGGGATCAATCATACCCGCGTCCGCGTCCGAAACCGGGACAGCGACAACTCCGCAGCATGGCGCTCGGTTTTTCAGAGCTGTAGGCGGGTCGTTGACGACCCGCGACCAATTCGCTGAGAGTCCGTGTGGCGATTCTTCGGAGTCTCGCCCCAAGGGAACCGAGGATGTTCAAGCTGGCACCGCCGTCGACAGAACCGGCGTCAGGATCCGGCGGCAGCGACCGTAATCATCGCCTGCGCCACCGGGAAAGCGACCGCCTTTGTGGTGCGGGCGTCCCGCCCGCAGGATGGCTTTGACCGTACGAGGAGCCGATTGTCGTGGGCTCGGTTGCGGTCTCGGAGCTTGATTCTCACCAACTCCGGCCTTCTGGTCCGCCTTCGGCGTCCCAGCGTCGCCCGAACAGCGTGGTCGTTCGGTGGTCGATTGGAAGGTGCGGACCACGCTGTTCGAGCGCCGGCGGCCTCCTTCTGAGCTTGAACAGATGACCGCATCGCGCGTCCCCGGGGGAGCCCGGCATCGACATTGTGCGGAGCGCGCCGCGTCGCCGGGATGGTCGTTCCGGCACAATGTCATGCCCGGCACCCCGAGGTGGCGGGTTTTCCTCGTGCTCTCGATGCGCACCCATCCTGTTGGCGCCTTTCTATAGGTATGAAAATAAGGACGTCTAAGACGGTGGTATGATTGAGATGGCCTTAGGAGGTGTAGCCATGTCAGTCACAGAGACAAAGAAAGTGACGGTTTCGATGTCGGAGGAGCTCCTGGTCTTCGCCGATCGGATGGCCGAGTCATTCGGAAAGACCCGAAGCGGGTTCATCGCGTCCCTGCTCGAGAAGGCTCGCGAGCGTGAACTCGAGCGTCTCGCCGCCGAAGGCTACCGCTACTTTTCGGCCGAGGCCGGCGAGTTTGCCGCAGCCAGCGAGGCCGCCGTCGCAGAGGCGTTGGAAGATGACTATCGCTAGGGGAGAGATCTACTGGGTCGAGTTCGATCCCGTCAAGGGCAGCGAGCAGGGGGGGCGGCGCCTCGCGCTCATCATCCAGAACGATGTCGGAAACCGATTCAGTCCGACAACGGTGGTCGCCGCCATCACCCGGACGATTCCGCCGAAGCCGTATCCGTTTGTGGTGATCATCGAGCCGGACGAGAGCGGTCTGCCCGAACGCTCCGTCGTCAACTGTTCCCAGGTCGCGACGATTCAGTCTTCCGGTACGGCATCTCGCCTTGCACCTCCACCTGGAGAATCGACCCTCCGGCCGGTCGGGATGCTTGGGGATGTGACCATGGATCGTGTCGCCGCTGCGATTCGGTACAACCTGGGGATCTGAGGGCAGGCCGCGTCCGCGTCCGGTCCCGTTTCCGCGTTTCCTCGATGCGGCCCACTCTCGTGCCTACAACAGAACGCGGGATGGGTGCCTGGCATCCAACATTGTCCGCCGCGGACAATGTTGCGTGCCTGCGCACCTCTTCCATTGCGATCCGGTTGCGCCTTCGGATCTTGATTCTCACCAGCCCCGGCCTTCTGGGTCGCCTCTGGCGACCCAGCGTCGCCCGAACAGCGTGGTCGTTCGGTGGTTGATTGGAAGGCGCGGACCACGCTGTTCGGGCGCCGGCGGCCTCCATCTGAGCCGGGAGAGATGTCCCGGATCGCGCCTCCCGGGGGAGCCCGGTATGACAATGTGCGCAACGAGTCGCGTCGCCGGGAAGCCGTTGGGGCACATTGTCAAACCCCGCACCCCGAGGATCGCCCCTTTCCCTCCTCCCCGGTGCGGTTTCAGTGCCGGTTCTGGTTGCTGTCGCTGATCACCGCCGCCGCCTTCTGCCGCTGATCGCTGTCCCTGTTTGCTGATTCTGTTGCGACCCCTGCCTACGGCCACCGACTCCGCGCCGTTTGCGGTCGCGGCCCTTTTTTGCTCGCGTCACGAGCAAAAAAAGTGCCCCCGTCCGAAGACGGGGGCCGAACTGAAAAGGAACTGAATCACTAGCTGTTCTGGCTCTGGTAGTACCCCATGAGGATCTTGGCGACCTCGGGGCGGGCGAACTCGCCGGGCAGGTCCTGGCCGGCGGCCAGCATCTCACGCACCTTGGTTCCGGAAAGGAAGCACGAAGTCTTCCTTGGTGTGGCCTTCCGGTGCATCGCGCATCATGATGACCTTGCCGAGCTTCTTCGAGTACGCGGTGTGGTCGGCCTCGAAGATCTTGATCTCGAGGGCGCCCTCGGGAACCTCGTCATGGAAGATGGTCTGCGCGTCGAAACCGCCGTAGTAGTCACCGACACCGGCGTGGTCGCGGCCGACGATGAGGTGGGTGGCGCCCATGTTCTGGCGGAAGACGGCGTGGAGCACGGCCTCGCGCGGACCGGCGTAGAGCATGTCGTAGCCGTAACCGGTGATCTCCACCGAGTTGGGCGGGAAGTAGAGCTCGGCCATCTTGCGGATCGCGGCGTCGCGGACGTCGGCCGGGATGTCGCCGGGCTTGAGTTTGCCGAGGAGCATGTGGATCACGGCGCCGTCGGCGTGCTCGCGCTCCATGGCCATGCGGACCAGCTCTTCGTGCGCGCGGTGCATGGGGTTGCGGGTCTGGAAGGCGACGACCTTTTTCCAGCCGTGCTTCTTGATGATCTCGCGGATCTGCATGGCGGTCCGGAAGGTCTCGGGGAACTCGGTTGCGAAGTACGAGTAGTTGAGCACCTGGATGGGGCCGGAGATGAAGGTCTTGCCGACTGTGTTGAAGGCATTGACGCCGGGGTGTTTGATGTCGTCGGTGCGGTAGATCTTCTCGGTCATGAAGGCCATCTGCTCGGCGGTTGCGGTCTCGACCTTGTCGACGGTCTGGATGGCGAGCACCGGGTTGCCCTTGACGTTGGGGTCCTTGAGGGCGATCCGCATGCCGGGCTTGATGCCGGCCGCGTCTTCGACCACGTTGACGATCGGCACCGGGAAGAAGACGCCGGCTTTGGTGATCATCTTCTCGGCGGTGGACATGGCGTCGGCGAGATCCATGAAGCCGGTGAGCGGGTTGAAGTAACCCGAGCCGAGCATGACCGCGTTGGCGGCGGCGGCCGAGCAGACGACGATGGACTTGAGGCCGGCGGCTTCGGCGATGAGGGCTTCGCGTTTGGCTTTGTCCGCCACGTAGAGCGGGTTGAGGGTGTCGGATCCGTGAGGTTTGATCATTTCGAGTATCTCCTTGTTTGGTTTCACCGCCCCGAAGGGCGTCGGGTTCGTGTTGCCTATTTTCCGGCGGCCATCCGCTCGTGGGTCATCGCCAACGTGCGGTAGAGAATGTGTGCGAATTTCGAGTAGGGGAGGGTGAGAAAGAGACAGAGCACCACTCCGAGGTGAACGATGTAGACGGCGAAGCCGATCATGGGGTCGATGGCGACGAAGCGGAAGATCTCGGTGAAGACGCCGGTGGCGATGACGGCCAGAACGACCCAGAGGAAGAACCGGTCGAACGGGTTGCTGGCGCCGACGAGCTTGTCGCCGGTGGAGAGCCGATTGACGAAGAGCATGAGCCCACCGACGACCAAGGCGATGGCGGAGGCGTTTCCCAGGAGTTTGACCCAGTGACTGATCGGAACCGGATACGCGTACTGCAGCTTGAGCCACGAGAAGAAGACGGTGTCGCGGTAGAGGTAGACAACGGCGAAACCCGATGTGACGGCGGCGCCGACGAAGCCCCACATGACGAGGAAGTGGCCCCAGCGGCGTTTGACGATCCCGCGGTCGCACTTGGAGAACTGGCTGTGCAGCGCGATGGCGGTCACGACTCCGATGAGGGCGCCGATGAAGCTCCCGTGTCGCTTCTGCTTGTCGCCCATCAGCTTCCAGAACTTCATGCCCGATGTGAAGAGGGCGAGGCAGACGAAACCGACGGCGGTGAAGTACACCGAGTAGATCAGAATGTGCGGAACGTACTGATCGTAGAAGAACTGACCCATGGTCGGTCCGGGCACCAGACCGTGGTGCGCCTCGTGGGCCTGGAACCCGGTGGTCAGACCGAGGAGCACGACCCAGAACAGGATGGGTCCGAAGACCAGCAACGGCCAGGTCTTCTTGACGTTGCCGACAAGCGATCCGAGAACCGTCGGGAAGGCGAGCTTTTCGACCATCATCGCTCGGAGAGCGGCCATGACATCGCCGGGGGCGACGTCGCGCGGGCAGCGGACGCTGCAGTCGTTGCACTGGTGGCAGAGCCAGACACCAGGGTCGCCCATGAGTTGATCGAACATGCCCCACTGAGCGAGAAGGACCTGCCGCCGCGGGAAGGGCGCGTCGGCCGGCGCGAGCTCACACACGCTCGAGCAGGTCGCGCACTGATAGCACTTGGAGGCGTTCTCGCCTCCGCGGTCGAAGAACTGGCCGCGAAGATCGGTGTCGATGATGGGGATCGATGCCATGGTGTATCCCCTTTCCTAGAAGCCCTTGAGCGGGTTGGGGCCCATCTCGTCGAGCTCGGCGGCGAACTCGTCGAGGACCATCGGCACCCGGTCAAACTCGTCGTGCGAGAGCTCGACCACCTTGATCCGTTCGGGCTCGAGGGCGAGTCTCTGGAGGGTCTCACCGACGTTGCCGAGGCGGGTGTTGGCAAGCTCGGAACCGCGCACGTAGTGGCATTGATAGTCATCGCCGTACTTGCAGCCGATGAGGATGACCCCATCGACGCCCGCGGAAAGCGCCTCTGCGATCCAGACGATGTTGGTGGATCCGAGGCAGCGGATCGGGATGATCCGGGTCCACGGGTTCCATGTGGCGCCGTCGGCGGCCGCGGCTTCGAGGGCCGGAACCGCGTCGTTCTCGCACATCAGCGCGAGGATTCTCGGTTTCTCGTCCTCTTCATCCGGAACCTGGATGGATTTGATCATCTCGGCAACCATGTGGACCGAGTAGTCCTGGAAGCTGATGATCCGCTCGGGGCAGGCGCCCATGCAGATGCCGCATCGACGACAGCGCAGCGCGTTGAACTCCGGGGTGCCCTTCGCGTCCTCGTTGATCGCCCCGAAGGGACACTCCTCGGTGCAGCGTTTGCACTGGGTGCAGCGCTGGAGGAAGAAGTCCGGGAAGGCCGTGTCACCGGCGCGCGGGTGGACCGCTTCGCCGCGTTTGGCCATCTCGATGCACTGGACCGCCTTCATGGCCGCCCCGAGACCGTCCTCGGCCGCCTGGACCGAATCCATCGGTGCGTGGACCGTTCCGGCGGCGTAGATGCCGGTGCGGCGCGTCTCGTAAGGGAAGCAGATGAAGTGCGAATCGGGGAAGCCGTATTTGAGCGTCGGCAGATCGGGGCCCTGGCGGTAGCCGAGATGGAGGATCTCGGTTCCCTCGAGGTCCTTGAGCTCCTCGGCCCGCGCCGCTGACTTTTCGCGCACCTGCGAGCTCTCGCTGTGCTCGGCCTGGTGGCGGGAGTCGATGAGCTCGCGGATGAGCTCGCCATCGGCGGACTGCGGCACCATTCCGACTGCGAGGACGACGAGGTCTGCTTGGATCTGAACTTGATCACCGAGGAGGCTGTTGCTCAAGTGGATCGAGAGCTTGCCGTTGGCTTCGATCTTGTCGACATCGCCGCGGGTCATCATCATCTCCGCCGACTTCTGGACGCCGACAAAGAAATGCTCCATGTGGCCGGGCGTGCGGATGTCTCGGTAGATCACCGCGCTCTCGATGGACGGATCGAGCTTCTTGGTTTCTGCAACCTGGCGCAGGGTGTTGATGCAGCACTCCGAGGAGCAGTACTCCAGGTGGTTGGGGTCGCGCGACCCGGCGCACTGGATGAACGCGACGCGCTCCGGTTTTCTGCCGTCGGAGGGGCGGGCGATGGCGCCGGCGGCGAGCATGAACTCGTAATCCTGCGCGGTCACCACATCGGCAGTTTCGCCATAGCCGAGATGTCCCAGGTTCTTGGCGTCGTAGGGCCGCGAACCGGTTGCCTGGACGATGGAGCCGACCGTCATTTCGATGGTTTCGGGTCCGCTGAACACGACCTTGAACTGACCGGGTTGGCCGGTGATCTTCTTGATGGTCGTGTCGGTGAGGATCTGGATTTTGTCGTTGGCTCGGACCTTCTCCACCAGTCCGGGGATGGGATTGGGAACCGGTGCGTCGTACGGGGGCTCCTCGGGGGCGATGGAAACCTGGTCGGCGAGGTGGCCGCCGAGCTTGGATGCCTCTTCGATCAGAACCACTTGGTGGCCGAGCCCGGAAGCGGTGAGCGCGGCTTCGAGCCCGGCTCGGCCGCTGCCGACCACCAGCACGATCTCGCTGATCTCGAGATCGAGGGGCGCGACGGCCTTCATCCCGCTGAGGCGGGCAAGACCCATCCGGACGAGATCCTGGGCCAACATCGTGGTGTCTTCCGCATCCTGCCCTTCCGCCTCGGCGGGGTGGGACCAGGTGCAGTGCTCGCGGATGGCGGTCCGGAAGACGGCCGGAACCTCATCCTTCAGCGGGGCGAACTCTTTCGCTTTCGCACGGTCGGAACAGGCGGCCAGGAGCAGCCCGTCGAGTCCGTTCTCGCTCACCGAGGCGCGGATCGCCGCGAGACCTTCGGGTGCGCACAGGCACTCATGGGTCAGGGTCGTCGTGCAGCCTTTTTCCTTGGCAGCCTCGATGACCTCGTCAACGTTGAGGGCGTCGCCGATGCCGCATCCGGTACACAGAAATACGCCGAGCTTGTCCATTACGCCCTCCCTCCCGCCGCGATGACCGCGCGGGCGGCGGCCCCAGTTGCATCACGAACCGATGCGGCCACGTCCTCGGGCCGCCGGGCGACGCCGGCCACGGTGACGCCGGAGTCGAGATCGTCGAGGACAAAGCCCTCGTCGTCCTTTCTGCTGAACAGGGCGAGGTCGTTATCGGCGGCGTTGGGAACCATCCCGGTGGCAAGCACCACGAGATCGGGTTCCACCTCGATGAGTCGGACGTTCTCGACATCCTCGACATGGAGCTTGATCGACCCGCCCTGCTGCTCGATGCGGCCGACCTTGCCCTTGACCAGGTTGACGCCCTCCATCGCTGCGACCTTGAGGAGGAAATCCTCGTTGCGGCCGGGGGTGCGGCGGTCGATGTAGTACATGGTCACCTCGGCATCGGGAAGCTGCGACTTGACGTAGGTGGCCTGCTTGAGTGAAGCCAGGCAACAGACACCCGAGCAGTAGTTGAGGTGGTTGACATCGCGCGAGCCCGCGCACTGAACGAAGGCCACCTTCTTGGGTGGTTCGTTGGTCGAGGGGCACACGATCTTGCCGCCGGTCGGGCCGGACGGCGAGGCCATGCGCTCCATGTGGACGTTGGCAATGACATCCTGGATCTTGCCCCCGCCGAACTCTTCGAGATTCTCGATGGGGTAGGGGTGCCAACCGGTGGCCACGACCACGGCGCCGACCTCGATGGTCTCGCTGGTGGCGGTGGCGTCGGGATCCACCGCGCCGACGGTGCAGGCGTCGGCAATCCTGCGCGCCTCATCATCGCCGACGGCCTCGCGGTCGAAATGAAAACGGACCGGCCAGGCATTGAGATGCGGCAGGCGGATCGCCTTGACGTTGCTCATCTCGAGGTTGTGCGGGTCGGGCACCAGCGTGTCGCAGGCCTTTTCGCAATCGCCGCAGGCGGTGCAGGCGTCGGTGACATAGGCGGGATCGCGGGTGACGGTGACCGACCATCCGGAGTCGGTCTTCCGAGCGGCGGTGACCTGCGCCGAGGTCAGAACCCGGATCCTCGGGTTGCGCTCCAACCGGCGGGTGTTGATCTCCATCCCGCAGGACGGCGGGCAGAGTTTGGGGAAATAGTTGGTGAGGCGCAGGACTCGGCCGCCGATGGCGGGGTCGCGCTCAATCAGAACGACCTCGGAACCCATCTCGGCGGCTTCCAGGGCTGCGGTGACGCCGGCGATACCGGCGCCGATCACGAGCAAGGGAAAGGCCTTGGTTTCAGTCATTGATCACTCCGTTTGGCCGCGCCTTCGCGCACCTTCACCGTCGGCTCCTTGAACAGGGCGAAACGGAGCCAAAGGAAGGCGAACCTCAAAAGCGCAATGTCGTTGGTCTTGATTTCCTCGATCAGATCATCATCGAGCTCGAAACGCTCGAGAAAAGTGGACTCAAAAACAAACTCGCGGAAGGTGTCGAGGTTGTAACAGGCTGTGTAAAGCATGTGCATGCGTTTGGGATCGAGCTGTCGTCCACCGATGAACCAGGGATGGCTCACGAGGTCGCGGAAACCGGCTTCGATCTCGTCACGTTTGGTCAAATCCTGGTCGTCGCGCCACTTGGCAGCCGTCCAGTCGACCGCGTCAGCCTCGTGGCGTCCCTTGCAGTGGTCATCCTCGAAGACAAAGAAAATCGGCTCCGGCTCGACACCGGCGCGAGCCGGCGGAATGGCCATGCCGAGGGGATACATCCGGCAAGCCCACGGCCGATTCTCATACACGGTGCAACCCTGCTCGCCGACAAACGGACACTTCTTGCCTTCGTCGTCGAGCATCCTGAGCATCACCATGGGTAGCTGGAGGTCCTTGGTGATGGGATTGCTGGTATAGGTATCGAGAAAGACCTGGGTGTGGAGCCCGGTATGCCGCGCGAGCTGGAGCACGTCCAGGGGCGTCAAGACGATATTGACATCGGCGCAGCAGTTGTTGAAGCAGGGTACACCTGGGTGGCAGGTGAATTTGAAACTCTCGCCATCGGCGAGCTGGTGCTTGTCCGCGAGGTATTTGGGCAAGCCGCGGAGTGGATCAGTCATTGAGTGCTTCCTTCGTCGGGAGTGTCGGTGTTGTCAGCATCGGGCTTTGCTGTGACAGTCGCGTCGAGGATGCGGTCCTTGAGGGCGTCGGTCGACCATACCGGGAGCGGTGAGGGCTGGCCGTTCGCCGGGTCGACACGATAACGATAGGACGCTTTCACCGCATAGTGCTCTTCCATGTGGATCCAACCGCGTTGGAAATAGGGGCACTCATCGTTAAAACACGCCAACTGGAAATCGGTTTGCCAGCCTGTGTTGTCGGGCAGCTCGAAGGGTTGCAGGATCTTGTCGCAATGCGGGCAGACGGGTTGTTGAACGGAAGTTGTCAATGGAATGTGCCTCAAGGAAAAATGGCCCCAGGCGCCGAAGCGCCTGGGGCCGAAAGATGGTCGGATTATTTCATCGGGAGGATGTCACGCTTGAGCATCGTCCACTCTTCGGTCTCCGGATCCATCACGCAGTTGACGAAGCAGAGCCAGTTCTCGTTGTCGAGTTTGGGGAAGTCGGCGCGGAAGTAGTAGCCGGGCCAACGGGTTTCCTCACGGAACATCATCGTCCGAACATGGGCTTCCGCCTGGTAGGTACGGTGGTAGTTCTCCCAGCAGCGCATGAGCTCGTGGAGATCCGCAGCAGCAAGGTGCTCGGCGTCTTCCTTGAGCATGCCGAGAAGCTCGAGACCGCGTTCGCAGAGGAACTTGGAGGTCGTGAACTGGGCACCCACGCCACCGGCGTACTCGTCCATCAGCTTCTGCAGACGGAACATGTACATCTTCGGCAGGATGTAGTTCGGGTTGACATCGACCTGGGAAGTGAAACCCGAGTGCTCCGCGAAGACATCGAGGGGCTTGAGGGTCTTGGCCTTGAGGGCCTCGATGGTCGCGTCGGCGATGGTCGGCATTGCGGGGTTCTCTTTGACGAGGTACCGGATGGCGGCCTTGGCGGCAATCCGACCCTCGGCGTGGGAACCCGAGGAGAATTTGTGCGAGGAGGCGCCGGTTGCGTCGCCGGCGGCGAACAGGCCCTTCACGGTGCACATGTTCTCGTAGCCCCAGAAGTAGTCGGGGGGTGCGAGGTCTTCGGGACCGCTCACCCAGGCGCCGGAGGCGCCGGAGTGCGAACCGATGAAGTACGGCTCGGCGGCGGCGATCTCAGAGGACCGCTCCTCGGGCTGCACGTTGGAGGCGGCCCACAGGATGGCCTGCGAGATGGTCATGTCGAGGAAGTCTTCCCAGGCCTCGGCCTCGAGCTCTTTGACCTTCGCCTTGTGAGCCTTGGGATCGTCCTTGTACTCGTTGGAGATCTTCTGGAGGGCTTCCTCGGTCCGCATATAGATCGGGCCTTTGCCTTCCATGACGTCGAGCATGCCGAGGTAGTTGCGGAGGTTGGCCGGGATCGGCTTCACCAGACCGTAGGGCTTCCAGTTCTGGAGCTCGTCGCGGCGCTCGACCATGTACTCGCCACCGAAGGCGTTGGTCGCGCGGGACTTGAAGAGCAGGAACCAGGCGCCGACGGGACCGTAGGCATCCTTGAAGCGGACCGGAATGAAGCGGACTTCCTGACAGGTCATCTCGGCGCCGGCCTTCAGCGTGAAGTAGGTCGACGAACCGGAGTTCCATGGCGGGTACCAGGCGCGGCCGAGGCCTTCGCCTGTGGAGCGCGGTTTGAACACGTGGACTGCGCCGCCCATGGCGACAAAGACGGCCCGGGCTTTGAAGATGTAGAACTTGTTCTCGCGCACGGAGAAGCCGTAGGCGCCGGCAACGGTGCTGCCGTTCATGATCGGGCCGACGATGAAGACGCGCTCGATGATGTTCTCGGTGCCGAGGTGGTTCTTGGCGGCTTCGGCCACGATCACCTTGTAGGACTCACCGTTGATCATGAGCTGCCAACGTCCCTCGTGGACATAGCCGCCGCCTTCAGCCTTCCAGATCGGGAGGCCCCACTTCTCGAACAGATGGACGGATCCGTCCACGTGACGAGCGATGTTGGCGACAAGATCGTCACGGGCGACGCCCATGAGGTCCTGCCTCACATAGTTGACGTAGTCTTCGACGGTGTTCTGGCCGTCTTTGATGCCCACGTACTGGTTGATGGCTGACAGACCCATGGCAACCGCACCGGAGCGGTCCACCGCAGCTTTGTCGACCATGGTGACTTTGAGGCCATTTTTCTTGGCCCAATAGGCTGCCTCAACGGCCGCGCCGCAGGAAGCCATACCGCCACCGAGGATGAGAAGATCGGTCTCTACTTGGACTGTTTCAAATTTTGCCATGTTCCCCTCCCTACTTCGTCCACACAGGGCAGCCCAGGGAGTCGGGCTCGGTGAACAGGACCGGTCCTTCGAGATCTGGGTCGGTCGCGAAACCACCGGTGGGCTGAGCCTGGCCTTCGGCCGTCGTACGGATCGGGAACTTGAACCGCTTCACCATCCCATTGCGGAACTTGACGGTCCACATGATGGAATCGGTGGAGCGCAGGGGCACCACGGACGCGCCCATGGGCACGAAGTCCGCGTAGCCGCGAACGTCCACAGCCTGCGTCGGGCAGATCTTGACGCAGTTGTAGCATTCCCAACACATCTCCGGCTCACAGTTGTACGCCTTCATTTTCTCTTTATCGAGAACCATCAGATCGTTCGGACAGATGTACTGGCAGGCGGTCTTGTCGAGCGCCTTACACCCGTCACACTTCTCCACATTCACAAAACTCGGCATGTACACATCCTCCTTTCGGGTTTCACTTACTTTTTAATGCGTGGAATCCGAGTTCACGGCAATACACATCATCGGCAACCCTCCAAGCAAGTCTTGTGCCGATCTTCACAAGAGGGGGTGGAGAAATCGTCTCAGTTGACTCTAAGTGGTTGTAGTGAAGGGAAATGTCTGCGGTTGAGAGGGTCGAATCCGGGTTTCTCGCGAACCGACATTGGATGGCCTCGCGGTGACCCGGGAGGGTGGAGCCGGGGAGGGTGTTCATGGTTGGAGACCCGATGATACCAGCGATGAACGCCTAAACCTGAGGAACGAAAGACTTCCGCTATTTTCGTCGCGAGTCGCAATGTTAATGTGAAAATTTTCACTTTATTGATTTGGTGAGGTTTGCGCCTCGGTTCCCTGTTGCCTGGTTACGAATTTGTTACGTTTCCACAATCGATTTTCCCAAGTCGAGTAGATACAGGAGATTCGAGCTGTTACCGGCGGGTTACCAGATCCGTGTTTCGGGTGGGATTGCGGCCGGTGGCAACCATCGGTCCTGGGTCTGGCAATCGCCGGCTTCGCATGGGTTGTAGTGCTCTAAGACGCTGACAGAAAAGAACCTGTCATGTCGTAAAAAGATCGGCTGGTCGATTCGATCTGCGGCGGATAGCGATCGAGCGGAGAGCAAATCCTCGCGTTCGGTTACCGGCGAGTGACGAGGTGGCGTGATTCGGGGGCGTGATCCCTCCCGCAGCCCTCAGATCGGCTGCGATTCCAGGTCGATTCTGGCATCATTTATGCGTGAGGCCTTTAGAACCCTTTCCGTGGAGGGCAAAACCCTAGGAGGTGGAGAGCATGCGACTGATTCTTCTCGGACCGCCGGGCGCCGGCAAGGGAACCCAAGCGGCTCATATCTGCGACAAGCTCGGGATCCCCCAGATATCGACCGGCGACATGCTGCGAGCGGCGGTCAAGGCCGGCTCGGAACTCGGACTCAAAGCCAAGGAAAAGATGGATGCCGGGGATCTGGTTTCCGACGACATCATCATCGGGCTCGTCAAGGAGCGGATCACCGAGCCCGACTGCGCCAACGGTTTCCTTTTCGACGGTTTTCCGCGCACTCTGGCCCAGGCCGAGGCGATGCGGGAGGCAGGGGTCGATCTCGACGCGGTGATTGAAATCGCGGTTCCCGACGACGAGATCGTGCGTCGAATGTCGGGGCGGCGGGTTCACCTGGCATCGGGGCGAACCTACCACCTCATCTTCAATCCGCCCAAGGTCGAGGGCAAAGACAATGTCACGGGCGAGGATCTGATCCAGCGTGCCGACGACAACGAAGCCACGGTACGAAATCGGTTGGCGACCTACCACGATCAGACCGAGGTCCTGACCAAGTTCTACGGCGACGGCACCGGTCCGAAGCTGGTCACCGTCGACGGCACCCAGAGCATCGACGGCGTCAAGAACGCCATCTCCGCGGAGATCGTCAAGCTCGGGTGAGCCGAAATCGAAGTCGACAGTCCACAGTCGACAGTTGACAGTTCCAACCACCCGCCCAGGTCCACGCGATCAGGGCGGGTTTCGCTTTCACCATAGAGGCACAGAGGCATCGCACCGTCGCACCGTCGCAAACACGAAGACGCAAAGACACGAAGGATTCACGAAGTCATCGCACCATCGCAGGTTTAACGCAGAGACGCAGAGTCATCGCAGCGTTGATTCGAGGTCAACCGGCCGGACAGCCCCGGCTTTCAGCCGTGGCATCTCAGTTCGAAAGATCGATCGCCAAACCCACGCGTTTAGAGTCACCAGACCGGTGTCATTCCTGATGAGTAGGCACCGACTTTGCCGGCTGAGGACCAAATCCGCGTTGATTCGCGAAATCCGCGTCCCATTTGCGATGGCGCGATGACTTTGTGCGCGATGTCTTCGCGACTTCGCGACTTCGCGACTTCGCGCTTGCGACGTTGCGATGAGCCGTTCGCCGGGAACGGGATCGGATGCGGCCCCGGCTCGATCTTCGACCGTGGTCAGTCGCTGGGTGTCTTCACGGCTCCATCGAGCAGCTTGCCGAGTTCACCGGGATCCGTCGTCGGCATCTTGCAGGCGTAGTCGCGGCAGACATAGGCGGCGGCCTTGCCGTCGATCGGGCTGTGGTCTTCCGTAAATGGAGCGAGCGCACGGATGGCATCGCCACCGGCGCCCGGTGGCGACCACGAGGGTGACCGCCTGCGGTAGGTATCTTGCTCGAACGACCTCCACCAGGGCCTCGGTGTCGGCGTCACCAAGCTCACCCGCGATCACGATCTCGAGCGACGGTGATCGGGCGTAGAGCATGGCGTCGGCGAGATGGCTGTGGGCCGAGGCGCCCCGACCGGTGTCGGGCGAGAAGGCGACAAAGATCGAGTTCGCGCGATCGGCGAATTCGCTATGCCCGGTCAGTCGCGCCAGGCGGAGGAGATTCCACGCGGCGACCGAGTTGCCGGATGGAATCGCCCCGTCATAGATCTCCTTCTGCCGGATCAGCAGATTCTCACCGTCGGTGGCCGAGAAGAAATAGCCGCCGTGATCGGCGTCCCAGAACAAGGTGTCGGTTGTCGCCTGAAGATCGATGGCGCGTCGGAGATACTCGGTCTCGAGGGTCGCGTCGTAGAGCTCGAGCAGGGCAAAGATGAGAAACACGTGGTCATCGAGGAAGGCGGGGACGGTGAGTTCGCCATCCCGCCAACGGTGTTGGAGTCGTCCATCGTCGGTGCGCATGGACTCGAGGGCGAAGTCGACCGCTCCCCGAGCCGCGTCGATGTATGCGGGTTCGGAGAAGACACTGCCGGCGCGAGCCAGCGCCGCCGCCATGAGACCGTTCCAGTCGGCGAGGATCTTGTCGTCCTTGAGGGGGTGGATCCGCGTCTCGCGGTCGAGGAACAGCCGCTCGCGCACGGACTCGAGACGCGGCGTGAATCGACCCGATTCAATTCCGAGCCGGGCCGCTGTGGACTGGTTGTCGCCGTCGCGATGCAGGATGTTGGCGCCGGTCTGCTCGGCGCTCGCCTCATCGGCGAAGTTGCCGGCGGTGGTCGCGTTCCAGACGGCTGCGGCGAAGGACGCGTCATCTTTGCCCAGGGTTCCGGTCAACTGGTCGAGGGTCCAGAGATAGAAAACCCCCTCCTCACCTTCGCTGTCGGCGTCCTCGGCGGAGTAGAACCCGCCGTTCCGGCGAGGTCATGTCGCGAAGAACGTAGGTGACGACCTCGGCCACCGTCTTGGCGGTGGTCGGCGGTGCCGCCGGCAAGAAAGGCCTCGGTGGAAGCGAGGACCAGCATCGCCTGGTCGTAGAGCATCTTCTCGAAGTGAGGCACCAACCACTCGGCGTCGGTCGAGTAGCGGTGGAAGCCGAACCCGACCTGGTCGAAGATCCCGCCGCGCCGCATCTCCTCGAGGGTGTGGTCGACCATCTTCATCGCCTGGGGCTGGTTGGCGAGAACCGAGTAGCGGGAGAGAAACAGCAGAGTGTGCGGCGATGGGAATTTGGGCGCCGATCCGAAGCCGCCGTAACTCGGGTCGTACCGCGACGCCAGTTCCCGGTAAGCGCGGTCGGGCAGCTGGGGATCGGCGGCGCCGCCGGCCCGGGGTTGCGACACGGTGGTCAATCGGGCCGAGATCTGCTCGGCCGAGCCGTTCACCTTGTCGCGCTCGGTCGACCAGAGCTGCTCGACCTTGGGCACCAGGTCGATCATTCCCGATCCGGCCGTAGCGGCTCTCGCGGGGAAAGTAGGTGCCCGCGAAGAAGGGCTCTTTGTCGGGGGTCATGATGATGGTCAGCGGCCAACCCCCCGAACCGGTGAGCATCTGACAGACGGTCATGTAGACCTGGTCGATGTCGGGCCGCTCCTCGCGATCGACCTTGATGTTGACGAATGTCTCGTTCATCAGCGCCGCGACGATCGGGTCCTCGAAGGACTCGTGCTGCCATGACGTGGCACCAGTGGCAGGTGGCGTAGCCGATGGAGAGGAAGATCGGCTTGTCTTCCTCGCGCGCCTTGGTGAACGCCTCCTCGCCCCAGGGATACCAGTCGACCGGGTTGTCGGCGTGCTGGAGGAGGTACGGGCTCTTCTCGGCGGCGAGGTGGTTCTTCTTCGCGGGTGCCGGGGTCGGCTGCCCCGCATCGCAGGAGTGGGTCATGCTGGCTCCAAGGAAAACGACGAAAACAATGATGATGAGGTGGGATCGCACGCCATTGAGAACCACTTGCAATCACCAAAGAATTCCGTCGTGAACGACAGAGACATGAAGCCTGCACAGGGCGTCGCATCATCGCACCGTCAAAGCGCGAAGACGCCAAGTACGCAAAGAGACTTCACGAAGGCATTGCGCCAATGCTGCCATGGTCGCCATTGCGCACCGTCGCAAACAGCGCCACGACTCGGAGCTCTCGCATCGTGACCGACTTGGACTTGTGGTCTTGGCGATCTTTGCGTCTTAGCGGTTCAAATATTCTATCCGCGCATCGCGGCTTCGACCTCGGCGATGGTCTTGGGGATGCCGGGGCCGAGGACCCGGCAGCCGTCGGCGGTGATGAGGAGGTCGTCCTCGATCCGGATACCGCCGAAACCCTTGTAACTCTTCGACCCGGTCGTAGTCGATGAACTCCGGCGTGCCGATTCTCGGCCCGCCACTGATCGATGAGGGCCGGGATGAAGTAGATGCCCGGTTCGACCGTGATGACAAAGCCCGGCTCGAGCCGACGCGTCATGCGCAGGAAGCCGAGCCCGAACTGGGTCGAGCGTTCCTCACCCTCGGGATAGCCGACGATGTCGCCGAGATCCTCCATGTCGTGCACATCGAGGCCCATCATGTGGCCGATCCCGTGCGGGAAGAAGAGCGCGTGGGCGCCGACCTCCACGGCGTCGTCGGGGTTGCCCTTCATCAGACCGAGGGCGGTGAGACCACCGGCGATGGTCCGCGCCGCGAGGCGGTGCATCTCGCGGTTGTCGTGCGTCGGCGATGCCGCGTCGATCACCGCCATCTGGGCCGCGAGCACGATCTCGTAGATCTGCCGCTGTCGATCGCTGAAGCGTCCGGTCACCGGGAAGGTCCGGGTGATGTCCGAGGCGTACCACCCGGGCGACTCGGCGCCCGAGTCCATGAGCAGGAGATCGCCATCGGCGAGCGTGTTGTCATAGCTGTGGTTGTGCAGCACCTCGCCGCGGACCGAGACGATGGGGGTGAAGGCCTGCTGACGTCCGAGTTCGAGGGCCCGCGCCTGCATCAGCCCGGCGATCTCGTACTCCCGTCGTCCGGGTCGGGCCTCGGTCATGGCGACCCGGTACATCTCCGCAGTGACTGCGAGAGCAGCTTCGATCTCGACGATCTCCTCGTCGGTCTTGATCGGTCCGCTGGGTGCAGACCGCGCGGACGAGATCGTCCGAGACGCCGTTGCCCACCTTTTGCGGGATTGGCGTCGAGAAGATCCGCGAGTTGGAACGCTCGCTCGGCGCGGTAGGGAGGCAGGTAGTGGATCCGGACTCCTTCTGCGATGAGGCGGTCGATTTCCGTCTTGAGGGTGGCGACATCCATGCTCGCGGCAGAAACCGGATGCGGTTCCGCGTGGTCGCCGACGTGGGGTCGCGGGTCCGTGCCAGACGAGATCGTCGGGGTCGTAGGGCCGGCCGAAGAGGATGTCCCGGCCGTCGGGTTCGATGAGCGCCGCCATCCCGGTTTCGTTGATCCCGGCGTAGTAGAGAAAGTGCGAGTCCTGCCGGAAGGGATAGACGTTGTCGAGGTAGTTCTTCGGAGCGTCGTTGTTGCCCATGATCAGAATCGCGCCGCCATCGACGGCGGAGCGCAGAACCTCGCGGCGGGATCGGTATGTTTCGGCGTTCATGCTGCCTCCTCACTGCGGTCGGAGCATTATGGCAGGGCATCCGGAGGCGTCGCAGGGTCAGAGAGATCCCCGAAGACGACCGAGGACCTCGGCTCGCCGGGCTTCGCTCGCAACCACGACACGATGGTCACGGTCCGAATAATGACGAAGGACTTCGACTGTCGTCGCAAGCTGCTTCAGATGCAGCAAGTTATCGAAGGGCGCGAAAATATCGTGCTCAGACGCTGCGGACTTGGGCTCTCGAGTCATGCTGCAAAGCAGCTGCGAGTTCGACGAAACGAAAGACCACCGGCGCGCACGCCGGTGGTCTGATTCGTTTTCGGTGGGACTCTGGCGAACTTCGACGCCTTTGCGAGCTTGACTTCGGATTCGACACTAGCCCTCGGCGGCGGCTTCGAGCTCGTCGAACTTGGCGGCGTCGGTGACGGCGATCTCGACCAGCGCCTTCGGCAGATTGCTCTGCTCGCACATGGTGCGGATCTCGTCGGGATTGTCGGAGAACTCCATGATCTCGCGGATCGCCTCGATGTGCTCGAGCATCTCGTCGGCCGGGATGTCCTCGAGCTTGGGACCTTCGGCCGCGGCCTTCTTGGCGGCCTCGGCCTCGGCGGCGAGGCGCGCCTTCTCGGCCATCTCCTCTTCCATGGCCTTCTTGGCGAGGTCGATGGCATCCTGTCCGATTCCGGCGATGGAGATGATCGACTCGTCGGCGACATCCTTGTTGATGAGGAACTTGGCCCTGGCGTCGTCGCTCTGGCCATCGACTTCCTTGAGGAGACCCTTGACGCGGGCGATCTCGGCGAGTTCGGCCGCGAGATCGGCCTTGACGGCGTCGAGCTTGGCCTCGATCGATCGCCAGACGCTCGAGGATGGTCGGCTCGGGAATCTCGTTCTCCATGAGATACCGCACCCCTCGATCACCGCCGATCTCGTTGGCCTTGGCGATCATGAGGTCGAGGCGCTTCGCATCCACGATGGTGCGGAGATCGTCGCGCCGGTCGAGATCGAGGAACTCGGGCCAGTCGTCGCCGACCCGGTGGGCGAGGGCGATGGTCGCCTGAATGGGGTTGACCAGGTCTTCCAGCTCGAGAGCATCGATGGCGGCGGTGTAGTCGGTCATCAGCGGCCGGCCGACCCGTGCGCGTTCGTCGACCGCCCGACGCAGCATGAGCATGTTGGCGGCGTGCCGAGACACGTTGTAGCCTTCACCGTCGAGGGTATCGGCCAGTTTGTGGACGGTTCCCTCGGTGGCGTTCGCCGTCGAAGTCGGATGATCCGAGCTCGGCGATTCTGCGCCTCGATGGAGAGCCACAGTGGCTGGTGTTTGGGTTGCTGCGCTGGTCATCGATACTCCTCCTATGAGCATTTTTCCGGCGGGGCGGGGATGCCCCGATTCACGAGCTTGTGAAGAATACCTCAAATTCAAAAATCGGGATGAGTCGGCGTCTCAGTACTTCCTCGACAGCCGGAGCGCGGTGGGTTGACGGGTCACGTGGAAGAGCTCAGCGAGGACGGGGCGATACGCCGCTCGAGCTCGCCGGTTCGCCGTTGATCGATTCGAGATCGATCCGTTTGACCGGTTGTTCGGTCCGAGTCAAGCATCGCGACCATGAACGCGAGATACGACGCGAAGATCGGGGTGATCCGGGGCCACTCGAATCGTCAGCTCGGCGCCGCGCCGCTCGGAGACGACGACCAGTTCGTCGACCGTGAAAGACGAGGTGATTGCCCGGAACTCGGCGAGGCAGCGGCCAGCCGGGGAGCTCGAGGCCGAGGGAGCACGGTGAAGCCGGATCGACGGCGTTGACCCACCAGATTCGATCCTCGCCGAGGCCGTCCGCGGAGCCGGCGAATGGTCTGATGGGTGGCGAACTGGAGTCCGATCACACCGTCGACGAAATGTCCGGCCACCACCTCGCCACCGAGTTCCAGCATCCGCAGCGCGCGGAAGAGCGAACCCCACTTGAGCTGCGGCAGCTCGCGTTGCAGGAGGCCGCGAAAGACGATCCCGTAGCGATCGAGGATGATCCGGGCGCGCTCGCGGTCGTCGTCGTCCCTGGCGAGAATATCGGGTTCGTCCGCCGGCTCCGGAAGCGAGAACCAGGAACCTGCGAACGGACGATCCCGGCGCCAGCGGTCGAAACGCGGTCGGCGGCCGCGGCCGAGCGTGGGCGGACGGTGTCGGCGCCGCCGCGTCGCGCCGAAACCGCCGGCGACGCCCTGCCGGATGGGCGCGAAGCTGTCAGCCGAAACCGATCCCTGCCACGCCAGTTCCCAGAGGCTGTCGGTCAGCTCGGCCGAATCGAGACCGGAGAATCGGATCAGATTCTCGAGGCTGAATCTTCCGGCGTGATGGGGAAAGATCTCGTTGATCTCTCGGCCCGAGCTCGGGTCGATCCGCGGGCGCCCGGAAGAGATCGAGCTCGCCGTCGAGGGAGAAGAAGAGGCGTTTTGGATCCGCCTCCGACCCACCGAAGATCACTCTCGGCCAGGAGCGCGTCGAGCCAGCCCGGGATATACGGTTCGAGTCGCGCCGGGAGGATCTCGGTCTCCCAGAGTTCGGCGGCGAGGGGCAGACCGAAGAGCTGTTCGAGGGCGTTGCAGAAGGTCCTCGGGAACGGCGTCGCGGAGGCCGAGATTCTGGTGTTCGGCGAGCAGGAGCGGGAGGGCCTCGGCCGGCAGCGGTTCGAGACTCGGTCGGGCCTCGGCCCGGGCCATCCGAAGAAGTCGTTCGAGGTTGACCCGGTCGCAGACCTCGGGGCCGGTGGCGCCATCGAGGAGTTCGTCGACGACGACGATCTGGGTTTCGCTGAGTTCGGCGAGGACCGATTCGAGGCGGTCGCCGGAGATCCCGAGGGTGGCGGTGATCCAGGACGGCTCGACCGGGGTGTAGAAACGGAGCCACTCGGCGAGGAAATCGACCAGATCGCATCGGCCGTCGGCGACGCCGGTCGTCCGGTGGATGAGGCTCTGTCTGGCCTCGATGGCGGCGTCGTGGCGGCCCTCCACCGACACGGAGTGAAGCTGGTCGTCGCTCGAGGCCCGCCCGAACGCCGCCTCGATCCGGGGCAGCAGTTCCACCGCGCAGACGAGACGCGCCCCGGTGCTCGCCATCGGGTTCGATCACCACCGCGCGGTGGGCGATCCCGGCGAGGACCTCGGCCGTCTCCAGGCTCGTGATCGCGTTCGATCGCAGCGAGCAGATCGACCCACTCGGGCTCGGGGATGACCAAGCGCTCCTTGAGCCACTCCAGGAGCTCCGACGAACCCCGGGGGACCACCCGGGCGCCAGCCGTTGGAGCCTTTCGCTGCAGGTTCGTCGGCGAGTTCCGGCGCGACCCGGGGCCGGAGATGGGACGAGAGCGCCATCTCACGGACGAGATCCGGCCGGGCTCCCGCCGTGGCGGTCGGGACGTCGTCCTCGTACATGAGCTCGTTGGTCTGTTTCCAGGCGGCCTGGGCGGTGAAGGGTGACGGGGTTTCGGTCCGCACGTGGTGGAGCGGCGACCCTGCCGTCGGCGACCTCGTCGAGGCGATGGCGCAGGACGTCGAGCTCGTACTCGTCCTGGAGACAGCTCCGCCAGGCTTCGAGGACGAGGGGGAAATCATCGTGGTCGCGAACCGCCTCGAGGAGTTCCTTGGCGCGTTGCCGGTTGACCCAGAGCGGCACCCTTTTCCCCGGCCCGGCCTTGGGCAGAAGCAGCGCCCGACCGGCGGCTTCGCGAAAACGCGCGCCGAAGAAACCCGGTGCGTTCCACCGCCCGGCGCAGCAGATCTTCGAGTTCGCCCACCCGAACCAGCGCGAAGGGGTCGTCGACCTCGACGGTCGACGGGTAGACGACGACCACGCAGTCGGCGCTGTGGACGACCTCCGGCCGCATCCCGTAGCGGGTTTCCCACGCCGCCGCCAGGGCGGTGGCAAAGGGCCGGTTGACCCGGCCGCCCCACATGGTGTGGAGCACCATCTGGCGGTGGTTGCCGCGACCGGCGGGCGGCGAGGTGTGTTCGATGAGGATGCGATGGCGGTGGGGCAGGCACCCCGTGGCGGCGTGCTGCTGCCTTGAGGTGTCGAATCAGCGACTGACCGGCGGCGTCCGCTGGAGATGGTGGCTCTCGCCGAGTTCGGCCGCGAGATCGTCGTCGTCGAGGCGACCGTCGAGGTGCTTCGAGCAGCTCGGCCATCCGCTCGGAGACAAAACTCGAGCGATCGAGTTCCTCCGCCCGCCAGAACGGCGCCATGGCCGATCGCGCGCTGGGCGGGAGAAACCAGAACATCGTTGTGGGTGATCCTCTCGACCCGCCAGGTCTGAACCCCGAGGGTGAAGGTGTCGCCCACCGATCGTTCCCAGACGAACTCCTCGTCGAGTTCGCCGAGAAGGGCGCCGCTGCCCTCGATCCGCAGCTGATAGTAGCCGCGGTCGGGGATGGTCCCTCCCGAGAGATAGATGAGCCGCTCGACCCCGGGTCGGGCGCGGATCGTGCCGTCGACGGCGTCGATGCTGACCAGCGGTCTCAGGCTGCGGATCCGGCTGCTGGAGTAGCGGCCGGCGAGCATCTGGAGGACGAGATCGAAGTGGCGGCGGGGGAGGTGGTGGTAGGGGTCCGAGCAGCGAATGGTCGCGAAGAGCTCGTCCGAGCGCCAGTCGTCCGCGATCACCATGGAGAGCAGCACCTGGGCGAGGACATCGAGGGGGCCGGCGACCGGTTTGAGCTCCTCGATCTCGCCGTCGAGGACGCATTTCGCCACCACCGCCGCTTCGAGGAGATCCCGGCCGAGCAGCGGCATGAGGCGTCCCCGACTGGTCTCGCCGACGCCGTGGCCCGATCGGCCGAGCCGCTGCAGGGTCGATGCGACCGATGGCGGCGTCTGGACCATGACGACCTCGTCGATGGCGCCGATGTCGATCCCGAGTTCGAGGGAACTGGTGGCGACGATGGCCTTGAGTTCGCCGTCCTTGAGGCGCTGTTCGACGACCGTGCGGATCTCGCGCGAGAGCGACGCCGTGGTGGGAGTAGGCGAGGCGCTCGGGCGCGGCCTCGTTGATGAATCGGGTGATCTTCTCCACCGACCGGCGGGCGTTGCCGAAGATGAGCGTCGACCGGTTGTGGGTGATGGAGCTTCGCAGCTGGCTGCCGAAGGAGGTCCAGAACGCGTCGGGTTCGCGGTTGCTCGGTCTCCGGTTCCTGCGATGGGAGCACGACCTCGAGTCGGTAGTCTTTCGGAGCGTCGCTGGCGACGATGGCCACCGGTCTCGGCCGATAGTCGGGATCGGCGGGGTCCCCTTCGGTGGTGAATCCGCCGACCCAGCGGGCCATGCGATCGAGGGGGCGGACCGTCGCCGACAGCGCGATCCGCTGGAACTCGCCGCTGAGCATGGTCAGCCGCTCGACGGCGGTGATGAGGTGGACCCCGCGCTTGCCCGAGGCGACGGCGTGAACCTCGTCGAGGATGACGCAGCGAAGCCCGGTGAGGAGGCGCCGGCCGCTCTTCGACGTCAGCAGGATGTTGAGGGTTTCGGGGGTGGTGATGAGAATCTCGGGTGGCGAGCGCTGCATCCGGCGGCGGGCGCTCTGCGGGGTGTCGCCGGTCCGGCTCTCGACCCGGATGACGGGCCTGCCGTCGCCGCTCGGATCGAAAATCGGGTCGCCGAGTTCGGCCAGCGGTTCGGTGAGGTTGCGCCGGATGTCGTTGCCCAGCGCCTTGAGCGGCGAGACATAGAGGACCCGGGTCGCGCCGGTCTCCCACTCGCCGGTCAGCAGGCGGTCAAGGGCCCAGAGAAAGGCGGCGAGGGTCTTGCCGCTGCCGGTGGGTGCGGTGAGCAGGACGTGCTCGCCCGCCGCGATCCTCGGCCACGCCTGCGGTCTGAACATCGGTGGGCTGACCGAAACGTTCCTCGAACCACTCGGCGATGGCGGGAGCGAAGAGCCGCAGCGGATCGTCGGGCGGGGAGGTCATAGGTCGCATCGATGGTAGCAAGGTGGACGGGATGGAGTTATGAATTCTGAATTATGAATTTTGAATTATGAATTGCATCGCAATGCGTTCACTCGAGGGCTGTTGCGATGGAACAATTAAGAATTCAAAACTCAGAATTGAAATTCTGATGAGTTTACCAGTCGGGCCAGGGCTTGCGGAGCCAGGTGTGGACGATGGCGTCGCGCTGCCGCTCGAGTTCGGGGTCGGCGGTGGGGATCGTCTTCGCGCGCTTCTCCTGGCCTCGATACATGGCCGCCACGATCAGGATGACCGCCGAGGGGCCGATGATGAACACGATGTCCGAAGGGCTCAGGACGCCGCGAAAAAGACCGAGGAAATAGACGATCGGTGGAGTGGCCAGGAGCACGATCTGGACCAGAGCGGCGTACATCTGGTGCGCGACGACGGTCTTGAACCGTTCGAGTCGTGGCTCGACTCGAGCCTCGGTGTCGAGGACACGAAGTTCTTGAGCTCGGTTCCGAACCAGATCGCGTTGACCACCGCCAACGCCGGCAGTCCGAGCATGGCCATCAGGTAGAGCGATCGGGGTTCCATGGACAGAGTATACCGGGACGCGCCGACGGAGACATCGCACCATCGCAGTTTCAACGCGAAGACGCAGAGACGCAGAGCATCGCAGCGTCGCATGTTTATCGCAGAGGCGCAGAGGCGCAGAGACATCGCAGCATCGCATTTTTTACCGCGAAGACCGAAGGACGCCGGCGTTGAAAGGCGCTCAGTCCGACGGCGGTCGCGCACCCTGACCGACGCGCCGTGGAATCGTGCTGTCAGTCCGAAAACGTTTTCGTCCCGTCAGCCCGATCCCAGGCCGCTGTGCTCGGAGCACAGCGGCTCCGCCTGGGTGTCTGCCGGGGGACAGAAGGTTACGAACGATCCAGACGTCACTTCGGTGGTTTCCTTGTCCCGATGATCGGGATTTCAACGGCATCGCGGCAGCGGTTCGGTTTCGTCACGATCGAGTCAGCTGTGTAGCGATGTCCTCCAATCCACCGAGGCCGGGTGGGCGCGCCGTAGGCGCGACCCGAGACTTGCAAGGCCGATCGGCAAGCGCTGGTGTTTGCCGATCGACCTTGCAAGTCTCGTTGCCACGGCTCCGAGCCCGGGCTGCCCGGCCGGTTGATCCGGAGGCCTGGTGCGATGCTTTGCGCTGCTCGCGCGCCTGCGTTGAACTGCGATGGGCGATGACTTCGCGATCGTCTTCGCGTCTCTGGCGTCTTCGCTGCGTTGCGACGGTGCGATGCCGCATCCAGCGTTGACCAGCCCCTAGTCGAAGAAGTCCTTCACCGCCTGCTTCGGGATCGGGGTGGAGCAGCGAGCTCGGATCCTCGTCGACCCACTCCTCGGGCAGGAGCCGGGCGTAGCGCGGGTCGAGAAACCGCTTGCCGATGAAGGTGATGACGCCGCGGTCGGTGTCGGAGCGGATCAACCGGCCCGCCGCCTGGACCACCCGGGTCATCCCGGGGATGAGATAGGCGTAGCCGAAGCCGTGCTCGTAGGTCTCCTGGTAGTAGGCCTTGAGGAGCTCGCGCTCCATGTTGAACTGGGGCAGTCCCGGTGACACGACGATGACCTGCGAGAGCATCCTGCCCGGGTAGTCGACACCCTTCGGCGAAGATTCCGCCGAGGACCGCGAGCAGGAGGTGCGGGTCATCGCCCTTCAGCGCTTCCATGATCTCCCGTTGCTCGGCGTCGCTGCTCCCGGACCGTCTGGGCGAGAATCCGGTGGTGGGGCATGTGCAGGCGGTCGTGGATGGCGTTGAGGAAGGCATAGCTCGGGAAGAGGGCGAGGACATTGCCCTGGGGGTGTGAGAGGCGAGCAAATCCACGAGGCGATGCGATCGTAGTGGCCGTTCGCCTGCGCCAGGTGGTGTCGACGTCGTCGATGGCCATGACCAGCCGGTTCTCGGCCGGGAACGGTGACGGGACATAGAGCGACGAGGTGCGGTGGGGGTCGAATCCCGAGCAGATCACGATAGAAATCGAAGGGTTCGAGGGTCGCCGACATGGCGATGACGCCGGCGGACTCCTCGATGATCTCGCCGACGAATCGGGCCGCATCGAGACAGAAGATCCGCAGGCTGATCGTGCCGTCGGGCGCCCGGCGCGCGAGGTGGACGAATTCGGAGCCGCCGAGGGAGAGGACCCGGTGGAAGTGGGTCAGGGTGAAGAAGAGATCGAGGATCGGATCGTCGGCGATCCACAGCTTCTGTTCCCGCTTGTAGAGGAAGTACGACAGCATGGCGCCGTCGAAGGCGATCCGGAGATCCGAGATGGTCTGCGGATCGAAGGAGGCGAGAGCTTCGTCCCCGCGCTGCTCTTCAAAGGCGAGATCGACCGTGGTTCGCGACGTACTCGGAGAGCTCGCGAACCAGCGCGGCGAGGTTCTCGAAGACCGCGTTGGAGCGGGTGGCGAGGTGCTCGAGGGCGCGGTCGATCTGGTCCGACGAGATGGTCGGCGAGTAGTACTCGCGGCTCCGGTCGACGAGATTGTGGGCCTCGTCGATGACCAGTACGGCGTTGCGCAGCGCGCCGTCGTTGAGCACCGCGCCGAGACCGATCACCGGGTCGAAGACATAGTTGTAGTCGCAGACCACGAGATCGATGTGGGGCAGCAGATCGAGGCTGACCTCGAAGGGACAGACCTCGTGGTTGCGGGCCGCTGTCGAAGATCTCATCGGGGTCCTGGTGGTCGCGGTCGTCGAGGAGGTTCTCGATGAGTTGGGTCCGGACGAGTTTGACGCCGTACTCCTTGGCGTAGGGGCAGAACTCCTCGTGGCAGATCATCTCGGTGTTGGCGCACATCTTTCCCTTGGCGCGCAGCTGGAGGCTGCGGAAGAGGCCGTCCTGCATGGCCCGCGCGGTATCGACCGCGATCTTCTGCTGCAGGGTCTTGGCGGTGAGGAAAAAGAGCCGGTGGCCCTTGGAAAGCGCCGCTCGAAGCGCCGGGTGGAGCACCGCGGCGGTCTTGCCGCAGCCGGTGGGCGCCCGGATCAGAAGATGGCGGTTGTCCTCGAGCGCGTCGGTGACCTCGTTTCCGATGGGTTCCTGCGCCGGGCGCATCTCGTCGTGCGGGAAGGGGATGAGTTCGGCGGCGGCGCGAAGTTCGGCGAGCCGAGTCGAGTCGGCGTTGTCTCCCGCGCGATGAGGCGGTGGAGCTGTTGCCGGAGCCAGGTCCGGACCTCCTCGGGCGACCAGAGGACCTCCTCCTCCTGCTCCTCGGTGGAGACGATGTCGACGAGGATGAGCCGGACCGCCGGCGGCGGGTGCGTCGCCCGTCAAGCATGAAGGCGTAGAGGGCAGCCTGGCGACGATAAGCGGTCGAGTCGTTCCTCGACATAGAGGTGGTGGAGATCGACGGCGAAGTGGAGGGTTTTGATCTCGTCGACCCGAACCGGTCGATCGTCGGCGAAGACGACGCCGTCGGCCCGGCCGACGAGTTGAACGGTCCAACCGTCGACCGTCGATTTCGAGTTCGACGGGGACCTCCGAGCGATATCCCGGTTCGGCGGCCTCGAAATCCGACTGGAGGCGTCGGTGGAGCTCGGAGCCGATCCACAGCCGGGAGAGCCCGCTGCCGCTGAGACCGATGGCGCGGGTGCCGAGGTCTCGCCGAGCAGATCGCCGACGCTGGCGGTGAGGAGGCGGCGGTCGAGGTCGATGGAGATCGTCACGATTGCGGACGTCGGCGGGAATGGAGAAACGCGATGAGCGCCGCGGCGAGACCGCGCGGCGGCGATGAAGAACGGCAGCCCCGGCCAGTGATCGCTCAGTCGCGGCCGGTAGGCGATTTCGGGTGCGAGGCCGGACGCTGTCGACGATCCGGTCGAAGAGCATCTCGCCCGTCGTCGATCCGTCGCTCCCGGTCGACGAAATGACAAGGTGACGAGACCCCGCTCGGTGAGAAACGCCGCGGTCAAGACGCTGACCCGTCCGCTGAAGCGGAGATCGAGGCTGTGTTCGAGACGAAGGCAGAAGGCTCGTCCGGTCGAAGGCCACGTGGTCAATCGCGACCCCACACCAGGGGCGGGAGACCCTGTGGAAAGCTGACTCGGGCGTCTCGTCCTGGAAATCGTCCAGGGGTTGGAGATCGAGGAAGCTGCCGTACCTCAACCGACCGCTCTCGCGGATCTGGACGAGGATGATTGGGCAGGGAGGGATCGTCCTCGAACTCGAGGGGTCAGAATCCGTGACTGATAGACCTCGACCAGACGACCTCCGGTGGCGTCTGCCGCCCACATGGTGAGATCCTCGAGCTGCGAGCGCATCGATATCCCGCCAATCGCCGGGGATCTCCATGGTGAGCAGGTCGTTGTAGACCGTGACCCGGCGAAACGAGGTCGCGGCCGGAACCGGCTGTGCGGTCGCGGCGATGACGACGATGACGGCAATCGGGATGGCCTTCCACACCCGCCAACCCTAGCACTGCCGAGCCCGTCCGAAGACCTCGGGCGCGGAGTCTTGAACCGGTGCCAGCGCCGAGGCGCCTCTCAGAGATGGCGAGCAAATCTGTTATCTTTAACGTTGCTGACAGACCGGATGAGGGGTGGATTAAGCAATCATGATGGACGAAAACAACGGTTTGGCGGCCATACCCGGAGAGTGGTGATGCTGATCGAAATCGACCTCAACTTCGAGAGCATGCGGAGATTTCAGGCCGAGTTTTCGCCGAACTCTCGGAGCGGACGGCCTATTCATCGACACCGGCGAGCCGCTGAGTCCGGGCTCGGTGGTGCGTTTTCGCGTCATTCTGCCCGAGGATTTCGTCTTCCTCGAGGGGACGTGCGGTGGTCGAGTGGACCCAGAGCGCCGAGACGGTCAGCGATGGCCCTCCCGGGATGGCGCTGCGGTTCGTGACGCTGTCGCCGCAGAATCAGGAACTGGTCGAGCAGCTGGTTCAGGATCACCTCCGTGCGGGGGGACCCCTTTTGACATCGACTATCGGCCGGTTCCCGCGGATTTCCCGACCGACGCGCTCGAGGGTGCGCCGCCGACCGGCCGAACCCAGCGACGAAGGCTATCGTCTGACCGTCCGTCGGACCGAACCGAACCTCGAGGCCGCAGCGTTGCGGGCGTTGGCCGAAGCCTCACCCGATCTTGTTGAGGATGTGATCTCCGAAACGGCTGGGACCGCGGCGGTGGAGCCCGCAGAGCCCGGGGGGTTCGAGATCGTTTCCGGGTTTCCCGTCAACGAGCGCCGCGAGGCGGTTGTGGAAGATATCGGCGCCGAGACCGTCGTCGACGATGTTTCCGAGGAAGCCGCCGAAGAGCCTGTTGACGAGATCGCCGAAGAAGCCGGCGATCAACCCGCTGCGGAAATCGTTGACGAGGGCGCCGGGGATCGATCGCCGACCATGCGGATGAACCGCCGCAGCTCGACTGGTCGGTCTGGAAGGATGATCCGATCGAGCCCAGTGTGATCCAGGCCGAGGCTTCGGCCGACGAGCCCGAGATCGCAGAGGATGTCATCGAGCCGTCGCCGCCCGAGGTCGACTTCCTTCTGGCGCCCCCTGATTCGGAGGGCGAACCCGAGCTGATGGAAGACGTCGATCGCGAAGATCTCGGTGGCCCGGCCTTCAACGTGAGCCTGCCCGGAACCGATGACGAACCGGACACGACCCCGGTGCTTCCCGACGAAGGGAGAGACGAGGTCACGGTGGCACCCGAGGAGGACGAGGAGGAGCCGGCGAGGCGTCGTCGACGGTGGCCTCTGGCCCTTGCGGCTGTGGTCGTTCTCGCCGTGGCGGCCGGGCTCCTGTGGCCCTATATCCAGACCCGGTTGGCGGTGCAGAACAACGATCAGGTCGATGACCCGATGGCGATGGTCGCAGAGGTGGCGGGCGGAGCCGGGGTCCCTGATGTCCCGGAGCCGGTGGAGGGCTCGACCGAAGGCCGAGACGTCAGCCCCGAGGCGCCGGTCGAATCGACCATCGAGACGGCGGAGAAAGAGGCGCCCGCGCCGGCGACCGAGACTGGCGCCCATGACGAGGTCGTCGAGGCGGTTGATCAGGTGCCGGCGGGGAACGCCGAACCCGAGGAGGCGCCGGCGACCATCCGGCTCGCTGCGGCGGATGCCGTGACCAGCATCGCGGTCGGGCCCGGCGCCCGTGGGACGGTGATCACGATTCGCGGCAACGGGAGCTTGGCGGACGGGACGATTTCAATGGAGAATCTCCCGTCACCACCGCGACTGCTGGTTCGCGTCAGGGGGATCCGGAGTGACTATCGCCCCTACGTGATTGAGTCGGCGACCCCGGAGGTGACACGGGTGAGGATCGGGCTCCACGACGAGCGCAGACCGCCCGAGCTGTGGGTCGTGATCGATCTTGCCGACGCCGAGCTCGCCGTTCACGGGATCGATCTCCAGGGGTCCACGGCCTCAATCGAGATCGCACGGCGTTGATCCTATCGAAAAGGCCATGAGTCCGACGCGGTAGTCGAGAATCGTAGGCGTAAGTCGTAAGTCGTTTCTCGCTTTCCGGAATGGATTTTCCACACCGGATAGGTGATCACCGGTTGCCGGGCTGAGCGATCGCGGAGATGAAGGGGCCTTCCGGCTGGATGCGCCAATGAGTCGCGACTTACAACTCACCAGTCACGAGTCACGACCACACGCCGACTCCCTCACCCGGCCGATTCTCGCCCTGGAATCCCGCGAGAATCGCGCCTCAATGCTTGGCGTTGAGGATCGTCTCGACCTCCTCCCGGTCGATGTCGAGGGTGTACTGAATGCCGCTGATCGCCGCGGCCTCGTGGGTGAGACTGGCGATGTCGTCACGGGAGATGTAGCTCATGGCGAACTTCCTCGATCCGCACATGAGCTGGCGCAGACCCTGGGCCAGTCGCTCGTAGTAGGTGTAGAGCCCGATGGCGCCGGTGGGCAGCTTTTCGAACTCGTCGTTCCCGACGAGGTGCCGCAGATCGGCCGCGGTGACGAAGATCTCGTCGCGGGTCCTGCCGAATCGCTCGACATAGACCGGCAGCTGAGACTCGTCGATGGTCTTGCCGATGGTCTTGCCGACCATGGCCGCGGCGATGGGGGAGCGCGCCATCCCGACCATCTTGACAAACGGCGCGCCGATGGCCAGACCCTTGAAGATCGCGTCTTCGAAGACGAACCCGCCGGCGAGGACCAGGGCCGGAACCGGACGGCCGGCGTCCGATAGCTGTTTGGCGTAGTTGTAGAGGAGCGAGTGAAGCTCCACCGGGGGCATGCCCCACTCGTTCATCATGTGCCACGGACTCATCCCGGTGCCGCCGCCGGCGCCGTCGACGGTCAGCATGTCGATTCCGTACTTCGAGGACCACGCGATGGCCCGAGCGAGATCGGCCGGTCGATAGGCGCCGGTCTTGAGGAAGACGTATTTCGCGCCGGCGGCGCGGAGCTCCTCGACCCGCTGGGCAAAGCCCTCCTCTTCGACCATGCCGACCCGGGAGTGGCGCTCGAACTCGCGGAAGGTGCCTCGTTCGAAGGCCTTGATGACGTTTTCGTCGGTCGGATCGGGCAGCACCACGTAGCCCCGTCGGTGGAGTTCCTGGGCCTTTCTGAGGTCCTTGATCTTGACCTCGCCGCCGATGTTCTTGGCGCCCTGGCCCCACTTGAGCTCCACGACCTCGACACCGAGTTCCTTGATCGCGTACTCCTGGGCGCCGAGCCGCGTGTCCTCGACATTCGCCTGGACGATGATGGCGCCGTAGCCGTCGATCTGGTGGTCCTTGTAGAGCTTGACCCGTCGTTTGAGATCCGACGGTGTCGACCACGCGGCCGTTCTCGATCGTCGCCTCCATGTCCATCCCGACCACGTTTTCGCCGATGGTCAGACCGGTCCCCGAGAGGGCCGAGCCGATGGCGAGACCCTCCCAGTTGTTCTTGGCGACATCGGTGGAACCGATGCCCGGGATGATCCACGGATAGCGGAACTTCGAGACCGTCGTCGTGGCCGACGCGAACCTCCAGGTCCACCGCTCGGGAAGATCGCCTTGTCGCTGTCGGCCTCGATGCCGTGGGCGCCGACCGCGGTGCCCATGATGTTGAAGTGTGAGTAGTCGACGGGATAGACCTTCTCGGCGGCGGTGGTGATCACGCCGAACGGCTGCGGATAGATCACCTCGTGGCCGCGGTAGGCCGACTTGCCGATCTCGCACATGCCGATGCAGCCGTCGACGCAGGTGACGCACATGCCCGATGCGGGAACGATCGAGTCCTCGGTGCGGTTCTTGGTCAGGGTGGCGGCGGTGGCGTTGGTTCTGGACAGGGACATCATTCTCCTCCGTCAGTCTTCTTTGATCTCGCAGGCCACGCAGGGCTGCATGTAACACATCATGTCGTCGAACTGCGGTTTGTCGACACACGGCGGGGTCAGGTTGGCGCAGCCTCCACAGATGGCCTTGTCGGGCTCGGAGTAGGTGCAGCGCAGCTCGCACGCGGGGCAGACGTAGATGCAACCGCCGCAGAGCCGGCAGACCTCGGAGCTGCTGTCGAACGGCGTTCCGATCGCCCGGCTCTCGCCGCGACCGGTGAAACCGATGGCGCCGGCCATCATCTGCTCGGAGCACATCCGGACGCAGCGGCCGCACAGGATGCAGTCCTCGTGCTCCTGTCTGAATCGTTGCTGACGCACCCCCAGCGCCGCCGCGATGTCCTGGATCGTCTTCGACTGCGGACACGAAGCGAGCAGCAGCTCGACGATGATCTTGCGCGCGCGGACCACCCGCGCCGACGAGGTTCTCACCTTGAGTCCCTCTTCGGCCGGATAGGTGCACGAGGTGACGAGCCTGGAGTTCGGCGCGTCGCCGACCTCGACGACGCAGAGGCGGCACGCCCCGTATGGGGTGAGTCCCTCCATGTGGCAGAGGGTCGGGATCGGGAGCCCGAGGAACTGGGCCGCCTCGAGCAGGGTCGTGCCCCGGTCCACCGAGACGTCGATGCCGTTGATCTTGAGTTCGATCATTCTGGGTGCCCTCCAGCCGCCCGGGACTCCGGACTCGCCCGTTCGGCGAACTCGAGATCGCAGCGCAGGCAGCGGCCGGCCTCGCAGCGGGCCTCCTGCATCGACAGCCCGACCTCGACCTCGGCGAAGTTCCGTTTGCGCCAGTCGACGGAGGCGCGTGGAGTTTCGACGCGCTCGTCCCGCGCCACGCTCTGCGTCGATCTCCGGCGGGTCGAGGTAGGGCAGCGGTTCGATCGATCTCGCCGGTTGGACCAGCGTCTTCGCCTCTGATGTGGTGGTCGATCATCGCCGCCGCCTTCTTCCCGTCGGCGACGGCGTCGATGATGGTGTTGGGTCCGGTGACCACGTCGCCGGCGGCGAAGACCTCGGGCCGACTCGTGAGCAAGGGTCTTGGGATCGGCCTTCACCGTGTTCCAGTCGGTCACCTCGATCCCGCCCGGCGCGGGCCGGGGTGATGCAGTCGACCCCGGAGTCCTCGCTGATCGCCACGATCAGGGTGTCGAGCTCCAGGAGGTATTCGCTCCCTTGGATGGCCACCGGTCGACGACGACCGCTGGAATCGGGCGCGCCGAGGCTGTTGCGGGCACACACCAGGTGCGAGAACAGACCGCTGGTCGTCCTGATCTCGGTGGGGCTGACCAGGGTTTCGATGGTGATTCCCTCCTGGATGGCCGCTTCGATTTCCTCCTCGAAGGCCGGCATCTCGGCCCGCGTTCGACGATAGAGGATGGTGACGCTCTCGACATCCCGTTGGCGGAGAGCGGTTCTGGCCGCGTCGATGGCGGAGTTGCCGCCGCCGATGACGCCGACGCGCCCCTTGGCGAGCTGCTCGCCGCGCTGGTTGAAGGCCTTGAGGAATTCGATGGAGGGGTAGACCCCGGGGGCATCCTCTTTGTCGAGACCGAGCGGTCGGCTCTTGTGGGCGCCGAGCGCCAGCAGCACGGCGCTGTAGCCGTCGCCGAGGAGGCTGTCGATGGAGAAGTCGGTGCCGAGGCTCGTGTTGCAGATGACCTCGATGTTCTCGTCGAGGAGGGATTGGATCTCCTTCCTGATCACCTCGCGGGGCAGGCGGTACTCGGGAATCGCGCAGTAGAGCATGCCCCCGGGCTCGGGCTCGGCTTCGAAGACCGTGACGCGATAGCCCTTGAGTGAGAGGACAGTGAGCCGCGGTCAGTCCAGCGGGTCCGGCCCCGACCACGGCGACCCGTGGCGGTTCGCCATCGGTCCACTCCTCTCGCATCGGTTGATAGCTCGAGGGGTCGATCCGATCGGTCACGAACCTCTTGAGAGCTCTGATGGCGATGGGGTCGCCGCCGCTGGTGCCCGCGCGGCACCGTCTGCTCGCATTGATGATCGCAGGCCCGAGCGCAGACCGAGGGGAAGGGGTTGGCCTCACGGATCACCCGATACGCCTCCTCGTACTCGCCGCGCCCGATGTGGGCGACATAGCGCCAGGCCTCGGTGCCCACCGGACACGCCGACTGGCACGGGGGCCCGACCAGGTCCTTGCAGACAAAGGCGTCGCACCTCTTGTCGACGATGTGCCGCTCGTACTCGTGGCGGAAGTAGCGCAAGGTGCTGAGAACCGGGTTGGCGGCCGACTGACCGAGGCCGCACATGGAGGTGTCCTTGACGACGACGGCCAGCTCTTCGAGCAGCTGCAGGTGGTCGAGGGTGCCGCGGCCTTCGGTGATGTCTTCCAGGATCTCGTACATCCGCTGGGTGCCCTTGCGGCAGGTGAAGCACTTGCCGCACGACTCATCCTTGAGGAAGGCCATGAAGTACTTGGCGACATCGACCATGCAGGTGTCTTCGTCCATGACGATCATGCCGCCCGAGCCCATGATCGACCCCGCCTCCTTGAGGCTGTCGTAGTCGACGGGGAGGTCGAATCGAGCGGCCGGAATGCACCCTCCCGATGGCCCTCCGGTCTGCACGGCCTTGATTCTTCGCCTTGCCGGGAGGGCCGCCGCCGATGTCGTGGACCACCTCGCCGATGGTCATCCCGAGGGGGACCTCGACGAGACCGGTGTTGCGGATCTTGCCGACCAGCGAGAAGATCTTCGTGCCGGTGTTTCCCGGGGTGCCGACCTTGGCGTACTCGGCCCCGCCGCGATTGATGATGACCGGGATGTTGGCGAGGGTCTCGACGTTGTTGATGCACGTCGGGCATCCGTCGATGCCCCTGGCGATGGGGTAGGGAGGTCGCTGCCGCGGCTCGCCCATGAATCCCTCGACCGAGCGGATGAGGGCGGTCTCCTCGCCGCAGACGAAGGCCCCCGCCCCGCGAACGATCTCGATGTCGAAATCGATCCCGGTGCCGAGGATGTCGTCGCCGAGGAGACCGAGTTCGCGGGCCTGTCGGAGCGCGATCATCGTGTGCTTGATCGCCAGCGGGTACTCACCGCGGACGTAGATGATCCCGTGGTTGGCGCCGATGGCGATGCCGGCGATCATCATCCCCTCGAGGATCGAGTGCGGGTTGCCCTCGAGCAGGCTCCGGTCCATGTAGGCGCCGGGGTCGCCTTCGTCGCAGTTGCAGACCACGTACTTCGGTTGCCCGGGCTGGCCGGACGCGCGGGCGAACTCCCATTTTCTCCCGGTCGGGAATCCGGCGCCGCCGCGACCGCGAATACCCGATGCCTTGATCTCATCGATGATCCAGTCCGGGTCGTTCTTCGTCAGGACCTTCTCGAGCGCCGCGTAGCCGTCGCGTTCGACGTAGTTGAAGATCCGGATCGGATCGAGCTTCTGGTTGCTGCCGAGGATCGTGCGGGTCTGTTTCTTGAAGAAGGGAATCTCATCCTGGCTGTCGAACTTCGCGCCGATGAAGGGCTCGGTGTAGATGAGCTCCGCTTCGACATAGCCGCCGAGGGCGGCATCGATGACCCGTGGGACGTCCTCCATCTTCAGCCTCGGATACAGGTGCATGCCCGGGCTCGACGAGGATGAAGGGCTCGACCTGGCAGAACCCGTGGCAGCCGGTGATTCTCAGACTGATCCGATCACCGAGATCCTGTTCGAGGATGCAGCGTTTGACGATCCGCATGATGTCGTTGGCGCCGCTCGCCTGTCCGCAGGTGCCGCCGCTGACCACCAGGGTGGGGGTCTCGGCCTTGATCTTCTTGGCGCTGGCGACGCGAGCGCGGAAACCAACGAGCTCGTCGAGGGATGTGAGTCGTCTCATCGGTGGACCTCCTACGACCCGAGCCCGCTCACGTCGAGCAGATGGCTGGTGCAGCCGCGGCGCGAGCAGATCTGGACCATGCCTCCGCCGCGAACGATGAGCGGAACCATGGGTGCGGCGCAGACCGAGCAATCGGTGGCGCCGGCGAGCTCCGCGTGACAGGTCGGGCAGAAGAAATGGGCGATGGTGTCGGCCGGGATCTCGTGTTCGGACTCGATGGTGAATGAGCCGTAGAGCGACGAGAGTCTGAGCCAGCCGTGCTTCCGGCCGAACGAGATCGTCACCCGGACCGAGGGATGCCCCTCGATGAGGTGGTCGGGATCCATCAGGCTGCGATTGCAGCGGGCGCAGAAGACCTCCACCGGGAAGACCCGTTTGTCGGTCGTGACCTCGACGAAATCGAGCCCGGTCTGGGTCTTTTCGATGATCTCGTCGACCTGGCGCGCATTCACCTGCGGGAAAATAGTGACCGTCCACCACGACGATGGGTCCGAGGGCGCAGGCGCCGAGGCAGTTGACGGTCTCCAGGGAATACTCGCGGTCCTCGGTGGTGTCGCCCGGTTCGATACCGAGCGTGCGCTTGAACTCCTCCACGACCGTCGGAGCGTTGCGGACGTGGCACGCGGTGCCGACGCAGACCGAACACAGGTGGCGCCCCTTCGGTTCCAGGCTGAAGGCCTTGTAGAACGTGGCGACGCCGTAGATGTCGACGAGCGATCGACCGGTTCGTTCCGCGACGAGCCGAAGCGCGGATTCCGGGAGGTATCCGTAGTTCGCCTGAACGCCTTCGAGGATCGAGATCAGACCGCCACGCTGATCGCGATGCTTGTCGATGAGGGCCGCGACGAGGTCCGCACTCCACTCTCCCTCCTCGAAGAGATCGCAGGAGAGGATGGGGCTGTCGCTGCTTCGCCCGAGTTTCGCAGCCCGGCAGGTGCATGCAGGTCAGGCAGATCTCCGCGGCTGCCTCGTCGGGTTGGGTTGCGGTCGCTGATCCCTGTGGTTGGTCCATCGTGCCTCCCTGGGTTCATTGCAGATGCAGTCGCAGATGGGATCGAGGAGGTCCATCCCATCCGCGGAATCGTCGCGTTCGTTGTGGTGGGTCGAGCCGATGCGACGGGGCTGGGCTGTTGCGGGTATGCAGGTCGAAGATCGGGAGGGATGCGATCGAACCTTCCGTTGGGAGGTGTCAGAGCCGATTCCCGGACGGTCGATGGTCAGGTTCACCTGAGGCACCGACCGATCCGACAGGAGCAGAAATAATCGTAACCAAGGGTTCAACCCAACCTCCCGGCAGCTACGATGTCGCGTTGATCAAATTCAGACTCTTTCTCAATACGATCTTCTCATCTTCTATCGCTGCCTTGACGTTAACAGGATCGCGGTCTGAACTCAAAGGTCTTTCAAGATCTGAGCGAATATCTGAGTCATCTTCGGGGTGTGAATCGCGAGACTTCCACCGGGGAGAAGATCGACGCGAGGCTGATGCGCGCTGGATCTCCAGAAGAACCCAGCCTCAGACGACACCCTGGTCGATCATGCTGTCGGCCACTTTGACAAACCCGGCGATGTTGGCGCCGCTCGACGTAGTTGCCCGCCTGACCGTAGTCGGCGGCGGTCGAAAGGCACGCTTCGTGGATCCGGATCATGACGTTGCGCAGTCGCTCGTCGACCTCATCTCGAGTCCAGGGCAGACGCATGCTGTTCTGGCTCATCTCGAGACCCGAAACCGCGACGCCGCCGGCGTTGGCCGCCTTGCCCGGGCCGAAGAGCACCTTCTTCTCGATGAAGACCTCCACCGCTCACGGAGTCGAAGGCATGTTGGCGCCTTCACAAATGCAGATGCAGCCGTTGTCGATGAGGGTCATGGCGTCGTCGCCGTCGAGTTCGTTTTGGGTCGCACACGGAAGAGCCACATCGCACGGGACATTCCAAACACCGGTGCCATCGTGGTAACTGACGATCCGGGGGAACCTGTCGACGAGTTCGCGGATGCGACCTCGACGGATGTTCTTGAGGTCCATGACCGCCTGCCAAATCTCCCGAGTGGCGCCGTCCTCGATGAAGACAAAGCCCGATGAGTCCGAGAAGGTCACGACCTTCCCACCGAGGGCGATGCACTTCTCGGCCGCGTACTGGGCGACGTTGCCCGCTCCTGAAATGGCAACGCGTTTGCCTTCGATGCTGTCGCCTCTCGTCTTGAGCATCTCCTCGGCGAAATACACGGCGCCGTAACCCGTCGCCTCGGGTCGGATCAGACTGCCGCCCCACTTGATGCCTTTGCCGGTCAACACGCCTTCGAAGGCGTTGCGGAGGCGTTTGTACTGGCCGAACAGATAGCCGATCTCGCGGCCGCCGACGCCGATGCCTCCGGCAAGGATATCGGTATTGGGACCGATGTGACGGCTGAGTTCGGTCATGAAGCTCTGACAGAAACGCATGACCTCGTCGTCCGACTTGCCCTTGGGATCGAAGTCGGATCCGCCCGCTGCCGCCACCCATGGGGAGGGTGGTCAATGAGTTCTTGAAGACCTGATCGAATCCGAGGAACTTGAGAACACCGAGGTTCACGGTGGGGTGGAAGCTGAGGCCGCCCTTGTAGGGGCCGAGGGCGGAGTTGAACTCGACGCGATAGCCCTTGTTGACCTGAATCTCCCCGCGGTCGTTGATCCAGGGCACGCGGAAGAGAATCACCCGTCTCCGGCTCGACGATGCGTTCCAGAATCCGGTGGTCGAGGTACTTGGTGTGACGTTCGAGTACCGGAGCCAGAGACTCCACCACCTCCCGCACCGCCTGATGAAACTCGGGCTCGCCGGGATTGCGGGCGGCGAGGTTTCGCATGAACTGTTCGGTGAACTTTTTTCGGCAGGGTGCATGGATGACCTCCTGTTGTGGGTCAGTTCAGATGAACGGTAGCGTTCAGTGAAGTGCGACGTCATCAGGATTCTCGAATCACCCCGTGGCCGGACGAGCCGTCGACCAGGACCTGGACCGGGGAATCGAGACGGAGGTGGCGGACACCGCCGTCGAGTGCCTCATCGATGCTCGTCTGCGCCCGCAGCCAGTCCCAGTTCACCCAGCCCTGGAGGCGGTTGGGCATGGACCGCGAAGAAGGCGACCCCGAAGCAGGTGAGGTTGTGGAAGAAGTGGGAGCCGAGGGAAGGTTCGACCTGGAGATCGCTGAAGTCGGTTTCGACGATGGCGCGGGCGCTCGAGATCTGCGGCCACTCGACCGGAATTCCCAACCAGTGATCTCGCGAGCCCCATCGGCCCGGTCCGATGAGGATGCACTGGCGGTTCTCTTGCGGAGCTTCCGGTTGATGGTCTCGATCTCCTGGCGATCTCGGAGGTCTGCGATCGGTCGATGAGCTCGGGATCGACGACGATGATGTCCGAGATCGACTCTTTCCGCCCGTGTCCGAGCGCCACCTCGGTGGTGACGACCGCGCTCTTCGTGTCGCTCATCATCGAGGGACACGACCATGTCCATCTCCTCGATGACCATCGGGCGGAGTTGGACCACGTGGAAGGTCTGGGGCGACCGAGCCCATGCTGAAGATCGGCGACGAACTCGATCTCGACCGGGCTGGCCATCTCCTGCCTGACAGGTTTCGATGAGCCAAGTCAGAATCTCGGGCAGCGGTAGAACGTGTGCCTTCCGAAGGATGGGTTTGAAGGTGATGAGCGGTACGCCCCCCTCGTCGAGTCCGGTGGTGATCCGGTCACCCGCCCGGTCATAGGTCGACGCGATCGAGTGGGCGGCGCCGTCGTGAACGGCCTGCATGGTTTCCTCGTGCAACAGATTGACATCGGTGAGGGCGCCGGGGATCACGTCGATCTGGTTGAGGTCGAGTGAGTAGAACCGGCGCTGGGCGTTGCGGAGGATGTCCTTGACCGAGGAAAACTGGGGCAGAACCTGGGGATGGTTGGGGGAGAAGCGAAGCGCCTCGAAGCCTTCGACCACGGATTTCCCGAGACCGAGAGCGATCTGTGCGACGCCGTCGGCGGGGTTCATGTCGCCGAACGGGTAGAAGTTGTACGACGACGCGACCCCGGAAAGGGTGGGATAGAAGCGGTGCCCGTGCTGGCGCCCGATCAGGCGCTGGATCAGCACCGCCATGGATTCCTCTTCGATCCGGTAGGGGGTCATCTCCAGGTAGTCGCGGGCCCGGCTGAAGTAGGTTGATGCGTAGACGACCTTGACCGCCTCGAGGAGTTGCGCGAGCCGGACGTCCTGGGACGGGTGGTTGTTGGGGAGCATGACGGTGGCGTAGACCCCGGCGAAGGGCTGGTAGACGGAGTCCTCGAGGATGCTCGATGATCGGACGGCGAGCGGTTCGCCCACCAACTCGAGGAACGACGCCAGCTCCGGTCGGAGGCCGGGGGGGAATCCGCCGTTTCGAAAGGCGTCCAGAACCTCTTGATCGCTCATGGCGTCGGCGTAGTGGACCAGACTGCGGAGGTCGTTGACCTCGAGGAACTCCTCGAAGACATCGCTGGCGACGACGACGGTCTTGGGGATGGCGATCTCGACGTTGTCGAGATCGGGGCCGGTGCGCGACAGGATCTTGTGCATGAAGGCGAGGCCGCGCCCCTTGCCGCCCAGCGAGCCGGTGCCGATCTTCGAAAAGGCCGCGAATTCGTCGTAGTTCTTCGAATCGAACTCGGTAACGACGTGCCTCTGCACCGCCCGCAGGTAGTCGGTGAGGGTGTTGATGAGGTATTCGCGGAGCACCGACGGCGATGAGAAATCGGTGACCCTCCGCGGCCGAAGCATCGACGCCAGTTCGAACTCGGTACGCGCCTTGAACCAGGACGAAAAGTGATTTCGGCCGGCGTGGTAGACCAGCGACTCTCCCGGGACCTCGGCCAATGCCTTGAGCATGCTTCGCATGTCGCTGGCGGTTCCTACCGGTTGGCCGTCGGGGAGCTTGAAAACGAAATCGCCGAAACCGAATCTGTCCCGGATATACGTCCGGAGTTCCTCGTACAGGGTGGGGGATCGTTTGCTGAGGAAATCGGCGCCGGCGTCCTTGCGCGTTCTCGGTGCTCGTCATCCATGGATTGGATGAGAATCGGCACATCGTCACCGGTGGCTCGGATCGCTTCGGTGAGCTTGATCCCGGCTTCGTCGTCGAAGCTGATCCGGCGAACGGAAAACTGAGGTCGGTGATGACCCCGAGGAGATTCCCGGAGAACCGTTCGTAGAACGTCCACGCTTCCTCGTAGGTTTGGGCGAGGAGGATCTTCGGCCGCGCTCGGATTCTGAGCAGCCGGTGCGACATGTTGACGACTTCGGACATGAGTCCGGCTGGTTTGGGAGGTGACCTGGGTGTAGATGTGGGGCAGATACGCCGAGTAGAACCTGACCTCGTCCTCGACGAGAATGATCGCCTGGACACCACCCTCGAGGATGTCGTACTCGGCGTTGAGTCGATCCTCCACCTGCTTGACCATGGCCAGCAGCGCCTGGACATTGCCCTGCCACAGGAAGGTCCAGTCGAGAATGCCCGACTGCCGAAGTCTCTCGAGCCACGGGAGCTCCCAGGCGTGGGCAACCAGGAGACCGACGGGGAGCTCGGGGTGATTCTCCTTGAGGAGCCGGACAAAGACCTCGACCTCCATGTCGGCGAGGCGCGGAGTGGTCACGACCATGTCGAACTTTCGCTCGTCGAGGATGCGCGAATGCCGAGGCGGCGTCGGCCGCTCGGGTGAATCTGGGCGCATATCGACAGGTTGAGGTCGAGGTTGCGGTACTCCTCGATGACGAGTTCGGTGAGCTGGCCATCCTCCTCGAGGACAAAGAAATCGTAGTGCGAGGCGACGAGGAGGATCTCGAGGACTCGGTGCTTCATGAGCGCCGAAAACTCCTCGGTGCGCATGCCGTACCGGCTCGTCAGCCCGATGGATCGCCAGATTTTCCACCATGACTGGTCCTGGGACCAACATTAGCAGAGATTCGGAGTTGACAGTCAACGGTTGCACGGCTGCCGTTCAAGCCTTGCCGCGCGCCATGCGATGAGAAACTGCGAACGTCGACTGTCGACTCCGATCGTCAGTCCTTCCACGTGGTCACGAAGACGTTGGTCTCGCCGGGCTCTGGTGTTGTTCCGATTCGAGCAGAAGACAAAGGTCTCGCCGTCGGGGGCGAACATGGGGAAGCCGTCGAAACCGCCGGCGAAGGTGATCTGCTCGAGGTTCCCACCATCGAGATCGACCATGAAGAGCTCGAACTCGCGGCCGCTCGGATCGCCGTGGTTCGACGAGAAGATGATCTTCTCGCCCGACGGGTGGAAGAAGGGACCGAAGGCGGCGACACCGAGATCGGTGATCTGCCGTTTGTTGCAGCCGTCGGCATCCATGACCCAGATTTCGAGCTTGGAGGGACGGATGAGACCGTCGGCGAGCAGCGCCTGGTAGTCGGCGATCTCCTGCGGGTCCTCCGGGGTGGCGGGCGCGGTAGACGATCTTGGTGCCGTCGGGCGAGTAGAAGGGCCCGCCGTCGTACCCGATCGCGTCGGTCAGACGCTGCGACATCGGTGCCGTCGAGATTCATGGAGTAGATCTCGAGGTCGCCGTCGCGCATGGAGGTGAAGACGATCCGATCGCCGGCGGGGGAGACCGTCGCCTCGGCGTCGTAGCCGGGGTCGTCGGTGAGCTTCGTGATCTCGCTCCCGTCCGGCCGTGCGAGATAGAGATCGTAGTCGCGGATAGATGGGCCAGACATAGCCGCGGCTGTGATCGGGAGTCGGCGGACAGGCGTCGCCGCCCTCGTGGGTCGAGGCGTAGACGATCCAATCGTCCTCGGGGTAGTAGTAGGCGCAGGTGGTCCGCCCGGTGCCGGTGGAGACCAGCTGCTGGTCGGAGCCGTCGAGATTCATGGTGAAGATCTGATCGCAGGCGTAGGGCTCGCGGGTCGACTGGAAGATGAGCTTGTCGCCGCCGAAGGAGAAGTAGGCCTCGGCGTTCTCGCCGCCATCGGTGAGCATCCTGAGTTCGCCGAAGTGGATCTCGCGCGGATCGGGCTGGATGATCGATCCGACCTTCGAGACGGCGGTGATTCCCGGGTCGCCGGTCGGTTCGGAATCGGCACTCGGTCCGCTCCCCGGTTGGGCGCAACCGAGGGGCAGCAACGAGAGAGCGAACGAGAGACTGACGAGAGTGGGTTTGAACTTCACGCGGACCTCCAAAGCCGCGACATGGTCTCATACGCCGATCACCCCGACAACCGATGACCTCAGCTATTGCGAAACTGTGACGATTGATGTGCACACCGGCGCACGAACACGCGACCGCTGGAAACATCGGAAGACGTCCGTCGGAGCTACGTTTCTGCATCGTTGGTCGCAGCCGAACAGCCGGTGAGTTGCCAAACGACCGAAGTTCGGCGGACCGGCCCCCGCAGGGTTGAGTCCGTTGGAATGGTCTTAAGCGACGATTTCGTTAAGGCCATCTGTCGCCTCATTCACGAATTCCGGTGACAGTGTGGCTATTCGTTCACCGAGTCGGAGTACTGACAGTGTTCGGACTTGACTGATTTTGAGCCACGACCGCTTTGGCATACCCGCCTCGGTGATCTCGAGGTTGAGGGGAAACCCGGCTCGTTGGGCTTGGCTTGTGATGGCCATTGCGATGACTGTCCCGGATCGCTCGTTGAATACATCGTGGCTCACCACGCCTCCAGCAATTCGTGTTCGTGCTCACGAATAATCTCTTCAATCCGGGTGAGCTCCTGAGCACCGAATCGCTTCGATCTCGCGAGAGCCACCGGTTCGAGCCAGAACTTCGCGACGCCACGATCACGCCGAACGTGAATGTGTGGAGGTTCTCCAAGCTCGTTCGCATAGAAGAAGAACCTGTAGGGTCCGACGATTTTGACCGTAGGCGACACCTTCTAGTTTACTCGATCGATCGTCCGGGCCTAACGATTGGAATTCAGCGGACGCGAGCCGCGCTCGCGCGGGTTCGGGTCCCGTGGAACGATTCTGACACTGGTATGAGGCCCCCGCCCCGCCGACAGCATTGACGGCGGATCGGCAGGACGGGACATTGATATTGACGACATCAATTGAAGGAGGCCTCAGGATGCAATATTACACCGAGAGACACCGGCACACGTGCGGGGTAGACCTGCACGGGAGAAACCTCTACCTGTGCGTGCTCGATCCGAATCGGGAGATCGTGCTGCACCGGCGGATTGACTCACTGGAGAACAGCTTCGAGCTCGCGTACCGGGAAACGCTCGTCCTCGGCGTCAGCCAGCGAGTCTGACTGGCCGCCGATTCTCCGCTAGCTCCGCATTCCGTTCGTGCTGGGTCACGCGCTGGAGATGAGGGCGGTGCACGGCAGGAAGAGTGGCAACGACAACTGGACGCCGAAAGGGTCGCCGGCTCTGGAGCGGGATGTTCCCGGTGGGCTACGTCTACCCGAAAGAGATGCGATCGACTCGGGATCTGATGCGGCGGCGGTCGTTCTTGGTGAACCAGCGATCGTCGTTGCTCTGCCCCTCACCCGAGCCCGAACCCAACCCGTCGCCGATCTCCGGGATCGAACCCGCCATCGGACAGACCGTGATTTTGACCAGGCCGGCACGAGGGAATGGACTTGTTTCCAGGACGGTGGGCTTCGGCTCACCACCGCTGCTCAACGCAGAGGCAGATCCTCTAGGAGTGTTCGTCGCAGGCAGCCAAAGGGCGCACGCCTGACGCGAAACAAACTGAAGTCAGAGCTTCAGCGATCTCGATCCGGGCTCCTTCATTCTTTCTTGGGCTCAGTGCTCTGAGATTTGGAAAGCGACGCTCACTTGACAACGGGGGCCTCAGGAGGGTTAGGCTGCGGATTCACGTTCCACGTCCCAACTTGGAAAGACCAATACCGCTGGGTGTACCTTGAGCGCCCGAGCTAGGACCTTTGCGCGCTCGACCCCCAAGTTAACCCGATCGCGTTCGATCGCGGAGATTGTGGATTGCGGGATACCAGTGAGAGCGGAAAGGTCGTTTTGACTGAGTTCCTGCAGTTCGCGGATGATTCGAACGGACTCTCCTACGCTCACCTCGATACGCCGTTGTGCCTTGTGGTAGTCGCTCATATTCACTTCTTTCTGTAGTCGTGGGCGGTAATGCTCACGACCTCCACGAGGACCTGCTCGCCCTCCACTCGATAAAAAACCCGAAACTGGAGGTTGAGTCGACTTGAGCGATGCCCCTTCCATTTACCGAACAAGGCCTCATCGTGAAGCCCCTTGATGAGCCTCAGACCTTGAGGGCCAGAGATGGTGACGATGTCCTTCCATTTTTCATACCGCTTTAGTACGTCTTTGGGGAGTCTCTTGAGCTGACGTTCCAACCGCTTGTGTTCGTAGACCACCCACATACATTATAAGATATATACTGAATCGGATATGTCAACCCCGCGCAGGCCTAACGATACGAATTCAGGGGACGTGGGCCGCGCTCGCGCGGGTCGTGGTCCGCTGGAACGCACCTGTTAGGCAAATGGTTCATTCTATTGATCATAGTCTACATCGAGGTTGTTTGTTTTGCACCATTCTACAAGGGCTTCCGTTGTGCGCTTTTCCTCGTACTCGTGCCATTTTTCTAGCGACCCGTGGCGTTCGAGGATCCCCTTGAAGCGGGAGTAGGCGCCCTTCCTCGAGAAAGCTCCTTGAATCTGGTCGTAAAGCTCTGGGACGAACTGCCGCACGAAATCCCAGACAATGCGTGTTCCGAGGCCGAGATCGTTTCCATCCGGGATTTCAATGTAGTCTTCGTCCTCGGCTACGTCTTCCGGTAGTTCGTCTAGGTCACTCGCTTCGGACTGCCAGTACGTCTCGCCGGTCAATCGGGAGATGAAGGCTGTGTGCTCGTAGGGGTGACCAGAGTTCACGAAGACGAAGGCTTCTTCGATGTCTGAGAACTTCATGATGCTAGCCCCCTTTGCGATGGCCTAACGAAGAGGCTAACTAGCCCCGCCTGCACCGAGGCGATGAGCGGAGCCGAGGAAGCGGGAGACCAGAAAGAGCGGAAGGCAATGCAGGCGGGGTCCGAGTTGAGCGAGAGGTTAGGCGTTTGCATTGGTATCGCCGACCTGGCTTGAAGAGTGGAACGTCAAGGTAATAATTGTCGGGAAAATTAAGCCCTTGAGATAGGAGAGCGGGTGCCTACCCTTGGTGAAATCGACGGGCAGGTTCCCGAAATGCGCCCAATAGTGCGTTGCAATAAGCCCGGCGATACCAGCCCACATCCCCCACAAAGCCCAGCGGTTGCCAAATACGACGAGCAGCAAACTGAGAGTAATCACCACACGAAGGACCGACTGTACGTATTCGAATGTTGTATGAGCACTGGTGCCGGCGCCCAGATACAGATCGTATAGGGTGAAAGGTGTGGTAAAAGATCAGCAGTCCGGCAAGAACAATGATGATCAGGCGCCGGAATAACAGAATTCTACTCGTCTGCATTACAGGTAGTGTAGTCATCTCGGCCCTCCAATCAATTGCGTATCAAGAACGGGACGACCTGCATACTCCTCAATTCGCTTTGGTCGATATCCTACTTCTTCGATGATCGTGAGCGATTCAGATGATTCGAGGCCTAGTCCATTCTACGGTCGCCTAACGACTGGAGTTCAGCGGACGCGGCCCGCGCTCGCGCGGGTCGCGGTCCGCCTGAAACGATCGTGTTAGGCGCTTCTTGGTTTCAGTCATCGTCTGCTGCCAACCTTAGTGGGATTACCATCCATAAATGAGGCAGTGAAGGGCTTCCGGAGACAGGTTCACCAGCGCTCCCGATCGGACAAGCCGATCCAAATCGTCGAATTCGAACTCGGTTCCTGAGGCGATGAAGGTGGACGTCGAGGGGATTTTCAAAACGACCTCGGTGTGTTCATCAAGCCCCTCGACTGAAACCACGATATAGGTGGAGAAAGGATTGTAATCGTAGGTGTCCCAGTCTCGTTGAGTTCGCTTCCGTTCATGAACCACACAGGAGCAACCCAGTCGACCTGCTCTTCCTCGTGCGTTTGAAACCACACCCAACAGTCAGGCGTCTCCACTGCAGTCGAGGGCATCGCCGCCAGAGCAAGCGCAGCGATGAGCAGAATGGACTTCTTCATGCTTGTTCCAAGCCTAACGATCCGAATTCAGCGGACGCGGCCCGCGCTCGCGCGGGTCGGGGTCCGCTGGAATGAGCAGGTTAGGCGGTGCCATTGATAAACCCAAGACGTTTCCCTCCCCACTTGAGACCGGCAAACAGTAGCCACTCGAACAAGAGTACGCCGGCCAAGAGTGCGACAAAAACAGGAAGGTAGCCGATGGTGAAGCTGATGACCTGAAACTCGACGGTGCGGGCGTAAATTTCTGGAGAATCGCGGGCCGATTCAACGAGATTGAGGAACACGCCAGCGCAACCCACAAGCCACAATCCAATAGTCCCTCCGAAGATTGCGGCGCGGGACCAGGCAAGGAACTTCATCCTGAAGCTCGCCTAACGATTGCAGTTCAGCGGACGCGAGCCGCGCTCGCGCGGGTCGCGGTCCGCTGGAATAGCCAGGTTAGGGCGCACGACTCGCCACCTATGTTCTTGCATTGGTGCCATTTCCAAACTCGCCTTCGAGTATTGACTCTAAGGCTTGGAGGTCTCTCCTCCCGAGTCGGAGGACGCTGTAACTGTGAATAGCTTCATAGCTGCGAGTATGAACGCTACGGCACCAAGGCCTGCGCCGATGCCAACCAACCAGTCCATCGGTTCGCCTCCCCGGTTCTGGACTGCGAGAAGGGTCATCGACACGAAGGCGAACAGGGCAACTTGCGCAAGCGAACGCACCGTCTTGGCATTCAGTTGTGCAGACCCCTTTGCCTCTGTATAGCCCTCACCCTGGTTGATGGTGCCGCTGATTTCCGGTGGAAAGGTTGGGGAGATGCCGCTTCTCGCCAAAATCGAAAGTCGTTCCCGTTCATCGATGCTGAATATTGACGCCGGCCGATCATTGTCTTTGATTCCGGGTTAGAAATCTTACTGAGACGTTGACGGACTTCTGATACTGGGGCATAGACATGGATGAAGAAGGACTGACCGTTGACAAACCACTGCAGTTGCTTCGGGATGTTCATCGGTGATCTTCATCGCATGGCAATCCCCCCGGCTGGCCTAACGATACGAAATCAGCGGACGCGAGCCGCGCTCGCGCGGGTCGCGGTCCGCTGGATTGAGCCGGTTAGGCTGATTAGTCAGGTAGATACTCCTTAGATACAACGACGCCTCCCTCGAACGCAACGTGGATTAGCTCACTGTTGTATCGTCCCGTTCTTGGATCAAGCGTAAACCACAGACCGCCTTCATTCTGGCCCATGACGGGCCATCCGTCTTCTTCAGCGGAGGGGTAGGTTTCGCGAAACAGGCTTTCAACCTGTGCAACTGACATGCCATCGTCGATATGGGCGTAGAACTGGTGGAATCCTCGAGTCTGGTCGTCGAGTACGATAGCATCCGGAAACGCCGATCATCAACAGGACGATGAGCAGTTGGCGGCTGATTGCAGGTGCGCCGGTCGAAGTGCTACCCATGCTCTGGTCTCTTTTCCTGAGCCTAACTCTAATTAGCGATACTAGCGGTTTTGTTGGAAACGTTCGATTCCTGGGTCAATTTTGGTTTCCTGTTCGTATCGGTTTTCTCTGCTAAGTGTACCTGAACTGAATTCGATCGGCGAGGGAGATCCGGGGTTGTTATCGTGCTCGGATCGATCGATAACACGAAGGGAGTTAGCGTGCTCATGGACGTGCTTCCCCTGGGGTTTGAAGCGAGTCCACCGGGCTGACGATGCCTCTTCCTCCCGAGTTGTTCAGGACGTGGGTGTAGATCATGGTCGTCTTGACGTCCTTGTGGCCGAGGAGCTCCTGAATGGTTCGGATGTCGTAGCCCGCGATCAGGAGGTGGGTGGCGAAGGAGTGGCGAAAGGTGTGGCAGCCGACCTTTTTTGCAATCCCGCACTGCGAACCGCGGCGTAGATCGCTTTTCGCACGACCGACTCGTGCAGGTGGTGGCGGCGGATGGTGTTGGTTCTCGGGTCGGTGCCTCGGGAGCCGGCGGGGAAGACGTACTGCCAGCGCCAGTCGGCGGCGGCGTTGGGGTACTTTC